>NZ_BOOY01000034.1 GCF_016863475.1 Spirilliplanes yamanashiensis
TCGGCTCGGCGGCGCACCGCCGGGTGGCCCGCCGGGCCGTCGCGCAGTCGCAGGTGCTGCTGCGCAACGACGGCGGCGTGCTGCCGCTGAAGAGGACCGCCAAGGTATACGTGGCCGGCCGCAGCGCGAACGACATCGGCAACCAGTCGGGCGGCTGGACGTGGACGTGGCAGGGCATCTCCGGCCCGATCCAGCCCGGCACCACCATCCTGGAGGGCATCCGCGAGGTCGCCCCGCAGGCGCAGGTCACGTACAGCGCGGACGCGTCGGCGCCGGCCGACGGCAGCGAGGTCGGCGTGGTCGTGGTCGGCGAGACCCCGTACGCGGAGGGCTTCGGCGACGTGGGCGCCCCGCCGTACGCGGACGCGGGCGTGCCGCGCGAGCCGAAGTCGATGGCCCTGCAGCCCGGCGACCAGGCCGTGGTCGACAAGGTCTGCGGCGCCATGCGGTGCATCGTCGTGGTGGTCGCCGGCCGCCCCCAGGTCGTCGGCGACGCGGCGGGCATCGAGGGCCTGGTGGCGGCGTGGCTGCCCGGCACGGAGGGCGCGGGCGTGGCGGACACCCTGTTCGGGCGGCGCCCGTTCACCGGGCAGCTGCCGGTGACCTGGCCGCGCACGCCGGAGCAGCAGCCGATCAACGCGGGCGACGCGGTCTACGACCCGGCGTACCCGTTCGGCTGGGGCCTGCGCACCGACAGCGCCCGGGACCGGCTCACGGCCGCCACGCGCGCGGCCCTGGTGGGCGGCGACCGGCACGTGCGGGCCGCGGTGGCGGACGCGACCGCGGTGCTCGCGGCCCGCAACTGGACCCGGGCCGGCGCGGTGCGGCGACCCGCGGTCGTGGTGGCCGGCCTGAACGACGCCCTCGCCCACCTGGCGAAGGCGAAGCGCGGCGGCGCCGGCTACGCGGCCGAGCTGGTGTCGGTGCTGCGCGACGTGGCGCAGTCCTCGGGCCCGGACTCCCCCGCCCTGCTGGCCGACGCCGACGTGGCGCTGCTGGCCGGTGACGCGGTCCGCGCGGGCGCACTGCTGGCCCGCGCCTCCTGACCCCCGGCAGGGGCCGACGCCCCGCTCCCGCGGCTGCGGGGGCGGGGCGTCGTGCGTGCGGGATCAGGCGGCGGGGACGAGCCGGAACGCCTGGGCGGCGGAGCCGTTGCAGGCGTACTGCACGAGCTGGACGCCGTCGGCGGTGGACGCCGCGGGCACGTCGAGGCACCTGCCGCTGTGCCGGTTGACGAGGCGGTGGTGGCCGTCGCCGAGCGGTTCGGCCCGCCACTGCTGGTTGGCGCCGCCGCCGTACGACCAGAGCTGCACCCGGGCGTTGTCGGCGGCCGACACGTTCGCGACGTCGAGCACCCGGGCGGGGTCGAGGCGGGCGTCCACCCGGGAGTACCCGCCGGAGGTGGCGGTCAGCCGGAACTGCTGGGCCGCGCCGCCGGTGCAGGCGGACTGCTGCACGGCGGTGCCGTCGGCCGCCGCGCCGCCGCGCAGGTCCAGGCACTTGCCGCTGCCCCTGTTGACGACCGAACTCCACGCCGATGGTGGCTCCGCACCGCCGCCGCCGAGCCACAGCAGGCCGTCGATGAGGAAGCGGTTCTGCACCTCGGAGTCGAACGTCGACGACAGGCCCTGGTTGGTGGAGTAGTTCATCGCGTTGTGGCCGAAGTTGGCGTACAGCATCCGGTACTTCGTGTTCGTCCACATGATCGGGTAGTAGCCGCTGCGCCAGGTCTGGTTGGGGTCGGTGCCGACGGGGAAGCTCGACGGGTCGATCGAGCCGAGGACGCGGATGTCGGGGTTGGCCCGCAGGTCGTTGGACCACGAGTACCACTCGCTCACCGCCGAGGTGAAGGTGGCGGGCAGGCGGCGCACGCTGGGGTGCGCGGCGTTCTCGACCCGCATCGTGACCCGGGTCGGCCCCCAGGTGTTGGAGCGGAACGCGCCGGTGCCGAGGAACGTGTTGTGGTACCAGCTCCAGGCCGACGGGTTCGTGGTGAACGCGGTGACGTGGAAGCCCAGCCAGGCGCCGCCGGAGCGCATGTACTGCTCGAACGCGGGGCGCTGGGCGGCCGGCGGCGCGTCGTCGAGGAACATGACCACCCTGTACTGGGCCAGGTTGCCGGCGTTGAGCCGGCTCCAGTCGGTGGTCGACTCCCACTGGAAGCCGTTGGCGGCCGCGGCCTGCGGGAACCACCGGTTGGCCTCGCGCACGAAGTTGATGTGCGCCGCGTCCCAGGTCCCGTTGTAGAAGGCGAGCACCTTGAAGGCGGGGGCCGCCGCGCGCGGCGCCGGGCCGGCCTGGGTCCATCCGGCGTTCGGGCTCACCGCCACCAGGCCCGCCGCCGCGGCCAGCGCGGTCACCAGTCCGAGCCGCCGCGCGGCCCGGGACTTCCATCGTCCGAACATCGGTTTCCTCCGTGCCACCATTGCATTGATGCAGGTCAATGCAATGGTGGCACGGTTATTTCAAGCATTCAACGAAGGTGCGAGGTTCCGCAACCTCACCGGTCCAGCGTGACGACCGCGGCCGAGCCGGCGGCCAGCTCGACGGTCAGCGCCCCGCTGCGCACCGGCACCCGGTCGGCCGGGCCGGGCTTCAGCCGCCCCAGGTGGTCGACCGTGGCGCCCTGCACCGCGGTGTCCACACCGGCCAGGCTGCTGCCGGTCATCCGGATCACCTGCGCCGCACGGTTGCGGCCGCCGACCGAGACGCTCACGGCCACCGGCCCGGCGGACGGGTCCTCCTTGGAGATGACCGCGAGGCGCAGCCGGCCGTCCCTGCCCTTGACCGCGTACGCCGTGACGTTGCGGTCGGTGGTCAGCGTGACCGGCAGGAAGTGGCCCGAACCGAGCTGGCGCGCCATCCACAGGCCGTAGTAGATCGGCATGACCTTGTAGATCTGGGCGAGCTCGCCCGCCTTGCTGGCGGCGCAGATCGGGGTGTAGATCTGCCACTTGCCGTTCCAGATCGGCTGGTCGCACACGCCGAGCCCGCCGTGGAAGTTGAGCCCCGCAACGCCGGCCTGCCCGAGCTGGAGGCTGTAGTCCAGCGCCCACAGTGCCGAGCCGTGCTTGTTGCTGACGCCGTCGATGCCGCCGCCCCACGCCGAGTTGGTCTCGTCGAGGCGCAGCGGGATGCCCAGCGCCTTGGCGGCGTCGAGGTTCGGCGTGATCGTGCGCAGTTGCTTGTCGTAGGTGTCGCGCGACAGCAGCCGCTCCATCGTGCCGGTCGGGTCCATCGCGTACTGGTGCAGCATGACCTGGCTCAGCCGGTCGTTCGCGTCCCTGGCGAGGTTGGCGGCCCACACCGAGTTCGGCGCGGCGGCGTCCGGCCCGGCGAGCGGGATCGCCGGGCCGACCGCGGCGGCGCACGCCTGGAAGTCCTTGAGGTAGTCGGCGTAGGAGAACCCGGCCGGCCGGAAGCCCTTGCCGACCCACTGGTCGGGCTCGTTGCCGCACTCGGCGGCGACCAGCCGCTTGCCGAGCACCCTGGTCATGACCTTCGCCTGGTCGGCGGCCGCGGCGGCGTCCCACCGGCCGAGGTTGATGCCGATCTCGGTCTTCCAGTCGGTGGCGTCGAGGAAGTCGTCGAGGCGCTCGATGTCGGAGCGGGTCACGACGTGCTGGAGCCACTCCGGGTGCGGCTGGGGCATGGCCCGGCCCTCGGGCAGCCAGATGCCGTCGCGGTCGAGGGTGTTGCCCGCGATCCGGACGTTGCTCGGCCCGAGGGTCTTGAACAGCTGCACCATGTTGCCCTTGCGGGCGTCCAGGTTGCCGATGCCGAGCTCGCGCATCTCGAACGACAGGCCGACGAGGTCGGCCGGCAGCGGGCCGCCCGCCTTCGTGAAGTCGACCACGACCGAGGCGGTGCCGGTGGCGGCGGCGGAAGCGGGGGGCGCGGCGGCCCCGGCGGTCAGGAACAGGGCAAGGCCGGCAACGACGGCGCTGCCGGCACGCAGTGTGCGCATGTGCATCTCCATGTCGCGATGGGCCGGGGGCGCGCGCCACCGGCGGGGGCGTCCATCGCAGACAACGTAATGCTCAAGACACAGATGCGAAACCCCTACCTGTCACGCGTCCACATATGTGAACGCGGCGGCGGACTCGCGCGGGTCCGCGCCGCGGGCCAGGAGGTCCGCGACGGGCAGCGTGGCCGCGCCGAAGGCGATCGCGTCCGGGCCGAGTTTCGCCAGCTCGATCGTCGCCTGGCCGAACGGGTGCGGCAGGGCGCCCGCCTGCGCCGCCGCCCGAATGCGCGGCAGCAGCCGCTCGCCCAGCGCCAGGCCGGTGAAGCCGCCGAGCACCACCCGCTCCGGGTTCAGCAGGTTGACGAGGTTGGCGATGCCGTCGCCGAGCATGCCGGCCACCTCGTCGACGAACGCCGCCACCGCCGGGTCGTCCGCCGCGGCCGCGACGATCGCCCGGATCCGCGCGTCCGCGTCGCCGTCCAGGGTCAGGCCCGTGCCCAGCTCCGCGAACCGGTCGAGGATGGCGTCCGCACCGACGTAGGCCTCCAGGCAGCCACGCGCGCCGCACCGGCACGGCCGGCCCCCGTACACGCAGGTGGTGTGGCCCCACTCGCCGGCGCTGCTGCTGATGCCGCGCAGGATCGCGCCGTTGTTGACCAGGGCGGCGCCGACGCCCGAGCCGACGAGCACGATCACCGCGTGCCGGGCGCCGCGGCCGGAGCCGAACCACATCTCGGCCTGGCCCTGGGTCTTGGCGCCGTTCTCCACGTACAGCGGCAGCTCGACGCCGCGGTCGCGCAGCAGCTGCTCGAGGCGGACCGCGTCCCAGCCGACCGTCGGGGCGTGCACGACGGCGGACGACTCGTGGTCGACCGTGCCGGGCACGCCGATGCCGGCGGCGAGCACCTTCGCCGGGGCCACCCCGGCGGCCGGCACGATGGCGGCGAGCGCCTTGGCGATGTGGTCGGCGACCGCTCCCGGGTCGAACGGCGCGGGCGGCATCGGCTCCTCGACGGTGGCCCGGCGGGTCATCGACAGGTCGAACAGTTCCGCCCGGATGCCCGTCTCGGCCAGCTCGACGCCGACCACGTAGCCGTAGTCGGGGTCCACGCGCAGCAGCACCCGCGGCCGGCCGCCGTCGGACTCGACCTGACCGGCCTCGACGACCAGCCGCTCGTCGATGAGCTCGGCGGTGACGTTGCTGGCGGTCGCCGCGCTCAGCCCGGTCATGCCGCTGAGCTCGAGCCGGCTCAGCGGCCCCTCGAAGAACAGTCTCGACAGCAGGATCGAGCGGTTGCGTCGCCTGATGTCACGGACGGTCGTCTTCTTCGCTTCCATCGCTCTCCTGCCCCGGGCCGACGCTCAGGGTAAGGCCTGGCGCCGTGAAAGCGCTCTCCCGCCCCCTGAGGTTCCGGAACCACGGTTTTAGTTAAGGACGTTAATTTACGCCTTGCAGCCGGTTCCGGGGCGAGTTGATAATGGGCGCCCGTCTATCGCCCCCTACCCCCGCCGCTGCCCCCAGCGGCCTTGGAGGGTTTCCGTGCCTGACACTCC
The DNA here is from genome assembly GCF_016863475.1 of Spirilliplanes yamanashiensis. Classification (GTDB taxonomy): domain Bacteria; phylum Actinomycetota; class Actinomycetes; order Mycobacteriales; family Micromonosporaceae; genus Spirilliplanes; species Spirilliplanes yamanashiensis. The sequence continues at coordinate 5,522 of NZ_BOOY01000034.1, forward strand.
CCCCTCGCCTCCCGCCCGCCGCCGCTGGCGCAGGCCCGTCCTGGCCGTCCTCGCGACCGGCGTGCTCGGCGCCGGATTCGCCGTCGCCGGCATGACCGGCGCCCACGCCGCCACCACCGGCGCCATCGTCGGCCACGCCGCCAAGTGCGCCGACGTGGCCGGCGCGAACAGCGCCAACGGCACCGCCGTGCAGCTCTGGACCTGCAACGGCACCGGCGCCCAGACCTGGACCGTCGGCAACGCCGACGACAGCGTCCGCGCGCTCGGCAAGTGCCTCGACGTGGCCTCGGCGTCGACCGCCAACGGCGCCCGTGTTCAGCTGTACGACTGCAACGGCACCAACGCGCAGAAATGGACAGCCGACAATGGCCGACTTCGCAACACCGGTTCGGGCAAGTGCCTGGACGCCACCGGCGTGAGCAGCGCCGACGGCACCCCGCTGCAGCTCTGGGACTGCACGACGGGCGCGAACCAGCGCTGGACGCTGCCCACCGGCGGCACCCCGCCGACCAGCCCGCCCCCCAGCGAGCCCGGCACACCCCAGAACCCCGACCTCGGGCCGAACGTCTTCGTCTACGACCCGTCGACGCCGCAGGCCACCATCCAGAACCGGCTGAACACCATCTTCACGCAGATGGAGAGCAACCAGTTCGGCAGCCAGCGGTACGCCGTGCTGTTCAAGCCGGGCACCTACAACGTCAACGCGAACGTCGGCTACTACACCCAGGTCGCCGGCCTGGGCCTGTCGCCGGACGACGTGACCATCAACGGCTCCGTGCACGTCGAGGCCGACTGGTTCCAGGGCAACGCCACGCACAACTTCTGGCGCGCGGCCGAGGGCCTGTCGGTCAACCCGACCGGCGGCACCGACCGGTGGGCCGTGTCGCAGGCGTCGTCGTACCGGCGCATGCACGTGCGCGGCAACCTGCAGCTCGACGACGGCGGCTGGTCCAGCGGCGGCTTCATGGCCGACACCCGCGTCGACGGCCAGGTGCGCTCCGGCAGCCAGCAGCAGTGGCTGTCGCGCAACACCGACTGGGGCAGCTGGACCGGCTCCAACTGGAACATGGTGTTCGTCGGCGCCCTCAACGCGCCCGCCGGCACCTTCCCGAACCCGCCGTACACCCGGGTCGCGCAGGCCCCGGTGATCCGGGAGAAGCCGTTCCTGTACGTCGACGCCCGCGGCGGCTACAACGTGTTCGTCCCGGCGCTGCGCAGCAACGCGGCCGGCACCACCTGGCGCAACCAGGCGCCGCAGGGCCAGTCGCTGCCGATCGGCCAGTTCCACGTCGTCAAGGCCGGCGCCACCGCGGCCAGCATCAACGCCGCCCTGGCCCAGGGCAAGGACCTGCTCGTCACGCCGGGCATCTACCGGCTCAACGAGACGCTGCGGATCACCCGGCCGAACACGGTCGTGCTGGGCCTCGGCCTGGCGACGTTCATGCCGGAGAACGGCATCACCGCCGTCAGCGTCGCCGACGTGCCCGGCGTGAAGATCGCCGGCCTGCTCATCGACGCCGGGCAGGTCAACTCGCCGCTGCTGATGGAGGTCGGCCCGACCGGCTCCTCGGCGAACCACGCCGCCAACCCGACCTCGCTGCACGACGTGTACTTCCGGATCGGCGGCGCCGCCGTCGGCCGGGCCACGGAGAGCCTGCGGATCAACAGCGACAACGTGATCGGCGACCACCTGTGGATCTGGCGCGGCGACCACTCGCACGGCATCGGCTGGAACCTCAACACGGCCGACCGCGGGCTGGTGGTCAACGGCGACAACGTCACCATGTATGGCCTGTTCGTCGAGCACTACCAGAAGTACCAGACCACCTGGAACGGCAACGGCGGCCGGACGTACTTCTACCAGAACGAGCTGCCGTACGACCCGCCGAACCAGGCAGCCTGGATGAACGGCTCCACCCGGGGCTACGCCGCGTACAAGGTCGCCGACAGCGTGACCTCGCACGAGGCCTGGGGCCTGGGCAGCTACGCGTTCTTCAGCGCCAACCCGAGCGTCGTGGCCGACCGGGCGTTCGAGGTGCCGAACAACCCGAACGTGCGCTTCCACAACATGGTGACGGTGTCGCTCGGCGGCACCGGCACGATCGCGCGGGTCATCAACAACACCGGGCCGACGGCGAACTCCGCCAGCAACGTCGCCACCCTGGTGAACTACCCCTGACCGGCCCCGTCGTCAGCTGACGACGGCCGCGGACGGCGGCGCAGCGGCTTCCACAGAGCCGCTGCGCCGCTTTTTTTCATGTCTTCATTAAGTCCTTGACCTGGCGCTCCCGGCCTTCCTAATATCGACCTGCTTCAGTTAGGCAATAGTCCTAACAATCTTGGAAGCGCACCCCTCCCCCCTTCCTCAGCGACAAGGAAGCGCGCATGAAGAAACCCAGAGTCCGCACCCAGGTCGCGGGGCTGGCCGCCGCCGGCCTGGTCGCCGCCGGCCTCGTCTTCGTCACCGGAGCCGAGGCCGCCACCACCGTGTACGAGGCCGAGACGGCCACCATCACGGGCGGCGTCGTGGAGTCCAACCACGCCGGTTTCTCCGGCAGCGGCTTCGTCAACGGCGACAACGCCGCCGGCAGCGGCGTGCAGTGGTCCACCCAGGCCGCCGCCGGCACCGCCACCCTGCGGTTCCGCTTCGCCAACGGCACCGCGGCCAACCGCCCGATGCGCATCACCGTCAACGGCACCGTCGTGAACGCCGCCCTCGCGTTCGCCGGCACCGGCGCCTGGTCCACCTGGCAGGAGGCCACCGTCACGGCCACCCTGCGGGCCGGCGCCAACACCGTCCAGGCTACGGCCACCACCGCCACCGGCGGCCCCAACCTCGACCGGCTCACCGTCGTCGACGGCGGCACCACTCCCCCGCCCGCCCCCACCACGACGGCCGCCCCGCCGCCCACGAACGGCACCCCGGTCGGCATCAACGGCCAGCTGCGCGTCTGCGGCCTCAAGCTGTGCAACCAGTACGGCAAGCCCATCCAGCTGCGCGGCATGAGCACCCACGGCCTGCAGTGGTACCCGCAGTGCGTCAACAACGCCTCGATCGACGCCCTCGCCAAGGACTGGGGCGCCGACCACCTGCGCCTGTCGATGTACATCCAGGAGGGTGGCTACGAGACCAACCCGCGGCTGTTCACCGACCGCATGCACACCCTGATCGAGCAGGTCAGCGCCCGCGGCATGTACGTCGTCGTGGACTGGCACCAGCTCACCCCGGGCGACCCGAACGCCAACCTGGCCCGCGCCCGCACGTTCTTCACCGAGATCGCCCAGCGCCACGGCAACAAGCCGAACATCCTGTACGACGTGGCCAACGAGCCCAACGGCACCCCGTGGCCGCGCATCAAGCAGTACCACGAGGCGATCATCCCGACGATCCGCGCGATCGACCCCGACTCGGTCATCCTGCTCGGCACCCACGGCTGGGGCTCGCTCGGCATCTCCGACGGCGGCAGCCCGAACGACGTGATCAACAACCAGGTGAACGCGTCGAACATCATGTACACGTTCCACTTCTACGCCGGCTCGCACGGCACGAACTACCTCAACGCCCTGTCCACCGCCGCCGACCGCATCCCGGTCTTCGTCACCGAGTTCGGCACCCAGACCGCCTCCGGCGACGGCGCGAACAACTTCGCCCGCTCCCAGCAGTACCTCGACCTGATGGCCCAGAAGAAGATCAGCTGGACCAACTGGAACTACTCCGACGACGGCCGCACCGGCGCCGTCTTCACCCCGGGCACCTGCCCGGGCGGCCCGTTCGCCGGCACGTCCCGCCTCAAGCCGGCGGGCGTCTGGGTCCGCGACCACATCAAGAACCCGGCGGACAACTTCCCCAGAAGCTGACCCGCCACGGCCCCGAGGCCCCCGCACGCATCCGGCGCGCGGGGGCCGCACCGCACCCCCGACGCCCGGCACAATGACCCGATGCCTCCCACCCCCGCCGAGGTGCGGCGTCTCCTGCACGCCCTGGACGACCCGGACAACCTCGAGTTCCCGGCGAGCCACCACCACCGCCGGGCCCGGCACGCCTTCGGCCGGCTGGCCCAGCGGCTCGACGCCGACCTCGGCGGCCGGTGCCGGGTGGACCGCGACGTGCAGGACGCGAGCCTGCACGGCCGCATCGAGGTCCCCGCGTCCGTTGCCGCCACCGGCAGGCAGCTCGTCATCAGCGTGAGCAACTTCGGCGGGCTCGCCGTCCTCTCGGTCGACAACCCCGGGGTCTGGACCGACGCCGAGGCCGCCGCTCTGCTGCACCCCGGCGACGCGCGGCGCGTCGAGGCCGCGCTGGCCGACCTCGGCTACACCCTGATCCCGGAGGACCCGCTCTGGGAGCGCTACGACGGCAGCTGCGACCCTCGCGTCTTCGGTGGTTCGGCCGGGACGTGGTGGGACCGCTACTTCGACTACTTCTGAGCGGGGCGCGTCGCGGCGGCCGCCGCCGCGTAGGACGCCAGGCCCGCGGCCGCGTACACCCAGACCTGGGTCGCCAGCCCGGACCCGGCCCAGGCGACGGCCAGCAGCGCGCACCCCAGCAGCCCCCACGCGCCGAGCGTGACGAGCCAGGCCGGGCGCACCCCCAGCAGCCGCAGCCCGGCCCAGGACACCGCGGGCACGACGACGAGGTGGGCGGCGGCGGCGAGAACCAGGGCGCCCGCCTCGGGTTTGGCGCCGGGGGCGTCGTTCGTGCGCACCTCGTGCCAGTACGCCGCGACGAGCCCGGCGGCGAGGGCCGTGGCCAGGGCGGCGCCGAGGGCGGCGGCGCGGGCGGTCCGGGCGGCGGTGGACCGGGTGGGTGCGGGCGCGGGCCGGCGCCGGGCCGCGATCAGGGCCCAGGCGGCCGTCGCCACGGCCGGCGGAATCGCCGGGAGGAGGTCGGCCGGTGCCACCTGATCGACGCTAGCCCAGCAGCGCGCGCAGCGTGACCGCATCCGTGAGGACCTGCACCGGGTCGTCGCCGGCGGCGAACTCCAGGCTGGCGTAGCGGTCGCCGGGGGCCGACGCGGCGATGGGCAGCCACGCCGACCACTGTTCGCGGTGGGCGCTCAGGGGCAGCCTCCGCCGGTCGGGCAGCCAGGCGAAGACGTGCAGGTTGGCCAGGTCGGGCAGCAGGGCGGTGAGGTCGCCGGCGTTCTCGGCCAGCGACCGTTCGGGCTGCGGCTGCCACAGGCTGCGCACGCCCGCGCCGCGCAGCTCGGCCAGCAGCTCGGCGGTGGCGGCGCGGGTGTCGGTGAGGGTCTGGCGGTGGTACTCCAGGACCAGGCCGATGCCGGCGTCGGCGGCCATCGCGGCCACCCGCAGGGCGTCGTCGCGGACGGCGGCGCGGTAGCCGGGGTCGGCGTCGGCGCTGCCGCGGCGGCCCGCCCAGACGCGGATGGCCGGGGCGCCGAGGCGGGCGGCGCTGGCGACGACGGCGGCGGCGTCCAGCTCGCCGGGGTGGCCGAGGCGGTAGTACGAGCCGTACGCGGACACGGCCAGGCCGGCGCGGTACGTCAGCCCGGCGACCCGGGCGGCGGCGGCCAGGTCGCCGTGCGGGACGTGCACGTCGCCGCCCCACTCGATCGCGGCGAGGCCCGCCATCTCCGCCAGCGCCACCACCCGGTCGGCGTGCAGGTGCCGCAGGGTGACCGAGACGAGCCCGGGCAGCAGCGTCATCGGACGGCGTCGAGCACGTCGCCGAACAGCACCTGCCGCCAGGCCGGGGCCAGGCCGAGGTGGTAGAGGCTGAGCCGGGACGCGCCGGCGTCGCGCAGCCGCCGGGCGTGCGCGACGAGGGTCTCGCCGTCGGCGTCGGACAGCACCGTCACGTACGCGTCGACGGGCCGGCCGTGCTTGGCGGCCGCGGCGACCAGCTCGGCGGTCTCCGGGCCGGTCGGCCAGGCCGGCACGAGCAGCGCGTCGACGTCGTCGGCGGCGGACGGGGTGAGCCCGGGCGACGGGCCGGTGGCCCACGGGTCGGGGCTGGCGTGCAGGGTGACGGGGACGCCGGGGGCGGCGGCCCGCACCGCGGCGAGCACCTCGGCGCGCAGGGCGTCGGTGTGCGCCTGGCGCACCGCCAGCAGCACCGCGTCGTCGAACGGCGGCGCGCCGGCCGTCCGCGCGCCCCGGCGCAGGGCGGCGACGAGCGCCTCGTCGTCGGCGCCGGCCGCCCGCCACGCCGCCCGGCACGCCGCGCAGCAGCACACCGACAGCAGCCGGCGGGCCTCGGCGGTCCACGCCCCGGCGGTCTTCTCGTGGTGGCCGAGGTGGTCGACGCCGAGCTGCCCGCACGCCTCCAGCGACACCGCGTCGACGGGGGCGCCGCGCAGCGCCTCCGCCGCCAGCGTCGCCGCGTACCGGCGCACCTCGGGGTGGGCGGGGCACAGCGCGTACGGGTAGGACTCGCCGAAGCAGTTCACGACGGCCACCCGCGGGTGCGCCAGGCCGAGCCGGGTGCTGTGGGTCAGCACGATCCACGCGGTGACCTTCAGGCCGGCCGCGCGCAGCAGCCCGGCGGCGGCGCCGAACGGGTCGGGCTCGGCCAGCCAGTCGGGGGCGGCGGGGGTGAGCAGGTGGCCGTCCCACGCCTCCGGGCGCACCGGGCGGTACAGGGCGGCGTACCGGGCGTCGACGACCTGCCGGTGCGGGTGCAGGGGGGTGGCGGCGCGCGTGCTGTGGTACGTCGCCGCCAGCGTCACCGTGCCCAGCCCGGCCCGGCGCACCCGGCCGGGGAACTCCGGGTCGCCGAGCACGTCCCACGGGTACGCGTGCCCGCTCGCCGTCACCATCGGGGCCTCTTCTTCTCGTAGCCGGGCTGGAACCGGCGCAGGTAGCCGGTGTCGTCGCGCTCGCGGATGCCGCACGCGAGGTAGTCGGCGTGCATCCGGGCGAGCGCGTCCGGGTCGAGCGTGACGCCGAGGCCGGGGGCGTCCGGCACGGCCACCGCGCCGCCGTCGAAGGCGAGCGGGTCGGCGAGCACGTCGGCGCCGAGCTGCCACGGCGTGTGCGTGTCGACGTCGTAGGTGAGGTTGGGGGTGGCCGCGCCGAGGTGCACCATGGCGGCCAGGCTGATGCCGAGGTGGCTGTTGGAGTGCATGGACAGCCCGAGGCCCCAGGTGCGGCAGATGGTGGCGAGCCGCGCCGACTCGGTGAGCCCGCCCCAGTAGTGGTGGTCGGACAGCACCACCTGCACCGAGTCGCGGGCCACCGCCTCGGGCAGGTCGCCGAACTCGACGACGCACATGTTGGTGGCCAGCGGCATCGGCGCCTTCGCGGCGACCTCCGCCATGCCGGCCAGCCCGGGCGTCGGGTCCTCCAGGTACTCCAGCAGCCCGTCGGTCTCGGCGGCCACCCGGATGGACGTCTCGACCGTCCACGCGCAGTTGGGGTCGAGCCGCAGCGGGTGCTCCGGGAACGCCGCGCGCAGCGCCCGGACGGCGGCGATCTCCTCGTCGGGGGCGAAGACGCCGCCCTTGAGCTTGAGCGACCGGAAGCCGTACCGCTGCACCATCCGCCGGGCCTGGTCGACGATCCCGGCGGGGTCGAGGGCCTCGCCGTAGGCGTCCGGCTCGGCGCCGGGGTGCGCGGCCCACTTGTAGAACAGGTAGCCGCTGAACGGCACCCGGTCGCGCACCCGCCCGCCGAGCAGGTCCACCACCGGCCGCCCGGTGGCGTGGCCCTGCAGGTCGAGCAGCGCCACCTCGAACGGCGACACCACCCGGGCCAGGGTCTTGGCGGCGCTGGACGGGCCGGTGAGCCCGTGCCGGTCGGGGGCGTCCACGACGCCGACGGCCGCGGCGACGCGCTCGCGCAGCCCGTTGAGGTCGAACACGTCGAGGCCGCGCAGCGCGGCGGCGGCCCGGCCGAGCAGCTCCAGGTGCGGCGCGTCGCCGTACGTCTCGCCGAGGCCGACCGACCCGTCGGCGGCGTGCACCTGCACGACCGCCCGCAGCGCCCACGGCTGGTGGATGCCCGCCGAGTTGAGCAGCGGCGGGTCGGGGAACGCGATCGGCGTGACGGTGACGCGCGCGACGCCGAGGGCGGCCGTCACGCGGCGACCTCGGACGCGACCAGCGGGGTGGTGACCCGGCGCAGCGCCGCCCGCCCGGCCTCGATGAGGGCCGCGAGCTGCTCGACGTGCTCGGGTGCCGCGTCGACCAGCGGCGGGCGCACCGAGCCCATCGGCAGCCCGGCCAGGATCGCGCCGGCCTTGGGCAGGGCGACCGCGTACCCGGCGACCTTGTCGCGCAGCGCCACCAGCGGCAGGTAGAACTCGGCGAGCAGGGTGCGGGTGACCAGCTCGTCGCCGGCGACGTGGGCGCGGTGGAAGGCGGTGGCGAGGTCGGGCACGAAGCACAGCGCCGCCGACGAGTAGCTCGGCACCCCGATGGCCCGGTACGCCGTCGCGGACACCTCGGCGGTGGGCAGCCCGTTGAGGAAGCCGAACCCCTCGGCGCGCGGGTGGCCGCTGCCGCGCACGGTGGTGACCAGGCGGGTCATCGCGTCGACGTCGCCGCGGCCGTCCTTGATGCCGGCCACGGTGGGGATGTCGAGCAGGGCGAGGGCGGACGCCGGGTCGAGCACCGCGTTGGCGCGCTGGTAGACGACCAGCGGCAGCCCGGTCGCCCCGGCGACGTACGCGACGTGCCGGATGAGGCCGGCGGGCGTGGAGGTCACCAGGTACGGCGGGAGCAGCAGCAGCCCGTCCGCGCCGCACTCGGCGGCGGCGCGGGCGAACTCGCGGGCCTGCTGCGGCCCGCCGCCAGCCCCGGCGACGACGGGCAGCCGGCCGTTCGACTCGCGGACGGCGGTGCGCACGACGCGGCGGTACTCGTCGAGGTTGAGCGCGGTGTACTCGCCGGTGCCGCAGGCCACGAAGAGCCCGGCCGGGCCCGCCGCGATCTGTTGCGCGACGTGGTCCGCCAGCACGCCGGTGTCGACCTCGTCGTCGGGGGTGAACGGCGTGAGCGGGAAGGAGAGCAGGCCGTGCAGAAGCATGGGAGTCCTTGTCTTCTCAACAGGTCGGGCGTCAGCCCTTGACGGCGCCGGCGGTGAGGCCCTTCATGAACTGCCGCTGCAGGGCGAGGAACGCGATGACCGACGGCAGCAGGGCGAGCAGCGACGCGGCGAGCAGCACGCCGAGGCCGGCCTGCTCGTCGGTGCGCAGGGTGCGCAGCGCGAGCGGCAGGGTGAACTGGCCGGCGTCCTGGGCCACCAGCAGCGGGAGCATGTACTGGTCCCAGATCATCGTGAAGCCGAAGATGCCGACGACGCCGAGCGCGGGCCGGCACAGCGGCAGCACGATGGTCCACAGGATCCGCAGGTCGCCGGCCCCGTCGATGCGGGCGGCCTCCTCCAGCTCCAGCGGGATCTCCTTCATGAACTCGGTCATGACCAGGATGGAGAACGCCCAGGCGGCGACCGGGATGATCATGCCGGCGAGGGTGCCGATGAGGTTGACGTGCACGATCGGCACGTCGGCGAGCACCAGCGACAGCGGGATCGCCAGGATCTCCTCGGGCAGCATCATCGTGGACAGGATCAGCAGCAGCACCAGGCGCATGCCCGGGAACCTGTGCCGCGCGAGGGCGTACGCGGCGGACACGCTGACCAGGATCTGCAGCAGCAGGCCCAGGCCGACCACGATGAACGAGTTCGCCAGGTAGCGCAGCACGCCCCGGTCGAACGCGGCGGTGAAGTTGTCCAGCGTCAGCGTCTCGGGCCACAGGGTGAGCCGGCTCGGGTCGGCGACGGGGCTGAACGCGCCCACCATGAGCGCGACGAGCGGTCCGGCGAACACGGCGACGAGCACGACGTACAGGACGATCTGGATGAGGCGGGCGACCGGCCCGCGCTGGGCGGTGAAGCCCAGCGCGGAGTCGAACCGGTCCGCGCGCGCCGGCGGGCGGGTCTTCATCGGGAGTCCTTCCGGCGGAACGCCTGCACGGCGAGCGTCAGCACGACGGTCGCGCCCAGCAGGACCATCGATCCGGCCGCGGCGACGCCGAGCTCGTTGCGTTCCAGGCCGAGCTTGTAGATGAGGGTCATGAGCACCTCGGTGGAGCCGTTGGGCCCGCCGTTGGTGAGCAGGAAGATCTCGGTGAAGACGCGCAGCCCGCGGATGGCGGCGAGGGTGAACAGGATCGCGAACACCGGGCGCAGCGCCGGCATCGTGACGTGCCAGAACCGCCGCATCGGTCCGGCGCCGTCCGCCGCGGCCGCCTCGTACAGGGTGCGGTCGACGCCGGCCAGGCCGGCGATGAAGATCATCATGTCGTACGGGGCGCCGCGCCAGATGCCGACGGCCATGACCGACCACAGCGACGTGTCCTCGGCGTTGAGGAATTGCGACGGTCCCATGCCGAACCAGCTCAGCACGTTGTTGAGCATGCCGTCGGGAGCCGGGTAGTAGATCACCCGCCAGACCTCCGCGACGACCGCCATCGCGGCGACCGTGGGCAGGAAGACGGCGGTGCGGACGAACCACAGGTGCCGCGCCGCGCCCTCGAGCAGCAGCGCGAGCAGCAGTCCGATGGCGAGCGAGCCGCCGGTCTGGCCGACCGCGAGGACGATCGTGTGCCAGATGGCGTCGCGGAAGGCCTCGTCGGTGACCACCTGGGAGTAGTTCTCCCCGCCGACCCACCGGTCGCCCAGGTACGGGCGCACCTCGTGGAAGCTCATCTCGATGGCGCGGGCCATCGGCACGAACTTGAAGACGGCGAACAGGATCAGCGCGGGCAGCAGGAACAGCCAGGGCAGCAGCCGGCGCGTCCAGGCGACGCGCCGCTTGCTCCGCGGGGAGGGGCGCGCCGGCGCGCCCGGGGCCGGAGCCCCGGAACGCGCCGGCGCCACGCGGGTGGTGGTCACCCCTTGACCTCTTGCTTGGTCAGCTCGGCGGTGAACGTCTCGGCGAGCTTGTCCAGCGTGGCCTTCGTGTCGGAGGCGCAGTCGGCGAAGATCGCGTTCATGGCGTCGGCCGAGCTCTGCCGGAACGGCGTCCAGTCCGGGACGGCGGGGGTGTAGCGGCCGGCCGTCTTGTAGATCTCGTCGAACACCTGCCAGCGGGCGTCCTGGCGGACGTTCGCGAGCTGCACCGTGGAGTTGACCGGCAGCCGCACGATGTTGCCGGCGGTGTCACCGGCCATGCCGACGGTCTGGCCCTCGGTGGACACCGCGTACTCGGCGAACTTCTTCTGGCCGTCCTCGTTCTTGGAGCCGGCCATCAGGTACACGTTCTCGCCCTCGGCGAGCGACGACGCCTTGCCGCCCGGCCCGGCCGGGAGCGCGACGACCTCGTACTTCTCCTTGCCGAGCGCCTTGTCGAACCGGGCCATGTTGTACGGGCCGGTGAAGTAGATGCCGCCCTTGCCGGACTCGAACACCTGGTGGGCCTGGGTGGTCTCCATGGTGATCGCGCCGGGGACGACCGTCTTGTCGGTGCAGAACTGGCCCTTGAGGTGGTCGACGGCCTCGACGGCCTGCGGGCTGTTCACCGCGGTGGTGAACTTGCCCGGCTCACCGGTGAGGAAGTCGCCGCCGGCCGACCACAGGAAGCTGGTGGCGTACCAGGACGTGTAGCCGCGCTTGGTGGAACCGGGGATGACGTAGCCGTAGGTGTCGGCCTTGCCGTTGCCGTCCGGGTCCTCCTTCGTGAACTGGACGGCGAGCTTGTCGAGCTCCTCCCACGAGGTGGGGGCCTCGGCGCCGACCTTCTCGCGCCAGTCGGAGCGGATGAACAGCGCGAACGACTGGGCGGAGAACGGGACGGCGTAGTGCTTGCCGTCGGCGCCCTTGGCGGCGTCCCAGGCGATCGGGCTGAGGTCGCCGCTGCCGGCCAGGCCGGCCCGGTCGACCTCGCGCACGAGCCCCTGCTTGACGAGGCTGCCGAGCTGGGCGGTGTCGTTGATGACGATGTCGGGGAGCTGCTTCTGGGCGGCGGCCTGCTGGAGCTTCGTCTCGAAGTCCTCGAAGAGGGCCGTCACCTGGGTGGGCACGCCACTGGCTGCGGTGAACTTCGCGGCGAGGTCCTTGGCGGTCTGCTCGGTCGGCGAGCCCGGGGGCTTGCGGATCCAGATCTGCAGTGGCGCCTTCGCGTCCTGTCCGGGCTCGTCCGTCCCGCAGGCGGCCATGCCGCCTGCGACCAGGGCGAGAGCGAGCAGAGCGCCGATGCCGCGGGGGGCGATACGGTCGGTCACGCTTCTGCCTCCTGTCCAAGTATGTGGATGGTCTCCGTGAATGTGTTTGGCTAGCACGGCCAAGTTAGCGTCCGGTAGCATGGCGGTCAACAGCCGGAAATAGACAAGGCCGAGGGTGGACCCCATGCCAGAGACCCGCCGCCGCCCCGGCGGCCGCCCCACGCCCCGCCCCGCGCCCCCGGCGGTGACCTCGGCGACCGCTGCCGCCGCCGGGGAGAACTCGCCGGTCAAGTCGGCCGAGCGCACCGTCAAGATCCTCGAGACCCTCGCCGCGTCGCCGACCCGGCTGACCCTGTCGCAGCTGCAGGAGCGCACGGGCTACCCGCGCTCCAGCCTGCACGCGCTCGTGCGCACCCTGCGCGAGCTGAAGTGGGTGGAGACCGACGAGAGCGGGTCCGCCTTCGGCGTCGGCCCGCACGCGCTGCTGTCCGGCACCGCGTACCTGGACCGCGACCCGGCGCTGATGTTCGCCTACGAGGCCCTCGAGGACCTGCGGGCCGAACTCGGCTACACCATCCACTACGCCCGCCGCGACGACGCGCACGTGCTCTACCTGGCCAGCCGGGAGTCCCGCGACACCGTCCACGTCGTCTCCCGGGTCGGCCGCCGGCTGCCCGCGCACATGACGGCGCTCGGCCAGGCGCTGCTGGCCGACCTCACCACCGACGAGGTCAAGTCCCTGCTGCCGGCCACGCTGGAGGGCTACACGCCGAACACCATCACGGACCTGCCCGCCCTGCTGGGCGAGCTGGACGCGGTGCGCCAGCGCGGCTGGGCGTTCGAGCGCGAGCAGGGCACCGAGGGCGTCAGCTGCGTCGCCGCCACGGTCGGCTACCGGATCCCGGCGACCGACGCCATCTCCTGCTCCATGCCCGCCGAGGTCGCCAAGGGCGCCGAACTCAAGCGGGTCGCCGCCGCGCTGACGGCGCGCACCCACGCCCTGGCCGCCACGCTGCGCCGCGAGGGCATCCGCTAGGACTGCCGGCCGGTCCGGCCGGCGGCCTCCGGTTCACGATCCCGGAGGCGCCGGCCGGTGCGGCGATCGGGTCAGAAGCGCTCCCCCAGCGGGATGTCGCACCAGACGCCGCCGACGCGGGTCAGGATCGGGTCGGTGGCGAAGTCGGGCTCGCCGGACTCGGCGACGATCTTCTCCGCGTACTCCTCGGCGTCGTCCTGCGGCGAGTAGCCGATGGCCTCGCCCTCGGCCAGCGACAGCCAGCGCCGGGTGTTGCGGCTGATGCCCCACACCTGGCGGAAGCCCGGGGCCGGCGCGGCGACGGCGGCCTCGACGAGGCGGGCGCAGTCGTCCGGCGACAGCCACATGGCCAGGCCGCGCGGGCCGGGCGGCTCGGGGGCGCACATGCCGATGCGCAGGCACACCACGTCCAGGCCGAAGCGGTCGTGGTAGAGCCGGCCGGCGGCCTCGACGGCGACCTTGCTCCAGCCGTACAGGGTGTCGGGGCGGGCCTCGACGTCGCCGGGCAGCTCGCCGGGGTGCTCGGTGAGGCTGTGGAAGCCGGTGACGTGGTTGGACGAGGCGAGCAGCACCCGGGTGACGCCGGTGCGGCGGGCCGCCTCCAGCAGGCAGTAGGTGCCGTAGGCGTTGAGCCGCAGCACCTCCTCGGCGGGCGCCTCCCGGCTCTGGCCGCCCAGGTGCAGGATCGCCGACACGCCCTCGCAGGCGGCGGCCAGCGCGTCGATGTCGTCGACCGAGGCGGCGACGACCTCCTCCGCGCCGGCGCCGGGCAGCGCGGGCGGCTCGGCGATGTCGAGCAGGCGCAGCACCCGGCCGGGGCGCGCCAGCCGGGGGCGCAGCAGGGTGCCCACGCCGCCTGACGCGCCGGTGATCAATATCCGCTGGTCAGCCATTCGGATGCCTTCCGTCCATCGTCTTGAGAAATAGGTATTGATCGATCAAGAGCCTAGCGCCATCATCCTATGCAATGAACACGGAACACCCCGTTAACAGTTGTCCATATATGTGGACGGCTGGCCAGCCCCCAGGAGGTTCCCCCATGAAGAGACCCGTCGCCCTGATCGGCGCGGTCGTCGCCGCGCTGGTGCTCACCACGGCCGCCCCCGCGGCCGCCGTGGTCGAGGCCGGACCGTGGACGTCCTACTCCCCGTCCTTCAACGTCCAGGAGCGCGGCTGCGGCTCCGTCAACGGCCTCACGTTCGTGCTCACCTGCTCCACCGCGAGCGGCGACCAGCGCGCCGAGCGCCGCTACGCCACCTACAGCAGCGGCGTGCGCCAGTTCGAGGGCTACTTCCGGATCACCAGCATGCCCGGCACCCGGATCAGCCTGAAGCAGACGTTCGGCCCCGACGGGCCGTTCTTCATGCTGGCCGTCGAGCGTGGCGGCCGGCTCTACGCGGTGCACGGCGGCGACACCCTCGCCACCGGCGCGACCGTCGGCACGACCGTGCGGGTCAACACGGTGCACAACACCGGCAACGGCGCGCACCGCACCTACATCAACGGCTCCAACCGCCACTCGCAGACCGGCGGGTCCGGCGGCTACTACGACAAGTTCGGCGCCTACCGCACCTCCAGCGGCCAGGGACCGGCGACGGTCGTCTGGAGCGGCGTGCAGTTCTGGCGCAGGTAGCCCGCACGGCGCGGCCGTACCCCACGGCGGCCGCGCCCCCGACCGGAGGAGGACCGACCCGTGCGCACCACCGTTCCCGCCGCCGCGCTGCTGGCGCTCCTGACGGCGTGCGGCGCCCCGCCGCCCGCCGCCGCGGACGGGCTGACCGCCACGCTCACCTCGCCGGTCGACGTCACGCTGCGCTGGCCCGCCGCCGAGCCGGGCGCCGCCGGCCAGATCGTCGAGTTCGCCACCGACGCCGCCGGGCCGTGGACGATCCTCGCCTTCCTGCCCGCCGACGCCCGCGCCTACGACCACCCCGACCTGATGCCGGAGACGACGTTCCACTACCGGGTGCGGCCGCTGCGCGGCGAGGCGTCGCCCGTCGTGGACGTGCGGCTGCCGCCCGCCGGCGCCGACGAGCCCGCCGCCGACACCGACCTCGGCTGGGCCGACCCGCGCACCGAGCCCGCCCGCAACACCGGCGCCCCGCGGCCGGGCGGCGCGCCGACGGGCCTCGCCGCCACCGTCATGACCCGCGACGCGGTCCGGTTCACCTGGTCCGACAACGCCGCCGGTGAGGACGGCCAGCTGCTGGAGGTGCTGCCCGCCGGCGCCGCCGCCTGGACGGTCGCGATGGCCGTCGACCCCGACGTGAACGCCGTCGGGCTGATGACGCTGGCCACCGAGCGGCGGGCGTCGTTCCGGGTGCGCGCCGTCACCTACGGACCGGCCTCGCCCGTGGTGCGGGCGCGGACCGGCCGGGCGCCCGGCGACTCGTGAGGCGGGCACTCAGGCGGGCCGCAGGTCGGTGACCGTCCGCCGGGCCGCGTTGACGAGCAGGGTGGCGTCGGAGCTGATGCCGACGAAGCGGAAGCCCATCGCGGCGTACCGGCGGCCCTGCTCGGCGTGCGGCGCCAGGATGCCGGTGCACACGCCGGCGGCGTCGGCGGCCTTGAGGATGCGGCCCAGCGCGTCCTGGAACTCGGGGCTGTCGATCTGCCCCGGCACGCCCAGGTCGTGCGAGAGGTCGCGCGGGCCGACGAACAGCACGTCGACGCCGTCGACCGCGGCGATCTCCGGCACCACCTCCAGCGCGCCGCGGCTCTCGATCTGCACGATGCCGATGACCCGCTCGTTCGCGGTCTCCAGGCCCTCGGGGTGCAGGCCGAAGGCGTACGCCCGGTTGTAGGTGGCGACGCCGCGGTCGCCGGCCGGCGGGTAGCGCAGGTGCCGGATGGCCTCGGCGGCCTGCGCGGCGGACTCGACGCGGGGGAACATGACGCCGGCGACGCCGAGGTCGAGCGCGCGGCCGGCCCGGATGCGCTCGGTCGACTCGACCCGCACCAGCACGGGCACCCCGTGCGCCTCGGCGACGCTCAGCTGGCTGAGCAGGCTCGCCTCGCCGCCGCCGCCGTGCTCCAGGTCGACCAGCAGCCAGTCGAAGCCGGCCACCGCGCACGCCTCGGCGGCCAGGGCGGCGCCCAGGCCGAGGAACGTGCCGTACAGCGGGTCGCCCGCGGCGAGGCGGCGGCGCAGGCTCACGACGTCCCCCTCCCCCGGCCGGACAGCCGGTCGACCTGGCCCAGCAGCGCGGTGTGGTCGGACCCGCCGTGGCCCTGGGCGCGCAGGGCGCCCATCAGCTGGGCGGCCAGCGCCCCGAGCGGGATCGTGACGCCGGCGGCGCGGGCCGCGGCGAGCACGATGCCGAGGTCCTTGTGGTGCAGGTCGACGCGGAACCCGGGGGTGAAGTCGCGGGCCAGCATGCCGGCGGCCTTGCGGTCGAGGATGCGGTTGCCCGCCAGCCCCCCGGCGAGCACCCGCACCGCGGGCTCCGGGTCGACGCCGCTGGCCTCGACCAGCACGATCGCCTCGGCGACCAGCTCGATGATGCCGGCGACGAGCAGCTGGTTGGCCGCCTTGACGGTCTGGCCGGAGCCGCTCGGGCCGACGTGCACCACCGTGCTGCCCATCGCCTCCAGCACCGGCCGGGCGTACGCGACGTCGGCCGCCTCCCCGCCGACCATGATCGACAGGGCGCCCTCGATCGCGCCCTGCTCGCCGCCGGACACGGGGGCGTCCAGGGCGCGCAGGCCGTCCTCGGCGGCGCGGGCCGCCATGGCCCGGGACGCGCCCGGGTCGATCGTGCTCATGTCGGCGTGCAGCAGGCCCGGCGCTCCCGCGGCGAGGATCTCCTCGAAGACCGCCTCCACGTCGGGGGTGTCGGGCAGCACGGTGATGACGACGTCGGCGCCGCGGACGGCGTCGGCCACCCCGGTCGCCGGGCGGGCGCCGAGGGCGGCCAGCCGCTCGGCGGCGCCGGGGCTGCGGTTGTACACGGCGACCTGATAACCGGCCTTGAGCAGGTTGGCGGCCATCGGCGCGCCCATGATGCCCAGCCCGATGAAGGCGATCCGCTGCGGTCCGTCCACTGCTTCCCCTTGCGCCGATTGACAATGATCGAGATTCTGTACACGTATGTGGACTGCACACACAAGCTTGGAACCTGTACCGAAGATAACGACGGGGCCGAGGAGCGGTCAAGCGACCGGGTCCCGCCCACGGGGAGGCACGGCATGACGCTGCACTGCGTGATCGCGCTGGACACGTTCAAGGGATCGCTCACCGCGGCGGAGGCCACCGCGGCACTGGGGGCCGGGCTGCGCGATGCCGGGTCGGCCACGGTGGAGCTGCCGGTGGCCGACGGCGGCGAGGGCACGGTCGACGCCGTCGTCGCCGCGGGCTACGGGCGCATCCGCCGGGCGGTGTGCGGGCCGACCGGCGAGCCCGTGCAGGCCTCCATCGCCGTGCGCGGCTACACCGCCGTGGTCGAGCTGGCCGAGGCCGCGGGCCTGCAACGGCTGCCCGGCGGCCGGCCGGCGCCGCTGACCGCCACCACCTACGGCGCCGGCGAGCTGGTCCGCGCCGCCCTGGACGCCGGCACCCGCGAGGTGATCCTCGCCGTCGGCGGCAGCGCGACCGTCGACGGCGGCGCCGGGCTGCTCCAGGCCCTCGGCGCGCGGCTGGCCCCGGCCACCGGCGGGCCGCTCGGCCCCGGCGGCGGCGCGCTGCGCGACCTGGCCGCCGTCGACCTGTCCGAGCTGGACCCGCGGCTGCGCCGGGTCGACGTGGTGCTCGCCGCCGACGTCGACAACCCGTTGCTCGGCCCGTCCGGCGCGGCCGCCGTCTACGGGCCGCAGAAGGGCGCCGGCCCCGCCGACGTCGCCGCGCTCGACGAGGGCCTGGCCCGCTGGGCGACGCTGCTCGGCGCGGCGGCCGGCCGCGACGTCGCCGCCGCGCCGGGCGCCGGGGCCGCGGGCGGGGCCGGGTTCGCCGCCCTCGCCGCGCTGGGCGCCGTCCGCCGTCCCGGCATCGACGTCGTGCTCGACGTGCTGGAGCTGGACGACGCGCTCGCCGAGCTGGCCGCAGAGGTGGCCGGCGGTGCCCTGGTGGTCGTCGGCGAGGGTTCGCTCGACGCCCAGAGCCTGCGCGGCAAGGCGCCCGTCGGGGTGGCCGCCCGGGCCCGCGCGCACGGCCTGCCCGTCGTCGCCGTCGCCGGCCGGGTCGAGCTGACCGCCGCGCAGCTGCGCGCGGCCGGCATCGACGCCGCGTACGCCCTCACCGACCTCGCGCCGGACATCGAGACCGCCATCCGCACCGCGCCGCAGCTGCTCCGGCAGCTCGGCGGACAGCTCGCCGCCCGCTGGGCGGCGGAACCGAAGGAGACCCTCGCATGAGTCACGACCAGGGCAGGAGCCCGTACACCGGAGAGCCGGCCGGCCCGCCGGTGCCGCACGCGACCGACGCGGAGGTCGACGCCGCCGGCGCCGCCGCCGCGGCCGCCGCGCCCGGCCTGGCGGCCCTGCCGCCCGAGGAGCGGGCCAGGCTGCTGGAGTCCGTCGCCGCCGCGCTGGAGGACGCCCGGGGCGAGCTGGTCAGGCTCGCCGACAGCGAGACCGGCCTGGGCGAGGCCCGGCTCGGCACCGAGCTGACCCGCACCCGCGTGCAGCTGGAGCTGTTCGCGGCCGTGGTGCGCGACGGCGCGTTCCACGAGGCGGTCGTCGACCACGCCGACCCGGCGGCGCAGCCCGCGCCGCGCCCCGACCTGCGCCGGATGCTGGTGCCGATCGGGCCGGTGGCGGTGTTCTCGGCCAGCAACTTCCCGTTCGCGTTCTCGGTGGCCGGCGGCGACACCGCCAGCGCCCTGGCCGCCGGCTGCCCGGTCGTCGTCAAGGCGCACTCCGGGCACCCCGGGCTGTCGCGGCGCACCGCCGAGGTGGTGGCGTCGGCGGGGCTGCCGGAGGGCGCGTTCGCGGTCCTGCACGGCACCGCCGCGGGACGCCGCCTGGTGCAGCACCCGGCGATCCGGGCGGCCGGGTTCACCGGCTCGCTCGGCGGCGGGCGGGCCCTGTTCGACCTGGCCAACGCCCGGCCCGACCCGATCCCGTTCTACGGCGAGCTGGGCTCGCTGAACCCGGCGGTCGTCACCCCCGGCGCGCTGGCGGCGCTCGGCCCGGCGGTGGTCAGCGGGTTCGTCGGCTCGTTCACGCTCGGCTCCGGGCAGTTCTGCACCAAGCCCGGCCTGCTGTTCCTGCCCAAGGGGCACGGCCTGGACGACGAGCTGGCCGGCGCGGTGGGCCGGGCCGCCCTCGGCCCGCTGCTCAACGCCCGCATCCGGCAGGGCTACGACGACGTGGCCGCCGCGCTGTCGGCCGTGGACGGCGTGCGCGCCATCGTGGCGCCGCGGCCGGTGACCGAGCCCGGCTTCCGGGTCGCGCCCATGCTGCTGGCCGTCTCGGCCGACGACCTGGCCGGCCGCCCGAACGAGCTGCTGGAGGAGTGCTTCGGCCCGGCGGCGCTGGTCGTCGAGTACGGCTCTCCCGGCGAGCTGGCGGCCGCCCTCGACGTGCTGCCCGGGGCGCTGACCGCGACGGTGCACGCCGACCCGGCCACGGAGGCGGACCTCGTCCGGGACCTGCTGGACCGGGCCGCGGCGCGGGCGGGCCGGGTCGTCTTCGGCGGCTGGCCGACGGGCGTCGCGGTGAGCTGGGCACAGCAGCACGGCGGCCCCTGGCCCGCCACGACCAACGCGCTGCACACCTCCGTCGGGGCCACCGGCATCCGGCGCTGGCTGCGGCCGGTGACCTTCCAGGACGTGCCCGACGCCTTCCTGCCGGAGGTGCTCCAGGAGGCCAACCCGCTCGGCGTCCCGCGCCGCGTGGACGGCGTGCAGCGTTCACATATGTGAAACCTTTCCAAAACGATGACATCGATGCAGAATCACGGACCACATCCACTCGTTCAGGAGGATCGATGCCTCAGCTCCTGCGGTACGCCGCCGCGGGCTCCGTCCTGGCCCTCGCCGCCGTCGCCGCACTCCAGGCGCCGGCCTCGGCGGCGCCCGTGACGGCGTCCGCGCTCGGCCCCTACGCGGCGCCGACCGCATACACCACCGTCGCCACCAACGTGGCCGCCCGTAGCGACCGCCGCCCGACCAACGGCGGCGTCCACGACCCGGCCGCGAAGAAGACCTTCATCTCCTGGGCCGGCAAGTACGAGGACAACTACGTCCAGGCCTACGACCACGTCACCAAGACCTGGTCGGCGCCCGTCAAGGTCGCCGACGGCGGCAACGACACGCACAACTACCCGACCCTGATCCAGGCGAACGACGGGCACCTGCTCGTCTTCCGCGGCATGCACAACCGCGAGCTGTGGTTCGCCCGCTCCGCCAAGCCGCACTCCATCGAGGGCACCTGGACCGACACCCAGATCCCCGAGGGGCTCGGCGCCACCTACCCGATGGTGTTCAAGACCAAGGCGGGCGCCATCTTCGTGTTCGTCCGCGAGACCGCGGGCGACCTCGACAAGAAGTACCCGACCGACTTCCGCCCGATGAAGTACGTGCGGTCGCTGGACAACGGCAAGACGTGGGCGTCGTCGGAGAAGCTCACCGGCGAGCGGTGGAACATCGCCCCGCAGACGCGCACCGACAACATGAACGAGGTCTACATCGGCCAGATGCGCTACGAGCCGGCCTCCCTGGGCCGGCCCGAGCGGGTCGCGATCGTCTACACGCTGGCCGGCGGCGGGCCCGAGAGCCACCTGCACGACCGGTACCACCGCAACATCTACCACACCTACTTCGACCCGAAGACCCTGCGCTTCAGCTCGGCGAAGGGCGCCGACCTGGGCGTCAAGATCGACGACGACGACCAGGAGAAGCACCTGAAGGTCGTCGACACCCCGCTGCAGATGCCCAACCCCCGCTCCCCCGACTACATCCAGCTCGTCGGCTCCACCCTCGGCGGGCTCACCCCGTTCGTCGTGTGGATGCAGCTCGACGCGCAGGCCGTCGTGCACACGTACACGGCCATCCACACCCCGTTCGGCTGGCAGACCCGCAAGGTCGCGTCCGGGGTGCGGGTCCGCGACATGGAGAAGGTCGACCCGTTCACCTGGCGGGTCTACGCCACCACCAACGACCCGGCGGTCACCGCCGTCAGCACCGTCAAGCTGTACGCGGGCACCCTGTGGCAGCCCGAGTCCACCATCCCGATCCCCCGGGCCGTGCAGCGCATCGAGGTGATCGAGGGCTACCGCGACCCCGCGCGCATCGTCATCTCCGGCGCCAGCAGCGCCCGGCCGGCCGACGTGGCCGACGGCGACATCTACGTCGCCGGCGCACCCGGCCGCTGACGGACCGCGGCGCCCCCGCCCAACCCCCTTCGGCGGGGGCGCCGCACCTCACTCCCCCTCCTCCCCCAAGGAGCTCCCCGTGTCCGACCGCACCACCCGCCGGGCCGCCCTCGGCGCCATCGCCGCCGCCGTCGGCGCCCCCTTCCTCGCCCGCGACCTCGCCGCCGCCGCCGAAGCCCCCACCACCCGCGCGGCCGTGCTGCGCTGGAGCCCGGTGCCCGGCCGGGACGGCCTCAACGCCTTCGAGGGTGTCGAGGACGACCGCGCCGGCTCGCACACCGCCGCCACCCACATCTACGTCTCCGGCGACACGTACCGCTTCACCATGCACACCCGCGACCGCGACGGCGGCGACCGGCAGCGCCAGGAGGTGCGCGGCATGCGGGCCAACGGGTCGGTCCTCAACTGGTACAGCGGGGAGACCTGGCAGATCACCTACGACATGTTCATCCCGGCCACCCTGCGCGGCACCACCAGCTTCACGCACATCTTCCAGCTCAAGAAGCCCGGCACCGGCACCGATCCGGTCGCCACCATCGGCCTGCGCCGCAGCGGCTCCAACGAGTACATGACACTGCGCCCGTTCACCTCCGGCGGCGAGATCGGCCGGGTCCCGCTGTCGTCCGTCTGGGGCTCGTGGATCAGCGTCGACATGACGTTCCGCATCGGCGACAACGGCTCCGGCCGGTTCCGGGTGACGAAGAACGGCGCCGTGCTGACCGACGCGAGCCGCAGCGGCATCGACCTGTGGCTGGGCGAGAGCATCCGGCCCAAGTGGGGCATCTACCGCTCGCTGTCGGACAGCGCCCAGCTGCGCGACACGTACCTGCAGCTGCGCAACCTACGCTCGTACAGGCTGTAGCGCCCACCGACCCGTCGCGGCGGCCGGACCGGTACCGACCCGCCGGCCGCCGCGCGCTAGATTGACCCGATGCTGTTCCCGGTGACCGTGTCGAGCGCCGAACTGGAGCCCGACGGCGTCGCCGACCTCGCGCGCCTGCTGCGCGCCGAGCTGCTGGAGACCGACGCCGACGACGTCCGCTTCGTGACCGAGGGGCCGGTGCCCGAGGGCGTCAAGGCGGCCGAGGCGCTCGCCATCGGCGCCATGCTGGTGGCCGCCGCCCCTGAGGTGCTGCCGGCCGTGATCGACACGATCCTGTCGTGGCTGAAGCGCCAGCCGCGCGACGTCGAGGTCGAGATCGACGGCGACCGGTTCCGCGGGCCGGTCACCCGCGCGCAGCGCGACCAGCTCGTGGCCGCGTTCCTCGACCGCGCCGCCGCCCGCCCCGACGACCGGGACGACCCCGCCTAGACCACGCCGGCCGGCGGCGATTCCCCCGCCATCGGCAGCGGCCGGGCGGACCTGAGCGTTCGCGGTCGCCGGGGCCGGCGAGACCCGTGTCGCATTCTTCGGCCGCCGTTTCGCTTCCGTCCCGGCCGGGCCGGTCGATGCTGTCCGCTCGGATCGGGCGGAACGCACCGCCCGCGTCGGCGAATGACGGAGCAGTCGATGACGAACGCACGGAAGCGCGCAGGACTGGCGGCGGTGCTCGCCGCCGGCTTGATCGTGGCGCCGGGAAGCGCGGCCACCGCCGCGCCCGCAGCGGGCCACTGGACCGGCTGGCTGGGCTCGACGGGGGCCGACCCGGCCACCACGCTGGCCCAGGTGCGCACCCTGATCGGGGCGAGCTCCGGGACGGCCGCGACCCTGACCGGCAAGGGCGTCGGCGTGGCGCTCATCGACACCGGCGTCGCGCCGGTGCCGGGGCTGCCCGCCACCAGGATCGTGAACGGGCCGGACCTGTCCTTCGAGTCGCAGGCCGACAACCTGCGCTACCTCGACGCGTACGGCCACGGCACGCACATGGCCGGCATCATCGTCGCCAACGACACGGCGACCGGCACCAAGGGCCTCGCCCCGGACGTGAAGCTGACCTCGATCAAGGTCGGCACGTCCAACGGCACCGTCGACGTGTCGCAGGTGATCGCCGCCGTGGACTGGGTCGTCGAGCACAAGAACGACGACGCGGCGAACCCCATCAAGGTCATCAACCTGTCGTACGGCTCCGGCGGCACCCCCTCGAACTGGAACGACTCGCTCGGCTTCGCGGTCGAGAAGGCGTGGCGCTCCGGCATCGTGGTGGTCGCGGCGGCCGGCAACGACGGCAACTCCTACGGCAGCCTGGCCAACCCGGCGATGAACGAGTGGGTCCTCAGCGTCGGCGCGGTCGCCACCAAGGGCACCACGACGGTGGCCGACGACCACCTGACCACGTTCACCAACCTGCCGACGGGCGGCAAGCAGGTCAACGTGCTCGCCCCCGGCGTGTCCATCCTGTCGCTGCGCGACCCGGGTTCCTACATCGACACCACGTACTCGACGGCCCGGTCCGGCGAGACGCTGTTCCGCGGCACCGGCACGTCGCAGGCCGCGGCGGTCACGTCGGCGGCGGTGGCGATGATCCTGCAGTCGAAGCCGTCGGCGACGCCGGACCAGGTCAAGGACTGGCTGATCAAGAGCGCGGTGTACGTGCCGAACGGCATCGCGGCCACGATGGGCCTCAAGGAGATCAACGTGAACGCGGCGCTGGGGCGCAGCGGCACGACGGTCCTGCCGCAGGCGTGGAGCCGGTCGAACGGCTCGGGCACGCTGGACGCCGCCCGCGGCGACAGCCGGGTGCTGTTCGACGACGTGCCGCTGTCCGGCGAGCGGGCCGTGTGGGGCCCGCTGTCCACGGCGACGTGGGCGGCGAAGGCCGGCGCGACGGACTCCTGGACCGGCGGCAACTGGATGGGTTACCGGGTGGCCGGCGACGGCTGGACGGGCACCTCGTTCGCCTCGAAGACGTGGGCGGCCTCGGCCTGGTCGAACAGCAAGCCGTGGACCGGCGCGACGTCCTGGTCGGACCCGGACTGGTCGGCCCGCACGTGGTCGGCGCGCACCTGGTCGGCGCGCACGTGGTCGGCGCGCACCTGGTCGAGCGACGACTGGTCGTCCTCCGTCTGGCGCTGATCCCGCACCGCCCCCGGCACTGCCGAGCCGCACCGGTCACCCCGGTGCGGCTCGGTGCCGTGTGTGGACCGGTGTTCATCAACCGCAAAGTTCCGGTAATAGAATTTTCATCATTCCATTGACATGAGACATCGATCACCATCAGGCTTTGAGAGCGCTCTCCACGCACGCCACCAGCGCTGATGCGGGTGGCGGTCACCCACATGCGCCCCCCGTCGGGGCGTCCGCTCCCCAGCCTCAAGGAGTTTCCGTTGGGCAACAGACGCACGGTGCGGAGACGGCTCAGAGCCGCCCTGGGCACCATCGCGGCGTTCCTCGTGGCCGTCCCCGTGACGATCGCCGTCAACCCCGCCCCCGCCGCCGCCATCGGACCCGACCGGCTGCCGGTCACGGTCACCAACAACTCGGGCCGCGGTGAGGCCGTCTACCTGTACATCCTCGGCCAGGACATCCGCCCGGGCGGGCGGCTCGGCTACGTCAACGCCGCCGGCCAGTTCTTCAACTGGCCCGCCGGCTCGAACCCGCCCTCACCCGCCCCGGACGTCTCGATCCCCGGCCCGGGCAACGGCGGCAGCGTCACCGTCCACTTCCCGCGGCACATCTCCGCCCGCATGTACTTCTCGCTCGGGCGCAAGCTCGACTTCCGGCTCACCCCGGACGGGCTCGTCCAGCCCGCCCCGTGGGCCGGCGCCGACCCGAACCGCGACATCCTGTTCGACTGGTCCGAGTTCACCTACAACGACGCGGGCCTGTGGCTGAACAGCTCCCAGGTGGACATGCTCGCCATGCCGCACGCGGTCAGCGTGACCGGCTCGGACGGGCGCACCATCCGCACCGGCGACCCGGTCGCCAACGGCCGCGAGAACATCATCAACCAGATCCGCAGCACGCCCGAGTTCGCCCGATCGATCTACACCCGGTCCGACGGCACCGTGCTGCGGGTGCTCGCGCCCGGCAAGGCGATGGACGCCGGCCTGATGAACGCCAACTACCTCGACGGCTACATCACCTCGGCGTGGAACGCGTACACCGGCCGCACCCTCACCGTCGTGCCGCGGGTCAACGAGCCCAACCGCCGCTTCTTCGGCCGCACCGTCGGCAACAACATGGTGTTCACCGACGCCGGTGGCGCGCAGGTCGCGTCCGTGCCGAAGCCGAGCACCGCGAACGTGTGGGGCTGCGACGGCGTCTTCAACGCGCCGAACGTCGCGCCGTTCATCGAGCCGGAGATCAAGCGCACGCTGTGCACGGCCCTGAACCGCGGCACGCTGGGCACCTCGACGCAGGAGCCGGTGCTCGACGCGAGCCAGTTCTACCGCAACAGCACGCCGAACCACTACTCGCGCATCATCCACAACAACATGGCGGACGGTAAGGCGTACGGCTTCGCGTACGACGACGTCGGCGGCTTCGAGTCGCTGGTGCACCACGGCGACCCACGCTCCGCGGCCGTCATCATCTCGCCGTTCGTCGGCGGCAACCCGCCGCCGCCCACCAACCCGCCGCCGGCAGCCACCAGCCGGGTCGTCAGCAACTGGAACAACAAGTGCATCGACGTGTCGAACTGGCAGTTCAACGACCGGCAGCGGCTCCAGGTCTGGGACTGCACCGACGGCACCAACCAGAAGTGGCAGTTCGTCGACGGCACCCTGCGCACCGAGAACAACAAGTGCATGGACGTCGCCGACGCCGCCACCGCGGACGGCACCGCCATCCAGATCTACACCTGCAACGGCACCGCCGCGCAGCAGTTCACCCTGAACGGGGCCGGTGACCTGGTCAACCCGATGTCCGGCAAGTGTGTCGACATCGCCGCCTGGAACCCGGCCAACGGCGCACCACTGCACCTGTGGACCTGCGTCGGCGGCGCCAACCAGAAGTGGCGCCGCGGCTGACCGCACGCCGATGAACCGGTGGGCCCCCGCTGCGGCGGGGGCCCACCGTCCGTCAGCGCCAGAACGTGGCGACCGCCGCGTTGACCAGCGTCAGCCCGATCACGGCCAGGAAGTGGCCGCGGTTGACGTCGGCCCGCTTGCGAGAGAAGAACACCATCACGAAGATCATGACGGCGAGCAGCATCTTCACGCCCAGCTTCACCGGGCTCGGCTCGGCGTCGCCGCCGCCGCGCAGCGGGGCCGCCAGGGCCAGGCCGGTGACGACCTGGATCACCGCGCCCCACAGCATCGCGGGGTTGATCCGCAGCTTCGCCGTCAGGTACTGCACGATCGCGCCGCCGAGCAGCAGAGCGAATCCGATCAGGTGCGCGTACCGCAGCACCAGCCGCAGGGCCTCCACGCCGCCGTCCTTCCGTCGGTGAACGGCCAGTATCGCCGATCATGCCCGCGCGCCCGGGGCCGGGGCGGCGACTGTGGACGCCTCAGCGCTGCGCCCGCAGCAGGCGCTCGGCGGTGCCGGTGCGGTAGTACAGCACCGAGCGGCCCGCCCGCCGCCGGCGCACCAGGCCCGCGTCGAGCAGCACCTTCAGGTGGTTGCCCACCGAACCGAGGCCGTGGCCGGTGACGGCGACGAGCTGGGTGGTGCTCATCGGCGTGCCGAGCGCGGCGAGGACCGCCGCCCGGCCGGGGCCGAGCAACCGGCTCAGCGTGCCGGGCGCGGCGGCGGGGCCGGCGGCGAGCAGGCCCCCGCAGGGGTAGACCAGCGAGTAGCGGTGCGGCGGCGCCCAGCCGGCCCAGCCGTTCGCGGTGACGGCCGGGATGAACAGCAGCTGTGCCCCGGCCAGGTCGCGCGGCGGGTGGTCGTGGGCGTTGATCTGCAACCGGCCGTCGCCCAGCCACCGGGTGCCGTGGCGCAGGTCGCCCAGCGCGGCCGCCCAGCCGCCGGTGGTGAGCCGCCGGGTGCGGGCGACGATGTCGGCCTCGAACGCGCGCGCCAGGCGCGGCCAGTCCGGCGCGACGGCCAGCTCCCACACCCAGCCGAGCAGGTCCGCGACCCGGTCGCCGAGGTCCGGCACGGCCAGCTCCGCGGGCCGGGAGCGGCCGGGGGCGAGCCCGGCCAGCACCGCGTCGGCCGGGGTGCGCCGCACCCGCGCCAGCTCGTCGCCGATGTCGAGGTCGTCGTCGGCCGGCGGCACGCACAGCACGTCGGCGAGCCAGCCCGGCGTGACGGCCGCCCGGGCGAACGCCGCCGTCACCGGGTCGGCGGCCAGCCGCTCGCGCAGCGCCGGCCGGTGCCGCGCGACGTCCTGCCGGCCGGGCCGGGCGGGCGCCCCGAGCAGCACCAGCAGCGCGGCCACCGTCTCGGCCAGGGCGGACGTGCGGAACCGGCTGCGCGCCAGCACGTCGGCGCCGACCAGCCAGACCCCCATGTTTCGCCTCCGCGCGAAACTGTACCGGCGCGCCGCAGCGCCCGCCGAGACTGCGGACCATGCGCACGTACCGCGAGCTGTTCCGCACCCCCGAGTTCACGCCGCTGTTCGCCGCGTCGGCCGCCCAGACCGCGGCCGGCACGCTGAGCGGCCTGGCGCTCGGCACCCTCGTGTACGCGCGCACCGGCTCCCCGCTGCTGGCCGCGCTGAGCATGTTCGGGCCGTCGTTCGGCCAGGTGCTCGGCGCGCTGCTGCTGCTGTCCGCCGCGGACCGGCTGCCGCCGCGCACCGCCGTCACCCTCGTCGCCGCCGCGTACGGGACCGGCCACCTGGTGCTGGCCCTGCCCGGGATGCCGCTGTGGGGCACGTTCGCGGTGATCCTCGCCCTCGGCGTGGCCGGCTCGCTCGGCGGCGGCGTGCGCTGGGGCCTGCTCGGCGAGATCCTGCCGCCCGGCGGGTACCTGCTCGGCCGGTCGGCGTTCAACGTCTCCGTCGGTGCCATGCAGATCGCCGGGTTCGCGGCGGGCGGCGTGCTCATCGCGGTCGTGTCGCCGCGCACCGCGCTCGTGATCGGCGGCGTCCTCGGCCTCGGCGCCGCCGCGATCGCCCGGTTCGGCCTGACCCGGCGGCCGGCGCGCGCCGCCGGCCGGCCGTCGGTCGCCGCGACGTGGCGGGTCAACCGCCGGCTGTGGTCGGCACCCGGGCGGCGCACCCTCTACCTGGCGATGTGGGTGCCCAACGGACTCGTCGTGGGGTGCGAGGCGCTGTTCGTGCCGTACGCCCCCGGCGCCGCCGGGCTGCTGTTCATCGCGGGCGCCCTCGGCATGCTCGGCGGCGACGTGCTCACCGGGCGGGTGCTGCCGCCGCGGCTGCGCGGCCGGTTCGTCACGCCGCTGCGGGTGCTGCTGGCCGCCCCGTACCTGCTGTTCGCGGTCGCGCCCGCCGCCCCGCTCGCCGCCGTGCTGGTGGCCGTCGCGTCCGCCGGCTTCGGCGCCGGGCTGCTGCTGCAGGAACGCCTGCTCGCGGTGACCCCCGCCGACGTGCGCGGGCAGGCGCTCGGCCTGCACTCCACCGGCATGATGACCATGCAGGCCGTCGGGGCCACGATCGCCGGCGCGGTCGCCCAGCTCGTGTCCGTGCCCGTCGCGATCGCCCTCATGGCGGTGGCGTCGCTGCTGGTCACGGCGGCGCTCACCAGGGGCCTGCGCCCCCGCTCCCCCGGTAGTGCAGCCGCAGCTGCAACCCCTGCGGCCCCGCCTGCCAGCCCACGTCACTGACCTCCACCGCGCCCGGGTGCGCTGCCGCCAGCCACGCCGTCGCCTTGCCGAACACCTCGGCCGGGGTGCCGCCGTCGAACGCCACCGACTGCAGCCAGCCCTCCGGCGCGGCGGGGCTGGTCGGCGTCAGGTCCACCGGCACCGTCGGCTCCGGGCCCGACACCACCGCCGTCGTGCCCACCGGGCGGCCGTTCACCAGGCCCTGCACGAACCAGTCGTTGATGGCCTCGTCGTGCTCGACCACCCACTCCGACACCGGCCCGGCGTCCGCCGCGATCGCCTGCTTCGCGCTCTCGATGGCCGCGTCCAGCGCAGGGATCTCGACGTCGCCGCCGCCGTACTCGACCCGATACGTCATGCCGTCGCTGTACCCGGCCGGGCGCGCGCCCAAGCGGCACGAATCCTCAAGCGCGTCTTAAGTCGCCCGTGGCGGTGAACCGCTGTGTGCCGCCGTCCCGTATTGGCCGGTACGCAGGCAGCGACCGGCACGATGACGAGGAGTCAGACGATGAGACTGCGACGAGGCACCGGAGCGAACCGGAAGGCGATCGGCGCGGCGGTCATCGCCGGGGTGCTCGCGGTGGGCGGGCTGACCGGCGTGCAGTTCGCCGCCGCCGGCGAGAGCACGACCGCGGCGGACATCATCGACGTGGACGGTCAGCAGTTCGACGTCGCCGACTGCGAGGAGCTGCAGATCGAGGCCGGCAACGTGATCTGCGACGGCGAGGAGCTGCAGCCCGAGGACGAGATGGGCGCGCTCGAGGCGGCGGAGCAGGCGGCGCAGGCGCTGGAGGCGTCCTGCGACGTGTTCGCCACCAACCTCGGCGCCGCCCAGCAGGAGGCCGCCGAGGAGGCCGAGGCCGCGGGCCAGGACGACGCGTCGGCGCGCAAGGCGGCGGTCAAGGGCGTGACGACCAAGATGCGGTCGGCCATGGCCGAGGACGACGCCGCGGCCGAAGAGGACGCCGCCGCTGAGGAAGACGCGGCCGCTGAGGAGGACGCCGCCGCTGAGGAGGACGCCGCCGCCGAGGAGGACGCCGCCGCCGAGGAAGAGGACGCCGCCGCCGAGGAGGACGCCGCCGCCGAGGAGGACGCGGCCGCCATCGAGGACGCGCAGTTCGCGCTGCTGGAGGCCTGCGTCAACCTGGCCAACGCCAAGAGCGCCGGCGACGCCGCCGAGACGAGCAAGGCCGCGAAGAAGGCCGCGAAGGCCGAGGCGAAGGCCGCCAAGGCTGCCGACAAGGCCGCCGACAAGGCCGCGAAGAAGGCGGCCAAGGACGAGGCCAAGGCCGCCCGGGACTGACCGGCGCGGACGGGAGGCAGGACGGTGGCGCGGCCCGGGGGCGGGACCGCGCCACCGTCGTGTCCGGGTGAGGCGGAAGGGAGGCCGCGGTGCCGGACGTGAAGGAGACCGCGGAGAAGCCGTCACCGTGGTTCGCACCCCCGGCGGCGCCCGCGGTGTCCACTGTCGACGGCGTGGCCGATGCCGGGACGGGGCCGGACGGGCGGCGGCACGCCATCCTGGCCATCGTGCTGGCGCTGGCCGTCGCCGCCGCGGGCGGGGCGCTGGTGCGCCCCCTGCAGGAGCGCGCCCGGCCCGCCGCCGCGGAACGACCCGGCGTACGCGAGGCCCCGGCCACCGGCCGCACGATCAGCGCGCCGCTCGGCGCCGACCGCGACCTCGGCCTCGACCTCACCGCTGCCACCACCCGGACCACGGTGCGCACCGCCGACCTCGGCGACCGCCTGTACGAGATCACGGCCACCGGCGCGACCCCCACGGCCGACGAGCGGTCCGGCACCGTCACCGTCGGCGCGGACCCGGCCGGGCGGCCGGGCGCCGGAGCGGTGGAGGTGCGCCTGCACTCCGCGGTGCGCTGGCGCCTGCGGCTGACCGCCCCCGCCACCGACCACGTGCTGGACCTGCGCGCGGGCGGCCTCGCCGGCCTCACCGTGACCGGCGAGTCGACCCGGATCACGCTGACGCTGGGCCCGCCCACCGGCACCGTCGACCTGCGCCTCACCGCCCCGGCGGGCCAGGTCGTCGTGGCGGCGCCGGCCGGGACGCCGGTGCGCGCCCGGTTCCAGGCGGGCGCCGGACGCGCCACCCTCGGCGCCACGGACGTCCGCGACGTGCGCCCCGGCAGCACCTTCACCCCGAAGAACTGGGCGGACGCCACCGACCGGTACTACGTGGACGCCACCGCGGCGGTCACCGGGTTCCGCCTCACCCGCGACTGACCGCCCGCCCTCGTCACAGCCGGTCGAGCAGCCGGTAGAACCGCGTCCGCACCGGGTCCGGCTCGACGCCGTACCGGTCCAGGAACCGGGCGGCCGCCCACGGGCCGTACTGCGGGTTCATCGGGCTGGTCAGCGACCGGGTGGCTACCGCCAGGTCGGCCCAGCGGTCGGCCACCCCGAGGCGTCCGGCGTCGACCACGCCGGTGACCCGGCACGTGTCCGGGTCGAGCAGCACGTTGGGCACGCACAGATCCCCGTGACAGACCACCGTGTCCTCCGGCCCGGGCCGCGCGGCGAGCACCTCGCGCTCGCCGGGGCCGGGATCGGCCGCCAGCGCCGCGGGGATCGTCACCGCGAGCGTGCGGTTGAAGGGGCAGTCCGCCGCCGGCAGCGCGTGCAGTGCCCGGGCCAGGCCGGCCAGCGCGTCGACCACGCGGGGCCGCAGGTCCGCCGGCCACGGTTCGGCCGCGGAGCGTCCGGGGACCTCGGCGGTGACCAGCAGGCCGGGGCGGCAGTCGAGCACCTCGGGGGCCGGGATGCCGTGCCGGCGCAGCCAGGTCAGCCGCTCACCCTCGCCGACCAGGTCGATCCGCGGGTCGGCCGACTGCTTGCGGTACACGCCGGGGCGGCGCGACACGGCGGCGCCGGACCGGCCGGTCGTCACCGGCTCCCACACGCCGCCGAGCGTAGCGGCGCGGGTCAGGCCGGGACGGGGGTGCGGTGGGCCGAGCGCCACAGCCAGGCGGAGTCCGTGCCGAACGACCAGCACAGCGCGCCCAGCGCCGCGACCACCACGAGCAGCCCCGCCGCCCAGGGCAGCAGGCCGGAGCCGGCCACCACCAGCGCGACGCCCTGCACCGCCGCGACGACCTTGCGGGCGAACTTCGGCGGCAGGGCGGCGTCCAGCCACGGCCAGGCCCAGGACGCGGCGACGAACAGGTAGCGCATCGCGCCGATGGCCAGCACCCAGGCGCCGAAGTCGGCGGCGACGTAGGCGCTCAGCGCCAGGATGAGAAACGCGTCGACCTCCATGTCGAAGCGGGCGCCGAACGGCGAGCAGGTGCCGGTGCGCCGGGCGACCTTGCCGTCGACGCCGTCGAGCAGCAGCGCCACCGATGCCAGCACGATGAGCACGGCGACCGGCACCCCGCGGGTGAACGAGTCGGCGATGAGCGCCGCCACGCCGCCGACGAGGGTGGCGCGGGCGAGGGTGACCTGGTTCGCCGGGCCGAACGCGCGCAGCCCCGAGGTGCGCAGCCCGGCGAGCAGCAGCAGCCACAGCCCGACGCCGAACACGCCGCCCGTGACCCAGCCGGCCGGGCCGAGGCCCACCGTCGCGCCGAGCGTCGCCAGCAGGGCGAACTGGGCGACCAGGCCGACGGCGGGCGCGTCGGCGGTCACCGTCGCGACGGGATGCGTGCTTGTCGTCACCAGTCCTCCGTAACCGTGTGACACGATCGGCGGGGGTGCCGAAACGCGCCTACCGGTGTCAGTACGCGCGACCGGCGTCGGCGGTTCAGAGGGGTGTCGATGACGGTGGGTGAGCAGGCGTTCTGGCTGGCGGCGCCGGGGCGCGGCGAGCTGCGGCCCGCCGAGGTCGCGCCGCCGGGCGACGGCGAGGTGCTGGTGCGCACGCTGCGCACCGGGGTCAGCCGGGGCACCGAGACGCTGGTGTTCGGCGGCGGGGTGCCGGCCAGCCAGCAAGCGGTCATGCGGGCGCCGTTCCAGGAGGGCGACTTCCCGGCGCCGGTGAAGTACGGCTACCTGAACGTCGGCGTGGTCGAGCAGGGCCCGCCGGAGCTGGCCGGGCGCACGGTGTTCTGCCTGTACCCGCACCAGACCCGGTACGTGGTGCCGGCGGACGCGGTGACGGTGGTGCCGGACGCCGTCCCCGCCGACCGGGCGGTGCTGGCGGGCACGGTGGAGACCGCGGTGAACGCGGTGTGGGACGCGGCGCCCCTGGTCGGCGACCGGATCGCCGTGGTCGGCGGCGGCATGGTGGGCTGCGCGGTCGCGGGCGTGCTGGCCGGGCTGCCGGGGGCGCGGGTGCAGCTGGTCGACGTGGACCCGGCCCGGGCCGCCACGGCGGCGGCGCTGGGCGTCGGGTTCGCCGCGCCGGAGGACGCCGCGGACGGCTGCGACGTGGTGATCCACGCCAGCGCCACCGCCGCCGGGCTCACCCGCTCGCTGGAGCTGCTGGCCGCCGAGGGCACGGTGGTGGAGCTGAGCTGGTACGGCGACCGCCGGGTCGAGCTGCCGCTGGGCGAGAACTTCCACTCGCGCCGGCTCACCGTGCGCAGCAGCCAGGTCGGCACGGTCTCCCCCGCCCAGCGCGGCCGCCGCTCGTACGCCGAGCGGCTCGGCGTGGCGCTGGACCTGCTCGCCGACGACCGGTTCGATGCGCTGGTCACGGGCCGCTGCGCCTTCGAGGAGTTACCGTCGGTGCTGCCCCGGCTCGCGAGCGGCGAGCTGGCCGCCCTGTGCCACCTGGTTGTCTACCCCGAGGAGTGAGCGTGTTCAGCGTCACCGTCCGCGACCACATGATGATCGCCCACAGCTTCCGCGGGGAGGTCTTCGGTCCGGCGCAGCAGCTGCACGGCGCCACCTTCGTCGTGGACGCGACGTTCCGCCGCCGCGAGCTGGACGACGACAACATCGTCGTCGACATCGGCCTGGCGTCCGAGCGGCTCAAGGCGGTCGTCGGGGCGCTGAGCTACCGCAACCTCGACGACGTGCCGGAGTTCGCCGGCGTGAACACCTCCACGGAGTGGCTGGCGAAGCACATCGCCGACCGGCTGGCCGACGCGGTGCACGCGGGCGACCTGGGCCCGGGCGCGCGCGGACTGACGGGCATCGCCGTGACGCTGCACGAGTCGCACATCGCCTGGGCCGGCTACGAGCGCGATCTGTGACCGACCTGCACGTCGTCCTGCCGGGCGACGTCGACGACCCGGCGGCGCCCAGCGGCGGCAACCGCTACGACCGGGAGGTCTGCCGGCGCCTGACCGGCGCCGGGTGGGTGGTGCGCGAGCACGCCGTCGCGGGTTCCTGGCCGTTCCCGGACACGGGGACGCGCACCGCCCTGGCCGCCGCCCTGGCCGAGGTGCCCGACGGCGGGCTGGTGCTGCTCGACGGGCTGGCCGCCTGCGCCGCCCCGGACGTGGTGGCGCCGGAGGCGAAGCGGCTGCGCCCGGTGGTGCTCGTGCACCTGCCGCTGGGCGACGAGACCGGCCTGAGCCCGGCGGACGCCGCGCTGCTGACGGCCCGGGAGGCCGAGACCCTGCGCGCCGCGGCCGGGGTGGTCGCCACCAGCGCCGCGGCGGCCCGGCGGCTGGCGCAGCTGCACGGGCTCACCGGCGTGGCGGTGGCCGAGCCGGGGGTGGACCCGGCGCCGGCGGCGCAGCCGTCGCCCGGCGGGACGCGGCTGCTCTGCGTCGCCGCGGTCACCCCGCGCAAGGGTCACGACGTGCTGCTCGACGCGCTCGGCCGGCTCGGCGGGCTGGACTGGGAGTGCCGGTGCGTCGGCGCGGCGGCGTCGCCGTGGGCGCGGGAGCTGCGCGACCCCACCGGCCGGGTCGTCTTCGCCGGGCCGCGCACCGGGGCGGAGCTGGCCGCCGAGTACGCCGCCGCCGACCTGCTCGTGCTGCCCAGCCGCGCCGAGACGTACGGGATGGTCGTCACCGAGGCGCTGGCCCGGGCCGTGCCCGTGGTGGCGAGCGCCGCCGACGGCGTACCCGAGGCCCTGGGCATGGACCCGCGCGGCGCGCGACCGGGCCTGCTCGTGCCGCCCGGCGACCCGGCGGCGCTGACCGCGGCCCTGCGCCGCTGGCTCACCGAGCCGGACCTGCGGCGCGACCTGCGCGCCGCCGCGGCGGGCCGGCGCGCGACGCTGACCGGCTGGGACACCACCGCCCGGCGCATCACCGACATCCTCCAGGAGACCCGATGAGCTTCAGTCCCGAGTGGCTGGCCCTGCGCGAGCCCGCCGACGCCGACGCCCGCGCCGCCGACCTGGTCGACCTGCTCGACCTGCCCGCGGGCCCGCTGGAGATCCACGACCTGGGCTGCGGCACCGGGTCGATGGCGCGCTGGCTCGCGCCGCGGCTGCCGGGCGACCAGCACTGGGTGCTGCACGACCGCGACCCGGTGCTGCTGGCGCACGCCGTCGCCGCCATGCCGCCCGGCGTCACCGCCACGGCCGCGCCCGGCGACCTGGCCGGCCTGACCGCCGCAGACCTGGCCGGGGCGTCGCTGGTCACCACGTCCGCGCTGCTCGACCTGCTCACCGAGCCGCAGGTCACCCGGCTCGCCGAGGCGTGCGCCGGGACGCCGGCGCTGCTCACGCTGTCCGTCGCCGGGCGGGTCACGTTCGACCCGGCCGACGAGCTGGACGCCGCGTTCGCCGACGCCTTCAACGCCCACCAGCGGCGCGGCGGCCTGCTCGGGCCCGACGCGCCCGCGGCCGCCGCGGCCGCGTTCGAGAAGCAGGGCGCCGCGGTCGAGCTGCGGGCCACGCCGTGGCGGCTCGGGCCGGACCGCGCCGCGCTGGCCGCCGAGTGGCTGGCCGGGTGGGTCGGCGCCGCCGTCGAGGAGCGCCCCGACCTGCCCGGGCCGGCGTACCTGCAGCGGCGGCTCGCCGCCGGGTTCACCGCCGAGGTGCAGCACGTCGACCTGCTGGCCCGGACGTGAAATGAACTCTCCGTCCCGCTGCGGCGTACTGCTCATCGGGTGTGTCGGGGAGAGGGGCAGTGCATGCGGGAGTTCTGGCGCTGGGCGCGCCTGGCCGGCGGGGCGGCGATCGTGGTCGTGCTGCTGTGGCGGCTGGGCACCACGCCGTTCCTCGACGGTTTCCGGGTCATCGACGGCGGCACGGTGCTGGCGGCGGCCGGGATCGGCGCGCTGACCACCGTCGCCAGCGCCTGGCGCTGGCAGCTCGTCGGGCGGGCGCTGGGCATCCGGCTGCCGCTCGGCAAGGCGGTCGCCGACTACTACCAGGCGCTGTTCCTCAACGCCGCGCTGCCGGGCGGGGTGCTCGGCGACGTCGGCCGGGCCGTCGGCAACGGCCGGGAGACCGGCGACGTGGGCCGCGGGGTGCGCGCCGTCGTGCTGGAACGCGCCGCCGGGCAGCTGGCCCTCGTCGCGGTCGCCGGCGCGGTCCTGCTCACCGACCCGCTGTCGGTGCTGCCGCAGGCGCCGCTCGGCCCGGTGGCCGCCGGCGCCGCCGCGGGCGTCGCCCTGCTGCTCGGGCTGCGGCACCGCGCCCGGCGCGCCGGGCGGGCCACCCGCTGGGGCCGGGCCTGGGACACCGCCACCGGCGACGTGCGGCGCGCCCTGCTCGGGCCGCGCACCGGCCCGGGCGTGCTGCTCGCCTCGCTGGTCGTGCTCGCCGGGCACGTCGCCACGTTCGTCGTCGCCGCCCGCGCCGCCGGCTCCACCGCCGGCGTCACCCGGCTCGCGCCGCTCGCCCTGCTGGCGCTGCTGGCGATGGCCATCCCGCTGAACGTCGGCGGCTGGGGGCCGCGGGAGGGCGTCACCGCGTGGGCGTTCGCCGCCGCCGGCCTCGGCGCCGGCCTGGGACTCACCGTCGCCGTCGTGTACGGGCTGCTCGCGCTGGTCGCCAGCCTGCCGGGCGCGGCCGTGCTGGCGGCCCGCGCCGTCGCCCGCCGCCGCCCCGCCCCGGTGGCCCGGCCCGCGACCGCGCTGGTGGAGCACCTGCGGCCGCCGGTGCTCGCCTACGCGGGCGTCTCCGCCGGGATGAACCGATCCGACAGGGCGTAGCGCAGCAGCACCACGTCGCCGATCTGACGGACCCCGGCCAGCGTCGCCCGGCGGCCCGCACACCACGGGAACGCGCCGTCACCCACGAACCGGGGCGCCCGCGAGTCCCCCACGAAGACGGGAGCGATCACCAGGTGCAGCTCGTCCACGAGACCGGCGGTGAGGAACTGGGTGAGCATCGACTGCCCGCCCTCGACCATCAGCCGCCGCACCCGACGGCCGTGCAGGTCGGCCAGCACGAACGCCAGGTCGACCGGGTCACCGGCGGCCACCACCGTGGCCAGGTGCCCGAGCCGGTCGGCGGCCTTGTCCGCGGCCGGGTCGGCGCAGTAGACCAGCCGGGCCGCGTCGCCCTCGGTGAAGAACCGGGCGGCCGGGTCCAGGGCGGCCTCGCCCGTCACCGTGACCTTCGCCGGGTTCGGCGGCAGGCCCCGCGCGGCGCGGGCGTGCCGGCGCCGCGGCGAGCGCACCAGCAGCCGCGGGTTGTCCTGCCGCACGGTCTCGGCGCCGACGAGGATCGCGTCGCAGCCGGCGCGCTCGGCGTCGACCCGGTCGAAGTCCGCCTCGTTCGACAGCAGCAGCCGCTCGTCGGCGGCGTCGTCGAGGTAACCGTCGATGGACATGCCGCAGCTGAGCAGGACGTACGGTCGGTCGGGCACCGCACCGATTCTGCCTCATCACGCAGCGGATGCCCCACCGACGAGCATCCCCAGGCAAGATCGGACACAGCGAACCCCGGAACCAGGAAGGGTGGATGATGTACACCTCCAGCGAGCTCGGCCCGGTTCCACCCGCCGCCATCCGGACCCAGGTGACGGTCCCCCTCCGCTTCCCGGACGGGTACACCGCCGTCCCGCGGGTCTTCAGCTTCGACGGCCTCGTCGACGGCCGCGAGCACATCGCGCTCGCGCTGGGCGACTGGGAGCGCGCCATCGACCGGTCGCTGGTCGGCGGCCCGGCCCCGCTGGTCCGCCCGCACAGCGAGTGCCTCACCGGCGACGTGTTCGGCTCCGAGCGCTGCGACTGCGGCCCGCAGCTGCGCGAGGCCGTCGAGCGCATCGCCGACGCCGGCGGCATCCTGCTCTACCTGCGTCAGGAGGGCCGCGGCATCGGCCTGTACGCCAAGCTCGACGCGTACGCGCTGCAGGACGGCGGCCTGGACACCTACGAGGCGAACCTGGCGCTCGGCCGCGGCGAGGACGAGCGCGACTACACGGTGGCGGCGCAGATGCTGACGGCGCTCGGCGTGGAACGGGTGGCGCTGCTCACCAACAACCCGGACAAGACGGCCCAGCTGGAACGCCTGGGCATCAAGGTCGAGGAGCAGGTCCGCACTCGGCTGCACCTTTCGGAGGCGAACCTGCGCTACTTGACGGCGAAGGCCGGCCGCAGCGCGCACACACTCGATCTGCCC
The DNA here is from genome assembly GCF_016863475.1 of Spirilliplanes yamanashiensis. Taxonomy (GTDB): domain Bacteria; phylum Actinomycetota; class Actinomycetes; order Mycobacteriales; family Micromonosporaceae; genus Spirilliplanes; species Spirilliplanes yamanashiensis. The sequence goes on from NZ_BOOY01000034.1 coordinate 44,042, forward strand.
CGCGTCGATTGAGCGGCCTAGACTGGCCCGCATGGGCGTGAGCGGCGTGGTCGACGGCCCGGTGGCCGATCACGTGTGCTGGTCCTACGACGAGCCGGGCACGTTCGACGCGTTCGCCGAGGGGTTCCTCGCCGACGGCGTGGCCGCCGGGCACCAGGTGTGGTGCGTGGCGCCCGCCGGGGCGGTGCTCGCCGGGCGGCTGCGCGAGCGGTTCCCGGCCGAGATCCGCCGCGGGGCGGTGCGCGTCGTCGACCCCGCCGCCACCTACGTGCCGGCCGCCGGGCCGCACGAGCAGGTCCGGCTGTACGCCGACGCCACCGACGCGGCGCTCGCCGCCGGCTACGGCGGGCTGCGGGTGGCCGCCGACGTGACCGCGATGCTGCACGGCCCGGAGCAGGTGGCGGCGTTCGCGCGCTACGAGCACCACGCCGACCGGCTGGTGCGGGCGCGGCCGTTCTCGGCGGTGTGCGGCTACGACCGGCGCGCGCTCGGGGCGGCCGCGGTCGAGCGGATCGCCTGCCTGCACACCGCGTCGAACGTGGCGGGGCTGCCGTTCCGGCTGAGCGCGAGCGCGCCGGGCGGCGGGGCGGCCGAGCTGGCCGGCGAGGTCGACGCGGCGGGCCGCGAGCTGTTCGCCGACGCGCTGGAGCTGGCCGACCTGCGGCCCACCGGCGGCGAGCTGGTGCTCGACGCGGCCGGGCTGCGGTTCGCCGACCACCGGGCGCTGCTGCTGCTGGACGCGTACGCCCGCGAGCGCGCCGCCGTGCTGGTGCTGCGCGGCGCGGCCGGCGCCACCGCGCACGTCGCCGCGCTGCTCGGCCTGGCCGCGGTGCGGGTGGAGGGGGCGCGGTGAGGACCGGAGCGGCCGCCGGGCGCACCGGCTACTTCCACGAGGCGCTGCTGTACGGCTCCGACGACGAGTTCCTCGCCGTGGCGGTGCCGTTCCTGGTGGGCGGGGCCGAGGCCGGCGAGCCGACCGTCGTGGCGCTGGGCGAGCGCACCGCCGGCCTGGTGCGCGCCGAACTGCCCGCCGGGGCGGACGTGGCGTTCCTGGGCGGCGGCGACACGTACGCCCGGCCCGCCGCCGCGATCCGCACCTACCGGGAGCTGCTGGCGCGACTCACCGCGGGCGGCGCGGGGCAGGTCCGCATCATCGGCGAGCTGCAGCGCGTGCACATGGGCTCGACGTGGGACTGGTGGGCCCGCTACGAGGCCGCGATCAACCGGGCGTTCGACGACTGGCCGCTGTGGAGCATGTGCGCCTACGACACCCGGGTGGCCTCCCCCGCCGTCGTCGGCGAGGTGCTGCGCACGCACCCGTTCGTGGCGTGCCCCGACGGCAGCCACCGGCCCAGCCCGGCGTTCGTCGAGCCGGCCGCATACCTGGCGCACCCGCCGGACGCCACGCCGGACCCGCTGGAGCGCACCGCCCCGGCGGTCAGCATCACCGACCCCACCGCGGCGCAGGCGCGCGCGGCCGCGGCGGCGGTCGCCGGCCCGCTGCTGGGCGGGCCGGACGCCGACGGGCTCGTCATCGCGGTCAGCGAGCTGGTCACCAACGCCCACCGGCACGGCGCCCCGCCCGTGCGGCTCGACGTGTGGGCCGCCGCGGACCGGGTGGTCGCGACCGTCCGCGACGGCGGCGCCGGGCCCGCCGACCCGTACGCCGGCCTGCTGCCCGCGGGCGACGGCACCGGCACCGGCGGGCTGGGCCTGTGGATCGCGTTCCAGTCGTGCAACCACGTCGCCCTGCGCCGCGAGCCGGGCGCGTTCACCGTCCGCCTGACGGCAGGCAACGCCTGCCTGCCGGACTGACACCCGCGCGGGGCGGGCCCGTCAGCGGTGCCGGCGCGGCCCCGACATCAGGGCGACGGAACTGATGAGCGCGGCCACCAGGAACAGGGCCGTCAGCAGGATGGTGGTCAGCATCGTGGGCGCCTCCTCGGCCGCGACGGTGCGGGCTGGGGTCCGTTCCAGCGTCCGCCCGGGCGCCGGCCGGCGTCAACGATCGTCGAACTTTCCCAGGAAGCACCCAGGATCACCTCATACTGTTCTCACGGAGGGGAGTACCTCGCAAAGATCGCGCCGGTCAGTACGAGTCCTCAGGCGGGACTCCCGGGCGGTCGCCCGCGGCAGGCCACACGTGCCCCGCGGGTGAGGGAGACCTCGGACGGTTCAGTGCGTTCGAGGAGGCCCCATGCCCGCCGATGTGATGCTCGCTGCCCCGATCGAGTCGATCGGGTCCCCACAGCTGTGGACGGTGACGGTCGCCGTCCTGCTCGGGCTGCTGGCCCTGGACTTCGCGATCACCCGCCGCCCGCACGACGTGCCGATGCGCGAGGCGGTCGGCTGGACGGTGTTCTACCTGGCCCTGCCGGTCGCGTTCGGGTTCCTGGTGTGGTGGCTGTACGGCAGCGGGCCGTCGGTCGAGTTCTTCACCGGCTGGGTGGTGGAGAAGTCGCTGTCGGTGGACAACCTGTTCGTCTTCATGCTGCTGCTGGCGGCGTTCGCGGTGCCGCCGCAGCTGGCCCAGCGGGTGCTGCTGTACGGCATCGTCGGCGCGCTGGTGCTGCGGGCCATCTTCATCGCCGCCGGGGCGGCCGTCATCAGCGCCGGCTCGTGGGCGTTCCTGCTGTTCGGCGGAATCCTGCTGGTGACCGCGGTGAAGGTGCTGCGCGACGCCGCGAAGGGCCACGAGCACGAGGTGGCGATCGACAGCATGCGCAGCGTCCGGCTGCTGCGCCGGCTGATGCCGGTGACCACCGAGTACCACGGCTCGAAGCTGACGGTCCGGGAGGCGGGCCGCCGGGCGCTGACCCCGGTGGCGCTCGTGGTGGTCGCCGTGTTCATGACGGACGTGGTGTTCGCGGTCGACTCGGTGCCCGCCGTCTACGGCGTGACCTCCGACCCGTACATCGTGTTCGCGACCAACGCGTTCGCCCTGCTCGGTCTGCGGGCCCTGTACTTCGTGCTGCGCAACGCGCTGAGCAAGCTGCGCCACCTCAACCACGGCCTGGGCATCATTTTGGCGTTCATCGGCGTGAAGCTGGTGCTGCACTGGGCGCACACGGTGTGGGCGTGGGTGCCGGACGTGCCGACCCCGCTGTCGCTGGTGGTCATCCTGGCGGTGCTGGGCACGGTCACGGCGACGAGCCTGCTGGCGAACCGCCGCGACGACCGCGCGGCCGTCGCGGCGGCGGCCGCCACCGGCGGGACGGGCGCGGGCGAGACGGACGCGGACGACCGCGAGGACGTCCGCGTCGGCTGACCGCCCGGCCGCCACGTCCCGGGAATCCAGGGCCCCGGGGCGTGGCGGCCGTGGCTCAGCTCGCCGGCAGGAACCGGAACTGCTGGTGGTTGAGCCCGGCGCCGGTGACCGCGTCCAGCACGACGGGCGCGCCCGGGTACGTGAAGCCGTAGAACGCGCCGGCCGCCTTGCCGGTGGCGTGCCGGGGCCGCAGGGTGACGTAGCCGGACCCGGCGTCGGTCACCGTCCACTGCTGCGCGAAGCCGCCGCCGCAGGTGTTCTGCACGAGCGGGGTGTGCGCGGTGGTGCCGCCGGACAGCGCCTCCAGGCACAGGCCGCTGACCCGGTTGACGATCCGGTGGTGGCCGTCCAGCGGGGAGAACGCCCAGTGCGACGGCCGGTACGCGGTGTCGCCGGTGGTGCGCCCCTGCACGATCGGCTGCCGGACGGCGGCGGACGCCATGGCGACCTCCAGCCGCCCGCCCGCGCCGGACGCGATCTGCGTGTAGCCGGCGGGGGGCGTGACGGCCGCGGCGGCGACCGGTGCGGCGGCGGCCGGAGCGGTGCCGGCGGCGGCCGCGGCGGCCGCGGCGGCCAGGCCGGTGAGGCCGGTCAGGACGGTGGCGAGGCGGCGGGTGTGACGGAACACAGTGGATCCCTCTCTCACGGTGCGGTCCCGGGCGTCTCCCGGGTGCCGGTACACCGTCGCGCGGGCCGCGTGCAGCCGGCCGCCGTCCCGCGTGCGGCCCGCGTGCGGCGGGCCGCCGTCACCCGCGGCCGAGCGGCGCGCGCAGCCGGCGGGTGCTGCGGGCGTAGCGGAACCGGCCGTACACCGCCCACACCAGGCGGGCCGGGGCGGGCAGGTTGCCGAGCATGTGCGCCCGCTCCTGCGCGTCGGCCTCCTCGAGCAGGGCGCCCAGGAACAGCAGCAGCTTGTCCTTCGGCGTCTCGACGGCGAACCGCTCCCCCAGCCGGTTCCACTCGGCGACGGTGAGGTGCTCCTCGATGAGCGGCAGCAGGTGGTCCTCCTCGTCGGTGAGGTGCTCGACGAGGGCGGCGCGGTGCGCCTCGTAGGCGGCCGCCAGCTCGGCGCCGACGGCCGGGTCGGCGGTGCGCTCCCAGGTGGTGAGCAGGCCGTCGATGGCGGCCAGGGTGCCGGCGACGCGCTCGTGCTGCTCCTCCATCCGCAGCACCAGCTCCGCCTCCAGGTCGACGCGGGCCAGCAGCAGCGGCCAGACGAGGGCGTCCTCGGCGGAGTGGTGGTGGTGCAGGCCGAGGGCGTAGCCGCGGGCGTGGTCGGCCACGAGCCGGGCCCGGGCGGTGTCGCCCGGGCGCACGGCCCGCACCAGCCTGGGCAGCAGCGCGGACTCGCGGCGGAACACGCGGTGGACGACGAACATGTCATGGGTGTCCGGGCGCTCCCGGACCGGTGTGGTGGTCATGCCGCCACCCTGCGGTTCAGCGGTTGCGGGCGGCTTGGACGCGGCTTGGAGAGCCCTAGACTGACGCCCGTGGTGCGCGTGCGCGTGCTCGGCCCGATCGAGGCCGAGGTCGGTGGCCGGCCGGTCGACGCCGGCGGGCCCCGGCAGCGCGCCGTGCTGGCGCTGCTGCTGGTGGGCCGCGGCGAGGTGGTGTCGGTCGACCGGCTGATCGAGCAGCTGTGGCGCGGCGAGCCGCCGCCGCGGGCGATCGCGTCGCTGCAGGCGTACGTGTCGAACCTGCGCCGCCAGCTGGAGCCGGACCGGCCGCAGCGGGCCCCGGCGACGCTGCTGGTGAGCCGGGCGCCGGGGTACGCGCTGCGGCTGCCCGCTGAGGCGGTCGACGCGTGGCGGTTCGAGGAGCTGCTGCGCCGGGCGCAGCGCGCCGAGCCGGGCCCGGCGCTGGAGCTGGTCACCGAGGCGCTGGCGCTGTGGCAGGGCCCGGCGTACGCGGAGTTCGCCGACGAGCAGTGGGCGGCGCCCGAGGCCGCCCGGCTGGACGAGCTGCGCCTGGCCGCCCGGGAGCTGGCCGTCGAGCTGACGGTGCGCGCGGGACGGGCCGCCGACGCGGTGGCGGCCGCCGAGGTGCTGACCCGGGAGCACCCGCTGCGCGAGGAGGCGTGGCGGCTGCTGGCGCTGGCGCTGTGGGGCTCGGGCCGGCAGGCCGACGCCCTGGCCGCGCTGCGCCGCGCCCGCCGCGCCCTGGCCGACGAGCTGGGGCTGGACCCGGGGCCGGCGCTGGCGGCGCTGGAGGACGCGATCCTGCACCAGCGGGTCGCCGAGCTGGGGCCGGCCGGGCCGCCCGCCGCGGCCCCGGAGGTCGCGGAGGCGCCGGACGTGTTCGTCGGCCGGCAGCCGGAGCTGGACCGGCTGCGCGAGCTGGCCGCCCGGGCCCGGCGGTCGGGCGGGGTCGGGCTGGTCTCCGGCGAGGCCGGGCTGGGCAAGTCGAGCCTGCTGGCGCGGGCCCGGCTGGAGCTGACCGCGGCGGGCTGGACGGTGGCGGTCGGCCGGTGCCCGGAGGTCGACGGCGCTCCTCCGGCGTGGGCGTGGGCGGAGGCGCTGTCCGCGCTGGCCGAGCGGCACCCGCCGGACGACCCGGCGGCGGTGGCGCCGCTGCTGCCCCGGCCGGGCGCCGCCGACGCCGAGCCGGGCGGCGACGCGGCCACCGGGCGGTTCCGGCTGCACCGGGCGGTCGCCGGGTGGCTGCGCGCCGCCGCGGGCCGGGCCCCGCTGGCCGTGCTGCTCGACGACCTGCACCGCGCCGACGGCGAGACCCTGGCGCTGCTGGAGAGCGCCGCCCGCGACCTGGCCGGGGCTCCCGTGCTGCTGCTGGGCGCGTACCGGCCCGCCGAGGGCGGCGAGGCGCTCGAGGAGACGTTGGCGCACCTGGCCCGCCGCTCGCCGGAACGGCTCGGGCTGGGCGGGCTGGCGGCGCCCGACGTGGCGGCGCTGGTGGCGGCCGTGCACGGCCCGGTGGACGGCCCGACCGTCGCCGCGCTGGCCGACCGCACCGGCGGCAACCCGTTCTACGTGCGCGAGAGCGCCCGCCTGCTCGCCGCCGAGGGGGCGCTGGTCGCGCTGGCGGAGGTGCCCGAGGGCGTCCGCGACGTGCTGCGCCGCCGCCTGGCCCGGTTGCCGGAGGCCGCCGTCGCGGTGCTGCGGCTGGCCGCCGTGGTGGGCCGCGAGGCCGAGGTCGAGGTGCTGGTCGCCGCCGCCGAGGCGGGCGAGGACACCGTCTACGACGCGCTGGAGACCGGCGTGGTCGCGGGTCTGCTCGGCGAGCCCGGGCCCGGCCGGGTGCGCTTCGCGCACGCGCTGGTGCGCGACACCCTCTACGGCGACCTGACGCGGCTGCGCCGGGCCCGGATGCACGGCCGGGTCGCCGAGGTGCTGCGCCGGCTGCGCCCGGACGACCTGGCCGCGCTGGCCCACCACTACGCCCGCACGACCGGCGCGGGCGAGCTGGCCGTCGAGTACGGGGTGCGCGCCGCCGAGCAGGCCGAGCGGCGCTACGCCCACGACTCGGCGGCGCGCCTGCTGGAGCAGGCCGTCGGCTGCCACGAGGCCATGCCGGTCACCGACGGCCACGACGACCGGCTGGCCGGGCTGCTCGGCCGGCTGCTGCGGGCGCAGCTGCGCGCCGGGGCGCTGGGCGCGGCCCGGGCCACCCGGCAGCGCGCCCTGACCGCGGCGCGCGCGGCGGGCCGCGACGACCTGGTGGTGGCCGCGTTCACGGCGTGGACCGAGCCGACGCCGTGGCAGGCCCGCCCGTACGGGACGATCGACCGGCCGGTCGTCGAGGCGCTGGAGCAGCTGCTGGCCCGCGACGACCTCGGAGCCGAGGTGCGGTGCCGGCTGCTGGACGCGTTCGTCAGCGAGCTGACCGGCGAGGACGACCCGCGGGTGCGCGCGGCGGGCGCGGAGGCCGTGGCGCTCGCCCGGACGGTCGGCGACCCGCGCCTGCTGGCGTTCACGCTGGCCACCGGCATCAAGGCCACCCAGGTCGACGGGCAGATCGACGAGCGGGAGGCGCTGGCCGTCGAGCTGGCCGAGGTGGCCGGGCCGCTCGACCTGCCGGCGTTCCGGTGGCACGCGACGTACGCGCTGGCGTCCGTCGCGGCGGTGCGCGGCGACGTGCCGGCGGTGCGTGCCCGGCTGGCCGAGGGCCTGGAGCTGACCCGGCGCTACCGGATGGCGGAGGCGGAGGGCATCCACCGGTTCGGCGACGCGATGCTCGACCACATCCAGGGCCGGTTCGACGAGGCCGAGCGCACCTACGCGGCGGCGGCCGAGCGGCTGCGCCGGGCGGGATCGGTGCACGCCGAGGGCTTCCTGGCGGTGGCGCTGTGCACGCTGCGGGTGAGCCAGGGCCGCATCGGCGAGCTGGAGCCGATGCTGGCGGCGCTCGCCGAGCGCTACCCCGACGGGCGCGACCCGCACGCGCTGGCGCTGGCCGCGCTGGGCCGCACCGCGCAGGCCCGGGCCGTGCGGGCCCACCCGGCGCCGGTGCGGCCGGACTACTTCTTCTCGGTGTTCACCACGCTGCGGGCGCTGGCCGTGGTGCGCCTTGGCGAGACATCGGAGGCGCCCGGGCTGATCGAGCAGCTGCTGCCGCTGCGCGACCAGCTGCCGGGCGCGCTGAGCACCACGCTGGCGTTGCAGCCGGTGGCGCTGACGCTGGGGCAGCTGTGCCGGCTGCTCGGGCGCGACGACGAGGCCCGGGCGCACTTCGCGCACGCCGAGGCGGTGGCCCGCCGGTGGGGGTCGCCGCACTGGGCCCGGGAGGCCCGCGCCGCGCGCTGAGCCGGCCGCAAGTCGGTCCCAAGTGGGCCGCCGCACCCTCTGCGGGACGTTGTCACACCCGTACCCGGAGGAACCCGTGTCTGCTCTCCTGCGCCGCGCCGGCGGCGCCGCGGCCGCCCACCCGTGGCGCACGCTCGCCGCGTGGCTGCTGATCCTGCTCGCCGCGACGGCGCTGAACGCCGTCGCCGGCGGCGAACCACGCGACGACTACAACGTCCCGGGCACCCCCGCCCAGGCCGGCACCGAGTTCCTGCGCGAGCGGCTGCCCGCCGCGTCGGGCGCCGACGCCCGCGTCGTGGTGCACCACCCGGACGGCGGGGCGGTCGAGCCGGCCGTGCTCGCCGCGGTCGCCGACCGGCTGGCCCGGTTGCCCGGGGTGGCGTCGGTGGCGCCGCCGCGGCTGTCCGCAGACGGCGACACCGCGCTGCTCGCGGTCGCGTACGCCGTGCCGGTGACCGACTTCCGCGGCACCGAGGGCGTGGACGCGCTGGCCGGCGCCGCCGCGCCCGCCCGGGACGCGGGCCTGCGGGTCGAGCTGGGCGGGTCGGTGCCCGAGAACTTCTCCGCGCCGGGCGGCGTCGCCGAGGCGGTCGGGATCGTGGCCGCCCTGCTGATCCTGGTGCTCGCGCTCGGCTCGGTGGTGGCGGCCGGGCTGCCGCTGGCGGTCGCGCTGGTCGGCCTCGGGGTCGGCGCGGGCCTGATCGGCCTGCTGTCGGCGGTCACCGACATCAGCGGCACCGCCCCGACGGTGGCCACGATGGTCGGCCTGGGCGTCGGCATCGACTACGCGCTGCTGCTGGTGGCGCGGCACACCGACGGGCTGCGCGCCGGGCTCGCCCCCGTTGCCGCGGCCGCCGAGGCCACCGCGACGGCCGGGCACTCGGTGCTGGTCGCCGGGCTCACCGTCCTGGTGTCGCTGTTCGGCCTGAAGCTGTCGACGCTGCCGGTGTACTCGTCGTTCGGGTACGCGACGTTCGCGACGGTCGGCGCGGTGATGCTGGCGGCGGTGACGCTGGTCCCGGCGCTGTGCGCGCTGGCCGGGCACCGGCTGCTGCCGCGCCGCGCCCGCCGGGCCCGGGTGGCCGTCCGTCCGCCGTGGATCGCCCGCTGGGCGGCCCGGGTGGCCCGGCGGCCGGTGCCGGCCGCCGCGCTGTCGCTGGGCGCGCTGCTGGCGCTGGCCGCGCCCGCGCTGGACATGCGCACCTGGCCGCAGGACGCGGGCCTGCAGCCGGCCTCCACGACCGTGCGCCGGGCGTACGACCTGGTGGCGGCGGAGTTCGGGCCCGGCGCGAACCTGACGATGATCGTGGCGGCCGACCCGGCGGCGGCCGACCCGGTCGCGGTGGCGGCGGCGGTGCGCGCGGTGCCCGGCGTGGCGGCGGTGACCGGCCCGGTCACCGGGCCCGCGGGCGGCGCGGCCGTCCTCGTCGTCGAGCCCGCCACCGCGCCGGCCGACGAGCGCACCGCGGAGCTGGTCGACCGGGTCCGCGCGGCCGTCCCGCCGGGCGTGCACGTCACCGGCCCGGCCGCCACGTCCGCGGACATCGCCGACCGGCTGGCGGAACGGCTCTGGGTGGTGATCGGGTTCGTGGTGGCCCTGTCGGTGCTGCTGCTGACGCTGCTGCTGCGCGCCCCCGTGGTGGCGCTCAAGGCCGCGGCCATGAACCTGCTGTCCGTGGCGGCCGCGTTCGGCGTGGTCACCGTGCTGTTCCAGACCGACGCGGGGGCCCGGTTGATCGGCCTGCCGCACGGCGGCCCGGTGTCGAGCTGGGTGCCGGTGCTGATGTTCACCGTGCTGTTCGGGCTGTCCATGGACTACGAGGTGTTCCTGCTGTCGCGGGTGCGCGAGGACTGGCTGGCCACCGGCGACGCGACGGGCAGCGTGGTGCGCGGGCTCGCCGCCACGGGCCGGGTCATCACCAGCGCGGCGGCGATCATGGTGGCGGTGTTCACGGGCTTCGCGCTGGACCCGGACGTCACCGTGAAGACCCTCGGTGTCGGGATGGCGACAGCGGTGCTCATCGACGCGACGGTCGTGCGGCTGGTGCTGGTGCCGGCCACGATGGCGCTGCTGGGCCGGGCGAACTGGTGGGTGCCGGGCCGCCGGGCCGCCGCGCCCGTCCAGCCGGAGCCGGACCGTATCCCGGCGATGGTGCCCTGATCGATATATTCCCAAACCTCGATGAAGCCGTAATGTCTGCGGTGTCCTTAAGAGATCCTTACGGACCCTCAGCCAGGAGGCACTGCGTGCACAGACGCCCATGGTCCATCGCCGTCGGGCTCGTCGCCACGACGACGCTGCTCCTCTCCACGGCGCCGACCTCGGCGACGGCGAGCCCCGACCGGCAGCAGGACGCGCACCCGCTGCCGGTCGCGGGCGACCATCCGTCCCACGAGTACGCCCACGTGGACAACCGCACCGGCACCGCCGCGCCCACCGCCGCCCAGCGCTCCCGGGTGGCCGGCGGGGTCACCGCCCGGTGGAACCGCCTGGGCACCCCGGCGTCGCTGATCAAGGGCGGCGGCGGCCCGCTGGCCCGCGGCCTGTCGAAGAACCCGGAGCAGGCCGCCCGCCAGTACCTGCGCGGCAACCTCGGCCTGTTCGCGATGACCCGGTCCGCGGCCGACACCCTCGAGACCGTCGCCACGACGCCGGTCGGCGCCGGGGCGGTCGTCCTGCTGCGCCAGCGGTTCGGCCGGCTGCCCGCCGCCCACGACGGCCTCGTCGCGGTCGCCGTGCGCGACGGCGAGGTCCTGCGCGTCACCTCGTCGCTGAGCCCGCGGACGTCGCTGCCCGTGCCCGCCACGCTCACCGAGGCGCAGGCCCTGGACGTCGCGCTCGCCGACGCCGGCATCACCGCCGCCGAGCTGTCCGACAGCCGGGTCCGCGCGGTCGCCATGCCCATGCCGGGCGCCCCGCCGCGCGCCGCCTGGGAGGTCGTCGTCATGGCCCCCGGCGCCGAGCACCCCGTCGGCTACACCACCTTCGTGGACGCCCGCGACGGCTCCGTGCTGGTGCGCGAGAACCTGGTGAACTTCGCCGAGGACAACCCCCGCTGGAAGGTCTTCCCGGCCACCCCGCCCGGCGCCGCCGACACCCGGCAGCTCTGGTGCGCCGTCACCGCCCCCGACTGCCAGCGGGTCGTGCTCGACCCGGCCACCGGCAAGGCGTGGGACATCGACCCGGCCACCGGCGCGCCGTCGACCACCACGTTCGGCAACTCCGCGGAGACCGTGCGGCAGTGGGGCGCAGGCAACCCCGAGGCGCCCGCCACGCCGAGCGCCGCCCGCGAGTACGTCTACCCGTTCACCAACCAGTGGAACGCCACCAAGTGCGACCCGGCGAGCCTGGCCTCGCCCGAGCGCGCCGACGCGGACGCCGCCACCGCGAACCTGTTCGCCATGCACAACCGGATGCACGACTGGTCGTACCACCTCGGCTTCACCGAGTCGGCGTGGAACATGCAGGAGACCAACCCCTCCGGCGACGGCCGCGGCGGCGACCCCGAGCGCGGCAACGCCCAGCAGGGCGCGGCCACCCAGACCACCCGCAACAACGCCAACCAGTTCAGCCCGCCCGACGGCATGCAGCCGGTGACCAACATGTACATGTGGCAGCCGCAGGCCGGCGCCGCGTACCCGCCGTGCGTCGACGGCGACTACGACATGACCGTCATCGGCCACGAGTACACCCACGCCATCAGCAACCGCATGGTCGCCGGGCCGGACGCCAACCTGTCGTCGCACCACGGCGGCTCCATGGGCGAGAGCTGGTCCGACCTGCTCGCCATGGAGTACCTGTTCGAGAGCGGCTACACCCCGCGCGGGCGCACGCCGTACGTCACCGGCGCCTACGTGACCGGCGACCTCGACGCGGGCATCCGCAACTACGACATGAGCACCAGCCCGCTGAACTTCTCCAACGTGGGCTACGACCGCGGCCCCGCCGTCCACTCCGACGGCGAGATCTGGAGCGCCACGAACTTCGACGTGCGCCGCGCCCTGATCGCCCGGTACGGTGCCGGCACCCGCGCCCAGCAGGAGGCCTGCGCCGAGGGCCGCACCCCGGCCGCCGAGTGCCCGGGCAACCGGCGCTGGGCGCAGCTCGTGTTCGACTCGTTCCTGCTGCAGGCCACCGGCGCGGTCAGCATGCTCGACATGCGCGACAACATGCTCGTCGCCGACGAGCTGCGGTTCGGCGGCGCCAACGCCGACCTGCTGTGGAACGCGTTCGCCGCCCGCGGCTTCGGCGCCGGCGCGATCAGCGGACCGTCCGACTTCGACCCGACGCCGAGCTTCGCGTCGCCGTACGCGCAGAACATCGAGGTCACCTTCCAGCCGCTCGGCGCCGGCCGCGGCAAGCCGGTCAGCCTGTACGCCGGCGACTACGAGTTCGGCTCGGTGCCGATCGCCGACACCGACCCGGCCACCGCGCTGCCCGAGACCGTCACGCTCCAGCCCGGGGCGTACCGGTTCCTGGCGGTCGGCAAGGGCCTGGGCCACAAGCGGTTCACGTTCACCGTCCGCCCCGGCGGCGGCACGGTCGTCGGCGCGGTCATGCCGGCCAACCTGGCGTCGGCGGCCGCGGGCGCCACGGTCACCGGCGACGGCACCGGCCTGGCCGCGCTCGTCGACGACGCCGAGACCACCACCCGCTGGACCGCCACCGGCGGCGCGGCGGGCCGGGTGGCGACGGTCGACCTGGCCGGGACGGGCGCGAGCCTGGTCTCCCGGGTGCAGGTCAGCGGCTTCGCGGGCCAGTTCAGCGCCGTGCGCCAGTTCGAGGTGCTGACCTGCAACGCGGCCGCGGGCCAGGACTGCGCCACGGACGCCGGCTACCGCCTGGCCTACACCAGCCCGGCGGACGCCCTGCCCAGCAGCAGCTTCCGCCCGAAGTCGCCGAACCTGATCATCAAGTCGTTCACGGTCCGGCCGGTCAACGCCACCCACGTCCGGCTGCGCACGGTCACCAACCAGTGCACCGGCAACCCGGCGTACGCCGGCGAGCAGGACAACGACCCGCGCTCCACCACCGACTGCGCCACCAGCGCACCGGCGGCGGGCACCGTGTCGGCCACCGAGTTCCAGGTGTTCAGCAGCTGATCGGCTGCACGTCGTCGCGGGGTCCGGCCGGTGCGGCCGGGCCCCGCGGCCGTCACCAGTCCGCGTCGGGGTCGTCGGCGGCGTCGTCGCCGGCGTCGTCGGGCGGCAGCTCGAAGCCGGGCTGGCCGAAACCCGGGTCGGCCAGGGCGGCCGGGTCGTCGCCCGCGTCCGGCTCCGGGTCCGGCGCAGGCTCCGGCGGCACGGCGTCGCCGAGGGTGTCGGCCGGGACCAGCGCCTCCGCCGGGGCGGGCGCGTCCGGGTCCAGGGCCGTGGCCAGGACCCGCAGGTGGACCTCCGGCGGCAGGGCCGGGACGTCCTCCATCGACAGCACCGTATCCGTCATCTCTGCATCCTCCTCGTCCCGCGGCCCGTCAGGGTGACCTTGGCCGAACTCCACCGACACCCGAATCACCTCTTCTACCGTTGTGTCACGCGAAAGGTCCGGTCGGAGAGGGGTCGTCGTCATCGCGCTTCCGGACGTGCCCGAGCAGCCCGCGCCGCCCGACGCCGCGGAGTCGCGCCTCGTCGACCGCGCCCGCCGCGGCGAGGCCGCGGCCTTCGAACGCCTCGTCGGCGACCACGCCCAGCGCACCTGGGCCGTGTGCTACCGGATCACCGGCAACGCCCACGACGCCGAGGACGCCCTCCAGGACGCGCTCATCGCCGCCTGGCAGAACCTGCCCCGCTTCCGCGGCGACTCGCGCTTCGGCACGTGGCTGCACCGCATCGCCGCCAACGCCTCGCTCGCCGTCGTGCGCCGCCGCCGCGACGTCGTCATGGACGAGCTGCCCACCGCCCGCGCGGAGGCCGCCATGACCGACCACTACGAGCGGCTGGCCGAGAGCGACCGCATCGAGGCGGCGCTGCGCACGCTGCCCGAGGACTTCCGGGTGGCGCTGGTGCTGCGCGAGTTCGGCGACCTGTCCTACCAGGAGATCGCCACCCACCAGGGGGTGGGCGTGCAGACCGTCAAGAGCCGGCTCAACCGGGCCCGCAGCGCGATGGCGGTCGCGCTCGGCCGCGCCTGACCTCACGGCCCGCGCCCCTCGAGGCGGCGGGCGAGCAGCAGGTACGACCGGGACGCCGTGCGCGCCGCCTCGGCCTCGGCCGGGGACGACGCCACCGCGGCGAGCCCCGTCGACTGCGACGCCAGGCGGCGCGCCCGGGCGGGCAGGTCGTCGCCCGGCGCCGCGCCCAGGCGGGCGGCGTCGTCGGGCGCCTCGGTCAGCGTGGTCAGCGTCTGCACCAGCGGGCTCGCCGGCGCGGTGCGGGCCAGCAGGCTGAGCGCCCGCACCTCCCGCAGCGGGTGCAGCACCGGGTCGAGGCGGGCGTGCTCGACGGCCGACCGGACCGCCGCGCCGGCCGCCCGGTCCGGCAGGTCCGCGCCCAGCCGGTCGAGGACCTCCAGCGCGTGGTCGGCCTTGAGCACGTCGGCGCGCAGCACGAACCGGCGGCGGATCAGCGCCTCCAGCTCCGCCAGCCCGGACCGCTCCTCCAGCCAGCGCAGCAGCGGCTCCGCGCCGCCGCCGACGGACCGGCCCGCCGCCACGCCGTACGGGCCGAGCAGGCCGAACAGCCGCTCCATCGTCTCCGCCGGCACCCCGTCGGGGGCGCCGAGCTGCTCCCACAGCCGCAGCCGGGCCGCCTCCACGCCGGCCAGGGCGGCGAGCGCGCGGGCGTCGGCCTCGCGCAGCCGGCCGGTGCGGGCCGTCTCGGCGAGCAGGGCGGCCACCGGCCGGACGTCGCTCACCTCGGCGGCCCGGTCGACGGCGAGGCGCCGCGCGCGGGCGGCCGCGACGGCGATCGGGTCGTCGCCGCCCCACGGGCCCGCCCCGAACACGTCGGCGTGCGACAGCACCCCCACCGCGTTGACGGCCGAGGCGCCCAGCTCACCGGACGCGTCGAGGAAGTCGCGCAGGAACGCCACCTCGTCGGCGCGCTCGGCGTCGCGGACCAGGAACAGCACCGCGTCGGCCTGGGTGGCGGCCGAGCGGCTGACGGCGTCCGCGCCGAGGATCGCCCGGCGGGTCGCCGCCTCGTTCTCGGGGGTCGTCGTCGCCAGGCCGGGGGTGTCGATGATCGTGAGGTCGCGCAGGGCGCCCGCCTGGAGGTGGACCTCCAGGTGGTCGACGTCGTCCGGCGCCACGCCCAGCTCCTCCGGCAGCCCGCCGTCGATCCGCAGGGTGCGCCGCTCGCCCGAGCGCAGCACCAGCACCGCGCGGTCCGGCGCCCCGTAGCGGTACCAGGTCACCACGCGGGTGCACTCCCCCGCCCGGGTCGGTGCGATGCGGCGGCCCACCAGGGCGTTCACCAGGGTGGACTTGCCCGCCTTGACCCGGCCCACGACGGCCAGCCGCAGCGGCTCGGTCAGGGCGCTGCGGACGGCGGCGATGCCGGCGGCGTGCGCCGGGCCGGCCAGCCCGAGCACGGCGTCGCAGGCCAGCTCTGTGCGCTGGATCAGCGCCGGGCGGGCCTGCGGGCCGTGCGTCGGGTGGGTCATGTCAGTAGTCGTCATCGTCGTCGTCGGACAGGATGTTCTCGATCGCGTCCTGCCGGCTCTCCATCATCTCGATGATGATCTCCGCCTGCTGCGGGGTGGCGTGCTCCAGCAGGCTGATGAGCGGGTCGTGCCCGCCGCCGCCGATGACGGCGGGGTCGCCGGTCAGCGGGGCCGGCTGCGACGGCACGTCCAGCAGCTGCACCAGGCGGTTGCCGGTCAGCCGGCCGTTCACCTGGTCGAGCACCCCGTTCTCGTTGCCGTCGACGAAGCTGGTGTCCACGGCGCCGTTGAGGTCGGTGTCCACCTGGTACGTGTCCAGCAGACCGTTCTCATTCGAGTCGACCATCAGCATCTCGCTGTAGCCGTCGCCGTTGCCGTCGGCCGCGTACGTGTCCAGCACGCCGTTGGCGTTGGTGTCCGCCGCGAGCGTGTCGCCGAAGCCGTCACCGTCGGTGTCGTAGGACTGGAAGTCGGTCATCGCGTGCTCTCCCCTGGCCTCGCGGGGCGGGCCCGGCGTCGCCGGCCCGCCCCGTCACGTCACGCTCAGTCGTCGTCGTCGTCCGTGTCGAGGATGGTGTCGATCATGTCGTTCCGGCTCTTGAAGATGTCGTAGATCATCTCCTGCTGCAGCGGGGTGGCGTGCTCCAGCACGTCGATCAGCGGGTCGTGACCGCCGCCGCCGATGACGCCCGGGCCGGTGAGCAGCGGGCCGGCCTGCGGCGACTGCTCCGGCAGGTTCACCAGCTGGTTGCCCGTCTGCAGGCCGTTCGCCTGGTCGAGCAGGCCGTTCTCGTTGCTGTCGACGAACGTGGTGTCGACGGTGCCGTTGAGGTCGGTGTCCACCTGGACGGTGTCGAGGATGCCGTTCTCGTTGGTGTCGATCAGGATCGTCTCGTTGTAGCTGTCGCCGTTGCCGTCGGCCGCGTACGTGTCGAGCAGGCCGTTGGCGTTGGTGTCCGCCGCGAGCGTGTCGCCGTAGCCGTCGCCGGTGGTGTCGTAGAGCTGGAAGTCGGTCATCGTGTGCTCCCCTGGCCTCGTCGTTCGTTCGCTTCTTCGATGCGGCGGGGCGGCCCCGATGTTCCCGGCCCCGGGAGGAAATTCCGGCGGCTCACTGGTCGAGCAGCGCGGACAGGCCGGGCGAGGACCACCAGCGCATCATCGCGGCCACGTCCGGGCCCTGGGCGGTGGCGATCATGATGATCGCGTCGTCGTCGTAGGTCCAGACGACCTTGCCGTAGCCCTCCGACGGGTAGCAGAGCATCTGGCCGATCGTCCGGCTGGTGTCCGAGGACGTCGCCCACGGGCCGCGGCCCGACGTCGTCACCTGGAAACAGCTCGGGGCGGTCGCCGTGATCTTGTTGTCGGTGGCGATCTTCTCCAGCGACAACCCCATCCGCGTGCTGTCCGTGAACTTCGTCGCCCACACCTCGACGCCCGGGTTCGAGCCGACCCGCGAGCCCTCCGGGACCTCGCAGCGCACCACCGCGAGCTGGTCGGCGCCGAGCCGCTCCCGGGCCTCGCAGGTGCCGAGCTCGGTGTAGTCGGTCGGCAGCCGGCGGGCCAGGGCGCACTCGGTGGCGGGCAGCGCCGCCGCGCAGGACCGGTTCGCCACCGACGAGGTCGGCGGGGTGGTCGGCGGCTGCGTGGGCGGCTGCGTGATGGGGCGGTTGCGGGTCGTCGGGGCGGACGTCGGCTCCTTCGCGTCGTCCGTGCCGTTGCCGCCCGCGTTGAGGGCGACCACGCCGATCGCGACGGACACGACCAGGGTGACCAGGCCGGCCCCGGCGGCGATCAGCCAGCGGTTGCGGTAGGCGGACGGCTCCCGGTCGCCCGGCGGCGGGGGCGGCGGCCACGGCGGCCCGGACATCCGACCCCCGCCCGCCCCGGACACGGGGTCGTTGCCACCGGCGGGCGGCACGGGCGGCAGCTGCGGCGGCGGCTGCTGGGGCGGGGGCTGGTGCGGCGGCGGCATCTGGGGCGGGGGCTGCTGGGGCTGCTGCTGCTGCTGCGGGGGCCGCTGCGGCACCGGCGGCGGCTGGGGCGGGGGCTGCTGCGGGTGGGGCGCGACCTGGTGGGGCGGGACCTGGTGGGGCGGGGGCTGGTGGGGCGGGGGCCGGTGCGGCGGGGGCTGGTGCGGCGGGGGGCCCGCGGGGGCCGGGACCTTCAGGGCGCCGAGCGCCACCACCAGCTTCGGGTCCTCCAGGGTGGCCGGCGGGCGCCCGATCAGCTCGGCCAGCTTGCGCTGCACGAGGCGCAGGTGCGACGAGCCGCCGGTCAGGTACAGCGCGTGCAGGGCCGGCGCGGCGACGCCGGCCCGCTCCAGGGTGCGCCGGGTCAGCTGCACGGCGGCGTCGATGGTCGGCGCGACGAGCCGGTCAAACTCCTCCGCGGTGATCGTCACCACCGCCTGGGCGCCGCCCGCCGCGACCGGGATGCGGGTCTGCTCGTAGTCGGTCAGCGCCTGCTTGGCGCCGCGGACCTGGTCGCGGAAGGTGAGCCGGTCGGCGAGCGCGGCCGGGTCGTCGAGGGCGTCGGCCAGCTCGGCGTGGCCGGTGGCGCGCAGCTGCTCCTTCGTCCACCGGGCGAGCAGGTCGTCGACGTCCTCGCCGCCGAGCGGGTCGATGCCGTCGGTGGCGAGCACGGTGAACGGCGCGCCGGGGGCGTCGCCCGCGCGCAGCACCGCGACGTCGCAGGTGCCACCGCCGAAGTCGAACACGGCGACGACCGCGCCGGGCGGCACGGCCTCCTGGGTGGCGTAGTGGCTGGCGGCGGCGACGGGCTCGGAGACCAGGCGCGGGGCCCGCGGCAGCCCGGCGGCGTAGGCCGCCGCCGTCAGCACGTCGCGGCGCGGCTGCTGCCACTGCTCGGGGTACGTCAGCAGCACCTCGGCGGGGTGACCGCCACCGGCGACCCGGCCCGCCCGGCCGACGACGTGCCGCAGCAGGGCGGCGAGGGCGTCGGCGACGGGCACCTCCCGCTCGCCGAGCATGATCTCGCCCTCGCCGACGCGGCGCTTCGGGTTGGGCTCGAACGCGGCGGGGTCGATGCGGGCGGACCGCAGCGCCTCCGCGCCGACCACGAGCCCGTGCTGGCCGGCCAGCACCCCGGACGGCATCTGGTCGGACTGGTCGGTGAGCCGCACCGGGCGCGGCGGACCCGCCCCGATCTGCACGGCCGCCGCCGTGTTCGACGTGCCCACGTCGACGGCCAGCCGCCAGGGACTCACTGCTTCCACACGATCACCTCCGCCGGGCGCACGACCCGGTCCCGCGTCTGCCAACCAGCTCTGATCTCGCGTGCGACGCACCGGTCGGGGCGTCCGGCCGCCGCCGGTTCGGTGCCGACGGCGTGGTGCCGGCTCGCGTCGAAGGGCTGACCGCCGGCGACGGCGATCCGGTGCACGCCCGCCGCGTGCAGGGCCCGTTCCAGCTGCACCCGCACGGCGCCGTCGGCGGCGGCGGCCAGGTCGTGGGCGGCGATGACGCCCTCCACGACCTGGCGCACGTCGGCGCCCGGGCCCGCCGGCGCCGCCGGGGCGCCGCGGGCGGCCTCGGCGGCGTCCGCGGCGTCGGCGGCGTCCCGGCGGCGTCCGACGAGATACCCCGCGGCCGCCGCGAACAGCGCGGCGGCCACCGAGGCGAGTGCCCACGGCCAGGCCGCGAGCAGGTCGCCGAACCGGTTCACGACCGCGCCGGCAGCGTGACGGGCAGCAGCGCCCACGGCTCGCGGATGACGACGGAGGTGGCCCGCTCGATCTGGCTGGGCGCGCCCTCGCCGGCCGCGGCGACGGTCTCCTGGCCGGGGTCGCCCGCGGGCGGCTCGTCGCAGACGATCATCAGGTTCTGCGAGTCGGCCCACGCGTCGGCGAACACGTCGAGCGGCACCTCCTCGAGGTTGCCGTCCGGCGAGCCCGGGTCGGACAGGATCGCCACGCCGCGCTCGGTGTCGATGCCGGTGAGCACCACCGCGTGGTCGAACGAGTTGTCCTCGACGGCCTCGCCCTCCCACACCTCGCCGCTGTCGATGAACAGCAGGACGCCGCGGCCCTCCTCCAGGTACTGGACCAGCTCGGCGGTGGTGCCGACCTCCAGGCCGGCCGGCACGCCGGACTGCTCCAGCAGGGTGAGGGTGTTCTCGGGCGTCATGCCGGGCACGCCGTCCATGCCGACGCTGAACAGGCCCTGCTCGCTGGCGAGCTGCACGAACGCGCTCTCGTCGGGGAAGTGCACCCCGCTGTACTCGCTGACGATCTGGGCGACGCTGGCCGGGGCGCAGAAGCCGTTCTGGGCCTGCTGGAACCAGTGCTCGGCGTCGCCGAACGGGTCGCCGGCGATGCCGCCGTCGTCGACCGCCGGGTCGAAGCCGGGGTCCGGCACGGGGGTGGTCTCGACGGCGCCGAGCTCGTCGAGGGCGTCGGAGGCGCCGGGCAGCGCGGCGTCGAGGGCGGCCCGGTCGACGACGACCTCCTCGTCGGCCAGGCTGTCGCCGTCGGTGTCGGCCAGCACGTGGTAGGTGCCGTCGGGCAGCAGCTCGACCGACACGTCGGCGACGCCGTCGCCGCTGAGGTCGGCCACGACGACCTGGTCGGCCGCGGTGCTGTCTGGGGTGTCAAAGTCGCTCATGGCGTTCTCCTGTCGGAACCGCGGTTCATGGTGTCGCCGGGTTGGAGACGGCGGCGGGGCCGGATGTTCCCGGATCGGCCAGGATTCCGTCGAGAAGGTCGAGCTGGGCGGCGACGGCGGCCAGGTGCCGGTCGAGGGCCTCGGCCCGCTGCCGCCGTTCGCCCTCGCCGGCGGCCGCGGCCCGGTCGGCCTCGCGGATGGCCGCGTCGAGCCCGGCGATGGCGTCGGACAGGAATGTCCGGATGCCGATGACGATGTCGGGCCGGGCCTCGCGCAGCGACGAGTCGGCGGCGGCGACGAGGTCCTGCTGCATGGCCTGGACGGTCTCGGCGAGCCAGGTGCGCATCTGGGTGCGCCCGGCGCGCACGGCCCGGTACGCGACGTTGACGGCGAGCCAGGCGCCGCCGACGGCGATGGAGACGGGCAGCGCCGCCATGCCGACGGCCGCCAGGGGCAGCGCCCCGGCGGCGTTGGCGCCGAGGAACGCGGTGGCGGCGAGCGACGGGTCGAGCAGCCCGGTCGCCTTCGCGGTGTGCGGGCGCGGGCGGGGCCGGGTGCCGCGCAGCTCGTCGGCCGCCCAGGCGGGCACCTGCTCGGCGGTGAGCCCGTACGTGCCGGTGACGAGCGTGCGCAGCCGCCGGTCGAAGCCGGCGGTGACGGCGTCCACGACGGCCTGCAGCTCGCTGCAGATCTGCCCCATGGTCTCCTTGGCGACGGCGGGCAGCAGCAGCCGGCGTTCCTTCTCGAACGCCTCCTCCCACCGGTGGCGCAGGGCGGTGAGCCGGGCGGTGACGTCGTCGACGACGGCGCGGCGCAGGTTGCCGAGGTCGCGTTCGAGGTCGAGGATCCAGCGCTGCTGGCGGGCCCGCAGCTCGGTGAGCCGGTCGCGCTCGCCGGCCAGCCCGGCCCGTTCGGCGGCGCCGCCGGTGACCGCGGCGCGCCGGGCGGCGAGCTGCACGGACACCTGGTCGAGGCCGGTGCGCGCGATCCGGGCGGCGTTGGCGACGATGAGCCGGTCGGTGTCGGCGGCGTGGGCGTTGAGCACCTCGGCGAGCCGGGCGACGCCGCCGGCCCGCGTCATGGCGTCGCGCAGGTCGCCCGGGGGCAGGGCGGCGGCCTCGGCGGCGAGCGGGCTGGCCACGGGGATCACGTCCGCGTCGGCGAACCGGGGCGCGTGCCTGCGCAGCAGCGCCCGGTTCTCGGCGAGGACCTCGCGCCAGCCGGCCGGGTAGAGGTCCACCTTCGTCATGGCCAGCACGACGGTCTGCACGGTGGCCGCCGACCGGGCCAGGAACGCCAGCTCGGGCGCGGTCAGCGGCTGGCCGCCGTCGCTGACGAACAGCAGCACGCTGGCCTGGGCGGCGACGGACGCGGCGAGGGTGGCGTGGCCGCCGTCGAGGCCGCCCACGCCGGGGGTGTCGATGACGGCCAGCCGCGGCAGCAGCGACGACGCGACGGCCACCTCGGCGCCGAGCACGATGGGCGCCTCGGGGTCGGTGCGCCGGGCGCCGCCGACGCTGACCCAGTCGGCCACCTCGTCGCGGGGCACGGCCGTGGCGGCGCCGTCGGCGGCGAAGATGCGGGCGGTGCCGGCGGGCCGGCGGGCCGAGGCGGGCACGAACCGCAGGAACGAGCCGGTGGTGACGTCGACGCCGACCGGGGACAGGCCGGGCTCGCCGACGAGCGCGTTGACCAGCGAGCTCTTGCCGCGCTTGACCTCGCCGATGACGACGACGGCGGGGCGCCGGCGGCCGGTGGACTTGAGCCGGCCGAGGGTGAGGTCGGCGGCGGCCTTGCCGCCGTGCGCGGTGAGCAGCCGCACGGCGCCGAAGATGGCCTGCGACTGCCGTGCGTCGAGCCGGGGCCCGGGCGGCGCGTCGGCCGTGCTGGGGCCGGCGGGCGGCCGGGGGTCGTCGGTCACGGTCGGTCGTCCTCCTTCGGCGGGGCCACCTGCGTCCGGGCACGCGTTCGATGCGCGCGCGGGCGCCATTGTTCCCAACGCCGGTTGCGGGCCGCCGGTGCGGGCGGGTTCCGGTATCGACGACCGTCGTTGACACCGTCCGAGACCTTCATTTAAGTTCCGTTCGAAGTGCCTCGCCGCCGGCGCAGGAACCCCACCGGCCCGAGGAGAGGCGCCATGCGACCGCTGTCCGATTCCCCCGCGACGACCCGCCCGCCGTACCTCGACGCCGGCCTGCCGGTCGCCGCGCGCGTGGCCGACCTGCTCGCCCGGATGAGCCTGGCCGACAAGGTGGGCCAGATGACCCAGGCGGAGCGCGCGTCGGTGACCCCCGCCGACGTGACCGCGTACCGGCTCGGGTCGATGCTGTCGGGCGGCGGCTCCTCCCCCACGCCGAACACGGCGCGGGCCTGGGCGGACATGTACGACGGCTACCAGCGGGCCGCCCTGGACACTCCGCTGCGCGTCCCGCTGCTCTACGGCGTGGACGCCGTGCACGGGCACAACAACGTGCACGGCGCGACGATCTTCCCGCACAACATCGGCCTGGGCGCCACCCGCGACCCCGAGCTGGTGCGCCGCATCGGCCGGGCCACCGCCGAGGAGGTCGCCGGCACCGGCATCCACTGGGACTTCGCGCCGTGCCTGGCGGTGGTGCGCGACCCCCGGTGGGGCCGCACCTACGAGGCGTTCGGCGAGGTGCCGGCCATCCCGGAGGCCATGGCGACGATGGTGTCGGGGCTGCAGGACGGCGTGCCGTCGGTGCTGGCCACCGCCAAGCATTACCTCGGCGACGGCGGCACCACGGGCGGCGTCGACCGCGGCGACACGCGGCTGAGCGAAGCCGAGCTGCGCGCGCTGCACCTGCCGCCGTTCCGGGCCGCCGTCGAGCGCGGCGTCGGCAGCGTGATGGTGTCCTACAGCGCCTGGAACGGGCTGCCGCTGCACGCCCACGCGTACCTGCTCACCACCGTCCTCAAGGGCGAGCTGGGCTTCGACGGCATCGTGGTGTCCGACTACAACGCCGTCGACCTCATCGACGGCGAGCCGGGCTTCACCCCGGAGGAGGTGCGCACGGCCGTCAACGCGGGCCTCGACATGGTGATGGTGCCGTCGGAGTGGCGGCGGTTCATCGCCGTGCTGTGCGCGGAGGTCGAGGCGGGCCGGGTGCCGATGGCCCGGGTGGACGACGCGGTGCGGCGCATCCTGACGGCCAAGTTCCGGCTGGGCCTGTTCGAGTCGCCGCTGGCCGACCGGTCGTGGACGCCGTCGGTCGGCAGCCCGGCGCACCGGGCGCTCGCCCGCGAGGCCGTGCGCGCGTCGCAGGTGCTGCTGCACAACGACGGCGGCGCGCTGCCGCTGGCCCGCGCGGGCGCCCGCTACCTGGTGACCGGCCGCAACGCCGACGACATGGGCCACCAGTGCGGCGGCTGGTCGATCACCTGGCAGGGCTCGTCCGGCGCCATCACCCCGGGCACCACGATCTTGGACGGCATCCGCGCGGCGGCCGGCGGCGCGGAGATCGTGCACGACCCGGGCGCCGAGCGCGCGGGCGACGGCTGGACGGCGGCGATCGCCGTGCTCGGCGAGGCGCCGTACGCGGAGTTCAAGGGCGACCGCCCCGAGCTGCCGGGCCTCGACGAGGCCGACCTGGCGGTGCTCGCCCGGCTGCGCGCGGCGGGCGTCCCGGTGGTGGTGGTGCTGGTGTCGGGCCGGCCGCTGGACGTGGCCGCGCACGCCGGCGACTGGGCGGCGCTGGTGGCGGCGTGGCTGCCGGGCACCGAGGGCGCGGGCGTGGCGGACGTGCTGTTCGGCGACCACCCGCCGGCGGGCCGGCTGCCCGTGACCTGGCCGGGCCTGTACCCCTTCGGCCACGGCCTGTCGTACTAGACCCGTGCCGCGGGAGCCCCGGCACGGGCCCCCGCGGCGCGGGCGTCAGGAGGGCAGCGTGACCACGGCCGCGCCGTACGGCGCGAGCGTCACCGGGCACGTGCCGGCGGTGCAGGTGACCGGCGTGGCGGCGTCCGGGGTGAACGTGCCGTCGGCGGCCACGGTGCGGCCCTGGATCCGCACCCCGCTGGTGGCGGTCAGCGAGGGGGCGGTCATCCGCAGCAGGCTGCCCGCGCCGGTGCGGTCGCCGGCCCGCAGCGACGTCCGCACGGTGTCGGCGCTCATGTTGGCGAGCACGACCCGCACCCGGCCGTCGGCGCCGCGCACCGTGTGGGCGGCCAGGTTGCCGGCGGTGCTGACCGTGGTGGGCAGC
This sequence comes from Spirilliplanes yamanashiensis, assembly GCF_016863475.1. Classification (GTDB taxonomy): domain Bacteria; phylum Actinomycetota; class Actinomycetes; order Mycobacteriales; family Micromonosporaceae; genus Spirilliplanes; species Spirilliplanes yamanashiensis. Next base: position 68,518 of record NZ_BOOY01000034.1, read on the forward strand.
ACCGCGCCGGTGCCGGCCAGCCGGGCGAGCAGCAGCCCGTAGTAGATCGGCTGGGCGCGGTACTGGTGCGGAGCGGTCTCGCACAGCGCGGTGTAGCCGGTGCACGCCCGGTCGAGGGCGCCATGGAAGTACATGCCGTGGGCGCCGTTCGCGACGCCGGCGAACACGTAGTCGAGCGCCCACAGCGCCGACGCGTACGTGTCGGACACCCCGGCGATGCCGCCGCAGGCGGCCGAGTTCACCTCGCTCATCACCAGCCGCATGCCGGCGCCGCGCGCGGTGGCCGCCGCGGACGCGACCAGCCGGGCCTCGTCCGCCCGCTTGCCCTTGGCGATCAGGGCGGTGGCGCTGCCGTTCGGGCCGTTGCAGTTGCTCAGCGGGTAGTGGTGGTGGTTGAGCAGGGTCACCGCGCCGCGCTGCGCGCCGGCGTAGGCGGGTAGCCAGCCGGGCGTGGCGGTGTCGGGCCCGCTGACGGGCACGCCGGGGGCCTGCGCGCGCAGCACCGCGAGGCAGCGGTTCGCCTCGGCGACGTACGCGCCGACGGTCCAGCCCGCGGGCCGGTACCCGTTGGCCGCGTACAGGTCGGGCTCGTTGCCGCACACCAGGCTCCGGAGCCGGGGCCCGAGGGCGGCGCGCACGGCGGCGGCGTCGGCGGTCGTGGCGGCCGCGTCGTAGTGGGCGAGGTTGGTGCTGTAGACGTAACGCCAGCCGGTGGCGTCGGACAGCCGCACGAGGCCCTGCAGCGCGGCGGGGGTGGCGCGGGCGTACGTGCGGTCGACGGAGTTGCCGCCGAGGCGCAGCGTGCCGGGGCCGAGGGTGCGCAGCAGCTGGGGCAGGTTGCCCCGGGCGTCGAACTTGCCGCTGTTGACGCCGCCGTCGTTCGTGCGGGGCATGGACTCGAAGGACAGTCCGAGGTGGCCCTCGGCGAGCGTGCCGCGCGGGGTGCCCGACAGCTGCACGGTCACCGTGGCCTGCACGGTCGCGGCGTGCGCGGCCTGCTGCACGGCGGCCGTGGCGGCGATCGCGGCGACCGCCGCCACCGCCAGCCCGGCCCGGGTCCGAGGTCTCACCGGCGACTCCTGTTCACATATGTGTACGCGTTGCGCGTATGTGTCGCGCAGGTTATCGGCGGCATACCCGTTCGTCAATGTAACGATGGTCAAGTTTTCCCCTTGGATTAACTTGATCGGCAGCACTCCTCACGATCGCCCGGCGCGGCCAGACTGACCGCCGACCCGTCCGTCACGTCCGGCTCGGAGGAAACCAGGACATGAGACTCCCCCTCAGACACGGCCGGCGAGCCCGGCAGGCGATCGGCGGTGCGGCCGTCGCCGCCACGCTGGCCGCCCTCGGCGCCACCGCCGTCAGCACCGCCGCCACCACCGCGCACGCCGCCGGCGCGCCCGCGGTCCGGGCCGCCGCCCCCTCGGCCTGGACCGCGTCGTTCGACGGCTTCCCCGCCAACTCCTGGAAGAGCGCCTGGGGCGTCGTCAACACCGCCCAGTTCGGCTTCGACCGGATGGACCCGCTCACCGGCGGCGGCGTCAAGGTCAAGTACGGCAAGGGCTCCTCGGCGCCGTCCTGCACCAACTGCCCCACCGGCGGCGGCGCGCAGTTCTACACCAACCTCGGCGCCATCGGGAAGGGCTCGTGGGCCACCGGGCGGACGCTGTCGCTCAAGTACGAGATCAAGTTCCCCGCCGGCCACGACTTCGGCAAGGGCGCCAAGCTGCCCGGCCTCTACGGCGGCAACCCGAACGAGGCCGCCGGCGGCACCCACGGCAACGGCTGGTCGACCCGGTTCATGTTCCGCAACGGCAACAAGGGCCAGATCTACTTCTACTCCCCGGCCGGCAGCGGCTACGGCAAGGACCTCGGCCTCGGCTCGTGGACGTTCCCCGCCGACGACCAGTACCACACCATCGAGCAGTACGTGGACCGCAACCGGCAGACCACCACCGTGTGGTTCGACGGCCGGCAGGTCCTGTCCACGTCGACCGCGGGCATCAGCGGCATCAACTTCGGCGGCATCTTCTTCTCCACGTTCTACGGCGGGCACTCCACCGAGTGGGGACCGAAGAAGACGTCGTACGCCTGGTTCAAGAACTTCTCCCTCAGCCAGAGCGTGCAGCACTGACCGTGTCGTTCACGCTGGTGCTGCTGCCGCCCGCCGTCGCCGGCTGGGCCGGGGCGCTCGTCCGGGCCGTACCCGGGATCGAGGTCCTCGTGCCCCGCACCGACGGCGAGGCGGCGGCGGCCCTGCGCGACGCGGACGCCGCCGTCGGCGCCCTGCCGCCGGACCTGCTCGCCCGGGCCCGGCGGCTGCGCTGGCTCCAGGCGCCGCAGGCCGGTCCCCCGCCCGGTTTCTACCACCCGGCGCTCGTCGCGCACCCGGTCGTCGTGACGAACATGCGCGACACCTACACCGACCACGTCGCCGCGCACACCGTCGCCCTCGTGCTGGCGCTGGCCCGCGAGCTGCCCCGGTACGCCCGCGACCAGCGCGCCGGCCGGTGGGCGCCGGACTGGGCCGGCGTCCTGCCGCTGACCGGCGCCGCCGCCCTGGTCGTCGGGACCGGGGCGATCGGCGCCGAGACCGGCCGGCTGCTCGCCCAGTTCGGCATGCGGGTCGCCGGCGTCGACGCCCGCCGCACCGAGCCGCCGCCCGGCTTCACGACGCTCGGCCCGCCCGCCGCGCTCGACCACCTGCTGCCGGGCGCCGACGTCGTCGTGCTCACGGTGCCGCACACCCCCGCCACCGAGGGTTTGATCGACGCCCGCCGGCTGGCGCTGTTCCGGCCCTCGGCGTACCTGGTCAACGTGGGCCGCGGCGCCACCGTGCGCCTCGCCGACCTGGTCGCCGCCCTCGACGCCGGCCGGCTGCGCGGCGCCGCGCTGGACGTCCTGGAGACCGAGCCGCTGCCGCCCGGCCACCCGCTGTGGAGCCGCGACGACGTGCTCGTCACCCCGCACGTCGCGGGCGCGGGCCCCGACGGCGACGAGCGGCGCCTCGCGGTGCTGGTCGAGAACGCCCGCCGCTTCGCCGCCGGGCGCGAGCTGATGCATGTCGTCGACAAGTCCACGTGGTACTGAGACGATCCTCCCGTCGCGGCGCACCCGGCCGATGTGAGCGACAGGAGGGCACATGGACGAGGTCAGCCGCCGCGCGGCCCGGATGCTGTCGGCCGCCCAGACCGGCGGCGCCGCCCGCATGCTGCCGCTGGCCGAGTCGATCCTCGAGGAACGCACCGGTGCGCTCGCCGACGGGCCCGCCGCCATGCACTTCGTGCGCGCCGTCGCGCTCATCATGCTGGGCGACCTGCGCGCCGCCATCGCCGCGGCCGGCCTCATGCTCGCTGCCGCCGAGCGCGAGGGCAGCGCCGGCTGGCGGTCGTGCGCCCTGGCCACCCGGGCGTCCGAGCGCATCAAGCTGGGCGAGCGGGACGTGTCCGGGCACGACGGCGAGGCCGCGCTGCGCGACCTGGTGGCCGCCGAGGCGGCGCTCACCGACGACGAGCCTGACGCCGTGGCCGCCGTCAACGCCCGCGTCGGCATCGCCGTCGGCTACAACCAGCTGCGCCTGTACGAGCTGGTCGGGCCGCAGTTCGAGGAGGCGTACCGGATCAGCGCGGCCGACCCGGAGCTGAGCGCCGGCAAGGCGATGTGGCTGGGCAACCTGGCCGACCTGCACCTGCGCTGGGCGCTGGAGCTGTACCAGATCGGCGAGGTCGCCCGGGCCGAGCGGCACACCGCCCAGGCCGAGGTGTGGGCGCTGCAGGCCGCCACCGAGGCGTGCGGCCCGGACGCCGGCACCTGGCGCGACGCGGCGCTGCTGCAGGCCGCGTGCGCCCGCGCCGACCGCACCGACCCGGCGGGCGCCGCCGCCGACATCGAGCGGCTGACGGCCGTGCAGGAGGCCCGCGGCCTCGGCCGGACCCTGCTCGCCTACAGCCTGCCGTTCCGCGCCGTCGCCCTGCGCCGCGCCGGCCGCGTCGACGAGGCCGTGGCCATCATGGAGCGGGCCGTCGCCGAACTGCCGCCCGACGCCGAGTGGATCACCGTCGCGGCCACCCACCGCACCCACGCCGTCCTGCTGGCCGCGCACGGCTCGGCCGCCGCCCGGGCCGCCCTGCGCTACGGCGACACGCTGGCCGGGGCGCTGTGGCGGCAGCGGCAGCGCACCCTGCACACCGCCGAGGCGCTCACCTCGTACGAGACGCTGCGCACCGAGCACGAGCAGGCCGCCCGGGCCGCCGAGACCGACGCCCTCACCGGCGTCGCCAACCGGCGCGGCTTCGACCGGGCCGTCGCCGCGCTGAGCGCCGGGCCCGGCCGGGTCACCGTGCTGCTCATCGACCTGGACCGGTTCAAGGCCGTCAACGACACCCGCGGGCACGCCGCGGGCGACGCCGCCCTCGCCGCCGTCGCGGCCGCGGTCAGCGCGGGCGTGCGCGACGGCGACGTGGTCGCCCGGATCGGCGGCGACGAGTTCGGCGCGCTGCTGCCCGGGGCCGACCCCGTTGCCGGCGCCGGCATCGCCGCCCGCATCGTGCGCGCCGTGCGCGACGTCCCGGACTGCGACGCCACCGTCAGCATCGGGGTGGCCGGCGGGCCCGCCGCCGACCTGGAGCGGACCCTGCGCCGGGCCGACGCCGCCATGTACCGGGCGAAGCGCGCCGGCGGCGACGCCGTGCACGACAGCGACCGCCCCGCCGCCCGACGCTGACGCGCCGCGGCCCGTAGGTTGGGCGGGTGACCGTCTCCGCGCGCCGCCGCGCTCCCGTGCTGCTGCTGACGGCGGTGCTCGCCGCCCTCCTGGCGCCCGCCGCGCCTGCCGCGGCCGACCCGCCGGCCCGGCTCGCCGCCGAGATCACCGACCCGCAGGGCGTGCTGGGCGGCCGGCGCGCCGAGGTGGCGCGCGCCCTCGACGAGCTGTCCACCGGCGCGGGCATCCAGCTGTTCGTGGTGTTCGTCGACTCGTTCGACGGCACGCCCGCCCAGGACTGGGTCGACGCCACGGCCCGCGCCAGCGACCTCGGCGACCGCGACGCGCTGCTCGCCGTCGCCACCGCCGACCGGGCGTACGCGTACACCGTCGACGCGGGCGCCCCGCTGACCGACGCCGAGCTGCGCGACGTGGCGGCGGACGACATCGAGCCCGCGCTGCGCCGCGGCGACTGGGCCGGGGCGGCGGTCGCCGCGGCCGACGGCTACCGGGCGGCGGCCGGGACCGGCGGCGGCGCCACCGGCGGCGGCCTGTCGGGGCTGCCGCTGGTGCTGTGCCTGGCCCTGCCGATCGGCGGCGTGATCCTCGCGGCGGTGCTGTGGCGGCGCGCCCGCCGCCGCGCGGTGAGCCCGCCGCCCGGCGCGCCCGCCGCCGAGGCCGGGCCGCCCCAGCCGTCCACCGAGGAGCTCAGCGCCCGGGCCAACGCCCTGCTGCTGGAGCTCGACGACGACCTGCGCGCCAGCGAACGCGAGCTCGGCCTCGCCGAGGCCCAGTACGGCGCCGGGGCCACGACCGCGTTCCGGGCGGCGCTCGACGCGGCCCGCCAGGAGGTCGCCGAGGCGTTCCGGCTGCGGCTGAGCCTGGACGCCGAGCCGGCGCCCGACGAGCCGGCCCGGCGGGCGATCCTGGCCGAGATCGTCGAGCGGTGCGAGCGCGCCGACGCCCGGCTCGACGCGGAGGCGGCGGCGTTCGACGAGCTGCGCGGCATCGAGGCCCGCGCCACCGAGGTCGCCGACTCCGCCGACCGGGACCGGGCCACCGCCGAGGCGGCCGTGCCCGCCGCCGAGGGCGTCCTGCGCGAGCTGGGCGCCCGCTACGACGAGGCGGCGGTGGCGTCCGTCGCCGCGAACCCGCAGCAGGCGCGCGACCGCCTCGCGTTCACCGCCGAGGCGACCGCCCGCGCCCGCGCCGCCCTGACCGCGGGCGACCGGCCGGAGGCGGCCCTGGCCGTCCGCGCCGCCGTGCAGGCCGTCGACCAGGCCGAGCAGCTGCTCGCCGCGGTGCACCGGGCCCGCACGGACCTGGCCGCGGCGCAGGACGCGGTCGCCGGCCTGGTCGCGGAGCTGCGTACCGAGCTGGGCCTGGCGGCGGGCGTGGCCGGGGGCGGCGGGTCGGCGCTGGCCGACGCGGTGCGCGGCGCCGAGCGGGCGCTCGCCGCGCTGGGCACCGGCCCCGTGCGCGACCCGGCCGCCGCGCTGCGCGGCCTGCAGGAGGCCGACGCCGCCCTGGACGCCGCCCTCGCCGACGCCCGCGCCGCCGCGGAGCGCACCGACCGGGCCCGCGCCCTGCTCGCCCAGGCCCTGCCGGTCGCCCGCGCGGAGGTCGCGGCGGCCGGCGACTTCGTCACCACCCGGCGCGGCGCCGTCGGCGGCCAGGCCCGCGCCTGGCTCGCCGAGGCGCAGCGGCAGCTCGCGCTGGCCGAGAACCTGGCCGCCACCGACCCGGCGGCCGCCCTGACCGCCGCCCAGGAGGCGCAGCGCCACGCCGCCGCGGCCGGTCAGCAGGCGCGCTCGGACGTGGCCGGCTGGCAGGGCGGGGCCGGCGGCGTGGGCGGCGACGTGCTGGGCTCGTTCGCGGGCGCCGTCCTCGGCGGCCTGCTGACGGGCGGCCACCGCGGCGGCGGGTACGGCGGGGGCTACGGCGGCGGGTACGGGGGCGGCTTCGGCGGCGGATTCGGCGGCGGGGGCGGGTGGAGCGGCGGCGGCTTCGGCGGCAGCGCCAGCCGCGGCCGCCGCACCGGCGGCGGCCGCTTCTGACCCGGCGGCGCCGCTTCTGACCCGGAGGCGGTGGGTTCTGCCTGCGGCGGCCGGTTCTGACCCGGGCGGACCGCGCCCCGGCGGGCCGGCGCGGGTCAGGAGAGGCGCTGCAGGACCGGCCGGGCGCCGTGCTTCTCGCGGTAGAGCGCGGCGTCCGCGTGGGCGTACAGGGTCGCGAAGTCGGTGCCGTCGCGGCCGAGCACGGCGACGCCGGCGCTGATCGGGGCGCGCGCGGCGAGGGCGTCGCGCAGGCGGCCGGCGAGCGCGGCCGGGTCGGCGCGCAGCAGGACGACGAACTCGTCGCCGCCGAGGCGGCAGACGGCGGCGTCCGGCCCGGCGACGGCGGTGGCCGTGGTGGCGACCCAGCGCAGCAGGTCGTCGCCGGCGGCGTGCCCGGCGGTGTCGTTGACGCGCTTGAAGCCGTTCAGGTCGAACACGACCAGGCCGAGCGGGCGTCCGGGCCGGGCCGACTCGGCGGCGAACCGGTCGGCGAAGCCGCGGCGGTTCAGCACGCCGGTGAGCGCGTCGGTCTGCGACAGCCGGGTGAGCAGGCGGCGCTGGGCGGCGGCGCTGGCGCCCTGCCGGGCGCAGGCCACCGCGACGGCCAGCATGCCGAACAGGTGCAGCAGCACGTACCAGGGGTCGGGGTCGCCGACCGCGCCGGCCACGACGAGGTACGCGACCGACTGGGCGGCGATGATGGGCAGCGCCAGGCGCCGGGGCACGCCGAGCGCGACCAGCGGCATCGGCGCGAGCATGCCGATGCCGAGCGCCCCGGCGACGCCGCCGCCGAGCACGGGCACGACGATCGCCAGGGCGAACAGGAACACGGCGCTGGCGACCATCGCGTCGCGGGCGGCCGCGGACCGGCTGAGCCGGTCGCTGGCGAGGATCAGGATGCCGCCGTACGCCAGGCCGGCGACGCACAGCGCGGCGATGGCGAGCCGGTGCGGCTGCCCGGACGCCAGCGCGACGGCCCACACGAGCCCGACGGCGCAGTCGGACGCGGCGAGCCGGCCCATGTCGGCGATGGAGCGGCGGCGGCGCTCGCCCGCGGTGACGCCGGTGTGCGGGCGGTCCGCGTTGGCGCGGGCGTGGGCGACGTCGGGCGCGGCGGGCACGGTGCGGCGGCGGCCGACCTTGTCGGCGTACGAGCGTTCGTCGGCGAGCCGGCGCAGGTCGTCGACGGTGGCGGCCTCGGCCGGGTAGGACGCGTACCCGAAGCTGCCCGGCGCGGCGCCGCGGACCGCGCGGCGCAGCCGGTCGACCAGGGCGGGCGCCTCGGCGGGCCCGGCGCCGTCGAGCAGCACGCCGAACTCGTCGCCGCCGAGGCGGCCGAGCACGTCGCGGCGGCGCAGGGCGCGGGTCATGGTGCGGGCGGTCCAGGCGAGGACGTCGTCGCCGGCCTGGTGGCCGTACCGGTCGTTGACGGCCTTGAAGTGGTCGAGGTCGGTGAGCACGAGGGTGAGCGGCCGGCCGGTGCGGGCGGCGTCGGCGACGGCGCGGTCGAGCCGCTCGTCGAAGCCGCGCCGGTTGAGCACGCGGGTGAGCGGGTCGAGCCGGGACGCCTCCTTGAGCCGGTGACGCAGCGACGCGAGCACGGCGGCGTGCCGGAAGCACAGGTACGCGACGCCGCCGATGCCGAGCGCGTACACGGCGGCGTACCCGGTGGGGGCGGGCCCGCCCGCGACGGCGACCACGCCGTAGCCGGCGGCGCTGAGCAGGCTGGCCACGGCGAACATCCGCGGCGGCATCATGATCGCGTAGAACAGCAGGGTGAACGGCACGAGCGCGCCGAGCGGGCTGGCGACACCGCCGTCGAGCAGGCTGAGCGCCGACGAGCCGGCGATGTTGACCACCATGCCGGCGGCCTGCACGGCGACGCGGGCGCGGGAGCGGGCGAGCCACGACGCGGCGGACCAGGTGCCGACGGCGACGGCGAGCATCACGGCGGTGATCGCCAGCATCACCGGGCGGTCGGGCCGCCCGGGCGTGCACAGCAGGTAGACGGCGGCGACGGCCGGGCCGAGCAGGGCCCGCACGCTGCTGACGCGCACGGTGCGGACGCGGCGGGGCACCGAGGCCCGTGCCGCGTCCGGGTCCGCGTCAGCTCGCATGTGTGGGCCATCCGTCCGGGGTCGGCGGCCGCCCGGCGGCGTTCCGCTGACGACCTATCGCCCGCGGTGCGCCGGTGCTGAGCAGTATCGCCCGGTCAGGCGTACAGGCGCACGTCCGCGACGCTCCACCAGTTGCCCGCCGCCGCGGTGGACGTGACGCGCAGGTACCGCGCCCGGGTCGGCCGCAGGTCGGCGACGGTCAGCGGGCCGGCGCCCTGCCCCTGGGCGACGGTGCGCCAGGCGGCGCCGTCGCCGCTGACCTCCAGCCGCCAGCCGCGGGCGTAGTCGCCGGCGTCGCCGCCGCTGTCGATCGCCACCCGCCGGAACGTGCGGGCCGCGCCGAGGTCGACGGTGAGCTGCTGGCCGGGCTCCTGCGCGGCCCCGCTGGACCAGCGGGTGGACGCGTCGCCGTCGACGGCCAGGGCCGCGCCCTCGCCGGCCGGCTGGGCGGTGGCGGTGGCGCCGTCGAGGTCCAGCAGCCGGTGCCGCGGCTCCAGCTCCGGCGAGCGCGGCCAGGTGAACGTGGCCAGGGCGCCGCCGGGCAGCGTGTACTCGAAGCGGCGCTGCCCCGCCGCGACGGCGAACGTGCGCGGGTCGTCGTTCTGGTTGTGCACGACCAGGGCGGTGGAGCCGTCGGGGTTGCGGAACGCGACGTCCTGGATCTGGCCGTTCCAGCCGGTGGTGCCGAACGAGGTGCTGGCGATGCGCACCGCCCCGGGCCGGGCGAACTTCGCCAGGTGACCGATCGTGTAGTACTCGGCGGCGGTGGTGACGCTGCCGTCGGGCTGCACGGTGACCAGGCCGGTGCAGGTCTCGCAGCCGCCCAGGTGCGGGCCGTCGGCGCTGTCCAGCGCGATGTTCCAGTTCGCCACGGACTTCGCCCAGTTGCGGGTGGTGCCGATGACGACGTTGCGGGCGTGCCAGGTCAGCGTGTCGCGGAAGATCTTCGCGGGCGGGTCGCCGGCGCCGTGCGAGCCGGAGCACTCGGTGAACCAGATGCCCTTGTCCGGGTGCGCCTCGTGCAGGGCGGTCTGGGCGCTCGGGTCGCCGTAGTAGCAGTGGAACGCGGTGCCGGCGAGCCAGCGGGCGGCCGGGGTCTCCAGCAGCGCGTACGGGTAGTCGGTCTCCGGGTCGGCGCCGGGCGGGGTGGAGGCGACGTCGTCGGGGTGGGTCGCCCAGTTGTGGTCGTACCCGATGATCTTGGTGCGCGGGCTGGCGCGGCGCAGCAGCGGCCCGAGCGCCTCGATCACCTTCGCCTGCTGGGCGACGGGCAGGTCCGTGCCGGGGTAACCGCCGGGCCGCCGGTTCTGCGGCTCGTTCTGCACGGTCAGCAGATCGATGGGTACGCCCTCCGCGGCGTACGCCTGCACGAACTTCACCAGGTAGCGGGCGTAGGCGTCGTAGATGCGCGGGTCGTCCTTGAGCCGGCCGCCGACGAGCGAGTCGCCGGTCTTCATCCAGGCGGGCGGGCTCCACGGCGACGCCATGACGGTGAGCCGCGGGTTGAGCTGCTTCGCCCGGCGCAGCAGCGGCAGGATCTGCTGCCGGTCGTGGGCGATGCTGAACCGGCGCAGCGGGAAGTCGGTCTGCCCGGCCGGCACGTCGTCGTAGGTGTAGTGGGCGGCCTCGGCGGTGAAGTCGGACGAGCCGACGGGCTGGCGCAGGAAGCTGACGCCGATGCCGGTGCGCGGGTCGAACAGCGAGCGCATGGTGCGGTCCCGCTCGGCGGGGGTGAGCCGGTACAGCACGCTGGCGGCCGAGTCGGTCAGGGCGGCGCCGAAGCCGTCGATGCTCTGGTAGCGGCGGCTGGGGTCGACGGTGATCGTCGGCACGGCGGCGGGCGCGGCGGCGGCGCCGAAGGCCACGGGCGCCCGCTCGTGCAGCAGCTCGGCCCGGTCGACGGTGGTGACCCAGACGCGGGCCTGCGCCGGGCGCGGGTGCGCCTGCGGGCCGGCCTGCGCGGCCTGCGCGCCGCCGAGCGTCAGGACGGCGGCGGTGCCGGCCGCCAGCAGTGCTCTCATCGCTGCCCCCTGCTGAAACGTTGTGTAACAATACGGATGCGCTCACGGCCAGGAAACAAGCGTGAAACCTCGATGTCAAGGGGGCGGAGTGAAACACGGCGATGTAACAAGGGCGACGGTCCGGGACGTCGCCGCGGCCACCGGGGTCTCCATCGCCACCGTGTCCCGGGTGCTCAACCGGCACGGCAACGTGGCCCCGCAGACCCGGGCGCTCGTCGAGCGCGCCGTCGAACGCCTCGGCGCCCGCGCCCCCGGCCCGCGCCGCGCGCCGGCCGCCCCGCCGGCCGGCCCCATCCTGGTGCGCTGCCCGTACCTGCTCACCGACTACTTCGGCCTGATCGTGTCGTCCATCGCCGAGACCCTCGACCTGCACGGCCGCCGCCTCGTCCTCGACGCCGGGCAGGCCGCGCAGCGCACCGGCCTGCTCGACCGCCTGCCCGCCCGCGGCGGCGACATCGGCGGCACCATCCTCGTCCTGCCGCCCGAGCCCGCCGCCGACCTGGCCACGCTGCACGCCCGCCGCCGGCCCCTCGTGGTCGTCGACCCGCGCACGCCCCCGCCGCGCGACATGGTCGCCGTGTCCGCCGCGCACGCCGCCGGCGCCCGCGCGCTCACCGCCCACCTGACCGCCCTCGGCCACCGCCGCATCGGCGTCATCGCCGGCCCGAGCGAGTGGCTGGCCAGCGACGCCCGCCTCGCCGGGCACGCCGCCGCCCTCGCCGACGCCGGCGTCCTCGGCGACCCCGCCCTCGTGCGGTACGTGCGGCCCACCGTCGAGGAGGGCCACGGCGCCGCCGCCGACCTGCTCGACGGCCCCGACCGGCCCACCGCCCTGGTCGGCTTCAACGACAAGGTGGCCGTGGGCGCCCTGCGCGCCGCCGCCGAGCGCGGCCTGCGCGTCCCGGGCGACCTGTCCGTCGCCGGCTTCGACGACATCGACCTCAGCCGCGCCACCCGGCCCGCCCTGACCACCGTCCGCCAGCCGCTGCAGGAGATGGGCCGGATGGCCGTCACCCTGCTGGAACGGCAGCTCGGCCGGCACTCGCTGGAGGCCCTGCACGTCGAGCTGGCCACCGAACTCGTCGTGCGCGACTCCACCGGGCCCGCCTGACCGCCCCCGCACGGGACAGCGTGGACGGCCGTCGATTGCTACGTTGGGCCCCGGTCACACGGGGGAACGGAATCGATGAACAGACGACGAATCATGCTGTCCGCGGCCGCCGGAGCGGCCGCCACCCTCCTGCTCGGCGGCGCCGCCCTCGCGGTCGCCCAGGGCCGGCCCGCCACCGACGCCGACGGCCTGCGGTACCTGACCCGGGTGGACATCGGCGCGGGCCGGGCGGCCTGCACGGGCGTGCTGCTGTCGCCGTGGTGGGTCGCCACCGCCAAGTCCTGCTTCGGCGCCGGCGCGCCCGCCGCCGGGTCCGCCGTCACGGTCGACGGGCGGCGCTTCACCGTCGACCGCCTCACGCCACACCCGGACCGCGACCTGACGCTGGCCCGCCTCGACCGGCCGGCCCTCGGCGTCCCGGTCGCGACGGTGGCCACGACGCCGCCCGCGCCCGGCGACGAGCTGACCGTCGCCGGCTACGGCCGCACCGCCGACACGTGGGTGCCCACCGGCGCGCACACCGCCACCTTCCAGGTCGGCGCGGTCGCCGCCGGCACCCTCGACATCGCCCCCGCCGACGGCGCCGGCGCCCTGTGCCGCGGCGACGCGGGCGGCCCCGCGCTGCGCGGCACCCAGGTCGTGGCCCTGCACTCCACGTCCTGGCAGGGCGGCTGCCTCGGCACGCCCGCCACCGAGACCCGCCGCGGCACCGTCGGGACCCGCCTCGACGACCTCGGCCCGTGGCTGCGCCAGCACGCGGCCGCCCCGGCGGTGCAGCAGCTCACGCTCACCGGCACCCGCGTCGGCGTGCTCACCGGCGGCTTCGACGCCGTCGTCAAGGAGGGCGGGCTGAGCACCGCCTGGGTCCGCGAGCACGTGAACGTCACCCAGGTCGCGCTGTCCGGCGACCGCATCGGCGTCCTGCTCGCCGACGGCACCGCGCTGGTCAAGCAGGGCGGCCTCAGCGCCGCCTGGGTCACCGTCCACACCGGCATGCGCCAGCTGGTGCTGGCCGGCGACCGCATCGGCGTCGTCGACGCCGACGGCAACGCCTGGGTCAAGGACGGCGGCCTCAGCGCCGCCTGGGTGCGGGTGCACACCGGCGTCGACCAGCTCGCGCTGGACGGCGACCGGGTCGGCGTGCTGCGCGACGGCACCGCACTGGTCAAGCAGGGCGGCCTCAGCGCCGCCTGGGTCACCGTCCACACCGGCATGCGCCGGCTGGTCCTCGCCGGCGACCGCATCGGCGTCGTCGACGCCGACGGCAACGCCTGGGTCAAGGACGGCGGCCTCAGCGCCGCCTGGGTCAAGGTGCACACCGGCGTCGACCAGCTCGCCCTGGCCGGCGACCGCGTCGGGGTGCTGCTACACAACCGCTCCGCACTGGTCAAGCAGGGCGGCCTCAGCGCCGCCTGGGTGACGGTGCTGCCCGGCCGGGCCCGGTCGCTGACCCTGGCCGGCGACCGCGTGGACGTCGTCGACGTGGACGACGTCGCCTGGGTCAAGCAGGGCGGCCTGAGTACCGCGTGGGTCCGCATGTACGGCTGACCGCCCGCCGCGCCGGCCCGGCAGCAGCGCGTACCGCACGTACCAGAACAGCATCAGCGCCGTGCTGACCGTGTGGAACGCGTGCAGCGCGTAGATCGGGCCGGCCGGCAGGCCCAGCACGTAGACGGTGTACAGGACGTTGCCCACGTTGCCGAGGGCGATGTGACCGAGGCTGTAGGACGCGACATCCTTGGTCTGGTAGGCCTTGACCAGCATGGGCAGCGTGCTGACCGCGAACACGGCGGTCGCCACCGAGCCGGCCGCGACGGGCACGTCGAACGCGCTCACGGGATGCTCTTTCCGGTGCGATGAGTGGGTTACCGCACCACCGTGCACGCGGGCCGTTGCCGCACACTTGCCCGCCGCTTGCACGCCCCTTGCCGCTCGCGCCCAGCCGCCCCCGGCCGCCCCCGGCCGCCCTCACCGGCTACCGGTCAGAGCGGGTCCGGCACGATCGGCAGGTCCGGCAGCGGCAGGTCCGGCAGCACGCCGCCGTCGTCCCCGCCGCCGGTGCTGCCACCGCCGGTGCTCCCGCCACCGGTGCTGCCACCACCCGTGCTGCCGCCACCGGTGCTGCCACCGCCGGTGCTCCCACCGCCCGTGCTGCCACCCCCGGTGCTACCGCCGCCCGTGCTGCCACCGCCCGTGCTGCCGCCGCCGGAGTTTCCGCCGCCGGAGCTGGACCCGCCGCCCGAGTTCGACGTGCCGCCCGATCCGCTGCCGCCGCCCGACTCCGCCGCGCCCGAACCGCCCGAGGAGGTGCCGCCCGCGGCCGCGCCGTCCCCGGCGCCGGCCTGCGCCTTGTTGCCCTCCTTGTCGGTGACCGGGCCCGTCGTCGTCGCCTCCGGCGCGGCCGGGCCGGTGCCCTCGGCCAGCGTGGTGCGCTCGGGCGCCGGCGTCACTGCGCACGCGGCGCCGTTGAGCGTGAAGTCCGCTGGCGTGCCGTTCGCGGCGGCCGAGCTGCCGCGCAGCCGCACCTGCGCCGTGGCGCCCGGCGCGAGCGGCGCCGCGCCCGCCGGATGCAGCACGACGCGCCGCCCGGTCTGCTCGGCCCAGTACCCGTCGCCGGGCAGCACCCGCTCGTCACCGGGGAACGTGAACGCGAGCTGCCACCCGTGCGCGGGCTCGCCGCCCCGGTTGGTCACCCCGAGGCGCGCGCCGAACTCCGCACCGGAGTCGCTGGTCACCACGTAGTCGATCGCGCACGCGGCCGCCCCGGCCCCACCGGCGCCCGGCCCGGTCGCGGAGGTCAGCGGCCGGCCCTGCTCCAGCGCCGCCCAGGTGACACCACCCGCGGCGAGCAGCCCGGCGGCGGCCACGGCGACCCGCGCCCGCCGGCGCCGCCGACCGGCACCGTCCGTCACCCGGCCGGCACTCGCAGCTCCGCCGCCCGACACGACTCCCCCGCCCGGCACGGCTCCGTCCCCCGCCGCGGCTCTGTCCACTGAGGCGGATTTGTCCGTCACCGCCGCTTTGTCCACAAGTGCGGCTTTGTCTGTCACTGCTGCTTTGTTCACAAGCGCGGCTTTGTCTGTCACCGCGGCTCCATCCACGGGCGCGTCGGTGGCGGCCGTCGCGGCCTTCACGGCCGCCCCACCCGCGGCACCCGCCGCCGCGCCGCCCGCGGCACCCGCTGCGGCGCCGCCCGCGGCACCCGCCGCCGCCGCTGCGCCCGCGACCTTCGCCGACGAAGGCACCGCCGAGACGGCCCGCACCGACGACACCGCCCGCACCACCGACGCGGCAGCCACCGACCCCGCACCGCCGTCCCGCCCAGCAGCGGCGCCGGACTCCACAGGCTGCGCGCCCGGCCCGGCCGCCGCCGGGATCGGCAGGCTGAGCCCGGCCGCCGCGGCGAGGGTGCGGGCCGCCGCCGCCGCGTCCGGGCGGTCGGCCGGCCGCTTGGCCAGGCAGGCGGTGATCAGGGCGGCCACCCGCGGCGGGACGTCCAGCCCGGCCGGTAGCGGTTCCGGCTCGCGGTGCAGGTGGGCCTCGAGTAGGTCACCCGTGGTCTCGGCCGCCCACGGCAGGCGGCCGGTGATGCTGCGCTGGAGCAGGATGCCGAGGGCGTACACGTCGGCGGCCGGCGAGACGGAGCCGCCGGTGAGGCGCTCCGGCGCGAGGTACGCGGGCGTGCCGATCAGCGGCGTGGGGTCCCGGCGGCCGACGGCGGCGGCGATACCGAAGTCGAGGACCTTCGCCCCGCCGGCGGTGAGCATGACGTTGGCGGGGCTGATGTCGCGGTGCACGAGCCCGCGGGCGTGGGCGGCGGCGAGGGCAGCCGCCACCTGGGCGGCGGCGGTGATCGCGTCCGCCGCGGGCAGCGTGCCCTCGCGGCGCAGCCGGTCGGCCAGGGTCTCGCCCTCGACCAGCTCCATGATCAGGTACGGGGCGTCGCCGCTGATCTCGCCGTAGTCGTACACGCCGGTGACGTGCGGGTGGCACAGCTGGGCGGCGGCCATCGCCTCGGCGCGCAGCCGGTCGCGGAAGGCGTCGTCACCGGCCAGCCGCGGAGCCAGAAGTTTCACGGCGACGTGCCGTCCGAGCACCTCGTCCTGGGCCCGCCACACGACGGACATGCCGCCGGTGCCGAGCCGCTCGATCAGCCTGTACCTGTCGCCGACGCGGCCCGCCTCGGAAGTCATGGGTGTCACTGTGCCCGATGGGCGGGGCGAGAAACCACAGAAACTTCGGCTCAGGCCAGGCTGAACCGCTCGGCGTGGACCTGCCGGGCCGGCACCCGCAGCGCCCGCAGGCTGCGCAGCACCGCCGCGGTCATGGCGGGCGGCCCGCAGACGAAGACGTCACGTCCGGTCAGATCGGGCACGAGCCGGGCGAGGTTCGCCGGGTCGAACGGCCGGGCGCCCTCGCTGGTGCGCCCGGTCAGCAGGTGCAGCTGCGCGCCCCGGCCGGCGGCCAGGTCGCGCAGTTCGGCCAGCAGGACGGCGTCCGCCTCGGTCTGCACCCGGTACAGCACGACCACGTCGCCCGCGGCCTCCTCCAGCAGGGCGCGGATCGGCGTGACCCCCACCCCGCCCGCGACGAGCAGGGCGGCGTCGCGGGTGCGCTGCAGGGCGGTGAACGCCCCGTACGGTCCCTCCGCGAACACCCGCGTGCCGACCGGCATCGCGCGCAGCCCGGCGCTGGTCGTCCCGGCGGCCTTCGCGGTGAGCCGCAGGCTGCGCCCGTCGGGCGCCGCCGACAGGGAGAACGGGTTGGCCTGCCACCACCGGTTGTGACCGGGGAACCGCCAGATGAAGAACTGCCCGGCCCGGGCCGGCAGCCGGTCCAGGTGCCGGCCGGTGACGTGCACGGACACCACGGTGTCCGACTCCGGCACGACCGCGGAGACCCGGAACCGGTGGTACGCGTTGCGCCACAGCGGCAGCACGAACCGCCCGCCCACGAACGCCCCCACGGTCAGGATCCACAACCCCCACCAGTACGCGGCCGCCCACGCGTTCGCCGTGAACGTGGTCGTCTCCAGGAACTGGTGCGCCAGCGCCAGGGCGAGCGCCAGGTAGAGCAGGGTGTGCAGCGCGTGCCACGTCTCGTACGACAGCCGCCGGCGCGCCCACCGCGTCGACAGCACCGCCACCGTGACGACGACCGCCGCGGCGGCCATGCCGAGCAGCGACGCCACCACGCCGGCCAGGGCGAAGAACGTGCGCAGCACGGGCGCGCCGTCGAGCGTGGCGTAGCCGAGGACCACGACGGTGGCGTGCAGCACGACCGCCCACAGCAGCGAGAACCCGACCCAGCGGTGCCACGCGGTGAGCCGGTCCATGCCGAGGCGCCGGTCCAGCCACGGCACCCGGGCCACCAGCAGCAGCTGCACCATCATCAGCAGCGCGGCGTGCACGCCCAGGAACTTGCCGACCGTGAGCACGTCGTTCTTCCCGGCGCCGCCGGCGACGAACAGGATCTCCACGACCACCACGTTCACCAGCACGACCGCCCAGAGCGCCGCGCGCGCCGCCGATGCGCCGACCGCCGCCATGTCCGCCTCCCGACCCGGCCGGCAGGGTCCTGCACGGCACCGGGCCCGCACGGTAACGCGTCCGTGCGGGCCCGGGAACCGGTCAGTCGGCTTACGGTCGGCGCCGCCGCATGGACGCGAACAGCACCGCGCCGGACAGCAGCAGGATCGCACCGAGCGCGATGCCCGGGACGGTGTTCACGCCGGTCTTGGCCAGCGCACCCTCGGCGACCGGGGCGGGCGCGGCGACGGGCTGCGCGGCCGGCTCCCCACCACCGTCACCGGCGTCGGCAGCAGCCTCCGCCTCCTCGGTCGCCGACGCCCGCGGCTTCGCCTTCTTCGGAGCGCGGGTGGGCTCCGCGGCAGCCGCCTCGGGCTCCTGCGCCGGGGCGGCGGTGCTGCGGGCGGGCTTCGGCGCCCGGGTGGGTGTGGTCGCGGGCGCGGCGGTGGGCGCGGCGGAGACGGGCGCGGCGTTCGGCACGGCGGGCTTCGCGGTCTTCACCGGCCGGGCGGGCTTGGCGGGCTCCGCCGGCTCCCCGGGCTGGTCCGGCTGCCCAGGCTGCCCGGGCTGGTCGGGCTCCCCCGGCTGCCCGGGCTGCGGCTTACCGGGCTGCGGCTTACCGGGCCGCGGCTGCTGCGGGTCCGGCTCGCCGGGCTGCGGCTGCCCCGGCTGCGGCTGGCCCGGCTGCGGCTGGCCCGGCTGCGGGGTGTCCGGCCGGTCCGGTTCCTCCTGCGCCGGAGGCCGGTCCGCCGCGCGGACCTTGATCCGGACCGCGTCCAGGGCCGGGGTCTGGTTGGCCCGCTGCATCATCGGCACCCGGTGCGAGCCGTCGCCGGCCCACGCCGCGCACTGGGCGATGCCCGTGTCCGGCAGGCCGGGCACCTCGATCGTCACGGTGTCGGGGGTACGGCCGCCGCTGCCGTCCTCGGTGGCCACGAAGAAGGCGGGCGCGGGGGCCGGGTCGGCCGCCACCCGGGTGCTCTGCAGCATGCGGCACGCGGTGTGGAAGTGGCCGCGCACCAGGCCGTCGTCGGTGAGCAGGGAGCTCTCCACGTAGTACCCGCCCTTGCCGGCCGCGAGGAAGCGGTCGCGCACCAGGTTGCGGGTGCTGATCTTCAGCCGGAACGGCTGGCCGGCGCGGACGGACTTCGGCGCGTCGGCGATGATCAGCGTCGGATTGTTCTCGGCGGCGCCGACCTCGCCGAATTCGGTGGAGACGCAGCGGTCCCCGTTCTGGAATCCGTCGTGCGCGGCGAGCCGGGTACCCTCGCAGCTGTCGGCGAGGACGTCGAGCCCGTTGCGCTTGACGGGCGTGCGCTGCTGTTGCGCGCCGGGTGAGTCCTCGGCGCTGGAGATCTGCGTGACCCCGATGAGGGCTGCGAACACGCCGGCTGCGGCGACCGCGGCGAGCAGGCGGCGGGGCCTGCGGCGGTGCGAACCGGCGGCGGACTGGCGGGTCGGCCTGTGCATGCGGAACACCTCTTCTGGCGCCGTTTCCGGCACCCCGTGCCACCGCGCCGGCCGTTTCTCGGCCGGCGTCCGGACAGGGCAAGAAGACGGTAAGAGGCGTTGCCCGCGGATTCCATTTCGCGCGACATATTTGAAACTGATTTACGGGCGATCTAAAGAAGATTTCGACCGCGCATTCCGAACGGCCGGCATCATCCGTTCGGCCGATGCCGGGGGTTCACGGCGCGGCCCGCGGACAACGGGTTTTTCTCCCCCGCCGCGCGGGATGCGTAACCGTAGCGCCTCAGCGCGTGATCGTCACGGGCACGGGCCGTCCCTCCCGGACCTCCAGCACGGACCGCTCCCCGAGCGGCCGCGCGAGCCGGGCCACGGCGGTACGCGCATGCCCGATGGCGGGGCAGACGTCGTCGGCGCTGTGCCGCGTCTCGTGGACGATGACGACGACGGCGGCCGCGGACTCGACGGCCTCGGCGGCGTAGTCGGCGCCGCACGGCTCGCTCGCCGGGCCGCGGGAGCCGACGAGCGACACGGTCAGCTCGGTCCCGGCCGCGGTGGTGGTGGCCGACTCGACGCCGATCCCGGCGGGGGTGTCGTACGGGTCCCAGGACGGCGGCGTCACGACGACGGTGCGGGCCGGGCCGACGGCGACGCGGGTGAGCCGCGCGTCGGCGCCCTCCACGGTGAACTCCCACGCCGGGGCGGTCGCCCGCCCGCGCGTGGTGCCGATGTCCACCTGGACCAGGCGGGCGCCGGTGACGCGGGCCGGGGTGCAGCCGGCGCAGTCCACGGCGCCCTGGGCGGACATCTGCGCCAGCGCCTCCCCCGCCCCGATCAGCGGCACGGCCTCGGTGCTGCCGTCGGCCCAGCGCACCCGCCCGGTGGCGGCGGGCGCCCCCGGCAACGGCCCGGTCGCCACCGCCAGCCCCGCGCCGAGACCGCCGGACTTCTCGTCGGTGCTGCCGCGCAGCCCGGTCAGCTGCTCGACGGGGATGAACCGCCGCGGCTCACCGGCCCGCGCGACCGCCTCGTCGTACCGGGTCAGCGCCGCCCGCGCCTGCGCCCGCACCTGCTCCGTCGTGTCGGGGGCGGCGACCGGCGCCCCACCCTGCCCGCCGCACCCGGCCAGCACGGCCACCGCCAGCACCGCCGCAACCCGTCCCCCGCGCATCGCGCTCACCTCCGGGTCGTTCGACGGCCCGCGCCGGGCGCCGGTTCCGCGCCGCGCGAACCCCGTCGCGGCGTCAGAGGGCGCCGACGGCCTGTGGCCAGTGACCGCCCGGCATCTTCTCCTTGCCGGTGACCATGGCCTCGATGTCGCGCACGTTCTTCAGCTGGTCGACGAGGCGCTTGCTGAGGTTCATCAGGTCGTTGAGGCCCTTCTCGATGACCCGGCCCAGCATGCTGCCGCACTTGCCGATGGCCTCCAGGAAGCCCGCCACGCTCGCCGCGTCGATGGCGGCCGCGGCCAGGTCGCCGGCGAGGATGGAGATGTAGCCGCCCATCGTCACCAGATACTCCACGTTGGCCTTGACCACGGTGAACAGCCAGGTGCTGACGGCGTCGGCCTTCGCCGCGACGTCGCCGGCGGCGGCCGCCTGGGCGGACAGCTTCGCGGCGTACGCGTCGGCGGCCTCGCCCTTCCAGTAGAGGAGGTGGTCTGCCTTCACGGGCACCCGGCCGGCGATGTCGGAGGCGGGACCGTACACGCCGGACACCCAGTCGAAGCTGGTGAGGATCAGCGAGATGATCGGCGTGGAGTGGTCCAGCGCGTACTGCGCCTTGTCGAGCAGCTCGACCACGCCGGCGCGCAGCTCGTCGATCTTGCCCTTGGCCCACTCCCAGCCGGCGACCGTGAGCAGGCCGCCCGCCGCGACGAGCCAGCGGTGGTCGTTGAGGTTGTCGACGAGCCGGGTGAAGTTGTCGACGACCAGGCCGACCCCGGCGCGCACCTCGGCGACGGCCCGGTCGAACAGCTCGCGCGCCTCGTCGATCTCGGCTGCCTGCGGCGGCGCCATCAGCCCTCCACCTCGCCGGGCAGGTCGAACCGCCCGTAGTAGCTGTCCAGCCGCGCGGCCGACACGCTGTCGCTGCCGTCGTAGTCGTCGGCGATCCGCTGCAGGGCGCCGGCGATCTCGCCGAACTCGGCCCGGCCCTCGGCGAGCCGGGCGGCCAGGTAGGCGCGGAACTTCTCGTACGTGGGCGCGAGCGACATCGAGGTCGGGTCGCCGCAGAAGAACGCGGTGACGTCCAGCGTCAGCCGGTCGACGTTCTTCTGCACGGCGCTCAGGTCGTCGGCGAGCGCGACCCACTTGCGGCGCTCGGTGTCGAGGGCCGCGGTGACGACCTCGACCGTGGACTCATCCGGCACGGCCCACCTCCCGGAACGCGACGAGCGCGTCGCCGGCCAGCACGCTGCCGCCGGTCTCGCCGCGCACGTTGACCTGCACCCGGCGCACCTCCCGGCCGCGGGCGAGGAGCAGCACGTGCCGCCGCGGGCCCCACACGGACCGCTCGCCGCCGTCGGCGGCGGGCAGCGCGGCCGCGGCGAGCCGCCGCGCGGTGTCGTCGAGCTCGCCGCGCATGCGGCGCAGCCACTGCCCGGGCGGCTCGTCGCGGGGCGCAGGGCCGCGGCCGGGCCCGGGCCCGCCGGCCGGCGCGGCCTCCACGATGGACCCGGCCAGGGCGCTGCGGTACGCGGTGAGCAGCGCGTCGCCGAGCCCGGCCGGTGTCAGCACGCCGCGCCACGCCTCGTCGATGCGCACGTCCTCGACCAGGCCGCCCGCTCCGATGCCGACGGTGACGACGCCGGGCGCCGCCGCGGGCGCGGGCGCCCCGGTGTCGTCCGCGGGCTCCAGGGTGGGCAGTCGCCACCCGTTCGCGTACTCGCCAGTCACACGCCACTCCCCCCGGTCGCGCATGATCCTAGAGGCCCGCGGCGCCCCCCGTTGCCCCGTCCACAGGCGGCACCCGGCGCAGGAACGCGTGCGGCGTGTTCATGGTCGTGAACGGCGCCACGTTGACCAGCTCCCAGCCGTACTGCCGCAGGTGCTCGACCGCGTGCAGCGCCCAGCTGACCGAGTCGGACGTCACGGCCAGGTAGTGGAACGGGTAGCCGTCGAGCTGCGCCCGGCCCTGCAGCACCGCCGCCGCCGACACCGTCCGGTTGCGGCCGATCTGCTCGGCCGTCTCGATCGTCGTCATGCCGCGACCCTAGTGACCGGTGTCCCGCGCGGCGATCGCCGTGAACGCCGCCAGCGCCTCGGCGTCGTCGTGCGGGTGCAGCACGTACTCGTCGGCCCAGGCGCGCGCCCCCGCGGCGGCGATCCGGGCGGCCGCCGCCGCGGCGTCGTACGCGGTGCGGCGCAGCTCGACGACCGGGCCCAGCAGCGCCCAGTACGCCCCGGGCGGCCCGTACGCCATGCCGACGCTGCCGGGGTTGACGACCCGGCGGCCGGCGGCGAGCCGGTCGAACGGCATGTGGGTGTGCCCGCACACCACCGTCGGCGCCGTGACGCCGGCCAGCGCGGCCGCCCAGCGGGCGGGCGGGGAGTCGACGAGGACGACCTCGTCGTCGCGGCGCGGGGTGGCGTGGCAGAACAGCACCGGGCCGAGGCCGTCGACGTCGAGCGTGACGGTCAGTGGCAGCCCGGCCAGCAGGTCGCGGTGCCGGCGCGACAGGCCGCCGGTCCCGGCGTCGGACGCGGCGACCAGCTCGCGCTCGCCGTTGCCGTGCACCCACACCGCCCGGTCGCCCAGCGCGGCGAGCCGGTCCAGGGTCTCGGCGGGCATCGGCCCGCCGGCGATGTCGCCGAGCAGCACGTACCGGTCGGGCCTGAGGGGTTCCGCCTCGGCCAGGACCGCGTCGAGCGCCGGCAGGTTGGCGTGGATGTCGGCGAGGACGGCGACTCTCATCCGCCCATCGTCTCCCCCGGCGGCGCGGCTGGCAGACTCTGCGCGCATGGGGCTGTTCACGGTGGCGGAGGCGCGCCGCGAGATCGCCCGGCTGCGGCCGGTGCTCGACGAGCTGGTCGTCGTCCGGGCCGACGTGGTCGAGCTGTCCGCGGCACTGGCGGCGGGCGGCGAGCCGTCGGCGCTCGGCGGGCTGCCGGAACGCAAGGCCGCGGAGGCCCGGTTCGACGAGCTGATGACGGCGGTGCAGCAGACCGGGGCGGAGCTGAAGGGCGTGGCGCCGCTGCTGGTCGACTTCCCCGCCGACCTGGACGGCGTGCCGGTGCTGCTGTGCTGGCTGGAGGGCGAGCCGGAGCTGGCCTGGTACCACCGCCTCGACCTGGGTTTCGCGGGTCGGCGCCGGCTGCCCTGACGCGTCAGGCCGCCCGCTCGGCCACCAGCGCGTCGCCCAGCTCGACCAGGGCGGCGGCCAGGCCCGTCACGTCGGCGTCGGTGTGCCGGACGCCGACGTAGCAGGGCCGGATCGCGAACCGCCCGGCCACCACGGTGCTCGACGGCAGGTGGGCGGTGGTCCGCCACAGCCGGCGCAGCAGCTCCTCGTTGAGGGCGTCCAGCTCGGCGTCGGCGACGGGGTGCGCGGGCCGGTAGCGCAGGCAGGCCACCGACAGCTCGGGGTCGGTCAGCGCCTCCAGCCGGGGGTGCGCGCGGGCCAGGTCGGTGAGGCGGCGGGCGTAGGCGACGTGCCGGCGGATCCGCTCGTGCAGCCCGTCGCGGCCGATCTCGCGCAGCACGGCCCACACGAGCACGCCGCGCGGCGGGGCCGACAGCTCCACGCTCAAGTCGTCGTAGTGCACCCCGAAGTCCTCGAACGCCGAGGCGACCGCCCCGCTGCCGGGCATCGCCAGGTACGCCGCCGGGGTCTGGGTGAACGTGCGGTGCAGCAGCTCGGGGTCGCGCACGAACGTGGCGGCGCAGCCCACGCCGGTGGCCAGCCACTTGTGCGGGTCGACGATCCACGACTGCGCCCGCCGCACCCCGGCGAACCGCCCGGCCAGCTCCTCGACCCCGGCGGCGGGCAGCCCGTACGCGCCGTCGACGTGCAGCCACACGCCGTGCCGCTCGGCGACGTCGGCCAGCGCGTCCAGCGGGTCGATCGCGCCCGTGTTGGTGGTGCCGGCCACCCCCACCACGGCGACCGGCACGTCCCCGGCGGCGACGTCCCGCTCGATCATGCCAGCGAGCAGGTCGGGCCGGACCCGCTGGCGGTCGTCGACCGGCACCGGCCGGACCGCCTCGCGCCCCAGGCCGAGGACGGCGGCGGACCGGTGGATGGTGTGGTGCGCCTCGGTGCCGGCGTAGATGCGCCCGCGGGCGCCCGGCGGCAGGCCGTCGCGGCCCACGTCGACGCCGAGCCGTTCGAACGCGGCCTGCCGCGCCGCCCCGAGCGCCAGCAGGTTCGCCACCGAACCGCCGCTGCTGTAGACCCCGGCGACCGTGGGGTCCAGGCCGCACGCCTGGGCCAGCCAGCGCAGCGACACCCCTTCGAGCAGGTTGAACGCGCTCACGGCGTACCGCTGCGGGCTGGCCACCGCGGCGGCGAACTGGGCGACGGCCGGGACCGTCGACGGACCGGTCGTGATGAAACCGGTGAAACCGGGCGCGCCGATCGGCAGCCCGTTGGCGACCACCCAGTCGGCCAGCTCCGCGAGGGCCGGGCCGGCGCCCGCGCCCTTGTCCGGCAGCGGCACGTCGAGCACCGCCTGCCAGCTGTCCCGGCGGCGCGCCGGGCCGGTCATGTCGGTGAACCGCAGCCACTGCTCCAGCGCCGGCAGGACGGCCTGCACGGCATCGGTCAGACCGTCGGCCCGGGCGGCATCGGACGTCATCCCGCGAGCATCGCACGCCACCGGCGCGATCACGGTCGCCGATCCGTCATCCGGCCCCTGTGAGGGCGCCCTGGGCTGCGGCTACCCTTCACGCTGTGACCGCGCCCGAGCACGCCTTCCCGGCCGACGGCGGCCCGGCAGACATCGGGCTGCCGGTGCCCGCGCCGCCCGCCCTGTCGGAGGCGTTCACCGCGGAGACGGTGAGCGAGCTGCGGCACCGGGTGCAGGCCTGCGCCCGCCGGGCCGGTCTGACCGGCGACCCGCTCGACGACTTCGTCGTCGCGGTCCACGAGCTGACCACCAACGCCGTCCGGCACGGCGGCGGCCGCGGCCACCTGCACTTGCGCCTCGACGACGACAACCTCGTCTGCGACGTCACCGACCACGGCCCCGGCTTCGCCGCCCCCGTCCCGGCGACCAGCTCACGCCCGGCCCCGCTGACCGTCGGCGGGCGCGGGCTGTGGCTGGCCCAGCAGCTCACCGACACCCTGCTGATCAGCGACGGCCCGGACGGCGTCACCGCCACCGTGACCCTCTGCCTGCCGGCCCGCCCGGCCCCGGCCGGCCCGCTCACCCCGGCGACCGCCGCCCTGCCCACCGCCGTGCCCACCGCCCTGCCCACCGCCCAGCCCACCGCCCAGCCACCCGCCCCGCCGACGGTGTTGCCCGCCGACGAGCCGAGCGGTGACGTCCATTAACGGGCGGTGGAGCCATCGCATCTGCCGCGACGGCGCCACCGCGACGGTCGCCCTCAGCGGCGAGCTCGACATGACCGCCGACCCGGCCCTGACCGCGCTGCTCACCGCCGAGCTCGACCACCCCGGCACCGAGGAGGTCCGGGCCGACCTGCACGCGGTGACGTTCATCGACTCGTGGACGATCAGCACCCTCGTGCGCACCTACCGCGCCGCCCACGCCGGCGGCCGCCGGTTCGTCGTCACCCAGCCGCACGGGCACGTGCGCCGGGTCCTGGACGTCGCGGGCGTGCTGGCCACCCTCACCGCCCCGCCGGCCTGACGCACCCCGGGGCGCGGCCGTTGCGCCGGAGGCGCAGGATGGTCCCATGGCGTCGGTGTCGCACCCGGTCTTCGCCCGGGTCTACGAGCGGATGAGCGCCGCGATGGACCGCGCCGGCGCCGCCGAGCACCGGCACGCGCTGCTCGCCGGCCTGTCCGGCCGCGTCGTCGAGGTCGGCGCCGGCAACGGCCGCATGTTCGCCCACTACCCGCCCGCGGTGACCGAGGTCGTCGCGGTCGAGCCGGAACCCCGGCTGCGGTCCGCCGCCACGGCCGCCGCCCGCCGCGCGCCGGTCCCCGTCCGGGTCGTCGACGGCGTCGCCGAACACCTGCCCGCCGCCGACGGCGAGTTCGACGCCGCCGTGGCCGGCCTGGTCCTGTGCTCCGTCGCCGACCAGCGCGCCGCCCTGGCCGAGATCCACCGCGTCCTTCGCCCCGGCGGGCGCCTGCGCTTCCTCGAACACGTCGCCGCGGACACCCCGGGCCTGCGCCGGGCCCAGCGGTTCGCCGACGCCACCCTGTGGCCGCGCCTGTTCGGCGGCTGCCACACCGCCCGCGACACCCCCGCCGCCGTCCGCGCCGCCGGGTTCACCGTCGACGAGCTGCACCGGTTCCGGTTCCCGCCGACCGGACCCACCAGCCCCGCCACCCCGCACGTGCGCGGCGCCGCCACCCGGACCGCGCCGTGAACCCCGTCGTCGTCTACACCCGCCCCGGCTGCCCGTACTGCTTCCTGCTGCGCCGGGGCCTGCGCCGCCGCGGCGTGCCGTTCACCGAGGTCGACATCTGGCAGGACCCGTCGGCGGCCGCCGCGGTCCGCGCGGTCGCCGACGGCAACGAGACCGTGCCGACCGTCCACGTGGCGGGCCGCTGGCTGGTCAACCCGCGCGCCGCCGAGGTGCAGCGCCTCGCCGCCGGCTGACCGTCCGCCGTGTCCCCGGCCACACCGGCCACGTTGGACGACGGGTTCGCCCGGCACCCTCTGTTACTGTCCGAGCGCCCGAGCGCGCGGCCCCGTCCCGGCGGCCGCCCACCCCCATGCGCCGGACCCCCGTCACCGAGGAGTCACCCCCGATGCGTCTGACGCGCGTCCTGCTCGTCCTGACCGCCGCCACCCTCACCTGGACCGCCGGCATCATGGTCGCCGACGCCGCCCCGGTGCCGGCCGGGCCGTCCGTCCAGCACGCCCCGAACCTGTCGTCCGCCGAACGGCCCCGCTGACGCGCGGCGACCCGAGGCGCCCGGCCGGGCGAGCAGCAGGCCCGCCGTCGACAGCGCGACGCAGGCGATCATCAGCAGGGCCATCGGCACGGCGGTGTCCTCGCCGCCGAGCCCGGCGATCGGGGCGACGATCCCGGCGGCGATCCACTGGACGAAGCCGAGGACCGCCGAGCCGGTGCCGGGATGCCCGGGCACCTCGGCCGAGGCCAGCGCGCCGCCGTTGGGGCCGATGAGACCCTGCGCGGTCATCAGGACGGCGAAGCAGGCGACCGCGAGCAGCAGCGGCGTGTCCCACCACAGCGCCCCGGCGAGCATCGCCACCCCGGCGAGCAGGGCGGCGGCCTGGCCCACGGCGATGACGCGGCGGGTCGCGACGCGCCCGGCGAGCCGGGCGGCGACCAGCGCGGCCACCGTCATGCCGGCGGCGTTGGCGGCGAAGTCGGCCGAGTACGCGATCGGCGACATGCCGTTCATCGACTGCAGCACGAACGCCGACGTCGCCACGTACGCGAACACCGCACCCATCGCCGACCCGCTGACCAGCACGTAACCGACGTAGCGGCGGTTGCCCAGCACCTGGCGCCCGGCGACCGCGAACGCCCGCAGCCCACCGGCGTGCCGCCGCTGCGGCGGCAGCGTCTCGGGGACGGCCACCAGCACGGCCACGGTCATCGCCACCCCCATCGCGGCGACGGCCCAGAACGACACCCGCCAGTGCGACATCTGCAGGATGACCGCGCCGAGCAGCGGCCCGACGATCGGCGCGATGCCGCCGACGGCCGCGATGACGTTCAGCGCCCACACCAGGCGGGCGCCGCGCGCGAGATCGACGACGACCGCCCGGCCGATCACCATGGCCCAGCCACCGGCGAAGCCCTGCACGAAGCGGGCGGCCATCATGACGCCGATCGACGGTGTGAGCGCGCACACCACCGAGGCGACGGTCATGACGGCGATCGACGCGACCAGCAGCCGCCGCCGGCCGTGCCGGTCCGACACCGGGCCGCCCACGAGCTGCCCGAGCGCCATGCCGACGAAGAACGTGGTCAGCGTGAGCTGCACCTGCGTGGCGGTCGCCGACAGCTCGCCGGCCACCAGGGCGGTGGTGAGCCGGGCCCGGCGGCGCACCGGGACGGGCACGTCCGCCGGCGCCGGCGCGGTGGTCGGTGAAGGCACACGCCGAGCAAACCCGCCGCCCGCCGCGCCAGGAAGTCACCAGTGAGGGGTGTACCGGCAGTACACCCATGGTCAGTGCCTTCCACCGGGGCCGGCCGGCGCGTTTGCTGGGATGCGGACACACCGTCCGCCCCCGTGAGACCTCGCGGGGGCGAGCCCGGATCAGGGAGCAGTCCTCATGCGCGTACCCGCCTATGCCGCGTCGGCCGCCGGGCAGCCGCTGCGGCCCACCACCATCGAGCGCCGCGCCGTCGGCCCGAACGACGTGCTGATCGACATCACGCACGCCGGCATCTGCCACTCCGACATCCACACCGTCCGCGGCGAGTGGGGCCCGCAGCCCTTCCCCGTCGTCCCCGGCCACGAGATCATCGGCGTCGTCGCCGAGGTCGGCGCGGACGTCACCCGGCACCGCACCGGCGACCGGGTGGGCGTCGGCTGCATGGTCAACTCGTGCCGCGAGTGCGTCCACTGCCGCAACGGCAACGAGCAGTACTGCCTGAAGGGCGCCGCCTTCACGTACGCCGCCACGGACGTCGACGGCACCACCACCCAGGGCGGCTACGCCACCCACGTCGTCGTGGACGCCGACTTCGTGCTGGCCGTCCCGGAGAACCTCGACCCGGCCGCCGCCGCGCCGCTGCTCTGCGCGGGCATCACCACCTACGCGCCGCTGCGCCGCTGGGGCGCGGGCCCCGGCCGGAAGGTCGCCGTCGTCGGCCTCGGCGGCCTGGGCCACATGGCCGTCAAGCTCGCGCACGCGATGGGCGCCGAGGTCACGGTGCTGTCGCAGTCGCTGAAGAAGCGCGAGGACGCCCTGCGGCTCGGCGCCGACCACTACCACGCCACGTCGGACCCGGACACCTTCGACGAGCTCGCCGGCCGCTTCGACCTGATGATCAACACGGTCAGCGCCGACCTGGACATCAACGCCTACCTCGGCCTGCTGACGGTGGACGGCGCCCTGGTCAACGTCGGCGTCCCGCCCGGCGACATGACCGTCGCCCCGTCCCTGCTCGGCGCCCGGCGCACCCTCACCGGCTCGATGATCGGCGGCATCGCCCTGACCCAGGAGATGCTCGCCTTCTGCGCCGAGCACGGCATCGTCTCGGACGTCGAGGTGATCGCCGCGGACCGCATCAACGACGCCTACGAACGCGTCCTGGCCTCCGACGTCCGCTACCGCTTCGTCATCGACACGTCCACCATCGGCTGACCACCACGCTCCGAGGGTCTAGTCGCGGACCTCCCGGATCAGCCACACCCCCGCCGCCAGCCAGGCGGCGGACATGATGGACCAGTAGACCGACCACCCGACGTCGTCGACGGTGGTGAATCCGATGATGAGAAACACCACCGCCCCGCCGATGACCGCGGCGCCCCAGGCCCATCCGAAGCGGCTGCTGAGTGCCGCCAGCCCCAGGCAGGTAGCACTCAGCAGGACGGTCGCGGCGGCCCACAACGCTCTGTCGTTGCGCGGGAACACCTCGATCAGCGCGCCGCCGACGTAGATGATCGCGGCCGCGATCAGGTTGGCCACGACGTTGACGCCGACGTCTCGTATCAACCTGCGCGGCTGGAGGGCGCTGCCCTGGTCGGCCGCGTTCTCGGCTGTCGTCACACCGTCCACGTTATCCATCGGCCGCATCGGGCCCGGCAGCGCCGGCGGCCGGCAGCTCGACGGTGACGGTGATCGCGCCGTCCATGGCGGCGATGCGGGCTGCGGCGTCACCTCCAGCCGGCCGAGGATCACGATGCCGGGGAAATACGACTGGTCGCCGTGGTAGAGGACGAGGTCGTTGCCGGGGGCGTAGTACCCGACGTCCCCGACTGCGGGGTCGGCGTCGTCCGGCTGGCCGGCCCGGGACAGGGGCGCGGGCAGCGGCCCGGTCTTCTCGACCGCGCCGTGGTCGGTCATGTCGATGGTCAGGGGCAGCTGGGCGACGAGGTCGCGGCCGGCGGCGCTGTCATCGAGCGTGGCCCGGAGTCGCTGATCGCCGGTCCTGAGCTGGATCGCCGTCCCTGCGGAGGGGTGCACTGACAGGGCACCCCAGCTCGGCCCCGCGCCGCGCCGGCGCGCCCTACGCTCGGGGCATGGACAACCGTTCTGAGGTGCGTGAGTTCCTGACCACCCGCCGGGCCCGGTTGACCCCGGAGCAGGTCGACTTGCCGCCGACGCGCAGCCGCCGCGTCCCGGGCCTGCGGCGCAGCGAGGTCGCCGCGGTCGCCGGGCTGAGCGTGGAGTACTACGCGCGCCTCGAACGCGGGCAGATCGCCGGGGCGTCGTCCGGTGTCCTGGAGGCCCTGGCCCGCGCGTTGCAGCTCGACGACACGGAGCGGGCGCACCTGTTCGACCTCGCCCGCGCCGCGGACGGCATCCCGCCCTCGGGTCGGCCCCGGCGGCGCAGCGCCGCGAAGGCCGCGTCCCGCCTGAGTCTGCAGTGGGCGTTGGAGGCCATCACCGACGCGGTCGCGTTCGTGCGGGACCCGCAGCAGAACCTGCTGGCCACCAACGCGCTCGGCCGCGCGTTCTACTCCCCCGTGATCGGCGACGGCGGGCGCCAGCCGAACCTGGCCCGGTTCCAGTTCCTCGACCCGGCGTCGCGCGACTTCTACCCCGACTGGGACAGGTTCGCCGCCATGTGCGTCGGCGTCATGCGCACCGAGGCCGGCCGCGACCCGCACGACCGCGAGTTGCAGGACCTCGTCGGCGAGCTGTCCACCCGCAGCGAGGTCTTCCGCCGGCTCTGGGCCGGCCACGACGTCCGGACGCACGGCGCCGGCACGAAACGGTTCCAGCATCCCGTCGTGGGCGAGCTGACCCTCGCGTACGAGGAGCTCGCCATCACCGCCGAGCCGGGCCTGGTGCTGCTGGTGTACACCGCCGAACCCGGCTCGCCGTCCGCGGAACGCCTCCGCCTGCTCGCCTCCTGGGCGGCGGCGCCCACCGGCTGACGCCGTACACTTCGGCCGATGGGCTGGGAGGCACTCAAGCGGTGGGGCGACGACGCTGCCCGCGTCGAACCGCTCGCCGGCGGCGTCGCCAACGACGTGTGGATCGTGCGCGTCGGCGGGCGCCGCGCGGTCGGCCGCCTCGGTTCCCGCAGCGACGCCGACCTGGCGTGGGAGACCGGCCTGCTCGTCCACCTCGACCGCGCGGGCCTGACCGTGCCGGTGCCGATCCCGGCCGCGGACGGCCGGCTGTTCGCCGACGGCCTGGTGGTGTCGGCCTTCGTGGACGGCGGACCGCCCGAGTCGCCAGCCGACTGGCGGCGCGTGGCCGGCACGGTGCGGCAGCTGCACCGGTTGACGCGGGACTGGCCGCAGCGCCCCGGCTGGCGGTCGTCGGCCGACCTCCTGCACGCCGAGACGGGCACCCGGATCGACCTGCGCGCGATGCCCGCGGAGGGCGTCGCCCGATGCCGGGCGGCGTGGGCGCGGCTGGCCGGGCGCCCGACCTGCGTCGTGCACGGCGACCTGAACCCCGGCAACATCCGCCTGACCGCGGACCACGTCGCCCTCATCGACTGGGACGAGTCCCACGTCGACGTCCCCGACCTCGACCTCGACCTGCCCGGCAACGCCGCCGGCCTCGATGCCGCCACCCTCGACGTCGCCGCCCAGGCGTCGGCGGCGTGGGAGGCCGCCGTGTGCTGGAAGGACGACCACGCGGTCAGCCGCCTCGCCCAGGTCCGGCCGGTCGGCTGACGCCGGGCCGCCCTCGCGCGGTCAGGATTCGCTCCACAGGGGAATCGGGTCGTGGGCGCGCACGTCGTGGGCGGGCACCACGTGGACGCGGCCGGCCAGCGCGATGATGCGCCGCAGCGACGCCCGCACCCGGGCCGGGTCGACGTCCGCCAGCAGCTGGAGCACCTTCGGGCGCTCCGCGCGCAGGGTGACGCCCTCCGTCTGCCAGGTGAGGTCCCCGACGAAGGCGTACCGGCGGCCCCCGGGAAGGGTGACGAAGACGACGACCGAGCCGTCCGTGTGGCCGCCGGCCTCGACGATGACCACCGAGCCGTCGCCGTGGACGTCGTGGCTGGCGGGAAAGCCGAGGTACGGCGGCCCGTCGAACGTGTAGTGGTGGATCTCGTGGTGGCGCGTCACGTGCCGGAACACCCCGGCGTCTCTGGCCCGCGCCACGTACCGGGCCTCCGCCGGGTTCAGCCAGACCGGCGCGTCGAGACTGTCGAGGCCGCTGACGTGGTCCCAGTGGGCGTGCGTGATGACGACGCCGCGCAGCCGCGTCATGTCGTAGCCCTTCGCCCGGAGCTGGTCGCGGACGGTGGCGCCGGCCTCGTGCGGGGTGCGCCGGTACGACGGCATGGTGGCGAGGTGGGCGTCGACGTCCGCGCCGAACCCGGCGTCGATCAGCAGGTCGCCCGCCGGGTGCCGGACGAGCACGGCGGTGGCGGCGAACCGGCGGCGGTCGCGGAACGCTCCCCCGCGGTACGCCAGGAACGCGCGGTTCTCGTACGTCCCGGTCGGCAGCTGGTAGACCGCCATGGTGGGCGGCGGTACCGCCTCCGGCAGCGGGCCCGCCCACGGCTCCGGCGCCGGCAGGGGCGCGGGACGGAACGAGCGGACGATGGCGATCGC
The DNA here is from genome assembly GCF_016863475.1 of Spirilliplanes yamanashiensis. Classification (GTDB taxonomy): domain Bacteria; phylum Actinomycetota; class Actinomycetes; order Mycobacteriales; family Micromonosporaceae; genus Spirilliplanes; species Spirilliplanes yamanashiensis. The sequence goes on from NZ_BOOY01000034.1 coordinate 101,334, forward strand.
GGCGGCGAGGGCGGCGAGCGCGACGCCGCCCAGCAGGTAGCTCATGATTCCCCGTGGCTGCGCGCCGGCGCCGTGGGCGCGTCCGTCCGGAAGAAGTGGTGGATCTCCTCGGCCGCCGGCGACGTGCGCGCCTGCCCCACGTACAGCGACAGCAGGACGGTGAGCACCTCGAGCGCGGGCTGGTCGAGCCCGGCCCGGACCGCCCGCCGCAGGTGGGCGGTGAGCCGGTCGCCGCGCACGCCCGCACAGATCAGCGCGGTGACGACGGCGACGCTGCGGCTGCGGTCGTCGAGCGCCGGATCGTTCCACGCCGGCCCGCCGGCGGCGAGCACGGCCTCGCGGGCGAACCGCTCCCCCACCCGGCCGGCGAACACCCCCGGCAGGTCCGCCGGGGGGACGCCGAACGTCTCGGCGTACACCGCGACCCCGCGTGCCGTCCGTTCCCTCAACGGGTCGTTCTCGTCTTTGATCACCCTCCGATTGGACGCCCGGCGGCGCGCCGCGGTCCAACACCCGCTCCGCAGGGCCATACCCTGGCGGTATGGTGGCGGGGTGGTGGACCTGCGCTCCCTGGGCTACTTCGTCGCGGTGGCGGAGGAGCTCAACGTCAGCCGGGCCGCCGCCCGCCTGCACATGTCGCAGCCACCCCTGAGCCGGGCCATCCAGCAGCTGGAGGTCGACCTCGGCGCCGAGCTGTTCACCCGCTCCGCCCAGGGCATGACCCTGACGCCGGCCGGCCACGTGCTGCTCCCGGAGGCGCGCGACCTGCTCGCCCGCGCCGGGTCGCTGCCGTCGCTGATCGCACCGGCCGCCGACATGCGCACCATCACCATCGGCACCCTGGCCGACAGCGTCGACCGCGCCGGCGGCACACTGATCGACGCGTTCCGCTCCCGCTACCCGGGCGTCGAGATCCGCATCGTCGAGGGCGACCTCACCAACCCCACCGTCGGCGTCGACCGCGGCCACACCGACGTCGCCCTCACCCGCGGCCCGTTCCGCTCCCCGGCCGTCGCCGTCGCCGAACTCCGCCGCGACCCGGTCGGGGTCGTCCTGCGCGACGACGACCCGCTGGCCACCCGCGACCGGGTGGAGCTGGACGAGCTGCGGGACCGCCGCTGGTTCCGCGTCCCGGACGGCGCCGACCCGCTCTGGCGGGACTACTGGTCGGGCGGCCGCACCCACGCGGCCCACACCGACACCGTCGTGCGGACCGTCCGCGAATGCGTCCAGGCCGTCCTGTGGTCCGGCTGCATCGGCCTCGCCCCGCTCACCATCACCCGCCAGCCGGGCGTCGTCGTCGTCCCGATGGACGGCGTCGCGCCGAGCCCGCTGGTGGTGGCGTGGCGGCGCCGCGACCGCCGGCCCCTGGTTCACGGCTTCGTGGACATCGCGACGACCGCCGCCCGCCGGTCCCGCCCGTAGCCGGACTCAGTCCGCCGTGCCGTCGCCCTGCGCATCTGGACCCGCTGTCAGGACGCCGGCGGGTCCGCCGGTCGGGCTCGCTGCGGGTAGATCGTCTCGTGGCGGGCCAGCATCGCGACGCTCTCGGCGATCTTCCGGGCGCGCGTCTCGGCCCGCTTCACGCCGTTGACCCGGCCGATGACGGCGAAGCGGTTGGACTTGGTGAGCACGTCGAACATCGCCTGCGCCGCCGGGTCGGCGGCGATCGCGGCCAGCAGGTCGTCCGGCACCTGCACCTCCGACGGCGGTGCGTAGGCCGCCGCCCACCGCCCGTCGGCCTTGGCCGCGTCCACCGCGGCGCGGCCGGCGGGCCGCATCAGGCCGGCCGCCTCCAGCCGGGCCACGTTGGCGACGTTGCGCTGGGACCAGATGCTGCGGGGCCGGCGCGGGGTGAACCGGATCCAGGAACTCTCGTCGTCGCGCTTGCGGGCCTGCCCGTCGATCCAGCCGAAGCACAGGGCCTCGTCGACCGCCTGCTGCCAGGTCAGCGTGGTGACGGAGCCGCCCTTCCTGGTCAGCGCGAGCCACACGCCCGGTGAGGCGGTGTGGTTGTCCGTCAGCCAGGCGCGCAGCGCAGCGGCGTCGGCCACGATCAGCTCGTCCAGTTCGGCTCCTGCCACCACCGCAGGTTAGTCGAGGACATGGCCGCCGGGCCGTGCCTGGACCCGGCGGCTACGACTTTCCTGTCAGTTCATCGCCTCGGCGCGTTCGGCGGCGACCGGGAGCAGCCTGTCCACCAGCTTCTGGTTGCCGCTGCTCGCCTCGAAACCGGCGTCGGCAACCACCACGATGCCGTCGCCGACGACCGCCACACCGACGTACGCGGCGTGCTTGACCGGCGCGCCGTAGACGATGTCGGAGTCGATCTTCAGCATGACCATCTTGTCGCCCGTCCGGGTCACCGTCCAGCGGCGTTCGCCCCCGGCCGACGTGCCGGGGCAGCGCCGCACCGAATCCTTGATCTCGGCGAGCACGCGGCTCGCCGTGCCGGGCTCGTACCGCGCCACGTGGTTCACCACCACCGTGGGGCGGACGGCGCCCGCGTCGGCGTAGAGCGCCTGGCGCGTCGCCGCCGCCAGCCGCAGCCGGTCGCTGGCGTGCGGCTTGTCGCAGGCGTTCGGCGGCAGGAGGTAGGACCAGAACGTCGCGTCGGCCTTCTCCGGGGTGGCCCCGTCGAGGTCGCCGGGCTGGAGCAGCGCCTTGCCGGGCACGACGGGGCCGGCGGGTTCCGTGCTGGGCTGCGCGCCGCCCTGCGACGGCACGCCGGCCGCCGCGCCGGACGGGGCCGCGGGGATCTCCGAGGACGCCGCCGGGGCGCACCCGGCGACCGCGAGCGAGGTGAGCAGCGCCGCTGCGGGAATGACAAGGGATCTACGCATGGCCGGACACTAGGAAGCGACGTCAACGGTGCACGCCACTGCGGCGCCCGGCGCTCCGGGCCGCGCAGCCCCGGTTTGCCCGCTCCGTGTGGATTGGCGCCGGCGCCGGGAGCACCACCGCGCGGCCGACGCCGCCCTGCCCGCCACGATCGGCCGCCCGATCGGGCCGCCCCATCGGGCAGGCGGCACCTCCGCGAAGCTCAGGGGTGCGGCTGAAGGCCGCGGGCGCCGACGGTCGACGGCTCCGTCGGCACGACGAGCGGCCGGCCCGTCGCCGGGCTCTCCACGACGATGGCGTCGAGGGCGAACACGTCGCTGAGCACGTCGGACGTGACGACCCGGTCGGGCGGGCCGCCGGCCACGACGCGGCCCGACGCCATGGCGACGATGGTGTCGGCGTACCGGGCGGCCTGGTGGTTGAGGTCCCGCACCAGCTCCAGGACGTCGACCTGGTGGGCAACGATCACCGCACGCGCACCGAGATCCGCGCTGTCGGCGTGTCTCGAATAAGGCCCGAACACCTCATTTTTCCCGGTCGTGCAACCTTCTGGCGGGACGGCACCGTTCCACCTCCGTCTGAGGAGGCAGCCGATTGAAAGCCGACGACGAGCAAGCGTTCCGCGAGTTCGTGACGTCCCAGATGGCGTCCTTGCGGAAACTCGCCTACGTGACCTGCGGGGACTGGCACGCGGCGGAGGACGCCGTGGCCAACACGCTGGTCAAGCTCTACCCACGCTGGCGCAAGCTGGAACGACCGGATCTGTACGCCAAGACCATGGTCCTGCGGGCCGCGATCGACGAGAAACGCCGTCCGTGGCGGCGGGAACGGTCGGCCGGCGACGCCGTGCCCGACACCGCGGTGGGCGACGCCAGCGGGGTGACCGCCGAGCGGATGCGCCTGCGGTCCGCGCTCGCGGCGGTGCCCGCCGGCCAGCGGGCCGCCGTGGTCCTGCGGCACTACCTGGGACTCAGCCTGGAGGACACGGCCGTGATCCTCGGCTGCACCGTGGGCACCGCCAAGAGCCAGGCGTCGCGCGGGCTGGCCAAGCTGCGCGAGTTGCTGGCCGCCGAGGGCATCCATCTGACCGGGCAGACGACAGAGGAGTGGACCAGTGCAGTTGCGTGAATTCGTGGACACCGTGAGCGCCGGCGAGCCGCCGCTGACGCACAGCGCGGACGACATCGTCGCGGCGGGCCGGCGGGCCGAGCGGCGCCGCCGGGCCGGGCTGGCCTCGGCCGGTGCCGCCGGATTGGTCGTGGTCGCGGTGGCCGGTGCGTTCGCCCTGCCGTCGCTGACCGGCCCGGACGCGACCCGGCCGGACCCCGGTCCGGCCGCCCCCGCGGCGGCGGCTTCGGAGCCGGCCGCCTTCGACTTCACCTTCAAGGGGTACGACGCGGGCAGGTTCCACGTGAAGGACCCGATCGTGGTGTCCGCCGCGTACCAGATGTCGTCGATCTACATGGACGGCCGGTTCACCAACGACGAGTCGGTCGGCGACGTCAGCGAGGCCGAGCTGGCCGCCAACCGGTCCCGGCCGAGGCTGAACGCCTTCCTCACCGTCTACCGGCCGGGCGCGTTCGACCCCGAGGGGATCGAGGAGGGCACGGAGCTGACCGTGGCCGGGCGCCGCGCGGTGCAGGCGACGACCCAGGTCCACGCCGACCCACCGGCCGTCCCGGGTGGCGACAAGCTGCTCGCGTGGGAGTACGCCGACAACGCCTGGGCGACGGTGACGTCGCAGTCCAACGACGCCGCCGAGCCGTCCTTCGCCGACCTGGCCACGCTGGTCCCGGGTCTGCGGCAGAGCCCGGCGCGACCGGCCACCCTGCCGTTCACCGTGGGCCACGTGCCCGACGGCTATCAGGCGGTGCAGGTCGGCTCGCACGCGTCGATCGGGTTGGGTGGCATCTACCTGGCCCGGGACGGCGTCTACGGCGCCGTCGAGTACGACCGCGCGGCGCCGCCGACCACCGGCCTGACCAAGCCCTGGGAGCAGGGTGAGCGGGCACGGCGTAGCGGCACCTTCACGATCACGGTGCTGCCGAGCGAGAAGTCGAACTCGCCGGCCGAGCCCGGGAGGACCCGGTGCTTCACGTGGCACGCGTGCAGCATCTGGAGTGCCGACGGCAAGCTGGTGATCGAGGTCAGCGCCGGCGGTGCCGGCACGCCGTCGAGGAACTCGACCCCTTCCCGGGCTGACCTGTCGGACGCCGAGCTGACGAAGATCGCCGAGTCGGTCCGGCTGGCCGACCCCGAGGAGGACAGCACCTGGATCCCGGCCGGCCAGGCCGTGCGTCCGTAGCCGAACCGCCGGGGAAGGGCGCCGCTTCGAACGCGGCGCCCTTCCCTCTCAGCCGGGCAGCATGCCGGTGATGGCACACCGCCCGTCTGGACGCGCCGCACGACCGGGACAACTATCGATGTATGGCAGCCCATGACGGCCGGGCCACGGCGAGCCGGCGCACGTTCCTGTCCGCATCCGCCGCGGCGGGGGTCGCGGTCGGCGTCGGCGCCTCGGCCGGCGCGGAGCCCGCGGCGGCCGGCCCACCGCACAGCATGCCCGGAGGCGACGGTGCCCGCGGGCCGGGCCGCCGGGAGCGGCCACAGCCGCCCGGCCGCGACCTGCGCGTGCTGCTCGCCGAGGTCGACCGGCGGCGCATCGAGGCCACCGTCCGCCGGCTGGTCGCGTTCGGCACCCGGCACACGCTGAGCAGCCAGACCGATCCCGTCCGCGGCATCGGCGCCGCCCGCGACTGGATCTTCGCGGAGATGAGCCGGTACGCGGCCGCGTCCGGCGGCCGGATGACCGTGCAGCTGCAGGGGTACGTGCAGCAGCCCGCGCCGCGCATCCCCGTGCCGACGCGGATCACCAACGTCGTGGCGACCCTGCGCGGCGATGTCGCCCCGCAGCGCGTGTACGTGGTGACCGGCCACTACGACTCCCGGGTCACCGATGTGCTGAACGCGACCGCCGACTCACCCGGCGCCGACGACGACGCCTCCGGCGTGGCCGCCGTCATGGAGCTCGCCCGGGTGATGGCACGCCGCCGCACCGAGGCGACGATCGTCTTCGCCGCGGTGGCCGGTGAGGAGCAGGGCCTGTTCGGCTCGACGTACCTCGCCGAGCAGCTGCGGCTCGCCGGCGCCGACGTGCAGGGCATGTTCAGCAACGACATCGTCGGCAGCAGCACCGCCGACGACGGCACCCGCGACCCGCACCGCGTGCGGCTGTTCAGCGAGGGTGTGCCGACGTCGGAGACGCCCGAGCAGGCGGCGATCCGCCGATCCATCGGCGGCGAGAACGACTCCTCGTCCCGGCAGCTCGCCCGGTTCGTGCGCAGCGTGGCGGCCAACCGCGCCACCGGCATGGACATCTGGATGATCTACCGCCGGGACCGGTTCCTGCGCGGCAGCGACCACATCCCCTTCCTCGAGCGCGGCTGGCCGGCCGGGCGCTTCACCGAACCGGCCGAGAACTTCGCACACCAGCACCAGGACGTCCGGGTGGAGAACGGCGTGCAGTACGGCGACCTGCCGCAGTTCTGCGACTTCGGCTACATCACCCGCGTCGCCCGGGTCAACGGCGCGGCCCTGTGGTCGCTGGCCCAGGGGCCCGGCACGCCGAGGGGCGTCACCGTGGACACGTCGGCACTCACCAACGACACCACGCTGCGCTGGATCCGCGGCACCGAGCCGGACCTCGCCGGGTACGAGCTGGTGTGGCGCGACAGCACCACGCCGTACTGGACGCACGTCATCGGCGTCGGCGACGTCACCGAGGCGGTGATCGACCTGTCCAAGGACAACGTCCAGTTCGGGGTGCGGGCGGTGGACCGGGCCGGACACCGCAGCCCAGCGGCCGCCCCCACGCCCTCCCGCTAGGACGTCGACCACGCGCGGGCCCGGAGGCCCGGACGGCGCCGACGCGGCTCTGCGCCGACGTCACCGCGCCGCCGGTCGGCTCGCGTCTTCGCGGCCGATGAGCGGTAGTCACTCAGCTAGTCACCCGCACGTGCAGAGAGGCCACTTCCATCAATGGGAAGTGGCCTCTGAGCTGCGTGGGCGATACTGGGATCGAACCAGTGACCCCTTCGGTGTGAACGAAGTGCTCTCCCGCTGAGCTAATCGCCCGCAACGGATCCGAACTCTACCGGACCGTCCCCCCGCCGCAAAAACCGCCCCCTCAGCGAGTCCCCAAGAACTTCATCGCCACGTCCCACAGATCGACCCCGAGGCTCATCTTCACGGACGCCCACACGACGAAGCTGATGAAGACGAACCCGACGAGCCCGATGACGAAGCGGAGCCCGAGGCTCTGGCGGGTGACCCAGGTGGTCCAGCTGCGGACGTGCCGGCGGGTGAACTCGAGCAGCCGGTGGGCCCAGTGGAACTCCAGCGCCCAGACGGCCAGGCCGAGGATCACGATCGCCCAGCCGGGGCCGGGGAGCGGGATCAGCGCGATGCCGACCGCCACGATGAGGCCGCCGAGGATGCCGACGGTGATCTTGAGGGCGAGCCGGCCGGTGGGGTTGGCGCGGATCGGGTCGAGGAGGCGGTGCAGCCGGGCCATCGGGCCGTGGCCGTGGTGGTGGCCGGCGTGGCCGGCAGGGGCGGTGGTGTCACCTTCGGGCGAACCGTCGGCGGTGGGGGGTACGGGCGCGGACATCTCCGTCACTCTACGACCAGGAGACGTTGTGACCGGTTCTGTGCTCATTTCCTCCGCCAGTGTCCTTGCGCCCCGTCACTACCCGGCAGGAATCGACGTTACCGGAGTAAGTCAACTGCTGAACCCACCCGACGCCGGGCGGAACCGAGTACCTGGGCAGAACTGGACAAGATACCGTTAATCGCCTTGCCGTAAGGGGTTTTCGGGACCGTCTTCCCACTACTGGGTGAGATCAGCGTATGGCGGAGCGTAACCAGGAGTATCACCACAGTATGGGAGACGCGGGGCTCACCAGCCCCGCAGCGGTGCCGGGGGGAGTTCGTCCATGAGTGCCATTCGTCCGACGACCGTTGAGGTCGAAACCTCGCTGCGGCTCGTCGCGCCTGACGCCACGGCTTTGCCCGTGCGCGCCAGTCTGCGCTACGACCCAGCCGACCCGTATGCAGTCCACGTCCTGTTCCACGCGGAATCAGCCGGTGGGGAAGCCGTTAGCTGGTCCTTCGCGCGGGAACTGCTGGTCACCGGGCTCGACGAGCCCGCGGGCATCGGTGATGTCCGGGTCTGGCCGTGGGCTACGCCCAGGGGCGACTTCGTCGCCCTGGCGCTGTCGTCTCCGGACGGCAACGCCTTGTTCGAAGTGCCGCGGAGCGTTCTGGTCCGTTTCCTGCGCCGTACCTATGTCGTGGTGCCGCGCGGCCGGGAATCGGAGCACCTGGACGTCGATGCGGCGGTCAACCGGCTGCTGGCCGGGCGGTAGAAGCAACGGAAAAGGGACGACCCGCTCGGACACTGCCGGTCCGGGCGGGTCGTTCTTTTCTGGGCACGAATAAAAGGAAACGGACAAAAACCCGTCAGTACGCCTTACGGGGCGGAAAAGCGAAGAACATATCGGTACGGCGCGCAGCATGGTCAGCGGGACGAGCCGTCGCCCGCTAACGTCGTTGCCGATGCTCGCTTTCGGTCAGCACAGCCCGTCCCGCCCGCCGGTCCCGACGGCGCCCGGCCCCGCCGGCGTGGCGACGTACCCCCTGGGCTCCTCCGATCTGGCCGCCCCCGCGGGGCGGCCCCGGTGCCTCGATCATCACCTGCTGCTGCTGGTCGATGCGGGGCACGGCGAGCTGATCGTCGACTTCGTGGCGCGGCCCTGCCGGCCCGGCACGCTGCTGTGGGTGCGGCCGGGGCAGGCCGTGCAGGCGGGCGCGGGGTCCGGGCTCGACGCGGTGCTCGTCGTGTGGGACAGCTCCGTGCACCCCACGCCCGAGCTCACCGGCATGCCGGCCGACGACCCGTTCGGGCCCGGGCACTGGCAGCTCGCCGGCGAGGACGAGGACGCGATCATCAGCGAGGTCAGCCAGCTGGTCGTCGACTGCGAGCGGCTGGAGCGCGAGCACCGCGACAGCGGCGCGCTCGGCGCGGCGCTCGTCCAGCACGAGCTGGCCGTCCTGCTGCTGCGGGTCGGGCTGCTCAGCGCGCCGCACCTGCCGCGGCTGAGCCGGGCCGAGGCGCGCACGTTCGAGCGGTTCCGGGCGTTGCTGGAGGAGCAGCACGCGCAGACCCGGCGGGTCGAGGAGTACGCGGCGGCGCTCGGCTGCTCCGTGCGTACCCTCACCCGGGCCGGGCTGGCCGCGACCGGGCGCAGCGCGAAGCAGCTCATCGACGACCGGGTGGCGCTGGCCGCGAAGCGGATGCTGGCCTGCACCGACCTGGCGGTGGCCGAGATCGGCCGCCGGCTGGGGTTCGCCGAGCCGACCAACTTCGGGCGGTTCTTCCACCGCTCCGCCGGGTGCAGCCCCGGCGCGTTCCGGGCCGCCGCGACCGCCGCTCCCCCACCGGCGGCGACGCCCGGCAGCCAGATCCCTACGCAACGTCGATCATCCGACACGCCGGTACGCCAGAATTCCCATATTTCCCGGGGGGCGCGAGGCTGATCGGCCCCGACACGGCATGATGGAAAGGTGCAGATCTCCGCGCGTGGCGACTATGCGGTCCGGGCCGCTCTCAGTCTGGCCAACGCCTACCCGGCGCTGATGTCGGCCCAAGCCGTCGCGCAAGACCAGGCCATGCCCCGCAAGTTCCTCGAAGCCGTCCTCGCCGACCTGCGGCGGGCCGGCATCGTGCGCGCCCAGCGCGGCGCCGAGGGCGGCTACACCCTGTCGCAGCCGCCCCGCGACATCACCGTCGGGCAGATCCTGCGCGCCGTCGACGGCCCGCTCGCCGGGGTGCGCGGGCTGCGGCCCGAGGAGACCCGGTACGAGGGGGCGGCCGAGAACCTGCCGAACCTGTGGGTCGCCGTGCGCGCCGCCGTCCGCGAGGTCGTCGACGAGGTCAGCCTGGCCGAGCTGGTCAGCGGCAAGATGCCGGCGCACGTGCGCAAGCTGACCACCCTGCCGGACGCCTGGCAGCCGCGCTAGCCGTCCACACCCGACGTTTGCGGCGGAACCGCGCCCGGGTACTTCCCTGACCGTCAGGTCAGCCACGGAAGGAACCGGCCATGCCCATCGTGTTTCGCAAGCGGAAGAAGATCGGCCCGATCATCCTGAACTTCACCGAGAACGGGTTCTCGTCGTGGAGCATCAAGATCGGCCGCTGGTCCTGGAACTCGAAGGCCAAGGCGCACCGCTACGACCTGCCAGGCCCCGTGTCCTGGCGCTCGAAGAAGGGCTGACGCCGCTCAGCCCACACTGATGACGACGTCGCCCCCGAGCCGGCCGTGCTCGGGGTCGCGGCGCACCGCCCCCGACGTGACCAGCGTGGACAGCACCCGGGTCACGTCGGCGGCCCGGTAGACGGTGTCGGTCAGCGCGAACGTCCGCAGCTGCGTCACCGTCCGCTCCCCCGCCTGCTCCAGGTGCGCCACCAGCTCGCGGCGCAGCGGCCCCGGGTGCGGGTTGAGCGAGATGTCGATCAGGTGGCCGTCGGGGTCGCCCGGGTCGCGGTACCGCACCCCGGCGAACTCGTCCACCGCCCACAGCGCGTCCTTGAACGCCTCCAGGCTCTTGCCGGAGGTCGTGGCGAACACCGCCAGCTGCGCCTCGTCGCCCGCCACCAGCTCGACGGCCGCGGCCAGCGGGAACCCGATCGCGTCCAGCGCCGACCGGTAGGCCTCGACCAGCGCCGCCCGCCCGTGCGCGCCCGGCAGGCTCGCGGCGGCCCGCCAGCGGTCGTCGCCGTACAACCGGTCGCCGCCCGCGGCCAGGGCGTCCGGCGCCAGGAAGACCAGGGCCTCGGCCGGCTTGCCGGCCCGCAGCGCGGCCACCGTGTCCAGCGCCGGCGGCGTGGCCGCGGCGCCCGCGTCGAGGCAGCCGAAGACCGGCGCGGCGGCCGCGCCGGCCGCCTTGAGCGCCACGGCGAGGCGCTCGTCGGTCTCGCCGTCGACCCGCAACACCCCCGGGGGTACGGGGGCATGCCCGACCGTCAGCATCGTCAGTTGCCGCCCCCGGGCCGACTCCGTCAGCTCGGCCAGCGCCGCCGCGGCAGCCTGGACCGTGGCGGGGTCGTCGGCGTAGCCCAGCGCGAAGGTGGCCCGGCGGGCGCGCAGGGCGCCGCCCGCCCAGCTCTCCAACCGGCGGATCAGCAGCTCCCGCTTCACCGCGGCCAGGGGCGTCATACCTGCCTTTCTACACGGGTACGGAGATCCCCACGCCCCCGCGGGTGGCGCCGCCGTACCGCTGCTTCTCCTTGGCGAGGTCCAGCGGGCGGATCCGCTTGCGCGCGTCCAGCGCCTGCTGGTCGAGCAGGGCGGCGGGGATGAGCCAGATCACCTCGAACTCCAGGCCGTCGGGGTCGCGCCCGTACAGGCTCTTGGTGGAGCCGTGGTCGGAGGTGCCGACGAGCGCGCCCGCGTTCGCCAGGCGGGCCATCGTCGCCTCCAGCTCATCGAGCGTGTCGACCTCCCACGCCAGGTGGTAGAGGCCCACCGCGCCGCGGCCGGCGGGCGACGGGGCCGCGCCGGCGACCTCGAACAGGCCGAGGTCGTGGTCGTTGGTGGAGTCCGGCGCCTGGAGGAACGCGGCGCCGCGGAAGCCGTCGGGGGTCATCCCGACCGGCCGGAAGCCGAGCACGTCACGGTAGAAGGCGACGCTGCGGTCGAGGTCGCTGACGTAGAGGACTGCGTGGTTCAACCTGAAGACACCCATGCCGTCAGTATACTTCAAACTTCAAGTTTCTGCTCGATGCGCCAATCTGCCCGCCCATGCCGGACAGATCGGGCAGGTCGCCCCGGCGTGACTTGTACCTACCGTGGCCGAGCCAGCACTATGAGGCACGTGTCTTCCCGGCTCGACGACTTCTCCCGGCTCGACGACCTGACGGCGCAGGCCCGGGCGCTCACCACCGCCGGGGATCTCCCCGCCGCCCGAGCCCTGCTGGACGCCGCCTTGGCCCCCGTGGACGCCGACCCCCGCCGCGCCACCCCGCCCGCCGCCGACGCCGCCGCCCTCCAGGCGCAGATCCTCGTCGCGCTCGGCGAGGCGTACGCCGCGCAACCCTGGGCCGGCTACGCCCACAGCGCCCACCGCCGCCTGCACGGCGCGACAGACGAACGCACCGTCGCCGCCGCCGCCACGTTCGCCGTCGTCCTGCACCGGCTCGGCGCCCACGCCCGCGCCGCCACCCTGTACTCCGAGGTCGTCCACCAGCTCACCCGCAGCGAGGGCCCGGACTCCCCGCGCGTCCTGGCCGCCCTCGCCGACCTGGCCGTCGCCGAACACGCCGAGGGCCTGTGCCACTCGGCCCGCACCCGCCTCACCGAGGCGTGGAGCCGCTACCGCAGCACCTTCGGCGAGGCCGACCCCGCCGGCATCAAGATGCTCGCCCGCCTCGGCGCGATGGAACGCGACTGCGGCCACGACGCCGCCGCCGCCCGCCACCTCGCCGACGCCCACGCCCTGTGCGCCCGCCACCTGCCCCAGAACCACCCCCTGGGCTACCAGGTCGACGCCCTGTCCCGCGCCACCCCGGACCCCCACCACCGCCGCACCCACACCGGCCGCCACCACGACGCCACCCCCACCGGCGCCTCCCCCGACGACACCGTCCTCGTCGAACCGCCCAAGCACGCCGCCGAGGTCCGCTTCGACCCCCCGCCGGTCCCCCACCCCCGCACGGCCCCGACCCCGGTCAGCGCCCCGCCCGCACCCCCCACCCCGGCGAACGCCCCACCCGTGGCCCCCCACCCGGCCAACACCCCACCGACCGCCCCACCCCCGGCCAACGGCCCGGCCTCCGGCCCCCCACCCCGCCCGGCCGACCTCACCGACACGGCGGAAACCCCGGTCGTCTCCCCGCCACCCCCACCCCGCCCGGCGGACCTGACCGACACCGCCGAGGTCCCGGTCATCACCGACGACACACCCCCGCCCTCCGCGGCCCGCGCAGCGGACGGGCCGCCCCGCGCGGGCACGGCTCCGGCCGCGGGCCGGGGTGACGCGCGGGACCGGGCGGTGGTGCCTGACCACGCCGCGGGAGCACCCTCCGGCATGGACCGGGACACGGTGCGCGAACGGGGGGCGGGTGTCACGTGGGCCCCGGACCGGGGCGCGGTGGGCGACCACTCCGACGGCGCGGCGCAGGCCGCGGACCCGGACCAGACCGCGGTCCTCCACCACCCCGCGGGCCCGGCGCAGGCTTCGGACGTGGACCAGACCGCGGTGCTCCACCACCCGGCGGGCTCGACCCGGGCTCCGGACATGGACCAGACCGCGGCCCGGGACCGCACCACGGGCCCGGCCCCGGCCCAGGACCGGACCGCGCTGCACGACCGCACCGCGGGCGCAGGCCCGGCCTCGGATCGGGACATGACCGGGGGCCGCAACCGCACCATGGGCCGAGGCCAGGCCACGGACCGGGACCAGACCGCGCACCGCGACCAGACGACGGGTGCCACGCTGGCCCCGGACCAGACCGCGGCCCACAACCGCACCGCAGGTGCCACCCAGGCCCCGGACCCGGGCCAGACCGCGGCCCACGACCGCAGCGCAGGCATGGACCCGGCCTCGGCAATGGACCAGACCGCGGCCCACAACCGCACCGCAGGTGCCACCCGGGCCCCGGACCCGGACCAGACCGCGGCCCACGACCACGCCGCGGGCGCAGGCCCGGCCTCGGACCTGAACAAGACCGCAATCGGTAGCCACACCGCGGGAGTAACTCGAACCCCAGGTCCGGACCAGGCCGCTGCCCGCAACCACACCGCGGGTGTTGCCCGATCCCCCGACCCGGACCAGACCGCGGCCCACGACCGCACGGCGGGCGACGGCCCGGCCTCAGCCATGGACATGGCCGCGGCCCGCAACCGCACCACGGGTGCCACCCCGGCCCCTGACCCGGACCAAACCGCGGCCCGCGCCCACGCCACGGGCGCGGGCCCGAATCGGACCGCTGACCTGGGCCAGACCGACCGCCCGGACGAGACCGAGGCGCGAAGCCGGACCGAGCAGCGCGACCGGACCCCGGGCACCTCCTTCACCGCGAGCCCGACCACCGGCCCGGATCACACCGACGACCAGGGCCGGCCTACGGCCCGGGACCGAGACGCCGAACAGGATGACGGCCGGGCAGGGACGCCGTGGGACGGGTCCGATGTCGAGCGGGGTCCGCGGGTGGGCCGGGGCACGGTGGCGCCGCCGCCCGTGCAGCCGCCGGTGCCCGAGGCGTTGCGGGAGCATGACATGTACCGGCGCGATTATGTGCCCGGTGAGCGGGCCACCGCCGGGCGGGACATCGATCTCGGGGATCCGGACGCGGCGCGGCAATGGCAGGTGCCGGGGTTGCGGGCGCCGTTGACGCGGCACGACGGGGTGCCGGGGCGGTGGGCGCCGTCGGGGCCACCGCCGCGGGACGAGGAGCGGGCGCCGGAGCCGGTGCGGGAAGTCGAGCAGCCGGCCGAACCTGAGGAGCCGGCGGCTGAGGTCGCGCCGGCCGGTGGGGTCGTCGAGCGACAGGAGCCGGGGAAGCGACGGCGGGGGCGGCGGCGGGCGGAACCGCGGGCGGAGCAGCGCAGCGGGCCGCGGGTGGCGCGGCCGATGCCGGGGTGGCAGCCGCCGCCGCCGATTCCGATCGGTGGGGCGCGGTACCGGCCGACCGGGGAGCCGTTGACCGACACCGATTATCGGCTGGCCCGGTTGTTGCCGGAGGCCGCCGGGCGGGAGGGGGCCGGCCGGCAGGCGGCGATCAACGTGGTGGCGCTGGTGCTGGCGGCCGTGATGGTGGCGGCGGTGGGGCTGGTGGCGTTGACGCGCGGGCGGGGCACGGCGCCGCCGGAGCCGGGGGCGGCGGGGACGTCGGCGGCGGGGCAGCCGGTGGGTGGGCCGGTGACGCCGCGCAACCTGCGGCTGCGGGACGCCGGGACGCAGGTGACGCTGGACTGGTCGGTGCCGGCGAACTCGCGGGACGTGCCGGTGGAGGTGTACGCGGCGCGGCAGGGCGACACGCCGGGCCCGCACCAGAAGCTGGCGCCGGGCACCGAGCGGTACGTCATGTTCAGCCTGCTGGAGGACCAGAACTACTGCTTCGCGGTGGCGCTGCTGCACCCGGACGGCGCGGGCACCTCCGCGCCCCTGTGCACGAAGCGCTAGAGCAGGTCCAGGTCGAGGTCGGCGACGACCGGGTAGTGGTCGGAGGCGTGTTCGGTGTCGCCGCCGCGCAGCACCGCGCAGCCGCGCCGGGCGGCCGCGACGGCGGGGGTGGCGAGCAGGTAGTCCAGGCGCATGCCGGAGAACTCGCGGCCGCCGCCCCGGGTGGTGGGGGCGGTGAGGCCGGCGGCGTCGTCGGCGCCGGCCGGCCACAGGTCGGTGAAGCCTGCCGCGGTGAGGGCGGCGATCGTCGAGGTGTCCGGGTCGCCGCCGGCGGTGAGGTGGCGGCGGCGGTACAGGGCGGGCAGCCGGGCGAGGCGGTCGGTGTGGTCGGCGCCGGGGGCGAGGGCGTTCAGGTCGCCGGCGAGCACGAGCAGGCCGCGGGGGCGGGCGACGGTGGCGGCGAGCCAGGTGGCCTCGCGGGCGCGCCGGCGCGGGTTGAACGGGTTGAGGTGGGTGCTGACCAGCGTCAGGTCGCCGCCGGAGGTGCGCACCGTGGCGGAGGCGGCGGCGTGGTGCAGCCGCCACCGCACGGTGCGGCGGCGCAGGATCGCGGCGGGGCGGCGCACCAGCACGGCGACGGGCTGGCCGAACGCCGAGCGCGCCAGCACGGCGTCCATGCCGAGCGCGCCGGACAGCTCGGCGAGGGCGGTGCCGCGGTGGAAGTCGCGCAGTTCCTGCAGGGCGAGCAGGTCGGGCGCCGCCTCGCGCAGCACCGACGTGATCGCGGGCAGCCGCGTACCCCCGCCGGTCTTGATGTTCCAGGTCATGACGCGCAGCGTCACGCCGTGACCTCCGCGCGGGCGGCGGCGGGGGTCTCGACCGGCTCGACGGTGCGGGTCTCGGCGTTGGGGCGCAGCACCCAGTAGAGCAGGCCGATCCACAGGCCGGTGAGGATCATCGCGCCGACGAAGTCGGTGGGGTGGTGCATGCCGCGGTACATGCGCGACACGGCCACGCCGACGGGCATGACGACGGCGAGGACGACGAAGATCCACCGCGTCCAGTGCCGCAGCCGGGGCAGCATGAGCACGGCGATGGCGACCCAGAGGCACATCGTGGCGGCGATGTGGCCGGACGGGAACGCGGACGTGGGCAGCTGGCCGTCGAGCTGCTCGACGGGCGGGCGGGGGCGGCCGACGGCGTGCGAGGCGGCGAGGAACAGGGTCAGCTCTCCGGCCATGGTGAGGGCGATGAACAGCACCGGGCGCCAGCGCCGCCAGACCGCGAGGACCACCGGGCAGAACACCAGCGACACGAGCAGGATGGCGTGGGTGTCGCCGGCCTTGCTCCACAGGTAGCTGATGTCGTCGAGGGCGGGGGTGCGCTGGTCGGCGAACCAGCGGGACACGCCCATGTCGACGGTGTCGACCCAGGTGTCCTTGAGCCGGTAGCTGACGAGCATGCCGAACGCGTACAGGGTGCCGAAGACCAGGACCCAGCCGACGAGGATCTCCGCGACGCCGGCCCACGGGTGCGGCAGGACCTTCTCCTCGTCGGGGGCGGGGGTGATGTCGCGGGCCGCCTCGGGCTCCAGTCCGTCGAGGACGGCGACGGGCGCATCGCCCGACTCGGTGCGCCAGATGCGGAAGGCGTGCGCGGTGACGCCGAGCCAGGCGGCGCCGAGCAGCCAGCCGCCGAGCACGTCGGAGACGAAGTGGACGCCGAGCATGACCCGGGTGACGCCGACGGCGACGATCACCAGGGCGACCAGGCCGATGGCGAGCGGCCGCCAGCGCTTGCGGACGGCGGGCAGGAAGACCAGCAGCAGCGCGCCGTAGGCGACCATCGAGCCGAGCGCGTGCCCGCTGGGGAAGCTGTTGCCGGGGGCGGCGGCGACGGGAATGTCGACGACGGGGCGCAGCCGGCCGACGAGCGCCTTGAGCGACGGGTCGAGGAACAGCGCGCCGAGCCCGGCGACGGTGACGTACAGGGCGAGGCGGGTGCGGCGGCGCACCATCAGCAGCAGGACGGCGACGGTGACCAGCCACAGCAGCACGGGCCGCCCGCCGAGCCGGGAGATCGCCTCCAGCACGGTGACGACGGGCGGGTGCGGCGCGACGAGGTCGTTGGCGGCCTGGGCGACGCCGCTGTCGGCGTCGTACAGCGGGCCGACCCGGAACCGCACGAGGGTCAGCAGCAGGCCGAACCCGGCTCCGGCCGCCAGGACGATGAGCAGTCCGAGGAGGCTGCGCTCGGTGAAGTGTCGCAGGGGGCGCCATCCGAGGGGGCGGATGCGACCGGCGGTCGTCGTCATGGCGCGGGGATTTACCCCCCGGCGTCGGCTCTCACACTGCCGCCCGCGCCGGGCTCCCAGCGGTCCGGCTGGGCGGGGGTGGGGGCGCCGACGCGCTGCGCCTCGAGCTGGGCGGCGAACGCGACGCCGTAGAACAGCGCGATGCCGGTGAGGTTGGCCCAGAGCAGCAGCGCCATGATGCCGGTGAGCGGGCCGTAGGTGGCGCCGAAGCCGTCGCTGAGCCGCACGTACCCGCCGAGCAGCAGGCTGGCGACCCACCACAGCGCGGTGGCCAGCCCCGCGCCGAACAGCAGCCAGGTGAGGCCGGGCTGGCGGCGGCGGGCCGAGTACTTCATGAGCAGGCCGACGGCGAAGACGGTGAGCACGAGGCTGAGCGGCCAGCGGATCCAGTTCCACGCGGTCTCGGCGGGTCCGCCCCAGTCGAACTCCCGCTCGATGGACCGGCCGATCTCGCCGCCGGCGACGAGCATGAGGAACCCGAACAGCGCGGGCAGCCCGGCGACGACGGCGAGGGTCGCGGCGCGCAGGTACTTCCACTGGACGGGCCGGTCGCGTTCGACGCCGTAGATGCGGTTGATGCCGCGTTCGATCTGGGCCATCGCGGTGGTGAGGGCGACCAGCCCGGTGATGAGACCGAGGGCGAGGGCGACCTCGCCGGCCTTCTCGGTGCGCTCGTCGGCGAGCAGCAGGTCACGGACCACGTCGGTGCTGGCCCCGGGGGTGAGCGCGATGACGGCGTCGGCGACGACCCGGCCGCCCTCGTCGGCGCCCAGGTCGGTGGCGAGGCCCGACAGGGCGATGAGGAACGGCACGATGGCCAGGCAGAGCTGCAGGGCCAGGGCGCGGGAGTGGCTGAAGCCGTCGCCGTAGCGGAACCGGACGAAGGCGTCGTGCAGCAGGTGCCAGCGGCCGTAGTGGCGCAGGGCGAGGAACGCGTCGTCGGCCGACAGTTCGTCGCCCTTCATGCACACGGTCTCGGGCACGGGCTCGGTCGAGCTCACGGCAGGCGTTCCTCCGCGCGCTCCTCGGCCTGCTCGGCGCCGGTGGACAGGTCGGGCGACAGCTCGGGCTGCGGGACGCAGAGCAGCAGGGCCTGCTCGCGCACGGTGATGGTCATGGTCTTGCCGGAGTCGATGAGGTCGCCGTCGAGCTGGCGCGGCTGCGGCCGGTTGCTGCGGATCTCGACCTTCTTGGCGGTCCAGGTCTCCATGCGCGGGACCCGGTCGTGGCGGCGCACGACGGACCAGCCGAGGCTGACCCAGTGGCGCAGGGTGCGCGGGCTGAGGACGGCGACGTCGAGCAGGCCGTCGTCGGGCTCGGCGTCGGAGAGCAGGTTGACGCCGCCCTGCAGGCGTCCGACGTTGCCGACGATGACGGTGCGCGGGCGGCGGTTGAGGACGGGGCCGCCGTCGATGCTGAGCCGGATGCGCATGGGCCGGTCGCGCAGGTGGCGCACGGCGCCGCCGACGTAGGCGAGCCAGCCGATGTGCTTCTTGGCCGTGTCGGAGGTGCCGGCGAGCATCTGCGCGTCGAAGCCCATGCCGGCCATGACGGCGAAGCACTTGTCGCCGACGACGCCGACGTCGAGGCGCCGGCGGCCGCCCTCGAGCACGACCTCCAGGGCCTGCGCCGGGTCGGTGGTGAGGCCGAGGTTGGTGGCGAGCAGATTGCCGGTGCCGGCGGGCAGCACGGCCATGGCGACGTCGGAGCCGGCCAGCGCGGTGACGACGGCCATGACGGTGCCGTCGCCGCCGCAGGCGAAGACCAGCTCGGCGCCCTTGTCGACGGCCTCGCGCGCCTGGCCCTCGCCCGGGTCCTCCGGGGTGGTCTCGAGCCAGATGGGCGCGGGCCAGCCCGCCGTGGCCAGGCCGTCGCACAGGGTGCGGCGCAGCCCTTCCATGTCGGTCACCTTGGACGGGTTGACGACGACGGCGGTCTGCAGCTTTGCGTGAGACGTCACGGCGGACAGTGTGCAGCAGGGGTGTGACGGCTGCGAGTCGTGCGGTAGCGTGTCGGTTGTTGAACACGTTCAAGAAGGGGCGGCCGCCATGCTGACCGTCGTCCGGATCGTCGTCATGGTGGGCATGCTGCTCGTCGTACCGATGGGGTTGCGCCTGGTCGGCGGCCTGGCGCCGGCCGCGCGGTGGTGGCCGGTCGCGGCCGCGCCCGCCGCCGTGGGGCTGTGGCTGCCGCGCGGCCCGGTGGCGGTCGTCACCACCGCCGGGTACGCGGTCGCCGCCGCCCTGCTCGCCGCCGTCGCGGCCCGCCGCCTGCTGCGCCGCGGGGTGAGCCCGCGCGAGATCGCCGTCGCCACCGCCCTCACCGGCCCGCTCGTCGCCGCCACCGCCCTGGTCGCCGAGCGCGCCGGCCACGAGCTGTTCGGCTTCGAGCTGCCCGTGCTCGTGCTGACCGTCGCGCACTTCCACATGGCCGGCTTCGCGGCCGCCCTGGTGGCCGGGCTCGCCGGGCGGGCCGCCGCCGGCCGCGCGGGCGACGCCGCGGCGCTCACCGTTCCCGCCGGCATCGCGCTGGTCTTCGCCGGGTTCTTCGTCGGCGAGTGGGTCGAGCTGGCCGGGGCCACCGTGCTCACCGCGGGCATGTGGCTCGTCGGGGTGCTCACCTGGCGGCAGCTGCGCCCCGCCGGCGGCGACCGGCTCACCCGCGCACTGCTCGGCGTCTCGGCCGTGGTGCTCGCCGCCACCATGGTGCTCGCCCTGAGCTGGGCGCTCGGCGAGGCCACCGGCCTGCCGCACCCCTCGCTGGCGTGGATGGCCGCCACCCACGGCGTCGGCAACGCGCTCGGCTTCGCCGTCTGCGGCATGTTCGGCATCGCCCGGCTACGGGCAGAACCCCTGTGAACCGAGAGGACACCGCCATGAGCACCCTGACGTACGCCGAGGTCGGCGCCACCCGCTTCGAACCGCTGCCGGCCGGCTACCAGCACCTGCGCGTGCGCCACCTCATCGGCGGCGCCGAGGTGTTCGACGCCGCCGCCGAGGCCGTGCTGACCTGGCGGATGCACCGCGGCATCCCGGCGAAGGTCACCGCCGCCGGGCCCCGCGCCGAGCCCGGCGTGCGGGTCACCGTGCAGGTCGGGCCCATGCGGGCGCCGTGCGAAGTCGTCTGGTCGGTCCGCGAGGACGCCCGGGCCGGCTTCGGCTACGGGACGCTGCCCGGCCACCCCGAGCAGGGCGAGGAGTCGTTCCTGGTGGAGCGCGCCGCCGACGGCCGGGTCTGGTTCAGCGTCACCGCGTTCAGCCGGCCCGTCGTCTGGTACGCGCGGCTCGGCAAGCCGTTCGTGCCGGTGTTCCAGCGGGCGTACGCGTGGCGCTGTGCGCGCTCCCTGCGCCGGCTGGTCTCGGTACGGTGACCGGGTGACCAACTCGCTGCGGGCCACCTGGTTCGGGCACAGCACGGTGTGGCTGGAGGACTCCGGCGTCCGCCTGCTCACCGATCCCCTGCTCACCGGCCGCCTCGCGCACCTGCGCCGGGCGGCCGGCCCGCCGCCGGTGCTGCCCGGCGCGCCCGACGCCGTCCTGCTGTCGCACCTGCACGCCGACCACCTGCACCTGGCCTCGCTGCGGCAGGTGCCGGGCGACCCGCTGTACCTGCTGCCCACCGGCGCCGCCGACTTCGTCCGCAAGGGCCTGGGCCGGCCGGACGCGCGCTGCGTCGAGATGCGCCCCGGCGACTCGGCCACCGTCGGCGCGCTCACCGTGCACGCCGTGCACGCCCACCACCACGGCGACCGGGGCCCGTGGTCGCGCATGCGCGCCGAGCCGCTCGGGTTCGTCGTCGAGGGGATGCTGCGGACCTGGTTCGCGGGCGACACCGGGCTGTTCAACGAGATGGCCGAGCTGGGCCCGCTCGACCTGGCGCTCATCCCCGTCGGCGGCTGGGGGCCCTCCCTCGGCGACGAGCACCTCGACGCCCGGCAGGCCGCCGAGGCGGTCCGCCGCGCCAAGGCGGCCACCGCCGTCCCGATCCACTACGGCACGTTCTGGCCGGTCGGCATGTCCCGGATCCGGCCCGACATGTTCCACACCCCGGGCCGCGAGTTCGCCCGGCACGCCGCCGACCTGACCCCCGACACGGTCGTCCGGGTCCTCGGGCAGGGCGAGAGCACCACCGTCGGGCCCGCCGCGTGACCTTCTCCCTGGCCGCCACCGAGTCCGTCGGTCTCGGCGTGCTGCTCGCCCTGCTGGGCGTCGTCGCGTTCGGCGCGATCGTGCCCGTCGTGCCCACCGGCGCGGCCGTCAGCGGGGCCGCCGCGCTCGCCTGGCACACCCAGCCGCTCGTGCTGATCCTCGCGGTGCTGGCCGGCGCCGCCGGGGCGTACGTGGGCGACCTGGTGATGTACGGGCTGTGCCGGCTCGGCGGCGAGCAGCTCGCCCGGCGGCTGCGCTGGCTGCGCGACGGCCAGCACCTCGGCGCCGTGCAGGAGCGGCTCAAGGAGAGCCAGGTGCCGGTGCTGCTGGTGTCCCGGCTGATCCCCGGCGGCCGGGTGCCCGTGCTGCTCGCGGCCGGCTTCCTCGGGCTGAGCTGGCGCACGTTCGTGGTCGCCAACGCGCCCGCCTGCCTGCTGTGGGCGTTCGTCTACGCGGCGATCGGCGTGTTCGGCGGCAGCGTCTTCCCCGAACCCTGGCAGAGCGTGGTCGCCGCCGTCGTGCTGGTCGTGCTCATCACTCAGATCGTGAGCTTCGTGCAGCGCCGGAGGGCTGCCTGACGGGCTCGGGGGCCGGCTCGGGGGCGGGTTCGGGCACCGGCTCAGGCACCGGCTCCGTGCCGAGCAGGCCGCTGGTCACCCGGGCGCTGGCCGTCACGTCCGCCGACGCGGTGATCTCCGCCCGGTCGGCGGCCTCGTCGCGCAGGCCGAGCCGGCGCAGCCACAGCAGCAGCTGACGATGCACGGCCTCCGGGCCGACCAGGTCGCGCTCGCGCTCCCAGCCCGCCGGGTGCAGCAGCACCCCGTCGGTCTGCCAGCCGCCCAGGCCGCCGTGCGAGCCGACCAGCTCCTCGAACGCGGCCACCTCCTCGGTGTCCGGGTCGACGAGGCTGACCAGCACCAGGTCGCCCAGGTGGTCCATCGTCTGGTGGCGGCGCAGGTCGTCGGCGGCGCGCGGCCCGTACGGGGCGAGCGGGTCCTGCCCGCCGACCGCGCCGTCGGCCAGCCGGTGCCACCCGGAGCCGCCCACCGCCACCGGCCCGCCCTCGTCGGCGACGACCACCAGCCCGATGCCGGGGTGGGTGGCGAGCGCGCCGATCAGGCCCGGGTAGTGCCGCTCGATCTCGTCACGGCGCAGCCGCCCCGGGTGCCGGTTCAGGTAGACCATCGCCAGGTTGCCCGACGCGGCCACCACCAGGTCGGTGTCCTTGCGGGACGCCTCCCGGCTCTCCTCGTCGGCCGGGCCCAGGGTCACCTCGGCGCCGTCGGTGCGGCCGCGGGCCGCCGCCCGGGCCGCCGCCGCGGGCGGGCCGCCGCGCCGGGCCATGTCGGTCAGCAGAGTGTTCACCGGGCCCCACCGCTCCACGTTGCCGGTGGCGCCGGCGATGTCGCCGTCCACCGGCTCCCCCGCCGCCTGCCCGGCGGCCGCCGCGCGCTGGTACAGCCGCTGCACCACCCGCTCGACCGGCTCGCCGTAGCGCTGCCGGAACGTGGCGCCCTGGCTCTGGCCGTGGTCGGACAGCACGACGATGTGGTAGCGCCGCGCCGCGTCGACGCTGAGCCGCTGCAGCGTGCCGAGCATCCGGTCGAGGCCGTCGAGGGCGTGCAGCGACTCCGGCCGGGCCGGGCCGGCGTGGTGGGCCACCTCGTCGTAGTCGACGAAGTCGCAGAACACCACGGGCGCGCCGAGCGCCATCTGCTCGGCGATCAGCGACACGTTCAGGTCGCGCAGCAGCACGTTCGTGGCCGGGCGCAGGAACAGATACGCGCCGCCGCGCCGCACCCGGGGCTGCACGTCGCGGCGGCGCTGCACCCGTGCCTGGTGCAGCTCCTTGAAGATCTCGCCGATGCCGAGCACCACGCCGCGGGCCAGCCCGTACGTGGCGAACGAGGCGTACCCGCGGACCCGCCGCGGCAGCGACGCCCGGCTGACGGTGAGCAGGCTGGTCGGGGCGTCGCCGGAGAAGATGTTGCTGATGCTGACGCCGCCGTCGCGCAGCAGCCCGCGGCCGTCGGAGATCCGCTGCTCCAGCTCGGCCGCGTCGCGCGGGCGGTTCGTGACGAGCAGCCGGCCGGAGTCCTTCTCGTACCAGCGGAAGGCCGGGACGCCGGTGGCGTTGCCGTGCAGCAGCCCGGCCTGCGCGCCCGGGGTGGTGGCCGGCAGGCCGGTGTGCCAGGTGCCCAGGCTGTGCGTGCCCAGCCGCAGCCAGCGGCCCAGGTTGGGCAGGTTGCCGGCGCGCAGGCTCCACTTCAGCAGCGGCGCGGCCAGGCCGTCGAGCTGGATGATCAGCAGGCCCTCGCCGTCCGGGACGGGCGAGCGGCGTACCCGGTGCATGAGCCGCAGGTTCTCGCTGACGAACGCGTCGTCGGTGCCCGCGTCCGCCACCCAGTTGACCGTCGCGGCGATCGCCACCGCCACCCACGCCGCCACGAACGCCGACACCACCGACACGTGCGCGCGGTCGTCGAAGCGCAGCGACACGTACATGACGATGGCCTGCACGCAGATGCCGAGCAGCAGCGCGAACCAGCCGCCGATGACGGTGGCCAGCACGAGCAGCAGCGGCCGCAGCAGCGCGCCGACGATGCTGACGACGACCACCAGGCCGAGCATCGAGCTGAGCCCGTTGGCGTCGATGCCGGGCGCCAGCCACAGCGTGGCGGTGAGCACCACGAACGAGGTGACGAGCGCCCGCAGCAGCGAGCGCACCCGGGTGACCGTGAACCGCCAGTCGCGCAGCATGCGCAGACCCGTGCGCAGGCGGGCCATGTGCATCGCCCGGCTGATCACCGTCTCCCGTGACGCCATCCGCTCACGATGGCACATCGGGCCACGTCGACCGGTGACCGGCCGGTCACCACTTCAGGTGGGTGCGGGTGAGCCGCGACACCTTCTCGACGGCGCCGATGCCGGCGTCCATGCTGCCGTGGCCGTGCGAGAGCACCGCGACGGAGACGTCCACGCCGTCGCCGGTGATCCGCCCGACGCTGTTGATGATCCACCGGCCGCCCTCGGTGGAGCGGGGCAGCCAGCCGTTCTTGATGGCGGTGCGCTCCCCCGGGCGCGCGGCGGCGCTGACGCCCCAGCGCTGGTCGGCCTGCACGGTGCCCATCAGGCCGAGGGCCAGCTTGCGCGACCCGGCGTCGAGCGGGCCGCTGTCGGCGGCGAGCCGGCCCAGCAGGGTGGCCTGGTCGGTGACGGTGGTGCGGGTCAGGCCCCACGCCGAGTCGACGACGGTGGACTTGAGGCCGAGCCGCTTATTGGCCCGGGCCAGCCCGCCGGTGCGGCCGACGACGCGGAACAGCGCGGTGGTGGCGTCGTTGTCGCTGGCCCGGATCATGCGCTGGGCGAGCGCCAGCTCGTTCGCGGTGAGCTCGCGGTCCTCGTCCTGGGCGTCGAGCAGCAGGGCGGCCAGGATGTCGACCTTGACCACGCTGGCGGTCTCGTACTTCTCCTTGCCGCGGTACGCGTACACCCGGCCGGTCCTGTTGTCGCGGACCGAGACGGAGAACTCGGGCGCCTGCTTCGCGTACGCGTCGAGGGCCTTGGTCAGCGCGGCCTCGCGGGCCTTGCGCTCCTGCGCGGCGCGCTGCTCCGGGGTGGGGCCGGACGGCGCCGCGGCGGACGGCCCGGCCGACGGTCCCGCCGTCGCGGTGCCGGCGGCGGCGCTGGGCAGAACGTCCGCCAGGCCGGCCGAGTCCCGCATGCCCCAGCCGATCATGCCCACGCCGCCCAGCATCGCGGTGGCGGCCAGGGTCACGAGGAGCGTCCGGGTCCGAGGCACCCATGAATACTGCCGTGCCCGACCGGGCATGTGCTCGTCGGCCCCGGAAAAATGACGGAACGGCCCAGTGTGGGCCACGTGCCGAGATCTCCTGGTCACGGTGTGTGAACGAGCCGGGCTCGACGCGGAGGCGGACAATGGCGGACATGGCATCTCTGGTGACGCTGCCCCGCACCGTTCTCTCCGTGACCCGCTCGGCCGTCGGCCAGGCGGTGGAGGCGGTGGCGGCGCTCAGCACGGTGCCGGTGCGGGCGTTCCAGCTGCTCGGCTCCGTGGAGTTGCTGGTCAGCCGGGTCACGGTCGTGGTGGGGCAGGTCGAGGCGCTGGTGGCCCGCGTCGCCGCCGTGGCGGCGGAGGCCGAGGAGACGGCCCGCGAGGCGCGCGCGCTCACCGCCCGCGTCGGGGCGACGGTCGACCGGGCCGAGGCCGTCACGGGCCGCGCGGCCACGGCGATCGGGCACGTCGACGCCATCAGCGAGCGCGCCCGCACGGCGGTCGGGCACATCGACGTGATCACCGGCCACGCGGACACGGCCGTGAGCCGCATCGACGCGATCACCGAGCGCGCCGACACCGCGGTCGGGCGCATCGACCACATCACCGGCCGCGCCGACACCGCCGTCGGGCGCATCGACGGCATCACCGGGCGGGCGGCGCTCACCGTGGAGCAGGTCGAGGCGATCACCGCCGCCGCCGCGCTCGCCGTGCAGGAGGCGGCCGCGATCGCCGCCGGCGCCGCCAAGGTCGTCGAGAGCGCCGACGGGGTCAGCGCCGACGCCGCCGCGATCGTCGTGCGGGCCGCCGCCGTCACCGGCGAGGCGGACACGCTGCTGGCCGCGTACGCGCCGACGCTGCGCACCGCGGCCCCGAAGGCGCAGCGGTTCGTCGAGCAGCTGTCGCACGACGAGGTCACCGCGGCCATCCGGATCATCGACCAGCTGCCCACCCTGCTGGACCACCTCACCACCGACGTGCTGCCGATCCTCGCCACCATGGAGAAGGTGGGCCCGGACATCCACGCGCTGCTCGAGGCGACCCGCGACCTGCAGCTCGCCGTCGCCGGCCTGCCGGGCCTGCGGATGCTGCGCCGGCGCGGCGAGGAGAAGCTGGCCGACGACAAGGACTAAGCCCGGGGGTCCCGGCGGCCGATGGAACGGCGTGAGCAGTGGGCGGCCGGGCTGGTCGCGGGCGCGCGCCGGCGTGCTCGCCGCCCTGGTGTTGCTGGGCGGGCTGGGGCTGTCGGCCGCCGCGGCGCTGACGCTGCGGGCCGCCGCCGCCGACCAGGCCGCCGAGCGGATGGACCAGGCCACCGCCACGGTGCGCGCCGCGGTGGCCGCCCAGCTGGACCGCTACCTGGACGCCGTGCGCGACGCCGCGGCCGGGCTGGGCGCGCACCCCGACCTGACCGCCGAGGCGTTCGACGCCGTCACCGCCCCGCTGGCCGCCCGGGACCTGACCGGCGCCAACAACGTCGGCTTCCTGACGGCCGGCACGGGCGACCCCGGGCCGGCGCAGGCGCACTGGCGCTCGCGCGGCGCCCGCGACCTGACGCTGCGGCCGGACCCGGGCGCCGCCGAGCACCTCTACCTGGTCTTCAGCCGCGGCCTGCAGGGCAACGCGCCGGTGCGCGCCGGGCTGGACCTGGCCGTCGCCCCGGCCGCCGCCGCGGCGATGCGCGAGGCCGCCCGCGGCAGCGCCGCCGTCGTCTCCGACGTGTACGTGCTGGTGGCCGACGCCGGCCTGCCCGCGGCCCGGCAGCAGCTGTCGTTCCTGGTGACCGCGGCGGTGCGGGGCGCGGGCGGGACGCTGCGCGGGTACCTGTCGATGGGCGTGCGCGGCACCGACTTCATGACCGCCACCCTGCACCGGGCCACGGCCGGTGCGCTGGGGGCCACGCTCGCGGCGGGCGCCGCCGCCGGCCGGCCCGTGCCGCTGGCGGCGGTGCCCGGCCCGGGCGGCGCGTCCGCCGACCTGCGCCGCACGGTCGCGCTGCGCGCCGGGCAGCGGCAGTGGTCGCTGGTGACCACCACGACGTCCGGGACGATGCTGCCGGCCGCCCTGCGCACCGACCTGCTCGCCGCGGCCGGCGGGGCCGCGCTGTCGCTGCTCGTCGGCCTGCTGGTGTACGGGCAGGCGTCCGGGCGGCGGCGGGCCGAGGAGGCGGTGGCCCGCGCCACGGCCGACCTGCGCGCGGCCGGGACGCAGGCGCGGGAGCAGGCCGACCTGCTCAGCTCGGTCATGCGCACGATCAGCGACGGCGTCGGCGTGGTGGACCGCACGGGCCGGTTCGTGCTGCACAACCCGGCGGCGGTGGAGATGCTCGGCGTCAACGCCGCCGACAGCGTGCCGCCGGCCGAGTGGGCGGCCCGGGTGGGCGCGTTCCGGCAGGACGGCGTGACGCCGTTCCCGCCCGCCGAGCTGCCGCTCATGCGGGTGCTGCGGGGCGCGCCCGCCGCCGACGTGACGATGGTCGTGCGCAACTCCCACCGGCCCGACGGGCTGGTGATGACGGTGAGCGCCCGGCCCCTGCTGGCGGCCGACGGCACGGTCACCGGCGCCGTCGCGGTCTGCCACGACATCACCGCCCGCACCCGCGCCGACCACGAGCTGGCCGCGGCCACGACCCGGCTGCAGATCGAGCTGGCCCAGCGGCGGGCCGCCGAGGCGGAGCTGGCGGAGCAGAAGGCGTACCTGACGCAGGTGCTGGACGCCCTCGAGATCGCCGTGCTGACCGTCGACACCGAGGGCCGGGTGGTGCACGCCAACCGGCCGGCCCGGGCCAAGCTGCCGCGCTCGGCGCAGGCGCTGACGGCGGCCGAGGCGGCCGGGCACGTCGGGCTCACCCTGGCCGACGGCTCACCGCCCGCCGGGGACGACCTGCCGACCGCGCGGGCGCTGCGCGGCGAGGCGGTCGAGGGCGAGGAGCTGCGGCTGGGCGGGCCGGACCGGCCGCGGGTGGTGCGCGTGCACGCCCGGCCGCTGCGGCACGAGGCCGGGCACATCACGGGCGCGGTCGTGTCGCTGTACGACGTGACGGCGCTGCGCGAGCGCGAGGCCGACCTGACCGCCTTCGCGGGCGTCGTCGCCCACGACCTGAACTCGCCGCTGGCGACCATCGGCGGCTACGCCGAGCTGCTCGACGACGAGCTGACCGAGCTGGCGCCGGGCCCGGCGGGCGCGGAGGCGCGGCGGGCGCTGGGCCGGGTGCGCGGCACCGTCGACCGGATGCGGCAGCTCATCGAGGACCTGCTGGCGTACACGGCGGCGGGCGACGCGCCGCTGAACCCCGGCCCGGTCGACCTGCGGGCGCTCGTCGACGACGTGGTGACGACGCGGCTGGAGGGCCTGCTCGCCCGCCCGGCCGCCGGGACGGCCCCGCCGGACGTGTTCGTGGGGCCCATGCCCACCCTGCACGCGGACGCGGGCCTGGTGCGCCAGCTGCTCGACAACCTGATCGGCAACGCCCTCAAGTACACCCCGCCCGGCCGGGCCGCCCGCATCGACGTGACCGCGCACGAGGCCGGCCCCGGCTGGGCACGCATCGAGATCGCCGACCGCGGCATCGGCGTGCCCGACGGCCAGCACCACGCCATCTTCACCGGCTTCCACCGGGCGCACCGGGGCGCCGGCTACGCCGGCACCGGGCTGGGCCTGGCGATCTGCCACCGGGTCGCGGAGCGGCACGGCGGCGTCATCGGCGTCACCGACAACCCGGGCGGCGGCGCCCGGTTCCACGTGACGCTGCCCACCGCGGCCGCGGCGCAGCGGGCGCCCGGCGCGGTGCCGGCGCCCACGGCGGGCCGCTGAGGCTCAGGTGCTCTCCCCGGCCGCCGATGGTGCGGGCACGAGGAACGAGAGGCGGCGCATGAGGCGCGACCACGGTCGGGACGGGCGGGCGGCACGCCGCCGGTTCGGCCGCGCCCGCCTGCTGGCCCCGGCGCTGGTGCTGGCGGTGCTGGCCGCCCTGCCCGCCACGGAGAGCGCCTTCGTCGCCACCACGGACGGCACCGCGACGCTGACCTCGGCGAGCGCGTTCAAGACGTACCCGCAGTCGATGACGGGCGACGCCGCACAGCTGTACCACCGGCTGGACGAGGCCCCCGCGGCCACCGCCCCCACCAACGCCGCCGACTCGTCGGGCTTCGCCCGGACCGGCCGGTACGGCGACGCCACCGACGGCGCGTCGACGCACTACCCGTTCGACGACGGCGCCGGCTCGGCCGCGCGGGACGTCTCGGGCGCCGCGAACGCCGGCACGATCGCCGGCGGGGCCACGTGGGGCGCGGGCATGCGCGGCGGCGCGCTGAACCTCAACGGCTCCGGCCAGTTCGTCACGTCGGCCGGTCCGGCGGTGAACACGGCGGCCTCGTTCAGCGTGGCCGCCTGGGTGCGGCTGACCGCCGCGACGACCGGCCACTACACCGTGGTCAGCCAGGACGGCGCCTCGATCAGCGGGTTCTTCCTGCAGTACCAGAAGAGCAATGACGAGTGGGCGTTCCAGATGCGCTCGTCGGACAGCTCGGCGGCGACCTTCGTCGAGGCGCAGACGCCCGCGCAGTCGCCGGTCGGCCGCTGGGTGCACCTGGCCGGCGTCTACGACGCGACCGCGGCCACCGCCCGGCTGTACGTCAACGGCACCCTGGCCGACAGCCGCAACAGCGCCGTGGGCTGGGCGTCGGCGGGGCCGCTCGTGGTCGGCGGCGCCCGGTGGAACGGCAACCGCAGCGACCTGATGACCGGCCAGGTCGACGACGTGCGGACCTACCGGCGGGCGCTGACCGGCCCCGAGATCGGCATGCTGGTGGGCCCGGCGACGTGGTGGGACTTCGACGCGGTGAGCACGACCGTGGCCGACGCCTCCGGCAACGGCAACCCCGGCGCGGCCACGTCGCTGACCTACACCGGCGGCGAGGGCGTCTTCAACGGCACCTCGTCGTCCGTTGCCGGCGCGCAGCCGGCGGTGCACACCGACCGCAGCTTCAGCGTGGCGGCGTCGGTGCGGCTGACCGGCACCTCCGGCCTGCGCTACGTCGTGAGCCAGCCGGGCACCACCACGAACGCGTTCACCCTCGGCCACAACGGCACGAGCTGGCAGTTCACGATGACCGGCGCGGACACCGCGGCGCCGGCGACCGTGACGGTGTCCGCGACGACGGCCGCGTCGACGGCGCTCACCCACCTGGTGGCGGTGTACAACGCCCAGGCCGCCGAGATGCGGCTGTTCGTCAACGGCCGGCTGGAGAAGGTGGCGGCCGCCCCGGCGGCGTGGGACGCCGGGGGCGGGCTGACCGCCGGCCGGGCGCGCACCAGCAGCAGCACGTTCGGCGGCTACCTGGCCGGCAACATCGGCGACCTGCGCGTCTACGACCGGGTGCTGAGCAGCGCCGACGCGCTCGACCTGGCGCTGGCGCCGCTGGCCCGCTGGGACATGGACGAGCGCGGCGCGGTGGCGGCCGACGGCACCGGCAACGGCAACGGCGCGACCCGGGCGGGCGCGACGTCGTGGTCGTCGGCGAGCCACCACGGCGGCGCGCTGGAGCTGGCCGGCACGACGGGCTACGCCGCCACGGCGAGCAACGTGCTGGACACCTCGGCCTCGTACAGCGTGTCGGCGTGGGCGTACCTGACCGCCACGGGCGCGGGCAACCGGACGGTGATCAGCCAGGACGGGGCGTCCAGGAGCGCGTTCTTCCTCCAGCACTACGGCGCGGAGGGCATGAACCACTGGGCGTTCCAGGTGCTGCCGTCCGAGGTCGCCACCGGCATCGTGCTGTTCTCGACCAACCCCGTGTCCACGTACCGGTGGACGCACCTGGTGGCGGTCTACGACGACGCCGCCGACACCACCCGGCTCTACGTCGACGGGGTGCTGCAGGGCAGCGCGGCGGTCACCGCCGACCGCGCGACCACCGGCAGGCCGACCGTCATCGGCGCCGGCATCTACGACGGCGACCGCACCGACTACTTCCCCGGCAAGCTGGACGAGATCGCCGCCTACCAGCGGGTGCTGACGCAGGCCGACGTGACGGCGCTGTACGAGCAGGCACCGGACATGTGGCTGGACGCCGACGAGAACGCCGGCACCGTCCTGGGCGACCGCAGCGGCCACACGAACAGCGGCACGATGTCGGGCACCGGGGCCACCTGGACGGGCGCCGGCAGCGGCGTGTTCGGCACCACCGGCATCGCGTTCGACGGCGCGTCCGGCCAGGTCGTCACGTCGGCGCCGACGGTGCGCACGGACACGGACCTGACCGTCTCGGCCTGGGTGCGGCTGGGCGCGAAGGGCGCGACACGGGGCGCGGTCAGCCAGAACGGCACCGCCGTGCACGGCTTCTTCCTCGGCTACGACGGCACCGCCGACCGGTGGGCGTTCCGGATGCAGGCGTCGGACAGCACCGCGTCGGCGCAGTCGTCGGCGACCGGCACCGCCTCGCCGCCGCTGGACACCTGGACGCACCTGACCGGCGTGTACGACGACACCGCCGACGTGCTGCGGCTGTACGTCAACGGGGCGTTGCAGGGCTCGGCGGCGCACACGACGGACTGGCACGCGACGGGCGCGACGGTGCTGGGGTACGCCCGCTGGTCGTCCGCGCCGGCGTACCGCTGGAGCGGCCGGGTCGACGAGGTCCGGACGTACGGGCGGGCGCTGCGCGACGAGGAGGTCAAGACGCTGCACGCCATGAGCAACCCGGCCCAGGTGCCGCAGAACGTGCACCTGCCGGCGCTGACGGCGGGCGTGCCCGGCGCGCTGCAGGGCGCCCAGCAGGGTCAGCAGGCGAGCACGGCGGTGGCGTTCGGCGGGGCGGGCGTGGCGTGGAACCCGCAGTCGTACGCGAGCCCGGCGGCGGCGACGATCGAGGCCTGGTTCCGGGTGTCGCCGGGGGCGGGCGGGACGCTGGCCGCGTTCAGCACCGACCCGGCGTCGATGACGACGACGGCGGACCGGCTGCTGTACGTCGACAGCGGGGGCCGGCTGACGTTCGGCGTGGCGCCGGGCGGCACCCGGACGACGATCCGCACGGACGAGGCGGTCGACGACGGCGACTGGCACCACGTGGCCGCGAGCTACGGCACGGCGGGCATGAAGCTGGCCGTGGACGGCGTGCTGCGCAAGACGGGCGCGGCGACGTCCGCGCTGGCGGCGACGGGGTACTGGCGCTGGGGCGGGGCGAACCTGGCGCTGTGGCCGAACCGGCCCGTGAGCGACCACCTGACGGGCACGCTGGACGAGGCGGCGATCTTTTCGACGCAGCTGAACGACCAGCAGATCGCCCGGCATTACGCCGCCAACCATTGACGCCGATCGTGGCGCCGCCGCGGCGGTGGGAGCCCTCCCGGTGGGGGCTCCGGCGCGCGCCGATCGGGCCCGACCTGCGGACATGCCCGATGGTGCGGTCTTTTTAGCGAACTTTAAGCAAGTCGGATTCACGGGCGTAACAATTGAAATCGGAATGCGCGCCGTCACAGAACTGTCATGCGAGCTGGAAGTAAATGTCGCTGACGACCAGCGCGTAATGCGGGAGAAACATTGACGGGCGGCCCCACGGCGGCTAGGTTCCCATGCCAGAGAGCGCTCTCAGCAGCGGCGTCACTGTTCACGGACGGTGGCGTCGCAGACTGTGAACAGCTTTCCCACCACCGCCACAACGGTTCCCACATCGCGTCCGATGCGGGAATCAACCATGAGAAAAGTGTTATCCGCCCTCCCCGCCCCTGTCCTCCCGGAGGCATTCCGTATGAACTCGTCGCTTCCCGCAGCGCCGCGCGGTCACCGCGCCGCGCCGGGCCGCCCCGGCCGCAGACGTAACCGACTCGTCGGCATCGCCGCCGCCGCCGTCGTCGCCGTCAGCTCCGGCGCCCTCGCCGTCACCCTCGCCGGCAACGCCGACGCCGCCACCGTCGGGGCGGGCAGCTACACCGAGACGCTCCCCGCCGGCGCCAAGCTGCCGGCCGGCTGCGGCAACATCTCGAACAACCCGCGCGAGAACGTCACCGCCAACGCCCCGAAGGGCGCGGTGCCCACCAACGACTGGTGGTCGTCGCTGCTGTTCAAGGTCGGCGACCAGTGCCAGTTCTCCCAGCCGCTGTACGCCCACCCGGCCGCGTACCAGCCGACCTCCTCCGGTCTCGGCATCTCCTACGAGCAGCAGCCCGCGATCAGCGGCAGCCCGACCGGCCTCGGCGAGTACCACTTCCCGTACGCGCAGAAGGTCGTCGCCGGCGTCGCCGGGCTCAACGCGCCGAAGGCGCTCGTCGACGGCTGGTCCGACTGGACCGTCACGCCCTCGTGGAGCGACGGCACCCGCACGCTGAAGGCCACCATCGGCCACGGCCTGCCGATCACCTACTTCCAGGCCACCGGCGGCGACGCGCTGCTGACGGTCACCGGCCCGCCGACCGTCTGGTCGAACAGCGGCAACCGGGTCGCGTTCTCCATCGCGGGCCAGGACTACGTGGCGTGGGCCCCGTCCGGCGCCACCTGGAGCGCCAGCGGCAACTCCATCCGGTCGAACCTGGCCGGCAAGGGCTACTTCTCCGTCGCCGTGCTGCCGACCACGTCGGGCACCAGCGTCGCCGACAAGACCGCGCTGATGAACACCTTCAGCACGTACGCCCACACCCACGTCACCGGCACCCGCGTCTCGTACTCGTACAACCAGGGCGCCGGCACGGTGAACACCACGTACGCGTTCACCACGACCGCCCGCGAGGGCAGCGGCAACGGCACGGTCATCGCGCTGTACCCGCACCAGTGGCGCAACCTGACCGGCTCCAACCCGCTGGCGCAGACCTACGTGTCGCCGCGCGGCCGGATGAAGATCGTGACCGGCACGCAGTTCCAGACGTCGCAGAAGTACACGGGCGTGCTGCCCGAGGTCCCCGCGGTCGGCGACGGCAGCGGCGGCGACCTCACCACGATCACCAACTACCTGAACGCCGAGCTGAACAACCCGGCCG
>NZ_BOOY01000035.1 GCF_016863475.1 Spirilliplanes yamanashiensis
GGTCGCCGCCAGCGCGGCGGCCAGGTGAGCCGGCGTGGGCAGGATGCGCAGCGCCTCCTCGATCTCGGCACGCGCCCACGCCCGGTGCTCCGGGTCCGCCGCCGGGTCGCGGGCGATCCGCGTCTGCCGCAGCAGGAAGTTCAGCCGGCTCGCCACCAGCATCGTGAAGTCCGCCGGGGCGGCGACCCGGCCCGGGCCGCCCGCGGCCACGTACGCGGCGTGCGCCGCCCGCATCGCCGCCAGGTCGGGCGCCGGGTCGCAGAACCAGTCGAACAGCGCCCCGGCCAGTTCCCGGGACGGGTCGGCCGGGCCGAGGTCGTCGAAGTCCAGCACCACCAGCTCCCCGCGGGCGTCCTCCAGGACGTTGCCGGGGTGCAGGTCGCGGTGGCAGACGATCAGCCGGGCCGGGTCGGCCGGCGTGACCAGGGCGGTCAGCGCGGGCAGGCCGGCCGGCGGGGTGGCCCACGCGGCGTCCGGCGGCGGGCGCTCGTACCAGTCGTCGACCGGTTCGCCCGCGGCCGGCGGGGCGCACCGGTGCAGCCGGGCCAGCAGCTCGCCCAGCCGCCCCGGGGTCGCCGCCGCGGCGAGGTCCACGGGCCGCACGTCCACCCAGTCGTGCAGGCGCAGCGCCGCGCCGTCCGGCGCCGGGGTCACGTATCGGCCGTGGACGTCCGGGTGGCTCAGCGGCACCCGCACCCCGGCCGCCGCCGCGCGCCGGGTGAACGCCACCTCCGCGGCCACCCGCTGCGGGTCGGGCGGGTCGGCGAAGATCTCCTTCAGCGCGTACACCGCCCGGCCGGTGTCCACCCGCCACACCCGGCCGAGGGCGCCGCGCGGCCCCTCGGTCACGGCGACGTCCGCGTCCCAGCCGAACGCCGCCCGGGCGAGCGGCAGCAGCCGCACCTAGCGCATCCGGACCAGGGCGCCGCGCAGCCGCTCCTGCGTGCGCCGCCGGTTCTCGTTGGTGGCGCCGAGGAACAGCAGCAGGACCGCCAGCGGCAGCAGCACCAGCCACGGGCCCACCAGCGTCACGCTGAAGTGCAGCGCGGCGATGGTCGTCGCCGCCGCGCCCACCACGACCGGGGCCTGCTGCTGCAGCTTCGAGCCGACGATGAGCGTCGCCACCGCCCCGAGCAGCAGCAGCACCTCGCGCACGTCGCCGCTGTCGGTGGTCAGCACGATGCCGATGGTCGGCACGAACGCCGCCAGCAGCGCCGGGCCGTACGCCGCCCAGCTGCTCAGGTCGGGGCGGTGCCGCGCCTCGAAGATGCCGACGCCCAGGGCCAGGGCCGCGAACGGCAGCGTGTACGCCTCCGGCAGCGCCACATCGGACACCGTCATCAGCAGCCACAGGGCGACCACCTCGAAGCCGGCCGACACCCAGAACAGGGTGCGCCGCTCCGACGGGGCCCGGCTGGGCCGGATCGCCGACAGGCCGAGCACGGCGCCCCACGCGGCGAACAGCGCCGCCAGGTGGCTGGGGGAGTCGTACGCCAGCGCGAGCGCGAGCAGCGCCGACGCGTAGCCGGCCCACTCGACGACGGTGGCCTCGCGCAGGTGCTCGGGGCGGCCCAGCCGGGGCAGGGTCGCCTCCAGGATGAGCAGGCCCGCGCCGACCGCGAGGGCGCCGAACGCCGTCCACGCGTTCGGGTAGCCGGCGCTCTCGCCCAGCGTCAGCACGAAGCCGTGCGCCATCAGCGCGGCGAACAGCCAGCCCAGGATGCGGGCCCGCTGCGACCGGCCGGCGATCGCGGCGACCAGGCCGACGCCGACGGCGCTGCCCAGCGTGAACAGGGTCAGCCGCCGCTCCGCCAGCGCCCCGGCCAGCCCGGCGTTGCCGGCGAGCAGGCCGATGACGAACACCGCCGTGCGGGTGAACCGCAGCATCGGCGCGTGCAGGTCGACCGGCGGCGGGGTGAGGGCCAGCCCGAGCATGGCGAGCGTGAAGACGGCCAGCCCCGCCGTCGTGGACGCCGGCCACGGGGCGTTCAGCGCCACCGGGGTGATGAGCAGCGTGACGGCCAGGCCGGGCAGCACCACCGGCACGGTCTCGGCCGGGCGGCCGCCGAAGCCGAGCGCGGCCAGCGCCGCCGCGATCGTCAGCAGCACCGCGGCGAGCACGCTGGTGCCGTCGACGCGGCCCGCCAGCGCCGGGTCGGCCAGCGCCGGGATCGGCCCCTCCCACACGGCGCCCAGCTGGCCGAGCGGGTCGACCAGGGCGGCCTTGAGGGCGGGTGCGATGGACGCCAGCGCCAGCGCGGTCGGCAGCGCCGCCACCGCGACGGCGCCGGTGGCCGGGTCCACCGACCAGCGGTCGCGCAGGGTCAGCGGCCGGATCAGCGTCCAGCGGCGCTCCGAGGCGCCCGGGTACCAGCGCGGGCGCTCGCCGACCCGGACGGTCTCCGGGGCGGCGGCGAGCGACGGCGCGCGGACGGCGCCGCGCAGCAGCTCGGCGATGACCCCGAGCAGGGCGGCCGCGGCCGCGTACAGGGCGGTGGGGTGGTTCGTGGGCAGCGAGGCCAGCGCGGTGGCGGTGGCGCCGCCGACCAGGCCGATCGTCGCGTACGGCAGGTACTGCGCGATGTAGCGGCTGAACAGCGCCAGCACCGCCAGGCACAGCGCGGAGGCGGCGAGCGCGGCCGTCAGCACCACCTGGGCGGTGCGGCCCTGCCCGGCGGTCAGCGCGGCGAACACGCCCGGCAGCGCGATCAGGGCACCCGCCGTGGCGGCGCCGCCGATCTGGGCCAGGTGCCGCGGCATGCCGGTGTCGTCGAGGGCCAGGTCGAGGACCTCGTCGTCGAACTCGGCGACGGCCTCGCTCTGCGGGGCGGTCTTGGCCAGCGCGGCCACCACCACGCAGACGACCACGATGACGAGCAGGGCGATGCCGGTGCTCCACGGCCGGACCAGCCCGACCGCGACGGCGTGCACGGACACCACGCCGGCCACGGACGCGCGGGCCGCGGCGGCGCGCGGGTCGCTCGTGGCGGTGGACGCGACGCCGTAGCCGAGCGCGACCGCGCCGCCGAGCAGCAGCGGCGCCCACCACGGCAGCCCGAACGCGGCCGGCGCGCCGACGGTGGCGAGCGCGGCGGCCAGCCCGGACGTCCACGACGACCACGGCCGGGGCAGGGCGGCCGCGGCGGCGACCGCCAGCAGCACCAGCGCGACCGGCGCCTGCCAGTCGCCGCTGCCGGTGACGGCGTCCACGTCGGAGGCCCACAGCGGGCCGGGCGCGCCGAGGATGCGCAGCCCGTCCGCGCCGGCCCGCCAGCCGGCCAGCGTCAGGATGACGACGCCGCCGGCCGCGGCGCCCAGCACCGGGCCGCGGCGCCAGTCGGCGGGCAGCGCCCGCACGCCGAACGCGACGATCAGCACCACCGCGGCGGCGGCCACCAGGGTCGCCGTGGGGTAGGCCAG
Organism: Spirilliplanes yamanashiensis; assembly: GCF_016863475.1. Taxonomy (GTDB): domain Bacteria; phylum Actinomycetota; class Actinomycetes; order Mycobacteriales; family Micromonosporaceae; genus Spirilliplanes; species Spirilliplanes yamanashiensis. The sequence goes on from NZ_BOOY01000035.1 coordinate 3,421, forward strand.
CGCGACGACCCGGGCCAGCGCGCCGATGATCGCCACCGTGGCGGCGGCCGCGGCCACGTCGGGGCCGTCGACCATCCGGTCGGAGCGGCGGTTCGCGTCGATGGTCGGGGCGAAGAACAGCAGCACCGCGGCGACCATGAGCAGCGCCCCGACCCACACGTCGGGCGCGGTCGCGCCGGGCGCCCGGAACGCGGCCACCGTGACGGCGAGCGCGCCCAGCCCGGTGCCGACGGTCAGCGGGGTGCTCACCTCGCGCCGGGCCACCTGGCTGACGGCGGCGTAGGCGAGCGTCACGGCCACGGCCACGAACGACACCGCCATCACCGGCACGGTGACGTCCTCGGTGGCGGGCGGCGTGGCGCCGCCGGTGGCCTGGGCGGCCACGCCCGCCGCGGCGACCGCGCCGGGCAGCGCCAGGGCGGCCGCCCCGGCGGCCCAGTCGCCGACCTGCCAGGCGTACAGGCGGGTGGGCAGCTGGCGCGCGACCAGCGCGACCATGATGCCGGCGCCGGTGATCGCGGTCAGCGCGGCCGCCGTCAGCCACGGGGCGGCCAGGGCGGCGCCCGCGCCGAACAGCCCGACCACGCCGGCGGCGGCGATGTGCGCCACCGCGGCCCGCCGGTCGCCGGCCGCCAGGCCCGCCACCCCCAGGCCGATCGCGGCCACCACCAGCGGCCACGGCGCCTCGGTCCAGCTCAGCTGCATCGACGCCGGCACGGCCAGCGCGGTCAGCGCCACCCCCGCCACGGCGCCGGCGTGCCGGTACTCGCGGGGCAGCGCCAGCGCGGCGGCCAGCGTGAGCAGCAGCCCGCTGACCACCAGCTGCCAGCCGCCGGTGTCGGCGGCGGCCATCCGGTCGGCGTACAGGGCCGGGTCGATCTGCCACACCGGGCGCGCCGCCCGCACCGGGGCGACCGCCGCGCCCAGCACGTCCAGCGCCACCACGACGCCCACGACGGCCAGCGCCGCCGCGGACGCGTACTGCGGTGCGCGCCGCTCGCCGTCGGGCAGCAGCCGCACCGCGGCGCCGGTGACGGCGATCGCGGCGGCGGTCACGGCGAACGTCCACGCCGGGGCGCCGACGGCGGCGACCCGGGCGGCCGCGCCGATGATCGACAGCACCAGGACGGCGTTGGCGGCCGAGCGGATCGTGCGGTTGTCCAGCAGGTGCGCCGCCACCACGCCGACCACCGCGGCGAGCACGAGCAGCAGGCCGGAGCGCAGCGCGTCGGACGTGACGTCGGCGCCGGTCAGCGCGGCCGTGGCGAAGAACAGCGCCACCACGACGGCGGCCGCGAGCAGCGTGAACGTCAGCTCTCGCAGCCAGCGCGCGGACGGCGGCGACTGGCTCGCCACCGGCGGCTCGGTGCCGGGCGGCGGGGCGCCCTCCGGCCGCGGGCCGGTCAGCCAGCGCACCCCGCGCCAGCGCGACGCCCGCGGCGGGGTCAGCGTGCCGATGACCAGGTCCGGCTCCTCCGGCGCGGACTCGAAACGCTCGTGCGCGTCGTGGTCCGGGTCGTCCGGGGGCAGCGGCACCGTCTCCGGCCACTCCGGCTCCAGGCGGCGCCCGCGGCGGATCAGCGTGGTCAGCAGCACCAGGTCGATCACGGCCACGGCGGTCAGCACCGCGGCCCACCCGGCCGGGCTCTCGATCAGGTCGTACGCGAGCAGCGGTGGCACCGGCTGCACGGCCAGCACGGTGGCGTAGCGCGGCGCGGCCAGCCGGACGGTGCCCGTGTAGCCGAACGCGACCACGGCCGTGACCAGGAACGTCAGCCCGAGGAACAGCTGCTCGCTGACCCCGCCGCCAAGCGCGTCGACGCCGTGCAGGGCGTACCCGGTCAGCGGCACCAGGGTGAGGCCGACGGCCGCGACCGTCTCGGCGGTCGTGGTCAGCTCCCGCCGGGAGATGACCGGCGCGAGCGCCAGGGCGGCCACCGCCGCGATCGCGAGGATCGTGGCGCGGGCCAGCGCGTTCAGGCCGCTGGTGGCGAACGAGGCGAACACCACCGCGGACACGCCGATGAGCAGCACGCTCAGCGCCAGCATGATGTTCTGCACCGACCGCGACGACGCCTCCGGCGCGGGCTCGGCCGCGAGGTCGACCTCGGGCGGCGGCGGGACGCTGCGGTCCGTCGGCGGCGGGTCGTCGAGCAGCGCGGTGACGCCGTCGCCCAGCACCCCGCTCGGCGGCACCGGACCCGGCGGGACGGCGCCCGGCGGCATCGCGCCGGTCGGCCGGCGGCGGCGGACCCGGCGGGTGCGCTGGCCCTGCTGGGCGGCGCGCTCCGCGTTCGCGTGCGCCAGGATGTCGCGCTGGAACCGGGCCGCCTGCAGCTTGCTGGCCAGCTGCGAGCGCTCCTTGACGATGGCCATGTCGCGCAGGTTCATCTCGGTGATGGACCGCTCGATCCGGGCCAGCTCGTCGTCGAGCGCGTTGACCGTGCCGCAGTGCGGGCAGCGCACCGACGGGTTGATCGGGCGGCCGCAGTTCGAGCAGGGGACCAGCGCCATGGGACCTCCTCGACGCGACCGGGTCGAGCCGACACCCCGGGCGCGCGACCCCGGCACATCGCGCGCTCTAGGAGGAAGCATGCCCACATGACACCGCGTTGAACAGCCCCACACGGGTGGAGATCCACCGAAACTGCGGGCCGGAGGTGTTCCCCGTCACGATCCGGGCATGTCAGGCGGGTTGCACCCGCGGCGTGCTAGGCGCGCGGCTGGGGGCGGCCCATGCCCCGGTACTGCCAGCCGGCCTGCGCCCACAGCGTGGCGTCCAGGCAGTTCCGGCCGTCGATGACGCGCTTGTTGGCGACCAGCTCGCCGATCTGCACCGGGTCGGCGTTGCGGAACTCGGCCCACTCGGTGAGCACGCAGACCAGCTCGGCGCCCGTGACGGCCTCGACCATCGAGCCCGTGTACGTCAGGTCCGGCTGGGCCAGCTGGGCGTTGCCCATGCCCTCCGGGTCGTAGACGCGCACGTCGGCGCCCGCCTTGGCCAGCGCCGCCGCTACCGCCAGCGACGGCGCGTCGCGCACGTCGTCGGAGTTGGGCTTGAACGCGGCGCCCAGCACGGCGATGCGGGTGCCGGACAGGTCCGGGCCGGCCGGGCCGTGCCGGCGGCCCAGCAGCTCCGCGGCCAGGGTCACCACGCGGGTGCGGCGGCGCAGGTTGATGAGGTCGACCTCGTGCAGGAAGCGCAGCGCCTCGCCGGCGCCCAGCTCCTGCGCCCGGGCCTGGAACGCGCGGATGTCCTTGGGCAGGCAGCCGCCGCCGAAGCCGACGCCGGCCTGCAGGAAGCGGTTGCCGATGCGCGGGTCGTACCCGATCGCCTTGGCGAGCTGCGTCACGTCGCCGCCGGCGACCTCGCACACCTCGGCCATCGCGTTGATGAAGGAGATCTTGGTGGCCAGGAACGCGTTCGCGGCGACCTTGACCAGCTCGGCGGTCGCGAAGTCGGTGACGACCAGCGGCACCTCGCGGTCCTCGGTGGCGGCCAGGTCGAACACGCCCTTGTGGGCCGCGTACAGCATGCCGTTGGCCCAGTCGGACTTCACGCCGACGACGATGCGGTTGGGCCGCAGCACGTCCTCGACGGCGAAGCCCTCCTGCAGGAACTCGGGGCTCCACGCCACCTCGACGCCCAGCTCCGCGGGGGCGTGCTTGCTGACCAGCTGCTCGATCCACTCGGCGGTGCCGACCGGCACGGTCGACTTGCCGACGATCAGCGCCTTGCGGCTCAGGTGCTGCGCGAGATTCGTCACCGACGCCTCGACGTAGCGTAGGTCGGCGCCCATGCCGTCGGCCCGCTGCGGCGTGCCCACGCAGATGAAGTGGACGTCGGCGAAGTCGGCCGTCTCGGCGTAGCTGGTGGAGAAGCGCAGCCGGCCCGACTGCAGGTTGCGGCGCAGCAGCTCGTCGAGGCCCGGCTCGTGGAACGGCACCGCGCCGCCCGCCAGCTTGGCGATCTTCGCCTCGTCGATGTCGAAGCCGATGACCTCGTAGCCCAGCTCGGCGAAGCAGATCGCGTACGTGGCGCCGAGGTAGCCGGTGCCGAGGAAGCTCAGCCGCGGTCGCGGCGCGCCGGACGGCACGCTGACCGCCGGGAACGACGGCACGGGCTGGCTGGTCGGGTACGGGATCGTCACGCCTGCGACTCCGCTCGCACGGGCGGCGCATGTCTCGCGTCGCGCGGGTGGACCGGCGCGGCTGCGCCGGGGGTGGAGGCTACACGTTCTCATGGTCCATCGCGGTCCGCCGCATCGCCCACCCGCGTTTTGTGGTCCGTTAAGCTACTGACCGGTAGGGTGACGGCGAGGCAGGTCAGACAGGGGGCAGTGCGATGTTCGACGTATACCGGTTGCCGGATGACCACCAGGCCATCCGGGAGGCCGTGCGCGAGGTCTGCGACGCCCGCGTCGCACCGCACGCCGCCGAGGCCGACGAGACCGGCGAGTTCCCCAAGCAGTCCTACGAGGCGCTGCGCGCGAGCGACTTCCACGCCCCGCACATCCCCGCCGAGTACGGCGGCGCGGGCGCCGACGCCCTGGCCACCGCCATCGTCATCGAGGAGGTCGCCCGCGCCTGCGCGTCGTCCTCGCTCATCCCCGCCGTCAACAAGCTCGGCACCATGCCGCTGCTGCTCGCCGCGTCCCCCGGGCTCAAGCAGCGCTACCTGCCCGCCGTCGCCGCCGGCGAGGCCATGTTCTCCTACTGCCTGTCCGAGCCCGAGGCCGGCAGCGACGCCGCCGGCATGACCACCCGGGCCGTGCTCGACGGCGACACCTGGGTGCTCAACGGCGCCAAGCGCTGGATCACCAACGCCGGCGTCAGCGAGTACTACACCGTGTTCGCCGTCACCGACCCGTCCGCCCGCTCCCGCGGCATCAGCGCGTTCGTCGTCGAGAAGGGCGACGAGGGCGTCTCCTTCGGCGCCCCGGAGAAGAAGCTCGGCATCAAGGGCTCCCCGACCCGCGAGGTCTACTTCGACAACGTCCGCATCCCCGCCGACCGCATCATCGGCGAGCCCGGCACCGGCTTCGCCACCGCCATGCAGACCCTCGACCACACCCGCGTCACCATCGCCGCCCAGGCCGTCGGCATCGCCCAGGGCGCCCTCGACTTCGCCCTGGGCTACGTCAAGGAGCGCAAGCAGTTCGGCCGGCCGATCGCCGAGTTCCAGGGCCTGCAGTTCATGCTCGCCGACATGGGCATGAAGCTCGAGGCGGCCCGCCAGATGACCTACGTGGCGGCCGGCAAGAGCGAGCGCGGCGACGCCGACCTGACCTACTTCGGCGCGGCCGCGAAGTGCTTCGCCTCCGACGCCGCCATGGAGATCACCACCGACGCCGTCCAGCTCCTCGGCGGCTACGGCTACACCCGCGACTACCCGGTCGAGCGGATGATGCGCGACGCGAAGATCACCCAGATCTACGAGGGCACCAACCAGGTCCAGCGCATCGTCATGGCCCGCCAGCTCCTCAAGGACTGATATCCACAGGGGACGGTGACGGGGCGGCGGGGGGTCGCTGTGAGTTGCTAGCGTGCCGGGCATGGCGGATGAGGTTCGTGCCGACCCCGAGGCGATCGTCCGGTTGGCGAAGGCCACCCTGGCCGGCGCCGACGCGATGACCGACGGCTGGTCGGCGGCGCAGGGCGTCGTGGCCGCGCCCGGCGCCGCGTTCGGCAACTCGCAGGCCGGCCCGGCCCTCGCCGCCGGCTCCGACGGCGCCGCGGCCGCCACCGACACCACCTGGCGCCGCCTCGTCACCGTCTACGAGGGCGACGTCGACCGGCTCTACCGGGTCGCGTTCGCCTACCAGCAGGCCGACAGCGACGCCGCCGCCCGCCTGCCGCAGCGGCCGGGGGGCATCTGATGACCGCGCCCCAGATCCCGCCGCCCGACCCGGTGACGCTCGACAACCTGTGGGACCTCGAGGCCGACCCGGGCGCGGTGAGCCGCGCCGCCGAGGGCTGGCGCACGTTCGCCCGCGCCGCCGACGCCGCCCGCGACGCCGTCGACACCGCTGCCGCCCCGCTGCGCGGCGACGCGTGGGCCGGCGACACCGCCGACACCTACCACGACCAGCGCGCCAAGCTCGGCCGCGGCGTCGACGAGGTGGTCGAGGGCGCCGGCGCGTTCGCGGCCGCGCTCGCCGCGTCCGCCGCCGCGCTCACCACCGCCCAGTCCGGGCTCGCCGACTCGCTCGCCCGCGTCCGCGCCGCCGTGCCCACCACCGTCGCCGGCATGCGGGTCACGTTCGCCCCGCGCACCCCCGAGGAGATCCCGCCGATCAACACGGCCATCGCCGAGGCGCAGCGCATCCGCGCCGACCTCGACGGCGAGCTCGTCGCGCAGAACGGCAAGCTGGAGGCGGCCCGCCGCGAGATCGAGAGCCTCGCGGGCGTGTGGGACGGCGTCGCCCAGGGCCGCGACGACGGCTGGACGCTCCCGCCCGAGGCGCGCGGCACGAACTGGATCTACGACGGCGAGTCGGTCGTCCTCAACAGCGGCCCGGGCAACGACTCCGTGCAGGTCCGCGTCGACCCGCGCACCGGCGAGCAGATCGTCACCGTCAACGGCGTCAGCACCACCTTCCCGCCGCACTACCACGTCACGATCCGCGCCGGCCAGGGCAACGACACGGTCGACGTCGAGCCGGGCACCCGCGTCCGGCTCACCCTGCTCGGCGGCGAGGGCGACGACGTGCTCAAGGGCGGCGACGGCGCCGACCGCATCCTCGGCCACGACGGCCGCGACCACGTCGAGGGCCGCGGCGGCGACGACCGCCTCACGCTGGGCGCCAGCCGCGAGCCGACCGCGGACGAGGCGCAGGCGCTGCGCGAGGCGAACAAGATCTTCCAGGAGCACATGCACGGCGGCGACGGCGCCGACCGCCTGTACGGCGGCCTCGGCAACGACTACGTCACGGGCGGCGGCGGCGACGACGTGATCGAGGGCGGCGAACGCGACGACACCCTCGACGGCCAGGACGGCACCGACACGATCCGCGGCAACGACGGTCGCGACAACCTCTACGGCCGCGGCGGCGCCGACACCGTCGACGGCGGCGACGGGCGCGACTACCTCGACGGCGGCGACGACCACGATCAGCTGCGCGGCGGCCTCGGCGACGACACCGTCTACGGCATGGGCGGCGACGACACCGTCGACGGCGGCTCCGGCCAGGACTACCTGGAGGGCGGCCAGGGCAACGACCGCCTCGCCGGCGGCGCGGGCAACGACATGCTCTCGGGCGGCCGCGGCGACGACACGCTGCTCGGCGGCACCGGCGACGACAGGTCCTACTCCGGCTGGGGCCGCGACACCGTCACCGCCGGCGGCGGCAACGACCAGGTGTTCGGGCAGAGCGACGACACGGTGACCGGCGCCGAGAAGGTCGTCAACGTGGAGATCTCCGACGACGTCGACTTCATCAAGGTCACCGGGTCACCCGACTTCGTCGCCCGGGTCGAGGCCGACCTCGACCTGCTGCGCGCCTCGCCCACGGGCCAGCAGATGCTCGCCAACCTGCAGAAGGCCGGCGAGGACAGCGGCCACTGGTTCTACGACGGCAACGGCCTCACGATCTCCGAGATGACGAAGGAGAACGGCGAGGCCACGTCGAGAGGCACGTTCTGGGGCGAGGAGTACGGCATCAAGTACAACCCGTCGTTCGACACCCTCCACGACGGACCGCCGGTCACGATCCTCTACCACGAGCTGGCCCACGTGTACGACTACGCGAACGACACCCTCGCCGACGGCCAGTACACCGGCTCCGACAACCCGGACGTGCCGAACCGGGAACGCGTCGCCGCCGGGCTGCCGATCGACCACGACGGCGACCCGGGCACACCCGTCCAGATCGATCCGCGGCACCCGGTCGAGTTCTCGGAGAACGGCCTCCGCGACGAACTCGGCGCGCCGCGCCGGCCGGTGTACTGAGATGCGGATCCGCCGTGTCCTCGCGACCGCACCGGTCGTCGCGCTGCTCACCACCGCCGTGGCCTGCTCCGGCGACGACGGGCCACCGCTGCCCGACCGGACCGGCCCGACGGTGGCCGCCACCCTGACGGCCACCCTGACCCGCACCCCGGACGCCCTGACGTGGTCGTGGTCGCTGCGCAACGATGAGCCGGCCGAGATCGCCGTGTTCAGCGGCGACTCCGCCGACGAGGACGGCGCCGGCGGCGGGTCGTCGAACTCGCCCACCGCGTGGGTCGTGCCGCGGGACGACACGACGGTGGAGGTGTCGAAGCGGTTGCTCGCACAGCCGCCCGACGTGGGGCTGGCGCGGCCGTCCACGCAGTACGGCACGGTTTTGCCCGCAGGCACCACCCTCGCCGGCACCGCGACCGTGTCCCTGCCGCTGCGCCTGGCCCACCCGTACCGGACGTCCTTCGACCCGCCCCTGCGGCTGCCCGAGGACCCGGAGTCGGTGGTGTTCTGCATCGGCGTCGCCCGGGCCGAGGGGTTCCCGCCGCGGCCGTTCGAGACGCCGGCGGGCGACGGACCCACCCCGGCGGCGAGCGCCGGCACGCTGTACGCGTCGCCGGACGGCGCCGCGCCGCCCGGCGCCCGGAAGGCGCGGTACGTGCACGGCAGCGGCGAGCGGCAACACCTCGTCTGCGCGCCGCCCCAGCCGCTGTGACGCGGCGCGTCCTCGCGGCGGCGCCGATCGCCGCGCTGGTCACCGCCGCCGGCGCGTGCACCGCCGGCGCGCCGTCGCTGCCCCACACGACGGGCCCGCGGATCGGGGTCACGCTGACGGCCACGTTCGCGCGGACGCCGGAGCCCTCACCTGGACGTGGACCCTGCGCAACGACGAGCCCGGCGAGGTGGCCGTGTTCAGCGGCGGCCCCGGCGAGAGCGAGGGCCCGGGACTGTCCAACACGGACGCGCCGTCGGTGGTGCCGCGCGACGGCGAGACCGTCGAGGTGTCGCAGCGGCTGTTCGAGCAGCCGCCGAACGTGGGGCTGGCCCGCCCGTCCACCCGATACGGCACGCTGCTGCCGCCCGGCGCGACGCTGTCCGGCAGCGCCCGGGCGCCGCTGCCGCTGACCCTGTCCCACCCGTACCGCACCTTCTTCGACCCGCCGCTCCAGCTGCCCGAGGACCCGCGGTCGGTGGTGTTCTGCCTCGGCGTCGGCCGCGCCCGGGACCTCACCCCGCCCGTCCCGATCGAGACGGCCGGCGACGGCCCGGCGGGCCGTCGGCGGCGCCCGCGACGCTGTACGCCCCGCCGGACGGGCCGGCGCCGCCCGGCGCGCGTAAGGCCCGGTACCTGCACGGCGCGGGTGACCGGCAGTAGCTGGCCTGCGCCGCACCGGAGAGTCTGTAGCGCGGTCGCCGCGGGTGACCACGTGATGTCTTCCGGCGGCACCGGCAGATATCGAGGGCCATCGAGGGGTGGGCGGCGGGCCGCCGCTACCCTCAGGCGCGATGTGGTGGGCGATGGCGGCGCCGGCCGGACCGGTGCTGCCGCATGGGGGTCGCGGTGCAGTTCCGGCTTCTCGGACCGGTCGAGGCGTACGTCCGGACGGGCCGCTCGTCGTCGGGCACGCCAAGCAGCGGTGTGTCCTCGCCGTCCTGCTCATGGACGCGGGCGCCGTCGTGCCGGCCGCCGGCCTGATCGACCGGGTGTGGGGCAACGACCCCCCGGACGGCGCCCTCAACGTCCTGTACAGCTACGTCTGCCGGCTGCGCAGGGCGCTGGGCCCGGCGGGCGTGCCGCTGCTGCGGCGCTCCGGCGGGTACCTGCTGGACGTGGACCGCGACCGGGTCGACGTGCACCGCTTCCGCCGCCTGGCCGCCACCGCGGACGCCGCGCCCGACCCGGCGGCCGCGCTGGACGCGGCCCTCGCCCTGTGGGGCGGGACGGCGTTGTCCGGGCTGGCCGGTCCGTGGGCGGGCAGCGTGCGGGCCACCCTGGACGACGAGCGGGTGGCCGTGCTGATGGCGCGTAACGAGGTGCACCTCGCCGCGGGCCGGCCCGCCGAGGTCGTCCGCGTGCTGCGCGACGCCGTCGCGGCGCGGCCGGACGACGAGCGCCTCGTCGAGCAGCTGATGCTGGCGCTGTACCGGTGCGGGCTGCCCGCGGAGGCGCGGCGGCAGTACCGCGCGGTCGCCGACCGGGCGGCCGCCGAGGGGGCGGCGCCCGGCCGCCGCCTGCGCGACCTGCACGAACGCATCCGGCGCGCCGACCCGGTGCTGGCGGTCGGGCAGCCCTGATTCGTCCTGCGGGCAGGTCCGCCGCCCGTCCGGACGACCGCAGTCTCCCCATCGCGCGAACACCGGTGCACACCGGACAAATTCAAGATTTTCTCAAGGTCTTCGCGCCGCGGCATGCCCACCATCCTTCGTGCAGCCCGACCCGCCGGCACCCGCCGGACGCGGTCAGGGATCGAGAAGGGGAGGCTCATCCGTGTTGTCGAGGACCAGACGAGGCGTGCTCGCGGGGGCGCTGGGAATCGCGATGGCAGGCGTCTCGGCCGGGGCGGCCGTGGCGGCCCCGGCGCCCGACCCGGGCCCGGCGCCGAAGTTCCGCGCGGCCGTCGTCGACGGGGTGGCGGACAGCTACATCGTCATGCTGAACGGCACCGAGGGCACCGAGCGGGCGGGCGCCCTGGCGGCCCGCTTCGGCGGGACCCTGTCCCGGGTGTACCCGGCGCTCAAGGGCTTCTCGGTGCGGATGTCCGCCGCCGAGGCGCGCGAGCTGAGCAAGGACCCGACGGTGGCGCTCGTCGAGCAGAACTCCGTCGCCCACATGCAGGACGTGCAGCTGGACCCGCCGTCCTGGGGCCTGGACCGGGTGGACCAGCCGCACCTGCCGCTCAACGAGACGTTCACGTCGCCGGAGCGCGGCGCGGGCGTCCACGCGTACATCATCGACTCCGGCATCCGCAGCACCCACGACGAGTTCGGCAACCGCGCCACCCGCGACGCCGACTTCATCGGCGACGGCCGCAACGGCGACGACTGCAACGGCCACGGCACGCACGTCGCCGGCACGGTCGGCGGCGCGACGTCCGGCGTCGCGCGGGGCGTGCGCCTGCACGGCGTCCGCGTCTTCGGGTGCAGCGGCGGCAGCCCCTGGGACGTCATCATCGACGGCTTCGACTGGGTCGTCGCGAACGCGCAGCGCCCCGCCGTCATCAACGCCAGCCTCGGCGGCGGCGCGAGCGCGTCGGTCGACGCCGCCGCCAACCGCGCCATCAACGCCGGCATCCCGGTCGTGCTCGCCGCCGGCAACGACACCGACGACGCGTGCGACCACTCGCCGGCCCGGGTCCGCAACGCCCTCACCGTGGCGAACTCGACCTCCGCGGACGCGCAGTGGACCACCTCGAACTGGGGGACCTGCGTCGACCTGTACGCCCCCGGCCGCTCGATCATCTCCGCGGGCATCACCAGCGACACCGCCACGGCGACGATGACCGGCACGTCGATGGCGGCGCCGCACGTCGCCGGCGCGGTCGCCGCGTTCCTGGAGCGCAACCCGCGCGCCACCCCGGCGCAGGTCAGCGAGCACATCGTCGACACGGCCACCCCGGACGTCATCACCAACCCGGGCACCGGCACCCCGAACCGCCTGCTGATGGCGGGCAACGACGGCCTGTCGAGCAGCCGCGGCGACTTCAACGGCGACGGCAAGGACGACGTCGTGACGTTCACCCGCGGCGGCGCCGGCGACGTGTACGTGGCCACCTCTACCGGCACCGGCTTCACCGGCACGGGCGTGAAGTGGCACGACCACTTCGCGGTCGGCGCGGAGATCCCGCTGGTCGGCGACTTCAACGGTGACAAGAAGGACGACATCGTCACCTTCACCCGCGGCAGCGCCAAGAACGTCTTCGTGGCGCTCTCCAACGGCAGCGAGTTCGTCGGCGACGCCGTGAAGTGGCACGACTCCTTCGCGGTCGGCGCGGAGACCCCGCTGGTCGGCGACTTCAACGGCGACGGCAAGGACGACATCGCCACGTTCACCCGCGGCGCCGAGGCCGACGTCTACGTCGCGCTGTCCAACGGCAGCAAGTTCGTGGGCACGGCCGTGAAGTGGCACGACTGGTTCGCCGCGAACTGGGAGATCCCCCTGGTCGGCGACTTCAACGGCGACAAGAAGGACGACATCGCCACCTTCACCCGCGGCGACAGCGCCAACGTGTACGTGGCCCTGTCCAACGGCACCTCGTTCGTCGGCACGTCGGACAAGTGGCACGACTGGTTCGCCGCCGGCTCGGAGCTGCCGCTGGTCGGCGACTTCAACGGCGACAAGAAGGACGACATCGCCACCTTCACCCGCGGCACGTCGGCGAACGTCTACGTGGCCACGTCGAACGGCAGCGACTTCGTCGGCACGTCGGTCCGCTGGAACGACGCGTTCGCGGCCGGCACCGCGGTCCCGGGCGTCGGCGACTTCACCGGCGACGGCAAGGACGACATCGTGTCCTTCAGCCGCGGCACCACCGGCGACGCGTTCGTGAGCCGCTCCACCGGTACGGCCTTCGGCGCGGCGACGAAGTGGCACGACTGGTTCGGCGTCGGCGCCGAGGTGCCGCTGCCGGGCAGCCTCTGGTGACCGTCTCCTGAGCAGGACGTGGGCCCCGCCGGCACCGGCGGGGCCCACGCTGTGCGCGCTGTGCTCCCGCCGGGCGCGCGACTGCGCCGCCCGGCGCCGCGTTCTGCACGGCGCGGGCGACCGGCGGCACCCGGCGTGCGCCGTGCCGTGCCGTTCTAGCCGGTCCGCCGGGCCCGCAGCACCGCGTCGCGGAGCGTGCCGCCCCGCCCGCCGGGCCTCGTCCGGGTCTCCGCGACGGCGATCTCCCACCCGGCCGGGTCGAGTCCGGCCGCCACCTGCTCGGCCGTGATGTGCGAGCCGGGCGCGTGGTCGTCGTGGCCGCCGTCCTCCGGCGCCGCGTGGCCCACGACCAGCAGGATGCCGCCCGGCGCGACCGCGGCGGCCAGGCGGCCGAACACGTCGGCGGTGGCGTGCACGTAGTGGGTGGTGACCAGGTCGAAGCGCCGTTCCGGCGGGGTCCACTCGGTGAGGTCGGCGGCCAGCCAGTCGATCCCGCCGGACCCGGCGTGCTCCTGCGCGCGGCGCAGCACGGTGGGGGAGATGTCGACGGCGGTGACCCGCCAGCCGCGCGCGGCGAGCCAGCGGGCGTCGGCGCCCTCGCCGCAGCCGGCGTCCAGGGCGGTGCCGGGCGGCAGGTCGGCGGCCTCGGCGACCAACTGCGGGTTCGGCTGCCGCCCCCCACCGTGCCCGGCCCCATGACCGTGCCCGGCCCCGTGACCGTGCCCGGCCGCCGGCGTGGCCGCGGGGTCGTTCCCCGCGTCGCCGGTCCCGTGGTCGCGGTAGTGGTTCTCCCAGTACGCGCGGTCGAAGTCCTCGGACACCCACGTCTCCTCTCGTCCGGTCCCGAGCATGGGGTCGGCCACCCCGGAACCGCAAACATCTTTGCCACCGTGGCAAACTCGACGACATGGACGACGACCTCGACCAGGCGCTCGGCGCCGTCGGTCCGCGGCTGCGGGCCCTGCGCAAGCAGCGCGAGACCACGCTCGCCGACCTGTCGGCCGCGACCGGCATCTCGGTGAGCACCCTGTCGCGGCTGGAGTCCGGGTCGCGGCGGCCCACCCTCGAACTGCTGCTGCCGCTGGCCAAGGCACACGGCGTCACCCTCGACGAGCTGGTCGGGGCGCCGCCCACCGGCGACCCGCGCATCCACCTGCGCCCCGTCACCCGGCACGGCATGACCATGCTGCCGCTGAGCCGGCGGGCCGGCGGCATCCAGGCGTACAAGCTGATCATCCCCGCGTCGAGCAGCCGGCGGCATCCCGAACCGAAGACCCATGAGGGGTACGAGTGGCTGTACGTGCTCGACGGCCGGCTGCGCGTCGTTCTCGGCGAGCACGACCTGGTGCTGGAGCCGGGGGAGGCGGCCGAGTTCGACACCCGGGTGCCGCACTGGTTCGGCGCGGCCGAGCCGCGGCCGGTCGAGTTCCTCAGCCTGTTCGGTCAGCAGGGCGAGCGCGCCCACCTGCGCGCCCAGCCCCGCACCAGGGCGCAGGGCTGACCGGGGTGCGAGCCGTGCCGGCGGCGTTGGCCGCCCTGCTGCTGGTCGCCGCCGGGGCGTGCGCCGCGCCCGCCGGGCCGCTGCCCGCCGCCGGCGGGCCCGTCCGGTCCGTCTTCCTCACCGCGACGCTGACCCGCACGCCCACCGCGCTGAGCTGGGACTACGTCCTGCGCAACGACGAGCCCACCGAGCTGGCCGTCTTCAACGGCGACCCCGCCGACGACAACCCCCTCGCCGAGTCGCCGTCGCCGCAGGCGTGGGTGGTGCCCCGCGACGGCACGACCGTCGAGGTCGCGCAGCGGCTGTTCGCAGCGCCGCCCACCGGCGGGCCGCACCGGTCGTACCTGCAGTACGGCACCGTGCTGCCGCCCGGCGCCACGCTGTCCGGGCGGGTCACCGTGCCGTACCCGCTGACGCTCACCCACCCGTACGGCACCGCCTTCGACCCGCCGCTGCGGCTGCCCGACGTCCGCGAGCGGGTGGTGTTCTGCATCGGCGTCGCCCGCCCCGCCGACGTGCCGGCAGCCGCGCGCCCGTCGGGCGGGCCCGCGGACCCCAGCGCCGTGCCCGGCGCCCGCACCCAGGTGTACGCGCACGGCGCCGACGTACCGCAGCATCTCGTCTGCGCACCCCCGGAACGGCTGCCGTGACCGTGCCGTCGTAGGGGGATGCGCTCACCCGCCGCCCTGCTCGCGCTCGCCGCCGTCCTCGGCGCGGCCGCCTGCACCGCCGACGACCGCCACACCCTGCCCGACCCGGCCGGCCCGCCCGTCGCCGCGACGCTGACCACCACGTTCACCCGCGCGCCCGGGCACCTGACCTGGGCCTGGACCCTGCGCAACGACGAGCCGCGCGACATCGCCGTCTTCTCCGGCACCATGGCCGGCGACGACGGGTCCGGCTCCTCGGCGGACGAGGGGGCGTGGGTGGTGCCGCGGGACTCCCGCACCGTCGAGGTGTCGCAGCGCCTGCTCGGACCGGCCCCGAACGTCGGCCTGGCCCGCTACCACAGCCAGTACGGCACGGTGCTCGCCACCGGCACCGAGGTGTCCGGCACGGCCACGGTGCGGCTGCCGCTGCGCCTCTCCCACCCGTACGCGTCCGCCTTCGAACCCGCCCTCGCCCTGCCCGACGAGCCGGACCGTGTCATCTTCTGCGTCGGCGTGGGCCGCGCCGCGGACCACCAGCCGATGTCGCGGCCCAGCGCCTCGGCCGCCCCGGGCCTGTACACGGCGGCCGACGGGACCGCGCCCGCCCACGCCCGCAAGGCCCTCTACCTGCTGGGCCAGAACGACCGGCAGCACCTGGTGTGCGCGCGCCCCGAGGAGCTGTAGTCAGGCGGACCGCTTCTGCGGGGTGATGACCCGGGTGACCTCGCCGTCGGCGGGTTCGTCGGTGCGCTGCGCCGGGATCGCCGCCGGCAGCATGGTGGTGGGGTCGTCCCCGTCGTCACCGTCGTCACCGTCGTCGCGGGAGTCACCTGCGGGCGGGGCCACGGTCGCGCCCGGCAGGGCGGTGGTGGGATCGTCCCCGGCGGCCGGCAGCGTCGTGGTCGGGTCCTCGGCCGCGGCGGCCGGCAGGGTTGTGGT
>NZ_BOOY01000036.1 GCF_016863475.1 Spirilliplanes yamanashiensis
CGGGTCCTCGCCTGCGGCGGCCGGGGGCAGCACCGTGGTCTGCTCGCTGTCGTCCCGGGCCGGGAGCGTCGTGGTCGCCTCGTCGTCGGACCCGGCGGCGGGATCGGACACCGGCTCGTCCTCGGACCCGACGGCGTCGTCCGCTGCGGGATCGGGGTCGGCCGGCGGCTCAGGAGCGGTGGTGGCCCCGACGGTGGGTGGCTCGTCGTCGGCCGCCGGGTCGGCGGCGGGCGGCTCGGCCGTGGTGGCCGCGGCCGTGTCCGGCTCGTCGCCGGCCGCCGGGGGAGGCGGGGGAGTCGGCGGAATCGGGGGAGTTGCCGCCCGCTGGAGGGTGGCGCTGTCGAGGATGCGCGTCGTGGGCTCCTCGGCGGCGGCGGCGGTCGCGGCGGCCAGGCGGGCCGGGTGGATGACCTGGGTGGCGTCGCCGGGCAGGTCGGCCGGGGTGGCGTGGCCGAGGCGGGAGCGGGTCGCCGGGGTGATCACCTGGGTGGCCTCCGCGGTGGCCGGCCGCACCACCTGCGTCGCCTCCGCGGAGGGCGGGAAGACGACCTGGGTGGGTTCCTCGATGGGGCGGCCGCCCGGCACCAGGGCCGCCGGGACGGGCCGCGGCGGCGGGAACACCGCGGGCGCCGGTGGGGCCGGTGGGGCCGGCGGGGCGGTCACCGGGGCGAGGTCGAGGCCGCGCCAGCGGCTGGTGCTCAGCGCCGTGCACAGCAGCGGCACCGCGAGCAGCAGGCCGAGGCCGTGGGCGGGCAGGCTCAGGTCGAAGCCGGGTTTCTCGACCGCGGGCGGGAACAGCGCGGCGAAGCTCGCCGGGCCGGCCAGGGCCCACGCCGTCGCCGTCAGGTAGAGGACCGCCGCCAGCACCGGGCCGGCGGGGGAGAGGCGGGTGAGCAGCAGGACCGCGTACGCGGCGCCGGCGAGGACGAGCAGTGCGACGCCGCCGAGCGTCTCGAGGGTCACCCCGCCGGTGAACGCGCGCCCCTCGACGCCGCGGCCGAGACCGACCGCGCCGAGGATCCACACCGCCGGGGCCAGCACGAGGGCGTACAGGACGGATCTCACGTGCCGCATGCGCCGAACGCTACCGGGACCTGGCAATGCCGGCCATCGTCGGCCGTACCGTGAGGGCATGAGCGATCAGCTGGACGGCCGGCCCACGTCGCACTCGCGGGTGACCCTGAGCCGGATCATGACCGCCATCGACGTGAACCTGTACGGGACGGTGCACGGCGGCGTCCTAATGAAGTTCGTCGACGACGTGGCGGGCGCGGCGGCGGCCCGGCACAGCGGCGGCACGGCGGTGACGGCGGCGATCGACGAGATCGCGTTCCTGGAGCCGGTGCGGGTGGGCGACCTGGTGCACGCGCACGCCCAGGTCAACTGGACGGGTTCCAGCTCGATGGAGGTCGGCGTCAAGGTCGAGGCGGAGCGCTGGGACGCGGCCGGCGGCGAGCGGATGACGGTGGCGACCGCGTACCTGGTGTTCGTGGCCGTCGACGTGGCGGGCGGGCCGCGGCCGGTCCCGCCGATCGTGCCCGAGACCCCGGACGACGAGCGCCGCTGCCGGGAGGCGCTGATCCGCCGCGAGCACCGGCTGGCGCGCCGGCAGGCGATCCTGGCGGCCCGTGCCGCGGGCCACCCGGGCTGAATGTACGTTCAGGTCCGAGGAGGTGAAGCGTGGGCACAGTGTTGTGGACCGCGCCGGCCGACGTCCTGGAGACGTCCCGCATCGGCGACTACATGCGCGCCGTGGGACGCGAGGGCGACTACGCCGGGCTGTGGCGGTGGTCGACGGAGGACGTCGCCGGCTTCTGGCGCTCGATCTGGGACTACTTCGGCGTCGTCGCGCACGACCCGCCGACGGAGACGCTGGCCGATCCGGGCATGCCGGGCGCGCGCTGGTTCCCCGGGGCGACCCTGAACTACGCGGAGCACGTCCTGCGGATGCCGGGCGTGGGCGACGACGAGCCGATCGTCCACGCGTACTCGCAGAGCCGTGACCCGCAGGTGCTCACGGCCCGGCAGCTGCGCCACGAGGTGGCGCGGGTGGCGGCCGGGCTGCGGGCCCTGGGCGTCGCGCAGGGTGACCGGGTCGCGGCCTACGCCCCGAACATCGCCGAGACGTACGTGCTGATGCTGGCCGCGGCGAGCATCGGCGCGGTGTTCTCCAGCTGCGCCCCCGAGTTCGGCGCCCGCAGCGTCATCGACCGCTGGCAGCAGATCGAGCCCACCGTGCTCGTCGCGGTCGACGGCTACCGGTACGGCGACAAGGCGGTCCCGCGCGCCGACGAGGTGAAGGCCGTCGTGGCCGCGCTGCCGTCGGTGCGGCACCTCGTCACCATCGGCTACCTCGACCCGGCGACGGACACGTTCGAGGCGATGAAGCGCGACGCCCCGCTGGAGTTCGCGGCGGTGCCGTTCGACCACCCGCTGTACGTGCTGTACTCCTCCGGCACCACGGGCCTGCCGAAGCCGATCGTGCACGGCCACGGCGGCATCCTGCTCGAACACCTCAAGATGCTCGCCCTGCACTGCGACCTGGGCCCCGGCGACCGGTTCTTCTGGTTCTCCACCACGGGCTGGATGATGTGGAACTTCCTCGCGTCCGGCCCGGCCGTCGGGGCGGCGATCGTGCTGTTCGACGGCAACCCCGGCTGGCCGAGCCTGGACGCGCTGTGGCAGCTCGCCGAGGACGCCGGCATCACCTACTTCGGCACGTCCGCGCCGTTCCTGCTCGCGTGCCGCAAGGCCGGGCTCACGCCCGGCCGCGACCACGACCTGTCCGCGCTGCGCGGCCTCGGCTCGACCGGTGCGCCGCTGCCCCCCGAGGGCTTCGACTGGGTGTACGCCTCCGTCAGCGACTCCCTGCAGCTCCAGTCGATCAGCGGCGGCACCGACGTGTGCACCGGTTTCGTCGGCTCCGCCCCGATGCTGCCCGTGCACTCGGGTTCGATCGCGTGCCGCTGCCTGGGCGCGAAGGTCGAGGCGTACACGCCGGAGGGCAAGCCGGTGATCGGCGAGCTGGGGGAGCTGGTCATCACGGCGCCGATGCCGTCGATGCCGGTCGGCTTCTGGGGCGACGCCGACGGGTCGAAGTACCGCGAGGCGTACTTCGACGTCTTCCCGGGCGTGTGGCGCCACGGCGACTGGATCACGATCGCCGACGACGGCACCTGCGTCATCACCGGCCGCTCCGACGCGACGCTGAACCGCGGCGGCGTCCGCCTCGGCACCGCCGAGTTCTACTCGGTCGTCGAGGCGCTGCCGTACGTGCTGGACTCGCTGGTCGTGCACACCGACGACGACCGCCTGCTGCTCTTCGTGGTGCTCGCCGACTTCGTGCGCCTCGACGACGTCACCGCGGCGATCCGGGCGGAGCTGCGCGGCGCGCTGTCCCCGCGGCACGTCCCCGACGAGATCCACGCCGTGGCGGCCGTGCCGCGCACCCTGTCCGGCAAGAAGCTGGAGGTGCCGGTCAAGCGCATCCTGGCGGGCATGCCCGTCGACCGGGCGGCGGCCCGCGGCGCGCTCGCGAACCCCGACGCGCTGACCGCGTTCGAACGGTTCTGACCGCGGGTCAGACGGCGTGCGCCCGCTCGGCGGTCAGCCGGTCGGCCAGCCTGGCGGCGTCCAGGTGGGCGCACGCCACGATCGTCGCGCCCGCTGCGAGCGGCGTGAGCAGCCAGTCCACCGGGTCCGGGTGGGCGCCGACGTCGATCAGCACGCGGCCGGTCAGCCCCAGCTCGGCGGCCCGGGCCGCGGCGGCCGCGACCACCTCGGCGTGGCTGCGGCCGTCCAGCGCCGCGTCGGTCCCGGTCACCGGTTGGTACGGCCGGAAGTGGTCGCCGTGGGTGCGCACCTCGACGGTGTAGTCGGACCACCCGGCGGGCAGCGGGCGCAGCGGCAGCGCGAACGGGTGCAGCGCCGTGGCGTACCGCTCGGGCGCGTCCGCGTCCTCGGCGCCGGTGCCGAACGCGACGTCGGCGGGGCCGGCGGCGACCGCCACGCCCGCCGTCCAGCAGCCCAGCAGGACGGCGGCGGTCTGCCAGTGCGGCGGCAGCAGCACCGCCGCCGTGTCGCCCGGGGCCAGGCCCGCGCCGTCGACGAGCAGGTTCGCCGTCTTGGCCACCCAGTTGCCCAGGGTGGCGCCCGACAGCTCGGTGCGCTCGCCCGTCGCGTCGTCGTACCAGGTCAGCAGGGGGCGGGCCGGGTCGGCGGCGACGGCCGCGGCGAACAGGCCGCCGATCGTGTCGGTAGTCATCACCGACGACCCTACTCGTCACGCACGGTAGTCGCCGATGCGGCTCAGCGAATTGCCCGGGGGAAAGGCGGCGACGCACGGCCACGGGGGCCGCAGCGCACGTACTCATCGGCGTACGCTGGAGAAGTGGCGTTGCACACAGCAGTGGAACGTCACCCGAAGTTCACTATCTGTTGAGGGAGTTGCCCTGTGACCGCCGGTCGCCCGCCCCGCGTGCTTGTCGACGCCACAAGCGTCCCCGCCGACCGGGGTGGCGTCGGGAGATACGTCGACGGCCTCCTCGGGGCCCTCGGCCGCGTGGGCGACGAGTCGATGGACCTCGCCGTCGTCGCGCTCCGTACCGATGCCGAGCGTTACTCACGGATGCTGCCGCGCGCCGAGGTCGTCGCCGCGCCCGCCGCCGTCGCCCACCGCCCCGCCCGCCTCGCCTGGGAGCAGACCGGCCTGCCGCTGCTCGCCCAGCAGGTCGGCGCCAAGGTGCTGCACTCGCCGTTCTACACGTGCCCGCTGCGGGCCGGCTGCCCCGTCACCGTCACCGTCCACGACGCGACGTTCTTCACCGAGCCCGAGCACTACGACAAGACCCGGCGCACGTTCTTCCGCAGCGCCATCAAGACGTCGCTGCGCCGGGCGAGCCGGGTCATCGTGCCCAGCAAGGCCACCCGGGACGAGCTGATCCGGCTGCTCGACGCCGACCCCACCGTCATCGACGTGGCGTACCACGGCGTCGACCAGACCGCGTTCCACGTCCCCACCGAGGAGGAGAAGGCCCGCGTCCGCGCCCGCCTCGGCCTCGGCGACTCCGGCTACGTCGCGTTCCTCGGCGCCAAGGAGCCCCGCAAGAACGTCCCCAACCTCATCCGCGGCTGGTCCCGCGCCGTCACCGACCTGCCCGACCCGCCCGCCCTCGTGGTCGCCGGCGGCCAGGGCCACGACGACGACATCGACCGCGCCGTCGCCGAGGTGCCCGCCCACCTGCGCCTGCTGCGCCCCGGCTACCTGCGCTACGCCGACCTGCCCGGCTTCCTCGGCGGCGCGCTCGTCGCCGCGTACCCCTCGTACGGGGAGGGTTTCGGCCTGCCGATCCTGGAGGCCATGGCCTGCGGGACGCCCGTGCTGACCACGCCGCGGCTGTCGCTGCCCGAGGTCGGCGGCGACGCCGTCGGCTACACCACCGAGGACCCGGACCGCATCGCCACCGACCTGCGCGACCTGCTGCAGGACGAGCAGCGCCGGATCACCCTCGCCAAGGCCGGCTTCGACCGGGCCAAGGAGTTCACCTGGGACTCCAGCGCCGAGGTCCACATCGCCGCCTGGCGGCGCGCGGCGGAGTGAGCGATTCGTGATCGTTACGGCCCGTTCACGCCATCCGGCCCCGAAGGGTGTGCGGTGACCGGCATGATGGCCTGATGTTGTACGCCGTCATCCCGGCGGGCGGCAGCGGCACGCGCCTGTGGCCGCTGTCCCGCGCCGGCCACCCGAAGTTCCTGCACCCGCTCACCGGCACCGACGCCTCGCTGCTGCAGGCCACCGCCGAGCGCCTCGCGCCCCTGAGCGGCCCGGAAGGCACGTTCGTCGTCACCGGCGTCGCCCACGCGGCCGCCGTGGCGCGCCAGCTCGTCGGCGTACCCGAGGCCAACATCCTGGTCGAGCCGTCCCCGCGCGACTCCTGCGCCGCGATCGCCCTGGCCGCCGCCGTCATCGCCCGCCGCGACCCCGACGCCATCATGGGCTCCTTCGCCGCCGACCACCTCATCGCCGACACCCCCGGCTACGTCGAGGTCGTCCGCCAGGCCATGGCCGGCGCCGCCGACGGCCTGCTCATGACCGTCGGCATCCAGCCCACCCGCCCCGAGACCGGCTACGGCTACCTCCAGTGCGGCGGCCCCATCGGCGACGGCGGAGTGCTCAAGGTCGAGGAGTTCAAGGAGAAGCCGGCCTACGACGTCGCCGAGGCGTACGTGAAGTCCGGCAACTACCTGTGGAACGCCAGCATGTTCGTCTGGAAGGTCGAGGTCTTCCTCACCGAACTGGCCCGCCAGCAGCCCCAGCTGCACGCCGGCGTGCAACGCATCGCCGCCGCCTGGGACGGCCCCGAACGCGAAGAGGTCCTCGGCGAGGTGTGGCAGACCCTGCCCCGCATCTCCGTCGACTACGCCGTCATGGAGGGCGCCGCCGCCGCCGGCAAGGTCGGCACGGTCTCCGGCGACTTCGGCTGGAACGACGTCGGCGACTTCCACACCCTCGGCGAGGTCCTCAGCGCCGACGTGGCCGGCAACGTCGTCCTCGGCTCCGCCGGCGACGAACAGAACGGGGTCGTCCTGCGCGACGCCGAGGGGCTGGTGATCGTGCCGCAGAGCGGGCGGCTGGTCGCCGCCCTGGGCGTCCGCGACCTGATCATCGTGGACACGCCGGACGCGGTGCTGGTGTGCCCCCGGGACCGGGCGCAGGAGGTCAAGAGCATCGTCGACGAGCTCAAGGACCGCGGCGACCACCACTACGTGTAGGGCCTGGGCCGGGTCGCGCCCTCCGGGTGTTCCTGGGGGCGCGACCGCGGCCTGCGGTTGCCGTCAGTGGCCGGCGCGGAGTTTGAGGCGGTCCAGCGCCGGGCCGATGAGCTGCACCGTCCCGCCGCCCAGCGGCTCCGGCAGCGCCCCCGGCTCGAACCAGCCCAGCGCCGCCGACTCCTCGCTCACCCGCTCGACCGCCCCCGCCGGCGCGTACGCCACGTACCGCACGTCGTGGTGCGCCGACGGCCCGCCCGGCGTGCCGTCGACGCCCGCGCACCGCACCGGGTGGATGTCGATGTCGATCGGCACCGGGTCCAGCTCCAGCCCCGCCAGCCCCGACTCCTCGGTGGCCTCCCGCAGCGCGGCCGCCGCCAGGGTGAGGTCGGCCGGTTCGCAGTGCCCGCCGAGCTGCATCCACGTGCCGATCCGCCCGTGCAGGCACAGCAGCAGGCGCCCCGCGTCGTCCACCACCAGCGTGCTGGCCGTGACGTGGCCCGGCCGGTGCGCACGGGTCATCGCGATCGGCCCGGCCGCCAGCAGGTCCAGGGTGCGCACCCGGTTGGCCTCCGCCGCGTCGGAGGTGGCCGTCCACCGGGTGAGCACGTCGCGGGCGTCGTCGTAGAGCTGTTCGATCACGTCGGCGAGTCTTCTAGACCGCGGTGGCCGTGAGCAAAACGGCGTCCCCGTCCGTGTCCACCACGGCGGTCGCGACGCCCTCGGCCAGCAGCGCCGCCCGCAGCCGGTGCACGTCCGCGCCGAACCGGATGAGCGCCCGCGCCCCGCCGCCCGGCGGCGGCACGCACCGCACCCCGGCGTCGGTGACCTCGACGACGGTGCCGTCCGCGAGATGCGGGCGCACCAGCTCGACCGCCCGCCCGGCCACCGCCGGGTCGAGCGCCGCGCCCGCCGTCCCCGCCGCGGGCAGGGTCGCCGCCGCGCGCAGCCCCGCGGCCCGCGCCTCAGCCGTGCCCAGCGAGAACATGTCCGACGCCTCGTCGCGGATCAGCACCGCCGCCCCCGCGTCCGCCGCCTCCGGCGACCCCCACGGCTGACCGCGCACCACCGCCACCGGCACCTGGTCGCGCTTGCCCTTCACCAGCTCACCCGCCGCCGCCAGCTCGTCGGCCACCGCCATCTGGGTGATGTGCAGCTCGTTGCCGTACGGGTCGACCTCGCCGCGGTGGTCGCGCAGCGGCGCGATCCCGGCCGAACCCAGGGCCACATCGGTGAGGCCGTTGCGCCAGGCCCGGCCCATCGTGTCCGAGACGATCACGGCGACGTCCAGGCGGCGCGCCGCGAACGCCGCCCGCAGCCGCCGCGCCGACGCGTCCGGGTCCGCCGGCAGCAGCACCAGGTGCGTCTTGTCCACGTTCGAGGCGTCGATGCCCGCCGCCGCCATCACGAAGCCGTGGTGCGTCTGCACGATCGTGGTCGGCCCGCGCCGCGCCACCACCCGCGCCGACTCCGCCGCCAGCGCCTCCGCGCGCGCCGCCTCGCGTTCCGGGCCGTCCGCCGGCACCTCGACCAGCCGGCCCTCCGCCTTCGACACGATCTTGCTGGTCACCACGAGCACGTCGCCGTCGCGCAGCCACGGCGCGGCGCCCGCGATCAGCGCCGCCAGGTCGTCGCCCGGCACCACGTCGCCGATGCCCACGACCGGCAGGATCTCGAGACTCATGCCAACTCCAACGCCGCGGCCACCATCGCGGCGGTCGCGTCCTCGTCCGTCATCCACAGCGGCACCGCGCGTACCCGCGCGCCCGGCAGTTCCACCCCCGCGTCGGACGAGTCGACCAGCCACCCGTCGAGCAGCCCCCCGGCCGAGCGCGCCCCGTAGAGGCCCGCCACCCCGGCCGCGCTGCACTCCACGCCGATCGTGGCCAGGCAGCGGTCCGCCATGCCGCGCACGGCCGCGCCCGCGATGATCGGCGACACCCCCACGACCGGCGCCGGGCCGTCCGCCAGGGCCTCCTTGATGCCGGGTACGGCCAGCACCGGCGCCACACTCACCACCGGGTTGCTCGGGGCCACCAGCACCACGTCCGCCGAGCCGAGCGCGTCCAGCACCCCGGCGGCCGGCTTCGCCGCCTCGGCCCCCGCGAACACGAACCGGTGCGTCGGCACGTCGCCCCGGTACCGCACCCACCACTCCTGGAAGTGGATGGCCCGGCGCTCGCCCTCCACCTCGGCGACCACGTGCGTCTCCAGCCGGTCGTCCGTGGCCGGCAGCAGCCGCACCCCCGGCTGCCAGCGCGCGCACAGCGCCTCGGTGACCGCCGACAGCGGGTAACCCGCGGTCAGCATCGTGGTGCGCACCAGGTGCGTCGCCACGTCCTTGTCGCCCAGGCCGAACCAGGACGGCTCCGCCCCGTACGCCGCCAGCTCCTCCTTCACCACCCACGACTCGCCGACGCGGCCCCAGCCCCGCTCCGGGTCGTGCGCGCCGCCGAGCGTGTACATCACGCTGTCGAGGTCGGGGCAGATGCGCAGGCCGTGCATCTGCACGTCGTCGCCCACGTTGACGACGGCCGTCACCTCGGCGCCGATGCGCCGCGCATGGGCGCGTACGCCGAGGAGGAAGCGCGCACCGCCGATGCCGCCGGCCAGGACCACGATCTGCATCGGGCCATCCTCGCGCACCCGGCGACCCACCGACCACCGCCCTGTGGACAACGGGTTGTCCACAGGGCGGAGTGTCCCGGGCACCCTGCGGTGGTCCCGGCGGTCTAGCATGAGCCGATCTTCGAACCCGACGTCAGGGGGCCCACCGTGTCCAGCGAACCGCAGGCGACGCCGCAGGGCGAGCGCGCGCCGCGCCAGTTCACGGAGCCGCTGCGCGAACTCGTCGCGCTGGTCCTCGTCGGTGCCACGGCCGTGTTCCTGCTGGTCGCGCTCATCCGTCTCGTGCCCTACGAGGTCGACAGCTTCACCGAGCGCGCCCAGGCCGGCTTCTACAACTTCGTCAACGTCGCCACGATCGCGTTCCCGATCCTTGCGGTCCTGCTGGTCACCCACATCGGCACCCCGACCGGCCGGGCGAAGCTCGTCACCATGGTCGCCCTGGCGGAGTACGCGGCCGCCGCCCTCTTCGGCATCCTGTTCGGCTTCTTCGTCGGGCTCATCCGCGCCGCCGAGCTGAGCTTCCGCTTCGCGTTCGAGGAGTTCCTCACCAAGGTCGCGTGGCTCGCCGTCCTCGGCGTCGTCGCCTACGTCGTCTACCAGCTGTGGCGCGGCCTCTACCAGCCCGCCAAGCCCAAGCCGGTGTACGAGCCCTACGGCGGCACCCAGTACGGCCAGGCCCAGCAGCCCCCGCCCGGCTGGGGCGGCCAGCCCGCGCCGCAGGGCCAGCAGTGGGGCCAGCCGGCCCCGGGCGCACCCGCCGCTCCGGGCGCACCCGCCGCTCCCGGGCAGTGGGGTCAGCAGCCGCCGCCCGGCCAGCCCACCCCGCCGCCCGGCTGGGGCGAGCCGACGCAGGTCGCCCAGCCGGGCCAGTGGGGCCAGCCGCCGCAGTCCGCGCCGCCGCAGAGTGCCCCGCCGTACTCGGGCAGCTCGCAGTTCGCGCCGCCGCAGTCGGGCGCACCGTACTCGTCCCCGCCGCAGTCGGCCCCGCCCGCGCCGAACGGGCCGTACCCGCCGCAGGGCCCCTATCAGCCGCCGCAGGCGCAGTACGGCTACGGCCAGCCCCCGGCCGGCCCGTCCTTCAACGAGCCGACGGACATGTACGGCCGCCACACCTACAACCCGGACGACCTCCACGGCGAGGACCCGAACCGCCGCTAACCGAGCCGCACGGTCCGGAGCGGGCCGGGAGCAGGGCGGCCAGGTGCTGACGGGCCGGGCTCATGGCGGGCCAAGCTCGTGGCGGTCCAGGCCGCGCGGTGGGCCAGGCCGCGCGGTGGGCCAGGCCGCGTGGTCGGTCAGGCCGCGTGGTCGGTCAGGCCGCATGGCGAGCCAAGTGCGCGGTGGGTCGAGCGCAAGGGCGGGCCGCGACCGGCCCCGCCGCGAACACCCGCTCGCGCCGCTCGTCCCGCGTGCCTTCGAGGCCGCCGGCGCCGTCCCCTCCCGTCCGACTCCTTCCCGTCGGGCGGGGACGCCCGGAACATCCCGTGGTTCGTGACGTATCGCGCACCTCGGGCGAGGGGCGGGCGAGCGCACTTGTCACATGAGCGACCTAGAGTGCACGAGTGGCAGACGCGACGGAGCCAACCCCCACCAGGCCAGGCATGACGACCCCCGCGACGCCGACCGCCCACGGCCCTGCCCGGCCCACGGCCGGCCATGGAGTGGATCCGGCCGCAGCCGCCGTCGGCGACGTCGCGGAAACCGCGACGGGCCGGGAGAGCGCAACGGGCTCGCGGAGCGCGGTGGACCCGGCGATCGCGACAGGCCCGGAGATCGCGATCCGCCCGGAAAGCGCAACAGACCCGGAAAGCGCAACAGACCCGGAAAGCGCGACGGGCCGGGAAAGCGCGACGGGCCGGGAAAGCGCGACGGGCCGGGAAAGCGCGACGGGTTTGGAAGCCGGCCCCGCCGCCCCGGGGAGCGCCGCCCCCATCGGCATGCCCCACACGCCCCCCGCCCCGCCCACCGAAGCCGCCATGCGCCGCGCCCTGAAGCGGGCCACTGACGGCAAGTCCCTGGACCCGGCCGAGGCGGCGACCCTGCTGGCGGCCCGCGGCCAGGACCTCGACACCCTGCTGGAGGTGGCCGGCCGGGTGCGGGACCGGGGTCTGGAGCAGGCGGGCCGGCCGGGGGTCGTCACGTACTCGAAGAAGGTTTTCATCCCCCTGACCCGGTTGTGCCGGGACCGGTGTCACTACTGCACGTTCGCGACGGTGCCGCACCGGCTGCCCGCCGCGTTCCTGGAGCGCGACGAGGTGCTCGCCATCGCCCGGGAGGGCGCCGCCCAGGGGTGCAAGGAGGCGCTGTTCACGCTGGGCGACCGGCCGGAGGAGCGGTGGCCGGCGGCGCGGCGGTGGCTGGACGAGCGGGGGTTCGACTCGACGCTGGACTACGTGCGGGCGTGTGCGGTGGCCGTGCTGGAGGAGACGGGGCTGCTGCCGCACCTGAACCCGGGTGTGCTGAGCTGGGCGGAGCTGCAGCGGCTCAAGCCGGTGGCGCCCAGCATGGGGATGATGCTGGAGACGACGGCGACGCGGTTGTGGAGCGAGCCGGGTGGGCCGCATTTCGGGTCGCCCGACAAGGAGCCCGCGGTGCGGTTGCGGGTGCTGGACGACGCGGGGCGGGTGGCCGTGCCGTTCACCACCGGGATTCTGATCGGGATCGGGGAGGACCTGGCGGAGCGCGCCGACTCCATTTTCGCGATCCGGCGCAGCGCCCGTGAGTACGGGCACATCCAGGAGGTCATCGTCCAGAACTTCCGGGCGAAGCCGGACACGGCGATGCGCGGGATGCCGGACGCGGAGCTGCACGAGCTGGCGGCGACGGTGGCGGTGGCGCGGATCGTGCTGGGGCCGCGGATGCGGGTGCAGGCGCCGCCGAACCTGATCGACGACGAGTTCGGGTTGCTGTTGCGGGCCGGGATCGACGACTGGGGCGGGGTGTCGCCGGTGACGCCCGACCACGTGAACCCGGAGCGGCCGTGGCCGCAGATCGAGGAGCTGGCGCGGCGGTCGAAGGTGGCGGGGTTCGAGCTGCGGGAGCGGCTGACGATCTACCCCGAGTACGTGCGGCGGGGGGACCCGTGGCTGGATCCGCGGTTGCGGGCGCACGTGGACGCGCTGCGGGACGACGCCGGGCTGGCGGACGAGAACGCCGCCGTGCGGGGGCGGCCGTGGCAGGAGCCGGAGGAGGTGTTCAGCTCGGGGCGGGTCGACCTGCACGCCGCGATCGACACCGAGGGGCGCACGGGGGACCGGCGCGGGGACTTCGACGAGGTGTACGGCGACTGGAGCGAGGTCGCCAGGCAGGTCAGGAAGGACCCCGGCCGGGAGCGCGGCACGGAGGACGAGCGCGGCAGGGAGCGCGGCGCACAGGGCCGGGGCGGCCCCGAGCGGCTGGGGGACGACCTGCGGGCCGGGTTGCGGCTGGCCGAGGGGGACCCGGCGAGTCTGCTGGAGCCGCGCCACGAGGACGCCGCGATGGCGCTGTTCCACGCCGACGGCGCGGCGCTGGACGAACTGTGCCGGATCGCGGACGGGTTGCGGCGCGACGCGGTCGGCGACGACATCACGTACGTGGTGAACCGGAACATCAACTTCTCGAACGTCTGCTACGTGGGGTGCCGGTTCTGCGCGTTCGCGCAGCGCGAGCGGGACGCCGACGCGTACCGGCTGAGCGTGGACCAGGTCGCGGACCGGGCCGAGCAGGCGTGGCGCGACGGGGCGTCCGAGGTGTGCATGCAGGGCGGCATCGACCCGAAGCTGCCGGTGACCGTGTACGCGGACCTGGTGCGGGCGATCAAGGCGCGGGTGCCGGGGATGCACGTGCACGCGTACTCGCCGATGGAGATCGTCACGGCGGCCGCGAAGGCGGGCGTGAGCGTGCGGGAGTGGCTGACGGAGCTGCGGGCGGCCGGGCTGGACACGATCCCGGGGACGGCGGCGGAGATCCTCGACGACGAGGTGCGCTGGGTGCTGACGAAGGGCAAGTTGCCGGCGTCGGCGTGGGTGGACGTGGTGAGCACGGCGCACGAGGTGGGCCTGCGGTCGAGCTCGACGATGATGTACGGCCACGTGGACCATCCGCGGCAGTGGCTGGGGCACTTCCGGGTGCTGGCGGGGGTGCAGGACCGCACGAGCGGGTTCACGGAGTTCGTGGCGTTGCCGTTCGTGCACACCAACGCGCCGATCTACCTGGCGGGCATCGCGAAGGCGGGCCCGTCGTGGCGGGAGAACCGGGTGGTGCACGCCATGGCGCGGGTGCTGCTGCACGGCCGGATCGCCAACATCCAGTGTTCGTGGGTGAAGCTGGGCGACGAGGGCGCGACGGCGGTGCTGAACGGCGGCTGCAACGACCTGGGCGGCACGCTGATGGAGGAGACCATCTCGCGGATGGCCGGTTCGGAGCACGGTTCGGCGCGCACGGTGGCGCAGTTGCGGGAGCTGGCGGCCGCGGCGGGGCGGCCGGCGCGGGAACGCAGCACCGTGTACGGACAGCCGGTCCGACGGTAGACCGGCGCCAGGGCGTTACTTGGAGCCGCTCTCGATCGGTATCGCATCAAGCGGGACACGCGTAACGGGGACGGTCCGGGCCCCGTTACATGTCTCGCGGGACGGCCCTATTTAGCAGGTTCGGCTTGACGACGCACGCATTACACGCGTGTAATTTCAGAGGGGTTGTTCGAACGGGCCACCATATAAGCCGCGGTTCGGACAAATAGCACGCCTTCGTGCGTGGGGGGTCAGCGCCGGCACTGCCGCCGGCGCGGAAAAGGAGGCACGCCGATGATGGAGGCCCAGGTTGTTGAGGGTGCGGACCTGATCGGTGACGCGCCGGAATGGCAGGAACAGGCACTGTGCTCGCAGACCGATCCGGAAGCCTTCTTCCCGGAGAAGGGCGGATCGACCCGCGAGGCGAAGCGGATCTGCGGCCGGTGCGAGGTGAAGGTCGACTGCCTGGAGTACGCGCTCGGCCACGACGAGCGGTTCGGCATCTGGGGCGGGCTCTCCGAGCGGGAGCGCCGCAAGCTCAAGCGCCGCGTCGCCTGAGGTAATCGCACCATCGAAGACTGACGTCACTGTCCTGGGCGCGGAGCCGGGGGGCCCGCCTCAGGACAGTTCGTCAGGACAGCTCGTCCGGATCCACGCCGAGCAGGTTGGCCACCTGCTCGATGATCACGTCGTGCACCAGGTCCGCGAGGTCCTCGCGGTCCATCGCGCGGAACTCCAGCGGGCGCCGGTACAGCACGATGCGCGGTGGCAGCTCCTGGCGGCCCGGACGGCCGGGCAGCAGCCGGGCCAGCGGGACCTCGCCGTCCTCCAGCACGTCGGAGTCGTAGACGTTCAGCTCCGGCGGCACGTCCTCGACCGCGAACTCGACGCCGGCCAGCTCCTTGGCGTACCGGCGCTCCAGCGTCTCCACCGTGTCGAGCACCAGGTCGTCGAAGATCTCGGCCTTGGTCCGCGACAGCGGCACCGTCGCCGGGACGAGCCGGCCGCGCAGGCCGCGCCCGTGCCGGTCGCGCCGGGCCGGGCGGCCCGGGCCCGCGGCCCGCGTCGCCTCCGTGCCCGGCCGGGGGTCCGGCCGGCGGCGCTCCGGGCTGGTCACCGGTGGTTCAGGGGGTACGCGTGGCTCACGTCGGCCAGCGTATGCCATCGCCGGGGCATCGTCGTGCGGCAACCGCGACTCGCGGCCCCACCTGCGGTTTCGGGCGGGCGACGGGACCATGACCGAATCGTGACCACGCGGCGGTCGGCGTGTCGCGGCGGCAGGGGCGGCGCGCGGGGCGGCGGGAGAGATACCGTGCCGCCGTGAGGTCACCACGGCGCTGCTCCCGCAACGGCTGCCCCCGGCAGGCGGTCGCCACGCTGACCTATGTCTACAACGAGTCGACGGCGGTCGTGGGACCCCTCGCCGCGTTCGCCGAGCCGCACACCTACGACCTGTGCGAGCCGCACGCCCGCACCCTCACCGCGCCCCGCGGCTGGGAGCTGGTGCGCCACGACGGCGAGTTCGCGCCGCCGCCGCCCACCACCGACGACCTGGTCGCGCTCGCCGAGGCGGTCCGCGAGGCCGCCCGGCCCGCCCCGCCGCCGCGTCCCGAGGCGCACGACGACCTCGCCGCCCACCAGACCGGCCGCCGCGGCCACCTGCGGGTCATCCCGCCGAACTGACCGGCACGGGTGACACGAACGGCCCGTCGCGGGCGCTGCGGAGGCGTGCGCCACGCACCCGTCCGGCGGAGTGGTCGAGCCGCTCGATGCATGACATGATTCGGGCGTCCCGGACCGCGTTCCTGACGTAGCAGGACGACCCCATCAGGAGCCGCGATGCGCCGCTCGACGCTGCCCTTGACCCGCCGCACGCTTCTGCGTGGCACCGCCGCCGCGTCGCTGGCCACCGCGCTGGCCGCCTGCGGCACGAAGGGCGCGAAACAGACCGAGGCCAGCTGCGTCAGCGAGGACGTGTCCGGCGCGGAGAAGACCCTCCAGTTCTCCAACTGGACGCAGTACATCGACGTCGACGGCGACGCCCGGCCGACGCTCGCGGCGTTCCAGCAGCAGACCGGCATCACGGTGACCTACACCGAGGACATCAACGACAACAACCAGTTCTTCGGCAAGATCCAGCAGCAGCTCAGCGCGTGCCAGCCCACCGGCCGCGACGTGATCGTGCTGACCGACTGGCTCGTCGGCCGGCTGGTGCAGCTCGGCTGGGTGCAGAAGCTCGACCTGGCGAAGATGCCGAACGTGCAGGCCAACCTGCTGCCGTCGCTCAAGGGCCGCTCCGTCGACCCGCAGAACGACCACGCCGTGCCGTGGCAGGGCGGCCTGGCCGCGATCGCGTACAACGCGGGCGCGACCAAGGAGGTCCGCACGATCGACGAGCTGCTCACCCGCGCCGACCTCAAGGGCCGGGTCACGCTGCTCGCCGAGATGCGCGACACGATGGGCCTGATCATGCAGTCCAACGGCCACGACCCGTCGAACTTCACCGCGGCGCAGTTCGACGACGCGCTGGCCAAGCTCAAGCGGGCCGTCGACGCCGGGCAGATCCGCAAGTTCACCGGCAACGAGTACACGACCGACCTGGAGCGCGGCGACATCGCGGCGTGCCTGGCCTGGTCGGGCGACGTGCTCCAGCTCAGCGCGGAGAACGACCGGATCCGGTTCGTGGCGCCCGACTCCGGCGCGATCCTGTTCAGCGACGACGCCCTGGTGCCGAACCGCGCCGGGCACAAGGCGAACGCCGAGCAGCTGCTGAACTACTACTACCAGCCGGAGGTGGCGGCCAAGGTCGCCGCCGAGGTCAACTACATCTGCCCGGTCGTCGGCGCGCAGGAGGCCATGACGAAGATCGACCCCGAGCTGGCCGAGAACCCGCTCATCTTCCCGACGCCGGAACTGCTCGGCAACGCCAAGGACTTCATGGTGCTCGACGAGGCGGCCTCGAGGGAGTACGAGCGCAAGTTCCAGACGGTCATCGGGGCATGAGCGACCTCGTCCTGCAGGGGCTCACCAAGCGGTTCGGTGAGTTCACCGCGGTCGACGCGCTCGACCTGACCGTCCCCGCGGGGTCGTTCTTCGCGCTGCTCGGGCCGTCCGGCTGCGGCAAGACGACGACGCTGCGGATGGCCGCCGGCCTGGAGGAGCCCACCGCCGGGCGGATCCTGCTCGGCGACCGCGACATCACCGGCCTGCGGCCGCACCAGCGCCCGGTCAACACCGTGTTCCAGAGCTACGCGCTGTTCCCGCACCTGGACGTCGCCGGCAACGTGGCGTTCGGCCTGCGCCGCCGCGGCGTGCGCGACCACGCCGCCGAGGTGGCGCGGATGCTGGAGCTGGTGCAGCTCGACGGGCTGGGCCGGCGGCGCCCGGCGCAGCTGTCCGGCGGCCAGCAGCAGCGGGTCGCGCTGGCCCGCGCCCTGGTCAACCGGCCGCAGGTGCTGCTGCTGGACGAGCCGCTCGGCGCCCTCGACCTGACGCTGACCCGCCGCATGCAGGTCGAGCTCAAGCGCATCCAGACCGAGGTCGGCATCACGTTCGTGCACGTCACCCACGACCAGGAGGAGGCCATGACGATGGCCGACACGGTCGCGGTGATGAACGCGGGCCGCATCGAGCAGCTGGGCCGCCCCGCCGAGCTGTACGAGTTCCCGCAGACGCCGTTCGTGGCGAACTTCCTCGGCCAGTCGAACCTGCTCGCCGCCGAGGTGGTCGAGCGCGGCGCCGGGTACGTCGCGGTCCGGGCGTACGACAACCGCTACTCGGTGCCCGCCGGCCGCTGCCGGGCCGCCGGCCCCGCCGCCTACCTGGGGGTACGCCCGGAGAAGGTGCACCTGGCCGAGGCGGCGGCGCAGGTCCCGGCCGGGCACGACAGCGTCGCCGGCGTGGTGACCGACTGGTCGTACGTGGGCGTCGGCAACCGCTACCTCGTGCGCGCCCCGTGGGGCACCGAGCTGGCCGTGTTCTCCCCGAACACCGGCGAGGGCTACTACCCGCCGCTCGGCGGCGAGGTCGTCGTCCACTGGGACCCGGCGCACGCGTTCCTGCTCGACCGGGAGCCGGGCGCCGGGGACGCCACCACCCCCGTCGCGCCGGAGCCGACCGGGGTGCCGGCGTGACGGTGACGGCGGCGGCCCGGCCCGCCCGCGCGGCCCGGCGCACCCCGTACCTGCTGATCCTGCCCGGCCTGCTCTGGCTGGCGGTCTTCTTCGCCGTCCCGGTGGTGCAGCTCGGCGCAACCAGCCTGTACGACCCGAACGGCTCGCTGACCGACGGCTACGCGATGACGTGGTCGTTCGGCAACTACGCGACCGCGCTGGCGGCGTACTGGCCGCAGTTCCTGCGCTCGCTGCTGTACGCCGGGCTGGCCACCGCGATCTGCCTGGCGCTGGGCTACCCGCTGGCGTTCGTCATCGCCCAGCGCGCCGGCCGCTGGCGCAACCTGCTGCTGATCCTCGTCGTGGCGCCGTTCTTCACCAGCTTCCTGGTGCGCACCCTGGCCTGGAAGGCGATCCTCGCCGACACCGGCTGGCTCGCCGGGCTGCTGCGCGACCTGCACCTGCTCGCCCCCGACGGCCGGCTGCTCGCCACGCCGTTCGCGGTGGTGATGGGCCTGGTCTACAACTTCCTGCCGTTCATGGTGCTGCCGCTGTACGCCAGCCTCCAGCGCCTCGACGGGCGCCTGCTGGAGGCCGCCGCGGACCTGTACGCGAGCCCGCTGCGCACGTTCCGGCACGTCACGCTGCCGCTGTCCATGCCGGGGGTGGTGGCGGGCACGCTGCTGACGTTCATCCCGGCGGTCGGCGACTACATCAACGCCGCGCTGCTCGGCACCGTGCGCACCTCGATGATCGGCAACGTGATCGACTCGGCGTTCCTCGTCCGGCTCGACTACCCGCAGGCGGCCGCGCTGTCGTTCCTGCTGATGGCGGCGATCCTGGTCCTGGTGACGGTGTACGTGCGCCGAGCGGGGACGGACGAGCTGCTGTGAGGGGCTCGCGCGTCGTCGCCGGGCTGGTCCTGGCGTACCTGCTGCTGCCGGTCGCGGTGGTCGTCGGCCTGTCCTTCAACGCGCCGTCGAACCGGCTGTCCTACGACTTCGACCGGTTCACGCTGGCGAACTGGGCCGACCCGTGCGGCCCGGCCGGGCTGTGCGCGTCGGTGCTGCGCAGCGCCCAGATCGGACTGCTGGCCACCGTGCTGGCCACCGTCCTGGGCACGCTGCTGGCGTTCGGGCTGACCCGCCACCGGTTCCGCGGCCGCGGCCCGCTCAACGCCCTGGTGTTCCTGCCGATGGCCACCCCCGAGGTGGTGCTGGGCTCGTCGCTGCTGGCGCTGTTCACGGCGGGCGCCGTGCCGCTCGGGTTCTGGACCGTGGTGATCGCGCACGTCATGTTCTGCGTGTCGTTCGTGGTCGTCGTGGTGAAGGCGCGGCTCGCGGGCATGGACCCGCGGCTGGAGGAGGCGGCCGCCGACCTGTACGCGTCGCCGTGGCACACGTTCCGCACCGTCACCCTGCCGCTGGCGATGCCGGGCATCGTGGCGGGCGCGCTGCTGGCGTTCTCGCTGTCCTTCGACGACTTCATCGTGTCCAACTTCAATGCCGGAACCATGACGACGTTCCCCATGTTCGTCTGGGGCAGCGCCCAGCGCGGCATCCCGCCGCAGGTGAACGTGGTCGGCACCGCGATGTTCGCCGTCGCGGTGCTCGCTGTCGTGATCACAACATTCCGAAGAAGGGCACGCTAGGGGTCCTGCGCGCATCGCCGATGATCGCTACGCTGCGTCGCATGTCGAAGCGGGTGATCCTGGTGATCCTGATGGCGGCGGCCCTGGTCGGCGCGGGCGGGGCGACGGCGATCGTGCTGGCGGGCTCGGACGAGCCCGCGGCCGGGTCGCCGGACTGCGTGGCGGCGCAGGAGCGCGCGGAGGCCCAGGTGCACACCGAGGCGTTCCCGCTGCCGGCCAAGCTGCAGCCGTTCGGCCGGTACGAGTCGATCCACTGGCAGGTCCGGGCCCCCGGCGCGTGCGGGCAGACCCCGGCGCCGGCCGGCAAGAAGTACCAGGCGGTCATCAAGCTGAAGCCCGCCGACGCGAAGCGCCTGGCCACCGAGTACGACTGGCTGGTCGCGGACGCGTTCGACTACGAGGGCATGTGGCCGGGCCTGACGCCGCTCGTGCCGCCGGGCGTCAAGTGGACGAACTCGTGGCAGCTCGACGACGTGCTGCTCGACCCGCAGAAGGCCGTCGCCTACGCGTTCGTCACCGGCTGACGCCCCACCGACCTCTCAGCCCGCGGGCACCGGCTCCACGGCGTCCGCCACGCCCGGCGCGTGCTGGCGCAGCTCGGCCAGCACGGCGGCCTCCTCCTCGGCGGGCACCTCGTCCAGGGCCTCGCTCAGCAGCGGCAGGGCGGCCGCGTCGTCGAAGCGTTCCAGGGCGAGCGCCGCCGCCAGCACCCGTTCCAGCGCGCCGCGCTCCGGCTGGGCGGCGATCCGCAGCAGCGGGCACTGCAGCGCGTGGTCGTGCTCGCGCAGCCGGGACGACCACAGCAGCGCCCGGTGCAGCGGCAGGTACCGGCCGACCCGGCCGGCCACGCCCAGCACGGCGTCCTGCTCGCCGGGCAGCTCCCACAGCGCCTCCAGCACCTGGTCGCCGAACTCCACCGGCGCCTCGCGGGCCGCGTAGAGCAGGGTGCGGCGCTGCGCGGCGGGCACCCGCGCCACCGCCTCGGCGAGGCCGCCGCCGTCCGCGGCGAGCGCCTCGGCCATCTCGGCCACCGTCAGCGGCACCGTGCCGGCGGCGAGGCAGGCCCGCAGCCGGTCCGCGGCCTCCCGGTGCCGGCCCAGCGCGAACAGGCTCTTGATCTCGATCTCGGCGAGCTGGTCGCGCCGGGCCTGCTCGCTCGCCGGCAGCCGCTGCGCGCACTCCACGACCGCCGCCCAGTCGCCCTCGGCGAAGCGCAGCCGCGCCTCCCAGGCGTCGGCGTCGTGCGCGGACGCGGTGGCGGCGCGCAGCTCGTCCAGCGTCCGGTTCGCCTCGGCCAGCTCGCCGAGCGGGATCAGCGAGTGCAGCAGCGTCTTCAGCGCCGCGTCCTGCACGGCGCCGCCGGTGCCGGCGTCGAGCACGTCGCGGCACAGCTGCCGGGCGGCGGCGAAGTCACCGGCCTCGATGGACGTGCGGGCCCGGGCCAGCGCCGCGGTGGCGTCGGCGGTGGCGTCGGCGGTGGCCTCCGCGGTGGCGTCGGCGGTCGGGTCGGCGGTGGTGGCGTCGGCGGCGTCAGATCGGCTCACGACCGGCTGTTCGGCACAACCGGCCCGCTACTGAGCGGCAACCCCGGAAACACCCCGGGTCAGCTTGCGCACCCGCTCCACGTCGGCGAGCAGCTGCCCCTCCGCGTACGCGCGGTAGGCCACCCGGCTCGGGTCGTGCCGGCCGGCCTCGTCGACGTGCTCGTGGCTCGCGGCGGTCAGCCGCTCCACCACGACGTCCCCGACGTAGCGCAGGCAGCCGGCGGCCGTGCCCAGGTCGCGCCAGAACGTGCCCGCGTACGGCAGGCACACCCCCGGCGGCACCAGGAAGCCCAGCTCGCGGGCGACGTCCGCGGTCACCGCGATCTGGGTGGGCAGCGCCGCGCCCTCCACCAGGTCCTCGGCGAACACCAGCCCGCCGTCCAGGGCGTGCAGCTCGTCGAGGAACCGGCGGTCCCAGCCGGGCGTGCGCGGCCGGTGGTCGTCGCCCAGGTAGCCGACCGCCCACGGCCCGAGTCCGTCGAGGACGGCGGCGACGCCCCGGTTGAGCGCCTCCTCCGGCGTGCTGCTCGCGGTGCGCAGCACGCCGACGCCGCGCTCGGCCACCTCGGCCCAGTAGGCGTCGGTGGCCTCGCTCGCGGCGGCGGGCTCCACGTCGAGCGCCACGCCGTAGTCGGCGGCGCGCGGGTCGCTGTCGTCCACGGCGAACACCAGCACCGTCTTCGCGGCGCACGTGTCGGCGAACTCGGCGGCCAGGTCCCGGGCGTGGTCGGGGCGGTTCCGGCTGGGGACGACGACGGCGAGATCGGTCATGCCCGGCTGTTCGGCACAACCGGCCCGCACCTGAGCCGCTACCGGTCCAGCTCCGCCGTCTCCTCCGCCGTCAGCAGCCGGCTGCGGATCAGGAAGCGCACCCCCTCGGGCGCCTCCAGCGAGAAGCCGCTGCCGCGGCCCGGCACCACGTCCACCGTCAGGTGGGTGTGCTTCCAGGCCTCGAACTGCGACCGGCTCATCCAGAACGTGACCGGCTCGGCGACGCCGTCGATGCGCAGCTCCTCGAGCAGCACGTCCGACTGGCCCGTGCGGAACTCGCCCTCCGGGTAGCACATGGGCGCGCTGCCGTCGCAGCAGCCGCCGGACTGGTGGAACATGAGCGGGCCGTGCTGCCCCCGCAGCGACCGGATCAGCTCGGCCGCCGCGGGGGTCACCTCAACGCGGTTCACCATCGGCTTAGAAGAAGCCCATGGCCTTGGGCGAGTAGCTCACCAGCAGGTTCTTCGTCTGCTGGTAGTGGTCGAGCATCATCCGGTGGTTCTCCCGGCCGATGCCGGACTGCTTGTAGCCACCGAACGCGGCGTGCGCCGGGTAGAGGTGGTAGCAGTTCGTCCAGACCCGGCCCGCCTTGATCTCCCGGCCCGCCCGGTACGCGGTGTTCATGTCGCGCGTCCAGACGCCGGCGCCCAGGCCGTACAGGGTGTCGTTGGCGATCTTGACGCCGTCGGCGAAGTCGGCGAACGGCACCACCGACACGACCGGCCCGAAGATCTCCTCCTGGAAGATCCGCATCGAGTTCGAGCCCTCGAAGATGGTCGGCTGCACGTAGTAGCCGCCCTCCAGGTCGCCGCCGAGCTCGGCGCGGGCGCCGCCGGTGAGGACCTTCGCGCCCTCCTCGCGCCCGATCGACAGGTACGACAGGATCTTCTCCAGCTGGTCGTTCGACGCCTGCGCGCCCATCGTCGTCTCGGTGTCCAGCGGGTTGCCCTGCCGGATGTTCTCCACCCGCTTGACGCCCGCGGCCAGGAAGTCCGAGTAGTGGCCCTGCTGGATCAGCGCCCGCGACGGGCAGGTGCACACCTCGCCCTGGTTCAGCGCGAACATCGCGAAGCCCTCGAGCGCCTTGTCGAAGTAGTCGTCGTCGGCGCGCGACACGTCGTCGAAGAACAGGTTCGGGCTCTTGCCACCCAGCTCCAGCGTCACCGGGATGATGTTCT
Organism: Spirilliplanes yamanashiensis; assembly: GCF_016863475.1. Taxonomy (GTDB): domain Bacteria; phylum Actinomycetota; class Actinomycetes; order Mycobacteriales; family Micromonosporaceae; genus Spirilliplanes; species Spirilliplanes yamanashiensis. The sequence goes on from NZ_BOOY01000036.1 coordinate 23,143, forward strand.
CGCTGGCGTACTGCATGATCAGCCGGCCCGTCGTGGTCTCACCGGTGAACGCCACCTTCGCCACCCGGTTCGAGCTGGCCAGCGGCTTGCCGGCCTCCACGCCGAAGCCGTTGACGATGTTCAGCACGCCCGGCGGCAGCAGGTCCGCCACCAGCGACAGCCACAGGTGGATCGACGCCGGGGTCTGCTCGGCCGGCTTCAGCACGACCGCGTTGCCGGCCGCGAGGGCGGGCGCCAGCTTCCACGTCGCCATCAGGATCGGGAAGTTCCACGGGATGATCTGCGCGACCACGCCCAGCGGCTCGTGGAAGTGGTACGCGACGGTGTCGTCGTCCAGCTCGCCCAGGCCGCCCTCCTGCGCCCGGATCGCGCCGGCGAAGTACCGGAAGTGGTCGATCGCCAGCGGGATGTCCGCCGCCAGCGTCTCCCGGACCGCCTTGCCGTTCTCCCACGCCTCGGCGACGGCGAGCTTCTCGAGGTTCGCCTCCATCCGGTCGGCGATCTTGTTCAGGATGTTCGCCCGCGTCGCCACGGACGTCTTCCCCCACGCCTCGGCGGCGCCGTGCGCGGCGTCCAGCGCCTTCTCCACGTCCTCCGCCGTGCCGCGGGCCACCTCGCAGAACGGGCGGCCGTTGACCGGCGACGGATTCTCGAAGTACTGGCCGCGGGCCGGGGGCACGTACTCGCCGCCGATGTAGTGGTCGTACCGGGTCTCGTAGGAGACGATGCTGCCGTCGGAACCGGGCGGCGCGTACACGGTCATGGAGAGCCTCCGTACCTCGTTGTCGGGTACGGCGGACGCTAATGACGCGGACGTTGCAGCCCCGTTGCAAGTCCGTACTCGGCGTTGAGCTGGTTGACGCGGTGGGCGGCGATCGGGCGGCGGGGGGAGTTCGCCGGCAGCAGGGACGTGTAGGCCTGCCACATCTCCAGGTCGTCGGCGCCCCACTCCGCGCGCAGCCACGTCTGCATCAGCCGCGGGTCGCGGCTCGCCAGGACCGCGGCGCGCAGCTGGCCGTCGAGCAGCCGGCGCCGTCGCGCGACGCCGGGTGCGTCGGAGCCGGGCAGCAGGGGCCCCGGGTACGCGGCCAGCGCGGCGGCCGCCCGCCCGTTCTCCAGGTGCCGCTGCACCGTCGTCACGTCCGACTCGACGCGGACCCGCAGCCGGTACGGGCGCGAGTCGAGCAGCGCGTCGGTGAGCACCCGGCGCAGCCGGGACAGCTCCGCGCGCACCGTCACCGGGTTGACGTCGTCGCCGTACAGGTCGATGCCGAGCTGGTCGCCGGTGCGGCCCTCCGGCTGGGCGAGCAGCAGGAACAGCAGCTCGGAGTGCCGTCGGCCCAGCCGGATCGGGCGGCCGTCGACCGTCAGCACCGCCTCGTCGCGGCCGAGCAGGGTGGCGTGGGCGGTGGCCCGGGCGGGGGCGGGGTGCGCCGCCAGGTACGCCTCGGCGGCCAGCGCGGTCGCCTGCACCAGCGCCAGGCTGTGCGGGTTGGCCAGGTGGTCGCCGCCGGTCACGTCGATCGCGCCGAGCAGCAGCCCGGTCGCCGGGTCGTGGATCGGGGCGGCCGCGCACGTGTACCGCTGCACCGGCCGGCTGAAGTGCTCGGTGGCGAAGATCTGCAGCGGGTGGTCGACGGCCAGCGCGGTGCCGGGCGCGTTGGTGCCCGCGTGCTCCTCGTCCCAGCGGGCGCCCGGCACGAAGTTCATGCCCTCGGCGGCCCGGCGCACGGACGCGTGCCCCTCCACCCACAGCAGCCGGCCCGCGGCGTCACACACGGCCATCATCTGCTCGCCGTCGTCGGCGATGCCGCCGAGCAGCTGCCGGAACAGCGGCAGCACCCGCGCCAGGGGGTGGGCGGCGCGGTAGGCGTCCAGCTCGTCGTCGCTGAGCTCGATGGGGGCGCACCGGTCGGGGCTGACGAGCGCGCCCGCGGACCGGCGCCAGGAGTCCTCGACCACGCTGCGGACCTGGCCGGCGGTGCGGTCACCGGTCAGGAACCGTTCGTGGGCCCGCCGTACCTGCGTGCTGCGCTCGGCCGGGTCGGTGCCGAGGGCGAGGGCCAGCCACGGGTTGGACATCGGCGCCTCCTCGACCCCTATCGTGACCGCCGTCACGTACATCGACAAGTTCTGTACGGTGCGTGAGGGTCGGGTGCGTCGGTAGCCGGCCTACCAGGTGCCGTCGTCGCGGACCCGCGGCGCGTCGCGGCCCAGCACCAGCGTGGACAGCGCCTGCGGCAGGCCCGTGCCCAGGTACCACTCGCCGGCCTGGTCGAGGGCGAACACCCGGCTCCGCTCGTCGATCGCGAGGACCCCGTCGCCGTCCTCGGCGCCGATCGGGAACAGCCGGCTGCCCAGCACCCGCCCGAACTCGGCCAGGGTCGCCCAGCTGTGCGCCGCCGCGGCCGGCGAGATTACGAACCGGCGCACCCACAGCCGCTCGCCGGGGCCGCGGTGCGCACAGTCCGCCGACGGCACCAGCGCCAGCGCCCGCTCCGCCGCCGGGAACGACGGCAGCCCGGCCACCGCCGTCCGCGCCCGCCCGGCCCGGTCGCTCAGCGGCGCCCAGCCCGCACCCGCCAGCACGGCCGCCACCCCGGGCGCGAACCCGGCGGTGCCCACCGACGGCGGCAGCGGCGCCGCCGGCACCGCCGGGGTGGCCGCCGCCCAGCCCAGCGCCGCCGCGGGCAGCAGCCCGAACGCGACCAGCGCCCGGACGCACGTCTCGCACGGCGGCCGGCCGGCCCCCGTCGCCGGGTCGCCCGGCTCGCGCAGCAGCGTGACCTCCCACGGCGTACCCGAGAACCAGGCCCGGGCCGACGGCAGGTCCAGCGGCGGCCGACCCGCGGCCGCGCGGCGCCGGTCCGCCTCGTGCAGCGCGTCGGAGACGGCGACGAGCTCCGCGTGCCGCTCCGCCCCGCGGGTCAGCCGCGGCTGCCCGCGCAGGTGGGCGCGGACCAGCGGATGGTGCCGCAGCTCCTGGTCGCCCTTCGCCCCGTGCGCCGTCACGAGGCCCGCCGGCGTGCTGATCGTGCACACCGCCGCGGCCAGCCCCGACCGGGTGAGCGCGCGCCGCAGCCGCACCGCCGGGTCGGCCGTGCGCACCACCCCCGCCCGGGCCGCCCGGTGCGCGCGGACGTCGCGCAGCACCACCTCGTCGGGCACCGCCGGCCAGTGCGACAGCTCGCCGGTCTCGCGGTCGATCACCGTCGGCGTGCCGTCGCCGGGCAGCTGTCCGTCGCCTGTGGACACCGGCCGGATCAGGAACCCCAGGTCGAACTCGACGACCCGCGCGCCCCACGCCACCGCCAGCGCGTCCGCCTCGGCGCGGCTGATCCCCCGACTGTCCACAGGGGAACCGTAACGGACCACGCGGGGCGGTGGGGGCCGGTAATGTGCCGGTCCGGGGTGGGGAGACGGCGGGGGAGAGGGGTGCCGCGTGAGCGGTCACGAGATCCGGCTCGACCCGGCGCGGGCCCACCGCGGCGGGCGCGACCTGGCCGACGCCGGGCGGCAGATCGCCGCCGTCCGCGCCGGCCTCGGCGCCGCCCTCGACGCCGCCGGCCAGGCCCGCCCGTGGGGCGGCGACGACCTCGGCGCGGCCTTCCACCGCACGTACGCCCCCGGCGCGCAGGCCGTCCTCGACGCCTGGCAGACCATCGCCGCGTACGTCGAGGCCCTCGGCGCCGCCGCCGTCACCGGCGTCGCCGACCTCACCGCGGCCGATGCCCAGGGCGGCGAACGCGTCCGCGGGGCGCGCCGGTGAGCGTGCTGCCCAGCCCCGTCCCGCACCCGCTCGACTGCCTCTGGTTCGACGTCCCCGGCTGGGCCCGCGGCCTGTTCGAGTTCGCCCTCGGCGTCGACTGGCCCGACGGCGACGAGACCACCGTCTGGGATCTCGCCGACCAGTGGCACACCGTCGCCGACGCCCTGGCCGCCCCGCAGTCCGACGCCGCCCGCGCCGCCCACGAGACCTGGGCCGCCCTCGGCGGCGACACCGACCTGGCCGCCGCCTTCGGCGACGCCTGGCACGGCCTCACCGACGGCCCCGACGCGCCCCTGCCCGCCCTCATCGCCGCCACCCGCGAACTCGCCACCGTCGTCGAGGGCTGCGGCACCGACATCGAGGCCGCCAAACTCGAGGTCTGGATCGAGGTCGGCATCTTCGCCGCCGAACTCGCCGCCCTCGCCGCCGCCGCCCTGTGCACGGCCGGCGCCGCCGCCGGCGCGGCCGGCCCGATCGTCGCCGCCACCCGCTTCGCCATCACCCGCATCTTCCGGCGCCTGCTCGCCAAGCTCAGCGCCGCGTCGCTGCGCGGCCCCGCCCGGCTCGCGCTGTCCGCGGCCGAGGAGGGCGCCGCGGAGGCCGCCACCCAGCTCGCCGTCCAGCACCACCAACTCACCCACAGCCGCCGCGACGACCTCGACTGGCTCGCCGTCCGCGACGCCGCCGCCGGCGGCCTCGCCGGCGGAGCCGCCGCCCCGCTCGCGTCCCTCGGACGGCACGGCCGCGGCAACACCTTCCTGGAGAACGTCGCCCGCGAGATGGGCGGCGAGGTCCTGGCGTCGAACGCGGCGTCCCTCGCCGTCTCGGGGGAGCTCAGTGACCTGGGGGAGATGGGGAGCAGTGCGGTGTCAGGGACGCGCAGCTCCGTGACGACGCAGGCCACCGACGCGCTGGGCGGGCGGCTGGAGGCGCTGCCTCCGGCTGCCCTTCCTGCTGAGCCGGGCGTTCCTCGCGGGGTGACGGGCGCGTCTCCCACCTCCGCCGTGTCGGTGTCGGATCCCAGGCCGTCTGGTGCGAGGGGCTCCGCGGGGGTTGCCGTGGAGTCGGTCGCGGTGGCCGGGCGGTTCGCATCGTCCGAGAGGGACGCCTCCCTGCCCACTTCGGCGCCGGGTGCGGTGACCTCCCTTTCCCCTCCGGCGCCGGGTGCGGTGACCTCACCGGCATCGCCGGGGGTGTCGACACCTCTTGCGCCGTCGGGCGGGCAGCCCTCGTCGCCCGGTGCGCTTCCGGTTTCGTCGCCGGCCTCGCTGTCCGGACCCTCGTCAGCCGCAGCACCCGTGGCTGCGGGGGCGATGCCGCCGGGTGCGCCGGCACCGGCCGGGCCGCCGGCGGTTGCGCCTTCACCGCCACCGCCGGGTGCGTCTCCCTTGCCTCCCGCGGCGCCGCCGTCGGGCGCGCTGCCCTCGACGCCCGCCACTCATCCAGCGGTGGCCCCCGCGCCGGCTCCCGCCACGGCTGTCCACTCCGGACCGTCGTCGCCGGGCGCTCCGGCCGGCGGCCCGCCGCGCCCGCCGTCCCCCGGCTCCGACCTGCCCGCCGACGACGACGGACCCGCGCCGCCGCCGCACGCGGTGGTCCCGTACCTCGGCCTGCCCGTCGCCGTCCCTGACCCGGCGGAGGCCGCCGACACCCGCCGGCGCCGCGCCCACGCCGGCTGGGCCCGCCTGCTGCGCACCGGCGCCACCGCCGCCCACGACGCCGACCGGCAGGCCCAGGCGTGGTCGGCGGCGGCCGCGGTCTCCCGGGACTGGGCCGTGCACCACGAGGCCCGCGGCGAGCCCGAGGCGGCCCAGCGCTGGTGGTCCCGGCACCGCGCCGAACAGGCCAACGCCGACCACTGGCACGCCGAGCGCGACGCGCTCCTAGCGGGCGACGGCGGGCGCGGCGCGCACCCCGACGACGAGGGCCCGGTGCCGACGCCGACCGGCCCGGACGACCCACCGTCGGCGGCGTCCCGGCGCCCGTACGGGCTGGCCGGCGGCCTGCGCGAACCGCTCGCCGTCCACCAGCGCGACCTGGAGGCGGCGCTCCCGCGCGACACCGCGGGCCGCCCGCTGCGCACCCCGGACCCGCGCGAGGGCACCTGGCTGCGCCTGGCGAACGACGGCGGCCCGGGCGCCGACCCCACGCGGGCCGTCAACTGCCAGGACTGCGTCCTGTCGTTCTACGACACGTGGCTGCACGGCCGCCCGCACGTCGCGGCCCCGCGCACCTTCGACGGCTACCTGGCCGCGGACGTGAGCCGCCCGCCCGGCGGCGAGCGGAACGGCCCGCGCCGCGCGGAGCAGGTCACGGGCGGCCGCTACCAGACGGTCCTGGCCGACGTCACCGCCCTGCCCGCGGACGTGGCGGCCCGGCAGACGGCGGACGCCTTCGCCGCCCTGGACGCCCAGCTGCGTACGGCGGGCCCGGGCTCGATGGCCCTGATCATCAACGGCTGGCCGGACGGCTCCGCGCACGCGTGGACGGCGGTCAACCAGGACGGCACGGTCCTGTGGGTCGACCCGCAGCGCGGCGTGGTGTCGGACACCGGCCCGCTGTACACGGGCGTCTCCCGGTTCGACGCCCTGATGCTGGGCCCGGACGGCATCCCGGCGCCGCTGCCGGAACGCCCGCCGGGCGCGTGGTCGGCGCTCCCGCCGCTCGACGCGCCGCCCACCCCGCCGACGGACCGGACCCCGCTGAGCGTCCTGGACACCTCGCCCGCGGGGGCCGCCCCGGGCGGCGCGCCGGACGTGCGTGCGCGACGCCTCGCCGCCCAGGCCGCCCTCGACGCCTCGGACGGCTCGATACCCGCGGTGATCGCGGGCGCGCCGGACCTGGAGGCGGCCTTCGCCGCGGGCGTCCGGCCGGCAGACCTCGCGGCGCACCTGGATGCCGCGACGGTGGCCCGCCTGTGGCCGGGCCTGTCGTCCGCCGATGCGGCGCGGGCGGCGGCGTTATTCGCCGACCCAACGGCACGGTCCGCCCTGGAGCGGGCGTGGGCCGACCCCGCGAACGGCGAACCCCTGCTGGCGGAACGGCTCGTCCGGGACCTGCCCCGGCGGCCCGGCCTGCTCGCGGTCATCGAACGGTCGCCGGAACTGCACGACAGCCTGCTCGCCCGCCCGCTCACCCTGTTGCACGTGGCGGAGCACCCGGAGGCCGTCGCGGCCCTGGCCGAGATCGTCGCCGAAGCGGACGTGGCCGAGGTCGCGGACAACCCGAATCCGCCGCCGGCGCCGCTGACGGACCGCCAGGCCGCGATCAGCGCGGCCGCCGCAGTGCCGGTGCCCACGACCGGGCAGGAGGGCTTCGACCTCGCCCGCCGCCGCGACGACACGTACGTCGCCGCCTATCTCGACGACCTGTACGCCGCGGCGAGGGTGGCGCAGCAGGAACTGAACGGGTGGGCGCAGTCCCTCGCCGATCGGTTCCCGGGAGCCCGGGCGGGGTGGCGGACGGCGGAGAAGGACCGGCGACGGGCGCTGGACAAGGTGGCCGACTACGACGGCGACGTCGCGCGGCTGACCGACCTGGCCGGCGCGAAGGTGGAGTTCGGCACCGTGGCCGACCTGTACGAGGCGCTCGCGGTGCTGACCGGGACACCCGGGATCACGCTGGTGCGGTTCGAGGACCGTTTCCTCGGCCCGATGCGGAGCGGATACCGCGACGTCCAGATGCTGGTGCGGCTGTCCAACGGCCACATCGGGGAGTTCCGGCTGCACCTGGCCGCGATCGACGAGGTGGCTGCCTGGGAGCACGCGCTGTTCGAGGTCCGGCGGGACCTGAAGGCTCTGGCGGCGGCGGGCGGCCGGCGTCTGACGACGACGGAGCGGTCGCTGGTGAATGGCATACTTCGCCTCGAGCAGCACAGCTTCCACGAAGCACTGATGTCGTCGATGGGTGAGGGGCGCGGGCGTGCCTGAGTATCCCGGTCTGGTCCTCCCGTCGTATCACGAGCACTACGGGGCTCCGGTCAAGATCCTCGCCACCCCGGACGGCGGCATGGTGGTCTGGCGGGCGTCCTCCGAGACCGGGGCCTGGGAGCGGCGCGACGACCTGGCCGGCGACGTCCTGTTCGCCCGGGGCGAGGACAGCTACGTGCGGACGCCGCAGGCCTTCGTCGAGACGACGGAGCAGTGGCGTGCCCGGTGGAAGGTCGCCGACGGGGCGGTCGCCGCGCTGTACGAGACCGCCGACGCGCTGCGCGCCACAGCCCGCGACGAGGGCCGCGCGCTGACGCCCGCCGAGGTCGCGCTCATCCGGGGCATCTGGCGGCGGACGTACCGGATGGTCGAGGAGCGGCTGCGGGCCGAGGGCAACCCCGCCGCCGACCCCGACCTGCTCGAGCGCGAGGGCGGCGCGGCGTGAATGCCCCCTGGCCGACCACCGAGGCCGAGGCGCTGGCGGTCCAGGACGCGTTGCGGGCGCGGGTCGAGCAGGCCGCCGAGGGGGCCGTCGTGCCGCGGACGGTGGCCGGGCTGGACGTGGCGTACCACGAGGACGGGGAGCGGCTCGCCGCCGCGGCGGTCGTGCTCGACGTGCGGACGCACGAGGTCGTGGATCTGGCGGTGACGGTGGGGCGGGCGGCGTTCCCGTACGTGCCGGGGTTGTTCGCGTTCCGGGAGGTGCCGGCGTTGCTCGACGCCCTTGGGCGGTTGCGGGTGGAGCCGGACGTGCTGGTGTGCGACGGGCACGGGGTGGCGCATCCGCGCCGGTTCGGGCTGGCGTGCCATCTCGGGGTGGTGACCGGGCGGCCGGCGTTCGGGGTGGCCAAGACGCCGTTGGTGGGGGCGTGGGCCGAGCCCGGGCCGACCAGGGGTGACTCGGCGGCGCTGGTCGACGGTGGTGAGGAGGTGGGCCGGGTGGTGCGGACGCGGGACGGCGTCAAGCCGGTGTTCGTGTCCGTGGGGCACCGGATCCACCTGGGCGATGCGGTGAAGATCACGATCGGGCTGGCGCGGGGTTTCCGGCTGCCGGAGAGTACGCGGGCCGCTGACCAGGCGTGCCGTGCCGCGTTGCGGGGTGCCACGGTCGGCGGACAGATCGGCAGTGCGTCTCCGGCGGTTCGGGGCTCCGCTACTCTCGGCCCGTCAACGGCACATCGTGGCAAGGGAGCCGGCGTTGTCTGATCTGTCACGCTTCGTCAAGGCGTACGACGTGCGCGGCACTGTCCCGGACCAGCTGAACGAGCCGGTTGCTCGGGCGCTGGGTTCGGCGTTCGTCGAGATGCTGCGCGACTCCGGGGAGGACGCCGGGCGGATCGTCATCGCGCACGACATGCGGGACTCGTCGCCGGCGCTGGCGGACGCGTTCGCGGCGGGCGCCAATGCGGCCGGGGCGGCGGTGCTGCACACCGGGCTGGGGTCGACGGATCAGCTGTACTTCGCGTCGGGGCAGCTCGGGCTGCCGGGGGCGATGTTCACGGCGAGCCACAACCCGGCGCAGTACAACGGCATCAAGCTGTGCCGGTCGGGGGCGCGGCCGGTCGGGCAGGACAGCGGGCTGGCGTGGATCCGGGACCGGGCGCAGGAGCTGCTGGACACGGCGCAGCTGCCGGAGGTGCCGGCGGACGTGGAGCACCGCGACGTGCTCGGCGAGTACGCGGCGCACCTGCGCACGCTGGTGGACCTGTCGGGCATCCGGCCGCTGAAGGTGGTCGTGGACGCGGGCAACGGCATGGGCGGGCACACGGTGCCGGCGGTGCTGGGCGACGCGAAGCTGCCGGCGCTGCCGCTGGACATCGTGCCGATGTACTTCGAGCTGGACGGCAACTTCCCGAACCACGAGGCGAACCCGCTGGAGCCGGCGAACCTGCTGGACCTGCAGGCGGCCGTCAAGGAGCACGGGGCGGACATCGGGCTGGCGTTCGACGGCGACGCGGACCGGTGCTTCGTGATCGACGAGCACGGCGACCCGGTGTCGCCGTCGGCGATCACGGCGCTGGTGGCGGCGCGGGAGCTGGCGAAGCACCCGGGCAGCACGGTGATCCACAACCTCATCACCTCGGCGGCGGTGCCGGAGATCATCGCCGAGAACGGCGGGACGCCGGTGCGCAGCCGGGTGGGGCACTCGTTCATCAAGGCGGAGATGGCGCGCACGAACGCGGTGTTCGGCGGCGAGCACTCGGCCCACTACTACTTCCGGGACTTCTGGTTCGCCGACACCGGCATGCTGGCGGCGATGCACGTGCTGGCGGCGCTGGGCGAGCAGGGCCGGCCGCTGTCGGAGCTGGGCGCCGGGTACGAGCGCTACTCCGCGTCGGGCGAGATCAACTCGACGGTGGCGGACCAGCAGGCGAGCGTGGCGAAGGTGCGGGCGGCGTACCCGGACGCGGAGACCGACGAGCTGGACGGGCTGACGGTCCGGTTCGACGACGGCGCCTGGCTGAACCTGCGGGCGTCCAACACGGAGCCGCTGCTGCGCCTCAATGTGGAGGGCCCGAAGCCGGACCGCATGGCGGCACTGCGGGATGAGGTTCTGGCGATCGTGCGTGGGTAGGATCCTGCGCGCAGCCTGATTGCGACGGGCTGCGCGGGGCCCCACCGCGTGCGGCCGCGCAGCCTGGGACAACACGACAAAGGAGCCGTCCGGTGGCCCTCGACCCGCAGTTGCTGGAGATCCTGGCCTGCCCCGACACCCACCACGCGCCCCTCGAGCACGACGCGAGCGCGCAGACCCTCACCTGCACGGAGTGCGGCCGGGTCTTCCCGATCCGCGACGACATCCCGGTGCTGCTGCTGGACGAGGCCACCGGGGGACCGACGGAGGAAGGCGGGAACTGATGGGCAGCCCGATCGATGGGACGGCGGGGCTGACCGGCCGCCGCGTCGCCGACGAGGAACTCCTGGACGACGAGTCGTACCTGCTGGCCAACGACCCGGGCGAGATGCTGCGGGCGACCGCGTCGGCCGGGGCGCAGGTGCGCGAGTCGGCCGCGATGGCCGCCGAGACGGACCTGCGGGCCCTGGAGGACGACGGCCGCCCGCGCGCCGTCGTCATCGCGGGCATCGGCACGGCCGGGCGCACCGGTGACGTGCTCGCCACGGTGGCCGGGCCGCGCTGCCCGGTGCCGGTGATCGCGCACCGCAGCGCGGGCGTGCCCGGCTGGGTGGGCGCCGCCGACGTGGTGATCGCCGTGTCGGCGTCCGGGCGCAGCCCCGAGGCGCTGGGCGCGGCCGACGCCGCCGCCCGCCGGGGCGCCCGGCTGGTGGCCGTGGGGCCGCCCGACTCCGAGCTGCAGGGCGTGGCCGAGCGCGCGCGGGCGCCGTTCATCGCGGTGCCGCGCCGGGCGCCGGCCCGCGCCAGCCTGTGGGCGCTGACCGTCCCGGTGCTGCTCGCCGCCCGTACCCTCGGGCTGGTCAAGGTCAACGAGGCGGACCTGGCGGAGACCGCGGCCCGGCTCGACGCGGACGCCGAGCGGTGCCGCCCGGGCGCCGAGAGCTTCGTGAACCCGGCCAAGTCGCTGGCGCTGGGGCTGGCCGGTTCGGTGCCGGTGGTGTGGGGGTCGTCGCCGCTGGCGACGGTGGCCGCCCGCCGGTTCGCGGACACGCTGGCCGCGAACGCCCGCTACCCGGTGATCGCGGGCGCGCTGGGCGAGGCCGGCCGCGGCCGCGTCGGCCTGCTCGACGGGGTGTTCGGCGGGCTCGCCGAGTCGAACCGGGACATCTTCGCCGACCCCGACGAGGGCGACGGCGACCCCACCCGGCTGCGGGTGGTGCTGCTGCGCGACGGCGGCCTGAACCCGGAGGACGACGCCGACGAGCCGGTGGCCGTCGAGGAGCGCCGCGCCGACGCCATCCAGACGCTGGCGGAGCGGCGCGGGGTGCGCTGCGACGTGGTGACCGCCGAGGGCGGCTCCGCCCTGGAGCGGCTGGCGTCGCTGGTGGCGGTGCCGGACTTCGCGTCGCTGTACCTGGCGCTGGCGCACGGTCTCGACCCGATGGCCGTGCCGGCCGTGACGGAGATGAAGGAGCTGAGTACGCCGATCGCCGAGGGCCGGCCGTGAGTGCCTCCGGCGGTACGAAGGCGATCATCGCGGCGCTGCTGGCGAACCTGGGCATCGCGGCCACGAAGTTCGTCGCGTGGGTGCTGACGGGCTCGTCGTCGATGCTGGCCGAGTCGATCCACTCGGTCGCCGACTCCGGCAACCAGGCGCTGCTGTTGCTGGGCGGCAAGCGCGCGAAGCGCCGGGCCACGGCGGAACACCCCTTCGGGTACGGGCGCGAGCGCTACATCTACGCGTTCATCGTGGCGATCGTGCTGTTCAGCGTGGGTGGCCTGTTCGCGCTGTACGAGGCGTACCACAAGTGGAGCCACCCGGAGGGCATCACCGAGTATCAGTGGGTGCCGGTGACGGTGCTGGTCGTCGCGATCGGGCTGGAGTCGTTCTCGTTCCGGACCGCCATCAAGGAGTCGAACCACGTACGCGGCACCGCGTCGTGGCCGGACTTCGTGCGCCGCGCCAAGGCGCCCGAGCTGCCGGTGGTGCTGCTGGAGGACCTCGGGGCGCTGATCGGCCTCATCCTGGCGCTGTTCGGCGTCTCGATGACGCTGGCCACGGGCGACGGCCGGTGGGACGCGGCGGGCACCGCGATGATCGGCCTGCTGCTGGTGACGATCGCTTTCATCCTGGCCGTGGAGACGAAGTCGCTGCTGCTGGGTGAGGGCGCCGGGCCGGAGGAGACCGCGCGGATCGAGGCCGCGATCACCGCCGCCCCGGGCGTCGAGCGCGTCATCCACATGAAGACGCTGCACCTGGGCCCCGAGGAGCTGCTGGTGGCCGCGAAGATCGCGGTCGGGCGCTCGGCGACGGCCGAGGAGATCGCGGCGCAGATCGACGAGACGGAGCGGCGCATCCGCGAGGCCGTCCCGATCGCCCGGGTGATCTACCTGGAGCCGGACATCTACCGGGCGGCGACCGGTCCGGCGGCCAGCGGTGCGAAGGCCGCCGCCGACGGGGGACAGTGATGCACGAGCTGCGAGGGGCCGTCCGGCCGTACGCGTGGGGGTCGACGACCTTCCTGGCCGGGTTGCAGGGCCGGGCGGTGCCGAGCGACGGGCCGGAGGCGGAGCTGTGGCTGGGCGCCCACCCGGGCGACCCGGCGACGGTGGAGCTGCCGGAGGGCCCGGCCCGGCTGGACACGCTCATCTCGGCCGACCCGAAGGCGACCGTGGGCGAGCGGGTCGTGGACGAGTTCGGGGCGCGGCTGCCGTACCTGCTGAAGGTGCTGGCGGCGGACGCCCCGCTGTCGTTGCAGGCCCACCCGACGATCGAGCAGGCCCGGGAGGGGTACGCGGCGGAGCAGGCGGGCCCGGGCCGGGGCATCTACACCGACCCGAACCACAAGCCGGAGCTGCTGGTGGCGCTGACGCCGTTCGCGGCGCTGTGCGGGTTCCGGGCGCCGGACGTGTCGGCCGCCGTGCTGACGTCGTTCGGGCTGCCGGAGCTGGCGCCGGTGGTGGCGGCGCTGCGGGCGGGCCCGGCGGGGCTGCGCGACGCGGTGGCGGCGCTGCTGACGTGGCCGGAGGACGAGCGCCGCGAGCTGGTGGCGCGGGTGGTGGCCGCCGAGCCCGACGAGCGGTACGCGGCCGACCACGCGCTCGCCACGGACCTGGCGGCGCACTACCCGGCCGACACGGGTGTGCTGGTGGCGCTGCTGCTGAACCACGTGCGCCTGGAGCCGGGCGAGGCCATCTGGATGCCGGCGGGCAACCTGCACGCGTACCTGCGCGGCGCGGGCGTGGAGATCATGGCGGCCAGCGACAACGTGCTGCGCGGCGGCCTGACGCCGAAGCGCATCGAGGTGGACGAGCTGCTGCGGGTGCTGCGGTTCGAGGTCCTCGACGACCCGGTGGTGCCGGCCGAGGAGGTCGCGCCGGGGGTGGTGCGGTGGCCGGTGCCGATCCGCGACTTCGCGCTGCACCGGGTGACCGTCGGCGGCGCCCCGGTGACGGTGGACCTGGCCGGGCCGCGGATCGCGCTGGGCGCGGCGGGGGCAGTGACGGTGGACGGCCTCGAGGTGGCGCCGGGCCGGGCGGGGTTCGCGCCGGCGGAGGACGGGCCGCTGACGGTGGCCGGTGCGGGTGTGGTGTACATCGCGTCGGCGGGGGTCTGACCGCTCCCGCAAACAGGGACAACAAGGTCCTAGGCGAAATTTCGCCATTTTCCTTGACACGTCCCTTCACGCAATGTGACTCTTTAACTACGCAGCGCCGTGGTGGTCGGGGGGTCATCACGGGCTGTGCGGTTACCAAACCGGGGGGATGCACGGGGCGGCAGGTTCACCTGCCGTCCCGTGCGCTACGTTCCGGCCCCTGCAGCCGTTGAGCAGGCGACCCGACCAGCCGCGTATGGTTGGTGGCGCAGTCGAGACGTCTGACAGGAGTTTTCATGACGAGCACCCTCCCGGCCACCGGCTCTCCCCGGCCGCTCACCGTCGCCGAGGGCGACTTCAAGGTCGCGGACCTGTCGCTCGCCGCGTTCGGGCGCAAGGAAATCCAGCTGGCCGAGCACGAGATGCCCGGCCTCATGTCCATCCGCCGCGAATACGCGGCCTCCCAGCCGCTGCGCGGCGCGCGGATCACCGGCTCGCTGCACATGACGATCCAGACCGCGGTGCTGATCGAGACGCTGACGGCGCTGGGCGCCGAGGTCCGCTGGGCCTCCTGCAACATCTTCTCCACCCAGGACCACGCCGCCGCCGCCATCGCGGTCGGCCCGGAGGGCACCCCCGAGGCGCCGGCCGGCGTGCCGGTCTTCGCCTGGAAGGGCGAGACCCTCGAGGAGTACTGGTGGTGCGCGGAGCAGGTGCTGCTCTGGCCGGACGGCGGGGGTCCCAACATGATCCTCGACGACGGCGGCGACGCCACCCTGCTCGTCCACAAGGGCGCCGAGTTCGAGAAGCTCGGCAGCGTGCCGGACACCGCGGACACGGACTCCGAGGAGTACGCGGTCGTGCTGGAGCTGCTGCGCCGCTCCCTCGCCGAGGACCCGCAGCGCTGGACCCGCGTGGCCGCCGACATCAAGGGCGTCACCGAGGAGACCACCACCGGCGTGCACCGTCTCTACGAGATGCTGCAGAACGGCACCCTGCTCTTCCCGGCGATCAACGTCAACGACTCGGTCACCAAGAGCAAGTTCGACAACAAGTACGGCTGCCGGCACTCGCTGATCGACGGCATCAACCGCGCCACCGACGTCCTCATCGGCGGCAAGGTGTGCGTGGTCCTCGGCTACGGCGACGTCGGCAAGGGCTGCGCCGAGTCGCTGCGCGGCCAGGGCGGCCGGGTCATCGTCACCGAGGTCGACCCGATCTGCGCGCTGCAGGCCGCGATGGACGGCTACCAGGTCGCCACCCTCGAGGACGTGGTCGAGACCGCCGACATCTTCATCACGGCGACCGGCTGCTTCGACGTCATCACCAACGAGCACATGGCCCGGATGAAGCACCAGGCCATCGTCGGCAACATCGGCCACTTCGACAACGAGATCGACATGGCCGGCCTGGCGAAGCGCTCGGACGTCACCCGCGAGACCATCAAGCCGCAGGTCGACGAGTGGCGCTTCGCCGACGGCCACTCGATCATCGTGCTGAGCGAGGGCCGCCTGCTCAACCTGGGCAACGCGACCGGTCACCCGTCGTTCGTCATGAGCAACAGCTTCGCGAACCAGACGATCGCGCAGATCGAGCTGTTCACGAAGATCGACGAGTACCCGATCGGCGTCTACACGCTGCCGAAGCACCTCGACGAGAAGGTCGCCCGGCTGCACCTGGACGCGCTCGGCGCCAAGCTGACCGAGCTCACCAAGGAGCAGGCCTCCTACCTGGGCGTCCCGGTCGAGGGCCCGTACAAGCCGGAGCACTACCGCTACTGATCCGGCGGCACACGCGCGAGAAAAGGGGGCCCCGCTGGGGCCCCCTTTCCCATGGGAGGAAAGGCGAACCGGCAGTTGCCGCTACCGGTCCGCCCCCCGGTTCGTGATCGGCCGCGCGCCCGTGGCCTCGTGGGCGCCCGGGCACGCGGCCGCGTCCCTAGGCCGCCAGGTGCAGCGCCTCCCGGCCGGTGACGCGCACCAGCTTGGCGCCCAGCGCGCGGGCCCAGCGCCGGCGGATGCCGCGCAGCGTGGTCAGGACGGGGCGCTTGTCGGGGCCGTCGACGGGCAGCAGCACCGCCCCGCCCTCCGGCAGGGCCACGACCCAGGCGACGAGGCGGCCGGGCTCGGAGCCCGTGGCGTCGCGGTACAGGCCGACCAGTGTCGGCTTCTCCTCCACGTGCACCCGGCCGAGATGGAGCTGCCAGGGCAGGTCCTGCGCGTCGGGCTCCTGCATGGTGGCCTCCCCGAAGTCACCGCACGGGCGGTCGCCTTGTCCCCATTAGTTCACCTGCATCCCGAACATGCAAGTGCAGATTGTGTCGTGTCGATTGCACGAAGTAGTCGCTAGAGTGTGCGGTGTGGACACCCGGCGGCACCTGGCGGCCGAGCTGAGGCGGCTGCGCGGCGACCGCCGGGCCGCCCCGATCGCCCGGGCGCTCGGCTGGTCGGAGTCGAAGCTGTCGCGCATCGAGACGGCCCGCACCGGCATCGCGGTGGCGGACCTCGAACGGCTGCTGACCGTGTACGGCGTCGGCGACGACGACCGCGACCGGCTGCGCCAGCTCGCCGGCCGCGGCCGCGGGCGCGCCTGGTGGAGCCCGTACCGGGCGGCGGTCAGCGACCCCTACGACGAGTACGTGGCCCTGGAGGCCGAGGCCGCCGTGATGGACGAGTGGGAGCCGCAGGTGGTGCCCGGCCTGCTGCAGACCGACGAGTACGCCCGGGCGGTGGTCGAGGCGGGCCTGGAGTCGCGCGATCCCGACGTGGTGGAGCGCCGGGTCGCCCTGCGGATGGCGCGGCAGGCCGTGCTGACCCGGCGCCCGCGCCCGGTGCTGCGCGTCGTCGTCGACGAGGGGGCGCTGCGCCGCGAGGTCGGCGGCCCGGCGGTCATGCGCCGCCAGCTGCACCGGCTCGCCGAGGTGGCCGGGCGCGACGGCGTCACCGTGCAGGTGCTGCCGTTCTCGGCCGGCGTGCACGGCGGGCTGGCCGGGGCGTTCACCGTCTTCGCGTTCGCCGACGGCCGCGAGCCGGTCGTGCACACCGAGAACCTCACCGGCGGGGCGCTGCGCAGCCGCCCGGCCGAGGTGCGCGTCCACCGCGACGTGTTCGCCGACCTGCGGCGCCGCGCGCTGGGCGAGGACGACTCGCGGGCCCTGCTGGCCGAGCTGGGCGGCGCCCTGTCACCCGTTGGGGGTCCGCCGATCACCCGGCGGGCCGCCGCGCGTTGAGTGCCCGGGGAGTACGCGAAAGGGCGCAACGTTGAACAACCGTGCGATCGGCACCGGCCGCGGCTGGCGCAAGAGTTCCCGCAGCGCGGCCGCGGGTCACTGCGTCGAGGTGGCGATGTCGCCGCTGGAGGTGCGGGTGCGCGACTCCAAGGACCCCGCCGGGCCCGAGCTGCGGTTCGGCGACGACGTGTGGCGGCGCTTCGTCGCCGGCGTGCGCGCGGGGGAGTTCGACCGCCCCGCCTGAGGCCCGCGAATATGACGGTTGTGTGACAGGACCGACTGTCCCGCAGCTTGACGCCGTGGAGCGACCGGTGGTTAAGGTGAGGCAGCCCTAAGTTAGGGATGCCTTGCCACGGCTGGAGCCACGATGTTCGCCACCTATCTCATCGGCCTGCGCGAAGGCCTGGAGGCGACCCTCGTCGTCAGCATCCTCGTCGCCTTCCTGGTCAAGGCCGAGCGCCGCGACCGGCTGGTGCAGGTGTGGGCCGGCGTCGGCGCGGCCGTCGCGCTGTCCGTCCTCGTCGGCTGGCTGCTCAGCTACACCTCGACGACCCTGCTGGCGAAGTACGAGCACCGCGAGCTGTTCGAGGCGGTCACGTCCGTCCTCGCGGTCGTCTTCGTCACCTGGATGATCTTCTGGATGCGCTCGGCCGCCCGGTCCATCGCGGGCGAGCTGCGCAGCCGGCTCACCGACGCGCTGGCCGTCGGGTCCGTCGCGGTCGCCGTCATGGCGTTCCTCGCGGTCGTCCGCGAGGGCCTGGAGACGTCGCTCATCTTCTACTCGGCCGTGCAGGGCGCCGCCACCACGGCCGGGCCGCTGTACGCGCTGCTCGGCGGCATCGCCACCGCGGTCGCCATCGGCTGGGTGCTGTACGCGGGCGCCGTGCGGATCAACCTGTCCACGTTCTTCACCTGGACCGGCGCCCTGCTCATTCTCGTGGCCGCCGGCATCCTCAAGTACGGCGTGCACGACTTCCAGGAGGCCGGCGCGCTGCCCGGGCTCACCGACGTCGCCTTCGACATCAGCGGCGTGCTCGACCCCTCGTCCTGGTACGGCGCGCTGCTGGCCGGCATGTTCAACATCACCCCGGCGCCGACGGTGCTCGAGGTCGTGGCCTGGCTCGGCTACGGCGTGCCCGTCCTGCTGCTGTTCCTGCGGCCGGCGCGCCGCACCCCGGCCGCGGCCGGCACCACCCCCGCAACCACCCCGGCGCCCGCGCCGCAGCAGTAGGAGCATCCGATGCGTACCCCCAAGATGATCGCCCTGGCCGCGGCCGGGCTGCTGGCCGGCGGCGGCCTCGCGGCCTGCGCCGACGAGTCCGGCCCGGCCGGCGCGCCGGCGGCCGGCGGGCCGATCGCCGTCACGGCCAGCGACACCGCGTGCGAGGTCGCCCGCGACACCGTGGACGCCGGCACGTCCGTCTTCAGCGTCACCAACGGCGGCACCAAGGTCACCGAGTTCTACGTGTACGCCCCGGGCGACCGGGTCATGGCCGAGGTCGAGAACATCGCCCCCGGCCTGACCCGCGAGATGCGCGTCGAGCTGAAGGCCGGCAGCTACGAGACCGCCTGCAAGCCCGGCATGGTCGGCAAGGGCATCCGGTCCGCGCTCACCGTCAGCGGCTCGGCGGCGCCGCTGACCGAGGACGCCGCCCTCAAGGAGGCGACCGACAGCTACTCGCGCTACGTCAAGAGCCAGACCGCCGCGCTGCTGGACAAGACCCGCGAGTTCGTCGACGCCGTCAAGAAGGGCGAGGTCGACAAGGCCAAGGCCCTGTTCCCGGTGGCCCGCACGTACTGGGAGCGGATCGAGCCCGTCGCCGAGATCTTCGGCGACCTCGACCCGAAGATCGACGGCCGCGAGGAGGTCGTCGAGGAGGGCATGGAGTTCACCGGCTTCCACCGCATCGAGAAGGACCTCTGGGTCACCGGCGACGTCTCGAAGTCCGGCCCGATGGCCGACCGGCTGATGGCCGACGTCGAGGAGATCGTCGCCAAGGCGAACGCCGAGACGCTGTCGCCGCTCAACCTCGCCAACGGCGCCAAGGAGCTGCTCGACGAGGTCGCCACCGGCAAGATCACCGGCGAGGAGGACCGCTACTCGCACACCGACCTGTGGGACTTCGACGCCAACGTCGAGGGCTCGAAGGCCGCCATCGCCGCGCTGCGCCCGGCGCTCGAGCAGCGCGACCCGGCGCTGGTCGCCACGCTGGACACCGAGTTCGCCAACGTGGAGGCCGCGCTCGCCGAGTACCAGGTCGGCGACGGCTACAAGCTGCACACCGAGCTGACCGAGGCGGACAAGAAGGGCCTGTCGGACGCGATCAACGCGCTCGCCGAGCCGATCAGCAAGGTCGCGGCGGTCGTCGCCAAGTGACCGGACCGGCCACCAGCGGCTTCTCCCGGCGCCGGGCGCTCGCGGTCGCGGGCGCCGGCGTCGGGCTGGCCGGGGTCGCCGCGGCCGGCGGCGCCCTCGCCGGGCGGTCCGTCCAGGGCGAGGGCGGCCCCGCCGCGCAGCCGGGCGGCGCCGTGGCGTTCACCGGCGCCCACCAGGCCGGCATCGTCACCCCCGCCCAGGACCGGCTGCACTTCGTGGCGTTCGACGTGATCACGAAGGACCGCGCCCGGCTCGTCGCCATGCTCCAGGCGTGGACGGCGGCCGCCGCCCGGATGACCGCCGGCCGGGACGCCGGCGAGATCGGGGCGGTCAACGGCGTCCCCGAGGCGCCGCCCGACGACACCGGCGAGGCGCTCGGCCTGCCCCCGTCCGGCCTGACGCTCACCGTCGGCTTCGGCCCGAGCCTGTTCGACGGGCGGTTCGGGCTGCGCGACCGGCGGCCCGCCGCCCTGGCCGACCTGCCGCGCTTCCCGGGCGACGCCCTCGACCCGGCCATCTCCGGCGGCGACCTGTGCGTCCAGGCCTGCGCGCACGACCCCCAGGTCGCCGTGCACGCCGTGCGCAACCTCGCCCGCATCGGCATGGGCGTGGTCAGCGTCCGCTGGTCGCAGCTCGGCTTCGGGCGCACCTCGTCCACCTCGGTCGACCAGGCCACCCCGCGCAACCTGTTCGGCTTCAAGGACGGCACCGCCAACCTCAAGGCCGAGGAGCCGGACCTGCTGCGCGACCACCTGTGGGTGCAGCCCGGCGACGGCCCGGAGTGGATGACCGGCGGCTCCTACCTGGTCACCCGCAAGATCCGGATGATCATCGAGACGTGGGACCGCACCTCGCTGCGCGAGCAGGAGGCCATCGTCGGGCGCACCAAGGGCAGCGGCGCCCCGCTCAGCGGCGGCGGCGAGTTCGACGAGCCCGACTTCGCGCTGCAGTCCGAGGGCGCGCCGGTGATCGCCGAGGTCGCCCACGTGCGGCTCGCGCACCCCAGCTCGAACAACGGCGCGCGGATGCTGCGCCGCGGCTACAACTTCGTCGACGGCTCCGACGGGCTCGGCCGGCTCGACGCCGGGCTGTTCTTCATCGCCTACCAGCGCGACCCGCGGACGGCGTTCGTGCCGGTCCAGCAGCAGCTCGCCCGGCACGACGTGATGAACGAGTACCTGCGGCACGTCTCCAGCGGCCTGTTCGCCGTCCCGCCCGGCGTCACCGGCGGCGACGACTTCTGGGGCGCGGCCCTGCTCGCCTGAGCACAAGATCGGCGGGGGTGATGCGGACCGTGTGCGCGACAGTGCAATATTGGGTCGCATGAGAGCAAGGGTGCTTGTCGTCGACGATGATCCTGCGCTGGCGGAGATGCTCGGCATCGTGCTGCGCAGCGAGGGCTTCGTGCCGTCCTTCGTCGCCGACGGCGAGCGCGCCATCGCCGCCTTCCGCGAGAGCCGGCCCGACATCGTGCTGCTCGACCTGATGCTGCCCGGCATGAGCGGCATCGACGTGGCCCGCGCCATCCGCGGTGAGTCCGGCATCCCGATCGTGATGCTCACCGCCAAGAGCGACACCGTCGACGTGGTGCTCGGCCTCGAGTCCGGCGCCGACGACTACGTGGTCAAGCCGTTCAAGCCCAAGGAGCTGGTCGCCCGCATGCGCGCGCGGCTGCGCCGGGGCGAGGACGCCGCGCCCGAGATGCTCACCATCGGGCCGCCCGGCAACCAGATCACCATCGACGTGCCCGCGCACACCGTCAGCCGCGACGGCGACGAGGTCAAGCTGACCCCGCTCGAGTTCGACCTGCTGGTCGCCCTGGCCCGCAAGCCGCGCCAGGTGTTCACCCGCGAGGTGCTGCTGGAGCAGGTGTGGGGCTACCGGCACGCCGCCGACACCCGGCTCGTCAACGTCCACGTGCAGCGGCTGCGCGCCAAGATCGAGCCCGACCCGGAGAAGCCGGAGATCATCCTGACGGTGCGGGGCGTGGGCTACAAGGCCGGCACGGGATAGCCTGGCCCGCACCATGCGTGCCCCGTCCTGGCTCCCCGAACCCGTCCGCCGTGTGCTCAGGCCCGTGCGGCGGCTCTGGCGCACCGGGGCGCTGCGGACCCGGCGCAGCACGGTCGTGGCGCGCCGCGCCTGGCGCCGCTCGCTGCAGGTCCGCGTCGTCACCATCACGCTGGTGTCGTCCAGCCTGCTCGTCGGCGCGTTCGGCCTGTTCGTGGCCACCCGCAGCGCCGACATCCTGCTGAGCCGCGCCACCGCGGACGTCGAGGCCCGCCTCGACAGCAAGGCCCAGTACGCCACCACCCAGCTGCGGGTGCACCGGCAGGTGTTCGACGCCCGCCTGCCCACCACGCTCAGCGACATCGTCCAGTCGCTGTCGGAGGGCGACCCGGGGCAGTCCGGCGGCGCCGTGGTGACGCTGCGCGGCGAGCAGTACCCCAACCTGCGGCCGGTCACCCTGCCCGCGGTGGACACCTCCGAGGTGATCAGCCCCGAGCTGGTGCGCGCGATCGCCGAGCGCGGCGAGGTGGCCTGGCAGGTGCGCACCGCCGACCTGGGCGAGGGCCGGCAGAAGTACCTGGTGTACGGCTCGCCCGTGCCGACCCGCTTCGGCCAGCTCCAGCTCTACTACCTGGTGCCGCTGACCACCGAGGACAGCGCCGCCAACGAGATCCGCACGACGGTGCTCATCACCGGCCTCGTGCTGGTGCTGCTGCTGGGCATCCTCGCCGCGCTGGTCACCCGGCTCGTCGTGCAGCCCGTCCGGGTCGCCGCCCGCACCGCCCAGCGGCTGTCCGCCGGCCTGCTCGACCAGCGCATGAAGGTCGACGGCGAGGACGACCTGGCCCGGCTCGCCGCCAGCTTCAACCAGATGGCGGAGAACCTGCAGCGGCAGATCGTGCGGCTGGAGGAGATGTCGCGCCTGCAGCGACGGTTCACCTCCGACGTCTCGCACGAGCTGCGCACCCCGCTGACCACCGTCCGGATGGCCGCCGACCTGATCTTCGCCGAGCGCGACGACTTCGACCCGGCCGTGGCCCGCAGCGCCGAGCTGCTGCAGGCCGAGCTCGACCGCTTCGAGGACCTGCTCACCGACCTGCTGGAGATCAGCCGGTTCGACGCGGGCTTCGCCATCCTGGACGCCGAGCCGACCGACCTGGTGCCCGTCGTCGGCCGGGTCGTCGAACGCCTGGAGGGGCTCGCCGAGCGCGCCGGCGTCGTCGTCGAGCAGCGGCTGCCCGCCGAGCCGGTGATCGCCGAGGTCGACCCGCGGCGCGTCGAGCGGGTGCTGCGCAACCTCGTCGGCAACGCCGTCGAGCACAGCGAGGGCCGTCCCGTCATCATCACGATGGCCTGCGACGACGCGGCCGTCGCCGTCACCGTCCGGGACCACGGCGTCGGCCTCAAGCCGGGCGAGGAGAAGCTGGTCTTCAACCGGTTCTGGCGCGCCGACCCGTCCCGCGCCCGGCAGACCGGCGGCACCGGCCTCGGCCTGTCCATCAGCGTCGAGGACGCCCGGCTGCACGGCGGCTGGCTGGAGGCCTGGGGCAGCCCGGGGGAGGGCGCCGTGTTCCGGCTGACGCTGCCGCTGCGGGCGGGCGACCGGCTCGCCTCGTCCCCGCTGCGGCTGGAGCCCGTCCCGGCCGGGCAGACCGAGCCCGGCGACCGAACCGAGGACGCACCCGTGGAGGTCGCGCCGTGAGGGCCGCCCACAGCTTCGCCGCCCTGCTGCTCGCCGCGTCGCTCGGCGCGTGCGGGCTGCCCGACCGCACCGCCGTCGTGCCGCGCGGCCCCGGCCCGTCCCCGGGCATCGGCGGCGGCGTCGACACCGCGCCCGTGCGCAAGTCCCGCGGCGCCACCACCGACCGCGCCACCTTCGTCGACAACTTCCTCCAGGCCGCCGCCGGGGAGCCGCAGGCCGCCGCCGACCGGGTGCGCGACTTCCTGTCGCCGCCGCTGCGCAACGGGTTCAAGCCCACCGAGGGCATCGCGGTGGTCCGGCTGCTGGAACGCCCCCTGATCAACCCCGGCTCGTCGGAGGCGGTGCTGCGGGTCCAGCAGATCGGCGTGCTCGGCCGCACCGGCATCCTCGAACCCAGCACCCCCCAGCTGCGCGAGTACCGGCTGGTCATCGCCGAGGTCGAGGGGCAGACCGGCCTGTTCGTCACCACGCCGCCGCCGGTGATGCTGATGAGCGACACCGCCCTGGAGCTGTTCTACGAGCGGCGCCCGATCTACTTCTGGAACGCCGAGAACACCGGCCTGGTGCCCGACGTGCGGTACATGCCGCTGGAGACGTCGCCCGACCTGCAGCCCACCGAGGTGCTGACCTGGCTCGTCGCCGGGCCCGCCCCGTGGCTGCTCGGCGCCGCCCAGCCGCTTCCCGAAGGCACCGACAAGATCGGCAACGCGCCCGTGGCCGCCGACGGCACCCTCCAGATCAACCTCACCGGCCCGGCCGTGCCCGACAACGACCCGCAGGCGCTCGACCGGCTGCGCTGGCAGTTGCAGTGGTCGCTGCGCACCCACCTGACCAGCGCCGCGCTCGAACTGAAGATCGACCACCAGGTGCGCGGCACGTTCCGCGGCACCGACTACCTGCCCGCCAACCCGGCCTGGCGGCCCGTCGGCCTGCCCGAGCGGTTCTGCGTCGTCGGCGGGCGCATCCGCCGGATGACCACCGCCGCCGGCAACCAGGCCGCGCCCGTGCCCGCCGTCGACGACGCCACCAACCGCACCATTCGGTCGGCGGCGCTCGCCACCGGCGGCCCGACCACGTACGCGGCCCTGGTCGTCGCCGAGGGCCGCGGCAGCGTGCTGCGCGTCGGCACAGCCGCGGCCGGGGCGGCGGCGTCCTTCTCCCGCGCCGCGCTACCCGGGACGGTGGGGCGGCCCGTCTGGGCGGTCACCCCCGACGCCGGCACCCCGACCGGCGGGGCCGGGCTGGTCGTCGCGAACGGCCGGCTGTGGAGCTTCACCAGCAACGGCGCCGACCCGCGGCTCATCGACTGGCAGAACGGCCCGGCCGGCGTCGGCGACGTCGCCGTCGCGCCCGACGGCCGGCGCGTCGCCGTGCTGGCCGGCGGGCGGCTGTACGTCACCGTCGTCACGCCCGGCGAGGGCGGCCTGCGGCTCGGCCCGCCCCGGCTGATCGGCACCGTGCTGCGCGAGCTGACCGCCGTCGACTGGGGCAGCGAGCAGTCGGTGCTGCTGGCGGGCGTGCGGCCGGACAGCGGGCGCGTCGCGATCATGGACGTGACGATCGACGGGGCCGCCCAGTCCGACCGGCTCGCCGACCTCGGCGAGCCCCGCGTCACCTACCTGGCCGCCTACCCGGCGAACCCGGTGAACAGCGGCGGCGCCGACGTCGTGTCGTACATGGCCGACGGCATCGCCTACGACGCCAACTCCGGGCCGCAGCGGCTCACCCTCGCCGACGTCGCCGGGCCGCTGCCGTCCGCGGGCGGCGCCGCCGACACGCCGACCGCCCCGTTCTTCCTCGGATGAGCCTGCTCGGCACGCTCGCCGACCTCGTCCTGCCCGCCGCGTGCGCGGGCTGCGGCGCGGACCGCGTCCCGCTGCGCTACGGCGTCTGCGCGCCCTGCGCCGCCGCCCTGGAGGCGCTGACGCCCGCCCCGGCGGGCCCGTCGCCCCGCCCGGCCGGGCTGCCGCCGTGCACCGCCCTCGGCGCGTACGGCGGCCCGCTGCGCGGGGTTCTGCTCGCGTACAAGGAGCGGGGCCGGCACCGGCTCGCGCGCCCGCTCGGACACCTGCTCGCCGGCGTCGTGGCGGCCGCCGTGCCACCCGGGCCGGTGCTGCTGGTGTGCGTGCCGTCGACCGCCCGGGCGGCCCGGGAGCGGCGCGGCGACCACCTGGCCCGGCTCGCCGCACACGGGGTGCGTCGTCTGCGCGCCGCCGGCTGGGACGCTGCGGTGGTCCGACCGCTCCGGGCGCTGCCCCGCCCGGATTCGGCGACGCTGGACCGGTCCGGCCGGGCCGCAGCCGCGCGAGCGTCCCTGCGGGCCCGGCCGTCCCGGCTGGCGCCGGTGCGGCGGGCGGCGACGGAGGGCGCGCGGGTGGTGCTGGTCGACGACATCGTCACGACGGGCGCCACGCTGGCCGCGGCCACCGCCGTGCTGAACCGGGAGAACGTGCCGGTCGACGCGGTCGCGGTGCTCGCCGCGACCCGGCGGCGCGAACGGATCACGGGAGGTGACAGCCCGCATGCGCCCGATGGTGCTTCCTGGGCGAATCCCCCCGAATGGGTTGCCCGAACGAAGGGTGACTCGCGTGCCTCCAGGCGTTAGCGTCGAGGTGACGAGGGTATGACGCTCCATCTACCCCGCCGCCGGGGTGGCTCTCCCGAGAGCCGCCGCACCACCGGAAGGAGGCAGCCGATCGTTTGACCGGTCACGCCGCGCGGGTGTGAGGCAGCCCCGATCCGGGCGAGGCCGGGCTTCACCAGTTGCTGACTGAGCGCCGCGGAGCGCTGCAGCAGATTTCCAACATTGGGGGAGGTCACGCGTGGACATTGTCGTCAAGGGCCGCAACGTGGAGGTCCCGGACCACTACCGGGTGCACGTCGCCGAGAAGCTGGCCAAGGTCGAACGCTACGACCAGAAGCTCATCCGGGTCGACGTCGAACTGTTCCATGAACGAAACCCCCGGCAGGCCGACGTCTGCCAGAGGATCGAGATCACCGTGGTGACCCGCGGCCCCGTCATCCGGGCCGAGGCGAGCGCCAAGGACTTCTACGCCGCCCTCGACAGCGCCATCACCAAGCTCGACACCCGGCTGCGCCGGGCCGCCGACCGCCGCCGCGTCCACCGCGGCCGGCACGCCCCGATCTCCGTCGCCGCCGCCACCGCGAGCCTGCCGACGGACCTGATGCTCGACGGCCAGGGCCGCACCGGCTCCGCCACCGCCGTCGCCGAGCCGGACACCTTCTCCGAGCACGACGACCAGCCGTGGCACATCGTCCGCGAGAAGGAGCACCCCGCCGACCCCATGACGGTCGACGACGCGCTCTTCCAGATGGAGCTGGTCGGGCACGACTTCTACCTGTTCCAGGACAAGGACAGCGGCCGCCCGTCGGTCGTCTACCGCCGCAAGGGCTACGACTACGGGATCATCTCGCTCGCCGCGAACCCGTAGCCGAACCGTCCGGTCGTCGCTGCGCTCCTCCGGACCGGCCTGGTCGGTCAGGCGGTCCGGAGCACCGCGGTCACCAGGTCCTCCGCGACGAGGGCGTACTGGACGTCGTCCGCGCGGGCGCCGGACACCCCCGGCAGCCGCGAGCGCAGCAGGCCCTCCCGGTGGAAGCCCGCCTTCTCCAGCACCCGCTGCGAGCCCGTGTTCGCCGGCAGGGTGCCCGCGATTAGCCGGGCGATCCCCGTCTCCGCGAACGCCCACAGCGCCAGCAGCTGCGCCGCCCGCGTCGGGTAGCCGCGGCCGCGCCAGGCCGGCAGCATGCTGTAGCCGATCATCGCCTGGCCGGTCCGCGGCTCCTGGTAGTACAGCCCGATCTCGCCCGCCCGCTCGCCGGTGACCGCGTCGGCGATGACCAGGTCGGCGCGCTCGCCGGCGAGCCAGCGCGCCGCCGCGCGCTCGCAGCGCACCGCCAGCTCGGCCGGCTCCGGCGCCACCGGCGGCACGCTCGTCGCCACCACGTCGGGCAGCCGGGCCAGCTCGGTCAGGAACGCCGTGTCCGAGGCGTCCAGCGGGCGCAGCGTCACCACGCCGTCGCTCAGCTCGCCGCCGGGCAGGTCCGGCAGCAGCCGCGGCGCCGGCTCCGCCGGGTCGTCCGCCAGCCGCACGAACGCCAGCAGGTCGTGCCGCACGCCGTCGCGCACGCCCACGCCGCGCCGCACCGCCTCCCGGGTGAACCCGGCGCCCAGCGCCACCCGCTGGCTGGCCGCGTTCGCCCAGTCCGCCAGCAGCTCCAGCCGGTTCAGGCCGCGCCCGAACGCCCACCCGGCCAGCGCCCGCACCGCCGCCGTCGCCACGCCCCGGCCGCGCGCGCCCGGCATCGTCCAGTAGCCCACCTCGGCCTGCGCGAACTGGGGGACCGCCCGGTCCATGCCGACGCCGCCGAGCAGCTCGCCGGTGTCCGCGTCGGCCACCGCGAACGCGGCCATGCCGTGCGCGAACGCCGCCGGCGCGAACTCACCGATCCAGCCGCGCGCGTCCTCGGCCGTGTACGGGGCCGGCAGGTGCGGCAGGAACCGCCGCGTCACCGGGTCGTTCATGCCGGTCAGCAGCGCCTCGGTGTCGGCGGGCCGGAACGGGCGCAGCAGCACCCGGTCGCCCGGCACCTCCTCGATGGGCTGCCCGTCGGCGTCGACGACCGTCATGCGGACTCCTCGTCGGTGAGATCGCCGGGGAGCAGGGCGCCCACCCAGGCATCGCGGCGCTCCCCGCGGTGGCCGATGCCGCCGCGGGCGACGCCCTCCAGCCGGAAGCCGGCCTTCTCCGCCACCCGCCGTGACGCGTCGTTACCCACCCCGGCCCGCCATTCCACCCGGTCCAGGCCGACGTCGCGCAATCCCCACCGGGCGAGTGAGCGCAGCGCCGCCGGCATCAGGCCCCGGCCGCGGGCCCGCGGCGCCGTCATGAAGCCGACGTCGGCCACCGCCGGATCGCCCGGCGACACCCGCAGCTCGATGACGCCCGCCAGGTCGCCGTCGTCCAGCGCCAAGACCGCGCCGGTGCCGCGGGCCCAGACGTCGGCGGCGTGCTCGCGCACGAACCACTCGGCGTCGGTGTCCCGGTACGGGTCCGGCACGGTCGTCCACGTGACCGTCAGCGGGTCGCGGCAGGTCGCCACGAGCCCGGGCACGTCGGCGCCGGTGAGCGGCCGGAGCCGCACCGTGCCCGCATCCAGCACCGGCTGGGCGGAGCCGAACAGGCGCGCCCGGCGGCGTACCCCCTCGGGGAGCTCGACCGGCGCGGCCGGGACGCGGCCCGGCAGCAGCGACCCGATCCAGCCGCCCGGCCGGCCCCGCCGGTCCGGCGGGGCCGCCAGGGCCAGCTCACCACTGATCGTGAAGCCCGCGCGGAGGGCGACCAGCCGCGACGCGTGGTTGCCCAGCTGCGCCTGCCACACCAGCCGGGCGAACCCCACCTCGTCCAGCGCCCACCGGGCCAGCGCCAGCGTGGCGCGGGCCGCCACGTTGCCGCCGCGGGCCCACGGGGCCGTCCAGAAGCCCACCTCGGCGCTGTTCAGCAGCCGGTCGACGCTGATGACGCCCACGCTCGCCACCAGCTGCCCGTCCGCGAACACGCCGAACGGCGCGCCCGTGCCGTCGGCCCACGCCGCCGGGCTGATCCGGCCGGTGAAGTGCTCCGCGTGCTCCCGCAGGTACGGCGCCGGCAGGCCCACCCAGCGCTGGATGTCCGGATCCTGGCACGCCTTGAAGACGGCGTCGGCGTCCGCCGGTCGCCACGGGCGCAGCGTGAGATCATCGGCGTGCAGCTCGACGGGTTCCATGCGGGCCATGGTGCCCGGCCCGCCCGCCCCGACCAAGCCGTATTCCCGGCCCGCCGATCTTCGCTCTCAGCGAACTCCCAGTGCTGTTTCGACCGTTTCGCGCAGTTGCGGGGAGGCTCGGGTCACAGGCCCGTCCGGGGGCCGCCTACGATGGATCGGTTGCCCGTCCAAGGAGCGTTGACCCGTGTCGATACTGGAAAAGATCCTCCGTGCCGGCGAGGGCCGCCTCGTGCGCCGCCTCAAGGCCATCGCGGACGCCGTCAACTCGATCGAGGATGAGTACACAGACCTCACCGACGACGAGTTGCGCGACCTCACCGACCAGTACAAGCAGCGCTACGCCGACGGCGAGAGCCTCGACTCGCTGCTGCCCGAGGCCTTCGCCACCGCCCGCGAGGCCGCGCACCGGGTGCTGGGCCAGCGCGCCTACGACGTCCAGCTCATGGGCGGCGCCGCGCTGCACTTCGGCAACATCCCCGAGATGAAGACCGGTGAGGGCAAGACCCTGACCGGCGTCTTCCCGGCGTACCTGAACGCGCTGTCCGGCAAGGGCGTGCACATCATCACGGTGAACGACTACCTCGCCCAGCGCGACGCCGAGTGGATGGGCCGCGTGCACCAGTTCCTCGGCCTCACCGTCGGCGTCATCCTGCCGAACCGGCCCGCCGCCGAGCACCGCGCCGCCTACGAGTGCGACATCACCTACGGCACCAACAACGAGTTCGGCTTCGACTACCTGCGCGACAACATGGCGTGGTCGAAGGACGAGCTGGTCCAGCGCGGCCACAACTTCGCCATCGTCGACGAGGTCGACTCGATCCTCATCGACGAGGCCCGCACCCCGCTGATCATCTCCGGCCCGGCCGACCACTCCGGCCGCTGGTACGGCGAGTTCGCCGCCATCGTCAAGCGCCTCGAGCGCGGCAAGGACGGCTCCGGCGACTACGAGGTCGACGAGGCCAAGCGCACCGTCGCCATCACCGAGAAGGGCGTCGGCCGCGTCGAGGACCGGCTCGGCATCGACAACCTCTACGAGTCGGTCAACACCCCGCTCGTCGGCTACCTGAACAACGCCATCAAGGCCAAGGAGCTGTACAAGCGCGACAAGGACTACATCGTCAGCGCCGAGGGCGAGGTCCTCATCGTCGACGAGTTCACCGGCCGCATCCTGCACGGCCGCCGCTACAACGAGGGCATGCACCAGGCCATCGAGGCCAAAGAGGGCGTCGAGATCAAGCAGGAGAACCAGACCCTCGCCACGGTCACCCTGCAGAACTACTTCCGCCTGTACGACAAGCTCGGCGGCATGACCGGTACCGCCCAGACCGAGGCCGGCGAGTTCAACAAGGTCTACAAGGTCGGCGTCGTCACCATCCCGACGCACCGCCCGATGATCCGCATCGACCAGCCCGACGTCATCTACAAGACGCAGAAGGCCAAGTTCAACGCGGTCATCGAGGACATCGCCGAGCGCCACGCCAAGGGCCAGCCCGTCCTCGTCGGCACCGTCTCCGTCGAGAACTCCGAGATCCTCGCCACCCTCCTGCGCCGCCGCGGCATCCCGCACAACGTGCTGAACGCCAAGTTCCACGCCCAGGAGGCGACGATCATCGCCCAGGCGGGCCGCAAGGGCGCCGTCACCGTCGCCACCAACATGGCCGGCCGCGGCACCGACATCCTGCTCGGCGGCAACCCCGAGTTCCTCGCCTCCGCCGAACTGCACCAGCGCGGCCTCGACCCGATCGAGAGCCCCGAGGAGTACGCGAAGGCCCTCGAGGAGGTCCTGCCCGAGTGGAAGGCGGCCTGCGAGGCCGAGGCCGCCGAGGTCACCGACGCGGGCGGCCTGTACGTGCTCGGCACCGAGCGCCACGACTCCCGCCGCATCGACAACCAGCTCCGCGGCCGCTCCGGCCGCCAGGGCGACCCGGGCGAGTCCCGGTTCTACCTGTCCCTGCAGGACGACCTCATGAAGCGCTTCCGCGCCGGCGCCGTCGAGGCCGTCATGGACCGCTTCAACATCCCCGAGGACGTGCCCATCGAGTCGAAGATGGTCACCAAGCAGATCAAGAGCGCGCAGACCCAGATCGAGGGCCAGAACGCCGAGATCCGCCGCAACGTCCTCAAGTACGACGAGGTCATGAACAAGCAGCGCCAGGTCGTCTACGCCGAGCGCAAGCGCGTCCTCGACGGCGAGGACCTGCACGACCAGGTCCGCCACATGATCGACGACGTCATCACCGAGTACGTCACCGTGGCCACCGCCGACGGCTACGCCGAGGACTGGGACCTCGACCAGCTGTGGACCCAGCTCAAGCAGCTGTACCCGGTCGGCCGGACCGTCGACGACATCGTCGAGGAGGCCGGCGGCGAACGCGGCTCCCTCGACCAGGACTTCCTGCTCGCCCAGCTCAAGACCGACGCCCACGACGCGTACGACCGCCGCGAGCAGGAACTGGGCGCCGAGGCGCTGCGCGAACTCGAGCGCCAGGTGCTGCTGTCCGTCATCGACCGCAAGTGGCGCGAGCACCTCTACGAGATGGACTACCTCCAGGAGGGCATCTCCCTGCGGGCGTACGCCCAGCGCGACCCGGTGGTGGAATACCAGCGCGAGGGCTTCGACATGTTCGCCGCCATGATGGAGGGCATCAAGGAGGAGGCGGTCGGCTTCCTGTTCAACCTGGAGGTCCAGGTCCAGGAGCAGCCGACGGTCACCGTCGACCCCAGCCAGGCCGTCCCCCTGCCCACCGGCGACTCCAACGTCGAGGTCAAGGCGAAGGGCCTCGGCGGGGGCCGCCGCCCGCAGAACCTGCAGTACACGGCCCCGGCCATCGACGGCGAGGCGGGCGCGGGCTCCCCGCAGCTCATCCGCGAGCCGCGGCAGGAGCCCCAGCCGAGCGCCCCGGCCCTCGGCCTCGGCCAGCCGTCCGCCCCCGACGGCGGCCGCCGCCCGCAGGTCCCGGCCGGCCCGGCCCACACCGCGGCCCGCCAGTCGGCGGCGTCCCAGGCGGCGGGCAGCAACGGCCCGTCGCGCAACGCGCCCTGCTACTGCGGCTCGGGCAAGAAGTACAAGCGCTGCCACGGCGCCCCCGGCGCCGCCTGACAACAGGCGAGCACCGAACCGACGAACGGCCGGCGGGACCTTCCCGCCGGCCGTTCGCGTTCTCGTCCCCTCGCCGGGCCTCGCAAGCTTCGGCACCGGCAGGGGTCGGTGAGGCCCGGGGCGCCTGCCGCCCCTGTCCATCGGCAGGCGCCCCGGGGGTCCGGGCCCCGACGTCGTGCCGGGGTCAGAGCAGGCGGGCCACCGAGGCCGCCCACGTGTGCGGGCCGCCGTCGAGGCGCAGCGCCAGCGCCCACGTCCGCGCCGCCGTCACCAGCAGAACCGTCGCCTCGACGCTGCCCGGCCGCGGCTCACACAACCGCAGCCGCAACACCGCCGCCGGATCCGGCCGCCGCCCGTGCCGGTCCGCCACCCGGTGCGGCGCCGGCCGCCGCGGACCCGCGCGGCCGGCGGTCGCGAGCGCGCGCTTGGCCTCGGCGATGCGGTGCATCGCCGCCCGGGTGTGGGCGATGATCTCCGCCGCCTCGACCGGGCGGCACAGCGGGCGCAGGTGCGCGGGAGGCCGGTAGCCGTTGAGCACCTCGACCAGCACGGCCACGTAGCGGCGCACCGCCTGCCGCGCCTCGGCGGACGGCCCGGCGACGATCGGCGGCGGGCCGGCGGGGGACCGGGGCGGCTCGAGGAGCGCGACGGCGGCGGTCATCGGGCGGTCCTGTGACGTGGTGATGAACGCGGCGCCCGCGTGGGCCGGGCTCGCGTGGGCCGGGCTCGTGGTGGTCGGGCCCGTGGTGATCGGCGAGGGCGGACCTGGCGTGGTCCACATGGGCTCCGCCTCGGGGTCCGTCGGAGTGGGCCAGGAAGTGTCGGTGGTGGGTGGGAGGGTCGGTGAGCTCCAGAAGACGTGGTCCGCCTCGTCGTCGTAGGGCGGGTCGCAGCGCGGGACCGGCCGCACACGGATCGCCGGCCGCAACCGGGCGGGTCGTCGTGTGTTCGGCATGACCTCGATCGTCCGCACCGCGGATCACCCGCCAATCCTTGCGTTTGCTTTCGTTTGCCTGTGACGAAGAGTCTGCCGAACAGCGATCAACACCGTCAATGCCTGTGGATAACTCCCGTGACCCGCCGGCAGCGGCCCCGGCGGCGCAGTGGAAGAGAAGCGGCGAGGGCGCGTCGAGGCTGCGGGTGCTGGCGGGGCCGAGGCGCGATCCGACCGGTCAGGCGCGAGGAGAAGGTGTGTGGCGGCGACTAAGGCGCGAGGCAGGCCAAGGACAGGCAAGAGATCGCAGCGAAGGAAGCCAGGGTGCGACGGAAGGGTTCACGCGCAGGTGGAGAAGGTGGCGGCGGGTCAGCGAAGGAGGGGCTGGCCCAGGCATCGGAGGCCCCGCGGCGCCGGTAATCGCCCCGTCAGTCGTCGCGGTCGACGAGGGGGTTCGTGCGGACCCAGTCCGCCGTCTCCGCGTACTTCTGCTCGATGTACGCCTCCAGCCGGGCCCGTTCCACCCGCCACTGACCACGCCCGCCGACCTTGATCGCGGGCAGTTCGCCGCTGCGGACCATGTGGTAGACCTGCGAGTCCGACACGTTGAGCTCGGCGGCCACGTCGGACAGCTGCATGAAGCGGCCTTCCACGTCCCATCTCCTCCCGGTCGGCTGCGTCAGGCTCAGTTTGCCACCGATCGCCTGCGCCGCGAATTCTCGCCCACAGGCGCCGGCACGTCGCGGGTGGGCAGGGGGCTGGAGTAGACGACGCTGGTGGTGACGGAGCCGAGGCCGGAGATGCGGCCGGTGATCTCCTCGAGGTGGCCCATGGAGCGGGCGACGACCTTGAGGACGAAGCAGTCCTCGCCGGTGACGTGGTGTGCCTCGACGATCTCCGGGGTGGTGTCGAGCAGGGCGTGGAAGGGCCGGTAGTTGCCGGTGGGGTAGCGCAGGCGGACGAACGCCATGATCGTGAGGCCGACGGCGGCGGGGGAGACGTCGGCGCGGTAGCCGGTGATGATGCCGGCTTCTTCGAGGCGGCGGACGCGGTCGGTGACGGCGCTGGGGGACATGGCGACGTCGCGGGCGAGGTCGGCGTAGCTGAGGCGGCCGTCGCGCTGGAGGGCGGTGAGCAGCTTCCAGTCGGTCGCGTCCAGGGTATCCTCGGCCATGCGGCCAACGTACCGGGGATTCAGCGGCTGGGGAACACCAGAACCGGGGATCGGCCCTGCCGCGCCGCAAGATTGAAAACTAGCGTGGGCGCCATGACGAACACAGACGCCGTGGCCTTCTTCCGGCAGAAGCTGACGATGGAGACCGACGCCGCCGACGTGCACGCCGCGCTGGCGTCGGGGGAGCCGGGATTCGTGCTGGTGGACAGCCGCGACGACGCCGCCTGGCGGCAGGGGCGCATCCCGGGGGCGGTGCACCTGCCGGCCGCGCAGGTCGCCGCGCGGGTGCACGAGCTGCCCGCGGGCGTGCCGGTGGTGACGTACTGCTGGGGGCCGGGGTGCAACGGCGCGACGAAGGCTGCGCTGGCGTTCGCGCTGGCCGGGGTGCCGGTGCGGGAGATGATCGGCGGGATCGAGTACTGGATCCGGGAGGGGCACGGCGTGGAGAACGAGCACGGCATCGTGACCCGGCCGGTGGACCAGCTCTGCGGTTGCTGAGGACGGCCGTACCCTGTCACCCGTGGATCAGACCGTCCGGGTGTACGTGCCCGCCACCGTGCCGTTGCTGGGCCTGTTGCGCGAGACCGGGGAGCTGGCGGCGCGCCACGCGCACGCCGTCACGCCGTCGCTGCGCGAGTGGTACGCGGAGGGCGACGAGGAGGAGCTGGAGTACGTGGCGTTCACGCGTGCCGCGCAGGCCGCGTTGCAGCTGCTCCGGCACGACCCGAAGGCGCCGCGCCGGCGGGTGGTGATCTCGGCGGACGTGCCGGCGGGGTCGCTGGTGCGCGAGGAGGTCGAGCTGGGGTCGAGCGACGTGGTCCTGGCGCAGCCGGTGCCGTTGCGGGCGGTCGCGGCGATCCACGTGGACTCCGCGTCCGCGGGCGACGACGTGGCGGCCGCCGCCG
The DNA here is from genome assembly GCF_016863475.1 of Spirilliplanes yamanashiensis. Classification (GTDB taxonomy): domain Bacteria; phylum Actinomycetota; class Actinomycetes; order Mycobacteriales; family Micromonosporaceae; genus Spirilliplanes; species Spirilliplanes yamanashiensis. The sequence continues at coordinate 58,230 of NZ_BOOY01000036.1, forward strand.
ACGTGGTGGAGGAGGCGCTGGCGGGGGACCCGGACGCCCAGTTCACGGTGGACTCCGCTGAGGACCACGAGCTGGAGTGGTACGCCCCGGACGAGCTGGGCGACCTACTCTGACGGCGCCTTGAGGGTGCGGCCGACCAGGACGATCGCGGTCACCGCGCCGAGGAACAGCACGACGAGGGCGCCGTTGGTGCGGCTGCCGCTGAGCAGCTGCTGGCCGGCGCGCTCGATGTCGCTGACGCGGCCGGCGAGGTCGAGCACGCGGGCGGCGGCGGTGCGCGACAGCAGCTCGGCGACGAGCAGGGCGGCGCCCGCGCCGGCGCCGGCGAGCGCGTAGGCGGGCCAGCGCAGGCCGCGGCCGCGCAGGCAGAGGTAGGCGACGACGCCGGCGAGCAGGCCGCCCGCGAACGCCTGGACGAGCGCGAACCGGTCCAGGGCCTCCAGGCGGGACACGACGGTGCCGGCGGAGCCGAGGGCGCCCAGCAGCGGGGCGGACGCCAGGTTCATGGCGAAGCCGAGCGCGAACACGGCGAGGCAGGCCCAGGCGGCGGCCGCGACGACTGGGGCGGCGCGCACGCCGGCGACGGCGCCGCCGAGGATCGCGGCCGCGGCGAGGGTGCCGGCGAGGACCGCGTAGACCCAGCCGTCGGGGTACGTGAGCAGCACGGAGCCGCCCGCGAGCAGCCCGGCGGCCAGCCCGGTGCCGGCGGCGACGCCGAGCCGCGGGGTGCCGGCGAGGGTGCGGCGCCGGCCGGTCAGGGCGAGCGCGCCGAGGGCGAGGCCGGCCCCGGCGACGAGGGTGGCGCTGATGGCCCCGGGCAGGGCGTACGCGGTGGAGGTGACCTCCATCTCGGCGGCGGCCCGGCCGACGATGCTGGCCCGGGCGGACCACAGCATGCCGACGGCCCACAGCAGGGCGGTCACCGCGAGGGCGATGTCCCCGGTGGCCCGGGCGGGCGCCGGGCGCGGCGTCGTGGTGGTGGCCGCCTCGTCGCTCATCGGGCCAGCGTATCGGGGTCCCCGGCCGACCCCCGGACCGCGTGCCAGGATGAGGTGACCGGGACCGTCCACACCCCTGCAGGACGGCGGGCCGGTGGTCGAAAGTGCCGTCGATGACCTCGAGGAGTACGCCGATGGATGCCCTGCTCTCCGTGCCGAAGCCGCACAACGAGCCGGTCCGTTCCTATGCGCCGGGCAGCGCGGAGCGCAAGAGCCTGGCCCGCCGCGTGGCGGAGCTGGCGGCGGACCAGCTGGACCTGACCCTGACCGTGGGCGGTGAGCAGCGCCCGGGCGGCGGCGCGCCGTTCGACGTGGTGCAGCCGCACCGCCGCCACCACGTCCTGGGCGTGGCGCGCCAGTCCACGCACGCCGACGCGCAGGCGGCGGTGGCCGCCGCGAAGGCCGCCGCGCCGGGCTGGCGGGCGCTGCCGTACGCCGAGCGGGCGGCGGTGTTCCTGCGGGCCGCGGAGCTGCTGGCGGGCGGCTGGCGGGACACCCTGAACGCGGCGACGATCCTCGGGCAGTCGAAGTCGGCGCAGCAGGCGGAGATCGACTCGGCGTGCGAGCTGATCGACTTCCTGCGGTTCAACGCGAAGTTCGGCGAGCAGATCCTGGCGGAGCAGCCGGAGTCGTCGACGGGCGTGTGGAACCGGTTCGACCACCGGCCGCTCGAGGGTTTCGTGTACGCGGTGACCCCGTTCAACTTCACGGCGATCGCGGGCAACCTGCCGGCGGCGCCCGCGCTGATGGGCAACACGGTGGTGTGGAAGCCGGCGCCGACGCAGCAGTTCGCCGCGCACTTCACGATGCGGCTGTTCGAGGCGGCCGGGCTGCCCCCGGGCGTCATCAACATGCTGCCGGGCGACGGCATCGCGGTGTCCGAGGTGGTGCTGGCGGACCCGGACCTGGCGGGCATCCACTTCACCGGCTCGACGACGGTGTTCCGGCACCTGTGGCAGCAGGTGGGCGCGAACATCGAGCGGTTCCGGGCGTACCCCCGGCTGGTGGGCGAGACCGGCGGCAAGGACTTCGTCGTGGCCCACCCGAGCGCGGACGCCGACGCGCTGCACACCGCGCTGATCCGGGGCGCGTTCGAGTATCAGGGGCAGAAGTGCTCGGCGGCGTCGCGGGCGTACGTGCCGCGCTCGATCTGGGACGGCGGCCTGCGGGACCGGCTGGCGGCCACGGCCGACGGCATCGGGTACGGCGACGTCGCGGCGGACCTGTCGACGTTCGGCGGCGCGGTGATCGACGCGAAGGCGTTCGCGAAGCACGCCGGCGCGCTGGACCGCATCAAGAACTCGGGGTCCTGCACGGTGCTGGCGGGCGGCACGGCGGACGACGCGGAGGGCTGGTTCGTGCGCCCGACCGTGGTGGAGTGCACCGACGCCACCCACGAGGTGTTCACCACCGAGTACTTCGGCCCGATCCTGTCGGTGTTCGTGTACGACGACCCGGCCTTCGAGGACACGATGCGCCAGGCGGAGGCCGTGGCGCCGTACGCGCTGACGGGGTCGATCTTCGCCACCGACCGCTCGGCCATCGACCGGGCGGCGGAGGTGCTGCGCTTCGCCGCGGGCAACTTCTACGTCAACGACAAGCCGACCGGGGCGGTCGTCGGGCAGCAGCCGTTCGGCGGCGCGCGGGGCAGCGGCACGAACGACAAGGCGGGCTCGATCCTGAACCTGCTGCGCTGGGTGTCGCCGCGGACCATCAAGGAGACGTTCGAGCCGGCCGTCGATTACCGCTATCCGCACATGGGGTGATCGCGGCAGCCCTTTCCTGCCCTGCCGAGATGTCCGTGTTCGATCGGGCGAAATGTCCGTCTGCCGCGGTCCAGTGTAGCTGCTGGACCGCGGCGGCGCAGGCAAAACGCCCATCGGCGGCTCTCCTGAACGGACAGTCGGTGCGGGACAGTCCGTTGTGGAAACGCACTTAGGACGAATCGGGCGAAACGCTGGACGCCGCAGGGAAGAAGTGGCAGCGTAGAGGGCATGCCCGACACTCAGATCAACCCTACGGCTGCCGCTCTGCTCGGCCTGCTGCACGAGGGCCCGATGACCGGCGGCCAGCTGATGGCGGCCGCCGAGCGTCGCCTCGGGCCGTACTGGTCGATGACCCGCAGCCAGGTCTACCGCGAGCTCCCCGTTCTGGCCGAGATGGGCTATGTCCGCCTCGGCAAGCCGGGCCCGCGGTCCAGCCAGCCCTACGCCATCACCGCCGCCGGCAAGCGCGCCTTCGGCCGCTGGCTGACCGACAGCCCCGGCCGGGACGCGATCCGCAACCCGGTCGCGCTGCGCGTCGCCTTCGGCCAGCAGCACTCCGGCAACCAGCTCAAGAGCCTCTACACCGGTGCCAACGAGTACCACGCCGAGGCGCTGGCCATGGCCCGCGAGCAGGCGAAGGAGGCGAAGAAGGCCGGCGACCAGTACGGCGCCGCCGCGCTCGAGTTCGCCGTCGCCTACCACAAGGCCGCGCTCACCTGGCTCAAGTCCGCTCCGGCGGAGTGATCCACCGCCGCTGACCGCGGGCGGGCGCACGCACGCCCGCGGTCCGGCGGCGTACGCTTGGCAGTCGTGACGCCTGCCGATTACGCCGAAGAGCTCAAGTCCCTGGACGCCGTCCTGCGCAACATCGAGAACGTGCTCGATCTCGATCGGCTGCACAAGGACAAGGCCGACCTGGAGGAGCAGGCGTCCGCGCCGGACCTGTGGAACGACCAGGCCCGCGCGCAGGAGGTCAACACCCGCCTGGCCTACGTCGCCGGTGAGATCAGCCGGCTCGAGAAGCTGCGCACCCGGCTCGACGACGCCGGCCTGCTGCTGGAGATGGCGCAGGACGCGGGCGACGACGACTCCATCGCCGAGGTGGGCGCCGAGCTGGTCGGCCTGCGCAAGTCCGTCGAGGAGATGGAGGTCCGCACGCTGCTGTCCGGCGAGTACGACTCCCGCGAGGCGGTCGTGGCGATCCGGGCGGGCGCGGGTGGCGTGGACGCGGCCGACTTCGCCGAGATGCTGCTGCGCATGTACCTGCGCTGGGCCGAGCGGCACGGCTACCCGACCGAGGTCTACGACACCTCGTACGCGGAGGAGGCGGGCCTGAAGTCGGCGACGTTCGCCGTCAAGGCCCCGTACGCGTTCGGCACGCTCAGTGTCGAGTCGGGCACGCACCGTCTCGTGCGCATCAGCCCGTTCGACAACCAGGGCCGGCGCCAGACCAGCTTCGCCGGCGTCGAGGTCATGCCGGTCGTGGCGCAGACGGACCACATCGACATCCCGGAGAACGAGGTCCGGGTCGACGTCTACCGCTCGTCCGGCCCCGGCGGACAGTCCGTCAACACGACCGACTCCGCGGTGCGGCTCACCCACATCCCCACCGGCATCGTCGTGACCTGCCAGAACGAGAAGAGCCAGCTGCAGAACAAGGCGTCCGCCATGCGGGTGCTCCAGGCCCGGCTGCTCGAGCGCAAGCGGCAGGAGGAGCAGGCGAAGATGGAGGGCCTGAAGCAGGACACCACCGGCTCGTGGGGCGACCAGATGCGCTCGTACGTCCTGCACCCGTATCAGATGGTGAAGGATCTGCGAACCGAGCAGGAGACGGGCAATCCGTCCGCGGTCTTCGACGGCGAGATCGACTCGTTCATCGAGGCGGGGATCAAGTGGCGCAAGCAGACCGAACTGGGCGACGCGTAGATCATTACTCTGGGTGGTCGGGGTCACCTTGTCGGTGATAACTGCACCCCAACGTCGGTGCGGTCACGCTGGACGGCGTCAGATCCCCGACCCACCGGACTTGGCGATTTCGTTACACCGCGTAGACTCCACCCTCGTGATTCAGCTCGACAGTGTGACGAAGACGTATCCGAAGGCATCGCGGCCTTCGCTCGACAATGTCTCGGTCGGGATCGAGAAGGGTGAGTTCGTCTTCTTCATCGGGCCCTCCGGCTCGGGGAAGTCGACCATCATCAAGCTCCTGCTGCACGAGGTGCAGCCGACCAGCGGCAAGGTCATGGTCAACGCCAAGGACGTGACCTCGATGCGGTCGTGGAAGATCCCCCACTTCCGCCGCTCGATCGGTTGTGTCTTCCAGGACTTCCGGCTGCTGCCCAACCGCACCGCCTACGAGAACGTGGCGTTCGCGCTCGAGGTGATCGGCAAGACCAAGGCCGTCGCCCGGCGCGTCGTGCCCGAGGTCCTCGAGCTGGTCGGCCTGGGCGGCAAGGAGCACCGGTACCCGCACGAGCTGTCGGGCGGCGAGCAGCAGCGCGTCGCCGTGGCGCGGGCGTTCGTCAACCGGCCGCTGATCCTGCTGGCCGACGAGCCCACGGGTAACCTCGACCCGGACACGTCGATCGAGATCATGCGCCTGCTGGACCGGATCAACCGGACCGGCACCACGGTCGTGATGGTCACGCACGACTCGAACATCGTGAACCAGATGCGCCGCCGGGTCATCGAGATCGAGAGCGGCAGGATCGTCCGCGACCAGGCTCGCGGCGTCTACGGCTAGACCCGGTTCCGCCGGCTGACATCACTGATCCGCGGAGTCCGGAAGGAACCCGATGCGTTTCAAGTACGTCCTCAACGAGGTCCTCGTCGGTCTCTGGCGCAACGTCACGATGACGATCGCCATGATCATCACCATGACGTTCTCCCTGCTCGGCCTGGGCGTCAGCGTCCTGGGCTACATGCAGGTCGACCAGATGCAGGACTTCTACTACGGCGAGATCCGCGTCGCCATCTTCCTCAACGACGACGTCACGGAGGCGGAGCGCAGCGGTCTCAACGCCGCGCTCGACGCCAACCCGCTCGTCGAGGAGAAGAAGTACGAGAGCAAGGAGGACGCGCACGCGCGCTTCCAGACGCTCTACGCCGACCAGCCCGACTTCCTGCGCTCGGTGCAGGCCCAGCAGCTGCCGGAGTCGTTCCGCGTCCAGCTGAAGGACCCGGAGGGCTACGAGGCGTTCGCCCAGTCCATCCAGGGGATCCCCGGCATCCAGGACGTGGTCGACCAGGGCCAGATGCTCGACGACCTGTTCGACGTGTTCGGGACGCTGCAGGTGGCCGCCCTGGTGGTCGCCTGCGTCATGGCGGTCGCCGCGCTGCTGCTCGTCGCGAACACCATCCAGGTGGCCGCGTACAGCAAGCGCCGCGAGGTCGCCGTGATGAAACTCGTCGGCGCCTCGAACTGGTTCATCCAGGCGCCGTTCGTGCTGGAGGCGGTGGTCGCCGGCATCATCGGCGCGATCATCGGCTGGCTGCTGCTGCTCGGCGGTAAGGAGTTCCTGATCGACGGCCCGCTCCAGCAGCTCACCACGATCATCACGCCGATCCCGTTCGACAACGTGCTGCTGCAGCTGCCGCTCATGATGGGCGCCGGCGCGCTCGTCTCGGCCATCACCGGCTGGGTCACGCTGCGCTTCTACCTGCGCGTCTAGGTTCGCCGCACGGCTCCTCCGGATGCCGCGCACCCCGCTGCCGGGGTGCGCGGCATCCGTCGTCTGCGGGGCGGTAGTTGCGGAAATTGCCGTTTCGGACGGATGTGCCCCGTGTTGCCGGAGTACCGTGGTGAGCTGACGGGGGGAGATCGCTCGTGCACGCGTACCGAACCGGGGCCCGGCTGTGGGCGGCCCTGCTGGTGCCGGTCCTGGCGCTCGCCGGCTCGCTCGCCGGCTCCGCGGCCCAGGCCGACCCACGCGACGACGCCAAGGCCGCCGCCACCGCCGCCGACCGCGCCGCCGCCAACCTCGAGGACGCCACCGCCGCCGCCCAGCGCGCCGGCATCGCGCTCGCCACCGCCGAGGCCGCCCTGCCCGGCGCCCAGCAGCGCGTCGCCGAGGCGCAGGGCCGCGTCGTCGCCGCCGAGATCACCGCGAGCACCGCCCGCCGCCGCGCCGACACCGCGCAGGAGGCCTACGACGCCGTCGCCGCCCGCTTCGCCCGCGCCCAGGCCCGGGTCGAGTCCAGCCGCGACGAGTTCGGCGCCCTCGTGCGCCGCAGCTACCAGGGCGGCACCGTCGCCACGTTCTCCGTCCTGCTCAAGGCCACCGGCCCGATGGACGCCCTCGACCGCTACGGCTACGTCAGCCGCGTGCTCAACGGCCAGCAGGACCTCATCGACGAACTCGTCGCCGCCCGCCGCGCCGCCCGCGAGGCCCAGGACGCCGCCGGCGCCGCCAAGCGCGCCGCCGACGAGGCCCGCGCCGAGGCCGAGGCCGCCCTCGCCGCCGCCGAACGCGCCCAGCAGGAGGCCGAGCAGGCCCGCGCCGCCGTCCTCGCCCTCACCGAACAGCGCCGCACCGCGCTGCTCGCCGCGTCCGCCGAGCGCACCGCCACCCTCGCCAAGTACCGCCTCGCCCGCGTCGAGGAGGCCCGCATGGTGGCCGAGCTGCGCGCCTGGGAACGCCGCAACGGCGTCGGCCCCACCCTGCAGCCCGGCGCCCGCTTCCTCATGCCCGTGCACGGCTGGAAGTCCAGCGACTTCGGCATGCGCTTCCACCCGCTCTACGGCGCCTGGCGGCTGCACGCCGGCGTCGACCTCGCCGCCGGCAACGGCGAACCCATCTACGCCGCCGCCGACGGCCGCGTCATGCGGGCCGGCTGGGCCGGCGGGTACGGCAACTACACCTGCGTCAGCCACGGCCGCCAGCAGGGCCAGTCCATCAGCACCTGCTACGGCCACCAGTCGCGCATCCTCGTCGGCGACGGCCAGCGCGTGCGCCGCGGCCAGGTCATCGGCCGGGTCGGCTCCACCGGCGGCTCCACCGGCAACCACCTCCACTTCGAGGTGCGCGTGGACGGTGACCCGCGCAACCCCGAGAAATGGCTGCCCAGCTGCCTCTGCTGACGGTGCTGTCCGGCCCGGCCGGGGTACGGGTACCATTGCGCGGCCGCGTACGCCGAAGGGGGTCGAGCCATGCCACGTGAGCAGGGACGCAAAGTCGTCGCGTCGAACCGCAAGGCACGGCACGACTACGCCATCCTCGACACCTACGAGGCCGGCATGGCGCTGACCGGCACCGAGGTCAAGTCGCTGCGGCTCGGCCGCTCCTCGCTCGTCGACGCGTTCGCCCACGAGCAGGGCCGCGAGCTGTACCTGCACGGCATGCACATCCCGGAGTACACGCAGGGCACCTGGACCAACCACGAGCCCCGCCGCACCCGCAAGCTGCTGCTCAAGCGCGTCGAGATCGACAAGATCCTCAGCCGCCTGCGCGACGACGGCGTCACCCTCGTGCCGCTGTCCGTCTACTTCAACGACGGCTGGGCCAAGGTGGAGCTCGGCCTCGCCAAGGGCAAGAAGTCGTACGACAAGCGCCAGGACCTCGCCAAGCGCGACGCGCAGCGCGAGATCACCCGCGCCCTCGGCCGCCGCAGCAAGGGCATGGGCTGACCCCCGTGCGGGGCAAGCACGCCAGGCCCCCCGCCGGGCCCCTCGGCCCGATCCGCGACCTGCACCGCCGCAGCCTGCGCACCGTCGACCTGCGCGCCCAGCTCGTCGGGCTCGGCGCCCTGCTCGTCGCCATCGCCGTCTTCACCGCCGGGGCCCTCACCATCGACCGCGCGCCCGGCCCCGCCCCGGGGCCCGCCGATTCCGTCGACGCCGCCGCCCGCCCGGCGTCCGCCCCGCCCGTCGCCGACCAGCCCGCCGGCGCCGTCTCCTCCGCCGCCCGGCTCAGGAACCCTGACCTCGAGACGACGGCCACCCCGACCCGCCGCCCGGTCGCGCCCAGCCCGCGCCCCACCGCGCCCCGCGAGCCCGAACTGAAGATCGCCGACGGCCTCCAGGCCCGCTACGTCGTCAGCGGCAGCTGGGACACCGGCTTCGTCGCCGGCGTCGTCGTGTTCAACCCCACCGCCCAGGAACTCGCCTGGCGCGTCGAGATCAGCCACGCCCGCTCCGCCGAGGTCCAGGTCGTCACCCACTGGAACGCCGACATCACCCGCTCCGGCTCGTTCGTCGTCTTCGCCGGCGGGCCGCTGCCGCCCGGCGGCATCCAGACCTTCGGCTTCGAAGCCCTCAAGAAGCCCGCCGGCCCCGTGCGCCCCACCGGCTGCACCGTCAACGGCACGCCGTGCGAGATACCGGAATGAAGTCCGGGCGCGGACACGTTAGTCTTGTCGGGTGGCCGCACACGGCGGTCGCGCACGAGGGGGTGACTGGTTTCGACTTCGTCCGTGGAGACAGGGGAAGCGAGCCGAGGAAGCCGACGTCGTCTCGAGAATCGGTCGTCGGAAACTTATAAGCGCCAAGAACGATAGCGCTGAGTCGTACGCTCTCGCCGCCTGAGGCGAGTAGCTGACTCTGTCGACCCGGGGGTGCCTCCGCCCCGGTTTGTCGACATCATTTAGGAGGCTGGCCAATCGGACCCGGTCACGGGGGCCGTGCGGCGAGACTAATCGTGGCTGGGCCCGTCACACCGACTCGCTCGCGTGATCGGTGGGGCCGAGTAGAGGCACAGCGAGCTGCGCTCGGAGAAGCCCTGATGAAGCGTCGAAGGACCCGGGTTCGATTCCCGGCACCTCCACGAGTCCCTGAGTCCCCCCTGTCCGCGGAGAGCGCGGACCGGGGGGACTCGTCATTCCGCTCCGGGGGCCGAGCCCCCGGACGCCCCCACGCCGGGTGGCCGCTCCTCGCCTGTCGCTAGCGCTCGGCTGCCTTCGCGATCTTCTTCAGGGTCGCTGTGAACGCCGCACGGCCGGCCACGGCTAGCACTGGACTGAGCAGGCGGGTGATGCGGTGGGGGGTCACTGTCACGTCCTCGTGCCAGCGGATCTGGGTGCGGTCCGGTCCTTGGGGGATCACCTCGAACCAGGCTGTGCCGTGGATCAGGCGGCCCAGTTTCAGGACCGCGCAGCGGCCCGGGGCGGTGTCCGTGGGAGGCTGCCACTCCGTGACGCGCATCGGGTCGTCGAACGCCAGCGGGCCCACGCCGGTGCGCGTGACGAAGACCGCGCCCACGCCGTCGGGGCGCTCCGAGGTCACCCGCACCTTCGTCAGCGGCACCCAGTCGCCGTGCCGCGGCCAGTCCACCAGGGTGTCCCACACCCGGGCGGCGGGCGCGGCCGCCTCGACGGTGGCCGTGAAGCGCGTGCTCACGGCAGCTCGATCGGCAGCTTGAGACCGTCCAGGGCCTGCGGGCACGGGCACGCGCGATCCGCGGGCAGCGCCGCCACCGCGTCCAGCAGCACCCCACGCAGGCGGTCCGTGTTCTCGCCGAACACCCGGAAGACCTCCTCGTGGGTCACCGCCTGGCCGCCCTCGACACCCGCGTCCAGGTCCGTCACCAGGGCCACCGCCGTGTAACAGAGTGCCAGCTCGCGGGCCAGGACCGCCTCCGGATGACCCGTCATGTTCACCACCGCGCCGCCGATCGCCGTGAACCAGCGCGACTCCGCCCGCGTCGAGAACCGCGGCCCCTCCACCACCACCATCGTGCCGCCGTCCACCGCGTCGGGCATGGCCGCCAGCGCCGTCCGCCGGCCCACCGGGCAGTACGGGTCGGCGAAGCTCACGTGCACCGCGCCGGAGTCGAAGAACGTCTGGCAGCGACCGCTCGTGCGGTCGATCAGCTGGTCCGGCACCACGAACGTGCCCGGCCCCAGCTCCGGCCGCAACCCGCCCACCGCGCACGGCGCGAGGATCTGGCGCACCCCCAGCGAACGCAGCGCCCACAGGTTCGCCCGGTACGGGATGCGGTGCGGCGGGAACCGGTGATCCCGGCCGTGCCGGGGCAGGAACGCCACCCGGCGCCCACCCACCTCCGCCACCGTGACGGCGTCCGACGGGGCACCGTACGGCGTGTCGACGACGTGCTGCACGGCGTTGTCCAGCAACGCGTACAGCCCCGAACCGCCGATGACGCCCAGCTCGGCGACGGCGCTCATCGGGCCGCCCGGACCACGGCCGGGTACAGGACAGGCTCACTCATGCGCAGACCTTATCGGTGGCCTGGAACGCAGGCTAATGTGCGAGCATGGCGTTCACCGCAGGCCCGTCCGAGCACCTCCCGGCGCTGATCGTGGGGCGCCGTGCACGGTGAGGGTCAGCGAATCGGAGGTCGGTCGATGGAGTCGATGACCGGCCGGCTCCTGGTCGCCACACCGACGCTGAAGGACCCCAACTTCGACCGTACGGTGGTGCTCCTCGTCGCCCACGAGACCGGCGGCGCCCTCGGCGTCGTCCTCAACCGGGCCACCGAGGTCCCCGTCGCCGACGTCCTGGGCGCCTGGGGCGAACTCGCCCGCGACCCCGCGGTCCTCTTCGAGGGCGGCCCCGTCCAGCCCGAGTCCGCCATCTGCCTCGCCCGCATGCGCCCTGACACCACCAAACGCCTCAGCGGCTTCCACCAGGTCGCCGGCAGCGTCGGCACCGTCGACCTCTCCGCCGACCCCGACCGCTTCCGCGACCGCATCACCGGCCTGCGCGTCTTCGCCGGCTACTCCGGCTGGTCCTCCGGCCAGCTCGAGGAGGAGATCGCCGCCGGCTCCTGGTTCGTCTTCGACGCCCTCCCCGGCGACGCCTTCGTCGCCCGCCCCGACGACCTGTGGCCCATGGTCCTGCGCCGCCAGGGCGACATCCTCGCCGCCGTCGCCCACTTCCCGCCCGACGTGTCGCTCAACTGAGGCCCCCTGCCGCGGGCGGGGTGGGCGGGTGTGTACTATTCCGTGAGTGCCCGGGCGACCGGGGACTGCAAGGGGCTGTGGCGCAGCTGGTAGCGCACCACACTGGCAGTGTGGGGGTCAGGGGTTCGAGTCCCCTCAGCTCCACCCTTGCTGGCCTGGACTTTCGTCCAGGCCTTTTTCCTTTTCCGCTCCCTGCGGCCCCCGCGGTCCGTCGCCGAGCCGGTTCGCGCGGGTCGATCATCGCCGGATCCGGCCCGGCGCCTCCTCGACGGCCGGGCGGGGGCCGGGGCGGCCGCGACGATGTGCGAAAGCCCCCGGCCCGCCCTCGATCGGAGGCGGAGGCCCGCCCTGGGGACGTTGAGTCGGGACTCCTGCGACCAGGGGGAGAGCATCCGCTGCCGAGGTTCTGGTCGGTCGCCATGAGATGCACACGGACTTTCACCGTGTTGCGCTTGCCGGGCACCTCCTCGCCGGAGACCTCGGCATAGACGCCGACCTCGTCGCCGTGGCAGACCTCCCAGTTGACGCGCTCGCCGACTCCGACGGTGAGGCGCGGAGTCTCCACCGGGTACTCGCGCTTGAAGCGGGAGATGGTTCCTTCCTGCCGGCAGCTGCCGGGGTGGGCGATTCGATTCGGGGTGCGGTGATGGGCCGGCTCGCCGGGATCACGAACCGGGCGGCCGTCGTGGCGGGGGCGCACATGCCCGCAGCAGCGTCGTTCCGGCTACACCGCGATCCCGCCCGTTCGGGCGCCTCCAGGCGCATGCCACGGGCCGCGAGCGGGCGGTGGCGCCTCGCCCCGCGCGCGGACGGCGCCATCGGTGCGGTCGCCGGCGGTCGGCCGGCGGTCGGCGTCAGCAGCTTCGGCTCAGGGTGACGGTCACCGCGGTGGACCGCCAGGTGCTCGCCGCCGACTGCAGGCTGTAGGTGAACGTGCCGTTGCCGACCGTGGTGTCGGTGTACTCGTTCGTGCCGCTGCCCGCGACGGTGACCGTGGCCTCCGTGACGCCGCCGTTCGTGCGCACCAGTTCGTAGCCGGTCGCCCAGGCGGGCACGCCCGCGGTGTTCCACGACGTGACCACCTGGCCCCTGGTGGCGGCCAGGATCGGCACCTGGACGCCGATCCGGTACTGGGCGCCGCTGTGGGTGACGGTCGTGTCGCCGGTCGGCCCCGGCGCGGCGGCCGCGATGTCGCCCACGCGGCCGGTGACGGTGTTCGTGGCCGGTGACGCCGACAGCAGGGTGCTCACGTTGCCGAGTGCGGTGCCTGTGGGGTTGGTGTAGTTGGGGGCCGTGTTGGCGCTGCGGACACCCTGCAGCGCCAGCACGAGGGTGTTGGCCGCGGCGGTGGTCACGCCGGGCGCTGTCGTGGTGGTGCCGCCGCTGACGTTCGCCGACCACAGCGTTCCGGCCGCGCCGAACGGGGTGCTGGTGCTGACGTTGCGGTACACCCGCACCATGCCGATCGCCCGGCCGGCGACGGGCGCGAACGCGTAGCTGGTGGGCTCGGCGGCCGTCATCCACCGGTACAGGATGAAGCCGGCCATGATGCTGGAGCTGGGGTTGTAGACGCTGACGGCCGTGGTGAACGCCGGGGTCCCGCCCGACGCGGTGGGCATCGCGTTGTTGCCGGCGAACATGACGACCACGATCAGGTCACCGACCTCCGCGGTCGGCCGGGTCAGCGTGACGGGGGCGCCGTTGGACGCGCCCTCCGAGGCCGCGCTCGTGGCGATCAGCGCCGGCATGGGGCCGACGCCGCCGCCGGTGCAGCTGGAGACGGCGGTCAGGTCGGACGGCGGGGGCAGCGACTCGGCGGAGAAGGTGCTCGCCGGGCTGCCGGTGAACCCGGCGAAGGCCGCGCCGGTCCGTGGGAGCTGACAGACCGCGAGCAGGGGCAGCAGGGCCGCGAACGCGGCGACCAGGACGGAGCTGCCGGCTCGCTGAAGGCGACGGCCCACGACGACACCCGCCCTCCGCTTCTCCCTGCCCGTACACGAGAGATCCATCGTTCCCCGCTGGGGTCGCGGCGGCGGACGGATCGGGGTGCGGCGCGGTTGCGGGCGGCGGGCCCGGCTCACCCGGCGGCGACGCCCGCGGTGCCCGGTCCGGGGGTCAGGGGGTGCTCCGGCAGGCGTACCCAGACGCGTTTGCCGCCCTCGTGGTCGTGGGTGCCCCAGGCGCAGCCGAACGCCTCGATGAGCGCCACCCCCCGGCCGCCGGCGGCGAGCCGGGCCGGGTCCAGGGACGTGGGGTCCGGCTGGGTGGGCAGGACGGCGGAGCCGTCGGCGACGCTGACGACGACGCCGCCGTCGTGGGCCTGCAGTTCCAGGGACAGGCAGCCGCCGCCGTGCAGGACGGCGTTGGCGACCAGTTCGCTGACGACCAGGCGGGCCAGGTGGAGCCAGTCCTCGTCGGCGTAGCCCCACCCGTGCAGGACCGGCGCGACGGCGTGCCGGGCGGCCCTCGGCGCCTCGGCGCCGAGCGGCAGGTCGAAACGGGCGGTCAACTCACTCACGGCGGCGCAAATCCTTCGACACTGGCGACGGACTCCAGCATGACACCGTCCCGCGACGGCATCGGTCTGACCTTTGGGGTGCGCGGACCGGCCAGGGCGGCCGGGAACTGCGCCGCGGGTGGCGGCGACTAACGCCGTGTGCGCCGGCGGAGATCACCGCGGGTGCGTGCCCCGTGTCGCCGATCGACGAGGACCGCCGATGACCGTCACCTCCGAGCTCACCGAGTCGCCCGAGCCCGCCGGGGCCGCCCCCGGCCCGCCGCCGCGGGAGGGGCGCCGGCCGTCCGCGTTCGGTGCGCTGCTGCTGCGGCTGCACTTCTACGCCGGGGTGCTCGTCGCCCCGTTCCTCGTCGTCGCCGCCGTCACCGGGCTGCTGTTCACCGTGACGCCGCAGCTCGACGCGGTGCTCTACCGCGACCAGCTCACCGTGGACCGGCCCGGCGGCGCGGCGCTGCCGCTGGCCGGGCAGATCGCCGCCGCCCGGGCCGCGCACCCGGACGGCGCGCTCGCCGCGGTCCAGCCCGGCGGCGGCGACGACACCACGCGGGTGGTGTTCTCGCTGCCCGAGCTGGGGGAGAAGCAGCACACCGTGTACGTGGACCCGTCCACCGGCCGGGTGCAGGGCACGCTGACCACCTGGTGGGGGGCCACCCCGGTGACCACCTGGCTGGACGACCTGCACCGCAACCTGCACCTCGGCGCGGCCGGGCGGCACTACTCGGAGCTGGCGGCGAGCTGGCTGTGGGTGCTCGCCCTCGGCGGGGTCGTGCTGTGGTGGCGGCGGCGCCGGCGGGTCGCGGCGCTGTTCGCCCCGGACCTCGGCGCCCGCCGCGGGGTGCGGCGCACCCGCGGGTGGCACGCCGCCACCGGCGTGTGGCTCAGCGCCGGCCTGCTCGTGCTGGCCGCCACCGGGCTGACGTGGTCGCGCTTCGCGGGCGGCAACTTCACGGCCGCCCTCGACGCGCTCGACGCGCGTACCCCCGAGTTGTCGACCGGCCTCGCCGGCGCGCCGGCGGCCGTCGGCGGGCACCACGGCGGCGGGGCCGTGACCGCCGCGCCGGTCGACCCGGCGGCCGCCGACACCGTGCTCGGCGTCGCCCGCGGCGCCGGGCTCACCGGGCCGGTGGAGCTGACCGTGCCCGCGGACGCCGCCTCCGCGTGGACCGTCACCGGCGTCGACAACACCTGGCCGGTCGGGCTCGACCGGGTGGCCGTGGACCCGGCGACCGGCGCGGTCACCGCCCGCAGCGACTTCGCCGACTGGCCGCTGCTCGCCCAGCTCAGCAAGCTGGGCGTGCAGGCGCACATGGGCAAGCTGTTCGGCGTCGCCAACCAGGTGCTGCTCGCCGCCCTGGCGATCGGGCTGCTGTGCGTGATCGTGTGGGGGTACCGGATGTGGTGGCAGCGCCGCCCCACCCGGGCCGGCCGCCGCGCCCTCGCCGGCGCCCCGCCTGCCCGGCGCGCGTGGATCGGGCTGCCCGGCTGGGCGATCATGGGCGGCGTCGTCGCCGTGTTCGGGCTCGCGTGGGCGCTGCCGCTGTTCGGCGTGCCGCTGGCCGCGTTCCTGCTGATCGACGCGGCGGTCGGCGCCGTCCGGCGGCGGCGCCCGGCCGCGCCGGTCTCCCCGGCGCCCGCGGGGCGGTAGCCGGGCGGGGTCCGCGGGCGGGGCTACAGCCAGCCGGCGAACGCGGCGACCAGCGCGCCCGTGCCGAGCAGCCCGCTCGCGGTGAGCAGGACGGCGCTGGTGACGGAGTTGCGGTGGCGGTCGCGGGCGGTCGAGCGGTTGAGCACCGACCACAGGCAGGACGGAGACGGCGGGACGCGCGTCGCACGCGTCCCGCCGCCGGTCAGCTGGTCGTCACAGGGTCGGGTACTCCGCGATGTACACCGGGGCGCCCACGTTGGTGGAGTCCGCCGGGCCGCCCACGCCGTTGACGACGTGGTCGACCGTGCCGGCGCTGAGGTTCACCGTCATGATGTGGTGCAGCTTGACCAGGCTGCGCGTCGGGACCTCGAAGCCGTTCTCGGTGTGGATGGACGGGTTGTTCTGGTTGAAGACGTACACCCCGCCGCCCCACAGGGTGTGCCGGCGGACCTTGTTCGACACCTTGTAGCCGGCCCAGCCCTCGACCTTGCCGTTCATCCAGTCCGCCTGCGTCGGCGGGTCGTACGGCAGCTCGTTCTGGTAGAGGATGACGGTGCCGTCCTCGCCGTTCCAGATGGTGTTGTACTGCTGGAAGTGCTCGACGAACAGGCCGGTGGCGGTCACCCGGTCGCCGTTCACGACGACGCCGTTGCGGCCGATGTTCGTGTTCCAGCGCTGGGTGTCGGTGAAGCCCTCCACGCCGTGGTCGCCGCGCCACACCCAGGTGTGGTCGATGAGCACGTCGTCGCTGTTGATCTGCAGGGCCACCTGCACCTTGCCGACGTGCGGGCCGCCGACGCGGAAGTACACGTCCGACAGGGTGGTGGGGTTGTCCCGCTTGCTCTTGCCCTTCTTCGTGCCGACCTTCAGCAGGTGCTTCGAGGTGACGAGGCCCGCGTCGATCGTGACGCCGGCGACGACGATGCCGGGGGCGTCGCCGACCACCACGGGGGTGGCGCCGCCGACCGCGGTGAGGGTGGCGTGGCCGATGCCGAGCACGACGGTGTTGGCGCGGTCGACCTTGATGCTCTTGGCGATGTCGTACAGGCCGGGGGTGAGCAGCAGGTGCTTGCCGTTGCGCAGGGCGCGGTTGATCTCGTTCACGCCGCTGGCCGGGGTGGCGACGAAGAAGTCGCTGAGCGGCAGCGTGCGGCCCGGGGTGAGGCCGGCGCCCCACGACACGCCGCGGGTGTTGCGCTGCGCGGACGGCACCCGCACCTGGTAGCGGCCACGGGCGTCGGTGAACAGGTACGGCTTCTCGCGGCTCACCGGGGTGCGGTCGAGCGTCGTGTACGGCGGGTTCGGGAAGCCGGCGTCGTCCGGGGCGCCGACGACGCCCGCGAAGACCTGGTTCCACACGCCGTTCGACCAGCCGGCGACCTCGGTGTTGCGGGTCAGCCACTGCTGCTGCGAACCGTTGGTGACGGCGGGCAGGCGCGAGTCGGCGATGAAGCCGCCGCTGGCGAACTGGGGGCCGGCGGTGCAGTAGTCCATGAGGGACAGTCCGCCGCCGGTGATGTTCAGCCGGCGCATCGACACCGCCTGCGAGACGGCCCAGAAGTTGGCCGACGAGCGGCACCCGTCCTGGCCGGCGGTGTTGATGTTGATCGACAGGTTCGACAGGGTGCGCCAGAAGTTCACCAGCGCCAGGCAGTTGCCCGCGCCGCCCTCGGTGAGGCAGCGGTTGTACACCTCGACCTTGCCGTTGATCACCACGTCGGTGGGGGCGGCGCCGAGGCCGGCGATCTCCGTGTAGTAGCCGACCTTGATCTGGAGCGGGTTCTCGGCGGTGCCGTACACCCCGGGCTTGAAGAGGAACGCGCGGCGGGTCGTGCCCATCTCCGCGTCGACCAGCTGGGCGTGGGTGGCGTCGAGCGCGGCCTGGATGTCGTCGACGGGCATGGCCGGGTCGAACACGGTGACGTTCGCGCCGAACAGCGCGGCCGGGGCGGCCGCCGCCGCGGCCCGCGGCGCCGCGGGCGCCGCCGCGTCCGCCGTGCCGGTCAGCGCCACGGTGGCCGTGAGCGCGAGACCGAGCGCGAGCACCCGGCCCAGTTGCGTCCTCATCGATCGGGTCCTCTCCGCAGTTAATCAACTTTTAATCGATGCTTCACAGCAAGCGACATCCGGCGATGCAAGTCAATGGCGCCCGGACGTCCCGGAACCACGCTGGGCTGGTCGGCGGACGGGCGGCCGGGCGCGAGGCCCGGCGCGACGAGCCGAAGGGCTGAATGACCGGGGAAAAGTGTTAGCCGGAGGGGCGCTCGCGGGGCCGGCGCATCCACGGCGGCCGTTGTCGCCGTGTCATTCCGGCGAATTCACCCCGTCGGAAGCATAATTGCCGGAATTGCCCACCATTAGCGGACGGGTGTGCTCGCATATGTTCCGCAACGGAAAATCACTGCCCGGGTTCCCGACGGCGTCCCGCGAACGCGGGGCGGCACCGGCACGGCCAGCAGCACCGGTCGCGCCGCGGGATGCGCGTGAGTGCCCCGGGCCGGCCTCGGAGGTAGTGCTGCACCGCAAGTCCACCCGCCGTGCCCTGACCGTGGGCGTGGCCGTCCTGGCCGTCATCGGCCCCGTGTCCGAACCTCCCGCCCCCGCGGCCGAACCGGCCGCGCAGCTCGCCCCGGCGGCGCCCACCGGCGACGCCGGAGGCCCAGCCACCGGCGACGCCCGCCCCGCGGCCGCCGGTGACGTCCCGGCCGGTGCCGGATCTTTGCTGGCCGACGCGCTCGCCATGCGGCGCGAAGCCGCCCCCGCCGCCCGCTCCGTCGTGCGGCCCGTCATCCACCGGCCCGCCGCGCACCGGCCCGTGATCCACCGGCCCGCCGCGCACCGGCCGGTCATCCACCGGCCCGTCGTCCACCGGCCCGCCCTCGCGGTGCGGCCCGTGCTCGCCGCCCGCACCGGGCCCGTCGTGCAGCGGCGCGGCGCGCCCGCCGTCAGCGCCATCCGGCTCGCCGCGATGCGGCGGGTGGTCGCGTTCGCGCGGTCGCAGGTCGGCAAGCCGTACCGCAGCGGCGGGATCGGGATGCGGGCCTTCGACTGCAGCGGGTTCACGATGCGGGCGTACTCGCTGGTCGGGGTGCGGCTGCCGCACTCCTCCGGCCGGCAGGCGGCGCGGGCCCGGACGATCCCGTGGTCGCACGCGCTGCCCGGCGACCTGGTGGTCGGCCCCGGGCACGTCGGCATCTACATGGGCCGGGGCCGGATGATCGACGCGGGCACGTCGCGCACCGGGGTCGTGTACCGCAAGGTGTACCGGGGGCTGCGGACCGCGCGGCTCTACAGCTAGGCCGCGGGGCCGGCCTCGATCAGCAGGCGCCGGTCGACGCCGGCCTCGTCGAGGATCCGCTCGACGGCGCTGATCGACAGCCAGTCGACGACGTCCTCGCCGTGCACGATCCGGTACCAGCGGCTGCGTCCACGCCGGACGATCTCGACGCGCCAGGCGCCGTCGGGGGTCTGCATCGCACCCTCGACGGTGCCGCCGCCGGGCGGCCCGGCCGTCATGCCGGCATCGTGTACGGGCACGGCGTGCTCAGCCCGGGCGGCGTGGTCAGCCGCTGCGCGGCGGGCACGGTGTTCTGCGCGGTGTACGTCAGGTTGTACGACTGCTCGGCGCCGCGCCCGGCCGCGCCCTGGCCGGTGCTGAGGGTGACCGTCAGGCGGTCGAAGTTGCTGACGGCGTCGAGCGGCTGGACGGTGAACGGCGTGGCGGCGGGCGGCACGAAGCCCGGCGCGAGGGCGCGGAACGTCCCGGCCGTGGACGCGCCGGTGGTGGGCCAGCGCCGCTCCACGAGGGTGACCCGGGCGGCGTCGCCGTCGTTGTCGGTGGCCGGCAGCCAGAGCTGCACGCACTTCTCGACGCCGTCGTCGGGGTCGACCATCACGAACCGCACCGACCAGCCGTTGGTCTCCGCCACCTGCGGGAAGATGCGCTTGGCGTAGCGGATCTCCCGTTCCAGCCGGGTGAACGCGGTGGTGGTGCGCAGCTGCACGACGGCGTCGGCGTCGGCGCGGTTGAGGGTGCGGTACATGAGCAGGACGCCGCCGGTGAACACCGACATCACCACGGCCATGATCGTCATCGAGATGAGCACCTCGAACAGGGTGAGGCCCTCGTCGTCGCGCAGCCGGTTCACGGCACGTTGAAGACGGGCTCGGACACCGTGGTGCTGATCAGCGTCGTGGCGGTGAACGTGCACGTGCCGGAGCAGCCCTTCCAGGTGACGGTGACGGCCACGGGCAGCAGGTCGGGCGGGATGACGGCCTGCCGGGTGTAGGTGCGGGTGTAGACCACGCGGTCGACGGTGTGGGTGTCCGTCGGCGGCGGCCACGAGTTGCCGCACAGGTTGCGCAGCCGGCAGCCGGGCACCTTGCGCAGCTGGTCGATGCCGTCGGTGACCAGCTGGGCGGCGATCTGCCGGTCGCCCTGCCGGCTCGTCACGGTCATGGAGCGGCTGAAGAACACGGCGAGCGACGCCATGACCATGCCCATGATCATCAGCGACACGAGCGTCTCGACCAGCGTGAAGCCGGTGTCGTCGCGGCGCGTGGCCGGATCGGCGGACAGAGTCATGGCGTCGTTCCGGTGCGCTCAGTTCGTGGGCGCGGGCGACGCGGCCGGCGTGCCGCCGGCGGCCGGGGCGACGAAGACCTTCATGGTCAGCGTCATGTTGGTGCCGTCCTTGCCGTTCTCCTCGGTGCTGGCGGCGAGGTTGGCCGACTGCACCAGCACGGCGCGCGGCTGCACCTGCTGCAGCTGGTCGAGGAACGGGCCCATGGCGCCGATGCGGCCGTCGACGGTCACGGTCACGGGCAGCGAGTACGCGGACAGCCCGGCGCCGGTCTCCTGGCTGGGCACGCCGACGTTGACGTTGCTGACCGTCGCGCCGACGGCGTCGCCGGCGTCCTCCAGCTGGCGCAGGAACGCCGGGATGCCGGTGTCGAGCGGCAGCGCCTGCCGGTTGCGGGCCAGCTCCGCCTTGTAGGTGGGCAGCTTGGCCTGCTGCTCCTTGAGCTCGCCCAGGCGCTTGTGCAGGGCGATCAGCTGGATCTCGGACACCTCGGTCTGCTCGCGGTAGCCGTCGGCGTCGCCGTGCGCCGGGTTGATCAGCAGCAGCCAGCCGACGGCGACGAGGATGACGACCCCGATGGCGCCGCCCAGCAGCCACAGGCGGTCGGCGTGGGCGCGCATCACTTGCCTCCGTTGGTGGTCGCGGTGAACCGGCCGCCGAGCGCCTTCTTGGTGATGTCCAGCTGCGCGCTGAACTGCACCCGCTTGTCCTCGGTGGTCACGCTGGTCAGGTAGGGGTTGGCGAACTTGTCGATCTCGGCCAGCTCGTCGATGTACCGGGCCACCGCGTCCTTGGTGGCGCCGGCGCCGGTGATCGTCATGGTGCCGACGACCGCGGAGGTGCTGGTGCTGGGCAGCGCGGTCTGGCCGTTCGCGCCGGCGTTCGCGCCGCCCTCGGCGTTCGGCAGGCTGCCGGACACGCCGGTGACGGTGATGCCGGCCGTGGCCGCGGCGCCGCGCAGGTCGCCGAGCAGGCCCGCCCAGCGCATGTCGTCGGCGAGCAGGACCTTCAGCCGGGAGCTGATCGCGGTCGACTGCGCCTGCGTCTGGACGACCTCGTTGTAGTCCTTCTGCTGCGCGGTCAGCGCGGCCTGCTCGGCGACGGCGGCCTCGTAGCTGTCCCGCGCCTCCTGCACCTGGTAGAGCGCGAAGGCGTAGTAGCCGCCGAGCAGCAGGGCCACGGCGACCAGGCCGGCGATGACGCGCGAGCGCACCACCCGGGCGCGCCGGGCCGCGAGGATCTCCGGCGGCAGCAGCTTGGCGGTGATCGGCAGCAGGCGCAGCGCGTGCTGCGGCGTCGTCGCCGGGTCCAGGGGCTTCAGCGTGGTGGCCATCAGGCAGCCGCTCCCAGGGTGAGGCCGATCGACACGGCCGCGGACGGGACGAAGTTCTCGAAGCCGCGCTGGCGGGCGCGGCGGGTGTCGCGCAGCCGGGCCGCGCTGTCGGCGAGGATCACCGCGACGTCGAGCTGGTCCTGCAGGTACTCGGCCAGGCCGGGCATCAGGGCGCCGCCGCCGGCCAGGGCCAGCCGGGTCACGCGCTTCTGCCGCTCGCCGGACGCGAGGTACGTGAACGACGAGCGGATCTCGTTGAGCAGCGGCCGGATGGCGTCCTGCACGGCGCCCGCGGCGTCGGGCCGCCCGTCGCCGTGCATGCCGAACCGGCACTTGAGCTCCTCGGCCTCGCTGGTCTGGATGGCGAGGCGGGTGGCGATGGCGTCGGTGAACTCGTTGCCGCCGCGCGGGATGGTGCGCACGATCAGCGGCTCGCCGTCGGCGTGCACCACCATGCTGGTGACCTGCGCGCCGAGGTCGATGATCGCCTCGACCTGGGTGTCCAGGTGGGCGGCGGAGCGCAGCAGGGCGAACGAGGCCAGGTCGACCTGCTCGACCCGCAGGCCCGCCTGCTCGACGGCCTCGACGGCGGTGAGCACGGCGTCCTTCGGGGTGGCGATGAGCAGCCCGCGCACGGTCGGGGCGTCGCCCGGGTCCTCCAGCGGGTAGAAGTCGAGCAGCGAGCGGTCGACCGACAGCGGCAGCATGTCGCGCACCTGGAACGGCAGCGACTTGCGCAGCTCCTTGGCGGGCAGGTTGGACACCTGCGTCTCGCGGACGATCAGCTGCGGGTTCGTCACGCCGAGCACCACGTGCTTGGTGACGAAGCGCGAGTTCGTCCACAGTTGACGCAGCGCGGTGGTGACCGCGTGCGGGTCCTGGATCACGCCCTCGTGCACGGTCTTGGGCGGCAGCGGGATCTGGCCGAAGTTGGTCAGGGCGACGTCGTCCCGGCCGCGGCGCACCTCCACCGCGCGGATGGACGACGAGCCGATGTCCAGTCCGATCGGGGTCACGGAAGCCATCGAGGGTGCTCCTAAGAAATGGTCGGGACACTCAGCAGGTCGAGGTACCAGCCGGCGATGGCCGGCGCGGCGAAGACGGCCAGGAACGCGCCGGCGAGCATGGCCGGTCCGAACGGCACATGGGTCGAGCGCCCGGCCCGGCGGGTGGCGAGCAGGCCGATGCCCACCACCCCGCCGAGCAGGAAGGCGGCGAAGCCGCCGACCGCCACCCAGCCCCAGCCGAGCCAGCCCAGGTAGAGCCCGAGCAGGCCGGCGAGCTTGACGTCGCCGAGGCCCATGCCGCCGGGCTTCGCGAGACGCAGGGACTGGTAGGCGAGCAGGAGGAGGGCCATCGCGGCCAGCCCGCGCACGACGGCCCCCCAGTCCGAGTCGAGCGCCGCCGCCCCGAAGAGCAGCACCGCCGCGACGGCGTAGGACGGCAGCACGATCGCGTTCGGCAACCGGTGCACGTCGATGTCGATCATGGTGAGCGCGACCGCGATCGCCGCGAGGTAGAGGAAGGCGGGCAGCTCGGGCACGAGTCCGAAGTGGGCGGTGACCGCCACGAACAGCGCCGCGGTGCCCGCCTCGACGAGCGGGTAGCGCACGCTGATCGGCGCCCGGCAGTCGGCGCACCGGCCGCGCAGCACGAGCCAGGACACGACGGGCACGTTGTGCCGGGCCCGCACGGGCGCCTCGCAGGCGGGGCAGTGCGACCCGGGCCGCACCAGCGACTCGTCGCGCGGCACCCGGTGGATGACGACGTTGAGGAACGACCCGACGGCGAGGCCGAGCAGGCCGGCGACGGTCAGCAGGACGGCGGTCATGTCAGCTCCTTCCGGTCGGGCGGGTCGTCAGGGGGTGTACGCGCAGACGCTGGCGTTCGTGACGGTGCGGACGCGGATCGAGCCGCCCTCCACGCTGTCGTACAGGAACCGGCGGTAGCCGCCGGCGGCGTTGCGGGCGCAGATCCGGTAGGACGTGCCGGCCGGCCAGTTCACCCAGATCGTCAGCATGACGCTGTCGGACAGCGTCACCTTGGTGGTGGTGGCGGGGCCCGACGGGTACTGCTCGAGGAAGAAGTCGTCCGGCTGCAGCGACGCCGTGTTCGGGTACGCGTTGTGGTCGGCGCGGAACTGCTCGACGGCGGTGATGGCGCCGCGGATGTCCGACACCACCGACTTCTCCCAGGCGTTGCGGGAGTAGCGCTGGTACACCGGGACGGCGATCGCCACGAGGATGCCGATGATCACGACGACCACGAGCAGCTCGATGAGCGTGAAGCCCTCGTCCCGGATGGTGCGGCGCATCGCTGGATCCCTCCCGCGCGTGGGAACTCGCCGTGCCGGCGGCGATCGTGGTGATCGCCGCCGGCGGCGAGCCGGCCCGGTCCTGCCTTACGGCGTGCAGCTGGTGTACGCGGCCTGCGTCGACGCGCTCACGGAGCCACCGGTGCGGTTGGTGTAGACCCAGTACTTGGGCGCACCGCCGGAGTTGATGGCGCAGATCGCGTAGTTCGACCCGGACACGACCAGCTTCAGCGTGGTGCCGGCCGAGACCGTGATGGTCTGGGCGGTGCCGCCGCTCTGCGCGGCGAGCGTGATGCTGGCGCCGGGGCTGGCGGTCTGGGCCGACGCCGGGTACGTGTTGCCGTTGTCGGTGTAGTACTGCTCGACCGCGCTGATCGCGCCGCGCACGTCGGACTGCGACGACTTGTCGGCGGCGCCCTGGCGGTAGTTCAGGTACACGGGAACGGCGATGGCGACCAGGATGCCGATGATCACGACGACCACGAGCAGCTCGATCAGGGTGAACCCTTCCTCGCTGCGGTGCTTCTCCCGCAGGCGGTTGAAGGTTTCGTGCATGGTGAGCCTCCAGTGACTCTTGTGCAGTGGGCCGGCTGGCACGTTCGGGTGGTGCTCCGGGGCCTGATCAGCCCTGGATGTTCTGGTAGATCGTGAACATCGGCAGGTACAGGCAGACGACCATGCCGCCGACCACCGCTCCCATGACGAGCACCATGATCGGCTCGATGGACGCGGTGAGGGACTCCGCGGCTGCGTCGACCTCCCGGTCGTAGAAATCGGCAATCTTGTCGAGCATCTGACTGATTTGGCCGGATTCCTCGCCGACTTCGACCATCTGGGTCACCATTGCCGGAAACAGGTCGTGGGCACGCAGGGCGGTCGACATCGGGCGGCCGTCACGCACCTGCTGCTGCACGTCGCGCATGGCCGCGGTGATGACGGCGTTGCCGGTGGTCTCGCCGACCACGTCGAGGGCCTGCATGACGGGCACGCCGACGCCGAGCAGGGTGCCGAGGTTGCGCGAGAAGCGGCTCATCGCGAGCTTGCGGAACAGCGGGCCGAAGACGGGCAGGCGCAGCTTGAACCGGTCGACCGCGAGGCGGAACTCCGGCGACGTGCGCACCCGCTGCTTGTACAGCACCGTGCCGCCGATGATCGCGCCCACGATCAGCGGGCCGGCCCACCACATGTTGTTGCTGGCGTCCACCAGCAGCTGGGTGATCCAGGGCAGCTCGCCACCGAGGTTCTTGAACATCTCCTCGAAGATCGGGACGATGAAGATCAGCACGCCCGCGATCAGCACGAACGTGAACGCGAGCACGATCGTCGGGTAGGTCAGCGCGCTCTTGATCTTGCCGCGCAGCTCGGAGTCCTTCTCGAACGAGTCGGCGATCTGCTCCAGCGCGCCGTCGATCATGCCGCCCGTCTCGCCGGCGCGGATCATCGCGATCATCAGCTTCGGGAAGATCCGGTCGTGCTTGCCCAGCGCCGCCGACAGCGACACACCGGCCGCCACGTCGGTGCGGACCTCGGCGACCGCCTTCTTCAGCGACAGCGCGCTGGTCTGCTCCTCGAGGATCGCCAGCGAGCGCAGCAGCGACATGCCGGACGCCGTCATCGTGGCGAACTGGCGCGAGAACACCGCCAGGTCCTTGAGCGTGGTGCGCCCGCCCAGGCCCGGGATGCTGATCTCGCGGTTCAGGCCCTTGCCGGCCTCCGTCATCGACAGGGCCGTCTCGCCGCGCTGACGCAGCAGCTGGGCGGCGGCGGCCTCGTTCGGCGCCTGGACGGTGCCCTTGATCCGCTTGCCCGCGGCGTCGACGCTGTTGTACTGGAACGTCTTCGTGGCAGTCGCCATGTCACACCCGTCCGATGAGTCGCTTGAGCTCTTCCGGCGCGTGGCACATCTCGAGCGCGTGCTCGATCGTGATGAGCCCCTCGCGGACCCTTTCGGCCAGGTTCTGGTCGAAGGAGAGCATTCCGTCGTTGCCGCCCGCCTGCATGAACGACGGGATCTGGTGCGTCTTGCCGTCGCGGATGAGGCTGCGGATGGCGGGCGTCGCCGTCAGCACCTCGCTGACCACGACGCGGCCCTTGCCGTCGGCGCGCGGCGCCAGCGCCTGCGTCACCACGCCCTGCAGGCCGGCCGCGAGCTGCGCGCGGATCTGCAGCTGCTGGTGCGGCGGGAAGATGTCGATGACGCGGTCGATGGTCTGCGTCGCGCTCTGCGTGTGCAGGGTGGCGAGCACCAGGTGGCCGGTCTCGGCGGCGGTGAGCGCGGTCGCGGTCGTCTCCAGGTCGCGCAGCTCGCCGACCAGGATGATGTCCGGGTCCTGGCGCAGCGCGTGCTTGAGCGCGGACGCGAACGACTCGGTGTCCTCGCCGACCTCGCGCTGGTTGACCAGGCTGCGCTTGTGCGGGTGCAGGAACTCGATCGGGTCCTCGATCGTCACGATGTGCGCCGAGCGGGTGCGGTTGGCCAGGTCGAGCAGCGACGCCAGCGTCGTGGTCTTGCCGGAGCCCGTCGGGCCGGTGACCAGCACCAGGCCGCGGTGCAGGTGCGCGAACCGGGACACCGAGTACGGCACGCCCAGCTCGTCCAGCGGCTTGATCTCGTGCGGGATGGCCCGGAAGACCGCGCCGTACGAGGTGCGCTGGGCGTACAGGTTGCCGCGGTAGCGGGAGACGCCGGTCAGGCTGTACGCGAAGTCGAACTCCTGCTTGGCCTCGAAGACGTGCCACTGCTCCTCGGTGATCGCGGCGCGGCACAGCATGGCCGTGTCGGCGGCGGTGAGCCGGCCGTAGCCGGGCAGCGGCCGCAGGCTGCCGTTCACCCGGATGGTCGGCGGCGCGCCCACCGTCAGGTGCAGGTCGGAGCCCTTGTTGTCGACGAGCTCGAAGAGCATCCGGTTCAGGTACTCCTGGTCGCCGTTCACGCGGGGCGGCGGCGCCTGCTGGTCGAGCGCGTACATCTCTCACCGACAATCGGTCCGGGGCCAGTCGCCTCCCCCTTCGGCACCCCGTCCATCCGGTTTAGGTGCCTAGATGGCGACGCGCAGCACCTCGCGGATGGAGGTCTGCCCGGCGGCGGCCTTGGCGAGGCCGTCGGCGCGCAGGTCGTACATGCCCTGGGCCACGGCGACCTCGCGGATCTCACCCGCGGAGGCGCGCCGGACGGCCAGGGTCTCGATCTCGGCGGTCACCGGCATGACCTCGTGCAGCGCCAGGCGGCCGCGGTAGCCGGTGCCGGCGCAGTTGCGGCAGCCCTTCGGCCGGTACACCAGCTCGGGGACCTTGACGTCCTCCTCCGGCCAGCGGGCGGCGGCCAGCTCGGCGGCCGTCGGCGCGTACGCCTCCTTGCACCAGTCGCACAGCCGCCGGGCGAGCCGCTGGGCCAGCACGCAGTCCAGCGACGAGCCCACCAGGAACGGCTCGATGCCCATCTCGGTGAGCCGGGTGACCGCGCCGGGCGCGTCGTTGGTGTGCAGGGTGCTGAGCACGAGGTGGCCGGTGAGGGCGGCCTCGACGGCGATCTGGGCGGTGGCGCCGTCGCGGATCTCACCGATGAGCACGACGTCGGGGTCCGACCGCAGGATGGCCGGCAGCACCGCGGCGAACGTCAGGCCCGCCTTCGAGTTGACCTGCACCTGGTTGATGCCCTGCATCCGGTACTCGACCGGGTCCTCGACGGTGATGACGTTGACCTCGGGGCGGCTGATGCGCGCGAGGGTGGAGTACAGCGTCGTCGACTTGCCGGAACCCGTCGGCCCGGTCACCAGCAGCATGCCGTGCGGCTTGGAGAACGACTCGGCGAAACGGTCGTAGTTCGCCTCGGTGAAGCCGAGCTTCTTCAGGTCCAGCTCCATGCCGCCGGTGTCGAGCACGCGCAGCACGATCTTCTCGCCCCACACTGTCGGCAGGGTGGCGGTGCGCAGGTCGACGCTGCGGTCGCGGATCTGCACGGTGATGCGGCCGTTCTGCGGCACCCGGCGCTCGGTGATGTCGACGTTCGACATGATCTTCAGGCGGGAGATCAGCGCGGCCTGCACATTGCGCGGCACCCGGTCGATCTGGTGCAGCACGCCGTCGATCCGGTACCGGATGCGCATGTCGCCCTCGGTGGGCTCCAGGTGCAGGTCGGACGCGCGGTTCTGGATGGCCTGCTCGATCAGGCTGTTGACGTACTTGACGATCGGGGCGTCCTCGGAGCCGGCCGACACGGCGGCCATGTTCGGCGCCTGGTTGTCGTCCTCGTTCGCCTCGCCCAGGTCGCGCTGGTCGCGCTGGAGCTCCTGGATGATCCGGCGGACCTCGCTGCGGGCCACCACGACCGGCCGCACGGGCATGCCGGTGGCCGCGCGCACGTCGTCGAGCGCGACGATGTCGGCCGGGTCGGTGATGCCGACGAGCAGCTCGCCGTTGGCGGTGGACAGGCCCAGCACCCGGTGCCGCAGCACGATCGGCAGCGGCACCATCTCCAGCGCGGCCCGCTCGGGCGTGAAGTTGACCAGGTCGAGCGTCTTGATGCCGGCGGCGTACGCGGCCGCCTCGGTCAGCTGCTCCTCGGTGACGACGGAGTCGTTGATGAGCACCGCGCGGATCGGCCGGCCGCTGCGCACGGCCTCGGCGCCCGCCGCGTCGACCGCATTCGCGTCCACGCCGATCGCCTTGAGCGCGTCGAGCAACGGGCGGAGGGTCGGATCCATGGGCATCCTCGGCATGCGGCGATGAAGCGGACTCCAGTCCCATCGGTCACGCGCGCGCCGATCTGAGACCCGAACCGCAACCGTCGCGTCACGCCGGGCGGCGGAACGTGCGCCGGTACGCCGACGGCGGCACGCCGATCTCCCGGGCCAGGTGGTGCCGCAGGGCGGTGCCGCTGCCCAGCCCGGACCGCCGGGCCACGGCGTCCACGCCCAGGTCGGTGGTCTCCAGCAGCAGCCGGGCGTGCTGCACGCGCTGGCGCAGCAGCCAGCGGGCCGGGCTCTCGCCGGTCTCGTCGCGGAACCGCCGGGTGAACGTGCGCACGCTCATCCGGGCGTGCGCGGCCAGCCCGGTCAGCGTGACCGGCTCGGCGAGCCGGTCCAGCGCCCACGCCCGGGTGCGGGCGGTGCCGGCGTCGCCGGTGGCGGGCACCGGCCGCTCGATGAACTGCGCCTGGCCGCCGTCGCGCCACGGCGGCACCACGCAGCGCCGGGCCGCGGAGTTGGCGACGCCGCTGCCGTGGTCGCGGCGCACCACGTGCAGGCACAGGTCGACCCCGGCGGCCACCCCGGCCGACGTGAGCACCTGGCCGTCGTCGACGAACAGCACGTCCGGGTCGAGGCGCACCCGCGGGTACAGCCGCCGGAACCGCTCCGCCCACGCCCAGTGCGTGGTGGCGGGCCGGTCGTCGAGCAGCCCGGCGGCGGCCAGCACGGCGGCGCCGGTGCAGATCGACATGATCCGCGCGCCCCGGGCGTGCGCCGCGCGCAGGGCCGCGCCGACGGCCGGCGGGATCGTGCCGTCGGCCAGCGGGGCGCCGTACACGCCCGGCACGACGACGG
This sequence comes from Spirilliplanes yamanashiensis, assembly GCF_016863475.1. Lineage (GTDB taxonomy): Bacteria > Actinomycetota > Actinomycetes > Mycobacteriales > Micromonosporaceae > Spirilliplanes > Spirilliplanes yamanashiensis. The sequence goes on from NZ_BOOY01000036.1 coordinate 87,789, forward strand.
TGCCGGCCTCGGCGACCGCGTCGAGGTCGCGGTCGGGCAGCACCCGGAAGCCGCCGGTGCCGCGCACGGGCGCACCGCCGTCGGTGCACGTCGTCACCGTGTACAGCGGCGCGCCGGTGGCGTCGCGGGCCGCGCCGAACACCTGCGGGGGCACGCCCAGGTCGAAGCTGTTGAGGTCGTCGAGGGCGAGGACCGTCACGCGGTGCGTCATGGCCTGATTCTTGCGCACGATGGCTGTCCGGCCACTCGCCCGCCCGGACCGCGCCCAGCAGACTGGTCGCCGTGACCCGCCGCCTGCACCCCGCCTGGCTCGTGGCCGCCGTGGCGTTCGTCGCCCTCGTCGGCGCGGCCGGCTTCCGCGCCACCCCCGCCGTCATGCTGGGCCCCCTGCACACCGAGTTCGGCTGGTCGCTCGGCACGATCAGCGCCGCCGTCAGCGTCAACCTCGTCCTGTACGGGCTGACCGCCCCGTTCGCGGCCGCGCTGATGGACCGCTTCGGCATCCGGCGCGTCGTCACGGCCGCCCTGCTCACCGTCGCGGCCGGGTCCGGCGTCACCGTGTTCATGACCGCGTCCTGGCAGCTCATCCTGTGCTGGGGCGTGCTCGTCGGGCTCGGCACCGGCTCGATGGCGCTCGCGTTCGTCGCCACCGTCACCGGACGCTGGTTCGTCAAGCGGCGCGGCCTGGTCACCGGCGTGCTCACCGCCGGCGGCGCCGCCGGGCAGCTCGTCTTCCTGCCGCTGCTGGCCTGGCTCACCGCCGACCGGGGCTGGCGCGCCGCCGCGCTCGTCGTCGCCGGGTCCGCGCTCGCCGTCGTGCCGCTGGTCTGGTGGCGGCTGCGCGACCGGCCCGCCGACCTCGGCGTCACCCCGTACGGCGCCACCGAGAACCCGCCGGAGGCGCCCCGGGGCAACGCCGCCCGCGTCGCCGTGCGGGGCCTGCTGGACGCGGCGCGCACCCGGCCGTTCTGGCTGCTCGCCGGCGGGTTCGCCATCTGCGGCGCCACCACCAACGGCCTCGTCGGCACCCACTTCATCCCCGCCGCCCACGACCACGGCATGGCCCAGACCACCGCCGCCGGGCTGCTCGCCCTCGTCGGGCTGTTCGACATCGCCGGCACCATCGCCTCCGGCTGGCTCACCGACCGCGTCGACAGCCGCGTCCTGCTGGGCGTCTACTACGCCGGGCGGGGCCTGTCGCTGCTCGTCCTGCCGGCGCTGTTCAGCCAGTCGGCGCAGCCCAGCATGCTGGTCTTCATCGTCTTCTACGGCCTCGACTGGGTCGCCACCGTGCCACCCACCGTCGCCCTGTGCCGCGAGTACTACGGCGAGCGCGGCGCCGTCGTGTTCGGCTGGGTCTTCGCGGCGCACCAGCTCGGCGCCGCCGTCGCGGCCACCGCCGCGGGCGCCGTGCGCGACCAGCTCGGCGACTACCTCTACGCCTGGTACGGCGCCGGCGCGCTGGCGCTGATCGCCTCGGTGCTGTCGCTGGCGCTGCGGCCGCGCCGCACGCCCGCCGCCGGGCCGGCCGGGCCCGGCATCGGCCTGGCCTACCCGGCCGCGGCCTCCGTGTCGGCGCCCGGCTCCTGAACCAGCTCGACCACCTCGAGCAGGCCCGACAGCGCCAGGACCTGGTGCACCATCCGGTCGGCGTTCGCCAGCCGGTACGCGATGCCCGCGTCCCGGGCGCGCTGGAAACCGAAGATCAGCGCGCCCAGGCCGGTGGAGTCGATGAAGGACAGCCGCCTCAGGTCGACCGTGATCGCGGCCGGGCGGGCGGCGATCGCCTCGTGCACCGCCACCCGGACCTGCTCCACATTGAGCACGTCGACCTCGCCGTGCAGGGCCACCGTCACCGTGTCACCGGCCGCCGTCACGCGCGCCGCGGGCTGCTCCGTCACGCCGCTCAGCGTACGTCGTGGACGCTGCGCTTTCGCGGTGCCCGGCTCACCACGTACGGTAGGCGGCAACGATCACCGGGTGCGGACGCGAGGGGGTTGGCGGTGCCGATCCGTGGCGGACTGCCGCCGCGCAATGCCCGCTTCGTCGGCCGTGAGCCGCTGCTCGGGCGGCTGCGCGAGCGGCTCGCCGCCGGACCGGTCGTGCTGCTGCCGGACGAGGGCCACCAGCTCGGCGGCGTGGGGCGCACCCAGCTCGCCGTCGAGTACGCCCACCGGCACGCCGACGACTACGAGCTGGTCTGGTGGATCCCCGCCGAGCAGACCGCCGGGCTGCGCAGCTCGCTGGTCGGGCTCGCCCAGCACCTCGGGCTGCCCGAGGCCCGCGACATCAACCGCACCCTCGGGGCGGTGCGCGACGCGCTGAGCCGGGGCGAGCCGTACCGCAACTGGCTGGTCGTCTTCGAGAACGCCAACCGGCCCGAGGACATCAAGCCGTACCTGCCCAGCGGCGCCGGGCACGTGCTGGTCACCTCGCGCAACCCGCGCTGGACCGCCGAGGTCGCCCAGGCGGTGCCGGTGGGGGTGTTCGACCGGGCCGACAGCCTCGAGTTCCTCCGCCGCCGCCTGCCCGAGCTGCCGGCCGCCGAGGCGGGCGAGCTGGCCACCCGGCTCGACGACGTGCCGATGGCCCTCGACCAGGCCGCCGCGCTGATCGCCGCCACCGGCCTGCGCACCGACGAGTACCTGCGTCGCTACGACGAGCAGGCCGGCGCGCTGGCGTACCCGACCCCGATCCAGGTGTCGTGGCACCTCGCCCTGGCCGGCCTGCGCGCCGCGTCGCCGGCCGCCGCGCAGCTCACCGAGCTGTGCGCGTTCCTGGCCAGCGCGCCCGTCAGCTGGCAGCTGCTGTGGGCTGCCCGCGGCACCGCCCTGCCCGACGAGCTGGCCCGGGCCGTGCGCGTCGAGCGGCGGCTCAAGGCGGCGATCCGGCTCGTCGGCCGGTACGGGCTGGCCGAACTGGACCCGCCCGGCGAGACGCTGGTCGTGCACCCGCTGGTGCGGGGCATGCTCGCCCAGCACCTGACCCCGGGCGGGCACGCCGCCGGGTCCGCCGCGGTGCGGCACATGCTCGCCGCCGCCGACCCGGGCGACCCCGACAACCCCACCCACTGGCCCCGGTACGACGAGCTGGCCCCGCACCTGGTGCACGCCGACGTCCTCGGCGGCGACGACGAGCAGGTGCGCCAGCTCGCCGTCAACTGCGTCCGGCAGCTCTACGCCAAGGGCGACTACGACTCCAGCCGCGACCTCGCCGCGCAGGCCGCCGCCCGCTGGACCGACAGCCTCGGCGAGACCGACGAGCAGACGCTCACCGTCTCCTTCCACCTCGCCAACGCGCTGCGGGCCGTCGGCCGGGTGCACGACGCCCGCGCGCTGAACGCCGTTACCCTGCGCCGCCAGCGCGAGGCCGGCGGCCACGACGACGAGGCGGCGCTCGCCACCGCCAACAGCGTCGGCGCCGACCTGCGCTTCGCGGGCGACTTCGCCGCCGCCCGCGAGCTGGACGCCGACAACCTGGCCCGGCACCGGCGGCTGTTCGGCCCCGAGTTCCCGACCACGCTGCGCTGCGCCAACAACCTCGCCGTCGACCTGCGCCTGCTCGGCGACTTCCGGGCCGCCCGCGCGCTCGGCGAGCAGACGCTGCGGCACCGCCGGCAGGTGCTCGTCGACGGCCACCCCGAGACGCTGTCGTCGCTGAGCAGCCTCGCCTTCGACCGGTACGGGCTCGGCGAGGACGCCGCCGCCCGCGACCTGCTGGCCGGGCCGCTCGCCACGTACGCCGGGGTGCTCGGCGCGGACCACCCGATGGTGCTGCTGGCCGGGCGGGTGCACGCGCTGACCGTGCGGCGCACCGGCGACCACGAGGCGGCGTGCGAGCTGGCCGCCGCCAACGTGGCGCTGTGCCGGCAGAAGTTCGGCGACCTGAACGTCGAGACGCTCGGCGCGATGGTGACCCAGGCCAACGCCTGCCGCGCGGCCGGCGACGTGGAGGCCGCGCACCTGCTGCTCGAACGGGTCGTCGGCCGGTACCACGCGGTCCTCGGCGAGGGGCACCCGTTCACGCTGGCCGCCGCGAGCAACCTCGCCGTCGTCGCCCGCGCCGCCGGCCGCTACGAGCAGGCCCGCGTCATCGACGAGGAGAGCCTGGCCGGGCTGCGCGCCGCGCTCGGGCCGGACCACCCGTTCACGCTGAGCTGCGCCGCCGGCCACGCGGCCGACCTGGCCGCCGCCGGCGAGGACGAGCGGGCCCGCGCGGCCGCCACCGAGGTGCTGGCGCGCAGCCGGGCCGTCCGCGGCGAGCAGCACCCGGACACGCTGGCGGCACTGTGGAACCTGGCGCTGCTGGAGGGCCGGCCGAAGCGGGCGTTCCGCGTGGTCGTCAAGGCGCTCGGCCGCACCCACCCGGTGGCGCTCGCCGCCGCGGCGGGGGTCCGGATCGAGACCGACAGCGAGCCGCCGCTTCTCTAGCGGGCGATGCCCGCGTTCTGCCGGACCAGCAGGTCGCCCAGGTCGGCGGCCGGCATCGGGCGGGCGAACAGGAAGCCTTGCGCCTGGGCGCAGTCCAGGTCGCGCAGCCGGGCGGCCTGCGCCTGGTCCTCGACGCCCTCGGCCACCGGGGCCAGGCCGAACGTGCGGGCGATCTGCAGCACCGCCTCCGCCACGGTCGCGCCGTCGGAGTCGTCCATCGCCTGCACGAACGAGCGGTCGATCTTCACCACGTCGACGGGCAGCGCGCCCAGGTGGCTCAGCGACGAGTAGCCGGTGCCGAAGTCGTCGAGCGCGATCCGCACGCCCAGCTTCTTGAGCGCGCCGAGGATCTCGGCCGAGCCGATCAGGTCGGTCAGCGCGACGGTCTCGGTCAGTTCCAGCACCAGCAGGGCCGGGTCGATGCCGGTGTCGTCCAGCACCTCGCGGACCCGCTCGACCAGGTGTGGGTCGGCGAGCTGGCTGGCGGACAGGTTCACGTTCAGCTCCAGGCCGGGCTGCTGCGCCTGCCAGCCGACCGCCTGGGCGCACGCCTCGCGCAGGATCCACGCGCCGAGGCGGGGCAGCATGCCGAGCGTCTCCGCCGTGTCGAGGAACGCCACCGGGCCGAGCAGGCCGCGGGTCGGATGGTTCCACCGGACGAGGGCCTCCACGCCGACGGTGTGCTCGCCGTCGAGGTCGACGATCGGCTGGTAGTGCAGCTCGAACTGCTCCTCCTCCAGCGCGGTCCACAGCTCGGCGGCCTCGCGCCGGCGCTGCTCCTCGCTGGCCTGCAGCACGGGGTCGTAGCGGCGCACGACGCCCTTGCCGGCCGCCTTCGCGCTGTACAGCGCCTGGTCGGCCTCGCGCATCAGCTGGTCGATGCCGGCGGCGCCGCCCTCGGTCACGGACAGGCCGGCGCTGGCCCGGATGGTCAGCACCGTCCCGGCGACGACGAGCGGCTGCGCCAGGTCGGCGAGGATGCGCTCGGCGACCATCTCGGCGGTCGTCACGTCGCTGGTGCGGGGGAGCAGCACCACGAACTCGTCGCCGCCGAGGCGCACGACGGTGTCGTTGGCGCGCACGTTGGCCTTCAGCCGCTCCGCGGCGGTGCGCAGCAGCTCGTCGCCCGCGGCGTGGCCCCACGTGTCGTTGACCTGCTTGAAGCCGTCCAGGTCGAACACCATGACGGCGGTGGTGGTGGACGGGGTCGCGTCCTCCAGCGCCTCGGCGGCGTGCCGGGCGAACTGGGCGCGGTTGCCGAGCCCGGTCAGCGGGTCCAGGAACGCCTGCCGGGCGAGCTGCGCCCGCTGCTTGGTCAGGTCGCGCAGCAGGCCCTGGTTGGTGCGGGTGCCGAGGAACTGCCGGGCGAGGATGGCCGACGCCACGGACAGCAGCAGCCACGGCGCGACGGGCCCGAGGCCGCCGGTGGTCGCCTGGACCGTCGCGGCCGTGCCGAACCCGGCCACGACCGGCAGGTACGGGGCGGGCGCCCAGCGGGTCGCCAGCGCCAGCACGGTGGCGGCGGCCGCCACGAACTGCAGCAGCAGCGCCACGAGCGGCAGCGGCGCGATGCCGCCGGACAGCACGGCCGGCCACGCCACGAGCAGCAGGGAGCCCACGACGGCGGCGCCGTCCAGGACGCGGCGCAGCCGGTCCAGCGGCTCCCAGTCGGCGCGGGTGTGCCGCACGTAGCCGACGGCGGCCCAGCCGGACAGCACGAGCAGCAGCGCCGACAGCGCCACCACCCAGCCGTCGCCCGGCAGCACAGCCAACCGGCACTGCACGAGCACCCCGGCAGCGACTGCGACCGGGAGGAGTCGCATCCGCAACATGACCCACCTCCAGCGAGGCACCAGATCGGCCCGGTGCCCGCTGACCTGAGCAGATGCTCAGGCCGGGGCTGTGAGCCAGGCCGCCACCGCCGGCGGGTCGGCGTCCGGGCCGGCCGCGCGGCACACCGCCGCGGCCGCCTCCGGGCGGTCCAGGCCGGGCGTCACCAGGCTCAGGCCCGCCCACGCGTGGTCGTCGCCGGGGTCGGCGCGCAGCCGGGCCACGTACCCGGCGCGGGCGGCCGCCACGTCGCCGCGCAGCCACGCCCCGTCCGGGCCGGGCGGCGGCGGGCCACCGGCCAGGTACGCGTGGGCGGCGTCCAGGCGGGGGTTGCGCTCCAGGGCCCGGCCGGACGCCGGCCGCAGCGCCACCGGCGCCGGCCCGGGCGGGTCGCCCGCCGCGAACGCCGCCGCCAGCGCCCGCGCGGCGGCCGGGTCGACGGCCAGGTTGCGCAGCCGCCAGCAGGCCCGGTGGTCGGCGTTCGCGCCGGCGGCCAGCCGCCCGGCCACCGGGTCCACCGGCACGTCGAGCCAGGGCGCCACCCGCGCGGCCAGGGCCGCGGTGAACCGCTCGCCCGCCGCCGTCAGCCGGCCGTCCGCCCGCAGCCCGGCCGCCGCCGCCGCGACCGCCGAGCGCCGCCGGGCGAACTCGAACGCCGCCGCCGGGCCCGGCCCGGCCCGCCAGAAGTCCGTCACCGCCAGGTACGCGTACGCCCCGTGCAGCACCCCCGTCGCCGGGCGGGGGTCGTCGCGCCAGGGCGAGTAGCCCCGCTCGCCGCCCGGCTCCACCAGGTCGATCAGGTGCAGGACGGCGTTCAGGACGCTGTGCTGGGTCTCGTGCAGCAGCCCCGCCGCGAACGCCGCCGCGTCCGCCGGCTCCGACAGCGCCACCCCGCCGAAGGCGTGCGCCGACGTGGCGCTGATCCCGCGCGCCCCCGCGTCCGGGCGCACCGGCACCACGCAGACCAGCACGTCCGCGACCAGCCGCGCCCACGGCCGGTGCCCGTCCACCAGCAGCGGCCACGCCTCGGCCAGCAGCTTCTGCCAGCGCTCCGCGTCGCCGTCGCCCAGCGGGCCGGCCGGCGGCAGGCCGAGCAGCCCGCGCGCCGGGGCGGCGTCGTCGAGGGCGAGGTCGAGGGTCAGGCCGTCGCGGGCCGCGGTCAGCCGCCGCACCGGCCGGTCCGCGAGCAGGTCCGGCAGCTCCGCGGCGGCGTCGCCGGTGCGCAGTGCGGCCAGGTGGTGCGCCGCCCACGCCCCGGTCAGCGGGTACGCCAGCGCCGCGCGCACCCGGCCGGGGGCGCGCCGCTCGGCGTCGGCCAGCTCCGCGTACCACCGGGCGCCGGTGCGCGGCGCGGCCCGGGCGATCTCGCGCAGCAGCAGCATCGTGCGGCCCAGCTCGGCGCGGCGCAGCCGGTCGACCGTGGCCCGCCCCGCGCGGCCCGCACCCAGCGCGACCAGCTCCGCGTCGGACAGGGCCAGCGGCGACGGCATGTCAGAACGCCGAGTTGAAGCCGGCGATCGGCTCGTCCGGGGACTCCAGGTCGGCGGCCAGCCGGCGCAGCGCGTGCGCCAGGACGTCGTCGCCGGTCGCGGCCAGCTCGGCCAGCGACAGCTCCGTGACGTCGACCAGGGTGGACCGCCACACGGCCGGGCCGGCCCCGTCACCGGTTGCCTCGTCCACCCGTCCTCCCTCGCCGGCCGTCCCACGATCAGGTGGTTGTCACGGTACGGCCCGCGCTTCGCGGTGCGTGCGCCCGGGCACGCCCGGTGGGCTGTTTGGACCGGCTTGGGCCTCCGTGATCGAATGGTCCGCCAGTGGACAGGACTGACCGACGAGGAGACATCCCTGTGCTTGGCCCAGACCTCGACGACGCGGAGGACCGGCTGCGTGCCTGGAGCGCCCGCCCGTCGGGCCGCGCCGACGCCGCCGCCGCGCTCGCGGACCGGGTGGCCGGCATCTCCGCCACCGCGACCGGCGCCGGCGACGCGATCCGCGTGACCGTCGGCAGCTCGGGCGCGCTCACCGACCTGCAGCTCGCCGACCGGGTGCAGCGGATGACCGGCGCGGAGCTCGCCGGCGAGATCGTGCGGACCATGCGCCGGGCCCAGGCCAACCTGACGACGCAGGTGGCGGCCGCGGTCGACGACACCGTCGGCGGCGAGTCGGAGACCGGCCGCGCGGTGCTCGACAGCTTCGCCCAGCGCTTCCCGGAGCCCGCCGCCGACCCGGCCGAGCCCGTCATGCCCGCCCCGAAGCCGTTCCCCAGCTTCGGCGAGCAGGGCAGCTTCCCCAGCCGCCCGTCGTTCCCGCACCAGGCCGACCGGCGCTGACCCCCGGACAGCACACGGGGCGCACGCGCGGCGTGCGCCCCGTACCGGACGGGTGACTCAGGCGACGACCTTGACGTCCTTCCAGAAGGCCACGCGGTCGCGGACGGCCTTCGCGTCGGGCTTCGGCTCCGGGTAGTACCAGACGGCGTCCTGGCTCTGGACGTCGTCCTTCTGCAGCGTGTAGTACGAGGCGCGGCCCTTCCACGGGCAGACGGTGTGGGTCTCCGACGGCTTCAGCACGTCCTCCCGCAGGGACTCCCGCGGGAAGTAGTGGTTGCCCTCGACGACCACGGTGTCGTCGCTCTCCGCGATGATCTCGTCGTTCCACATGGCCTTCATGTCCCGAACGTAGCGCGGGCCCTGGTCCGCCGCCCGCGATGCGGGTTTTCCTGCGCCAGGGAGTGAAGCGCGCCGGAACGGCTGCCGGGCGGGCACGTCCTAAGCTGGCGCGATGACCGACGCCGTACTCGACCGGCTGCGCGGCCCGGGGCCGGCGCGGCGGCACAACGCGCGCACCATCGCCGCCCTCACCGCCAACCCGGGATGCACGCGGCGGGCCGTGCTCGACGCGGCCGGCGTCGACAAGCAGGGACTCGCCGAGCGGGCCGGGCACCCGGCGCCGTTCGGCCAGTCCGGCTTCGCGCTGTCGCGCGGCAACGCGTTCGAGGCGCAGCTGAAGGCCGACTCCGGCCGGCTGCTGCGCGAGCTGCTCGCCGGGGCGCTCGGCCACGACGTCCCCGAGTCGTACGCCGACCTGGGCGCCGACGACGACGCCACGCTCACCGCCCGGCACGCCGCCACCGCCGAGCTGCTCACCGGCGCCGGCGCCGCCCTGGTCGACCACCCGCTGCTGTCGCTGGACGTCGCCGGGCGCACCGTGTTCCTCGAACCGGACCTGGTCGCCGCGCGGGTCGGCGGGCGCTTCCACGTCGTCGAGATCAAGTCCTTCGCCATCGTCGACGGCCAGGCCGACAGCGCCAAGGTGTCCGCCGCCGCCGTCCAGGCCGCCGTGTACGTGCTGGCCCTGCGCCGGCTGCTCGGCGACGACCTGGTCAGCCACGACGTGGTGCTCGTCTGCCCGGAGAACTTCGCGTTCCGCCCCACCGCCGTCGTCCTCGACGTGCGCAAGCAGCTCGGCACCCTGACCCGGCAGCTGCGCCGCCTCGCCGGGGTGTCCGCGCTGGCCGCCGACCTGCCGCCCGGGCTGTCGTTCGACCTGGCCCTGCCGGGCGCCGAGCTGGCCGCCGCCGTCGCCCGGCTCACCGCCCGGTACGCCCCCGAGTGCCTGTCGGCGTGCGAGCTGGCGTACCTGTGCCGGCACGAGGCGACCGGCACCACGGCGGCGCTCGGCCGCCCGGTCCGCGAGGCCCTCGGCGGCGTCGACACGATCGGCGAGGTGCTGGAGCTGGCGTCCGGCGCCCGCGCCCCCGGCCCGGGCCAGGAGGAGGCGGCCGCCCTGCTGCGCGCCGCCGCCCGCCTCCGCGCGGCGGCCGTGGGTCTGTGAGCACCCTGACCGCGCTGGCGCGGGCGGAGGCCGTGGCCGCCGGCCGGGCCCAGCCGATCGCCACCGTCCGCCACCTGCACGTGCACCCCGACCCGCTGGTGCTGGTGCCGGTCGTCATGGCCGGCGAGCCGAACGCCCCGCTCGCCGCCCTGGCCGGCCGCGACCGGGCCGCGCCCCGGCTGCTCGTGGTGGCCCAGCCGCGCAACCGCGACCTGCGCTTCGCGTTCGCCGCCGAGCTGGCCGAGATCGTCGTCGGCTACGCCGAGTCGCACATCGGCCCCAGCGAGGCCGTCGCCGTCGACCGCGGCCGCGACGTGCGGCACCGCTACCTCGACGCGCCGCAGGTGTGGGTGCCCAACCCGGGCGGCGTCGACTTCCTGCGCCTGTTCGGCCGCTCCACCCGGTTCCGCCGCACCGACGGCGACCACCCGGTGCCGCCCGCCGTGCCGCTGCTCGGCCGGTGGCTGACGTTCCTCGCCACCCAGGCCGAGGTGCCCGGCTCCGCCCTGCTGGTCGCCGCCACCCAGGCGCTCGCCCTGCACTGGGCCACCGGCCAGAGCAGCGCCGAGGACGCCCAGCTCGGCGCGCTGCTCGGCTGGATCGACCCCGGCCCGCTCACCGGCCCCGAGGCCGCCCGCCGCGCCGAGCAGCTGCCGCCCGCCGGCCCCGCCACCGACCCCGACTTCGACAACCGGGTCCTCGCGCCGCTGCTGTCCGCCGGCGCCGACCCGGCCGACGCGCTGCGCGACCAGCTGCTGCCCACCTGGGACCTGATGTGGCGCGCCGTCGACCTGCTGCGCGCGCTGCCCCCGGGCGCCCGCGTCGCCGGCCGGTGGGACGCCGACCGCGACGCCTTCTCCGGCTACGTCGCCCACCTGCGCGACACCGGCACCCCGCAGCCGCGCCGCGACTCCGCCGTCGCCGCGGCCGCCCGCCTGCACCGCCTCGAGAACGTCCAGGCCCGGTACGCCGCCCAGCGCGCCTTCGACGACCCGCTGGTCATGGCCGAGCACCGGCTCACCGGCGAGGCGTTCGAGGGCGTCGTCACCCACGCCAAGGCCGACCGCGTCGACGACACCGGCAAGCGCCCCGTGCTGCGCCCCCGGCTGATCGTGCGCACCGCCGAACCCGTCCGCGCGTCCGCCGGCACCGCCCTGACCTGCCCGGACCGCCCGTCCCAGAAGGCCACGGTCATCTCGGTGACGCCGGCCGGCGACGAGACGGACGTGCTGCTGGAACTGTCCGGCGGGATGGGCCGCAAGCTGGTCGCCGAGCCGGGCAGCGTGCCCGCCGTCGGCGACACGGTGCTCTACACGACGCTGACGGAGGCGTACCGGCCGGGCGGCGCGTTCCCCGAACCGGACCGCACCCCGTGGACCCACGGCGGCCCGCCCGCCCCACCGGCCCAGCCGACGCCGGCGGAGGCCGCGGAGGAGTGGGCCTAGAACCGCACCAGCAGCAGGGCGATGTCGTCGTCGTGGCGGGTGGCGACCTTGAGCAGGTGGTCGGCCAGGTCCGAGGGGTCCAGGTCGGCGCCCGCCGCCAGCTGGTCGCGGAGCCGGCCGATGCCGACGTCGAGGACCTCGTCGGGGTCCTCGACGAGGCCGTCGGTGTAGAGGAGCAGGGTCGAGCCCGGCGGCACGGTGCGGGTGTGGTCGCGGCGCAGGCGGCGGCTGGGGAGGCCCAGCAGGGGCTCGGGCGGGGTCCACCACGCCTCGGCGGCGCCGTCGGGCAGCAGGAGCAGCGGCGGCGGGTGGCCGGCGTTGGACCAGATGACCTGGTGGGCGTCGCCGATGCGGCGGACCCGGGCCAGGACCATCGTGGCGGTGGTGCGCATCCGCAGGCCGCGGACGGCGCGGTCGACCTGGGTGAGCAGGGACGCCGGGTCGTCCAGGCGGCCGTACGCGTCGCCGCGCACCAGGTTGCGCAGCTGGCCCATGGCGGCGGCGGCCTCGACGTCGTGGCCGGAGACGTCGCCGACGGCCAGGACGGCGGTGCCGTCGGGCTGGGCGAACGCGTCGTACCAGTCGCCGCCGACCGCCGCGCCCGTCTGGGCGGGCAGGTAGCGGGCGTGCAGTTCCAGGCCGGGGATCGCCGGCAGCTCGGTGAGCAGGCTGCGTTGCAGGACCTCGGCGACGTGCCGCTGCTCGGCGTACAGGCGGCTGTTGTCGAGGGCGAGCCCGGCGCGGCGGCCGATGTCGACGGCCGTGTCGACCTCGGCCTCGGTGAACGGGGCCCTGCCGGGGCCGTTCATGAGGCTGACGACGCCCAGGACGCGGCCGGTGCGCGGCGCGGTGATCGGGGCCGTGACGTGCGAGGCGTTGCCGAGCCGGCGGCCGAGTTCGAGGACCTCGGGCGAGACGAGGCGGCCCTCGTCGGCGGGCTGCAGGTCGGACTTGCGGACCGGGCGGCCGGTGCGCAGCGCGGTGCGGGCGGGCGCCCGGTCGAGCAGGCCGTCGGGCAGCAGCTCCACCAGGCGCAGCAGGTCGGCCCGGCTGGCCGGGTCGTGGTGCGCGGCGGCGATGCGGCCGGGCCGGCCGTCGGCGTCCATCAGCGACACCAGGCACCAGTCGGCGAGGCGGGGGGTGATCGCGTCGGCGAGGGTCTGCAGCGCGTCGGCGGCGTCGAGCCGGCCGGCGAGCATCTCCGTCATGTCGGTGAGCATGCCGAGCTGGGCGCTGGCGGCCTCGGCCCGGTGCCGCGCCTCGTCGGCGTCCTCCCGGGCGATCCGCAGGCGCAGCTCGGACGAGCAGGCGGCGGCCAGGTCGGCGAGCGTGGCGAGCTGCTCCTTCGTCCACGCCCGGGGCTTGCTGTCGATGGCGCACAGCGAGCCGAGGGTGCGGCCGTCGGCGTCGGTGAGCGGGAAGCCGGCGTACGCGACGACGCCCAGGTCGGGGATGGCGAGGTTGTCGCGGACCTGGGCGTACAGCCGGGCGTCGGGGAAGACCTTCGGGATGCCGTCGACGACGACGTGCCGGCAGAACGAGTGGCTGAGCGGGGTCTCGCGCGCGGCGGCCCACGGCTCGGGCAGCCCGACCTGCCCGGGGAAGAACTGGCGCTCGTCGCTGACGAGCGACACGAGCGCCACGGGGACGTCGAGCAGGTTCTTCACGAGCCGGGCGAAGCGGTCGAACGCCTCGTCGGGGGCGCTGGCCAGGCAGGAGCGGCGCAGGGCGAGCAGCCGGTCGGGGTCGGCGAGGCCGTCGGGTCGAGCCTCCATCACCCACCTCTGGTCGCCGTCGGCGGACGGCCTGCGCTCACCGCCCGCCGACAGGCTACCTCGCTGCTCAGAACAGTCCCGGCGGCACCGGCTCGGACCCGCTCGTCACCGCCGCGTCCGGCGCGGCAGGGCGCCACCGGGACGCCCACCGCTCGCGCACCGCGGCGAACGCGTCGTCGTCGAGCCCGTACGTGGAGACGGTCACGCTGGCGGTCGCGGCGCGGTCCTCGGCGAGCCGGGCCTGCGACGCCGCGACGACCAGGTGGCCGTGCGGGTCGACCAGCGCGAACTGGCGGTCGGCCTCGTGCACGGGCGCGCCGTCGCCGACCGCGGCCCGCAGCTCGCGGCCGGTCACGGTCCCGGTGAGGAACAGGGTGCGGCGGCGGCCCTCCGGGCGGGTCTCGAGCAGGTGGCGCAGCTGCACCAGGAACGCGCGCCAGCCCTCCTCGATGCCGTCGTAGACGTCGTCCCAGCGGGCGTCGGTGAGGTCGCCGGGCAGCACGGCGCGCACGACGCAGTGCGGGCCGTCGGCCTCGATCTCCAGGTACGAGCCGTCGCTCCAGACGACCCGGCGGCCGTCCTCGTGCTTCGGCTCGTCGACGAAGATGAGCCGGATCTCGGGCTCGATGCCGTCGTAGTCCCAGCCGAACCAGCGGCGGACGTGCTCCGGCTCGGTCAGCGCCGGCCAGACGTCGGCGGGCGGGGCGGCGATGCGGGTCTCGACGTGGAAGGGCTTCGGGTCTCCGGAGGGCTGGTGTCCGCTCTCGCTCATGACGCTGACTCCTGCGGTGTGGTGGTGGGTGGCGCGGGCGCGGCGGGGTGTCCGCCGATGGTGAGCCGGTAGCGGCGGGCGGGGTCCGCGCCGGCGGGCGGCGCGAACTCGGCCGCCAGGTCGGCGACGGCCGCGGCGAGGCGGCTGGCGAAGCGTTCGATGTCGGCCGGTTCGGCGAAGCCGACGTCGGCCTCGACGGCGAACGTGACGAGCCGCTTGCCGGCGGCGCCGGCCCGCTCGCGCATCGCCGCGACGTCCTGCAGCGTCCGCGCCGCCATCGCCAGCAGGGTGTCGGCGGCGAACCGGTCCTGCCCGGCGGCGCCGAGGTCGCCGACGACCTCGGGCGCGAGCACGACGGCCCCGGCGGTGGCCCGCAGCACCCGCTCGGTGACGCCGCGGCGGGGGCGCAGCTCGACCAGCTCGACGAGCCCGCCCTTCTCCAGCTCACGCAGGTGGTAGTTGACCCGCTGGCGGGTCTCGCCGAGCCGGGCGGCCACGGTCGTGGCGGAGCCGGGCTCGCGCAGCGCCTCGAGGATGCGGCGACGCAGCGGGCCGAGGGTGCCGCGCAGGCGGTCCCGCTCGCTGAGCACGTCGACGGTGGTCACGCCCCCGATCGTGCCTTTCGACAAACGCATTTGTCAATTACGCGGCGCGCGACCACCCGGTGCGCCGCCCTGCCGTCAGCCCCGACCGGATCGTGCGGCGCGTCTCGGCCCGCCCCAACCCCGACCGCCGGGCCGCCCGCGCCAGCTCGGCCCGCGCGGTGGCCTCGTCGAGCAGGCCCGCCCCGACCAGCCGCCCCAGCGCGAACGCCGCCCGGTTCAGCGTGTCGTTGCGGGTGCCCGGCACCGCCCACGCCACCCGCTCCGCCTCCGCCTCCAGCGCCGCCCGCGCGTACCGCCGGGGGTGCGCCACCTCCACCGGCCGGCCGCGCGGCGGCGGCTCCGGTCCGGCCAGCAGCTCGGCCAGGGCCCCGGGGACCGCCGCCGGCCGCGCCGCGCCCGGCGCCACCACCCACGTGTACGCCCGCCCGCTCGCGTGCCGCGACGGCGGCGCCACCACATAACCGCCCGCGCCGCGCCAGTCGACCCCCGGCAGCAGCCGCACCCGGTTGCCGTGCCCCGTCGGCGCGAACCACACGTGCCACCCGCCCGACCCCGTCCGCGCTAGCGGCGCCCGCGGCAGGTCGCCGCCCAGCAGGTGCCGCAGCGCCGCCAGCCCCTCCGGCGAGTCGACGTCCGCCACGTCCATCGCCACGCCCGTGCGCAGCCCCACGTTCGCCCGCGGCCACCGCGCCCACCACAGCTCCACCCGCCGCGGGTCGGTGCTCGCGTCGGTCAGCCCGCGGCGCAGCCACGGGTGCTTGCCGGGCCGCTCGCACCCGGGCCGTCCGCAGTCGCAGCCGCCGCCGGGCTCGGGAGCGTGCAGCGGCAGCACGGGGACCCCGCGCCGGGCCCAGGCCAGCGCCACCGCGAGGAGCACGTCCTCCATTCGAACAAGTGTACTAGGGACGGCGGGTGGCGGTCGGCGAGCCGCTGATCGTCGCCGGCGGCGACGGCGGGCGGGCCCGGGTGACCGTCGTCGGGGTCACCTACCACCGGGGCGGCTGCGTGCGGTCCCGGCCGCCCGGCAACGGCAACAGCCAGCTCGCGGGCGATGACTTCCCCTACTTCGAGGCGCTGGCCGAGGGCGAGACCGCCACGGGCCTCATGCACTTCGACGTGGCGGAGCGCGGCGGGCTGCTGCACCTGGAGAACGACCTCGGCCGGTCCGTGGGGGAGTGGGACCTCAGCTGACCGCGCGTTCCGTCAGCACCTGGGCGATGTGGTGCGACGTGCTCCACGCCATCCAGCTCGCCGGGCTGCCCGCCCCCGGGGCCGTCCGCGCCCGCCGGGCGATCATCGCGTCGCCCCACGAGAAGCGGGCCCCCGCGGCCGGCCAGTGCGCGGCGCCGACCAGGGTGCGGCACAGGTCGTGGCAGCGGTCGTCGGGGCGGCCGCCGCGGCGCGACCAGCGGTAGATCCACCACTCGGCGCCGGTCGCGTACCGCAGGGTGGGCAGCTGGCGGTGGTGCACGCCGTGCCGGCGCAGCGGGGACGTGACGCCGTAGTCGCCGTACCCGATGCCCTCGTCGGCGACCGCGGCGAAGAACCGGGCGTCGAAGCGCTCCACCGCGACGGCCTCGTCGCTGGGCAGTTCGTCGAGGTTCGCGGGCATCGCGCCCGCGACCAGGGTGATCGACCGCCACGGGTGGCCGCGCGCCCAGCGCAGCACCCGCCGGGTGCGGTCGCCGAAGCGGGCCGCGCCGGCCGCGCAGCCCACGTCGGCCAGGTCGACCAGCAGGTCCATCTGCTCCGCGGCCAGGTCGGCGGTGCTCCACACGTGCCGGCACAGCTCGGTGGCGGCCGGGGCGTTGCGCACGTCCACGTACGGCTGGAACCGGAACACCGCCCGGCCGCCGAACAGCTTCGCGGCCAGGCCCGCCTGGGCGAGGCGGCGGTCGTCGTCCCAGGAGCGCAGCACCGGCTCGGCGGCGATGCCGAGCTCGCCGAGGCGCTCGCCGAGCAGCAGCGGGTCGCCGCCGGTGACGCTGGTGTCGACCGCAACGGTGGGGGTGGCCGGCGGCAGCTCGCGCAGCAGCCGGGTCAGCTCCTCGGCGCCCTGCGCCGCGGCGACCGGCTCCAGGACCGGCGCGACCCGGGCCGCCTGGCCCGGGTCGAGGTGGTGCAGCGCGACGAGCTCGCCCCGCCGCGCCCGCAGGACCGGCCGGTAGGCGGCCGGACCCCCCTCTCGGGCCGGGTCGCGCGCGGGCATACACCCAACGTAGCGACCGGTACCTCCCCGGTGCGGGCCCGATCCGGTCCGGATCACGCGACGGTGAGCCGCTGGACGCGTTCCGTCGGTGCCGGCCGCTACGGTTTGCCGGTGTCCGTAGCTGCGCAGGTGCCCGCCCCCGCCGCCGAGGCGGCGGCCGTCGTCGACGCCGTGCTCGCCGACCTGGCGTCGGCCGGCCACCGCGGCGTCGTGGTCGACTCGCCCCCCGGCGCGGGCAAGTCGACGCTGGTCGTGCGCGCCGCCGGCGTCCTCGCCGCCGCCGGCGAGCCGCTGATGATCGTCGCGCAGACCAACGAGCAGGTCGACGACCTCATCGAACGCCTCGGCGCCCGGTCGCCCGAGATCCGGGTCGGCCGGCTGTCCGCCGTCGACTACGCCCCGTCCGACCGGGTGCGCACCCACCCGGCCTGCCGCGTCGCGGCGAAGGTCACCGATCTGGGTGACCCCGCCGTCACCATCGGCACCGCCGCCAAGTGGGCCACCGTCACCGAGGGCACCTGGCCGTGGGCGATCGTCGACGAGGCGTACCAGATGCGCTCCGACGCCCTGCTGCGCGTCGCCCCGCGGTTCGCCCGCGCCCTGTTCGTCGGCGACCCCGGCCAGCTCGACCCGTTCTCCACCGTCGAGCTCGACCGGTGGACCGGCCTGTCGTGGGACCCGATGCAGTCGGCGGTCGCCGTGCTGCTGCGGCACAACCCGGAGCTGCCCGTGCACCGGCTGCCCGTGTCGTGGCGGCTGCCCGCGTCCGCCGCGCCCGTCGTGGCCTCGGCGTTCTACCCGTTCACCGGCTTCCGGTCCGGCACCGGCCCCGGCGACCGGCGGCTGCACTTCGCCGGCGACGTGCCGCCCGCCCTCGCCCGCGCCGCCGCCACCGGCTGGGGCTACGAGGAGCTGCCCGCCCGGTTCACCCTGCGCACCGACGCCGAGGCGGCCGCCGCCTGCGCCGGCCTCGCCGCCGCCGCGCTGACCGCCGGCGGCGTCACCACCTCCGAGGCCGGCGTGGCGCCGCTGACCGCCGCGCGCGTCGCCGTCGGCGCCGCCCACCGCGACCAGGTCGCCGCGATCCGGTCGTTCCTGCCGGCCGAGGCCCGCGACGTCACGGTCGACACCGCCAACCGGCTCCAGGGCCGCGAGTACGACCTCACGATCGTCCTGCACCCGCTCTCCGGCCGGCGCGACGCCACCGCCTTCCACCTCGAGTCGGGGCGGCTGTGCGTGCTCACCTCCCGGCACCGGCACGCCTGCGTCGTCGTCGCCCGGGCCGGCATCGCCGAGCTGCTCGACGCCCACCCGTCCACCGAACCGGTGCACCTGGGGGTGCCGGTGAAGTTCCCGGACGGCTGGGAGGCCAACCAGTCGCTGCTCGCCCACCTGGCCGCTTAGGTCGGCGCCGCGCCTGCCGATGAACCGGGCATGGCACCCGCGACCGCAGCTCCGGTGCGGTACGTGTGGCTCACCGCGGGCCTGGCGGCCGCCAGCGCCGTGTGGTTCGCGCTGCACACCACCGTCGGCGCAGGCCACGTCGTGCTCGGCTACCTGGCCATGCCGCTCGGCGCCGCCGCCGCCTACGCCGCCGTGCGCCGCCTGCGCGCCCAGGTGACGTTCGCCCCCGCCGCCCACCGCTTCTGGCGGGCCATCGGGTTCGCCCTGCTGCTGCTCGCCGCCGGGTACGCCGCGCTCGCCGGGTACGTCCTGCTGCACACCCCGGGCGGCGGGCCGCCGCCGTCCATGCCCGTCGCCGTCGCCGCCCCCGTCGCGCTCGCGTTCGTCGTCGCCATGTGGGCCGTCGCCCGCGTCCCCGTCGGCCGGGCCGCCCGCTCCGACGCCTGGCGGCTGCTGCTCGACCGGGCCATCGCGTTCCTCGGCTGCGCCACCGTCGTCTGGTACTTCGGGCTCGTCCCCATGCTCACGTCCGCCGACCGGTGGAGCGTGCAGACCACCGTGCTGATCGGCCTGGCCTACCTGCTCGCCATCGCCGGCATCACCAAGGTCTCGTACCTCGGCGACGGCCCCGTCGACCCGGTCGCGATCCGCTTCGTCGCCGCCATCGGCCTCGACGCCGCCCTCGTCGCGGCGCTCGCCGTCACCCTCGGCACCGCGGGCGGGCTGCCCGCCCAGAGCATCGTCATGCCGCTCGGCACCGTCTGCATCGCCCTCGCCGCGCACGCCCAGTGGCGCGGCCGGACGCGCCCGCGGCGGCGGGTCCGGCGCAGCTCGTCGGTCCTGCCGTACCTGGCCGTGCTGACCGTCGACGTGCCGCTCGTCGCCGTCGCCACCGGCACCACCCTGAGCTGGCCGGGCCGGGTCGTCGTGGTCGCCGCCGTCGTCGTCACCGCGCTCGTGGCCGTCCGCCAGTTCCTGGTGTTCCGCGACAACGCCCCGCCTGCTCGCCGGCATCCGCGCCCAGGAGGAACGCCTCCAGCACGAGGTCACCCACGACAGCCTCACCGGGCTCGCCAACCGCGCCCTGTTCCGCGACCGCCTCACCGCCGACCTCGCCGGCGAGGGCGCCTGCGTGCTGCTCGTCGACCTCGACGACTTCAAGACCGTCAACGACTCCCTCGGCCACGACATCGGCGACGGCCTGCTCGTCTCCGTCGCCACCACCCTGCGCGCCGCGGTCGGCGACCGCGGCCTGCCCGTCCGGCTCGGCGGCGACGAGTTCGCCGTGCTGCTCCCGCGCGGCTTCGGCGAGGCCGTCGCCCGGCGCCTGCTCACCGCCCTCGCCCAGCCCGTCGGCGAGCACCGCCTGCTGGTCCAGGCCAGCATCGGCATCGCCGACGCCGCCCCCGGCACCCCGCTCGACACCGTGCTGCGCGACGCCGACGTCGCCATGTACGCGGCCAAGCAGCGCGGCAAGGCCGCCTTCGTGCGGTACCGGCCCGGCATGGAGGCGCCCGTCCTGGCCCACATCCAGCTCGGCGGGGAGCTGCGCCGCGCCCTCGACGAGGACGAGCTGCACCTCGTCTACCAGCCCATCGTCTCGCTCGAGGACGGCCGCATCGTCGGCGTCGAGTCGCTGGTGCGGTGGAACCACCCCACCCGCGGCCTCGTCTCCCCGGCCGACTTCATCCCCGCCGCCGAACGCACCGGCCTGATCATCCCGCTGGGCCGGTTCGTGCTGCGTGAGACCTGCCGCCAGATGGCCGCCTGGCTCGCCGAGTTCGGCCCCGACGCCGTCCAGAAGGCCGGCCCCAACGTCTCCGCCCACCAGCTGCACGACCCCGGCTTCGTCGCCGACGTCGTCGCCGCCCTCGCCGACAGCGGCCTGCCCGCCGACCGCCTCGTCCTCGAACTCACCGAGTCGGCCGTGCTGCGCGGCCAGCAGGTGTCCCGCACCCTGCACGACCTCGACGCGATGGGCATCAAGCTCGCCCTCGACGACTTCGGCACCGGCGAGTCGTCGCTCAGCCTCCTGCGGTCGTTCCCCGCCGCCATCATCAAGCTCGACAAGTCCTTCGTGGACGGCATCGAGGACGACACCGCCGACCCCGTCGCCCGCCAGGCCGTGGCCCGCGCCGTCAGCCAGCTCGCCCAGGCGCTACGCCTCGACACCGTCGCCGAGGGCATCGAGAACCAGGGCCAGGCCGACCGGCTCCGCGAGCTCGGCTACACCCTCGGCCAGGGCTTCCACCTGGCCCGCCCCATGCCGGCCGCGCAGCTGACCGCCCTGCTCGCGGCCCAGCGCGACACCGTCGTCGTGGGCTGACCCGCACCGTCGACTCTGGACGGTCGGCGCCCTCCCGTGGCCGCAAACGGGGCATCGGGGAGTCGTACGGTTCCGCTAGGGTGATCGATGCTCGTGTTGGGGACAACGCCTTCGGGGAGGGGTTGCGATGGTGCCGGCTGACCCGCTGGTCCAGCAGATCAACGTAGAGATCGAGGGGCTCAGGAGCGTCGCCGCCGACATGCGTAAGGAGCTCGAACAGGGCTTCCGCACGCAGGTCACGCCGGTGCACGACGCCATGCAGCCCGGTGCCCGCATCGGCGGCTGCATCCCCGGGCCCGAGTGGGTGCAGCTGCAGGAGCGCTACTCGACCTGCATCGAGCGCACCCTCGACACCCTGTACAACCTCGACCTGGGCACCCAGGCCGTGTCGCAGGCGGCCCAGACCATCGCCCAGAACTACGGCGATTCCGACGCGTTCTCCAAGGCCACCGTCGACGACGTCAACGAGATCATCAGCTGGACGCCGCCGCCCGCGCCGGTCTACGGCCCCTTCGCGCCGCAGCGGGCGGTCTGACATGGGCAGCTACGACGCGCTCGACCCGTCCCAGCTGTGGCAGCTCGTCGGCGACGCGCGCAACGAGCTCGCCACGAGCCGCGCCCAGGTCACCGCGTGGCGGCGCGCGCACGACATGCTCGACATGCACGCCACCAAACTGCGGCAGTACCGCGACCAGCTCGCCGAGAAGTGGCCGCCGGAGACCAACGCGGCGTCCGCGGCGTACCTCGCCGAACTCGACCGGCTGCTCAACGCCGTCTCGTGGACCAAGGACTCGGCGGCCGCGAACGCGACCCACATCAACATCGTCGCCGACACCATCGAGCAGACGCACCGGCGGCTGGAGCCGATCCACCGCGAGTACGTGGCCAACAGGGAGAAGCTGGCGGCGTACAACGCCCAGCTGGAGGCCGTCGGCGACGGCGTGTCCAAGGTGACCAACCCGCTCGCGGGCTGGGCCGCCGAGGGCGTCGCCAAGCTGGTCACCGCGCCGCCGGTCGACGACGGGGCGCAGGCCGAGCTGGAACGCCGGGCCCGCGCCGCGATGGTGCAGCTCAGCGGCTCGGTCA
The DNA here is from genome assembly GCF_016863475.1 of Spirilliplanes yamanashiensis. GTDB lineage: Bacteria > Actinomycetota > Actinomycetes > Mycobacteriales > Micromonosporaceae > Spirilliplanes > Spirilliplanes yamanashiensis. The sequence continues at coordinate 109,505 of NZ_BOOY01000036.1, forward strand.
CCGACGCGACGCGCAGCATGGCGGCCCCGCCGGTGTACGAACCGCCGGTGGTCGCCGACCGGCAGCAGACCCGCGAGCGCATCGGCACCGGGCCGGGCGGCGCGATCCGCCCGCCGGCCATCGACCGGCCCGCCCACACGCGGGGTGGCGGCGGTGGGTCCGGCTCGGGTGTCGGCACGCCGTCCGTGGGCGGTGGTGGCGGTGGCGTCGGTGGTGGGGCTGCTCCCGGTCTCGAAGGCGTCATCACGCCGGCTCCGCCCGGGGGTCGGCCGCCGGAGATCGTTCCGCCGGTCGGGCCCGGGCCGGTGCCCGCGCCGCCCGGTCCGCCCGGGCTCCCGCCCGTCCTGCCGGGCGTGCCCCTGCCGCCGAACGGCGGTGGCGGCGGTGGCGGCGGTGGCGGCGGTGGGCTCGGCCGGACCGGCACGCCCGCCACCACGCCGCTCGGCCTCAACCCCGGCGCCGGCCGCCCCGGCGGGGCCATGGCCGCGCGGGTCAACCCGGTGGGCGGCGTCATCGGCGGCACTCCCGGCGGTTCCATGGCCGGCGGCACGGGTGCGGGCATGGGCGTCGGCTCGGGCCTCGGCCGGGGCGGCTCCGGCGGCATCGGCGGCGCCGGCGGCATCGGCGGCGCCCGTGGTGTCGGCGGGCCCGGTGGCGTCGGTGGTCCCGGTGGGGTCGCCGGTGGTGCTGGCGGCCGGCCGGGTGGCGGCATGGCCGGCGGGCCGATGGGCCAGTCCGGCATGGTCGGCGGCCGGCGCGCGGCCGGCACCGCCGAGGAGCGCGAGCACCGGCGCTGGGACCCGGACAACCCGTGGGAGACCGCGCAGGGCGTCGCCCCGGTCATCAAGCCCGCCCCCGTCGCACCCATCGACCCCGGCCCGGGCATCGTGGGCATGGATCTGTGAGACCGCTCGTCCGCTGGGTCGTCGGCGCGGTCGCCGGCACGCTCGTCGTGTCGGCGGCCCCGTCGCCGGCGTCCGCCGACGCCATCCGCGACCGCCAGTGGATGGTGGGAGCGCTGAAGCTCGCCGCCGTCCACGAGATCGCGCAGGGCGCCGGGATCACCGTCGCCGTCATCGACTCCGGCGTGGACGCCGGCCACCGTGACCTGCGCGGCAACGTCCTCAAGGGCGTCGACTACACCGGAGACTCCGCCGACGCGCAGAAGGACGACACCGGCCACGGCACCGGCATGGCCAGCCTGATCGCCGGCCACGGCAGCGGCCCCGGCAACCGCGACGGCGTGCTGGGCGTGGCGCCCCGGGCGAAGATCCTGCCGCTGCGCACCACCAAGGGCGACTTCGGCTCGTCGCCCCGGTCCGGCGACGCCGTCGACGAGGCCGTCCGGCGCGGCGCCCGCGTCATCTCGATGTCCTGGGGCGGCGGCCCGAACCGCCCGCTCGAGGCGGCCCTCCAGCGCGCCGCCGCCGCCGACGTGGTGCTGATCGCGTCGGCCGGCAACCGCCCCGACGACAACTTCGTCACCTACCCGGCGCGCTACCCGGGCGTCGTCGCCGTCGGGGCCACCGGCAGCGACGGCAAGGTCGCGGCGGTCAGCGTCCGCCGCCCGGAAATCATGATCACGGCCCCCGGCGACAAGGTCGTCTCCGCCGCCGAGGACGACGGCTACCAGATCGGCGTCGGCACCAGCGGCGCGGCGGCCATCGTCGCCGGCGCGGCGGCCCTGATCCGGTCGAAGTACCCGAACCTGCCGGCCACGGAGGTCGTCAACCGGCTCGTCGCCACCGCCAAGGACCAGGGACCCCCCGGCCGCGACGTCGACTACGGCCACGGCACCCTCGACGTCATGGCCGCCCTGACGGCCGACGTGCCACCCGCCGCCACGCAGTCCGCCCCGCCGCCACCCGGCGCCGCCCCGGCCACCCCGCCGTCGGCCGCGCCCTCGGACGCCCCGCAGGCCGTGGCGGGCACCGACGTGTCGCTGCGGATCAGCCCGGCCGGCTACGCCATCGGTGGGGTGTTGTTGCTGCTCCTGGTCGGTGGCCTGGTGTGGTTGCTGATCTGGGCGCTGCGGCGGCGCGGCACACCGCCGCCGGGCGCTGCGCCGGCCGGCCGGGTGTTCCCGCCGGCGGGCGCACCGGGCTACGGTCCGCCGCCGGGCACCGGTGGGTACGGCCCGCCGCCGGGCGGCGGCTACGGCGTGCCACACCAGCAGGGTTTCGGCCCGCCGGCGGGTCAGGCGGCTCACGGCCCGCCGCCCCAGGGCGGAGCCCCGTCGGGGCCCGACCAGCAGGCCGGTCGGCCGAGCGGCCCGCCGCGCCCCTGACCGCCGCGCCCTGACCGCCGCGGCCCTGACGGCGGCCGCGCTGCCGGGCCCGGTCCGCCGGGCTGCGCCGCCACCTCACCCCGCAGCGCGCGCTTACAGGCGCGTGGTCCGGGTCCGCGATGCGCGGGTACGTCAGGTGGCCGCTGCCCGGCGGTCAGAGTTCGCCTGGGGTGACCAGGCCGTGTTCGTAGGCGTACACCACCGCCTGGACCCGGTCGCGCAGATCCAGCTTGGCCAGCACCCGGCTGACGTGGGTCTTCACCGTCGCGTCCGACAGGTGCAGGCGGGCGGCGAGTTCGGCGTTGCTCAGGCCGCGGGCGACCAGCCGCAACACCTCCAGCTCGCGCTCGGTGAGCCGGTCGAGGACCTTGGCGGCGGCGGTGTCGGCGGGTGGCACCTGGAGGAAGCGGTCGATGAGGCGGGCGGTCACGACGGGGGCGAGGAGCGCGTCGCCGGCGGCGACGGTGCGGACGGCTTCGGCGAGCTGGCCGGGTGGGGCGTCCTTGAGCAGGAAGCCGGAGGCGCCGGCGCGGAGCGCGTCGTAGACGTATTCGTCCAGGTCGAAGGTGGTCAGGATGAGGATTCTGGGGGCCGGTTCGGTGCGGCGGATGCGGCGGGTGGCCTCGATGCCGTCCATGGTGGGCATGCGGACGTCCATGACGACGACGTCGGGGGTGAGGTCGGCGGCGAGGCGGACGGCGGCGGCGCCGTCGGCGGCTTCGCCGACGATGGTGAGGTCGGGCTGGGCGCCCAGCATGCCGGCGAGGCCGGAGCGGATGAGGGCGTGGTCGTCGACGACCAGGACGCGGATCATGCGGACTCCCTCGGCAGGCGGGCGCGGACCTCGTAGCCGTCGTCGTGGGGGCCGGCGTCGAGGGTGCCGCCGTACACCTTGGCGCGTTCGCGCATGCCGATGACGCCGCGGCCGCCGCCGGAGGTGGGGGTGTGGGTGAGGGGGCCGGCGGTGTTGCGGACGCGGACGTCGATCCAGCGGTCGGCGTAGTGGACGGTGACGGCGGTGGGGGCGGCGCCGGCGTGGCGGCGGACGTTGGTGAGGGCTTCCTGCACGATTCTGAAGCCTGCCAGGTCGACGCCGGCGGGGACGTCGCCGCGGTCGCCGTCGACGGTGAGGGTGACGGGCAGGCCGGCGGCGCGGGAGTCGGCGACGAGGTCGGGCACGCGTTCCAGGGTGGGCTGGGGGGCGAGCGGGGCGGCGTCGGCGCGCTGGACGTCGAGGACGTGGCGCATCTCGGTGAGGGCTTCGCGGGCGGTGCGGCGGGCGGCGGCGATGTGGCGGCGGGCCAGGTCGGGGTCGAGGGCGATGAGTTCCTCGGCGGCGCCGGCCTGCACGGCGACGATGGACAGCGAGTGGGCGACGACGTCGTGCAGTTCGCGGGCGATGCGGGCGCGTTCGGCGGTGACGGCGTCGGCGGCGGCGTCGGCGGCGCGGCGGGCGGCGTCGTCCTCGGCGGCGGTGGCCTGGTCGGCGCGCAGCCGCACCAGGTAGCCGGCGGTCCAGGCGCCGATGATGAAGAAGCCGAGGATGACGACCTGGCCGGCGGTGATGGGGCCGACGTAGTAGCCGAGCGGGTAGAGCGCCAGGTTGACGGCGAGCGCGGCGGCGCCGCCGGCGACGGCGGCGGGCCGGGTGGAGGCGTGCAGGGCGATGCTGAAGACGACGACGAGCATGCTGGGGAACGGGAACGTGCTCTCTGCGGCGCCGCCGACGCCGAGGACCCGCCAGGCGAGGACGGCGGCGAGGACGGCGAGCACGGTCAGCGGGGCGCGCCGGCGTACCACGAGCGGCGCGGTGACCCCGACGGCGAAGGCGACGCGTTCCCAGGTGCGGCCGGGCCCGTCGGCGGCGGTGGCCTCGACGACCGCCCACGCCAGCAGCAGGGCGGCGAGGGCGACGTCGGCGCGCGGCGGGCGGCGCGGCACGCGCGCGAGGGTGTTCAGGGCGTCCACGATCAAACCTTAGGCAGTGGGGGGTCGCGGCCGCGTCATCCTGCGGTCGCACGGTGATCAGCCTGGGGAGGTACGCGGGTCGCGCCCCGGCGCCGACCCGGTCGGCACCTTGCGGCCGACGCCCCGGTGACCTGCGCTTTCCTAAGTTTCTCGGCATGACGCAGATCGTTGAATCGCAGACCACCACCCGCAACCGTCCGCTCGCCGGCTGGGCGGCCGCCGCCGGGGGCGTCGCCTCCATGGTCGGCGGCGCCGTGCAGGCCGTGCGCCCCGCCGACACCGACCCGATCGTCAGCACCTCCGACCACGTCATCCTGACGGTGACCGCGCTGGCGCTGGTGCTGTGGATCCCCGCGTACCTGGTGCTGGGCCGGGACGCCCGGCGCGCCGTGGGCACGTGGGGCGGCCGGCTGGCGGCGTTCGGGGCGGCGCTGCTGGTGATCGGCATGACGTCCACGAACCTGCACGGGCAGGACTACTCGTGGTTCAGCATCGTGGCCGTGCCGGCGAACCTGGCGTGGCTGGCCGGGTCGGTGTGCCTGGCCGTGGCGACGTGGCGGTCGCGCACGCTGCCGCGGTGGCTGGCCGTGGGCGTGGCGCTGGTGTGGCCGTGCTCGATCTTCCTGGCCCAGTCGGGCGGCGGCCTGGTGGCCGGTGCCGTGTTCGTGGTGGTCGGCTGGCTCATGGTCGCCCGCGGGCGGGCGTGACGCCCGGCCAGGCGTCGCCGAGGATGCGCTGGAACAGGCGGTGGTCGCGCCACCGGCCGTCGATGTGCAGGTAGTTCGGCGCGAAGCCGTACTCGGTGAAGCCGTTGCGCAGCAGCACCCGCTGGGAGGCGGTGTTGCCGACCAGCGTGCCGGCCTCGACGCGGTGCAGGCCGAGGTCCGTGTCGGCGATCGTGCAGATCGCCGACACGGCGGCGCTCGCGAGGCCGCGGCCGGTCTCGGCGGCGTCGACCCAGTAGCCGAGGCTGGCGCTGCGGAACGGGCCGAGCGCGATCTGGCTGAGGGCGACCATGCCGAGGACGCGCCCGTCGCGGACGAGCACGGCGTTGTACTGGCTGCCCTCGGCCCGGCGCCGCACGAGCGACTCGACGCGGCGCTGCTGGCCGTCGAGGGTCCAGTGGGACGGGGGCCGCTCCGGCTCGTACGGGCGCAGGTGCTCGCGGTTGCGCAGCAGGGCGTCGAGCAGGGCGGGCGCGTCGGCCGTCTCCAGGGTCCGCAGCGTGACGCCGCCGGGCAGCTCAGTCATCGGCGGGGCCGACGAGGCGGGCGATGCCGTCGAGGATGCGGTGCAGCCCGAACGCGAGCTCCACGTCCGGGTCGTAGGAGAGGTCGTCCGCGTCGAATATGCCGCTGGCGACGAGCCGGGTCAGGGCGGGGTGGGTGTCGGGCGCGGTGACGCGCCGCAGCAGCTGCCCGTACGACAGGGCGGGGGCGCCGGCGGCGGCCAGTTCGGCGCTGAGCCGGGCCTCGCCGACGACGTAGCTGTTGAGGGTCTGCACGGCGGCGAGCCGGAGCGGGTCGGGCACGTCGGTGCCGTCGAAGTTCTGCAGCGCGGCCTCCATCCAGCGCAGCGCGGCGGGCCCGGCGGGCGGCCCGGTGATGGGAACGTAGAGCATCCAGCGGTGGCGCATGTAGACGCCGAAGACGCCGCGCGCCCACGCCTCCAGCCCGGCCCGCCAGTCGCCGGGGACGGGGGCGGGCGGTTCGCCCTGCGCGGCGTCGTTCATGAGCGTGATCAGGTCGTCCTTGCTCCTGACGTACCGGTAGAGCGACATCGTGGTGTAGCCGAGGCGTTCGGCGACGCGGGCCATGGACAGCTGGGCGAGGCCGTCGGCGTCGGCGAGGTCGACGGCGGTGGCGACGACCGCGTCCAGGGACAGGGCCGGCTTGGGGCCGCGGCGGGCGGGCGGCGGGCGGTCCCAGAGCAGGGCGAGGTCCGGGGGCAGTGCCACGTCGTCCACGTACGGCCTTCCGTCTGTGCCGGGAGCGTTGACCGTCATCCTAGAACTGTGTATAACGTAAACCATGGTGTACGACATAAACAGTTCCCGCCTGAGCAAGCGCTACGGCGCCACCGAGGTCCTGCGCGGCCTCGACCTCACCGTCCGGGCCGGCAGCGTCTTCGCCCTGCTCGGGCCGAACGGCGCCGGCAAGACCACGCTCGTGCGCATCCTCGCCACGCTCGTCGAGCCCGACGCCGGGCGGGCCACCGTCGCCGGGCACGACGTCGTCCGCGAGCGCCGCCGGGTGCAGGAGGCGATCAGCCTCACCGGCCAGCACACGGCCGTCGACGAGCTGCTCACCGGCACCGAGAACCTGGTCATGGCCGCCCGGCTGCGCCGGTTCGGCCGCCGCGACGCCCGCCGCCGCGCCGCCGAGCTGCTCGACGAGTTCGACCTGGCCGCCGCCGGGCACCGCCTCGCCCGCACCTACTCCGGCGGCATGCGCCGCCGCCTCGACCTGGCGATGAGCCTGGTGCGCGCGCCCCGCGTGCTGTTCCTCGACGAGCCCACCACCGGGCTCGACCCCCGCAGCCGGCAGACCACCTGGGACGCCGTCGCCGCGCTCGCCCGCGCCGGCGTCACCGTCCTGCTCACCACGCAGTACCTGGAGGAGGCCGACCAGCTCGCCGACCGGGTGGCGCTGCTCGACCGCGGCGCGATCATCGCCGACGGCACCCCCGACGAGCTGAAGGCCCGGCTCGCCGGGGACCGCGTCGAGCTGGCCGTGCCCGAGGCCGCCGCCGCGCTCGCGGTGCTCGGCGCGCGGGCCGCGCACGACGCCGCCCGCGGCACGGTCACCGTCCCGACCGACGGCTCGGCCGCCGCCGTGCGCGCGCTGCTCAACACCCTCGACACCCACGGGGTACGCGTCGACCGCGTCGCCGTGCACCGCCCCACCCTGGACGACGTCTTCCTGACGCTGACGAGAGGCTGACCATGCCCGCCGCGATCCTCGACGCGTCCGTCCTCATCGGGCGCAGCCTGCGGCACACCCGCCGCGCACTGGACACGCTGCTGATCGGCGTCCTGCTGCCAGTCATGATCCTGCTGCTGTTCGTGTACGTGTTCGGCGGCGCCATCGACCCCGGCGGCCGGTACCTGACCTACGTGGTGCCCGGCATCGTGCTGCTGTGCGCGGGCTACGGCGCGGCGGGCACCGCCGTCCCCGTGGCGGCCGACATGACCACCGGCGCCATCGACCGGTTCCGCTCGCTGCCGATCCTGCGCTCCGCCGTCCTCGTCGGCCACGTCACCGCCAGCATCGTGCGCAACCTCGTCTCCACCGCCCTGGTGCTGCTGGTGGCGTTCGCCATCGGCTACCGGCCGGGCGCGGACCCCGGGCAGTGGCTCGCCGCGCTGGGCGTGCTCGTGCTGTACCTGCTCGCCATGTCGTGGCTGGCCGTCTGCTTCGGGCTGCTCGCGTCGTCGGCCGAGGGCGCCTCGTCGTTCAGCTTCGTCATCCTGTTCCTGCCGTACCTGAGCAGTGCGTTCGTGCCGGTCGACACGATGCCGGCGGTGCTGCGCGGGTTCGCGGCCCACCAACCGCTCACTCCGGTGATCGAGGCGATCCGCGGGCTGCTCGCCGGCGCGCCGGACGGCGGCACCGTCGCGCTCGCGGCGGCCTGGTCCGCGGGGCTGTTGGCGCTCGGCTACGGCGCCGCCACATACCTGTTCGGCCGCCGAGCGCGCCGATAGGAATTCACTCACGTTCATACCGTGTACCGACCATGTTTCGCGTCTTCCACTGGATCACTGCGAGTGACACTCTGCTAGCCATACGTGGTTCCAGCGACGCTTAGGGCGGTGGCGCGGATGCGTGCTGATGTACTCGTCGGACCGACTTCCTGGGTCAGTGAGAGGTTCGGTGCCCGCAGCGCCGGTGAGCTCTGGACCAGGATCCCCGAGGCACTGCGCACCGCGATCGCGCGCGCCGTGCACAGCCGGCCGCACGAGCCGCAGACCGTCGACCGGCTGCTCGACAACCCACGCTGGCCGCACCCGTACGAGGAGCTCGCCGTCTACCTGGGCGAACTGCCCGGCGCGGAGGTCGTCACCGCCAAGCGCTCGGCGTACCAGCTCGTCGTCGTCAACGGGCACATCGTCCTGCCGTGGCGCTACGGCCCGTCCGGCGCGGTGTCCATGCGCGACGTCCCACCCGGCCGCGGCTTCGGCCGCCTGGCCCGCGAACTGATCGCCCGGTACGCGCCCCCGCAACCCCTGCCCGGCCCCCAGCTCCCGCTCGTGCGCGACATCATGGACGAGCGCGAGGTCGCCGCCCTCTGCGCCGAACTGGCCAAGGTGCACCCCAAGCCCCAACTCGTCCTCGCCGGCTACGCGGGCAGCGCCGACCACGGCCTGCTGCGCGCCTGCCTCGGCGTGCCGGGCACCACCGCTTCCGGGACGCTCGCCTGGCGGCACGCCGACGACCTGCCCCTGCCCGCCCCGGCGATCCCCCGCCCGCGCCGGATGCAGTTCCCGTAACGCTCACCCGCCGGCCACGCCGGCGACGCCGGACAGCCGCCGGCCGGGCGCTCCCCGAGGGGAGAATGCCCGGCCGGCGTCTCGGTGATGGTGTCAAGTCCGTGCCGTCCAGGTAAGCGCGCCCGCCCCCGGCCGGTCAACCCGTACCCGGTTCCGGAACCGGTTCATCCAGGCCAGAGACCCGTCAGCAGGGCCTGCGCCTGGGCCGCCGCCGTCAGCACCGCCGTGACGGCCCCGGCGCGGCGGGTGACGGCCGCGATCGCGTCCCGGGCCGCCTCCGGGTCGGGGCGGTCGCGGCGGACCTCGTCGCCGGCCCGGGCCACCGCCCGGGTCATCAGGTCGGCGTCCGGCAGGTCGGCGGTGTGCCGGTCGATGGCGCGGCGCAGCTCGGCCAGGGCCAGCAGCGCCGCCGCCTGCTCCGCCGGGGGCGGGGCCGCCTGGTGGACGGTCGCCCGCGCGCCGCGGCCCGCCGCCACCGCGCCGGTGTTGTCGCCGTGGATCTCGATGCCCGTCATGATCGCTCCTTCGCCGCCGCCCGGGCGCCCGTGCCCGCCGCCACCGCGCCGTGGTTGTCGCCGTGGATGGTGACGCTCTCGTTGTGGATGTGGTTGATGCGCGTCTCGTACTCGGCGGTGTCGACGCGGTGCTCGCGCAGGAACCCGACCACGGCCTCGCTGATCCGGCGCTCCAGCAGCTTGGCGTACTTCTCCGCGTCCAGCGCCTGCACGTACGAGGCGGGTTCCGGCCGCGACGCCAGCTGGCGCACGTCGGCGCGGGCGCCGTAGTCGTACAGCGGCTCGCGGTCGTGCTCGCGGTCCGCCCGGTCCGCGCGCCGCCACGCCCGCACAGCGCCCGCCCCCGCCCGCGCCAGCCGCCACGGCGCCAGCAGCACCGCCGGGCCCGCGTCGCGGATGGCCGCGCCCAGCGCCGCCGCGGCCAGCGCGCCCGGCGAGTCGCCGTACCGCTCGAACGCCCGGAACCGCGCCCGCACCGGGCCCAGCACCGTGGTGACGCTCTCCACGTACAGCATCCCGCCCTCGACGGCGATGTGGACGAACGACGACAGCACCTTGCCCTGGTCCTCCGCCGCCAGCAGGGTCTCGCCGTGCGCGCCCCGCACCGGCGCCGAGTCCGCGCCGACCGTCGCCCGCAGGAAGTGCCGCGCCCCCGCCTGCGGGTGCCGGATCACCGCCTCCACCGCGTGCGGCCCGGCCAGCGAGTACGGCAGCTGCCGCTGCTGGTCCACCAGCGCGTAGCCGTGCCACCGGGTGCCCGACGCCACGATCTGGTCGCGCAGCGCCAGCCCGGCGACCCGTTCCCGCTCCGGCAGCGCCGGCGACTGCAGGGCGGCCAGGCGGCGCTTCACGTGCCGGTTGAGCTGCACCGGGTCGATCGGCACCGGCCCCGCCCCGCCGCCCGCGTCCAGGTCGGCGCGCAGCTCCAGCGCGATCGACCAGGCCCGCACCACCGGCCCGGCGCCCGGGAACGGCGAGTACCCCGAGTGCAGCACCACGTTGCCGTTCTGCGCCCCGCCGACCACCGCCAGCCGGTGCTCCGCCGCGGGCGACCCGGCGCGCGGGCCGTCGGCGTCCAGCCGGGTCGCCAGCATCGTCGCCCGGAACGCCGCGCACACCGCGAACAGCGCCACCGCGATCACCACCGCCGCCGCCAGCGCCGCCTTCGGGTCCGCCGCCGCCAGCTCCGCGAACGCCGCGTACTGCCGCTCCGGGTCGTCGGAGCCCAGCGCCGCCAGCAGCGGCAGGATGCCCGCCAGCGACAGCGCCATGGGCGCCAGGAACACGAACGCGGCCGCCGCCACGATGACGTGCCGCACCGCCGTGCCGCGCCGCCGCAACGCCCGCACCAGCGCCGGGGTGGCCGCGTACACCGCGAACGTCAGCGCCGTCAGCGTCGCCTGCCGGTGCGCCGCGTACGCCACCACCAGCAGCAGCACCAGCGACGCGTCCCGGGCCAGCCACAACCGGCGGGCCCGCAGGCAGTGCCGCAGCACCAGCACCAGGTCGTAACCGATCGCCGGGACCACGGCGCGCCGCCGGTCGCCCAGCACCTCGTCGGTCGCCGCCGCCGCGAAACCCTCGTCCAGGTACGCCGCCGCGCACAGATCCCGGGTCACCCCACCGGGCCCGCCATCCGCGCCCCGCCCCGGTTCGGCGTGCGCGAAGAATCTGTCGTGGACGGGGCGCGCCTGCGCGGGCGGCCCGTAGATCGTCGTCATTTCCCACCGCTGTTTCCGTCGGCATTCCTCCACCGCGAACCTACGGCCGGCGGAGCGCCGTTCCCATCGCCTTTGCCGACGTCAGAGGCGGTCCGGTGGGCGGCCGGCCGTCATGATCGGACGGTGCCCACCGGCGGGTCGGCGTACCCCGGACGGGGCCTTGCCGGGGTGTGCGGAAAGGCGCTTCGATACAACGGATCAGCGCGCCGAAAGGGACCGGCAATGGCAGCCTGGACATGCTCCGAATGCGACACCGGCAATACCGCGGAAAGCGTCGCGTGCCGGCTGTGCAGCGCCCCGCCACCCACCGCCCGGCCGTGGCCCTCGTCGCCCCCGCCCTCCGGCGGCGGACCGGGCACCGCCGCGGCCGGCCCACCGTCCGACGTGCCGGCCGACGTGCCGTGGCCGGCGGGTCCGGAGCCGCAGCCGACCCACCCGGACAGCCCGCAGTCGGGGACCACCCCCGACGGCCCACAGCCGTGGACCACCTCCGACAGCCCGCAGCCGTGGACGGCGCCCCACCACAACGGCCCGCGGCCCTGGGCCGCCGCCCACCCGTGGGCCGCCACCGAGGCGTGGGAGCCGCCGCCGGGCCCGCCCCCGGTCCCGCCGCGCGGCGAGCCGTGGGCGGCGGGCCCGCCGGCCGGAGCCCGGCGCCGGCTGCCGCTCGTGCCCCTCGTCGGCGGGCTGGCCGTCCTGCTGGTGGCCGGCGGCGCGTCGGCGGCCTGGGCCCTGCGAGCCGACCCGCCGCCACCGCCCCCGGCGGCGGAGAGCACGGCGGAGGCCACGACGTCGCCGCCGGCCCCACCCACGACGGCACCGGCCCCGGACGACCCGCCGGACCCGCCCGGCCGAGTCGGTGTCGTCGCCATCGCCGCCGTCGTCACCGACGGGCGGGCCGCGGTGGTCGCGGCCGTGTTCGACACGCACTTCGCCGGGATCAACGCCCGCGACTGGGAGGGCGCCGCCGCCGTGTTCGACCCGGCCGGATCGGTGGACCCGGGGAACCCGCAGGAGGTGGCGCGCTGGCGGCGGGACCTGTCCACCACCACGGACACGAAGATCGTGCTGCGCGAGGTCGGCGACGCGGTCGACGGCCACGCCGGGCCCGTGGTGACGGCGCGGGTCACGTTCCGCAGTGAACAGAGCCCCGGGTACGGGCCGCGGGCGCGGCCGCGGGAGCGGTGCACGTTCTGGGACGTCACCTACCTGCTGACGCCGTCGCCGGACGGCTCGTACCGGATCCTGCGCGGGTCGGGCACGAGCCGGCCGGGGTGGTGACGGTCAGGCCGCCGTGGCGAGCAGCTGGTCGGTGGTGAACGGCTCGCGGCGGGCCCGCAGGTCGGTGTACGCGAGCACGATCAGCGGCGTGACGACGAGCCCGCTGGCGATGCTGGCGACGGTCTGCACCGCGCCCGAGAGCAGGCTGGCCGCCAGGTTGCCGCCGTCGTAGGTGGCGTCGGTCGGCGAGGTGAAGCCGAACGTGATGAGCGTGGCGACGACGCCGAGCCCGAGCCCGATCGCCAGGGACAGCCCCCAGGTGGTGGCGATGCGCCCGGCGGCGGCGCCGAGGTCGGTGTGGAACAGCTGGAAGCAGCGGCTGACCGCGTTGGTCCGTTCGAACACGACGACGGCCTGCAGCAGCATGAACACCGCGCCGACGTAGAACACGGGCAGGACGCACAGCAGCAGCGCCACCAGCGCGATCGGCGTGGTGAGCAGCGTCCAGCCGATGAGCGGGAACAGCCGCTTGAGCCCGGCGCGCAGCTCGGCGCCGACGGAGACGGGCCGGCCGGTGGCGATGGACACGACGGCGCGGGCGGTGGCGAGGTGGACGACCCCGTACAGGATGCCGCCGACGATGGCGGCGAGCGCGACGAGCAGCAGCCCGCCGGCCACCTCGTCGATGAACGGCCCGAAGTCGGGCGCATTGCCGGTGGACGGGTCGACCTGCGCGAAGTTCTGGTTGAGCGCGATCGTGGAGCGGTCGGACCAGATGGTCGACGGCACCACCAGCAGCGCCAGCGGCACGGCGCCGATGAGCTGGAGCGTCAGCAGCGTCTTCCAGCCGCGCCGGACGACGGACATGCCGCGCTGCCACCAGCCGGTCCAGTTGTCGCTGACCAGCGGGTCGGCCGGGTCGAACCGGGGCCCCCACCCGCCGGGCGGCGGCGCGGCCGCGTAGGGGTAGGGCTGCGGATACGCCTGCTGCGGGTACGGCTGGGGGTACGGCGGCGGGAAGGCCGGCGGGGGACCGCCCGGGTCCGGCCGCGCCGGGTCGCCCGGCTCCGGCGCCCAGGGATCGTTGCCGTTGGACATGTGGGGCTCCCCGTGTGGTTGATCAACGGCCCTCAGCGTATCGGCGCGCGGCACCTCCCGATGTCCCTCGCCGCGGTCGGATAGCCTGCGAAGAGTGTCCGATCAGCCGGTAGGGGAGTCGCCGCAGGTCGTGCGCGACCGGGCCGCGGCCCTCGCGGACTACCTGCTGGCCGTGCGCGCCCAGCTGGAACGCCCGGCGCGGACGCTGCCGACGTCCGACGCGCACTGGCTCGACGCGCTGCCCGCCCACCCGGACTGCCGCCTCGGCCCCGGTCCCGACGGCGCGAGCTGGCTGCGGGTGGGGCTGCCGCGGCCGCCTGCCCCGCTGGCGGCGCCGCGCGGCGTCGACCTGGCGGCGGTCGTCACGGCGGCGGACGAGCCGAAGCTGGCCGACCCGGCGGGCGCCGACGCGGCGACGGCCGAGCGGTTCGAGACGTGGCGTGAGCAGCAGTGGCGGCCGTGGGCGGCGCAGGCCGACGCCACCGCCCGCACCCGCCGCCTGCACCGCGACCTGTTCGACCTCAAGCACCGCCTCGACCTGGCCGCCGCCACCACCGAGCTGGTGTGGGGCCACGGCGTGCTGCGGCTGGCGATCGGCGAGCACCGGGTCGCGTACCCGCTGCTGGCGACGCCCGTGGCGATCACGTACGAGCCCGACACGTCGGTGATCGCGGTCTCGCCGGTCGGCCCCACCCGCCTGCAGACCGACCCGCTGTCCGGACTGGACGACCGGTTCCTCGGCCAGCTGCTCGCCCTGGGCGGGCAGGGCGGCACCGTCGAGGTCGACCTGTTCGCAGACCTCGACCGGCGGGAGCTGTTCGAGCGGGCGCTGCGCCGTCTGGGCCACGACCCGGTGCTGCGCGAGGCCGGCGAGCCCGGCGACGGCATCGTGGACACGGCCGTGCTGTTCGCCCGGCCGCGGCAGCGGATGCTGCGCCGCTTCCTGGAGCAGTTCCGCGACCGCCTGCAGACCCCGGCGGGCGCGGAGACGATCGGGTCGCTGGCCGCGATCCTCGCCCACGAGCCGAGCCGGTTGCGGATGCCCGGCGACGACCCGGAGGCGTGGCGGCCGGTGGGGGAGCGGCTGCTCATGCCGCTGGCCTCCAACGAGGCGCAGGAGTCCATCGCCCGCCGCCTCGCCGGGCACCGCAACGTGGCCGTGCAGGGCCCGCCGGGCACCGGCAAGACGCACACCATCCGCAACCTGATCTGCCACCTGATGGCGCACGGCAAGCGGGTGCTGGTGGTCGCGCAGAAGGAGGACCCGCTGCGGGTGCTGCGCGACGGGCTGCCCGAGCAGGTGCAGGCGCTGTGCCTGGCCGTCCTGGGCCGCACCGCCGACCAGCTCGTCCAGCTCCAGGTGGCGGCGCGGGAGCTGTCCGACCGGGCGGCCACCCTGGACAAGGCGGCCGAGCAGGCCCGCGTCGACCGGCTCACCGGGCAGCTGGAGGACGCCGAGCGCGACCTGGCGGGCGGGCTGGCCGCGCTGCGCGCGCTCGCCGAGAACGAGGCCGCCACGTACGTGCTCGACGGCGTCACCCTGTCGCCCGCCGAGGTCGGCGCGTGGCTGCGGCAGAACGCCGCCGAGCACGGCTTCATCCCGGACCCGGTGCAGGCGCCGCCGCCGCTGAGCGCCGACGAGTTCACCGAGCTGCTCGCCCTCGCCCGCGACCTGGCGCCCGCCGACCGCACCGCCGCCGTGCAGCACCTGCCCGGGGAGCTGCCGGCCGCCGCCGACGTCGCCGCGCAGCGCCGGCGCGCCGCCGCGGCCGACGCCGAGATCGCCGCACTGGAAGCCGCCGGCGTGGACACCGACGCCGTGCGCGAGCTGGGCCGCGACGGCCTCGGCGAGCTGCTCGGCGGCCTGCGTGACGCCGTCGCCTGGCAGGAGCGCCGCGCCGGCACCTGGACCGACCGGCTCGGCCGGCTCGTCGCCGACCCGCACTGGGAGCGGCTGTGGGCCGAGCACGTGGAGGCCACCCGGCTCGTGCTGGCCGAGCTGACCGAGCTGACCCGGCTCGCCGCCGGCCACCACGTCGAGGTGCCGGCCGCGCTGCTGGCCGAGCCGCGCCGGGTGCTGGCCGAGCTGGCCGAGCTGGGCCGCCGGTTCGCCGCCGGCAAGGGCGTCAACCGGCTGCTGCAGGCCGGGCTGCACCGGCTCGCGCACGAGATCACCGTGGACGGCGAGCCGCTGCGCAGCGCCGCCGACGTCGGCCTCGCCGAGGCGCAGGTGCGCCGCGCCCAGGCCCGCCGCCGGCTCGCCCAGCACTGGGCGGACTGGGCGCACCGCCTCGGCATCCCCGACCAGCACGGCGACGCCGACCTGTGGGCCGGGGCCCTGCTCGGCGAGGCGGCCCGGTCGCTGGGCTTCGACGCCGGCGAGTGGCCCGACCTGGCGGCTCGGTTGCGCACCCTCGTACCCCAGCAGGAGCTGGACCTCGACGCGGCCCGGCTGGCCGCGGTGGCCGCGCTGCTCGACCGGGCCGGGGCGGTCTTCGACCGCGACGAGCTGCTGTCGGCGGAGTTGGCCCGCGCCGCCGAGCTGGGCCGCGGCGACACCGCGCTGTGGCGCGCCCTGGACCGGGCCTGGCCCACCCTGGACGGCTGGGACGACCTCGCCGCGGAGGGCCGCCGGCTCGCCGCGCTGCGCCCCGCCGTGCTGCGCTACCTGGCCCTGCGCGACCGCCTCGCCGCCGAGGCCCCCGAGTGGGCCGGCGCGATCGACGCCGGCGCGGCGCCCGCCGCCACCGGCCAGGGCTGCCTCGCGGCCTGGGCGTGGCGGCAGGCGCAGACGTGGTTCGACGGCGTCATCGGCCACGTCGACCCGGCCGTGCTGGGCCGCCGCGTCGAACGGGCCCGCGACCGCATCCGCCGCCTCACCGGCGAGCTCGTCGTCGCGTCCGCCTGGCTCGCCGTCGGCCGCGGCCTCGACGACCGCCGCCGCGCCGCCCTCGCCGACTGGACCGCCGCCCTGCGCAAGATCGGCAAGGGCACCGGCAAGAACGCCGCCGCCTGGCAGGCCCACGCCCAGCGCGCCATGGCCCAGGCCGTCGAGGCGGTGCCCGTGTGGGTCATGAGCGTCGACCGCGCCATCGAGCAGTTCGCCGGCGGCGCCCGCTTCGACGTGGTCATCGTCGACGAGGCGTCCCAGGCCGACCTGTTCGCCCTGCCCGTGCTGTCGCTCGCCGAACGCGCCGTCGTCGTCGGCGACGACCAACAGATCGGCCCCCAGCTCGGCTTCGTCGGCTC
Organism: Spirilliplanes yamanashiensis; assembly: GCF_016863475.1. Taxonomy (GTDB): domain Bacteria; phylum Actinomycetota; class Actinomycetes; order Mycobacteriales; family Micromonosporaceae; genus Spirilliplanes; species Spirilliplanes yamanashiensis. The sequence goes on from NZ_BOOY01000036.1 coordinate 126,053, forward strand.
CGTCTCCGGGCTCATCGAGTCGCACCTGACCGACGTGCCGTCCGCGGAGCACTTCGACCCCGAGGGCAGCCTGTACGACCACGCGGTGCGCCGCTCGCCCGAGCGCATCCTGCTCACCGAGCACTTCCGCTGCGTCCCGCAGATCATCGAGTTCTCGTCGAAGCACTACTACGACGGCAAGATCGAGCCGCTGCGCTCGGCGAAGGTGTTCGAGCACCCCGTCCGCGCCGTGCACGTCCCCGACGGCGTCCGGCAGTCCCTGCCCCAGTACGGCGACGTCAACGTCGCCGAGGCCGACGCGATCGTCGCGAAGGTCGTCGCGATCGTGGCCGACGACGCGTACGCCGGGAAGTCCCTCGGCGTCATCAGCCTGCTGTCCACCAGCGGCCAGGCCCTCTACCTGCTGGCGAAGCTGCGCGCCGCCCTCGGCGAGGACGAGATGGAGGCCCGCCGCCTGCGCGTCGGCGACTCTTACACCTTCCAGGGCGACGAACGCGACGTCGTGCTCGTCAGCATGGTCGCCTCCGCCAACGACCCGGCGGTGGCCGCCTTCACCAAGCGCGAGTACCACCGCCGCGTCAACGTCGCCGCGTCCCGCGCCCGCGACCAGCTGTGGGTCTTCCACTCGCTGCAGGCCGCCGACCTGCGCCCCGACGACGCCCGCGCCCTGCTGCTGCACCACTGCGCCGCCGTGCTGCAGGCCCCGCAGCCGGCGCCGGACCTGGCGGCCCGCTGCGAGTCCGGCTTCGAGCGCGCCGTCCTCAAGGCCCTCACGACCCGCGGGTACGCCCCGATCCCGCAGTTCCGCATCGGCGGCTACCGCATCGACTTCGTCCTGCCCGCCCCGGACGGCCGCCGCCTGGCGATCGAGTGCGACGGCGACGCCTACCACGGCCCGGAACAGTGGGAGAGCGACATGCGCCGCCAGGCGGTGCTGGAGCGCGTCGGCAACTGCGTCTTCGTCCGCATCCGCGGCAGCATCTTCGCCCGCGAGCCGTCGGTGGCCCTGGCGCCGCTGTGGCAGCGCATCGAGGAGCTGGGCATCACGCCGTGACCGGCGTCGGCGCGGACCTGGTCCGCGACCTGCTGCGCGAGCAGCACCCGGACCTGGCCGGCCTGCCGATCCGCGAGGTGCCGGGCGGCTGGGGCAACCAGATGTGGCGCCTCGGCGACGACCTGGCCGCCCGGGTGCAGCGCATGGACGACAGCCCCGAGCCGCAGCTGAAGGAGCGCCGCTGGCTGCCGGAGCTGGCCGCCCGCCTGCCGCTGCCGATCCCGGTCCCGGTGCGCAGCGGCACGCCGTCCGAACGCTTCAGCAAACTGTGGACGATCATGACGTGGGTCCACGGCACACCGCTGGACCACGCGACGATCACCCGCGGCGACGACGCGGCCGACCGGCTGGCGGCGTTCCTGCGCGCGCTGCACGCCGAGGCGCCCGCCGACGCGCCGGGCGCCTCCGACTTCGGCACCCACCCCCGGCACTCCCGGGCCGGCTTCGAGCACTTCCTGGCAGCCGTGGACCTCTCCGGCTTCGCCGCCGACGACGTGAGGGCCGTCTGGGACGCCGCGGCGGCCACCCCCGACTGGCCGGGCCCGCGGGTCTGGGTGCACGGCGACCTGCACCCCGCGAACGTCGTCGTCGCCGGCGGCACCCTGGCGGGCGTCGTCGACTTCGGCGCCCTGTTCGCCGGCGACCCGGCGTGGGACCTCGGGGCCGCCTGGCTCCTGCTGCCCGCGGGCGGCGCGGCGCGGTTCTTCGCCCGTTACGGCCCGGCGGACGAGGCCACGGTGCGGCGGGCGCGCGGGCTGGCCGCCCTGAAGTGCCTGTTCCTGATGCTGATGGGCCGGAACGGGGATCGCGGCCTGCCGGGCGGCAAGCCGGAATGGGGACCCGTCGGCCGGGCGGCGCTCGGGCGGGTCCTGTCGGGCGTCTGACGCCGTTACGCGTGGGCGATGCGGGCCTGCAGGCGGCTGTGGTCGGCGAGCAGGGTGAGCAGGTTCGAGCCGTCGATGAGTTCCAGGGGGCGGCCGCCGTTCTGCGTGTGTGCCGCCGGGTCGAACACGCCGGTGGTGACCAGGATGCCCTTCGTCGCGCCGACCCGGGCTACCGCGTCGGCGAGGGTGCGGACCTGGTCGGGGCCGACGTGGTCGGCGCGGGTGGCGTGGACGACGACCCGGCCGCCGAACAGGGGGCGCGGGTCGACGGCGGTCCAGACGGCGAGGTCGCCGGTGGTCTCGGCGTAGCCCATCTGCAGGCCCATGATCGTGAAGAGGTCGCCGACGACGCCCTCGAACTCGTCGCTGGGCAGGGTTACCAGGTTGGGGCGGTTGTCGAGGTCGGCGAGGACGTCGACGTCGTCGCGGTAGAGGCTGTCGACGCGGTCGAAGTCGACGACGGCGCGGACCGGGGCGAGTTCGGCGGGCTGGGCGGACACCCGGGCGTCGAGGTGGGCGACGCAGGCGACCGGGTCGACGTGGCGCAGCTTGATGGCGGCGAACTCGGCGCGGGGGGCGCGCAGGGACACCAGGCAGGGCCTGACGGTCTTGCCGGTGCGGCGGTCGACGGTGTCGACGATGCCGTTGAAGACGATGAGGTCGACGAGGCCGCCGCGGTCGGCCTCGACGATCTCGTGGACGGTGCGCAGCGCCAGCTGGGAGATGACGTGCAGGTAGCGGCTCTGCACCTCCGCGGCGGGGCGGCCGACGGCCTGGATGACGTCGCGGGCGCGGTCGTAGCGGTACTCCTTGACGGCGGGCACCACCTCGACGGACGGCAGCTGGTACTCGACGACGAGGTGGCGTTCGCGGGGCAGGAAGGCGAGCCGGTAGTGCTGGGGGAAGTCGTCGGGGTAGACGGAGTTGCCGAGCACCATGCCGAAGTACTCGACGACGCTGGTGGGGTCGCCGTTGCCGACGGCGGTGGCGAAGCGGTCGACCTCGGCGTTGTAGGCGGCGACGCGGGCGGCGACGAGGTCGCGCTGCTGCCGGTACTCCTGTTCGCGGGCGGCGAGCTGGCGCAGGCGGCGCTGTTCGGCGTCGGCGTGCCGGGCCTGGGCGTCGGCGAAGGCGGCGCGGGCGGCGGCGACCTGGCGTTCGTGGCGGTCGGCGAGGACCTTGCGGCCGAGGCCGGTGGGCGGCGGCGGGGCGAACGACTCCCAGGACGGCGCGGGCAGGGGGCGGCCGAGCGGGCCGGGGTCGAAGTCGGGGACGACCAGGGGCTTCTTGAACCGGTCGAGGTCGATGTGGTCGTCGACGGCGAGGGTCGACAGGAGCAGGTTGTCCAGGTCGTCCAGGTGGCTGCTCAGGCCGGCGTTGGCCTGGTCGACCTCGGCGGCGCGCGCCTCGGCGTACAGCCGGCGGCGTTCGCGTTCGTCGGCGGCCGCGGAGGCCTGCTGGGCGGCGGCGAGCGCCAGGTCGGTGGTGCGGCGGTTCTGCTCGCGCTGGCGGACGACCGCGGTCCGGGCCGCGTCGTGGGCCTGGCGGGCCTGCACCCGCTGCATGTCCCGGATGATGCCCATGAAGATCCTCACCGGTTGGCGGATATGTCCCTCCGCCGTGTATACCCGACGGCCACTCGCCGCAGCACACCGACGTCGGTGAGTGACGGGAGAACGCTTTCTCACGAACAGCGAAGCACGCCTCACCAACGGTGACTGTCCGTCGTGGACCTCCCAGGGGCTTGACGTGAGCGCCGCCACAAAGGAGGGTTCAGACGAACGGGCAATTCCGTGGCCCGATCATGCGAAGACGTGCAGTTCTGTGGTGTGCGCGCAGTTCGTCCGGAAGATTGGCGCAGATGCGTACTGTTATCGGGGGCCGTGACACGGCGTAATAGTCAGGGATCTCCCACCGGCACCCAGGAGGCGACATGCGGACACGCGGCACGACCGCGCCCCGCCGTGCCCCGGTCGGGACCCGCCGGTGACCCAGCAGAACCGGCACCCCGAGCCGCCGGACGCGACCCCGCAGTCGGGCGCCGTGTTCCGCCGGCCGCAGGCCCTCCGGCAGTGGATCAACCGCCGGCCGTACCCCGAACTCCCCACCGCGCGCACCCCCGAGGTGCTGCCGCCGGCCGCCGAGTCCGACGCCTGGTTCACCTACGAGGGCGCCACCGACGACGCCACCTGGTCGTCCGAGCTGGCCGCACTGCTCGGCTACCCGCCGCCCGAGGGCGGCGCCGGCCGGGCGGCGATGCTGCGCAGCGTCCACCGCGACGACCACGCCAAGGTCCTCGACGCGCTCGCCACCTGCTGGACCCGGCAGGAGTCGGTGCACCTCACGCTGCGGCTGGTGCGCGCCGACGGCAGCTGGTTCGACGTCGACTGCCGCCTGGACGCCGTCCTCGACGGTGACGGGGTGTCGCGGGGGGTGCGCGGCGCGGTGCGCGACGTGTCGGCGCGCGAACGGGCCCGCCGCGAGGTCGACCGGCTGACCCGGCGCACCGAGACCGTGCAGTCCACCCTCATCGAGCACGACCCGGGCACCGGCCTGCTGACCCGCGCCCGGCTGGTCGACGAGCTCGACCGGGCCGTGCGCGGCGGGGCCGGCGCCGTCGTCGTGGTGCGGGTCGAGCCGGAGCCCCGCGAGGACCGGGCCCCGCTGCGCCCGGCCGGCAACCTCGAACTGCTGCACCGGGCGGCCCGGCTGCTGGAGACCATCGCCCAGCCCGGCGACCAGCTCGGCCGGGTCGGCCCGAACGAGATCGGGGTGCTGCTGGCGGGCCGCTCGTGGGCGGTCGCCCGGCGCCAGGCCGACCTGTTCATCGAGGCGCTGCGGGCGCACCCGTTCGTGCTGACCGACGGCTGGCTGCGCGCCCAGGCGTGGGCCGGGCTGGTCCGCTACCGGGAGGCCGACCAGGTCGGCAGCCACGAGCTGCTCATCGACGCCGAGCAGGCGTGGCGGCAGGCCCGCGAGGGCGGCAAGGCCGTCGCCAGCCTCGCCCAGCCGGTGCCCGCGCGCGACCGGCAGGGCTCCTACCGCAGCCGGGTCGCCACCGCGCTGGGCCACGACCGGTTCACCCTGTACGGCCAGCCCATCCTCGAACTGCAGAGCAACCGGGTCACCCGGCACGAGCTGCTGCTGCGGGTCGTCGACGAGGTCAACGGGCCGCACTCGCCGGTGGCGGTGCTGGACACGGCCGAGCGGCTCGACGCCGTCTACGACATCGACCTGTGGGTGGCGGAGCGGGCGATGCAGCTGTCCGCCGAGCACCCGGAGCACAACCTGCAGGTCAACCTGTCCGGCCGCTCGGTGGGCGACCCGCGGCTGACCGGCGAGATCGAGCGGCTGCTGACCGCGTACGGCGTCGACCCCGAACGGCTGACGTTCGAGATCACCGAGACGGCGCTGATCGGCAACCTGAGCGAGGCGCGCCGTTTCTGCGACCGCATCCGCGACCTGGGCTGCCAGCTCGCCCTCGACGACTTCGGCTCCGGCTACGCCTCGTTCCGCTACCTGAAGCAGTTCCCGATCGACCTGGTCAAGATCGACGGGGAGTACGTGGCCGAGCTGGCGTACAACCCGCAGGACCAGGTCCTGGTCCGCGCGCTCGTCCAGGTCTGCCAGGCGTACGGCATCCACACGGTCGCCGAGTTCGTCCAGGACGAGCGCACGCTGCGCCTGCTGCGCGAGTTCGGCGTCGACTACGCCCAGGGCTACCTCATCGGCCGCCCCGAGCCGGTCGGCGACGCGCTCGGCGGGTCGCGCCCGAAACGCCGCCCGCCCCGGCCGCGCCGCCGTCCCGCAGGTGAGGACGGGCGCGCCGGCGGGTAAGAGGCCCGTATGGAGAGCTACACGATCGCCACCGAGGCCGAGAAGAGCCCCGATTTCCGCCGCGTCCTCTGGACCGGGGAGCACACCCAGCTCGTGATCATGACCATCCCGCCGGGCGGCGAGATCGGTGAGGAGGTCCACGAGGTGGACCAGATCCTCACGTTCGTGAGCGGGATCGCCGAGGCGAAGGTCGGCGGCCAGACGAAGAAGGTCAGCCAGGGCGACCTCGTCGTCGTGCCGGCCGGCAAGAAGCACAACTTCGTCAACGCCGGCCCGAACCCGCTCGTGCTCTACACCGTGTACGGCCCGCCGGAGCACGCCGACAAGGCGGTGCACAAGACGAAGGAGGAGGCGGACGCCCTCGAGGAGGCCGGCAAGGACGAGCCGCCGAACTCCTGAGCCTCGAGCTCCTGAACCCCGCCCCGCGGGAAGTTTGGGGTCGGGACCGGCCGAGCCCCCCAGCCGGTCGGTCCCGACACCCGGGCCGGCAGCAGGACCGGTCCGGAAACAGGGGCAGGACGCCTGGCCCCTGTGACGTCACCGTAGTCGGGCCGCGCCACCCGCGGACCCCTCCGCGCAGCCGAAATTGCTCGCAGCTTGAAGATTCGGTCCGTGCGGGCAATCCCGGTTGCCCGCCCACCCGACGCCGGTGGTCCGGACGGTCACTAGCCTGGCCCCCGTGGACGAACCCCGCTGGTTGACCGTCGAACAGCAGCAGACCTGGCGCAAGTTCATCGCCGTGCTGGTGAAGGTGCCGGCCGCGCTCGAGGGTCAGCTGCAGCGCGACGCCGGCGTGACCCACATGGGCTACCTGGTCCTGACCACCCTGTCCGAGCAGCCCGACCGCACCCTGCCGATGAGCCGGCTGGCCGAGAAGGCCAGCGCGTCGCTGTCCCGGCTGTCGCACGTCGTCGCCCGGCTGGAGATGCAGGGCTGGGTGCGCCGCGAGCGCAGCCCCCTCGACGGGCGGGTCCAGCTCGCCGTGCTGACCGACGCCGGCTGGACCAAGGTCGTCGCGACCGCCCCCGGCCACGTCGAGGAGGTCCAGCAGCTCGTCTTCGACAAGCTCAACCCGGCCCAGCTGCGGCAGCTCGACAAGATCTGCGACTCACTGCTCGACGGAATGGGCTGACCGGCGCGATTGCTGGCACTGTGAAGGCATGAGCCAGCGTGTACGAGGTGTCATCTCCCGCGCCAAGGGCGCCCCGGTCGAGCTGACCGAGATCGTCGTCCCCGACCCGGGCCCCGGCGAGGCCGTCGTGGCGATCCAGGCCTGCGGCGTCTGCCACACGGACCTGCACTACCGCGAGGGCGGCATCAACGACGACTACCCGTTCCTGCTGGGCCACGAGGCGGCGGGCGTCGTCGAGCAGGTCGGGCCCGGGGTCACCGAGGTGGCCCCCGGCGACTTCGTCGTCCTGAACTGGCGGGCCGTCTGCGGCCAGTGCCGGGCGTGCCGGCGGGGCCGGCCGTGGTACTGCTTCGCCACCCACAACGCGGTCCAGAAGATGACCCTCACCGACGGCACCGAGCTGAGCCCGGCGCTCGGCATCGGCGCGTTCGCGGAGAAGACCCTCGTCGCGGCCGGCCAGTGCACCAAGGTCGACCCGGCCGCCCGGCCCGCCGCCGTCGGCCTGCTCGGCTGCGGCGTCATGGCGGGCATCGGCGCGGCCGTCAACACCGGCGGCGTGACCCGGGGTGACTCGGTCGCCGTCATCGGCTGCGGCGGGGTCGGCGACGGCGCCATCGCGGGCGCCGCCCTGGTCGGCGCCACCACGATCATCGCCGTGGACACCTCGGCCGAGAAGCTGGCGATCGCGAAGCGGTTCGGCGCCACCCACACCGTGAACGCCGCCGCCACCGACGTCGTCACCGAGATCCAGAAGCTCACCGGCGGCTTCGGCGCCGACGTGGTGATCGAGGCGGTCGGCCGGCCCGAGACGTACAAGCAGGCCTTCTACGCCCGCGACCTGGCCGGCACCGTCGTGCTCGTCGGGGTGCCGACCCCGGACATGACGATCGAGCTGCCGCTGCTGGACGTGTTCGGCCGCGGCGGCGCCCTGAAGTCCAGCTGGTACGGCGATTGCCTGCCCACCCGCGACTTCCCGCTGCTCACCGACCTCTACCTGCAGGGCCGGCTCGACCTGGACGCGTTCGTCACCGAGGAGATCCGCCTCGACCAGGTCGAGGAGGCGTTCGAGAAGATGCACGGCGGCACGGTGCTGCGCTCGGTGGTGGTGTTCTGATGGCGCCCCGCATCGACCACGCGGTCACCTCCGGCACGTTCTCGCTCGACGGCCAGACGTTCGACGTCGACAACAACGTGTGGGTGGTCGGCGACGACACCGAGTGCGTCGTCATCGACGCGCCGCACTCCGTACCGGCGATCCTGGACGTCGTCGGCGGCCGCCGGGTCGTCGCGATCGTCCTCACCCACGCCCACGACGACCACGTCCGGGTCGCGCCCGAGCTGGCCAAGGCGGCGGGCGCGCCGCTGTTCCTGCACCCCGCCGAGGCGCCGCTGTGGCAGCTCACCCACCCCGGGGTGCCGATGCCGGAGCCGCTGCACGACGGACAGGAGATCGCGGTGGCGGGCACGTCCCTGCGGGTGCTGCACACCCCCGGCCACAGCCCCGGCGCGGTGTGCCTGCTCGCGCCCGCGCTCGGGGCCGTGTTCACCGGCGACACCCTGTTCAACGGCGGGCCCGGCGCGACCGGCCGGTCCTACTCCGACCGCAGCACCATCGTCGGCTCGATCCGGGAGCGGCTGCTCACCCTGCCCCCGGAGACGGTGGTGCACACCGGCCACGGCGACGACACCACCGTCGGCGCGGAGGCCGCCGGCGCCGGCGAGTGGAAATAGATCGATCGGGGTAAGAGCCGATCATGAGCATCAACGGAGTGCCCCCACACCTCGGCGGCGAGAGGGTCGCCGCCGAGGCCGTCGACCTCGACGGCGCCACTGTCGGCGAGACCGGACCCGAGTACACCGCCGACGAGGTGGTGCCGGACGCCGACCTGAACCCGCCCACCCACGACACCGACGGCACCCCGGTCGGCGCGGCCGACGCGGACGCCGACGCCCGCTAGTCCCCGGACGGCGGCCCGCGCCCTCAGGCCCGGGCCGCCGCCGGCACGGGCGCGGTGCGGTCGGCCAGCAGGTCCAGGGCCAGCGCCGCCGTCCAGCTGAACGCCGGCTCGCCGATGCCCTCACCCGTCGCCGGGTGGAAGTACTCGTAGTGGCCCGAGCGGTGGATCAGCCGCAGCATCGCCGTGCGCAGCTCGTCGGCCTGCGCCTCGTACCCGTGCAGCAGCATGCCCCGGCGCAGCAGCCAGTTGATGTTGATCCAGATCGGCCCGCGCCAGTACCGGTAGCTGTCGAAGTCGGCGGCCGTGCGGTCGTAGCTGGGGATCGGCAGCCCGCTCAGCGACGGCATGCCGAACCGCTCCGACTCCGCCTCCGCCATGATCGCCACGACGTGCTCGCGCGGCAGCCCCGGCAGCATCAGCGGCACCAGCCCGTTGACGCACCGCCGCCCGCTCAGCTCGCCGGTGCGCACGTCCCGCGACCGGAACGTCCGCGACGCCGGCTCCCACAGGTGCGCGACGACCGCCGCCGTCACCCGCCGCGCCCGCTCCCGGTGCGGCGCCGGGTCCGCCCCCACCACCTCCGCGATCCGCGCCAGCGCGTGGTCGGCCGCCGCGACGATGGCGTTGAACGCCGGGCACTCCACCACGAACCCGTGCCACGCCGCCAGCCCCGCGTCGTCGTACCCACCGGCCCGGTACGACTGCACCAGCCCGATGTAGCGCGCGTAGTCGGTGTCCGTCGGCCGGTGCGTGATGTCGGCGACCTGCACGTCGCGCCGCGCGTATCGCTGCAACAGCGACAGGTCCGCGGGCACCGCGGCCATCGCGGCGTCCCACGACGGACTGTTGTCCAACCCGGACTCCCACGGGTGCACGATGCTCACCAGCCCGCGCCCGCCCGCGTCCCGCGCCCCGGTCAGATACTCCTGCTGCGCGCACAGCCGCGGATACAACCACCCCAGCTCGTCCCGCGCCGCCGCCACGGCGGCCGCACCGTGCCCGGTCGCCCGCCGGTACACCTCCCACGCGGCCACCGCGTGCATCGGCGGCTGCACCAGCCCGGTGCTGCCGTGCGCCGGCCGGTCCGCGTACGCGGGAACGTCCCAGAACCCCGGCCCGGGAAAGTAGTCACCTTCGGCGACCGCCGGATCGAACACGATGTGCGGCACCCGCCCGTCCGGCCACTGCGCGCCGAACAGGTTGCGCAGGTCGGCCCACGCCCGCTGCGGGTTCACATAGGCCAGGCCCACCGCGATGAACGCGGCGTCCCAGCTCCACTGGTGCGGATAGAGCCGGCGCGAGGGGACCATGTGGCCGCGGGCCCAGTTGGTGTCGAGGACGGCGGCGGCGGATTGCCAGAGTTGAGAAGACATGTCCGGAGAGGGGCTCGGGGACGGGTGGAAGTACATCTGTCCTGAGACCTTTCCGGAGGGGCACACCTCAAACGCGGACCAGCGAACCAGCACAGCACGGTACGGCTGTTTCGAAGCGCATGGATTCATCCGACCGGCCGACCCCGACGGCATGACGCCGCTCACGCCCCGATCGACAGCCACAGCTCCGAGCGGCGCCCCGGCAGGTACGGCGAGTCCAGCCGCTTCGCCACCACGCCCGGCAGGCCCTGCGCGCGGGCGGCGTCCGCCGCGAACTCGCCGCCCCCGGCGAAGTAGGGCGGCGTCTGCCAGTTCGGCCCCGTCACCGCCAGGGCCTCCAGCAACTCCCGGCGCTGCGCGTACGCCACCTGCCCGATCGTCGGGGTGCCCTCCAGCCACAGCAGGTCGTACGCCAGGAAGTGCACCGGGGTGCGCTCCGCGGCCCGGCGGGCGGCGGCGCCGTCGCGCGGGCGGGCGCGGCGGGCCAGCAGCTTCGGCGACGGCGCCGGGCCGTCGAACGCCACGATCTCGCCGTCCAGGACCGCCTCCGTCGGCGCCAGCTGCTCGGCCATGTCGCGCAGTTCCGGGTACGCCGCCACCACGTCCGCGCCGTCCGCCACCAGGCGCAGCCGCCCGCCGGACACGTGCGCGACGGCGCGGCGGCCGCCCCACGCCATCTCGTAGCCCCACCGGTCGTCGTCGGCGGGCAGCGCCGCCGCCGGGACCGCCAGCATCGGGGCGACCTCGTCCGGCATCGGCTCCCAGCCCGGCTCGGGCGGGTCCATGCGGCGCACCATCCAGTCGCGGCCGTCGGTCTGGAAGAACACGTACCGGCCCGACGTGCGCTCGCCGTGGAACGTCACGCCCACCTCGTCGTCGCGCCACTTGTCGGTGTCGTACGTGCCGGTGTCGTGGATCGTCATCCGGCCGCCGCCGTACTCGCCCGCCGGGATCTCGCCCGAGAACTCCAGGTACTCCAGCGGGTGGTCCTCGGTGTGCTTCGCCAGATGATTGCGCTCCCGGTCGCGCGGCAGGCCGCGCGGCACCGCGAACGACACCAGCACGCCGTCGCGCTCCAGCCGCACGTCCCAGTGCAGGCTGCGCGCATGATGCTGCTGGATGACGAACCGCCGGGTCGCGGTCGCCGCCGGCACCCCCGGGGGTACGGGCTCCGGCGTCCGCCGGGCGTCGCGTTTGCGCCGGTATTCGTCCAGCCGGTCGGTCATATGCCTATTGTTCCGCCGCCCGGCGCCCGCCGCGAGTTGTCGTAGGGGGGTGGGAGGGTGTGGGGGTGTATGCGGAGTGGCGCACGGGGCTGCCCGGCGTGCTGGCGTGGCGCCGCGACGTCGGCCCCGCCGGCTCGACCGCCCGCATCCTGCCCGACGGCTGCCTCGACCTCATGTGGCGCGACGGCGACCTGCTCGTCGCCGGCCCCGACACCACCGCCCAGCTCGCCGTCTCCGCCCCCGGCACCCGCTGGGTGGCGCTGCGCTTCGCCGCCGGCATCGGCCCGGCCGTCCTCGGCGTCCCCGCCGCCGAACTCCGCGACCTGCGCGTCCCCCTCACCGACCTGTGGCCCGCCGCCGCATGCCACGTCCCCGACGACGACCCGCTCCGCGGCCTGCACCGCCTCGTCACCGCCCGCTGGCGCCGCCCCGACCCCCTCGTCACCGGCATCGCCGCCCGCCTGCGCTCGGGCACCCCGGTCGCGGCCGTCGCCGCGCAGACCGGGCTCAGCGCCCGGCAACTGCTGCGCCGCAGCCAGGAATCCTTCGGGTACGGGCCCAAGCTCCTCGGCCGCATCATGCGGCTGCAACGGGCGCTGGGGCGGGCCCAGGCGGGCGTGCCGTTCGCGACGGTCGCGGCTGAGGAGGGGTACGCGGACCAGGCACACCTGTCGCGGGATGTGAAGGAGCTGGCGGGGGTGCCGCTGACGACGCTGCTGAGCTGACGGCCGCCGAAGGCGTGGCGGGCCGGGCGCGTGGCGGGCCGGGCGCGTGGCGGGCCGGGCGCGTGGCGGGCCGGGCGCGTGGCGGGCCGGGCGCGTGGCGGGCCGGGGGTATGGCGGGCCCACCCACCTCGGCCCTCTCGCCGCCCTTCCTGCGCCGCCCTCCCCGGGCCGCCCTCCCCGGGCCGCCCTCCCGGGCCGCCTTCCCACGCCGCCCTCGCGGGGCGCCCCTCCCACGCGGCCCCCTTTCGGGCCGCCTTCCCGGACCACCCCTCGAGTGCCGGGTGGGTGCCTGGTGCCTTCGGGTGGGCGGGTAAGACGGCGTGGTCGGGCGCCGCGGGGCGGTGAGGAGGTGGCTTTGACCCGGTGGTGGGCGCGAGCCCTCGGCGGTCAGGCGCGGGCGGGCGTGCGGTCCCTCGGCCCGGCCGCCGCGGCGGCCGACCCGGCTGCCGCCGGGGCCGTCGCCGGGCTGACCTGGACCGGAGTAGCCGCAGCCGGGCTGGTCCGGGCCGGGGCGGCCGCAGCCGGGGCGGCCGGGGCCGTGGTCGGGCGGGCCGCGGTGGTGCTATCGGTCCGGGCCGCGCGGGCCGGGGTGGCCGACTGGGGGACCGGGGCCGCCTCCAGGGTGCGCAGGTCCGCCTCCAGCCACGCCGGGACCGGGTGGCGGTGGCGGAGGACCCATGCCAGGTCGCCGAGGGCGTCCCGGAGGGCGGCCCGGCCGTCCGGGGTCGTGGCTGCTGCGCGGGCGGCGCGGGCCGCTGCCGGGGCGGGGCGGCGGAGCCAGGTGGTCAGGAGGTCGTTGCGGAGCTGGCGGCGGCGGCGGGGGCCCGGGTCGCGGCCGGCCGGCAGGGGGTGGTGGCGGACCACGAGGGAGTCCACGTAGGCCAGGCCGTGGCCGGCGGCGGCCAGGTCCATGGCGAGCAGTGCCTCCTCGCCGTACACGTGCAGGTGGGGTTCGAAGCCGCCCACGGCCAGGAACGCGTCGCGGCGCACGGCCACCGCGCAGGCCAGGAAGCCCAGGATGGACGGTCCGGGCAGGTCGGCGGGGGTGCCCAGCGGGGCGGCGGCCATCTGGGTCGAGACCGGGTCGAGGCGGCCCGCCGGGCCGATGAGGACGCGTGCGGCGAGCAGGGCGGCGCGCGGGTGGGCCCGGAACAGCGCGGGCAGGCGGCTGAGGGCGTCGCCGTCCCACCAGGAGTCGTCGTCGGCGAAGGCGACGTGCGGGGTGTCGGCGGCGGCGACGCCGAGGTTGCGGGCGGCGGCGCCGATGTTGTCGTCGAGGCGGATCACGCGTACCTGTGGACAGTGGGTCTTGACCGCCTCGCAGGTGCCGTCCGTCGAATTGTTGTCGACGAGGATCACCGGGGCGCGGTGCCGGGGGAGGTGACGCAGGAGCTGGTCGCGGCGGTTGCGGCTCGCGACGACGACGGTGACGTCGGTGGTGACATCGGACACCGGGGGCCCGTACCCCACGAGATCGTCACTCATGCACCCCGTCAACGGGTGTCGCCCGATCGTGGCGGCGAGTAGTGTCTTGACTTCGACGCGTGTCCACCCCTCGGAGGCGTAGCCGACATGTCCGGTTCTTCCCTGCGCATCCTCGTCGTCGGCGCCGGCATCTCCGGCCTGGCGGCGGCCCGCGCCCTGCGGCTCGCGGGCTTCCGGCCCGACGTGGTCGAGGAGCTGCCCGCCAGCATGGTGCCCGGCGCGGGCATCCACCTGCCCGGCAACGCCGCCCGCGCGCTGCGCGCCCTCGGGCTGGAGGCGCCGCTGCGCCCGCTGGGCGAACGGTTCACCCGACAGATCTTCCTCGACGCCCAGGGCCGCGAGCTGTGCGCCGTGGACGTCGCCGCGCTGTGGGCCGGCGTGGGGGAGTCCCGCGCGCTGCCCCGCGCCGACCTGCAACGGGTGCTGCTCAGCGCCGTCGGCGGCCAGGTCCGCTACGAGACCGCCGTGAAGGGCCTCGACATCGGCGACCGCACCGCCAAGGTCGAGTTCGGCGACGGCGGCCGCGCCGAGTACGACCTGGTCGTCGCGGCCGACGGGCGCAAGTCCACCGTCCGCGGCCTGGCCGAGCTGGGCGGCGCCGCGCAGCCCACCGGGCAGACCGTGTACCGCAGCGTCGTCACCGGCGGGCCCGCCGTCGGCGACTGGGTCACCCTGCTCGGCCGCCGGTGCGGCTTCACGATCATGCCCATGGGCGGCGGGCGCCTCTACCTGTACGCCGACGAGACCGCCGACGCCCCGCCGTCCGACGGCCTCGCCCGGGTCCGGGAGCTGTACGGCGGCTTCGGCGGGCCCGTCCCGGCCGTGCTGGACGCGCTCACCAAGGTCCAGGTCGCCCGCACCGACGAGGTCGTCACCGAGCGCTGGTCGCGCGGGCCGGTGCTGCTCGTCGGCGACGCCGCCCACGCCACCTCGCCGTCGCTGGCCCAGGGCGCCGCGATGGCCCTGGAGGACGCGGTCGTGCTGGGCGAGGTGCTCGGCGCGGCCCTGCACGACACCCCGGGCGACGTGCCGGCCGCCCTGGCCGAGTACGAGCGCCGCCGCCGGCCGCGGACCGGCTGGGTGCACGAGCGAACCCGCGAGCGCGACCGCGCCCGCGACGTGCCGCCCGCCCTGCGTGACCCGCTGCTGCGCCGCCGCGGGGACCGGATCTTCGCCGACCACTACCGCGCTCTGGTCGAGCCGATGTGAACTCGCCGGGCGGATTGGTCACCCGCCGCCCGGGTAACCGCTGCGGGGGATTATTCTGCCTGCGAGGTACGCCCTTCGACGGACGTGCCGAGTGGGACGAAACGAGACACCGGAGGCCACCCGTGACGACCGTCGCGCCCAAGCCGATCGTGACCCGGCCGTATCCGGTCCGGACGCAGGTCAGGGGTTCGGCCCTCGCGCGCATCCTGCGCACCACGGACGCGAAGCAGATCGGGATCATGTACCTGATCACGTCGTTCGTGTTCTTCATGCTCGGCGGCCTGATGGCCCTGATCATGCGCGCCGAGCTGGCCCGCCCCGGCATGCAGCTGCTGTCGCCGGAGCAGTACAACCAGCTCTTCACGATGCACGGCACGATCATGCTGCTGTTCTTCGCCACGCCCATCGTCTTCGCGTTCGCGAACTACGTGGTGCCGATCCAGATCGGCGCGCCGGACGTGTCGTTCCCGCGGCTCAACAGCTTCGCCTACTGGCTCTACCTGTTCGGCGGCACGATCACCATCTCGGGCTTCTTCACCCCGGGCGGCGCCGCCGACTTCGGCTGGACCGCGTACACCCCGCTGTCGGACTCCCTGCACTCGCCGGGCATCGGCGGCAACATGTGGGTCGTCGGCCTCGCCCTGTCGGGTCTGGGCACCATCCTCGGCGCCGTCAACCTGATCACCACGATCCTGACGCTGCGCGCCCCCGGCATGACGATGTTCCGGATGCCGATCCTGACCTGGAACATGCTGATCACCAGCCTGCTCGTGATCATGGTCTTCCCGTTCCTGGCCGCGGCGCTGTTCGCCCTCGCCGCCGACCGCGTCCTCGGCGCCCACGTCTTCGACGTGGAGACCGGCGGCCCGATCCTCTGGCAGCACCTCTTCTGGTTCTTCGGCCACCCCGAGGTGTACATCATCGCGCTGCCGTTCTTCGGCATCATCACCGAGGTCATCCCGGTCTTCAGCCGCAAGCCCGTCTTCGGCTACAAGGGCCTCGTCGGCGCGACCATCCTCATCGCCGCCCTGTCGATGAGCGTGTGGGCGCACCACATGTTCGTCACCGGCCAGGTGCTGCTGCCGTTCTTCAGCTTCCTCAGCTTCATGATCGCCGTCCCGACCGGCATGAAGTTCTTCGTCTGGATCGGCACGATGTGGCGCGGCCAGATCAGCTTCGAGACACCGATGCTGTGGGCGCTCGGCTTCATGGTGACGTTCCTCTTCGGCGGCCTCTCCGGCGTCCTGCTGGCCAGCCCGCCCATCGACTTCCACGTCTCCGACTCGTACTTCGTCGTCGCGCACTTCCACTACGTGCTCTTCGGCACGATCGTGTTCGCCGTCTTCGCCGGCATCTACTTCTGGTTCCCGAAGATGTTCGGCCGCATGCTCGACGAGCGCCTCGGCAAGATCCACTTCTGGCTGACGTTCGTCGGCTTCCACGCCACGTTCCTCGTCCAGCACTGGCTCGGCACCGAGGGCTTCCCCCGCCGGTACGCCGACTACCAGGCCGACGACGGCTTCACCGCCCTGAACATGTTCTCCACGGTCGGCTCGTTCGTCCTCGGCGCCTCCACGCTGCCGTTCATCTACAACGTGTGGAAGTCGTACAAGGTCGGCCAGCTCGTCACCGTCGACGACCCGTGGGGCCACGGCAACAGCCTCGAGTGGGCCACCACCTCCCCGCCGCCCCTGCGCAACTTCGACGTCATGCCCCGCATCCGCTCGGAGCGCCCGGCCTTCGACGCCAAGTTCCCGGAGCTCGCAGCCGGCGAACAGTCCCTGGCGGGGCCGCCGGAGGGCGGCGCCAAGCCCCTGACCCACGAGTCGGACGGCGGCGCCACCTACCAGGAGGACATCTCCGACGGCGACAAGAAGTAGCCTTCACGACGCAGCAAGACCTCGGACGCCGGTTCCCCTCGGGGAGCCGGCGTTCGGCGTTCTGGCGCGGTCGGGCTGGGGTGGCCTGGGTTCGGGCCCGGGGTGGCCTGCGGCGGCTGGATTGGGCCCGGAGGTCGTTCCGGAGGGGTGAGCCGCGGATGGTGGGCGAGGGGGTCGTTTGGCCCTGCCGTGGGCTAGGCCTGGGTGTGAGCGGGCCTGGGTTGGCTTCAGCGGGCCTGGCGGGCCCTGGTGGGTCTGGTGGGTCTGGTGGGTCTGGTGGGTCTGGTGGGTCTGGTGGGTCTGGTGGGTCTGGTGGGCCTGGTGGGCCTGGTGGGCCTGGGGTGGGCCTGGGGTGGGCCTGGTTGTCCTGCCTGGGATGGTCGGCTGTGGGGCCTGGGCGGGCCCTAATCCGGCAGTCGTCATGCTCCAGGCCAGGAAACCCCAGTGGGTGCGGTAGGCCGAGCAAAGCCTCCAGGCGCGGCCTCGCGGCCCTACGGGCCATGCGTGAGCCCCCGGCCGCGGCTGCGGATCGAGACGGCGTGGTGCCGAGCCTGCAGCCACGCGGGCGCGCCCGGCCAAGGACCAGCCACCCCCGAGCGGCGGGCGGCATGCAAGGTCAGGCGCCGGCAGCCAGCTTCGCGGTGAAGCGGTGCAGGTGTGGGTCGAACAGCGCCGGATCCGCCGCCGCCAGCTCCGCGCGCGACCACCACCGCACCGACCGGAACTCGCCGTGCTCAGGCGGCGTGATCGGCAGAGAACGCAGGACAGGGACGGGGAACCACAGGCTCACGTCCGTGTGCCCCGAATCCAGGCCGACGGTGCGCGTCACGGTGAGGAACAGCGGCGAGGTGGCGGTGACGGTCAGGCCGAATTCCTCGGCGGCCTCCCGCTCGGCGGTGTCGGCCGGGTGTTCGCCCGGGTGTTCGCCCGGGTCGACGTGGCCGCCCGGGGGGAGCCACAGGCCCGCGTTGACGTGGTCGACGAGCAGGACGGCGCCGTCGGCCGGGGCGACGGGGACGACGTAGGAGACCAGGTGGCGGGGTGGGGTGGCGGGTTTGATCCTGCGGTAGACGTCGTCGGTGGTGGTGAGCCAGTGCAGGGTGTCCGCGCGGTGGGTGGCCTCGAGCGCGTCGGCCGGGGCGATGGCGGTGATCAGGGCGTGGGCCGCCGCCACGGTGGGGTGCACGGTGGCGTCAGGTGCGGGCCGCGGCGGCCGGGGACGGCTCGGCAGCGGGGGTGGGAGCGGTGAGCGGGTCCGGGGTGGGGGTGTCGTCGTCGCGGCGGTGGCGCAGGGCGATCGGCAGGCAGATGAGAACGATGAGCAGGCCCAGGCCGCCGGTGGCGGCGAAGCCCCAGGCCGGTGCGGTGGTGTCCATGACCCAGCCCGCCAGCGGGGCGCCGGTGGCGATGCCGATGGTGAGGGCGGAGCCGTGCAGGCCGGTGGCCTCACCGCGGACCGACGGCGGGGCGAGGCGGCTGACGGCGTCGGCGGTGGCGGTCAGGGTGGGGGCGCACAGCAGGCCGGCCGGGATGAGGCTGAGGGCGAGCAGCCACCAGGTGCCGTTGCCGAGGCCGACCGGGATGGTGAACACGGCCAGCAGCAGCAGGAGCAGCTGGGGGGCGACGGGGCGGCGGACCATGCCGTACGCGAAGCCGCCGAGCAGGCTGAACGCGCACCAGGCGGCGATGACGGCGCCGGTCATGGGGACCTCGCCGGCGGCGCGCATGGCGGCGACGACGGCGACGTCGCTGCCGCCCAGGATGACCGTGGTGGCCATGGTGATGGCGAGGATCATGAGCAGCCGCGGGGTGACCCACTGGCGGCGGGGGATCTTCACCGTGGGGCGTTCCTCGTGGGAGGCCCGGATCGGCGGGTTGAGCACCAGCAGGGCGATGCCGCCGAGGACGATGCCGCCGCCGATGGCGAGCATGGCGGCGCGGGCGGAGACGGCCGTGGCCAGGAACACCGCGAGGGCGGGGCCGAGCATGAACGACAGCTCGACGCTCATGGCGTCCAGCGCGTAGGCGGGGCGGCGGCGGTCCTCCGGGACGAGGGCGGCGATGGACTGGCGGGCCACCGAGAAGACCGGGAGCTGGAACAGGCCGCCGACGAACGCCAGCGCCACCAGCAGCACGTACGGCATGGCCTGGGCGGTGGCCCAGAAGGCCGCCTCGACGACGGTGGTGGCGGCCAGCACGAGCCGCAGCCCGTAGCGGTCGGTGAGGCGGCCAAGCAGCGGGGAGCCGACCGCCGTGCCGATGGTGACGGCCGCGCCGACCAGGCCGGCGGCGGCGTAGCCGCGGCCGAGGTCCTCCACGACGTGCAGGGTCAGCGTGACGCCCGCGGCGGTGGCGGGGATGCGCGCGAACAGCGTCACGAGCAGCAGCGCCCGGACGCCGGGCAGCGACAGCGTCTCCCGGTAAGGCTTGATCGACATGGTGGTCCGTACCTCCGCCGGTCATCCTCCAACCCGGGTACGACAAACCCAAACCGTTTAGCCCAGGACGACCGGTTCCCCGACGAGCGTCACACCCGCATCGCGCATCTGGGACAATGCGGACTGCGTGGTGGGCGCGGCGACGCCCGCGGTCAGCTCCAGCAGCACGGTGGTGGCGAAGCCCGCCGCGGCCGCGTCGAGGGCGGTGGCCCGCACGCAGTGGTCGGTGGCGATGCCGACCACGTCGACCTCGGTGACGCCGCGGGTGCGCAGCCAGTCGGCCAGGCCGACGCCGTCGGCGCTGCCCTCGAAGCCCGAGTACGCCGCCGCGTGCTCGCCCTTGCGGAACACCGCCTCGACCCGGTCGGTGACCAGCGCCGGGTAGAACTCGACGCCGTCGGTGCCGACCTCGCAGTGCCGGGGCCAGGAGTGCACGAAGTCCGGCGGATCGCCGAAGTGGGCGCCCGGGTCGATGTGGTAGTCCTTCGTCGCGACGACGTGGTCCCACGAGCCGGCCGCCAGCTCCCGCGAGATCCCGGCGGCGACGTCCGCGCCGCCCAGGACCGCGAGGGAGCCGCCCTCGCAGAAGTCGTTCTGCACGTCGACGATGATCAGAGCGCGCGCCATACCGACGATCCTAGGCGGCCGGGATGACGGTCACCGGGATCGCCGGGTCGCCGGCCGACAGCTTCAGGCCCTCCCACGGGATCGAGATGAGGCACTGGCGCAGGTGGTCGCGTGACTCCTGCAGCGTGGGCAGGTCCACGACCTCGCCGCCGACCACGTACGCGTGCTGCAGCAGCCGGTCGTTCGGCCGGTGGTCCGGCACGCCCTGGGAGACGACGCACTCCTCGGTGGCCGTACCCGTGGGCTTGTGCCGCCGGATGGCGGTCTTGCGGCCGCCGACGGTGGCCTTGTTCTCGGAGCGCTTGACCACCGGGCGGCCATCGACCTCGACCAGCTTGTAGACCAGGCCGGCGGTGGGCGCGCCGGAGCCGGTGACGACCGCGGTGCCGGCGCCGTACATGTCGACCGGCTCGGCGGCGAGCGTGGCGATGGCGTACTCGTCCATGTCGCCCGACACGATGATCTTGGTCTCGGTGGCGCCGAGCGAGTCGAGCAGCTCGCGGCTCTGCTGGGCCAGGATCGACAGGTCGCCGGAGTCGATGCGCACCGCCCGCAGCTCCGGGCCGGCCACCGCGATGGCGTTGCGGATGCCCTGCGCGATGTCGTACGTGTCGACCAGCAGGGTGGTGTCCTTGCCCAGCGCGGCCACCTGGGAGGCGAACGCCGCCGACTCGTCGTCGTGCAGCAGCGTGAACGCGTGCGCGGCGGTGCCGCCGGTGGGGATGCCGTAGCGGGCGCCCGCCGCCAGGTTCGACGTCGAGGCGAAGCCCGCCAGGTACGCCGCGCGGGCGGCGGCGACCGCGGCGGACTCGTGGGTGCGCCGCGAGCCCATCTCGATGATCGCGCGGCCGCGGGCGGCGGTGACCATGCGGGCGGCGGCCGCGGCGACGGCGCAGTCGTGGTTGAGCACGCTCAGGGCCAGCGTCTCCAGCACCACGCACTCGGCGAACGAGCCGCTCACCGTCAGGATCGGCGAGCCCGGGAAGAACAGCTCGCCCTCGGCGTACCCGTCGATGTCGCCCGTGAACCGATACGCCGCCAGCCAGTCGGCGGTCTCGTCGTCGACGACCCGGGCCCGCCGCAGGTGGGCGATCTCCTCGGCGCCGAACCGGAAGTCGCGGATCATCTCGGCCAGCCGGCCGGTGCCCGCCACCACGCCGTACCGGCGGCCGGTGGGCAGCCGGCGGGCGAAGATCTCGAACACGCAGCGCCGGTCGGCCGTGCCGTCCTTGAGCGCGGCGCTGACCATCGTCAGCTCGTAGTGGTCGGTCAGCAGCGCGGGCGCGAAGTCGGTCACGACCACCACCCTACGAAATGGCTTCCGGTTCCCGGTGACGGCGGAGACGGTGGCACGATGGTGGGCATGGCTCTGCCCCAGCTCGCTCCGGCCGAGGTACCCCAGGTCGAGGAGGCCCCCTTCGACGACCGCCCGTGGGTGACCGTCGTCTGGGACGATCCGGTGAACCTGATGTCGTACGTGACCTGGGTCTTCCAGAAGCTGTTCGGCTACAGCCACGAGGAGGCGGAGAAGCTGATGCTCGACGTGCACACGAAGGGCCGCGCGACCGTCTCGACGGGCGCCCGCGAGAAGATGGAGATGGACGCCGCCAAGCTCCACCACTACGGGCTCTGGGCGACGGTGGAAAAGCAGTGAGCATGTTCCGCCGGAACGGCAAAGGGGTCGTCGCGTCCTTCGGGCCCGACGAGGTCAAGGTGCTGCGCAAGGTGGCGTCCGAGATCGTGGCGCTGATGACCGACGGGTTCGATCACACCGACCCGGTCGTGGAGCGGCTGTTCCCCGACGTCTACCCCGACCTGCCCGAGGACGCCGCCGAGTTCCGCCTCTACACCGAGAGCGACCTGAAGTCGGGCAAGATCGACCAGGCCGGGGCGATCCTCGCGAAGCTGCCCGACGAGGGCCCCGGCGACGTCCGGCTCGACGGCGAGGAGGCGGAGTGCTGGCTGCGGGCCATCAACGACGCCCGCCTGGCGATGGGCACCCGCCTGGAGCTGACCGGCGACACGGACGTGTCGGACGAGCTGGACGACGCCGTGCTCCACGACCCGACGTCGTCCAGGGTCTTCCAGCTGTCCGTGTACGCCTACTTGGGCTACCTGCAGGAGTCCCTGCTCAACGCGATGATCAGCGTGGACCACCGCTGAGCCTGGCCAGCTCGTCGGCGCTGAGCGTCAGCTCGGGGGCCTGCGCCGAGTCCTGGATCGACTCGGGCCGGCTGGCGCCCGGGATCGGGACGATCCGCGGCGACATCGCCAGCAGCCAGGCCAGCGCGACCCGCTGCGGGCTCACCCCGTGCTCCTTCGCCACCTCGGCGAACGGCGCGAACCGGCTGCCCAGCTCGCCCGCGCTGGAGATGCCGCCGAGCGGCGACCAGGGCAGGAACGCGATGCCGAGCTCGTCGGCGGCGGCCACCTCGGGCTCGGAGCTGCGGAACGCGGGGGAGAGCTGGTTCTGCACGCTGACCAGCCGGCCGCCGAGGATCTCGTGGGCCTGGCGGATCTGCTCCGGGTTCGCGTTCGAGATGCCGGCCATCCGGATCTTGCCCGCGTCGAGCAGGTCGCGGACGGCGCCGATGGCGTCGGCGTACGGGACCTCGGGGTCCGGCCGGTGGTGCTGGTAGAGGCCGATCGCCTCGACGCCGAGCCGCTTCAGCGACGCCTCGCACGCCTGCTTCAGGTACTCGGGGCGGCTGTTCAGGGTCCACGAGCCGTCGCCGGGGCGCAGGTGGCCGCCCTTGGTGGCGACCAGCACGTCCGAGGTGTCGCCCCCGTACGAGGCGAGCGCCTTGGCGATCAGCGTCTCATTGTGGCCGACGTCGTCCGCGTGCAGGTGGTAGGCGTCGGCGGTGTCGATGAGCGTCACGCCGGCGTCGAGCGCCGCGTGGATGGTGCGGACGGAGCGGTCCTCGTCGGGACGGCCCTCGATGGACATGGGCATGCCGCCGAGGCCGATCGCGCCGACCCGGACGTCACCGATGGTGCGTTGCTGCATGGTCAGTCCTCCTTCACCGCCGTTCTACCCGCACGACGGCCGCCTATCCCGGGTGAGCACTGCCACGCCCGGCCCGGGCCCGCGCTCGGGTAAGCTCGCAACCGTGCTGACCATCGACAGCGCGATCGTCGAGGCGATCGTCGCCCACGCCCGCCGGGACCACCCGGACGAGGCGTGCGGCGTCGTGGCCGGTCCCGCGGGCAGCGACCTGCCGACCCGGCACATCCCGATGGTCAACGCCGCGCGCTCGATGACGTTCTACGAGTTCGACTCGATGGAGCACCTGCGGGTGTGGCGCGAGATGGACGACCGCGACGAGGAACCCGTGGTCATCTACCACTCGCACACCGCGACGGAGGCGTACCCGTCGCGCACCGACATCTCGTTCGCCGGCGAGCCGGGCGCGCACTACGTGCTGGTCTCGACCCGCGACGACGAGCGGGCGGAGTTCCGGTCGTTCCGCATCGTGGACGGCGTGGTGACCGAGGAGCCCGTCACGGTGGTGGGTGCGACGGTGGACCCCGTCCAGTCGTACATGTTCGGGCAGAGCCCCGCGACGGTCGACTACGAGTGTTCGGGCAGCTGACGCCGCCCCGACCCCGTTTCGTCTCGACCATCCGCTTGAGGAGCAGCATCACCATGGCCATCGAAGTTCGCGTTCCGACCATCCTGCGCAGCTACACCGGCGGCGCCAAGGTCGTCGAGGGCGCCGGCGACACGCTGGGCGGCCTCCTGACCGACCTGGACGCCAAGTACTCCGGCCTGCGCGGCCGCCTGGTCACCCCCGAGGGGGGCCTGCACCGGTTCGTCAACATCTACGTCAACGACGAGGACGTCCGCTTCCTCGGGTCGCTGGACGCCAAGCTGAGCGACGGCGACGCCGTCACGATCCTGCCGGCCGTGGCCGGTGGCGCGCTCGGCTTCGCGGCCGCGGCGGCGCTGTTCGGGCGGTAACCCCGATGGCTCGGTACGAGAGCCTGCTGGACGCGTGCGGGGGCACGCCGCTGGTCGGCCTGCCCCGCCTGTCGCCGACGGTGCCCGAGGGGGCGCCGCCGGTGCGGCTGTGGGCCAAGCTGGAGGACCGCAACCCGACGGGCAGCATCAAGGACCGCCCGGCGCTGTTCATGGTGCGCCAGGCCGAGGAGTCGGGCCGGCTGCGTCCGGGCGACACGATCCTGGAGCCGACGAGCGGCAACACCGGCATCAGCCTGGCGATGGTCGCGAAGCTGCGCGGCTACCGCCTGGTCTGCGTGATGCCCGAGAACGTCAGCTCGGAGCGGGTGCAGCTGCTGCGCATGTACGGCGCGGAGATCATCTTCTCGCCGGCGGCGGGCGGCTCCAACCAGGCCGTCGCCACGGCCAAGGAGATCGCGGCGGAGCATCCGGACTGGGTGATGCTGTTCCAGTACGGCAACGACGCGAACGCCCGCGCCCACTACGAGACGACCGGGCCCGAGCTGCTGCACGACCTGCCCACCATCACGCACTTCGTGGCGGGCCTGGGCACCACGGGCACGCTCATGGGCACGGGCCGCTACCTGCGCGAGAAGGTCGACGGCATCCAGATCGTCGCGGCCGAGCCGCGCTACGGCGAGCTGGTGTACGGGCTGCGCAACATCGACGAGGGCTACGTGCCGGAGCTGTACGACGCCTCGGTGCTGAACCGCCGCTTCTCGGTGGGCACCCGCGACGCCGTGCTGCGCACCCGCCAGCTGGTCGAGGTGGAGGGCATCTTCGCCGGCTTCTCGACCGGCGCGATCCTGCACGCGGCGCTGGCCGTGGCGCACGAGGCGGTCAAGAAGGGCGAGCGGGCGGACGTGGCGTTCGTCGTCTGCGACGGCGGCTGGAAGTACCTGTCGACCGGCGCGTACGGCGGCACCCTGGCCGAGGCCGAGGAGGCCCTGGAGGGCCAGCTCTGGGCGTGACCGGGCGCCGGGGGCGGTCCGCCGCCCCCGGCCACCGGGTCAGGCCGCGCCGAGCGTGATGACGATGTTGGCGGCGAGCGGCACGGCCGCGGCGGCCAGCATCAGCCACGGCAGCCGGCGGCGGTGGATGGACAGGAACGCGCCCACCACGAACCCGACGCCGATGAGCCCGGCGGCCACGAACGCGGGCTGGTACCAGCCGGGCGCGTCCCCGCCGACGATGACGAGCAGGCCGCGCAGCGTCACGGCGAGCGCGACGAGCCCGACGAGGGCCGTGTAGAGCGACATCGCCAGCAGCCGGCGCGGTCCGGGCCCGGTGTCGTCGGCGGCGGGGAAGCGGAACAGCTCGCCCCGCTCGCCGTGCTCGCGGCCGGGGCGGCCGTGGTCGAACGCGAACGCCAGGCCGAGGTCGTCGGCGGTGCCGCGCGGCGCCGGCGGCTCCAGCAGGGCCGTCTCCGTGCCGGGCTGGTGCTCGCCGTCGCCGGTCGCCTCGATGGTGCTCGTGGCCGTCATGGTTCCCCTTCCCCCGCGCCGCAGCGCTCGTCGACGGGCGCTCGGGCGCCCCTCACCGAGTGCAACGCGCGCCCGTGACCTTCAGTGACGCGCAGCGCGCTGACCTGGCCCGATGGGTACGGGTGAGCCTTGTCGATTTAGCGACAGATTGATCAGACCTTTACCCGGCGCGCTGGTCACGGCGTAGGCTCCCCAGCGTGCTTGACTGCCCGGCAGGGGGAGCCGCGGGGGTGCGGATCAGGCACCGACGACCGAGTGTTAGCCAGGGGTAGCCGTATGCAACTGACCGTCCTCGGCTGTGCCGGCAGTTTCCCCGGTCCCGAGTCGGCCTGTTCGGCATACCTGCTCCGGGCCGAGGGCTTCACCCTGCTCGTCGACTTCGGCCCCGGCTCGCTGTCGGCGCTGCAGCGCTACGGCGACCTGTACGGCGTCGACGCCATCCTCCTGACCCACCTGCACTGCGACCACATGCTGGACGCGTGTTCCTACGTGGTGGTGCGCCGGTACGCGCCGGGCGGGCCGCTGCCGCCGGTGCCCGTGTACGCACCGGCCGGCGCCCCCGACCGGATCGCCGCCGCCTACAGCGCCGAGGGCGAACCGGTCGACGACGTGTTCACCTTCTACAGCCTGCAGCCGGGCACGTTCCCGATCGGACCGTTCACGGTGACCGCCGACCGGGTCAACCATCCGATCGAGACGTACGGCGTGCGCGTGGAACACGCCGGGCGGGTGCTCGCGTACTCGTCGGACACCGCCCCGTGCGAGGCGCTGCTGCGCCTGGCGCAGGACGCGGACCTGTTCCTGTGTGAGGCAAGTTACCTCGACGGCGCCGACAACCCGCCCGGCCTGCACCTCACCGGCGGCGAGGCCGGCGAGGCGGCCACGAAGGCCAACGTGGGCAGACTGCTGCTCACCCATCTCGTCCCAGCGTGGGCCGGTGAGGCCTCCACAGTGGAGGCCGCGACGGCGGCGTTTGCCGGACCGGTGGATGTCATCCGCCCCGGATCCCGCTACGATCTGTGACGCCCCGCCGAAGAACACCGTTCTGAACGTCCATCCCCCTCACCGTTCAGGAGCCCATCGGGATGACCCCCCGTCCCCAGGCGAGCACCGGCCGGCTGCGCATCGTGCGGCTGGCCAACGCCGCCACCACCCGCTCCGCGGGTCTGCGCACCACGCTGCGAAAACTCGGCGAGGGCTACGCCGCCGCCGGCCACGAGCCCGTGCTGGTGGTGCCCGGCGCCCGGCACACCGACGAGACCACCTCGCAGGGCCGCGTCATCACCGTGCCCGGCCCCCTGCTGCCGCGCACGGGCGGTCACCGTGTGCTCGCGGACCGGCGCGGTCTCATCAAGCTGCTCGACTCGCTGCAGCCCGACCGCATCGAGGTGTCGGACCGCTCGACGCTGCGCTGGACGGGCTGGTGGGCGCGCAGCCGCGGCGTGCCGTCCATCATGGTCTCGCACGCCAGCCTGGCCGGGCAGCTCGGCGTGCGCGGGGTGCCCGCCGCCGCCCGCACCCGCCTCGCCGACAGCCTCAACCGGCGCACCGCCGAGCAGTACGACCGCATCGTCTGCACCACGGCGTGGGCGGCCGCCGAGTTCCGCCGCCTCGGCGTGCCGAACCTCGTCGAGGTGCCGCTGGGCGTCGACCTGGACGCCTTCCACCCGGACCGCGCCGACCCGGCCGTACGCGCCCGGTACGCCCGCCCCGACGAGGTCCTCGTCGTCGTGTGCAGCCGGCTGACCGCCGACAAGCGCCCCGAACTGGCCGTCGACACCCTCGCCGCGCTGCGCGCCGGCAAGACCCCGGCCGTGCTCGCCGTGGCCGGCGACGGGCCGCGCCGTGCCGCGCTCGCCTACCGCTCCGCCCGCCTGCCGGTGCGCTTCGCCGGCCACATCACCGACCGCGCCGAGCTGGCCGCCCTGCTCGCCAGCGCCGACGTGGCCGTCGCGCCCGGTCCGGTGGAGACGTTCGGCCTGGCCGCCCTGGAGGCGCTGGCCTGCGGCACCCCGGTCGTGGTCGACGCGGCCAGCGCACTGCCCGAGGTCGTCGGCGACGCCGGCCTGGCCGCGCACGGCAACCCGGCCGCGTTCGCCGCCGCGGTGGCCGAGGTGCTGGCCCGCCCGCGCGAGCAGCGCGGCGCCGCCGCCCGGGCGCGCGCCGAGCTGTTCGGCTGGCCCGCCGCCGTCGACGGCTTCCTGCACGCCCACGACGCGATGCCCGACCCGCACGCCGTGGAGACGCTGCTGCGCAACGCCGTCCCCGGCTGGGCCGGCATCCCGTCGAAGGCGTGGGCGATCCTGCCGCGCCGCCCGCAGCCCGCCCGCACCTGACGCGTCCCGGCGTCATAGGCTCACCGCATGGCGCGACCTGACGGGCGTACGCCCGACCAACTACGGCCCGTGACCCTCACCCGCCGGTGGAGCATCCACCCGGAGGGCTCGGTCCTCGTGGAGTTCGGCGACACCCGCGTGCTGTGCACGGCCAGCGTCACCGAGGGCGTGCCGCGCTGGCGCAAGGGCTCCGGCCTGGGCTGGGTCACCGCCGAGTACGCGATGCTGCCGCGCGCCACGAACACCCGCGGCGACCGGGAGAGCGTCAAGGGCAAGGTCGGCGGCCGCACCCAGGAGATCTCCCGCCTGATCGGCCGCAGCCTGCGCGCCTGCATCGACCTCAAGGCGCTCGGCGAGAACAGCATCGTGCTCGACTGCGACGTCCTGCAGGCCGACGGCGGCACCCGCACGGCCGCCATCACCGGCGCGTACGTCGCCCTGCACGACGCCGTCACCTGGCTGGCCGGGCGCAAGTCGCTCGCCGGCAAGGTGGAGAAGGTCATGCACCGCTCGATCCAGGCGGTCAGCGTCGGCATCGTCGACGGCGAGGCCCGGCTCGACCTCAACTACGCCGAGGACGTCGCCGCCGAGGTCGACATGAACATCGTCTGCACCGGCGACGGCGACTTCGTCGAGGTGCAGGGCACCGGCGAGGCCGGCGTGTTCCGCCGCGACCAGATGGACGCCCTGCTCGACCTGGGCGTCCTCGGCTGCGCCGAGCTGGCCGCCGCCCAGCAGAAGGCGCTGGGCTCATGAGTCGCCTGCTGCTGGCCACGGGCAACGCCAAGAAGCTGGTCGAGCTCCAGCGCATCCTCGACGCGGCGCTCGGCACCGGCCGTATCGAGCTGGTCGGCCTGGGCGACTTCCCGGACTACCCGGAGGTCCCCGAGACCGGCCTGTCGTTCGGCGAGAACGCCCTCATCAAGGCCCGCGCCGGCGTCGCCCGCACCGGCCTGCCCACCGTCGCCGACGACTCGGGCCTGGCCGTGGACGCCCTCAACGGCATGCCCGGCGTGTTCAGCGCCCGCTGGTCCGGCGGCGGTGGCGACCAGGCCAACCTCGACCTGGTGCTGGCCCAGATCTCCGACGTGCCGGACGAGCACCGCGGCGGCGCGTTCGTCTGCGCGGCCGCGCTCGTGCTGCCCGGCGGCATGGAGCACCTGGTCGAGGGCCGCCAGCGCGGCCGCATCCTGCGCGCCGGACGCGGCACCGGCGGCTTCGGCTACGACCCGATCTTCCTCGGCGAGGGCCAGGACCGCACGAACGCCGAGCTGGGCGCCGGCGAGAAGGACGCGATCAGCCACCGCGGCAAGGCGTTCCGCGACCTGGCGAAGGTGATCGCGCAGAAGCTCTGACCCGCCGTCAGGCGAGCGGGCCGGTGGCCTCCTCGACGGCGGCGCGCAGGTGGCGGCCGGCGATCAGGTCGCGGGCGCCCTCCAGCACCGGCGCCAGGAACACGTCCGGGCCGGGCTCGCCCGCGATCGGGGCGACCAGCGCGGTCGCGGCCCGGCCCGCCGGCGACGGGGTGAGCGGGGCGCGCAGCTGGAGGCCGCGGACGCCCGCCAGCAGCTCGACGGCGAGCAGGCTGGTGAGGTTGTCCAGGACGGTGCGCAGCTTCTTCGTCGCCGACCAGCCCATCGACACGTGGTCTTCCTGCATGCCGCTGGTGGGCAGCGAGTCGACGCTGGCGGGCGCGGCGAGCCGCCGGTTCTCGGCGACGATGCCGGCGGCCGTGTACTGGGCGATCATCAGGCCCGAGTTCACGCCGGCGTCGGGGGTGAGGAACGGCGGCAGCTGGCGGGAGCGGGTGACGTCGAGCAGCCGGTCGACGCGGCGTTCGGAGATCGCGCCGACCTCGGCGGCGGCGATGGCGAGGAAGTCGGCGGCGAAGCCGAGCGGGGCGCCGTGGAAGTTGCCGGTGGACTCGACCCGGCCGTCGGGCAGCACGACGGGGTTGTCCACGACGGAGCCCAGTTCGCGCTGCGCCACGGTGGTGACGAAGCCGAGGGTGTCGCGGGCGGCGCCGGCGACCTGCGGGGCGCACCGCATCGAGTACGCGTCCTGCACGGCGTGGGCGAGGTCGTCGCGGTGCGAGTCCATGATGCGCGAGTCCTGCAGCAGCCGGTGGATGTTCGCCGCCGACGCGGACTGGCCGGGGTGCGGGCGGATGGCGTGCAGCTCCGGCAGGAACGGCCGTTCGGAGCCGAGCATCGCCTCGATGGCGAGCGCGGCCGTCAGGTCGGCCATGGCGAACAGGTGCCCGGCGTCGGCGATGGCGAGCAGCAGCATGCCGAGCATGCCGTCGGTGCCGTTGATGAGCGCCAGGCCCTCCTTCGCGGCCAGGTCCAGCGGGCGCAGCCCGGCAGCGTGCAGCGCCTCGGCGGCGGAGTGCCGGGCGCCGTCCTTGCCGACCACCCAGCCCTCGCCGAGCAGGGTGAGCGCGCAGTGCGCCAGCGGCGCCAGGTCGCCGGACGCGCCCAGCGACCCGTGCTCGGGCACCCACGGGGTGATGCCGTGGTTGAGCAGGTCGACGAGGCCCTGCGCGAGCACCGGCCGCACCCCGGAGTGGCCGAGCGCGAGCGAGCGCACCCGCAGCAGCATCATCGCCCGCACCACCTCGCGCGGCATGGGCGCGCCGACGCCGGCGGCGTGCGAGCGGATCAGCGCGTGCTGCAGCTCGGCGCGCCGGCCGGGCGGGATGGACGTGCCGGCGAGGGCGCCGAAGCCGGTGGAGACGCCGTAGACGGGGCGGCCGGACGACTCGATGTCGTCCACGATGGACCGGCTGCGGGCCATGGCGGCCACGGCCGCCTCGCCGACGGTGACCGGGGCGTCGTGCCGGGCGACGGCGACGACGTCGGCGGGGGACACCCCCGTGGGCGCGACGGTGACAGTCATTGGAGCACTCCGTTGTGCAGGACCCGGTGGATCAGCGGTACGCCCGGCCGGTAGGCCAGGTGCAGGTGGGACGGGGCGTCGAGGACGACCAGGTCGGCGCGGGCGCCGGGGGCCACCACGCCGACGTCGGTGCGGCGCAGCGCCCGCGCGCCGCCCAGGGTGGCGGCGCGCACGGCCTCCGCGGGGGTCATCCCCATCTCGCGGACGGCCAGCGCGATGCAGAAGGGCATGGAACTGGTGTACGACGAGCCGGGGTTGCAGTCGGTGGCGAGCGCGACGGTCACCCCGGCGTCGAGCATCCGCCGCGCGTCCGGGTACGGCGACCGGGTCGAGAACTCCGCGCCCGGCAGCAGGGTCGCGACGGTGTCGGAGCCGGCGAGCGCGTCGACGTCGGCGTCGTCCAGGTGGGTGCAGTGGTCAGCGCTGGCGGCGCCCAGCTCGACGGCGAGCCGCACCGCGGGGCCGTGCTGGAGCTGGTTGGCGTGCAGCCGCAGGCCGAGCCCGGCGGCCCGGCCGGCGAGCAGGATCGCGCGGGCCTGGTCGGCGTCGAAGGCGCCCCGGTCGCAGAACACGTCGATCCAGCGGGCGTGCGGGGCGGCGGCCGCCAGCATGTCGCCGCGCACCAGGTCGACGTAGCCGTCGGGGTCGTGCGCCCACTCGGCGGGCACGACGTGCGCGCCGAGGAACGTCGTCTCCGCGGTGATCTCCTGGGCGAGCCTCAGGCACCGCTGTTCCTCGTCGACGCTGAGCCCGTACCCGCTCTTGGTCTCGATCGTGGTGGTGCCCTGCCGCAGCGCCTCGCGGGCCAGGCGCCCGGCGGACGCGCGCAGCTCGGCGTTGCTCGCGGCGCGGGTCGCGGCGACGGTGGTGCGGATGCCGCCGCCGGTGTACGGCTCGCCGGCCATCCGGGCGGCGAACTCGGCGGAGCGGTCGCCGGCGAACATCAGGTGGGTGTGGCTGTCCACGAAGCCGGGCAGCACGACCCGGCCGCCCGCGTCGATCCGCTCGTCCGCGTCGGGCGCGGCGGCGGCGTCGCCGACCCACGCGATCCGGTCGCCCTCGGTGACGACCGCGGCCCCGGCCCGGACCTCGTCGCCGGTGAACAGCTCGCCGATGTTGGTGACCAGGACGCTCATGCGATCGCCTCCCGCAGCTCGGCGGCCACGTCGACGGTGCGGTGGCGGCCGCCGGTGACCACGTCGCGGCCGTCGGCGGTGACGTGGGTGACGTCGGCGGCGGTGGCGGCGTAGAGCGCCCCGGCGGGCGCGCAGCCCGCGGTGCGCACGCTGTCCAGCGCGACCGTCACCAGGTCGGCGCGGGCGCCGGGGGTGATGCGCCCGGCGTCGTCCCAGCCGATCGCGGCGTGGTTGGCCGCGGCGGCCAGCAGCTCGTGCGCGGCGAACCGGCCGCGCTGCCGGGAGGCGAGGCGCTCGTGCAGCTCCAGGCCGCGCAGCTCCTCGAACGGGTCGATCACGGCGTGGCTGTCGCTGCCGAGACTGAGCGCGCTGCCGGCCCGGGCCAGGGTGCGGGCGGGCCCGATGCCGTCGGCCAGGTCCCGTTCGGTGGTGGGGCACACGCAGACGCCGGTGTGGGTGCCGCCGAGCAGCTGCACGTCACCCTCGGTGAGGTGGGTGGCGTGCACGGCGGTGGTGCCGCGGCGCAGCAGCCCGCCGTCGTGCAGGAGCTGGGCGGGGGTGCGGCCGTACGCGGCGCGGCACTGCTCGTTCTCGGCGGGCTGCTCCGACAGGTGGACGTGGGCCAGCGGCGCCCGCTCGGCGAACGGGCGGATCGCCGCGCGCGGCACGGCCCGCACCGAGTGCAGCGCCGCCCCGATCCGGGCGTGCGGGGCGGGCTTCAGCTGCTCGACGCGGGCGGACCAGCCGTCGAGGTCGCCGTCGCCGAACCGGCGCTGCACGCCGTCCAGCGGCGCACCGTCCACACCGGACGTCAGGTAGAGCGTGTCGAGCAGGGTGATGCGGACGCCCGCCTGCCGGGCCGCCTCGATCAGGGCGTGGCCCATCGCGTTCGGGTCGGCGTACGGCACGCCGCCCGGCCCGTGGTGCAGGTAGTGGAACTCGCCGACGCAGGTGATGCCGGCCAGGGCCATCTCGGCGTACGCCGCCCGGGCCAGCCGCAGGTACGAGTCCGGGTCCAAAGTGGACGCCACCTCGTACATGCGCTCGCGCCAGGTCCAGAACGTGCCCCGGTCGGTGTGGGTGCGCCCGCGCAGCGCCCGGTGGAACGCGTGCGAATGCGCGTTGGCCAGCCCGGGCAGCGTCAGGCCGGGCCGGTGCTCGCCGCGCGCCGGGACGCCGGGGGTGACCGCGCCGAACCGCCCGTCGTCGCCGATCTCGATGAGCACGTCGGCCGCCGGTTCCGGGCCGCCCAGCCAGGCGTGCTCGGCGTGGATCAGCCGCACGACAGGTCCTCCAGGGCGGCGGCCAGGGCGGCGACGCCGCGCTCGCAGTCGGCGTCGGTGGCGTGCTCGGCGGGGGAGTGCGAGACGCCGGTCGGGTTGCGGACGAACAGCATGGCCGTGGGCACGTGCGCCGACAGCACGCCCGCATCGTGCCCGGCGCCGGTCGGCAGGACCGGGGTGCCGTCGCCGACGACGCGCGCCAGCCGGGCCGCCAGCGCGGGGTCGAAGTCGACGACTCCGGTGACCGACTCGGGGGTGACGGAGACGGCGGTGCCGTCCCGGCCGGCCCGCTCGGTGACCTTCTTGACCAGGGCGTCCAGCAGCTCGTCCAGGGTGCCGGTGTCGGCGGCGCGGGCGTCCAGCCAGCCGGTGACGGTCGACGGGATGGCGTTGGTGGCGTTGGGGTGCGCCCGCACCCGCCCGACGGTGGCGTGGGCGCCGCGCAGCCGGGCCTCCTTGTTCGCCGCCAGCACCGCGAACGCGTAGGTGAGCATCGGGTCGCGCCGGTCGGTCATGCGGGTGGTGCCGGCGTGGTCGCCCTCGCCGGTGAACGTGAACCGCCACCGGCCGTGCGGCCAGATCGCCGCGCCGACGCCCACCGCCGCGTCCCGGTCGACGAGGTTGCGGCCCTGCTCGACGTGCAGCTCGACGTACGCGCCGAGGGCGCCGAGCAGGTCGTCGCGGCGCCCGGCCGGCGGCGCGCCCAGCGCCGCGCCGAAGGTGACGCCGTCCGCGTCGGTCAGCGCGGCCGCCGCGGCCGGGTCGATCGCGCCGGTGAGCAGCCGCGAGCCCAGGCACGGCACGCCGAACC
The DNA here is from genome assembly GCF_016863475.1 of Spirilliplanes yamanashiensis. Classification (GTDB taxonomy): domain Bacteria; phylum Actinomycetota; class Actinomycetes; order Mycobacteriales; family Micromonosporaceae; genus Spirilliplanes; species Spirilliplanes yamanashiensis. The sequence goes on from NZ_BOOY01000036.1 coordinate 159,793, forward strand.
GGCCGCCCTCCTCCTCCACGAACGCGGCCACCCCGACCGGGCGGTCCGGGGTGACGCCGCGCCCGCGGAGGGCGTCGATCGCCAGGAAGCCGCTGACGATGCCGAGCGGCCCGTCGTACGCGCCGCCGTGCGGCACCGAGTCGAAGTGCGAGCCGGTCAGCACGGCGCCGCCCGCGGCCGGGTCGCCCCACCACGCGAACAGGTTGCCGTTGCCGTCCTCGCGCACCGGCATGTCCCGGGCGGCGGCCTGCCGGCGGAACCAGTCGCGCAGCGCCGTCTCCGGCTCGGTCAGCGCGAAGCGCAGGTAGCCGCCGGAGTCCGCCCGGCCGATCGGGGCCAGCTCGGCCCACAGGTCCGCGAACATCACGCCTCCCGCATGGGCACGCGCACGCCGTGCGTGGTGGCGACCGCGACCGCCTGGTCGTAGCCGGCGTCGACGTGCCGGATCACGCCCATGCCCGGGTCGTTGGTGAGCACCCGCTCGATCTTCTGCCCGGCCAGGGCGGTGCCGTCGGCCACGCACACCTGGCCCGCGTGCAGCGAGCGGCCGATGCCGACGCCGCCGCCGTGGTGGATCGACACCCAGGACGCGCCGCTGGCCGTGTTCACCAGGGCGTTGAGCAGGGGCCAGTCCGCGATGGCGTCCGAGCCGTCGGCCATCGCCTCGGTCTCCCGGTACGGCGACGCCACCGACCCGCAGTCGAGGTGGTCGCGGCCGATGACCACGGGCGCGCTCAGCTCGCCGCGCGCCACCATCTCGTTGAACCGCACGCCCGCGACGTCGCGCTCGCCGTAGCCGAGCCAGCAGATGCGCGCGGGCAGGCCCTGGAACGCCACCCGGTCCTGCGCCATCCGGATCCACCGGGCCAGCGGCTCGTTGTCTCCGAACAGGTCGAGGATCGCGCGGTCGGTGGCGTGGATGTCGGCCGGGTCGCCGGACAGCGCCGCCCACCGGAACGGGCCCTTGCCCTCGCAGAACAGCGGCCGGATGTACGCGGGCACGAAGCCGGGGAACGCGAACGCCCGGTCGTAGCCGCCGAGCTGGGCCTCGCCGCGGATGGAGTTGCCGTAGTCGAACACCTCGGCGCCGTGGTCCAGGAACCCGACCATGGCCTCGACGTGGGCGGCCATGCTCGCGCGGGCCCGCTGGGTGAACTCCTCCGGCTTGGCGGCGGCGTACTCGGCGGCGTCGGCCACGTCCACACCCACCGGCACGTACGACAGCGGGTCGTGCGCGCTGGTCTGGTCGGTGACCACGTCGATGTCGACGCCCCGGCGCAGCAGCTCGGGAAACACCTCGGCGGCGTTGCCGGCCACGCCGACGCTGAGCGCCCGGCGCTCCCGCTTGGCGGCCAGCGCCTGCAGCACCGCGTCGTCCAGGCCGTCGGCGACCACGTCGAGGTAGCGGGTGGCGACGCGGCGGCGCAGCCGGGCGGCGTCGACGTCGACGACGATGCACGCGCCGCCGTTCATGGTGACGGCGAGGGGCTGCGCGCCGCCCATGCCGCCGCAGCCGCCGGTGAGCGTCAGCGTGCCCGCGAGGGTGCCGCCGAAGCGCCGCTCGGCCACGGCCGCGAACGTCTCGTAGGTGCCCTGCAGGATGCCCTGGGTGCCGATGTAGATCCACGAGCCGGCGGTCATCTGCCCGTACATGGTGAGGCCGAGCTGTTCGAGGCGGCGGAACTCCGGCCAGGTGGCCCAGTCGCCGACGAGGTTGGAGTTGGCCAGCAGCACCCGGGGCGCCCACTCGTGGGTGCGGAACACCCCGACCGGGCGGCCGGACTGCACGAGCATCGTCTCGTCGTCGCGCAGGGTGTCGAGGGTGCGCACGAGGGCGTGGAACGACGGCCAGTCCCGGGCCGCCTTGCCGGTGCCGCCGTAGACGACGAGGTCGTCGGGGCGCTCGGCGACGTCGGGGTCGAGGTTGTTCATGAGCATCCGCTTGGCGGCCTCCTGCGGCCAGCCGAGGGCGGTGTGCGTGTTTCCGCGAGGAGCGGTGATCATGACGAAACCCTCCTAGGGGGCGAAGATCTGGCGGCGGGACGCGACGTGCTCGAACTCCTCCAGGCGGCGCTGCACGTCCTCCGGCGCCGCGTCGCACATGGCCTGCAGGAGCAGCATCGCGACCGCCATCGGCCCGGTGTGCAGGTCGAAGACGAGGCGGGTGCCCACGGGCGCGGGCAGCGCCACGTCGGCGAGGTCCGCGGCGGGGCTCACCGGCGAGTCGGTCAGCGCCACCACCGTCAGCCCGGCCGCCGACGCCTCGCGGATCGCGTCGAGGGCCTCGCGCGGGTAGCGGGGCAGCACCACGGCCAGCATCGCACCGGCCCCGGCGGCGCGGGCCTGATCGAGCCGATCGGTGAGCCGGCTGCCGCCCTCGTCGAGCAGGCGGACGTCCGGGTGGATCTTGGCGGCGAAGTAGCCGAAGTACGTCGCGACGGGCCCGGCCGCGCGCAGGCCCAGCACGGGCAGCGGGCGGCTGGCCGCGAGCAGCCGGGCGGCGGCGGCGATGGTGCTGTCGTCGCCGAGCTGGTCGGCCAGCCGGTACAGGGTGTCGCCCTCGGCGCGCAGGGCCCGCTGGGCGGGGCTGTCGCCGCTCTCGGCCGGGCCGTCGGCGGGCCCGGCGCCGACGGCCTCTCGCAGCTCGCGCCGCAGGGCCGGGTAGCCGGGGTGGCCGAGCGCCACCGCGAACCGGGTGACCGACGGTTGGCTCACCCCCGCCAGCTCCGCGACCTCGGCCGCGGACAGGAACGGCGTGGCGGCCGCGTGCTGCACGAGCGCGTGCGCGATGCGGCGCTGGGTGGGCGTCAGCCGGGCGCCCTCGAACAGGCCGAGCACCCGATCCGCCACGGAACCGTTTCCATTCACCGAGCGAGCTTATGCATGAAAACATTCAGGGCACCAGGTCTTCAGCTCATCGTGATAAAACCTTCCGATGTCCGCGACGAACATCCGGCGTGCCATCGCCCGGACGCCCCTCGCCCCCGTCGCCGCGTTCCCCAAGCGGCTCGCCAACGTCGCCCGCCACGACGCCCGCGTCCTGCGGGTCTCCGCCAAGTGGCTGTTCACCTCCCGGGAGCATCACAACTACACCTACGACCTGACCGCGCTCAGCCGCGAACACCTCGCCTGGTACGTCGCCGCCGTCTGCGACACCGGCGTCAAACAGGTCCGGCAGCACCTCGCCGAGATCGAGAAGGACGACCAGCTGCGCCGGCACCTCGAGGCCGGCATCGCCGGGGCCGCCCGCCGCGGCCTCGCCGACCAGCGCGTCCGCTACGGCCGCCGGATCGGCTGGTACGCCATCGTCCGCGCCCGCCGCCCCGCCCACATCGTCGAGACCGGCGTCGACAAGGGACTCGGCAGCTGCGTGCTCGCCGCCGCCCTGCTGCGCAACGCCGCCGACGGCGCCCCCGGCCGCGTCACCAGCCTCGACATCAACCCCGAGGCCGGCTACCTCGCCAAGGTCGAGCCGTACGCGAGCGTCATCGACCTCGTCATCGGTGACTCCATCGCCGCCATCGGCGCCCTCGACAGACCCGTCGACATGTTCCTGCACGACAGCGACCACTCCGTCGAGCACGAGCGCAACGAGTTCACCGCCGTCGAACCCAAGCTCGCCCCCGGCGCCCTGCTGCTCAGCGACAACGCCACCAAGACCAACGTGCTGCCCAAGTACGCGGAGAAGACCGGCCGGCGCTTCCTCGCCTACCGGGAGACACCCAAGGCCCACTGGTTCCCCGGCGACGGCATCGGAGCCGCCTGGTGAGGGTCACGTCGCTGCACACGTACCCGGTCAAGGGGTGCCACCGGCTCGACCACGACGAGGCGCGGGTCGAGCCGTGGGGGCTAGCCGGCGACCGGCGCTGGATGGTCGTCGACGCCGACGGCGTCGGCATGACCCAGCGCCGCGACCCGCGGCTCGTCACCCTGCGGCCCGCACCGGCGCCGGACGGCGGCCTGACCCTGCGCGCCGCCGGCCTGCCCGACCTGCCCGTCGCCCCGCCGCACGACGGCGACAAGACGCAGGTCCGCGTCTTCAGCGGCAAGCCGCTCGTGCCCGCGCGGCTCGCCCCCGCCGAGGCGCACGCCTGGTTCGGCGCCCTCCTCGACGCCCCCGTGCGGCTGGCCTGGCTCGCCGACCCCGCCACCGCCCGCCCCGTCAACCCCGACTTCGGCTCCGACGACGACCGGGTCAGCTTCGCCGACGGCTACCCGATCCTCGTCACCACCATGGCTTCGCTCGACGCCGTCAACGGCTGGCTCGTCGAGGGCGGCGACGAGCCCGTCCCCATGAACCGGTTCCGCCCCAACATCGTCGTCTCCGGCGCCACCCCCTGGGCCGAGGACGACTGGCTCGGCGGCCGGCTGCGCGTCGGCGACGTCACCCTGCGCGTCGCCAAACCCTGCGACCGCTGCCTGGTCACCACCACCGACCAGGAGACCGGCGAACGCGGCCGGCAGCCGTTGCACGTGCTCGGGAAGTACCGCAAGTCCCCGATGGGCTTGCTGTTCGGCGTCAACGTCATCCCCGACGGCCCCGGCATCATCCACGTGGGTGACCCCGTCTTAAGCGTCCCTTAGCGGAATTGCCGCCGGCGGCACGGGCACGGAAGGATTCCGCCGCGTGACCGCCCTCCCCAAGCGCTGGCTCGCCGCCGGCGGCATCGCCGTCCTCGCCGGCATCGTCGGCATCGCCCTGCTCCTGCAGACCGGCGCCGAACCCGCCTGCGCCGCCCCGCCCACCGGCGGCGGCGTCCACAAGGGCAAGGCCACCTTCTACGACATGGGCGGCGGCACCGGCAACTGCTCGTTCCCGTCCGTGCCCGCCAACGACCTGTTCGTCGCCCTCGGCGCCGACCAGTACGGCAACGCCGCCGCCTGCGGCAGCTACCTCGACGTCACCGGCCCCAAGGGCAAGGTCCGCGTCAAGGTCGTCGACAGCTGCCCGCCGTGCACGCCCGGCCACATCGACCTGAGCCGCACCGCCTTCGGCAAGATCGCCGACCACGTCACCGGCATCATCCCCGTCACGTACAGGGCCGTCGTCAACCCGCCCGTCCCCGGCCCGCTCAGCATCCGCTTCGAGGGCGGCTCGACGCGCTACTGGATGGCGTTCAACGTCGACAACCACGGCAACCCGCTGCGCACCGTCGCCGTCCGCACCGGCGGCAGCGGCACCTGGGTCACCGCCGCCCGCCAGAAGCACAACGTGTGGGTCGTCGACGGCGGCGCCGGCTCCGGCCCGTTCCAGGTGCGCATGACCGACGTGTACGGCCGCAAGGCCACCGCCACCGGCGTCCGCCTCGCCCCCGACACCACCCAGAGGCTCTCCGCCCGCTTCGGCGGCGCCGCGGCCGGCCCGGTCGCCGCCGCGCCCTCGTCGGCGGCGGCGTCGGCGCGCGCCACCGCGAAGCCGTCGCCGTCGGTGTCCGCCTCCACGGCGGCGCTCATCACGCCGCCCGTCGAGTCGGCCACCGTGGCGTCGTCGTCCGCCCCGGCCCCCGCGCCGCTCACCCTCGCCGGCGACGTCTCACGCTGCTAGCGGCAGCCACATCATGATCTCGTCGCGGTCGTCGCCCGGGGCCACCCGCAGCGCCCCGGGCAGCCGCCCGACCTCCTTGTAGCCCAGCCCCGCGTAGAACCGGTCGATCCCGGTGCCACCCCGCACCGTCACGTGCAGCCCGGCCCAGCCCTCCGCCCGCGCCACCCGCTCGGCGTGCAGCATCAGCCCCCGCCCGAGCCGCCGCCCCTGCGCCGCCGGATCCACCATGACCCGCTTCACGGTGCGCCAGTGCGTCTTCAGCGCGTGATGATTGTCGGCGAGGAACAGCAGCGCCACGAGCCGCCCGCCCTCGTCGAACCCGGCCAGCAACCGGTCCGTCCCCGCCGCCACCGACGCGAGGATCTCCTCCGCCGTGCCGCGCACGTCGCCGGCGGTCACGGGCGGCACGAACCCGACGGCCCCGCCCGCGTTGACCACCCGCACCCACAGATCGAGCACGTCGGCCCGCAGCTCGGCGGTCAGCGGGGGATCGAGCACGTAGTCCATCCGGCCATCCTGCCGCCGGACCCCCGCCCGAAGCAGCGACGACCGTCACGGTGTGGCTGGTGCGGAAGAGGGGACTCGAACCCCTACGCCCTCTCGGGCACTGGGACCTAAACCCAGCGCGGCTGCCAATTACGCCACTTCCGCCTGATCTGTCCGAATCGCCGCGCGGGGTGCGGCGGCCTCGGCCGCGGCCCGGCGGGCGGCTCTCGTGCCGAGGCCCGCCGCGCTCAGGATGCCCGACACTGTACCGTGCGCGGCCCGCCCGGCTCCCGCGTCGCGGCCCATCGCGACCCCGGCGCCGCCCACCACCTCGGCCCGGCGGCGAACCCGTGGACCTGGCGCGGCCCGGCAGCCGGCCGAGGGGCGGCGCCCGGCGATGTGACCGTCCTGCATGGAGCTCAGTAGCGGAACATCGCCAGGTTGTCGCGCAGGGCCTGGGCGACCCGGGTCAGCTCGTCCGCCGCCGCGGCCGTGTCGCCCGCGGCGGCCGTCGTGTCGTCGGCGGCCTCGGCGACGCCTGCCACGTTGGCGGCGATGCCCGAGGTGCTGACGGCGACGGAGGAGACGGTGCGGCCCATCTCGTTGGTGGTGGCGGTCTGCTCCTCGACGGCGGCGGCGATGGCGGACTGGGTGGCATTGATCTGGTCGATCACGGTGCCGATGCCGTCGATGGCGGCGACGGCGGCGGCGGAGTCGGTCTGGATGGCGGCGACGCGGGCGCTGATGTCCTCGGTGGCGCGGGCCGTCTCCTGGGCGAGTTCCTTGACCTCGCCGGCGACCACGGCGAAGCCGCGGCCGGCGTCGCCGGCGCGGGCGGCCTCGATGGTGGCGTTGAGGGCGAGCAGGTTGGTCTGTTCCGCGATCGACGTGATGATCTTGACGACGGAGACGATCTCGGCGGACGACTCGTCGAGCTTGCGGAGGATGTCGGCGGCCTCGCCGGAGATGGTGACGGCCCGGCCGGCGACGCCGGCGGCGTCGGTGGCGCTGCGGGCGATCTCGGCGATGGAGCTGCCGATCTCCTCGGCGCCCGCCGAGACGGTGGTGATGTCGCGGCTGATCTCGGCGGAGGCGGCGGCGACGGCGCGGGCCTGGTCGGCGGAGCGGGCGGCGGAGCCCTCCATGCGGCCCGCGACCTGGGTGAGCTGGGTCGACGAGTCGCCCAGGGTGTCGACGTTGGTGCCGACGCCGCGCAGCGCGGCCGTGAGGCGGTCCAGGGCGGTGTTGAGGGCCTGCGACATGCGGCCGACCTCGTCGCGGCCGCCGACGGCGAGGCGCTGGTCGAGCCGGCCCTCGGCGAGGCCTTCCAGCACGGTGACGGTCTGGCCGAGCGGGCGGGCGATGGCGCGGCCGACGAGCAGCACCAGGGCGACGGAGACGAGCACGGCGCCGGCGATGAGCGCGATGATGATGGCCTGGGCGCGGCCGGCGGCGTCGCGGGCCTCGGCCATGGCGGCGCGGGCGACGTCGTCCTCGATCTTGCTGAGGTTGGCCAGCGAGGTGGTCATCCGGGCGGACAGCGGGTCGATCGTGCCGGCCTGGGCGCGCAGGTAGACGGCGACGTCGTTGGTCTCGCCGGCGGCGACGAGGCGCTCGTCGCGCACGTAGCGGTACTGGCGCAGGGTGGACGCGAAGGCGTCCCGGTCGGCCTCGCGGCCGGTCATGTCGGTGGCGGTGTAGTCGGCCCAGCGGGCGTCGAGGTGGGCGTCGATCGCGGCGATCTGGCGGCGCACGTCGGCGACGGTCTCGCCCTCGTTGCGCAGGATCAGCTTCGCGGCCAGCGCGCGGGCCTCCTGCAGGTCGCCGCGGACCTCGCCGAGCCAGCCGATGGCCTGGGTGCTGTCGGCGTACATGGTCTCGAGGCGGTCGCGGGCGGCGTTGAGCTGCACGAGCCCGGTCACGCCGACGCCGACGAGCAGCAGGCACACGATGCCGAAGCTGACCACGAGCTTCTGCGCGACCCGCAGGTGCCGGAAGGCGGCTACGGGGTTCAGCGCGCGGCGCTGCCGGGCGGGTGTCGGCATCGGGCTCTCCGGTGACGGCGGGGCGGACACCCGCCTGTTCGGCAGCGCGGCGGCGGATCTTCAGTTTTCGAGGCCGAGGTCCTTGCGCAGCTTGGCGACGTGCCCGGTGGCCTTGACGTTGTAGAAGGCGTGCTCGACGGCGCCGTCGGGGTCGATGACGAAGGTCGACCGGATGACGCCGGTGACGGTCTTGCCGTACATCTGCTTCTCGCCGTAGGCGCCGTACGCGGTCAGCACGGCCCGGTCGGCGTCGCTGACCAGCGGGAATGTGATGGCGTCGTGCTCGCGGAACTTCGCGAGCTTGGCGGGGGCGTCGGGGGAGATGCCGACGACCTCGTACCCGGCGGCCTGCAGCGAGGCGAGGGAGTCGCGGAAGTCGCAGGCCTGCTTGGTGCAGCCGGGCGTCATGGCGGCGGGGTAGGCGTAGAGGATGACCCGCCGGCCGCGCAGGTCCTTCAGCGACAGGCTGTCGCCGGTGTCGGTGGGGAGGGTGAAGTCGGGCGCCGGGTCCCCGGCGGTGAGACGCGTCATGACTAGTGAGACTAGTCCGCCCCACTGTTGCAAGGGATTCGCAACAACCATAGGCTCGCGGTGTCGGTGACCGCCCTCGTCGCCGGCTGGGGGAGGCACCGGCATGGAGCAGCTCGCGCTGCACATCAGCAACGGCGTGCTCGGCGGTCCCGTGGCCGCCGCGACCGCCGTCGTGGCCGCCGTCGGGCTGACGCTCTGCGTCCAGCGCGGCCGCCGCGACCTCGACGACCGGCTGGCCCCCATGGCCGGGCTGGTCGCCGCGTTCATCTTCGCCGTCCAGATGCTCAACTTCCCGGTCCTGCCGGGCGTCAGCGGCCACCTGCTCGGCGGCACCCTCGCCGCCCTGCTCGTCGGGCCGTGGGTCGGCGCGCTGTGCGTGTCGATCGTGCTGGTCGTGCAGGCCCTGATGTTCGCCGACGGGGGCGTCACCGCCCTCGGCGCCAACATCACCAACATGGCGCTGCTCAACACCGCCGTGGCGTACCTGCTGATCGTGGTCCTGCTGCGGGTGCTGCCGCGCACCCCCGCCGGGCTGGCCGCGACCGCGGTCGTCGCCGGCGTCGTCGCGGTGGTCGCGGCCGCGCTGGGCTTCGTCCTGCAGTACGCGCTGGGCGGCGCCACCGAACTCACCGCCGGCGGCCTCGGCTCCATCGCCGCCGTGATGACCGGCACCCACGCGCTCATCGGCATCGGCGAGGGCGTCATCACCGCCGTCACGGTCGTGACCGTCGCCAAGACCCGCCCCGACCTCGTGTACGCCCTGCGCGGCCTGCGCAAGCCCGACCTGGTGGAGAGTGCCGCGTGAGGAGGACGACCGGTTTCGTCATCGCCGGGCTGGTCGTGGCGCTGCTGCTCGCCGGCGTGGTGAGCAGCTTCGCCTCCGGCGCGCCCGACGGCCTCGACTCGGCGTCCACCCGCGGCTGCACCGTCGACGCCGCCGGCGAGATCACCGGCGGCACCTGCATGGCGCAGGGCGCGAAGGAGCACGAGGTCGGCGGCCCGTTCGCCGACTACACGTTCACCGGCGCCGGCGGTGACTTCGCCGCCACCGCCGTGTCCGGCGTCGTGGGCGTGCTCGTCACGTTCGCCCTCGCGGGCGGGCTGTTCTGGGCCACCCGGCGCCGCCGCGCCCCGGCGCAGTAGGTGGGCGCCGGGCACCACGTGCTGCACCTGGACGCCGACAGCCCCGTGCACCGGCTGGCGCCCGAGGTGAAGGTCGCCGCCACGGTGCTGTTCACGGTGGCCGTCGTGGCGACCCCCCGGCACGTGCTGTGGGCGTTCGGGCTGTACGCGCTGCTGCTGGTCGTCCCGGCCGTGGCGGCCCGGGTGCCGGCCGGCTGGCTGGGCCGCCGGGTGTGGATCGAGGCGCCGTTCGTGCTGCTGGCGTTCGCGCTGCCGTTCGCGGGCACCGGCGAGCGCGTCGACTGGCTCGGCCTGAGCCTGTCCGTCGACGGGCTGTACGGGGCGTTCAACGTGCTCGCCAAGGGCACCCTCGGCGTCGTCGCGTCCCTGCTGCTGGCCGCCACCACCACCCCGCGCGACCTCATCGTCGGCCTCGACCGGCTGCGCTGCCCGCAGGTCTTCACCACGATCGCCACGTTCATGCTGCGCTACCTGGACGTGCTCGTCGGCGAGGCCCGCCGGATGCGCGTGGCCCGGCTGTCGCGCGGCGACGACCCGCGCTTCCTGTGGCAGCTGCGCGGCTTCGCCGCCGGCATCGGCGCGCTGTTCCTGCGCGCGTACGAGCGCGGCGAGCGGGTGTACCTGGCGATGGTGTCGCGCGGCTACGACGGCCGGATGCCCGACGGCTGGCACGGCCCGCGCGCCGGCGTCCGGCAGTGGGCCGCGGCGGCGCTCGTCCCGCTGCCGGCCGTGGGGATCGCGGTCGCCGCCGCGGTCCTGGGATGATCGGGGAGTGGACCAGCCCCCGACCCTCGACGTCGCCGGCGTCTCCTACGCCTACCCCGACGGCCACCGCGCCCTGACGGGCGTCGACCTGCGGCTGGCGGCGGGCGAGCGGGTCGCGCTGCTCGGCCCCAACGGCGCCGGCAAGACCACCCTGGTCCTGCACCTCAACGGCATCCTGGCCGGCGGCGCGGGCACGGTCACCGTCGAGGGGCTGCCGGTCACCGCCGACCGCGCCCGCCTCGCCGAGATCCGCCGCCGCGTCGGCCTGGTCTTCCAGGACCCGGACGACCAGCTGTTCCTGCCCACGGTCGCCGAGGACGTCGCGTTCGGCCCCGCCAAGCTGGGGCTGCGCGGCGCCGAGCTGTCCGCCCGCGTCGACGAGGCGCTCGCCGCGGTCGGCATGGCCGAGCACCGCGACCGCGTCCCGCACCACCTGTCGTTCGGCCAGCGCCGCCGCGTCGCCGTCGCCACGGTGCTGGCGATGCGCCCGTCGCTGCTGGTGCTCGACGAGCCGTCGTCCAACCTGGACCCGGCGTCGCGGCGCGAGCTCGCCGACATCCTGCGCGGCCTGCCGGTCACGCTGCTGATGGTCACCCACGATTTGCCGTACGCGCTGGAGCTGTGCCCCCGCGCGGTGATCCTCGACCAGGGCCGGATCGTCGCGGACGGCCCGACGGACGCGCTGCTCGCCGACGCGGCACTGCTGGCCGCCCACCGGCTGGAGCTGCCGCTCGGGTTCGACCCGCGCCTGGCGGCCACCCAGCTCGGCCGCGGCTGACGCCGCCGCTGACGCCGCCGCCGGGGACTCCGGGCGATTTCGCCTTGCGGGCGCGGCCCGTCGCCGCAAGGATCCCCCCATGCCCGCTCAGGACGTGACGATCCGCCCGTACGACGCCGGCGACTGGGACGCGATCGCGCGCATCCACGACGCCGCCCGCCTCGACGAGCTGCGCGGCTCCGCGGCCGGCGTGGAGGCGTTCCTCACGCTCGCGCAGACGGCCGAGGGGGAGGGGCTGTTCGACGGCCCGCTGTGGGTGGCCGAGGCCGGCGGGGAGGTGGCCGGGTTCGTCGGGCTGGAGGACGACGAGGTCACCTGGCTGTACGTCGACCCGGGGCGCTACCGGCAGGGGATCGGCCGGGCGCTGCTGCGGCACGCGCTGACCGTCACCGGGCCCACGACCGAGGTCTGCGTGCTCGACGGCAACGCGGCGGCGCTGGCGCTCTACCTGGCCGAGGGCTTCGAGATCACCGAGACGCGCACCGGCCGGCTGGTCGGCAACGAGCGGTTCACCGTCACCGGCCACATCATGCACCGCCGGGTGGCGGCGCCGACCGGCTGAGCGGGCCGGGCGCGGCCGGGGCGCGCAGGCGCAGCACAGCCGCGACGGTCACGCCCGCCCCCGCCCCCGCCGCCAGCGCCACGGCCGCCCGCCACAGCCCCGCCGGCCCGGCCGCGGGCAGCACCGACGCCCCGGACACCCCGGCGTTGGTGAGGCCGCCGAACAGGGCCAGGGCGGCGCCGGTGAGGGCGAGGACGAGGTCGTTGACCCGGCGGCGCAGCAGCAGGGCCGCGCCCGCGACCGTGGCGGACACGCCGCTCAGCGCGGGCCACAGCGCCGCGCCCAGCAGGCCGAGCAGCACCTCGCCCACGCCGCGGGCCCCGGCATCGATGGTGGTCGCGGCGGCGTACCCCACCGTGGCGGGACCGGCGACGAGCAGGACCGGCGCGATCAGCGCGGCGCGGCGGCGGCCGGCCAGGTGGGCGCCGGCCGCGACGGCGGCGGCGAGCAGCAGCACGCCGGCCCACCAGCCGCCGGGCTGCGGCGGCGGCCGCCAGTCGAGCGTGCCGGTGAGCGGGTGGGTGGTGGCGCCGACGCGCAGCGGCACCGTCCAGTCGCGCAGGCGGTGCTGCCGGGTGGGGTCGGCGGCGGCCTGGGCGGGGGTGCCCTCGGCGTTCCACTGGGTGCGTTCGTCGTGCCAGCGGGCGACCGGCTCGGTGGAGGTGCGCCGCCAGTCCGGCGGCAGGGCGGGGGAGTCCGGCGAGTGGGTGTTGCGGTAGACCCCGTCGGGGCGGACCTCCAGCCAGGGCTCGCCCGCGTAGCCGAGGATCTCGACGGGGCGGCTGCCGCGGTTGGTGAGCTCCAGCTCCGTGCCGGCTCTGATCACCCGGACGGTCACGGGCAGGTCCGCCGGGACCGCGCCGACCGTGACGCGGTAGTCGGTGGCGCCCGGGTCGTCGCCGCCGTGGGCGGCGGCCGGCGCGCCGGCGGCGACGGCGAGCAGGACGCCGGCCGCCGCCGCGAGCGCGTACCGGTGCGTCACGGGTTGGCCGCGGCGACCGCTGCCTGCAGGCCGGCGGGGGAGCGGTCCTTCAGTTCCTGGCCGGCGACGTAGATGGTCGGGGTGCCGGTGACGCCGCGCTCGCTCGCCGCGTCGGTGGTGCGCTTGGCCCAGCCCCGGTACGTGCCGTCCTTGACCGTGGCGGCGAACTCGTCGCCGAGGCCGACGGACCGGCCGATCTCGACGAGGCGGTCGTCGCTGAGGCCGTCGGTGCCCTCGGCGGGCTGCTGGGCGTACAGCGCCTTGAGGTACGGCACGAACTTCCCGCCCTCGGCGGCCGCGGCGGACGCGGCGGCGGCCCGGGTCGAGTACTGCGTGCCGTTGGAGAACCGGTCGAGGATCGCGATGGGGTGGTAGGTGACGGTGATCTTGCCCTCGGCGGCGAGCTGGTCGACGGTCGGGCCGGTCTGCTGCTCGAACTGGTTGCACGCCGGGCACATGAAGTCGGCGTAGATGTCGACGGCGACCGGCCCGGTGCCCGCGGTGAACCCGGCGGCGGGCGGGGTGGCGCCGGAGTCCCCGCCGTCCTTCTGGCCCGCCCACACGGCCCACCCGATCAGGCCCGCCACGATCAGCACCACCACCGCGACGGCGCCCGCGAACAGCGCCCGCCGCTTGCGCTCCTGGGCCGCCAGGGCCTCCTTGGCCTGCCGGGCCGCCTCGGCGCGCCCGCGCTTCGTCGCAGTGCTCACTTGTCCCCCTGAATCCACGCGTCGACGGAGAGCCGCGTGCGCGGCCACACCAGCAGGAACCCGGCCAGCAGCAGGAAGCCGCCGTCGCGGGCCAGTTCGGTCAGGTACGCCGGGTCGGCGCCCGCGGCCAGGTCGCCGCCGCTGCCGAAGCAGCCGCAGTCGATGCGCAGCCCGCGCGCCCACGCCGAGGCGATGCCCGCCACGAACACCAGCAGCAGCGCCGCGGAGACGCCGGCCGTGACCCGCACGGCCACCCCGGCCAGCAGCAGCAGGCCGAGGGCGATCTCCACGAACGGCAGGACCGCGCCGACCACCTCGGCCGCCGCGAACGGCATCACCCGGTACGCGTTGACCGCGCGCCCCGACTCGGCCAGGTCGCCGACCTTGGCGAAGCCGGCGGCCAGCCACACCGCCGCCAGCCCGAGCCGGACGAGCGTGCCCAGCCACGGGCGCAGGGCCGGCCAGGCGGCCGTCCGCTGCTTCGTCACCACTGCCACGCCTCCTTAGTCGGCAGGAGTGTGCCGGGAGTTCCGATCAGGAAGCTTGGGCTTTGCTGAGAGCCGTGACCAGATCGTCCCGGGCGCGGGCCACCCGGGACCGGATCGTGCCGACGGGCACGTCCTCCACCTCGGCCGCCTCCGCGTACGACAGGCCCATCACCTGGGTGAGCACGAACGCGGTGCGCCGGTCGGCGGTGAGCCGGTCGAGCAGGTCGGTCGCGCCGAGGCGGTGCGCCGGGTCGGGCTGGTGACCGTCGGTGTGCGCCTGCGCCGTCAGCCGCTCGGTCAGCCGGCGCCCCCGCACCACCGTGCGCAGGTGGTCGGCGCAGGCCCGCCGGGCGATGCCGAGCAGCCACGTGCGGGCGCTGGACCGCCCCTCGAACGCGGGCAGCGCCCGGAACGCCCGCAGGAACGTGTCCTGCGTGAGGTCGTCGGCCGCGCCCGGGTCGACCAGCGCGGCGGTGAACCGCCACACCTCGGCCTGGGTGGCGCGCACGAACGCGGCCTGGGCGGCCGGGTCACCCGCGCGGGCGCGCAGGGCGAAGCCGGTGACGGCGTCGCCGCCGGGCGTCTCGTCGCGCTGACCGGGGATCACGGTTGGTAAGGGTACGCGGCGCGGGGACCCTGGCGGAGAGCCCATCGACCCGCCGGAAAAGGTCCACCGGCCCGGGAACTCCCCCGGCGGCGCCGACGACTATGGGACGTGCGGTTGTGTCGCGGTAGCGGTGATCGGGGAGCATGGCGTCCATGACCCTCGACCTCCCGCGCCGTCGCCGCACCGGCGCCGCCCTGCTGCTGGGCGTGCTGCTGGGCATGCTGGGCGTCCTGTTCGCGCCGGCCGCACCGGCCTCCGCGCACGCGGTCCTGCAGCGCAGCGATCCCCAGCCGGACTCGATCGTGCCGCAGGCGCCCGACCGGGTGACGCTGGTGTTCAGCGAGACCGTGCAGCTCGTGCAGGGCCGCACCCGGGTGGTGGCGCCCGACGGCTCCCGCGCCGACGAGGGCGAGCCCGTCATCGAGGGCACCACGCTGACCATCCGGCTGGGCGCCGAGGCCAAGGGCACCTACCTGGTCAGCTACCGGGTGGTGTCCGCCGACAGCCACCCCGTGTCGGGCGCGTTCACCTACTCGGTCGGCGCCGCGTCGGCGCCGCCGTCGGCGGGCGACGACGCCGCCGCGGGCGTCGACCCGGCCGTCGAGGTGGCCATCCCGGTCGTCAAGTTCCTCGGGTACGCCGGCCTGCTGCTGCTCGTCGGCCCGGTGATGGTGCTGGCGCTGCTGTGGCCGCACCGCCTCTCCCGCCGCGGGCCCGCCCGGCTGGTGTGGACCGGCCTGGGGCTGGTGCTCGGCAGCACCGTGGCGGCGCTCTACCTGCAGGCCCCGTACACCGCCGGCGGCGGGCTGTTCTCCGCCGGCCCCGGCGACCTGCGCGACGTGCTCGCCAGCACGTTCGGCGCGGTCATGCTGGTGCGCATCGGCGTGGTGATCGCCGCGGCCCTGCTGATCCGGCCGCTGCTCACCGGCTCCGGCGGCGAGTCCCGCAGCGACCTGGCCATCCTCGGCGTCCTCGGCGTCGCCGCCCTGGCCACCTGGCCGCTCACCGGGCACCCGTCGGCGTCGCCCGTGGCCGCGGTGTCCGTCGTGGTCGACGCGGTGCACCTGGGCGCGATGGCGGTGTGGCTGGGCGGCCTGGTCATGCTGCTCGGCTTCCTGCTGCGCCAGGCCGACAGCCGGGAACTCGGGGCGATCCTGCCGATCTGGTCGCGCTGGGCGGCCGTGGCCGTCGGCGCGCTGGTGCTCGCGGGCACCACCCAGGCGCTCATCGAGGTGGGCACGGTCAAGGGCCTCGTCGACACCACGTACGGCCGCATGATCATCGCGAAGGTGGCGCTGGTCGCGCTCGTGCTCGGCAGCGCGTTCTTCGCCCGCCGCCTCGTGCAGAAGCGCGTCGCCGAGGACGGCCCGACGCCGCTGCGCCGCATCATCGGCGTCGAGCTCGGCATCACCGCCGTCATCCTCGGCCTCACCGCCGTGCTGGTGCAGGTCACGCCCGCCCGCACGGCCGTCGAGACGGTCGCCACCACCACCGAGACCACCGTCGACACGGTGCTGTCCAACAACCTCTACTCGCTGCAGGTGCAGATCTTCCCCGCCGCGGCGGGCAACAACTCGATCCACCTGTACGCGTACACGCCCGACGGGCAACTGCTGCCCGTGGTCGAGTGGGTCGCCACCGCCGAGCTGCCGTCCGCCGGGGTGGAGCCGATCGACGTCGACCTGCTGCGCATCACCGACAGCCACGCCATCGGCGAGGTCAACCTGCCCGCCGCCGGCGACTGGACGCTCAAGTTCACGCTGCGCACCTCCGAGATCGACCAGGCCTCGGTCACCACGACCGTCAGCATCCGACAGCCCTAGGAAGGTTCTCCCCGATGACCCGTACGCCCCGCATGCTGCTGGCCGCCGCCGGCGCGACCGTTCTCGCCGTCCTCGCCACCGGCGCGCCCGCCCTCGCGCACGTCACCGTCAGCGCGCCCGCGGCGGTGCAGGGCGGGTACACCCGGGCCGCGGTGAGCGTGCCCAACGAGAGCGACACCGCCTCCACGGTGAAGGTCGAGCTGTTCATGCCGGAGCAGACGCCGGTCGCGTCGGTGCGCACCACGCCGATCGCGGGCTGGACGGCCACGGTGGAGAAGGGCAAGCCGGCTGTGCCGCTGGAGTCGCACGGCACGCCGGTCACCGAGGTCGTCACGAAGATCACCTGGACGGCCGCCGCGGGCGGGGGCGTGAAGCCGGGCGAGTTCGCCGAGTTCCCGCTGTCGATGGGCCCGCTGCCGGCCGCGCCGCGGCTGGTGTTCAAGGCGCTGCAGACGTACTCGGACGGCAACGTGTCCCGGTGGATCGAGGAGCCGCCGGCGGCCGGCGGCGAGGAGCCGGAGAGCCCGGCGCCGGTCCTGGCCCTGGCGGCGGCCCCCGCGGACGGCGCGGCGCCCGCGGCCACCGGCACCTCCGTCGAGGCGGCGGCCGACGACGACGACGACGCCGAGGAGTCCGAGTCGGGCCCGGCCCTCGGCCTGGGCATCGCGGGCCTGGTGGCGGGCCTCGCGGGCCTGGCCCTCGGCGCGCTGGCGTTCGCCCGGACCCGCAAGCAGAACGCCTGACAGCTCCCTCACGACGGCCCGGCGTTCACGCGCCGGGCCGTTTCCGTTGCGCCGCCTGGGCCTTATATAGCTGAACGGCCAGTTTAGTCCCTTTTAGCCTTGTATGGTCGGCCCAACGTGAAACCTTGAGGGGGGAGAGGCTATGCGGGTGGTCCGCGTGATCCTCGGATTGCTGTTGCTCGTCGTCGGGCTGCCGGCGCTGCTCGTGGGCGGGGCGTTCTGGTTCGCCATGCAGCACCGCGACGCCGGCGGCGCGTTCACCGCCACGATCGAACGCGCCGACACCGACGGGTTCGCCGTCGTCGTCCGCGACACCGACGGCGTCCTCGCCCAGGGCGCCCCGTTCACCCGCGCCGGCCAGTCCACGCTGCGCATCACCGCGGAGACCAGCACCGGCCCCGCCTTCGTCGGCATCGCCCCGACCCAGGCCGTCAACGAGTACCTCGCCAGCAGCTCCCACCTGCGCATCGACGCCATCGACCTCGCCACCGGCGACCTGCCGCTCACCGGCACCCCCGTCGACGGCGACAACCGCCAGCCGCTCAACCCCGCCGAGCAGACGTTCTGGCTGGCCAGCGGCTTCGGCAGCGTCGACTGGACGCCCTCGCAGCTGCGCGACACCCGCTACAGCCTCATCATCATGAACCCCGACTCGCGCGCCGGCCTCGAGGTCACCGCCACGGCCGAGGTCCGCCCCAGCTGGCTCAACACCACCACCTGGGCGCTGCTCGTGCTCGGCAGCATCTTCACCGCCCTCGGCACCCTGATCCTGGCGTGGCCGGGCCGCCGCCGCGAGGTCGTCTACGTCGTCGAACCCAGCCAGGTCGCCGACCTCGCCGAGCGCATCGGCGTCCCGCTGCCCACCACCCACGCCGCCCGCAAGGGCCGCGACAGCCGCCCCCGCACCCTGGCGGACACCGCCTGGCCGGCCCTCGGCCCGGCGACCGCACCGGTCTCCCCGGCCTCCCCGGCCGTCCCGGCCCCGGCCGGCTCGCCCGCCGGAACCCTGCCGTCGCTGGCCTGGCCGCCGCCCGCCGAGCTGGACGCTGCGTCCTCCTCCTCGTCCGCTGCCGAGGCCGCCGTGCCGGCGGCCCGGGACGGCAAGGACTCCGCCTCCGGCGCCGACCCGGCCGCCGCGCCGGCCGTCGTGCCCTCCGACCGCGGCGCGGCCGGGCGGGCCGACGAGGCGGCGAAGGTCGCGGCGGCGCTGGCCGCGGCGACCGCCGACCGGACTCCCACCTCCTCCTCGGCCGCCGAGGGTGCCGAGGCTGCGGCGGCCAAGGCCGCCGGGGCGTCCGCCGTCGAGGCGCAGGTGGCCCGCTCCGGCGGGCTGACCACCACGGGCAAGGGCGGCCGGTCCGCGAAGGACGGCGGCACCCGGACCGGCGACGCGCCGGCGCCGGGCGGCAAGGTCGCCGCCAGCGCGGCCGCGGCGGCGAAGGCCGCCGCGGGCGCACCCCGCGACACCGCCACCGCGCCGTCGGCCACGGCGTCGCCGGCCTCCGCGTCGTCGGCTGGTGCCGGAAAGCCCGGCACCGCGACCTCCGGCACTGCGGCCTCCGGCTCCGCGGCCTCCGGCACCGCGACCTCCGGCTCCGCGGCCTCTGGCGGCGCGACCTCCGGCACCGCGACTTCCGGCGGCGCCGCGGAGCGGCCGCCGGTGGCGCGCGGCGGGAAGATCCCGCCGTTCACCACCCCGGCGATCGACCGCCTGGTGGCGGAGCGCGGCGCCGAGGCCCGCCAGCCCACCTCCCGCAACGCCGCCGCCCGCGAGTCGGCGGCCCGCGAGCCGGGCACCCGGCAGGCCCCGAAGCAGCAGCCCGCCACGACCGGCTCGGGCCCGGACCGCGCCGCGACCGGTTCCCAGCAGGCACCCCGCCCCACCCAGCCCGAGCCGGCGGCCGCCTCGGCGGTGCCCGCCGCGTCGGCGCCCGCCAAGGTCACCGTCTCGGCGGCGGTCGGCGGCGACACCGCGGCCGGCCCGGCCTCGACGGCCGTCCCGGTGGCGCCCGCGGGATCCCGGCGGCAGGACGCGAAGGCCGCCTCCGCGCAGGACGCGGAGAAGGCCGGCACCGCGGGGGAGCGTGCCCCGGAGGCCGCCACCACGACGGCGCCGGGACAGCGCGGCAGCGGCCCCGACGAGAAGGGCGCCGACCGCGCGGCGACCCCGGCGGCCCGCCGGGCCACCGACTCCCGCCCGCCCGCAGGCGACACCGGGCCGGATACGACCGACCGGAAGGCGGCCGGCGCGAAGGCCACCGCGGCAGCCGGAGGGAAGGGCGCCGAGACCAACGCCGCCGACGGCCGGACCGACGCCAAGGGTGCCGAGGCCGCAGGCCGGGTTCAGGCCGAGAGCGCTGAGGCCGCAGGCCGGGTCCAGACCGAGAGCGCAGGCCGTGGACAGGCCGAGGGTGCCGAGTCCGCGGGCCGGGCCGAGGCCAAGGGTGCGGAGGCCGCGAGCAAGGCCGAGGCCAAGGGGGCCGACGCCGCAGGCCGGGCCGACGCCGCAGGCCGGGCCGAGACTGCGGGCCAGGCCGAGGCGAAGGGCGGCGAGGCCGCAGGTCGGGCCGGGACCAAGGGTGCCGAGGCCGGCGGGAAGGGTGGCGCCGGGAAGGGCGAGGCCGAGCACAAGCCCGCCTCCGTCGGCGCCGCCGCGTTGCAGGCCGCCGCCGAGCTGCTCGGCGGTGGGGGCGGCAAGCCGGCCCGGCGGCGTAAGACTGCCGGTGGGTTGCCCGCGACGGATGCGGATCTGGAGCCGATCATCAAGCCGACGCGGCCGCCGCGGCGGACGTCGCAGGCGCGGCCGCCCGCCAAGGGCTGAGGCACGACCGACACGGGGGGCGGGACCGGCGCTGCGGCGCCGGTCCCGCTCTGTAACTGAAGGGGCCCCCCGCGCTGCCGACGCGGGGGGCCACCTTACCGGGGGAAACGGAGTAACCGAAGGGGGACTTCGTCCGTTAAGCACAGTTTAGCCATGTGCGGACGCGATGGGTAGGTCTAGACCGAAAACCACGTACCTGCTATAAACGGGCATTCCTGGGCGCTTCCGGCCTCGCCGGGAGGAACGCGAGCAGCCCGAGCAGCGCCGGCAGGTACAGGCTCCGCACCAGCTGCACCCACAGCGGGTCGTCGGGCCGCACGGCGGCGCCCCAGTCGACGAACGACACCACCCCGAACACGCCGACCGCGTACAGCAGCGCCGCCGCGAGCCACCGGCGCAGGGCGACCAGCACGACCAGCGCCGGCACGAACCACCACACGTGGTGGGCCCAGGTGATGGGGCTGATCAGCGCCCCGGTCACGCCGGTCACCGTCAGCGCCGCCACCTCGTCGCCCGCGGCGGCGAGCCGGGCCGCGCGCCACAGCCCGTACCCGAGGACGAGCGCGACCAGGACCGCCCACAGCAACCGGCTGGGTTCCGCCGGCGCCGCCAGGCGGCTCAGCGTGCCCCACAGGCTCTGGTTGCCGGTGTAGTCGGTGCGGCCGACCCGCTCGGTCGCCCACAGCGCGTCGGTCCAGAAGGCCCACGACGCGGCCGGCGCCACCGCCGCCACCAGCAGCGTGACGCCGGCGGCGGTCGCCGCGGCGGTCGCGGCCGCGCGCCACCGCCGGGTGGCGAGCAGGTGCAGGATGAAGATGCCCGGGTACAGCTTCAGCGCCGTCGCCAGCCCGATGCCCGCGCCGGTCCAGCGTGCTTGTCGGGGTACGCCGATGAGCAGGTCGGCCAGGATCAGCACGATCAGCAGCATGTTGATCTGCCCGAACGTGACCGTCTCGCGGATCGGCTCCAGCAGGAACAGCGGCGGCACGGCGACGCCGAGGGCGAACCAGGCCGGCACCGGCGCCGGGCGGATCAGCCACCACGTCGTCACGAACACCGCGACGACCGTGCCGAGCGTGAAGACGGCGATGACCGCGCCGAGCGGCAGCTGCGCGAGCGGCCACATCAGCACGGCCGCCAGCGGCGGGTACGTGAAGTACAGCAGCCCCTGCACGCGGTCCGGCTGGGTGTAGTCGTAGAGCGGGTTGCCGTCGGTCCACCAGCGGATCGCGCTGACGTAGATGCGCAGGTCGTAGTAGTTGTGCCGGTCGCCGTACCAGAACAGCGCGGCCGCGCAGACGGCCGTGACGGCAGCGACGGCCGCGACGCGGCGCGGGGTGGATGCGGGCACGCCGCGACCCTATCGGGGACGGCATCGCCTGCTCGGCGGCACGACGCACGGGTGGCGCGTACGCTGGGCGGGTGCCTGATCTTCTGGTGTGGATCGACTGCGAGATGACCGGACTCGACCTCGGCAAGGACAAGCTGATCGAGGTCGCCGCCCTGGTCACCGACCCGAACCTGAACGTGCTCGGCGACGGCGTCGACCTGGTGATCCACGCCGACGACGCGGCCCTCGACGCCATGCCCGAGGTCGTGCGCACCATGCACGCCAAGTCCGGCCTCACCGACGAGGTGCGCGCCTCGACGGTCACCATGGCCGAGGCCGAGCAGCAGGTCCTCGACTACATCAGGCAGTACGTGCCGGAGCCGCGCACCGCCCCGCTGTGCGGCAACTCGATCGCCACGGATCGCGGCTTCCTCGCCCGCGACATGCCGGCCCTCGACGCGCACCTGCACTACCGGATGATCGACGTGTCCTCGATCAAGGAGCTGTGCCGCCGCTGGTACCCGCGGGTGTACTTCGGCCAGCCGTCGAAGGGCCTGGCGCACCGGGCGCTCGCCGACATCCGCGAGAGCATCCGCGAGCTCGAGTACTACCGGCGCACCGTGTTCGTGCCGCTCCCGGGCCCGGACGTGGAGGCCGCGAAGGCGATCGCCGCGGAGCTGTAACCCTGTCGACGGCGGGCGGTGGCGGGCCGCTATAGTTAGTCGTCGCCCGGGCTTCGGACCGGGCGCATGGTGGTCGTAGCTCAGCTGGTAGAGCACCGGGTTGTGGTCCCGGGGGTCGCGGGTTCAAGTCCCGTCGATCACCCCATCCGAGGTAACAGGTCGAGGGCCTGGTCGCGCGAGCGGTCGGGCCTTTCTTCTTGCGCGGGCTCACTCGCGCAGCAGCGTCGGCGTGCCGCCGGGCGGGGTGACGTCGCGGACGCCGAGGTACGCCAGGTCGGCGATGAACCGCTCCCGCGACACCGGACGCCCGGTGACCCAGCTCAGGTACTCGGCGTAGAGGGTGGCGGCCGGCTCCTCGCCCTCCCAGATCAGGCCCTCCCGCAGCCACGTGACGACGGTGGGGTCCGGGATGTGCTCGCTGTTCGTCGACATCGCCCGATTCTCCGCGCGCGGGGCCGCGCCCGGCATCTGGCTGCGGGCGGATGGCGACCGGCCGAAGGGTGGAACCGCCTCTAGGGTGGGCGGTGTGGCAGACGGCGTGATCCTCGACGCGGGCGATGCGCGCGCCGTGGCCGCCGTCGCGGCGATCCGCGGCGGCGACCCGGCTGCGCTGCGGCGGCTGCTGGCCGCCGAGCCGGGCCTGGCCACCGCCCGCATCCGCGACGGCGCCGCCACCCGCACCCTGCTGCACGTGGTCACCGACTGGCCCGGCCACGTGCCCGCCGGCCCCGCCACCGTGGCCGCCCTGGTGGCGGCGGGCGCCGACGTGAACGCCCGGTTCACCGGTGCGCACGCCGAGACACCCCTGCACTGGGCGGCCAGCTGCGACGACGTCGCCGTCCTCGACGCGCTGCTCGACGCGGGCGCCGACATCGACGCCGGCGGCGCCGTGATCGCCGGCGGCACCGCCCTGGACGACGCCCGCGCCTTCGGCCAGTGGCAGGCGGCGCACCGGCTCGTCGAGCGCGGCGCCCGCACGACCATCCACGACGCGGCGGCCCTCGGGCTGACCGGCCTGCTCGACCGCCACCTCGCCGCACGACCCGCGCCCGACGAGCTGGGCACGGCCCTGTGGTGGGCGTGCCACGGCGGTCAGCGCGCCTGCGCCGAGCGGCTGCTGGAGCACGGCGCGGACCTCGACCACCGGCCGCCGTGGGAGGACCTCACCCCGCTGGACGCGGCCGTCCGCGCCGGCGCCGCCGACCTGGCCGATGAGCTGCGCGCCCGCGGCGCCGCCACCGCGGCCGCCCGGCGCGGGCCCGGACGCTGAAGGGGCCGGCCCCCAGCTCGGGACCGGCCCCCTGCGACGTGCGGGGCGGGTGCGGCGCTACGACAGCGCGCTGCCCTGCTGGTACTGCTCCCAGCTCATGTTCCAGTCGGTCCAACCGTTGCCGTTCTGCAGCTTGCGCGGCGTGCCCTTCACCGTGACCGGGTCGCCCAGCATCGTGCGGGCGAACAGCCACGCCCCCTCCTTCATGGAGACGTTCACGCAGCCGTGCGACACGTTCGTGCGGCCCTGCACGCCCTCCGACCACGGCGCGGCGTGGATGAACTCGCCGCCCCAGGTCAGCCGCTGCGCGTACTCGATGTCGGTGCGGTAGCCCTCGCCTTCGGGCAGCTCGTCCATCGTGTCGAACACGGTCTTGCGCTTCTTCTCGATGACGACCATCGTGCCGCTCGACGACGGGGTGCTCTTCTTGCCGAGGCTGACCGGGATCTTCTTGACGACCTTGCCGTTCTGCGTGACCGTCATCTGCTTGGACGCGTTGTCGACCGTCATCACGAACGACCGGCCGATCTTCAGGTCGACGGTGAGGTCGGAGCGGCCGTACCAGCCGTCGCCCATCGGGACGCCGCCCAGGTTGACCGAGTAGCTGATCTTCGTGTCGGGCTGCCAGTACGCCTTCGGCCGGTAGTGGATCTCGGTCGGGCTGTACCAGTGCCAGGTGCCCTCCTGCTTCGGCGTGCTCTCCAGCACCATCCGGCGCTCCACGTCGGCGCGGTACTTCTCCGGCACCGCCCGGCCGAACCGCACGATCATCGGCATGCCGACGCCGACCGTCTGGCCGTCGCCCAGGAAGCTGGACACCCGGACCAGGTTGGCCGGCTTCCTCATGACCGTGAACGTGCTCACCGCCGTGCCGGTCCTACCCTCGGCGCCGGTCGCGGTGACCGTCGCCGTGTACGTGCCGCCCCAGGCCAGCTGCTTCGCCGGCACCCAGGACTTCCCGTCCTCGGCGGTGGTGCCCTCGACGGCCGTGCCGTCGGCGTCCGTCACTGCGATCTCGGCGTCGTCGGCGTTCGACGTGGTGAACTCGATCGTCGGCACCGCCGGCACGTCCGCCGACTCCGACGCCGGGCTGGTGATCGCCGCGGTGACCTGCGGGCCCTTGTCCTCGGCGGGGGCGCTCGCGCCGCCCTTGCCGTCGTTCCACGCGGGGGAGCCGCCACCGGTGCACGCCCCCGTCGCCAGGACCGCGGCCGTCAGCGCGGCCGCGGACGCCATCCGCCAGGCCCTGCGCCCCGATCGCCCTGCGCTCGCGTTCATGATCTCCTCATCACCCGCACGGTTCGTCCCCGACGACCCATCCTGCTCCACCACTGCCCGCCCACGGCTCCCGCATTCGTGCCACAGGGGGCAACGCCGGGGCGCAACGCGATATGCCGCCCGCCCGGCGAACCGGACGGGCGGCACAGAACGGCTGAAGAACGGTCAGGCGGCCTTCGGCGCCAGGTCGTCCGGCACCGGCAGGGCGCTGCCCTTCTTGAACTCGTCCCACGTCAGGTCCCACGCGGTCCACCCGTTGCCGGACACCAGCCTGCGCTCGGTGCCCTTCACGGTGATGGGGTCGCCGACCTTGGTGCGGTCGAACAACCAGCGGGCGTTGCTGGGGGAGAGATTGACACACCCGTGTGACACGTTGCGCCGCCCCTGATCGCCGACCGACCACGGCGCCGAGTGAATGTACTCGCCGCCCCACGTCAGGCGCTGCGCCAGGTCGATGTCGATCCGGTACCGATCCACGTTCGGGCCGGTCTCGTCGGTGGTGTCGAAGACGGTGGACTCCTTCTTCTCCATCACCACCATCGTCCCGCTCGACGACGGCGTCGACTTCTTGCCCAGGCTCACCGGCATCGTCCGCACCACGGCGCCGTCCTGGGTGACGACCATCTTCTTCGTCCTGTTGTCGACCGCCATCCGCAGGTCGCGCCCGATCTCGACCGTCGCCGACCGGTCCTGGTCGCCGTACCGCCCGCCGCCCGTCGGGTGCCCGCCGACCGCGATGCGCACCGACAGCTTCGTGCCGGCCTGCCAGAAGTCCGGCGCCCGGTAGTACGCCTGCGACCCGTTGCTCACCCAGTGCCACGTGCCCGGCTGCGGCGGATCCGAATCGACGAACATCCGCTTCTGCACGCCCGCCCGGTCCTTGGCCTTGATCCCGGGATGGAACTCGACGACCACCGGCATCGCCACGCCGTAGGTGTTGCCGTCGAACAGGTACAGGCCGGTGCCCGTCTCCTTCTGCGCCTTCGGCATCGTCGTGAAACTGATCTCCCGCGTCTGCGGTGCTCCGGCCCCGTCGGTCGCGGTGACCGTGCCCTCGTACCCCTTGCTGTTCTTCAAGGGCTTGCCCGGCACCCACCCGGAACCGTCCGCGCGCAGCTCACCCGCGACGGCCTTCCCGCCGGCCTCGCGCAGCGTGACCTCGGTCACCGTGCCGCCGGCCACCTTCGTCCCGATCTCCACGCTGACGGGTACGTCCTTCGCGCCGGCCGCCGGCGTTACCTCGAGACTGAACTCCTCGGCAGCCACCGGCGCGGCCGGCACCGACGTCGCCGGCGCACTCGGCGACGGCGGGTCCTCCGACGCCTCCGCTGAACACCCGGCCAGCGCCGCCACCACCACGCACGCCACCCACGACCGCCGCCACATCCCCATGAATCCTGCCTTGTTCCTGGTCACCCATCCGCGGGCACATCCTGCCTCACCCGTGCAACGGGTCGCGGCGGTTCGGAGGTGCGGTGGGGGGAGGGGGTAACCGGTTGGAGGGCGGTGATCGGTGCGTGCTAAGGTTTCCACCGTTGTCAGCGAGCGCCGCTAGCTCAACTGGCAGAGCAGCGGACTCTTAATCCGCGGGTTGTAGGTTCAAGTCCTACGCGGCGCACCAGCAACTACCAGGGCGTTTACCGAAGTCGGTAGGCGCCCTGAGTGCTTCCCGAGGCGTCTGACCGCAGCGGGGTCAGTGCTCATCCTCCTCGTCCCGATCCACGTCATCAGCGGAAAGCCTCCGGCTGCCGCGCGAGCTGGTCGCTTCCGGCGCGGACCGGCAGCGGCTGCGGTGGCTGAACGAGACACGACGAAGCCTGGCGCCCTCCTTGAACGGAACCCCCGGGGCGAACGCTTTCCGACGCTCGTCAGTTCACGCCGATGTCGTCCGGTCCGAGGACGCCGCCGCTGTCGGACGGCGGCGGGCGCAGGTCGAGCAGAAGCGGTTCTGCGATGGCCGCCGTGTCGACAGGGTCCGCGCAGAAAGGCGCAAGAGCGGCCATTCCCGGGTCGTACGGCAGATCGGAGCACCGCATGCGTCCCGAGCCGCCGCCACTCCAGGTCAAAATGGAGCCGCGGACTTCGCCGCCCTGACAGGACACGACGAAGTCGGCCGTGACCCGGTTGTTCATCGAGTAGGCGATCTGGTGTGCAGGGAAATTCTCGAACGGCGTGAGGTGACGGAGGTCGTCCTCGATGGGGGAGGACTCGAAGGCTGCGTTGTTTCGGACGGAAAGGCCTTCCAGTAGTGCGGGCAGCCAGCTGGGTGGGGCGTCGCCGCCGAGGACCGCCGGGTTCATCGGGGTCGTCCACGTGTTCCGCTTCACGCCACGGCTGTCGAAGGTCACCACACTGGTGACCTGGTGCTCGAACCGCGGCTCCGACCACGCGACGGACCCGTCTGCGGGTGTGCAGTCGGACGCCGCTGCGCGGGACTCGGCGGACGCCGAGGCGGATGCCGGCGGCTGGTGAGCCGATGGAATTTCGGCCGGCCGCGCGCATGCCAATGTCGTCATCGCCACCGCGATGAGTGCCGTACTCATCGAGGCGACTGTCCGCCGGACCGGCGTGGCTGTTCCCCGCAGGTGACTGCTCTGCCTCACACGAACTATGTCGGCCGGCATCTCCAGTGACTTGATGCAGATCACCACCCGGGCCCGAGTTCAGGCCCAGCCGGTATCGGCTGGGCCTGAACCCGTTTCTGACCCCACGCCGGCTCGGCCGACTCCCCGTCAGGGCAGGGTGACCGTGGCGACGATCGCGCGGTGGTCGCTGGACCGCTGGTGACCGGCGGGATCGGGGTGCCGTCGTACGGCCCCCAGGTGGCGATCAGGCCCGTGCCGAGGGCGTCGGCCGCGTCGGTGTAGCCGGTGCCGAGCACGCGGCGCATCGCGGCGTGGTCCAGCGTCGCGTTGAAGTCGCCCAGCAGGATGCGCAGCGGCCCGCCGGCGGTGGCCGGCGGCTGGGCGGCCAGGTCGGCGCGCCAGACGTCCAGCCGTTGCCGGGTGGCCGGGGCCCGCGGGTGCGCGGACTCGACGAGCACGGGCGGGCCGCCCGGGACGGCGACCGTGCCGTACGACTGGGCGAAGCCGCCGCCGTTGCGGCGCATCCCCGTGTCGCTCAGCGGGTGCCTCGACCACAGCCCGGAGCCGGTGGTGACGACCTCGGCGTTGCTCTGCCGGTGCGGCAGCTCCGCGGCGAGCCCGGCGGCGACCAGCGCGGCCTCGCCGTCCGAGGTGTACTCCTGCAACGCCAGCACGTCGACGCGGTACCGCCGGACCAGGTCGACGAGCTGCGCCGGGTCGGCGCTGCCGACGAACATGTTGGAGGTCATCACCCGCAGCTGCGGTCCGCGGGCGGCGGGCCGGTCGTCCGGCAGCGCGCGGGGCAGCACGGCACCGACCAAACCGACCGCCGCGACGACGGCCAACGCCCCGGGCAGCCACCGCCGGCGCAGCAGGGCGGCCAGCGCCAGCGGCACCGACCAGGCGGCGACGTACGGGGTGAAGGCGAACAGCTGCACGAGCGCGCTGCGTTCCCAGCCGCCCAGCCGGACCACCGCCCAGAGCAGCCCCGGCAGCACCAGGACCCACCACAGCAGGACGCCCCGCCGCCTGCGGGTCGGCGGTGGGGCGTCCTCGGTGATCGTCATGCGACAGACGGTAATCGCCGGGCGGACAGCGTCGTGCCGGTCCAGGGTGCCGTCGGCGCCCCGGGTCGGGAGCCGGCTCACGGGCACCGACGATCTCCTGGAACACCTGGTTGGCCGGCGTCCAGCGCCGCGGGTGAGCTTCCGGCGGGCCCGAGCCGAGCCCGGAGGCGCCGTGGGCGCCCGTTCTGCTGTCCGGCGGCGGGGCGCTACAGGCGGAAGCGGTCGACGATCTGGCGGAGGTCGCCCGACATGGTGGCGAGCTGACGGGCGGCGCGGTCCGCCTCCGCGGCGCCCTCCGTGGTCCGGCTGACGGAGGTGGCCACCTCGTTGATGGTGTCCGCCACGGTGCCGCCGGCCTGGGCGGCCACGGCGACGCTGCGGCTCATCTCGTTCGTCGTGACGGTCTGTTCCTCGACGGCGGAGGCGATCGTGGTCTGGAACTCGCTGATCCGGCCGATGATGTCGCTGATCTCGCCGATCGCCGTGACGGCGTTCTTCGTGTCGCCCTGGATGGCCGAGACGCGGTGGCCGATGTCCTCGGTCGCCTTCGCGGTCTCCTGGGCCAGGTCCTTCACCTCGCTCGCGACGACGGCGAAGCCCTTGCCGGCCTCGCCGGCGCGGGCCGCCTCGATGGTGGCGTTGAGGGCGAGCAGGTTGGTCTGTTCCGCGATCGCCGTGATCACCTTGATCACGTTGCCGATCTGCGCCGACGATTCTCCCAGCTTCGCCATCACGTCCGCGGTCGTGTGGGTCACGTCCACCGCGCGAGCGGCGACGCCGGCGGCCTGGGTGGCGCTGTGGCTGATCTCGCGGATGGACGCGCCCATCTGCTCGGCGCCCGCGGCGACGGTCTGCACGTTGGCGGACATGTCGGCCGCCGAGCGGGCGACGGCGGCGGCCTGGCGGGAGCCGGCGTCGGCGTTGGTGGCGCTGTCCCGGCTCGTGCGCGTCAGGTCCTGGGCGGCGTCGCCCAGGGCCGCCGAGTGACTCGTCAGGTCGTGGACGGTCCGGCGCAGCGTCTCCGAGGCCTGGCGCAGCGAGCCCGCCATCCGGCCCAGTTCGTCGTTCTGCCGGACGTCGGCGTCCTGCGAGAGGTCGCCCGCCGCGACGGCGTCGAGCACCCCGGACACGCGGCGCAGGGGCTGGACGATGAGCCGGGCCACCAGCAGCGCGATGGCGGCGGCCAGGACGACGGCCGCGAGGAACACCACGACCACGGCGGTGCGCGTCTTCGCCACCGTGGCGTCGAAGTCCTGGCCGGCGACCAGCGCCTCGTTGGCCCGGGTCGTCTCGGCGTCGAACAGCTGCTCGTAGGTCTTGCGCAGGTCGCGGTTGGGCCCGAGGGCCGCCGCCACGGCCGCGTCGCGGTTCGTGCCGTACGTGGTGAACTCCGTCTGCAGCGCCGCGAACCACGCGTCCGTCGCGGCCTGGATCCGGCCGACCGCCTCCTGCTCGCCGGCGGCCGCGATCGAGCGGGCCGCCGTCAGGCTCTCGTCGACGGCCTCCTTGCGGCCGAGCGCCTCGTCGCGGAAGTCGGTGTCACCGTTGATCAGGTAGCCGCGCTCGTCGTTCGCGGCGGCCTTCGCCGACAGGGCGGCCGTGTTCAGGTGGGTGATGTACCGGACGGCCTGCCCGATCTCCTGCGCGCGGGTGCGCTGCAGGTCGCTGATCCCGACGAGGGCGGTGCCCCCGGTGACGAGCGTGCCGACGACGGCCACCCCGGCGACGACGAGAATCTTGGTCGCGACACTGCGGTCGCGCATCCAGCGCCCCACGACGGACACACCGTTCTCCGCATCTACCGCCGCGCGGCGATTGTCACGGGCGCCCCTGTGTCGCCGTGGCGTCCGACCTCCGGTCCAAACGGTCTGACGATAGGCAGGTCACCGCGGGGGTCACGCGGCATTCGGCAAAGATGGCGGCACTGCGTCGTCTCCGGGAGTTCCGCGGCGGCGCCGGCACGAGGGCGTCTAGCCGTCGCGGGCCTCCCACCAGAAGGTGGGGGTGGCGGTGAGGCCCTGCGCGGCGGGGTCGTTCTGGATGGAGGCGGTGAACCGGTACGTCACGGTCGTGCCGGCGGTCCACGTGGTCGGCGACCCGCTGGTGGGGTCCTGCAGGCCTGAGGCGTGGCTGCCGTGGGCCGACGCCAGGCCGGCGAGCGTCCCCGAGTACATGACGCCGGACGCGGCGGCGTAGGTGGCGCTGTCCGGGGTGAAGCCGGTGCAGTCGGGCAGGGTGGTGCCGGTGGTGGTGCCGCGTTCGACGGTCAGGTTGAGGTAGGTGGCCAGGCCGGTGCCGCCGGACGCGGCGAACAGGCGCACCCGGGCGGGCACGGTGCCGGTGTAGGTCACCCGGATGCACCCGGTGACGGGGGCGTCGCCCGGCCGGCCGTCGTTCATGGTGAGCAGGGCGACCGCGGGGGTCGGCGTGTTGGCGTCCAGCGCGACGGTGCCGGCGGCGAAGGTGTTCGGCGGGTTGGCGGCGGTGCCGGAGAACGCCGCCCCGACGGTCGGCAGGCTGCCCAGCAGGCCCACGGCCGCGACGGCGGCGAGTGGGTAGAGCCACGAAACCCTCGACCGGGACGTGATGCAGGTGAGCATGCCCGGCTCCCTCCGCTTCATGACGTCACGGAAGACGATCGACCGGGCATGCCGGGAGCTGAGCGTGCTCAGGACGAGATGTCGGCCTCGACGAAGACGGCGTCGAAGTAGGGCTGACCGCCCATGGCCGTGGCGTACCCCATCCGGGCCCGCAGCGCGTTGAGCTTGGCGACGGTCCACGGGCCGCTGCCCGCGGCGACCGGGGTGGCCTTGTACTGGCCGGCGGACGTGCCGGGGCTCATGTCGCCGGACAGCACGACCCGTTCGGTGGCGTCGTCGAACAGCGACACCTTCGCGGAGTTGGCCTGGGTGGCCGAGGACCGCACGGACAGCAGGCCCTGGACGGCGTTGACGCATCCCGGCTGGGCGGTGTTCTGCAGGCCGACCTCGAGGTAGGCGTTGGCGTCGACGGCGGTCTGCTTGACGAAGTCCGTCATGGTGCTCATCGGGACGTCGTCGAGCCGGTCCCACGAGGCGCCGGTCACGGCGGTGCTGTCGTCGTTCTGCAGGTACCCGTTGGCGTCGGTCACGGCGGTGACCGAGTCGGGCGCCAGCCGGTGGATCCCGCCGGGCCCGATCGGGTAGTTGGCGGTGTCGGTGTCGACGACGATGTCGTCGAACCTGATGTCGAACATGTCGCCGGAGGTGTTGCCGCCCCAGCGCAGCGTGAAGAAGTTGCCGCTCGTGCCGGCGTAGGTGGCCTGGGTCTGGGCGACGCCGTCGACGGCCCAGTCGGCCACGTTGGGGTTCGCGGTGGTGTTCATCCGCGCGTCGACGACGTACCAGGTGCCGGCTGTCACGGTCATGCTGGACAGCTGCTTGGTGCCGGACCCGTACCCGAAGGTGAACCGCTGGGCGGCGGCGTTGTAGCCGAGCTGGCCCGACCGGGTCTGGCCGGCGTCGTTGACGAACTCCGCCAGTTGCGCCACGTCGCCGCTGGGCAGCGCGTTCAGGCGGATGGCGAACCTCGTCACGAGCGTCTTGGTCACGGCGATGGTGGTCGCCACGTACTGCTGGCTGCCGCTGGCCGACGCGTCGACGATGCGCAGGGCGTAGGCGCCGGTGCGGGGCGCGGCGGTGTCCAGGGTCGAGCCGCCGCCGTTGATGATGTTGAAGAAGCCGTTGCCGCCGGTGGTGAGCACGCCACCCTCGAAGCCGGACATCCACACCGGCGTCATCGTCCTGGCCACGCACGTGACGAACTGGGACGCCGCGCTCAACGAGCCTGTGGCCGACACGGTCGCGCTGAACGCCGCGAAGCTCTGCCGCCAGAGCGCGCTGGCCGCCAGCACGACGAGCAGGCAGACGACCACCACGATGCGCCTCACGACGGTTGTCATCGGCAGGCGGCGGCGCGCCATGAGCCTGCCGGCTCCGGTTCATCCGGCGTTCCCGGAAATCGGAATACGTCTGATAATTAGCGGGCGGAAATCACATCGACGCGACGGCGAACAATGGTGGCCGCCCGCGTTTCGGCCGCCGCGGCACAAGGAAATGTGGTGCGTAGTCGTCTCCGAGGAGCATGCGTTGACCACTACGCCGATGCACGTCCGCATGAGCCGCAGCGCCGACGAGCTGCGGGCTGACGAGTTGCTGCGGGAGTTCGCGACGGCGCCCGCCGGTGCGCCCGATCGGGAGTCGCTGCGGGCCCGCGCCATCGAGGCGTGGGTACCGATGGCCAACCGCCTCGCCCGCCGCTACGCCGGCCGCGGTGAACCCACCGACGACCTGCAGCAGACCGCGACGGTCGGCCTCATCAAGGCCGTGGACCGTTACGACGCCGACCGCGGCATCGACTTCGCCGTCTTCGCGATCCCCACCATCGTCGGCGAGATCAAGCGGCACTTCCGCGACCGCACCTGGTCGGTGCGGGTGCCGCGCCGGCTGCAGGAGCTGCGCCCGGCGATCAACGACGCCAACGACACCCTCACCCACGCGCTCGGCCGCGCCCCGACCGTCGCCGACATCGCGGCACACCTGGGCGTCACGGAGGACGACGTCGTGGAGGGCCTCGAGGGCGCCCGGGCCTATCAGGCCACGTCGCTGGCCACCCCGGTTGGGGGCGACAGCGGCGCCATGGAGCTCGGCGACACCCTCGGCGCCGAGGACGGCGGCTTCGAGCTGGCCGAGCTGCGCCTCGACCTGGGCCCCGCCCTGGCCGCCCTGGACGAGCGCGAGCGGCGGATCATCACCCTGCGCTTCTACGGCAACCTGACGCAGACCCAGATCGCGGAGCAGGTCGGCATCTCCCAGATGCACGTCTCCCGCCTGATCACCCGGGCGCTCCGCAAACTGCGCCACCGGATGGCCTGAACGGCCTACGCCGGCTGACGGGAATCCGCGAAGTGTGATTCACCGGTGATGAATGGTCGTCATCATGTCGGGGGGACTCCGCCCCATTCCCGCTGTCTCACGAGGCAACGCACGCCGCAGCATCGGGACCGGCTCGAAAGGCACACGAGATGACCACCGTTCCGATGCGGGTGCTGCTCGTCGACGACGACGACGCCGACCTGGCGCTCATCACCGAGGCGTTCGAGGGTCACCGGGTGCCGGCGCGGCTGCACGTCGCCCGGGACGGCGTCGAGGCGCTGGACTATCTGCACAGCGGAGCCGTGCGCCCGGACATGATCCTGCTGGACCTCAACATGCCGCGCATGGACGGCCGGGAGGTCCTCGCCGCCGTGAAGCAGGACCCGGCGCTGTCCGCCATCCCGGTCGTCGTGTTCACCACCTCGGACCAACCGGACGACATCACGGCCAGCTACCTGCGCCACGCGAACGCGTACGTCACCAAGCCGATGGAGCTGGACGACTTCACGGCGGCGGTCGACAGCATCCACACCTTCTACGGCGACCTGGCGGTGCGGTCCCCGGGGCTAGGAACCGGCCTGTGAGACGGCGATCGTCCAGTCGCAGCCGGACACGCTGAACCGGCCGGTGCTGACGTCGACCCGACCCGACGCCGCCGGCGTTACTGAGGCGGCCGGGGCCGGTCGCCGTGCCGGTGACGGTGAAGGGCTTGCCGCTGGGGACGTTCCAGAAGGAGTTGTCGGCACGCTGGACGCCGTCCGCCTCGAGGGTGACGACGACGGGCTGCTTCGGCTCCGGCGGCTGGGGTGCGGTGACCGGAGGCGCCGGCGGGGACTGCACGGTGATCGCGTCGTAGCGGACGGCCGCCTTCCGCGTCGCGTTGCCGCGGTACACCGCGCGGAAGGTGCCGCCG
The DNA here is from genome assembly GCF_016863475.1 of Spirilliplanes yamanashiensis. Lineage (GTDB taxonomy): Bacteria > Actinomycetota > Actinomycetes > Mycobacteriales > Micromonosporaceae > Spirilliplanes > Spirilliplanes yamanashiensis. Next base: position 193,861 of record NZ_BOOY01000036.1, read on the forward strand.
GCGGACGCGCGTACGACGCGCCGGAAGCTGCCGTTGCTCGCGGCCCGCGCCGATGCGGTGAACGCCCACGCCGTCGCGCCGCGTTCGAGGAAGTACAGGTCGACGCGGCCCGCGTTGCCGGTCCTGCCGTACTTCGCCCGGCCGGCCAGCGTCACCGGCGCGCCGCTGGTGACCGACGCGGGCGACGCCGAGAACGTCATGGTGACGGGCTTCTTCCCGGGCGCTACCTGTGCCGGCGCAGCGGTGAACAGCATCAGCACCGCCGTGCCGATGGCCGACACCAGGTGGGTGGCGCGAGACCTCACAGGGCTCCTTCCGCCGGACTGTGGCGACTCACCGTCACCAGCAGGTCAGGGATACCTTGCACTAGCGCAGACCGGTTTGCTGTGGAAACCTATTGGCATGACGACAGACACGGCCTCCGTCGGCGGCGATCCCCGCCGGCTCCTATCCGACGTGCGCGCCCTCGCCCACCGCGTGCGTCTCGACCAACGGATGACCTGGGCGGCGCTGCTCGTGCTGGCCGCGGCGACCCTCGTCGCGATCCCGTTCGACTGGTTCGGCATGCGGGTGGACTGCCGCCCCGACGGCGGCTGCACGTACGCCCGCCGGGGCATGCTCTTCTACTGGCCGGCCGCGATGGTGCTGGCGTACGCCACGATCGCCGTCCTGTACGTGCGGGCCGCGCGGGCGCGGGGGGTGGGCGCCCGGGTACTGCCGTACGCGATCACCGGCGCGGCGACGACCGTCGTGTTCCCCGCGGCCTGGCTGGCGGTGAACCTGTACTTCCGGAGCAACCCGTACCCGGACCAGCCGCTGCCGTACTGGTTCTTCGTGCTGGACCGGCTGGTCATGCCCTGGGGCATGATCGGGGTGGCCCTGCTGGTGCTGGCCTGGCTGGAGCGCAACACCGCGCTGGCGCTGTTCACCGGCGGCTACCTGGCGCTGGTGCTGCTGGTCCTGCCGATGTCCGACGGCTTCGGCCCGCCGCACTTCGGCATCCGGGCGGGCATGGCGGTGCCGCAGCTCATCGTGGGCGCCGTGCTGCTGCTGGGCGCGGCCGGGTTCGCGCTCGCCGACCGGCGCCGCAGGCGGACGCCGTGACCGACGCCCCGGAACAGGATGCCGCCCACCCCGTCGTCGGGCTCGACGACGTGGTGCACCAGCGGGTCCGGCTCGGCATCCTCACCGTCGCGCACGAGGCGCGCCGGGTCGAGTTCGGCTACCTGCGCACCCAGCTGGATCTGACCGCCGGCAACCTGTCCAAGCACCTGAGCGTGCTGGAGGAGGGCGGCCTGATCGAGGTGGAGAAGGGGTACGAGGGCCGGCGCGGCCGCACCTGGATCACCCTGACCGGCGCCGGCACGACCGCGCTGGCCGACGAGATCCGGCGGCTGAAGCTGCTCATCACCCGGGTCGAGGCGACCGTTGCGGGGGAGGACCCGGCGGGACGGTGACCGGGCCGCGAGAATTATCGCGGCGGGGTGTCCGATCCGGGGTGCGCCGTTCGTGGCGCAGTCGGAGGCGGCCGCACGGGGGTCGCCCGGGACAAGGGAGTCATGGCATGGCGCGGTACCTGATCTCGTTCGACGACGGCGCGATGGACCACATCGCCGACGGCGACCTGGCCGCGGTGGGCGAGGCGGCGCACGCGGTGATCCAGGACGCGGTGGACGCCGGCGTGTTCGTGTTCGGCGGCGGGCTGCAACGCCAGCAGGCGAGCATCGTCGGCACGGACGGGCTGGTCACCGACGGCCCGTACCCGGAGACCAAGGAGGTCGTCGGCGGGTTCGTGGTCGTCGACGTGGCCTCCCGCGAGGAGGCGCTCGCGTGGGCGGCGAAGATCGCCGGCGCCTGCCGCTGCGCGCAGGAGGTCCGGGAGATCATGGCCGATCCCCGGCTGGACGAGATGCTGCGCCCGGCCGGGCGCTGACGACGCGGCGGCCGGGCGGGGCCGGAGGCGGGCTCGGCGGGACGCTCATCCCACCGGCACGGCCTCCGGCGCCGCCGGCTCCGCGGCGGCCGCGCCCGGCCGCCACCAGTTCCACCGGCCGAGCAGCGACATCGTCGCCGGCAGGAGCAGGCCGCGCACCACGGTGACGTCCAGCAGCACCGCCACGGCCATGCCGACGCCGATCTCCTTCACCGCCACCAGCTCGCCCAGCACGAAGCCGAGGAAGACGATGCCGATGGCCAGGGCGGCCGTGGTGACCACCGGGCCGGTGGCGGTGATGCCGGCCAGCACGGCGCGGTCGTTGGCCGCGCGGTCGGCGGACCTCCGCCGGTCCCACTCCTCCTTGATGCGGGCCAGCAGGAACACCTCGTAGTCCATGGACAGGCCGAAGGCGAAGACGAACAGCAGCAGCGGGGTGGTCAGGTCGAGGGCCCCCCACGGCTCGAAGCCCAGCAGGCCGGCGCCCCAGCCCCACTGGAAGACCGCGACCAGCACGCCCATGGTCGCGGTCAGCGTCAGCAGGTTCAGCAGGACGGCCTTCACCGGTACGACCACCGAGCGGGTGAGTGCGAACAGCAGCACTCCCGTCGCCAGCACGATGATCGCCAGCGCGAGCGGCAGTCGCTCGGCCACCGACCGCTTGCCGTCGACCAGCTCGGCGGCGGGACCGGCCACCAGCACGGGCGCGGGCGCGTCCAGCCCGCGCAGGGTGTCGACGAGCCGCTGGGCCTCCGGCCCGTCGGCGGGCCCGGCCGGGACGACGTCGGCGACGCCGACGCCCGGCGGCAGGCCGGTGCGCACGAAGACGTCCGACACGCCGGGCAGCTGCTCCACCCGGTCGAACAGGGTCGTCAGCGCGGCCGGGTCGGCCTCGGCCAGCACGGTCAGCGGCTGCTTCGGCGGATCGGCGAAGTCGTTCTGCACCTTCTCGTACGTCTGCCGCGCCTCGCTGGCCGCCGGCAGCGCCCGGACGTCGGAGTTGCGGAACTCCGCGGACAGCAGCGGGACGCTCAGCGCGAGCAGCCCCGCGGCCGCCGCCAGCGCCACCGGGCCGGGCCGGCGCTGCGCGAACGCGGCCAGCCGCGCCAGGGCGCCGGCCCCGTCCCGCTGCGCGGGGCCCCGCCCCGGCCGGGGCCACCCGCCGGCCGCCGGGATGCGCCGGTGCGCGGTCGCGACCAGCGCGGGTACGAGGGTCAGCCCGGTCGCCGTCGCCAGGGCGACCACCAGCGCACCGCCCATCGCCATCGCGGCCAGCAGCGGCTCGCCGAACGCGAACAGGCCCACCAGCGCGGCCGTGACGGCCAGGCCGGACACCAGCACCGCCCGGCCGGCGGTGGCGACCGTGCGGGCCGTCAGCTCGGCCAGCGGCGCGCGCGGGTCCGCGGCCCGCTCCTCACGGAACCGGGCGATCATCAGCAGGCTGTAGTCGACGGCCAGGCCGATGCCGAGCAGCGTGACCACGTTGACCGCGTACTCGCTGACCGGCAGCAGCCGGGCCAGCCCGGTCAGCGCCAGCAGCGTCGCGGTGATCGCGCCGACGGCGGCCGCCAGCGGCAGCAGGCCCGCCACCAGACCGCCCAGCACCAGGGCCAGCAGGATCGCCACGCAGACCAGCGCGACCGACTCGCCGACGGCGGCGTCGCGGACCGCCTGCTCGCCGAACTCCCGCTCGGCCAGCAGCTCGCCGCCCACCAGGATGTCGGGGGCGTCGATGCGCAGCAGGGCCTCGCGCACCCGGTCGGCGACGCGCAGCGCCTCGTCGTCGCTCAGGCCCGGGTCCAGCTCGACCGTGATGAGCGAGCTGGTGCCGTCGCGGGAGATCTGCCGCATCCCGCTGGTGTACGAGTCCTCGACGGCGGCCACCCCGGCCATGTCCCGGATCTCGAACGCGATCCGGGTGACGCTGTTGATCAGCTCGATGGCGTTCACGTCGCGGCCGGAGATCACCGCCACCACGCGGTCGCCCTCGGGGGAGAGGGCGTCGAGGCGGTCCTGCGCCACCGCGGCCGGGGCCCCTGCGGGCAGCGGATCGATCGACCGGGTGCGGTCGTACACGGAGCCGCCGAACACGGCCCCCGCCAGCGCGACCACCACCCACGCCACGATGACGGCGAGGCGCCGGCGGTACACCGAGCGACCAAGTGCAGCGAGCATGACGGCCTCCTGACCGGCGCCGGACGGACAGCCGCGGCACATGCAACCACTGCGGGACGACGTGGTGCAACCACCTGTGTGCGGACGGGAAACGGGAACGCCGCGCGAATGCGGCGTGAATCCGGCGTGGCGCGCGGATGCCGTCCGACGTGGACAGTCACCGATTCGTGCCACTGACGGATGTCCATCCGCACCGGGTCGCCCGCGTCGGGCGCTACGCGTACCGGCGGCTCGACTGCGAGACCAGGGAGCTGGCCGCAAGGTCAGACGCGGAAGCGGCCCACGAGGGTCTGCAGTTCGCCGCTCATCCGGGCCAGCTCGGCCGACGCCTGCTGCGCCTGCGTCACGCCCTGCGTCGTCTCGCTCGCGGCCTGGGCCACGCCGGTGATGTTGGAGGCGATCTCGCTGGAGCTGGAGGCGGCCTCGGCGACGGAGCGGCCCATCTCGTTGGTGGTGGCCGCCTGCTGCTCGACGGCCGACGAGATGGTCATCTGGTACTCGTTGATGCGTTCGATGACCGCCGCGATCTCGCCGATGGCCGACGTGGCGAGGCCGGTGTCGGACTGGATCGCGGCGACGCGCTGGTAGATGTCCTGGGTGGCGCGGGCCGTCTCCTGGGCCAGTTCCTTGACCTCGCTGGCGACCACGGCGAAGCCCTTGCCCGCCTCGCCGGCCCGGGCGGCCTCGATGGTGGCGTTGAGGGCGAGCAGGTTGGTCTGCTCGGCGATGGACGTGATGACCTTGACGACCTCGCCGATCTGCTGCGACGAGTCGCCGAGCTTGGCGACGGTGGCGGTGGTGCCGGCGGCGGTGGCGACGGCGCCGTTGGCGACCTCGGCGGCCTGGGAGGCGTTCTGGGCGATCTCGCGGATCGAGGCGCCCATCTCCTCGGAACCGGCGGCGACGGTCTGCACGTGGTGGGAGACCTGGTCGGAGGCGCTGGAGACGGCGGTGGCCTGGGCGGCGGTCTGCTCGGCGGCCGCGGCGATGGTGAGTGAGGTGGCGTCGAGCTGCTGGGCGGCGGCGCTGAGGCCGTCGGCGTTGCCGCCGATGCGGCGGACCAGTTCGGCGACGGCGCGGTTGGAGCTGTTCAGGGTGGTGGCGAGGCGGCCGACCTCGTCGCGGCTGTCGATGTCGGCGGTGGCCGTCAGGTCGCCCTGCTCGACGCGGTTGAGCACGTCCACGAGCCGGCTGAGGGGCCGGCTGATGGATCGGGCGACGTACACGCCGGCGACCACGGCCAGGATCAGGCCGACGACCAGGACGACCAGCAGGGTGGTGCGGGCGCCCTGATACGTCGACTCGGAGTTCTGGGCCGCCGCGGTCGCCTGGGCCGTCTCCAGCTCGTTGAGGCGGGTGAGCGCCGCGCTGACCCGGTCGAACGCGGGGTCGAACCGTTCGGTCTCGGCCGTCCGGGCGCCCGCCACGTCGTTGGCGCGGCTCCGCGGGAGCATGTCGTTGTCGGCGACCGTGTACATGGCGGCGAGGGCGGTGTCGAAGTCCTGGCGGGCGGCCTGCTCGTCGCTGGTGCCGGGGTCCGCCGTGTAGTCGCGCCACACGGTGGCCACGCCGTCGCGGAAGCCCGCGAGTTCGCGATCCAGCTGCGCCATCTGGGCCTCGTCGGTGGAGAGGACGTGCCGCAGCATGGTGGCCCGCACCTCGTTCACGTTGCCGTCGATCTCGGCCAGCGTGGACACGGGCAGCAGGTTGCGTTCGTAGATGCCGCCGCCGGTCTCGTCGACGGCGCCGAGCTTCACGATGCCGACGATGCCGATGGTCACCGCGGCCAGCCCGGCAATCGCGATCGCCGACAGGATCTTGGCCGTGACGGGCAGGTCACGCCACAGGTGACCACCGGGAGCGGACATCGGAACCTCCCCTGCGCGGCGAGCGCCGACGACGACGGACGAGAACACGGGGGCGGCACCAGGTGGCACGCCCGAATGTGAAGATTACGTGCAATCCGGGCGGTGACGCGGGCGAATCGGGAGGACGCGGGGCCGTCAGCCGTGCCGCGCCAGCCGGTCGGCGAGGCCCGCCGGGTACAGGGGCGCGACGGGGCCGAGGCTGCCGGCGTCGTCGACGATCTCGCCGACCACGTCGCGCTCGTACAGGGCCGGGTCGGCGAGCCGGCAGCCGAAGACGAACACGATCTCGTGCCCGGCGCGGCCGAACGCGTGGAAGATGTTCTCCAGCACGCCCGCGGGCCGGACGTCCAGCAGCTCGGCGCCGAGCTCCTCGCGCAGCTCCCGGCCTGCTCGGCCGTCTCGCCGAACTCGATGCCGCCGCCCAGCGGGCGGTAGGACGTCTCGTCCCTGGTCGCGTCGTGGTGCGGCCGTCCTGGCTCGGGGTCGCCCACCACGGCCGGGGGTACGGGACGGAGGCGCGCGCCGGGCTGCTCACGCCGGCCTTCGACCACCCGGGCGCGCGGGCCGCCCGCACCGAGGTGTTCCAGGACACCCACGCGTCGCAGGGCGTCTCCCGCAAGCTCGGCTACGAGCCCGACGGCGTCTCCGTGGACGCCCGCGACGGCGCGGCCGTGGTCTCCGACCGGCTGCGGCTCACCCGGCAGCGATGGGCGCGGGTGCCGCGGCCGGCGGTGGAGGTGCGCGGCGTGCGGCCGTGCCGGGCGCTGTTCGGCGCGCCGCCGGACCCGTCGGCGACGGCTCGGTCCACGGCCGGAGATCCTGATACTTGATTGGTTCCAGAAAATGGGCCAGACTCTGCGACGTGCCGTCGGCGTCGCATCTCCAGAGCGTGCTGCGCGGCGCCGCGCTCCGGGTGACCCGTCCGCGGGTGGCCGTGCTGGCCGCGGTGCACGCGCACCCGCACGCCGACACCGACGCGGTCCTCGCCGACGTGCGGGCCCGGCTCGGCGACGTGTCCCACCAGGCCGTCTACGACATCCTGCGGGCGCTGACCGGGGCCGGCCTGGTGCGGCGGTTCGAGCCGATGGGCTCCGCCGCGCGCTACGAGGCGCGGGTCGGTGACCACCACCACCATGTGGTGTGCCGGTCCTGCGGCGCCATCGCCGACGTGGACGCCGCCGCCGGGCCCGCCGCCGCCTGCCTCACGCCCACCGACGACGCCGGCTACGACATCGACGAGGCCGAGGTCATCTTCTGGGGCCGTTGCCCCGCATGTGCCGCACGAACCGAACCGAGACAGGGGAAGGACCGACGTGTCTGAGTCAGACAAGAAGGACGCGACCGAGAGCGTCAGCGAGAGCGAGAACCCGGCAATCCCCGCACCCACCGTCAAGTCGACGCGCCCCCGCACCAACCGCGACTGGTGGCCGAACCAGCTGGACCTCTCGGTGCTGCACCAGCACTCGGCGAAGTCCAACCCGATGGGCGCCGACTTCGACTACGCCGAGGAGTTCAAGACCCTCGACGTGGAGGCGCTGCGGCGCGACCTGTTCGAGCTGATGACCACCTCGCAGGACTGGTGGCCGGCCGACTACGGCCACTACGGGCCGCTGTTCATCCGGATGAGCTGGCACGCCGCCGGCACCTACCGCATCGCCGACGGCCGCGGTGGCGGCGGCAGCGGCGCGCAGCGCTTCGCGCCGCTCAACAGCTGGCCCGACAACGCCAGCCTGGACAAGGCGCGCCGGCTGCTGTGGCCCGTCAAGCAGAAGTACGGCCGCAAGATCTCCTGGGCCGACCTGCTCGTGTTCGCCGGCAACTGCGCGTACGAGTCGATGGGGTTCCGGACCTTCGGTTTCGGGTTCGGCCGCCAGGACATCTGGGAGCCCGAGGAGATCTTCTGGGGCCCCGAGGACACCTGGCTCGGCGACGAGCGCTACAGCGGCGACGAGCGCGAGCTCGCCGAGACGCTCGGCTCCGTCCAGATGGGTCTGATCTACGTCAACCCGGAGGGCCCGGCCGGGCACCCGGACGCGCTGGCGTCCGCCCGCGACATCCGCGAGACGTTCGCCCGGATGGCGATGAACGACGAGGAGACCGTGGCGCTGATCGTGGGCGGCCACACCATCGGCAAGGCGCACGGCGCCGTCGACCCGCAGTACCTCGGGCCGGAGCCGGAGGGCGCCCCCGTCGAGCAGCAGGGCCTCGGCTGGAAGAACTCGTACGGTGAGGGCAAGGGCCGCGACACGCTGACCAGCGGCCTCGAGGGCGCCTGGACCAACGAGCCGACCCGCTGGGACAACGGCTACCTCGACAACCTCTTCCGGTACGACTGGGAGCTGACCACCAGCCCCGCCGGCGCGAAGCAGTGGCGCCCCAAGGACGCGGCCGCCCAGGACACGGTGCCGGACGCGCACGACCCGTCGAGGCGGCACGCGCCGATGATGCTGACGTCCGACCTGGCGCTGAAGATCGACCCGATCTACGAGCCGATCGCCCGCCGCTTCTGGGAGAACCCGGCCCAGCTCGACGAGGCGTTCGCCAAGGCCTGGTTCAAGCTGCTGCACCGCGACATGGGCCCCGTCTCGCGCTACCTCGGCCCGTGGGTGCCGGAGCAGCAGCTGTGGCAGGACCCGATCCCCGCCGTCGACCACGAGCTGGTCACCGACGAGGACGTCGCCGCGCTCAAGGCCACCGTCCTGGGCTCCGGCCTGTCCGTGTCGCAGCTCGTCGGCACCGCGTGGGCGTCGGCGGCGAGCTTCCGCAGCACCGACAAGCGCGGCGGCGCCAACGGCGCCCGCATCCGGCTCGCCCCGCAGCGCGACTGGGCCGTCAACGACCCGGCCGAGCTGGCCGTCGTGCTGGAGACGCTCGAGAAGATCCAGCAGGACTTCAACGCCGCCCAGGCCGGCGGCAAGCGGGTGTCCCTGGCGGACCTGATCGTGCTGGCCGGCTGCGCCGGCGTCGAGCAGGCCGCCCGCAACGCCGGGCACGACGTCACGGTGCCGTTCACCCCGGGCCGCACCGACGCGTCGCAGGAGCAGACCGACGTGGACACGTTCGCGGTCCTCGAACCGCGGGCCGACGGGTTCCGCAACTACCTGCGGGCCGGCGAGAAGCTGTCGCCGGAGACCCTGCTGCTCGACCGCGCGTACATGCTGAGCCTCACCGCCCCCGAGATGACGGTGCTGATCGGCGGCCTGCGGGCCCTCAACATCAACGCCGGCCGCACCGCGCACGGCGTCTTCACCACCCGCCCGGGCACGCTGACGAACGACTTCTTCGTCAACCTGCTCGACATGAACACCGAGTGGAAGGCGGCCGAGTCCGCCGAGCACGTGTACGAGGGCCGCGACCGCGCCACCGGCCAGGTCGTCTGGACCGCGACGGCCGTCGACCTCGTCTTCGGCTCGCACTCCCAGCTCCGCGCCAACGCGGAGGTCTACGCGACCGACGACGCCAAGGACAAGTTCGTCCGCGACTTCGTCGCCGCCTGGGACAAGGTCATGAACCTCGACCGGTACGACCTGGCCTGATCGCGTACGCCCGGGCCGGCCGCACACCGGCCGGCCCGGGTGCCACGATGAGGCATGACCAACCCGCCCGACACCGCCCGCGTCGTCAGCGCCGCCCGCGACATCGCGGCCCCGGCCGAGACGATCTTCGAGCTCATCGCCGACCCGGCGCAGCAACCCCGCTGGGACGGCAACGACAACCTGGCCGAGGCGCCGTCCGGCCAGCGCGTCCACGCCACCGGCGACGTCTTCACCATGACGACGACGAGCGGCAACACGCGCGACAATCACGTCGTCGAGTTCACCGAGAACCGCCGCATCGCCTGGCGCCCCGCCGAACCGGGCCGGACGCCGCCGGGCCACCTGTGGCGCTGGGAACTCGACCCCCTCGACGCGACCCACACCCGCGTCACCCACACCTACGACTGGACCGCCCTGACGGACGAGCGCCGCATCCCGCGCGCCCAGGCGACCACCGCCGACCGCCTGCACGCGTCGATCGACCGGCTCGCCACCCTCGCCGAGGGCCACTGACCCGCGGTCAGCCCGACGCGGCGGGCGGCGCCAATACCGTTGATCGGCGCCGCCCTCCGGCAGGATGAGCGGGGTGGCCGAGGATCTCACTGCCGGGTTGTACGAACACATCGTCACCCGGGCGCTCGAGGACCGGTTGTCGGCGATCGACGCGGAGCTCGTCCAGCGGCAGGGGCTGCGGTCGGCCGAGGCCCCGGACCGCATCGCCCAGCTGCTGGCGCGGCAGATCGAGCGCGCCCTGGACGCCGTTCCGGAGGCGGACCGCGTAGCCACCGGTGTGGAGGTGGCGCAGCGGTTGCTGGAGACGCTCGGTGCCCGCCTGCCGAAGACCGATCCGGGGCGGGAGTCGCCGGTGCCGGCGGGGCAGCTGCTCAGCGGCATCGGCGAGCGGCGCCCGGACGGCTCCGTGCGGGTGGCGGGCCGGCCGCTCATCCCGCTGCTGGACACCACGTTGCTGACGAACGCGCCGGGTGAGCCGCGGGTCGGCAGCCAGGTGCTTACGGAGATCGCCTCGGCCGACTCGATCGACCTGGTGATGGCGTTCATCCGCCGCAGCGGCCTGCTGCCGATGGTCGCCGCCCTGCGCGCGCACTGCGAGCGGGGCAGGCCCCTGCGGGTGCTCACGACCACGTACACGGGGTCGACCGAGGCCAAGGCGCTGGACCTTTTGGTGGACCTCGGCGCCGACGTCCGGGTCTCCTACGACCTGTCGACCACCCGGCTGCACGCGAAGGCGTGGCTGTTCCACCGCCGGACCGCGTTCGACACGGCGTACGTGGGGTCGTCGAACCTCACGCACTCCGCGCAGGTCGCCGGGGTGGAGTGGAACGTGCGGGTGTCGGCGGCGCGCAACCCCGACGTGGTGAAGAAGATCGGCGCCGTCGTCGAGAGCTACTGGCAGGGCGGCGACTTCGTGCCGTACGACCCCGCGCAGTTCGCCGAGGCCCTGGAGCGGCACCGCCGGGTCAGCGATCGCGGCGCGGTGCTGCTGAGCCCGTTCGAGATCCGCCTGGAGCCGTTCCAGGAGCGCATGCTCGAACTGATCGAGCTGTCCCGCCTGCAGGGCCACCACCGCAACCTGCTCGTGTCGGCGACCGGCACCGGCAAGACGGTGATGGCGGCGATGGACTACGCCGCGCTGCGGACCAGCCTGCCCCGGGCGCGGCTGCTGTTCGTCGCGCACCGCGAGGAGATCCTCGACCAGAGCCTGGCGACGTTCCGGCACGCGCTCGGCGATCACGCGTTCGGCGAGAAGTGGGTGGGCGGTGAGCGGCCCACGGCGTTCGACCACGTCTTCGCGTCGATCCAGAGCCTGACGGCGAACCGGCTGGAACACCTCGCCGCGGACCACTTCGACGTGATCGTCGTCGACGAGTTCCACCACGCCGCCGCGCCGTCGTACCGGTTCATCATGGACGAGCTGGCGCCGCGGGAGCTGCTGGGTCTGACCGCCACCCCGGAACGGGCCGACGGCCTGCCCATTCTGCACTGGTTCGGTGACCGGATCGCCGCCGAACTGCGGCTGTGGGACGCCGTCGAGCAGCACCGGCTCACCCCGTTCGCCTACTACGGCATCCACGACGGTGTCGACCTGCGCGAGGTGCCGTGGCGCCGCGGGCGCGGCTACGACGAGGCGGCGCTGACGGACGTCTACACCGGCGATCACGCCTGGGCCCGGTTCGTCTACCGGCAGCTCGACGCGCACGTGGACGACCTGGCGTCCATCCGGTGCCTCGGTTTCTGCGTCAGCGTCGCGCACGCGCGGTTCATGGCGGCGCGCTTCCGGGAACTCGGCGTCGCCGCGGTCGCGATCTGGGGCGAGACGCCGGAGGAGGAACGGCGCGCCGCGCTGCGCGACCTGCGCGACGGCGCCATCCAGGTGGTCTTCTCGGTCGACCTGTTCAACGAGGGCGTCGACGTGCCCCGGGTGGACACCATCCTCATGCTGCGGCCCACGCAGAGCGCCACGCTCTTCCTCCAGCAGCTGGGCCGCGGTCTGCGCACGGCCAGGGGCAAGACGATCTGCACGGTGCTCGACTTCGTCGGCCTGCACCGCCGCGAGTTCCGGTTCGACCTGCGGTACCGGGCCCTGCTCGGCGGCACCCGGCGCGACCTGGAGCGGGCCGTCGAGGAGGGGTTCCCGTTCCTGCCGGCGGGCTGCCACATGGAACTGGACCGGGTGGCCCGCGACATCGTGCTGCGCAGCGTCCGCGACGCCATCCCGTCGATGTGGCCGGCCAAGGTGCGGGAGTTGCAGGCGCTCGCGCAGCGGCCGGAGCCGGTCACCATGGCCCGCTACCTGCACGAGACCGGCCTCGAGGTCGCCGACGTGTACGCGAGCAACCGCTCCTGGTCGGCGCTGTGCGAGGCCGCCGGGGTGCCGGTCGCCCCGGCGGGCCCGCACGAGCAGGCGCTGCGCCGGGGCATCGCCCGGCTCCAGCACGTCGACGACCATGAGCGGCTGAACGCCTACCGGGCGCTGCTCGACGATGCCGCGCCGGACGTCGCGGCGATGAGCGAGCTGGAACGGCGTCTCGCCCGCATGCTCGTCGCCAACCTGGCGGACCAGGTGGTGACGGCCGCGACGTCGTTGCAGTCGGCGATCGACGTGGTGTGGGCGCACCCGCAGGTGCTCGCCGAGCTGCGCGAGTTGCTGACCGTCCTCGGCGACGCACCCCGGCACGTGCCGCAGCCGGCGCTGCCGGGCGTGCCGCTGCAGGTGCACAGCCGGTACACGCGGATCGAGATTCTCGCGGCCGTCGGCGAGGGCACGGGCACGAAGACGCCGCCGTGGCGGGAGGGCGTGTACGACGCGAAGGCGACGGGCGCGGACCTGCTCGTCTTCACCCTGGACAAGACCAGCGGAGACTTCTCACCGACCACGCGGTATCGCGATTATGCGATCAGCCGCGATCTGATCCACTGGGAAAGTCAGTCGACGACCCGGGCGGACGGCAAGACCGGACTGCGGTATCGCGGGCACGTCGCGCTCGGTCGTTCGGTGTTGCTGTTCGCGCGGACGCGCGCGGACGAGCGGGCGTTCTGGTTCCTCGGGCGAGCGACGTACGTCCGGCACGAGGGGGAACGACCGATGGCCGTCACCTGGCGATTGTCCACGCCGTTGTCCGGTGATCTGTTCGCCGCATTCGCCGCGGCGGTCGCCTGAACGGCGAGAATTACGCGCGGCCGGAAATCTGCGGTGACGATTCCGGGCGGGCGACTGCGAACGGGTTGCGCAGGACGCGCATCGCCGATTCGGCGCGGTCCGGGCTGGCCGGGCCGGTGAAGGGTTCCACTGTGGTGGGTGGGGCGATGAAGTCTGCCGTGCGGGCGGAGTCCGCAGCGGTCATCGTGGTCTCTTTTCGTCAGAGAATGCCGGAGCGGCGGCCCGCTGAACCAGTCGGGCCGCCGCCGCGGGGCTGGGGTCAGACCGGGCGGATGTTGGCCGCCTGCGGGCCCTTCGCGCCCTGCGTGATGTCGAACTCGACGCGCTGGTTCTCCTCGAGGCTGCGGAAGCCGTCGGCGGCGATGGCCGAGTAGTGGGCGAAGACGTCGGCGCCGCCGCCGTCCTGGCTGATGAAGCCGAAGCCCTTTTCGCCGTTGAACCATTTAACGGTGCCGGATGCCATGTCTGCTCCTTGCAGGCTGGTGCCGGGGGCCGCGCGGTGCGGCGCCCCCGTCGCTCGTTGATCACCCGCGTCCGGAGGGACACGACCAAAAAGAATAGGCGCCGATGGGTCTCAGATACCCATCAGGCGCCGTCAACGTCTTCGGAAATCAAAAGTGCAACGTGTTCACCGTAGCACGATTGGTGTGCCCCGCCGGGGAACCGCCGGGTCCGGCGGTCGTGCTACCTTCGCGCGGACCGCGGCGAGGCCGTGGCACATATCGGAGGGTGGCGCCCATTTTCCCGGAGCCCGGCACGGCCCCCACCCTGGACGGACTCCGGTTGCAGCCGGTGCCGCTGACGCCCGAGATCAGCCTGTACCTGTCGGACGATCCGACGCTGCTGTGGGCGCGGCTGGAGGCGGCGGCGGGGCACCGGCTGGCGGCGCCGTACTGGGCGTCGGCGTGGGCCGGCGGGCAGGCGCTGGGCCGGTACGTGCTGGACCACCCGGAGTGTGTGGCGCGGCGGACGGTGGTGGATGTGGCCGCCGGGTCGGGTCTGGTGGCGATCGCGGCCGTGCGGGCCGGGGCCGCCGCGGTGGTGGCCAACGACGTCGACCCGTACGCGGCCGCCGCGATCGAGGCGAACGCGCAGGTCAACGGGGTGCGCGTGGAGTCGTCGGCGGTGGACCTGCTGGACCGCGACGACCGGGTGGCCGAGGTGGTGCTGGCCGGCGACGCGCTGTACGAGGGCGGGCTGGCGGTGCGGATGCGGGCGTTCCTGGTGCGGCAGGCGGCGCTGGGCGCGGTGGTGCTGGTGGGGGATCCGGGGCGGGGACACGTCGCGGTGAACTGGCCGGCGCCCGTGGCCTCGTACCGGCATCAGCATCTCGGCCCGGACGACGACCGGCGCAGCCGGGAGACGGCGGTGTTCCGGCTCGACGCCGGGTGACGGTCAGGCGGGGCAGCGCTCGTGCAGCGCCGCCACGCCGGGGCCGGTGAGGTCGGCGAGGTGAGCGGCCGGAGATCGGTCATGCCGGGTACGACCGCCGCGGCGGCCGGGAATCGTCGCGGCCCACGGTCAGTGCGGCTTGGTGGCCTGCAGCACCAGGATCGACGCCAGGGAGGCGCGGCGGCTGAGCAGCCCGTCGAGCCACCACAGCGGCCGGGGGACGGCGTGGAACCGGGCGCCGCGCACCAGCTCGGGCCGCAGGCCGGACTGGGCGACGAGGTCGAGCAGCGCGCGCCGGTTGAACAGGCGCAGGTGCCCCACGGGCAGGGTGTCCTGTTTGAGGGCGCGCAGCGGTCCCGCCCCGACGGCGGTGGACCGGCTGGACGTCTCGTAGAAGACCGGCTGGATGCCGGCGGGGAACAGCAGGCGGTTGAACCAGGCGTGCAGGTTCGGGGTGGTGAGCACGAGCCGGCCGCCGGGGCGCAGGACCCGGGCGCACTCGTCGACGAGCAGGTCGGGGTCGGTGAGGTGTTCGATGACCTCGGTGGCGTAGACCAGGTCGGCGCTGGCGTCGGGCAGGGGGATGCCCTGGTCGAGGTCGCAGCGGTGGAACTCGTGGGGCAGGGCGGCGGCCTTGGCGAGCTGGTGGTCGGAGTAGTCGACGCCGATCCAGTGCAGCGCCGGGTTGCCGACGTGGGTGGCGACGGTGTCGAGGAAGCTGCCGTCGCCGCAGCCGACGTCGAGGACGGTGCCGCCGGGCAGGCCGGTGAGCGCCCGGGCGATCAGGTCGCGCGCGACGACCTGGCGGGGGAGCAGGTCGGCCGCCGGCCGGCCGCCCCAACCCTTGGCGCCGTAATAGTCGATCACCGGCACGGCTCGCAGCATAGTTGCCGGATGGGCGAGCGTCGATGGTGCGCGGGGCCGGGTGGCGCGGGTGGCGCCGTCCAGGGTGGACGGGAGCCGTCGCAAGTCTTCCTTAAATTTAGCTTGTAAATATAGCCGGGTGTCGCTGGCTTTGATCGACTCGCGGCCATGAAATCCCGAGCCAGACTCGCCGCCCTCGGCGCGGTGTCCGCCGTCGCCGTGTCCGTGCCCCTCGCCGTCGTGCTCACCGCCGACGCCGCCGTGACCAGCCTCGCGACCGGGCGCCCCGCCACCGCCTCGTCGATCGAGGACGCGTCGCTCGGCCCGGCCGCCGCCGTCGACGGCGACACCGGCACCCGCTGGGCCAGCGCCGAGGGCCCCGGCACCCAGTGGCTGAGCATCGACCTGGGCGCCGTCACGGCGGTCAACCGCGTCGTGCTGCGCTGGGAGGCCGCGTACGCCCGGGCGTACCGGATCCAGGTCTCCGCCGACGGCGCCACCTGGACCGACGCGTTCGCCACCACCACCGGCAACGGCCGCACCGACGATCTCACCGGCCTCACCGCGACGGGCCGCCACCTGCGGGTGCTCGCCACCCGGCGCGGCACGCAGTGGGGCTACTCGCTGTACGAGGTGGAGGTGTACGGCGGCGGCTCCGCCCCGGCGAGCCCGACCGCCCCGCCGGCGACGGTCGCGCCCACGAGCGTCCCGCCCACCACGGCGCCGCCCACGACCGCGCCGCCCACCACCGTCCCGCCCACGACCGCGCCCACCACGCCGCCGACCACGGCGCCGCCCACCGGGGTGGACCTCGACGACCCGCGCAAGAAGGACGTCGCGATGCAGATCGTGTCGACCGCCGAGAACAGCTCCACGAACTGGCGCGGGCAGTTCGGCTACATCGAGGACATCCGCGACGGCCGCGGCTACACCGCCGGCATCATCGGCTTCTGCTCGGGGACGTCCGACATGCTCGCGCTGGTGCAGGAGTACACCCGCCGCAAGCCGGACAACGTGCTCGCCAGGTACCTGCCCGCGCTGCGCGCCGTCAACGGCACCGCCTCGCACGCCGGGCTCGACCCGGACTACCCCCGCGACTGGCGGACCGCCGCCGCCGACCCGGTGTTCCAGCAGGCGCAGGAGGACGAGCGCGACCGGCAGTACTTCAACCCCTCGCTGAAGCAGGCCAAGGCCGACGGGCTGCGCGCGCTCGGCCAGTTCGCCTACTACGACGCGGCCGTCATGCACGGCTTCGGGGGCATGAAGAGCGTCCGCGCGCAGGCGCTCAAGAAGGCCAAGCCGCCGTCCCAGGGCGGCGACGAGACCGCGTACCTGCACGCCTTCCTCGACGCCCGGGTGGCGGAGATGAAGAAGGAGGCGGCGCACGACAACACGACCCGGGTGGACACCGCGCAGCGGGTCTTCCTGAACAACGGCAACCTCGACCTGAACACCCCGCTGGTGTTCAAGGTGTACGGGCAGACCTTCCGGATCAACTAGCCCGCGGGGCGTACATGATGACGGCGACGCCGGCGAGGCACAGTGCCGCGCCGGCGACGTCCCACCGGTCCGGGCGGAAGCCGTCGACGAGCATGCCCCAGGCCAGCGAGCCGGCCACGAACACCCCGCCGTACGCGGCGAGGATGCGGCCGAAGTTCGGGTCCGGCTGGAAGGTGGCGACGAACCCGTACGCCCCGAGGGCCAGCACGCCGCCGGCCACCCACAGCAGCCCGCGGTGCTCGCGCAGGCCCTGCCACACCAGCCAGGCGCCGCCGATCTCGGCGAGGGCGGCGAGCAGGAACAGCAGCACCGAGCGCAGGACCGTCACGTCTGCGCAGGCTACGGGACGCCGCCGTCGGCCGGTCGGGGGAATCCCGGCGAATCTCCGAACCGGATGAAAGGGGCGAACTAGCGTCGGGCCCATTCCGGGCGGGCCACCACCCGCCGCAGACGGCACGGCTGGAGGAGTGAGCACATGGGAACGACGACCCGGCGGGCGATCACAGCGACGGTGGCGGCGGCGGTCGTGGGCGCGGCGCCGCTCGCCGGGGCGGCCCCGGCGCAGGCCGCGGCGGCCGGTCCGCGGCTGATCGTCCGGGCGGTCGGCGCGATCGACTCCGGCGAGCCGACCTGGGTGAGCGCCTACTGGACCACCGGCCGGGACATCTGCGGCGCCCGGGTCACCGCCACGGCCCCGCGGGTCGGCGTCGGCTACCCGGCCAACACCGCCGACCACTCGTCGTTCTCGCGGGGCGCGGCACTGGCCCGCCGGACGGTCGACCACACCGCGTTCCGCCTCGACGCCGAGGACACCGCCCGCACCCGGGTCACCCGGCTCACGCTGACCATGACGTACACCGAGCTCGCCGGCGGCGCCCTCGTGCCGTGGGCGGGCGACGACGACGTGGACTGCCGGGGCGCCGAGAAGTCGGTCACGACGACGGCGCTGCTGGTCGTCAACCCCTGAGGACGCGCGGGAGGAGGGGCCGGCCCGATCGGGCCGGCCCCTCCTGTCTTCCCGCTCAGGCCGCCGCGGCGTCCATCAGCAGCGCCGCCGGGTCGGTGCAGACCAGCTCCAGCGCCCGGGCGATCACCGCCCGGTCGTACGTCGAGGCGTGGAACGTGGCCTCCACGTGCAGCACGCCGTTCATCTCCGACGTGGTGATCGTGATGTCCGCCGGGCCGCTCAGCGTCGGCACGCTGTGGTTGACCCGGCCCTCGGGCGGCGCCGCCCACGGCAGGTCCGACAGGACGTCGTGCCGGCCCTGGTTGCTGAACGTCAGGTTCGGCCGCCGCCGCGCGCCCAGCTCGGTGGGGTACGCGTCCGGGAAGCCCGGCGCGCCGGTCAGCGCGATCTTCGTCTCGCGCAGCCCCATCATCGCCAGGATCCGGCCGCCCTTCAGCTCCTCCTTCAGCGCCTTGTGGATGGCGCTCGGGTCGGTCAGCGACGCCGGCGTCAGGTACTGGCCCCAGCAGAAGTTGCCGCCGACCTGCGCGCCGTCGGCCGGGACGAAGCGCCGGGCGTCGAACAGGAACACGCCGCCCTCGGTGCGCGGGTTCACGCCCAGCTCGATGAGCGCGCTGGTGAACGCCGCGAACGTGATGGCCGCCGTCGTGGTGCCGGGGGCGTGGGTGTCGCGCCAGGCGCGCATCTTGGTGAGCACGTCCGCCGAGCGGTTGGTCTCGACGGTCAGGCCGGCCGTCCACGGCTGCGGGTCGCTCGCGTCGTGCGCGGGCGGTGCGGCCAGCCGCAGCGCCGGGCGCAGCCGGGACGGGTGCTTGCCGAAGAAGTCCCACAGCGCGCGGCGCAGCGGCCGCCTGGGCTCGGTCGTCTCGAACCGGGCCGGGCGCGCCTCGGCGGCCGCCGTGACGAGCTCGCGGACCAGGGTGTTGACGGGGCCGGCGTCGCCGTACACGTGGGCGACCTTGATCGCGACGTAGCCGCCGCCGGCCAGGATGCGCACCGGGTGGTGGCCGCGCGGCTCGGACTGCAGCCGCCGGGTCATGGCGTCGGGCTCGGCGTCGGCGCCGGACACCTCCTCGACGGCCTCGGCGGCGTAGGCGAGGAAGGTGGGGGCGTCCATGTGCAGCCAGCGGGCGGTGTCCCGGTCGATCCGGCTCACCGCCGGGTGGGTGCGGTCGGCCGCGTGCAGGCCGATCAGCGCGGCGCGCAGCCGGGCCGCGTCCACCCCGGTCACCGGGCCGACGGTGCGGATGTACTCCAGCGGCAGCCAGGCGCGCTCCCGCAGCGTCATGCGGTGCGACGTCACGATCCCCTCCAGCTTGTCGGTGGTCCGGCGCGCGGGCAGGACCACCCGCAGCACGGTCGGTGCGACGAGGACGGTCTCCACCGCCATCACGCCGGCCACGCACCACACGAGCGTGGTGAGGGTGCCGTGGGTGCCGCCCCAGTAGGCGGCGGCCAGCTCGGCGAGCCCGGCGAAGACGCTGAAGACACCCGCCCGGCGGACCCGGTTGTTGACCCGGGAGATCGCCAGGAAGAAGTGGTGGAACACGAACGGCACGTAGGTCAGCGCCAGGATGGCGAGCGCGCCCCCGGCGGTGGCGGCGTACTGCGCGCCGAAGATCGACATGATGAGGTCGGCGAACAGGTACGTCACGATCGACGCGGGCAGGCCCAGCACCAGGCAGATCGCCAGGCCCATGCGCACCTTGGAGCGCAGCGCGGCCTGGTCGCCGGCGGCCACCGCGAACAGCGTCAGCGCCACGTTGCCCGGCACCATCGCCAGGAACGAGATCACCATGAACGCGGTGTAGAAGGCGGCGTTCGCCTCGGCCGACAGCACCGCCGTCACGACCAGCGGCAGCGCCGCCCGCGGCAGGTACGTCGCCATGTTGAGCAGGTTGTGGTCGAAGGTCTTGCCGCCCATGCCGCGCAGCAGCTTCACGTTCGGCCGCAGCGAGTCGACCATGCGGCGGCGCTTGAGCGCCCGGGCCAGCACGGCCGCGCTGAGCACGATGCCGGCGATCCAGGCGAGCAGCAGCTCGGTGCCCGTGAGGGTGACCGGCAGGACGACCAGCGCGCCGAGGATCACGAGCTTGACGAACGCGAACACCGCGTTGCGCATGAGCTGCAGCGGCCCGGCCAGCAGGCCGACGAGGGCCTCGTCGAGGACCAGGGTCATGGCGTTGAGGGCGATGCCGGCCACCAGCGCGACGGTGGCGACGGTGTCGCCGAGCGCATCGCGCAGGCCGGGCACCCAGAAGTGCGCGATCGCGAGGTAGGCGAGGGCGCCGACGGTGGCCACGCTGCCGGAGACCAGCAGGCACGTCGAGATGAGGTCCCACTTGCGGTCGCCGCGGCGCGGCAGCTCGGCGATGAGCATGGTGCCCATGCCGAACATGCCGATGGTGCCGATGAGCGTCATCGCCGACACGGCCGCGGACGCCTGGCCGACGGCCTCGGGGGAGGCGCTGCGCGCGGCCAGCCACCAGTACGCGAAGCCGAGCAGCGAGGTGATCGCGGTGGCGGCCATCAGCGAGCCGGCGTTGGTGAACAGGTCGAGGTGGCGCTTGAGCCCGCGCGCCGGGGCGGGCGCGACCGCAGCCGCCGCCGGCGCCGCGGCGGGCGCGTCGGCGGCCGTGGGCTCGGCGTGCGGGCGCCCGGGCCGGGCGACGCCGCCGGGGCCGGGGACCACGGGTACGACGATCGGCCGCGCCGGCGCCGGGTCCTGCGCGCCGGTCTTGTTCTCGGCGATCTTCATGCGGTCTGCCTCCGGGAGGGGTGAGACATCCGGACCCTGGTGGCCCATACCGAAGGTAGTGACTCGCCGTATTTGACCGGTACGTGTGAAAGGCCCGTCCCGTCATCACCGACGGTGACCGGCGCTGCCGGTTCGGCGGACCGCCCCGGCCGAACGTCGTAGGTGTTCCGTCCCAGTCGTCTCAGCAGCTCACGCGGGCCACGACAGTCCCGCCCGGCACCCGCTGGGCGGGCCCGGTGACCTTCGTCTCCTCACCTTACGCTAAGTAGTCCCACTCCACCCGCAGAGTCAGCTCGGTCGAGGGGATCTCCGGGTCGTCGGCGTCCACGACCGCGATCAGGCGGGCCCCGCCGGGCCACTCCGCCCGCACCGCCAGGCCCTCGATCTTGTCCGGCACCGGCGCGGTGACCACCAGCGGCGCCGCGCCGTCCGCCGGCAGCAGGGCCAGGGCCGAGCCGGTGACCGGCCCGTCGTCGTACGCGTTCGGGGTGTCCTCGGCGGCCGCGCTGACCAGCACCCCGGGCGCGACGGCCACCGCGTCGGTGACCGCCAGGCCGTCCGCGCCCAGGTCGTACCGGCGGGCCGACCCCACGTCCAGGGTCGCCGCCCGGCCCTCCACGACCGCGACGAGCGACGTCAGGTCCAGGTCGACGCTGGCCGAGGCGACGCCCGCGTGCGCGTTGCCGCGCTGGAACCAGCGCAGCCGGTCGCCGACGCGGCACGCGCCCTCCAGGTTCAGCTCGCCCGCCGGGACGCCCAGCGCGGCGGCGACGGCGCCGTACAGGGCGGTCAGGTCGGCGGCGACCGGCTCCCGGCCCGGGCGGGCCACGACGGCGCGCATCCGGGCCGGCGTCGACCCGGAGCCGAGCAGCAGCACCCCGTCCTCCAGCGGGCAGGCCGCCTCCAGGTCCGGCTTCAGGTGCTTGGTGCCCGCCGCCGCGCTGAACGCGTCCAGCCCCTCGACCGGCGGCAGCAGGCGCACCGGCGTGATCTCGTCCGGGCGCACCCAGGCCGCGACCGTGCCGTCGTCCTGGGCGACGAGCAGCCCGTCGCCGAACGGGCCCACGGCCGACGCGGCCCGCACGGGCTCGCCGGTGGTGAAGCGCAGGGGACGGCGGGACTCCAGCTCGACGCGCATACCGCCGATGTTCCCCTTGCACCCCGCCCGACACCTGCGCGCACCCGGCCGGCAGCCGGGCCCCGCGATCCTTGCGCTGTGGCAAGAATGCGGACCGTGGCGTGGCGGTGGTACCTCACCGCCGGCCTCGCCGTGGTCGGCGCCGGGCCGTTCCTGCCCGAGGTCGTGCAGCAGGCCGGGTACACGGTGCTCGGGTTCAGCGTGCTCGGTGCCGTGACCGCCGGCCTGCGCGTGCACCGGCCGGCGCGGCCGCTGGCGTGGCGGCTGCTGCTCGTCGCGATGACCGTCGTGGTGCTCGCCAACGCCGGGTGGGCCGTCGAGACCGCGCTCGGCGTCGAGGAGCACGGCGTCTCCGTCACCGACGTGGTCTACCTGCTCATGTACCCGCTCATCGCGGCCTGCCTGGCGATCCTGCCCGTGCAGGGCCGGTACGGCTCGCGGTTCGCCGGCATGACCGAGGCCGGGGTGATCACCGCCACCGCCACCGTGCTGACCTGGACACTGCTCATCGACCCCCTCGTGTCCGACACCGGGCGGCTGCCGATCGACGCCGAGGTCGTCGCGTACCCGGTGCTGGACCTGCTGATCCTCGCCATGGTGGTCCGGATGGCGCTGGTCACCGGCATGCGCACCCGCGCGCACCAGCTGATCGCCGGCACCTCCGTGGCGCTGCTGGTCGCCGACACCGTGTACTTCGTCGACGTGGCGGGCGGCGGCGACACCGGCGGCTCGGCGCTGACCGTCGCGGGCTGGCTGCTGGCGAACACGCTGGTCGGGGCGGCGGCGCTGCACCCGTCGATGGCGCGGTTCGGCGCGACCGGCCCGGGCGAGCGCCCGCCGGACCGGCCGGTGTCGCTGCCGGTGTTCGTGCTCCTGGTCCTGCTCAGCCCGGTGCTGACCGCGGTGTCGCTGGTGAGCGAGCTGCGCGCCGGGCAGCTCGGCCTGCTCGACGTGCTCATCCCCACCACCGCCACGATGGTCACCGCCGTGCTGCTGGTGGTGCGGCTCGGCCAGCTGACCGGCGTCGCCCAGCGGCGCGCCGTCGACCTGGAGGCGCTGCGCGGCGAGCTGAGCCACCGCGCCCTGCACGACCCGCTGACCGGGCTGCCGAACCGCACCTCCCTGCAGCAGCGGCTGGCCGAGGGCGGCGGGGCGCTGCTCATGTTCGACCTGGACGGCTTCAAGGACGTCAACGACCGCTACGGCCACCCCGTCGGCGACCGCCTGCTCACCGAGGTGGCCGCGCGGGTGACGGCGCTGGTGCCGGACGGCGGGATGCTGGCCCGGCTCGGCGGCGACGAGTTCGCCCTCGTCGTGCCCGGCGACGACGCCCTGGAGGTGGGCGCCGCGATCCTGACCGAGATGCGCCGCCCGGTCGACGTGCAGGGCCGCCAGCTGTACGCCACCGCCAGTGTCGGCCTGCGCCGGCTGTCCGGCCCGGACGCACCGGCAGCGGACGGCGCGGAGGACGCCGAGGACGCCGAGGACGCGGTCCGCGACGCCGACGTGGCGCTGTACGCGGCGAAGGCGGCCGGCAAGGACTGCCTGGTCGAGTTCGACGACGCGCTGCGCCAGGAGCAGCTGGTCCAGGCCCGTACCCTGGACCGGGTGCGCGGCGCGCTGGCCGTGGGCGCGTTCGTGGTGCACTACCAGCCGCTGGTGCGGCTGCGCGACGAGCGGATCGTCGGCGTGGAGGCGCTGGTGCGCTGGCCCACCGCGGGCGGCATGGTCCCGCCGGACGCGTTCGTGCCGGTGGCCGAGTCCAGCGGGCTGATCGTGCCGCTCGGCGAGTGGGTGCTGCGCCGCGCCTGCCGCGACGCCGCCGCCTGGCACCGGGCGCACGGCACCGGCCTGTCGGTGAACGTGTCGCCGCGGCAGCTCGCCGAGCCGGACTTCGCCGCGGTGGTGCTGCGCGCCCTCGCCGACGCGGGCCTGCCGCCGGCCGCGCTCACCCTGGAGATCACCGAGAACGTGCTGGTCGGCGCCGGCCGCCGCGCCGACCGGGCGGTGGGGCACCTGGTGGAGCTGCGCCGGCACGGGGTGCGGGTGGCGCTGGACGACTTCGGCACCGGCTACTCGTCGCTGGCGTACCTGCGCGACCTGCCCATCGACGAGGTGAAGGTGGACCGGTCGTTCGCCCCCGCGGGCGCGGAGGCGGGCCGCCGGATGCCGCTGGTGCGGGCCATCGTCGACCTGGCGACCGCGCTGGGGCTGAAGACGGTCGCGGAGGGCGTGGAGGACGCGGCGACCGCCGACCGGCTGCGCGGCCTGGGCTGCGACCTGGCGCAGGGCCACCACTTCGCCGGGGCGCTGGAGGCGGGCGACGTGCCCCGGCTGCTGACCGCCACCGGTGCGGCGGTGCCCCGGTGATCCGCCCGGGCCCCCGCTGGCGGACCCGCGCCGGGGTGCGGGTGACCGCCGGGGCGCTGGCCGTCGTCGTGCTGGTGATCGTGCCGGTGGCGCTGGTGCTGCTGGTCGCCGCCGGGCTGCGCCGGCTGCACCGGCTGCGCCGTGGCCCGGCCGCCGCCGGGCCGCCGCCCGCGCCGCGGCGCGACCCGGTGCCCCGGGCCGCGCCGCACACGGTCGGCGCGGTCAGGCGCTGCGCCGCATCGCCCGCACCCCGACCGCCAGCCCGAGCGCCCCGACGGCCACCGCCGCGAGCGCGCCGGTCACGGTCGTCGCGGCGGCAACCTCGCCGTTGAACAGGGCCCGCTCGGCGTCCACCACGTACGTCAGCGGGTTGAACCGGGCCGCGGTCTGCAGCCAGCCGGGGCCGCCCTCGACGGGCAGCAGCATGCCGGCGAGCAGCAGCAGCGGGAACAGCAGCGTCTGCTGCACGGTCCAGAACAGCCACTCCTGGTTCTTGCTGGCCAGCGCCAGCGTGTACGACAGCGCGCCCAGCCCGACGCAGAACGCGGCCAGGACGGCGAGCCCGAGGAGAGCGCCGCCGAGGTGCACCTCGAAGCCGAACGGGACGCACACCGCGACGATGAGCGCGGCCTGCGCGAACATCGGCACGATCTCCTTCAGCGCGCGGCCGACGAGCAGCGCGGGCCGGCGCAGGGGGGTGACGAGCATCCGCTCGTGCGACCCGGTCTGCATCTCGAACAGCAGGTTCGAGCCGGTCATCGAGGTGCCGAACAGGCAGGACATGACGACGATGCCGGGCACGAACCATTGCAGGGCGGAGCTGCCGTCGGGGGTGTCGGGCAGCAGCGGCGCGAACAGCGCCAGGAAGAACAGCGGCTGCACCATGCTGAACACGATGGACGCCGGGTTGCGCAGCACGGGCCGCAGTTCGCGGCTGAAGACGGTGACGGTGTCGGCGGCGAACGTGGTCATGGTCAGGCCCCCACGAGGTCGAGGTCGGCGGCGACCGGCGCGCCCTCGCGCAGGCTGCGGCCGGTGAGGTTGAGGAAGACGTCGTCGAGGGTCGGGCGGGACACCTCGACCGCGGCGACGGTGACGCCGTCGGCGCGCAGGTCCGCGAGCAGGCCGGGCACGAGCGCGGGGGCGCCGGGCACGGCGATGTGCAGGGTGCGGCCGCCGCGGGTGACGGTCGCGGCGGGGACCCGGGCGGACAGCGCCGCCGCGCGGTCGGCGTCCGCGCCGGTGGCGAGCGTCAGCACGACGCGGTCGCCGGCGTGCACGGCCTTGAGCCGGTCGGGGGTGTCGTCGGCGACGATGCGCCCGTGGTCGACCACGATGACCCGCTCGGCGAGGGAGTCGGCCTCGTCGAGGTAGTGGGTGGTCAGCAGGATCGTGGTGCCGTGCTCGCGGCGCAGCGCGACGATGTGCTCCTGGAGGTTGGCGCGGTTCTGCGGGTCGAGGCCGGTGGACGGCTCGTCGAGGAACAGCAGCCGCGGCGCGTGGATGAGCCCCATCGCGATGTCCAGGCGGCGGCGCTGCCCGCCGGACAGCGTCGAGACGGTGCGGTCGGCGACCTCGCCGAGCCCGAGCGAGTCGATCAGCTCGGCGGCCCGGGCGCGGGCGGCGCGCACCGTCAGCCCGTACGCGCGGCCCTGGCTGATCAGCTCGTCGCGGCCGCGCTGGCTGTGCGCGGCGCCGTTGCCCTGCCCGATGTAGCCGATGTGCTGCCGCACCTGCCGCTGCTGGCGGGTCACGTCGAACCCGGCGACGCGGGCGGTGCCGGACGTCGGCGGGATCAGCGTGGTGAGCATCCGCAGCGTCGTGGACTTGCCGGCGCCGTTCGGGCCCAGCAGGGCGACCAGCTCGCCCTCGGCCACCCGCAGGTCGATGCCGTCGACCGCCCTCACGTCCTTGAAATGCCTGGTCAGCTCGTGCGTCTCAATCATGGTTCCCACGCTAGAGTTGGTTGCGGCCACTTCCTGACCTCAATGCGGGAGACCCTGTCGTCATGGCGAACACCAGTGCGCGGATGCTGCGGCTGCTCTCCCTGCTCCAGACGTACCGGTACTGGCCCGGTGGCGAACTGGCCGGCCGCCTCGAGGTCAGCCCGCGCACCCTGCGCCGCGACGTCGACCGGCTGCGCGAGCTCGGCTACCCGGTCGCCGCCGCGCGCGGCGTGGCGGGCGGCTACCAGCTCAAGGCCGGCGCCGCCGTGCCGCCGCTGCTGCTCGACGACGAGGAGGCCGTGGCCATCGCGGTCGGCCTGCGCAGCGCCGCCGCCGGCGCCGTCGCCGGCCTGGAGGAGACGTCGGTACGGGCACTCAGCAAGGTCATCCAGCTGCTGCCGCCGCGGCTGCGCAAGCGCATCGACGCCCTTCAGGCGGTCACCACCCCCGCCGTGTTCGGCGGCGGCCCCACCGTCGACGCGAACACGCTGACCACCATCGCCCAGGCCACCCGCGGCGAGGAGCGGCTGCGGTTCGCCTACGCCCCGCGCGACGGCGAGCCCGCCACCCGGCACGTCGAGCCGCACCGGCTCGTGCCGCTCGGCCGCCGCTGGTACCTCGTCGCCTGGGACCTGGAACGCGGCGACTGGCGCTCGTTCCGCGTCGACCGGCTCACCGCCCCGCAGCTCACCGGGGCCCGCTTCCGCCCCCGCGACCTGCCCGGCGACGGCGACCCCGCCACCTGGCTGCGCGAACGCCTCACCCTCGTGCCGCAGCGCTACGAGGTCTCCGTGGTGATCCAGGCCCCGGCCGAGCGGGTGCGCGCCGCGGTCGGCCAGTGGAGCGTCGTCGAGGAACTGGACGCCGGCTCCTGCCGGATGCTGATGAGCACCGACTCGCTCGACTGGCCCGTCATGGCCGTCGGGGTGATCGGCGCGGAGGTGCGCGTGGAACGCCCCGCCGAGCTGGTCGACCGGATGCGCGACGTCGCGGCGCTGCTCACCCGCGCCACGCGGGCGGACCCGGCGGCCGGCTAGACCATGTCGTACGTGGACACCGCCGGCACCCGGGTGACGGGCCGTGATGCGGCGGTGAAGCCGGCGATCACCGACCGGCGGCCGCCACCAGCGCCGCGAACAGCACCGCCGGGTCCGCGACGGACGGCAGCTCGCTGACCTGCCCGTCACCCACCTCGACCACCCGCCAGACCCCGTCGGCGCGCAGCGCCAGGTCGGTGGTCACGAAGCGGCAGCCCAGCTCCCGCACCAGCGGCGCGACGTGGCCCAGCGGCGGCTCGGGCACCTCCGGCGGGCCGTCCGGGTGCGGGCCGGTCAGCACCGGCTCGCCGTCCAGCCACCACACCCGCACCTCCGGGCCGGTGAACGACTCGAAGGCGCGCACCACCACGTTGCCGGCGAGGAAGTCCTCCTGCCGCTCGGCGAACGTCGCCGCCACCGCGGGCAGCCGCCCGGCGTCCGGGGCGAAGCACGCCGAGTCCCACTCGTGCTTGCGGGACTTCACGTAGTCCTTGACGACGAACGGCCCGTCGCCGAGCGCCGCGGCGGCGGCCGGCAGCCCGGCCAGCGGCGCGCCCGGCGGCAGCCACACGCTCGCCGGGGTCACCGCCGCGAACACCGGGTACCAGCCGGGCAGCTCGTGCGCCCGGCGGTACATGTCCGGTGTGGTGCACAGCTCGAACGGCAGGGCCGCGTACCGCTCGGGCGTCAGCATCCAGCCGCGGTACCAGGCCGGTTCGGCGGCGCCGGGGGCCGAGTCGAGCAGTACCCGGGCGCCCGCCTCGCGGGCCGCGTCGGCCTCGGCGCGGAAGTGCTCGTCAACTCGGCGGGGGCGCAGCGGATCGGCGGGGAAGACGACGGCGGTCATCCGGCCATGATCACCGACGGTGCCCGGATCGTCCACGGGGCGGTGCACAATCGGGCAACTTTGTTTAAAGTCGTGTGCCGGGCGTCACGAGCGAGAGGCGGGCCTGCTGTGCGCGTACCCCTGACGAGGTTGGCCCTCACCGCGGTGCTGGCGGTGCCCGCCCTCGTGGCGTGCTCCGCCGACGAGCCCGCGCCCGCCGGCGCCGGCGGCGGGGCGGCGGCCGCGGCGATGTCGCTGGACGCCGTGGTGCCCGTCCCGGCCGAGGTGACGCCGCGCGACGGCGCCGGGTTCCGGCTGACGGCCGACACGCGGATCCGGGCCGAGGAGGCCGCCGCCGACGGCGTCGCCCGGCAGCTGCAGGCGGCGCTGCGGCCGTCCACCGGGTTCGGGCTGGTCATCGGCACCGGCGGGCCCGAGAACGCGATCACGCTGACGCTGGACGCGGACCGGTCGGTCGGCCGGCAGGGCTACGAACTGGACATCGCCGCCGACCGGGTGACGCTGCGGGCGCGCACCGGCGCCGGGCTGTTCGCCGGGGTGCAGACCATCCGGCAGCTGCTGCCGCCGCGCGTCGACGCCGACACCCTGCAGCAGGCCGAGTGGGTGCTGCCCGGCGGGCGCATCGTCGACCGGCCCCGGTTCGAGTACCGCGGGGCGATGCTCGACGTGGCCCGGCACTTCCACGCGCCGGACGAGATCAAGGCGTACATCGACCTGATCGCCCAGTACAAGATGAACCACCTGCACCTGCACCTCAGCGACGACCAGGGCTGGCGCATCGAGATCGAGGCCTGGCCGGAGCTGACGAAGAGGGCGGGCGGCGCGGGCACCGGCGTCGACGGCGAGGGCCCCGGTTTCCTGACCAAGCAGGACTACAGCGACCTCGTCGCGTACGCCGCCGAGCGGCACGTCACGATCGTGCCCGAGATCGACCTGCCCGGGCACACCAACGCCGCGCTGTCCACGTACCCGGAGCTGAACTGCGACGGCACCGCGCCCGCACCGCGCACCGACACCGAGGTCGGCTACAGCTCGCTGTGCGTGTCGAAGGAGGTGACGTACCGGTTCGTCGAGGACGTCGTCAAGGAGATCGCCGCGCTGACGCCCGGCCCGTACCTGCACATCGGCGGCGACGAGGCCAAGGCCACCACCGACGAGCAGTACGGCACGTTCATGAAGCGGGTGCTGCCGCTCGTCGCGAAGTACGGCAAGACGCCCGTCGGCTGGCACGAGATCGCCGCCGTGCCGCTGCCCGACGACGCCGTCCCGCAGTACTGGGGCACCGAGCCCGAGCAGCCGGACACCGCCGCGGCCGCCGCCGCCGGCAACCGCATCCTCATGTCGCCCGCCAACCGGGTCTACCTCGACATGAAGTACGACAAGTCGACCGAGCTCGGCTTCGACTGGGCGGCCCGCATCGAGGTCAAGGACGCCTACGACTGGGACCCGGCGCGCCGCCTGGCCGGCGTGGGGGAGCGCGACATCCTCGGCGTCGAGGCGCCGCTGTGGTCCGAGACGCTGCGCACCCTGGACGACATCGAGTTCATGGCGTTCCCGCGGCTGCCCGCGATCGCCGAGCTGGCCTGGTCGCCGCAGGCCGAACGCGACTGGGACACGTTCCGCGGGCGGCTGGCCCAGCAGGGCCCGCGCTGGGAGGCGCAGGGCGTCAACTTCTACCGCTCGCCGCAGATCGACTGGAAGTGACCGCCCCGGCGCGCCGGGGCACGACGACCACGCCGTCGGCCGGCCGGGCCGGGATGCGCCGCAGCGAGATGCCCAGGTCCTGCGGAGGCAGGTCGTAGTCCAGCGCGGCCAGCCGCCGCACCAGCGCCGTCAGCACCGCGACCGTGATCTGCTCGCCCGGGCAGCGGTGGCCGGTGCGCGGGTCGCCGCCGCCCTGCGGGATCAGCTCGGTGGCGCCGACCGGACGGCCGACGAAGCGCTCCGGACGGAACGCGAACGGCTCCGGCCACAGTGTCGCGTCGTGGTTCTGGCCCCACAGGTCCAGCAGCACCATCGAGCCGCGCGGGATCGCCACCCCGCCGAACTCCAGGTCCGCCACCGCCCGGCCGCCCACGAACGGCGCGAACGGGTAGAACCGCCGGACCTCGTGCGTGAACGCCGTCGCGAACGCCTCGTCGGCCAGCCGGGGCCGCAGCTCCGGGCGCAGCGTCAGGGCGTGCGCCGCGAACGCCACGAACCAGCAGATCGCCACGGTCGGCCGGATCACGTTGAGCAGCTCGACGGCGGCCACCCGCGGCGGCAGCAGGCGGCCGTCCGCCTCCCGGTGCCAGGCCATCGTGTCCACGGCCGTCGTGCCGCCCGGGTGCTCCCGCGCCCGCTCCACCAGCGCCGCGAACCGCCGCTCCAGCCGGCCCCGGGCCCGCCGGGCGCGCCAGTGCCGCGGCCCCGCCGTGGCGAAGCCGTCCACCAGCGACGTCAGGTCCCGCGCCAGGCCGGGGCCGTCCGGCACCCCCGTCCACGCGCACACCCCGCGGGTGACGACCCGCGCGGCCTCGTCGATCAGCACCGTCGGGCCGTCCCAGCCGGCGGCCGCGTCGTCCCATGCCGCGGTCACGTGCCGCACCAGGTCGCCGACGCCGTCGCCGGTCAGCAGCGACACGAACAGGTGCTTGCGCCGCCGGTGGTGCGCCCCGTCGAGGGAGTGCACCGAGTCCTTGCCGAACAGCGTCCCGCGGAGCGGCTCGGGCAGCGCGCCGGAGCGCCGCACGTGCGCCTCGTCGTAGAAGAAGCGCACCGCGTCCGGCCCGCACAGCGCCGTGGCGCGCAGGCCCGCCAGCCGCAGCGGCACCGGGCCGCCGCCGCGGGCGCGGCGCCGGTCCGGCAGGAACGCGTACCCGTTCAGGGCCAGGTCCAGGGCGTCGTCCATGGGCAGAGCGTTTCCCGCGCCCGGGCGCGCAAACCTGCTAGAGGATCGAGAGGTCGATCGCGTCCGCGATGGCCCGGTAGCCGGCGTCGCTCGGGTGCAGCCAGTCGCCCGTGTGCAGGCCGTCGCGCATCCGGCTCGGGTCGTCCGGGTCGCGCACGGCGGCGTCCGCGTCGACGAACCCGTCGAACAGCTCGCCCGCCCGGATCCGCTCGTTGACCTGCTCGCGCACCCGCTCCCGCTCCTCGGTCCACAGGTCGGTGCCGCCGATCGGCAGCAGCGTCGAGCCGATCACCCGCACGCCCTGGCCGTGCGCGGCGGCGACGATCCGCTCGTAGCCGGCCCACACGTCCGCGGCGTCCGGCTCGTCGGTGTGCCGGATGTCGTTGATGCCCAGCATCAGCACCACCGTGCGGGTCGCGGGCGGCTCGGCGATGTCGCGTTCGGCCCGGTCCACGCCCGGGCGGCCGCGCTTGTCGTCGCCCGCCGCGGCGCGGGCGCTCTCGGCGACGTCGCCGTCGCCGCTCTCGACGCGCTCCTCGCCGTCGCCCTCGCCCTCGCCGTCGCCCCAGTCGGCGTCGTCGGCGTCCGGCAGCAGCAGGTTGCCCGAGATGCCGCTGTTCACCACCGCCAGCCGCTGCGGCGCCGCCTCCAGCCGGTCCGCCAGCACGTCCGGCCAGCGCCGGTCCTTGCCGAACGTCGAGCCGTGCCCGTCGGTGATCGAGTCGCCGAACGCCACCACCGTGCCCGTCGCGCCCGAACCCGCCACGTCCACCCCGGTCAGGTACCACCACGACGTCGACGTGCGGTCGAACGCGTCCGACGACTCGTCCGCGGCGTGGTCGCCCTCCGCCGCGTACTGGGTGCGCAACGCCAGGATGTGCCGCGACGCCCGCGGCGGCGGGTCCGGCACGTGCACGCTGACGGCCAGCGTCGCCCCGTCCGCCACCTCGAACGGCACCGGGTCGCTCACCACCGAGCCGCCGTCCGGCACGTCCACCGTCAGGTTGCCGCCGAACGTCACCGGCGCCGCCGGTCCGCCCAGCCCGCCGGCGCCCTGCGGGTCGGCGAGCGCCACCGTCACCGGGCCGAACTCCGCCTCGTCGCCGCCGAACGCGTTCGACAGCCGCAGCCGCACCGCCGAACCGCCCACGCTGAGGCGCACCACGTTGCGCACCGTGTACGGGCCGTCGCCGAAGTCGCCGCGGTCGCCGTCCGACATCGGCGCAGCCCAGGCGCCCACCCACTGCGGCGGCGCGGGCACCGCCGCCGCCGACGGGGACGGCCCCGGCCGGTTGTACTGGGTCGCCACGGCGACCGCCCCGAGGAGCGCGGCGACCGTCATGACCACGACGCGCCGCAGACCCATCGCCTCCCCGGACCCATAGATTTCGCTTAAATCTTGCCGCGCCGCCACCGCCGGATCCAAGGCCGGATTCGCGCGGGCCCGACCCCCGCGCCGCGCCCGGCGGCGTGTCCGGGCAGCTCACGGCCGCCTCGTGGGCCGTCCGGCCGGGGTACGGGTTCACCCGGTCGGGCGGATGTTCCGGCCCGGGGCGGACTCTAGGGTGGGGTGGGTCTCGGGCGTCCGAGCCGGAGGGAGAGCGAGCGATGCCGACAGCCCTGCGGGGCCGGCTGGCGGTCCTGCTGCTCGCCGGGTCCTTCGTCGTGGCGGGCGCCGAGCTGCTCGTCGTCGTCGCCGTCGTGTTCGCCCTGCTCCAGTGGCTGCCCACCGGCCACGCCGTCGCCGTCGCGGTGCCGCTGTGCATCGCGCCCGTCGGCGCCCTCGCGTACGCGCTGCGCCGCGCCCTGCACGTCCGGCACGCCGCCGTCGCCGGGGTGCCCGTCACCCGCGCCGACGCCCCGCGGCTGTGGTCCGAGGTGGACGAACTGGCGGCCGGCGCGCAGGCCCGCACCCCCGACGCGCTCACCGTCGTCGCCGACGCCACCGTCACCGTCGTCGAACGCAGCCGCCTGCTCGGCCTGCTCGGCGGGCGCCGCGAACTCGTCGTCGGCCTGCCCGTCCTGCAGGCCCTGGACGTCGACCACCTGCGCGCCCTGCTCGCCCACGAGCTGGCCCACGACTCCCGCCTCGCCGGCCGCGCCCGCCCGGCCGTCTGGCGGGGCCGCCACGCCCTCGACCGCTCCGTCGCCCGCACCGGCCCGCGCAACGTGGCCGCCTGGCCCCTGCGCGGCTACGCCCGGCTCGTCCACACCGTCAGCGCCCCGGTCCTGCACGCCCACGAACTCGCCGCCGACCGCTACGCCGCCCGCGCCGCCGGCCCCCGCGCCGCCGCCGAGGCCCTACGCGACCTGCCCATGCTCGTCGCCGCCCAGCAGCTGTTCCACGCCGAATACCTGGGCCCCGGCTGGCAGGCGGGCCACGTCCCGGACGACGTGTTCGGCGGCCTCCTGCGCATGCTCGCGGCCCGCGCCGACGACCTCGCGGCGTGGCGCGCCACCATGCCCGACGACCCGGA
This sequence comes from Spirilliplanes yamanashiensis, assembly GCF_016863475.1. GTDB lineage: Bacteria > Actinomycetota > Actinomycetes > Mycobacteriales > Micromonosporaceae > Spirilliplanes > Spirilliplanes yamanashiensis. The sequence goes on from NZ_BOOY01000036.1 coordinate 227,238, forward strand.
CACCACCCACCCACCCCTGACCGAACGCCTCGCCGCCCTCACCGCCACCCCACCGAACCCGGTCCCGCCGCAGCCCACCGCCCCGGCGGAGCAGCCGGTCCCGGCGCCGGCGCCCGCCTCCGCGCCCGCCGTTCCCGCGCCTGCCGGCTCCGCCGGCGCCTCCGCTCCCGCGGCCACCCCCGCCGCCGCGCCTGCTCCCGCCACCGCGCCCACTTCCGCGGCCGCCGCCGCGCCCGCTTCGGGCGGCTCCGCCGCCGCGCTCGGGCAGGAGGCAACGGCGCCCGCCTCGGCGCCCGCGCCAACCGGCCCCGCGGTCGCCGCCGGCACGGTCGCCGCTCAGGCCGCACACCCGACCGCCGGGGCCGCCCCCTCGACCGCCGGGGCCGCTCCCTCCACCCCATCCACCCCCGCCGCCGCGGGCGGCGGGAATCCCGACGGGCGGTGGCCGGCCGGGCAGCTCGTGCCCGACCTGCCCGGGCTCGGGCTCGCGGTGCAGGCCATCGCGTTCCCGCCGCACGGGCGGACCGCGCTGTCGTGGGACGAGTTCTTCGGCGCCGCCCGTACCGCCGAGATGGAGCGCGAGGCCGACGGCGCGTTGCAGGCGGTCGGGCGGGTGATCGGCGGGCCCGTCGCCGGGCTGGCCGGGGCGCTGGAGCTGGCCGAGGGTGACGCGCTCGTGCCGTCCGTCCGCAAGGTGTTCCCCGACCTCGACCCCGACGCGGCCACCGCGCGCGCCGCGGAGCTGGTCACCCTGCTGCTGGCGCTGGCCGCGCTGGGGTCCGGCGCGGCCCGGTGGCGGCACAGCTGGACCGGCGCGGCCGAGCTGGTCGCCGCGGACGGCGGGCCGCTGGACCTGGCCGAGCTGGCCGACCTGGCGGTGCGGCCGGACGGGGCGGACAAGCTGCGCCGGCGGCTCGCCGAGCTGGGCATCGACCCGGCGCCCGCGCCGGTCAGCCCGCCGGCGGGCGGCGCGGTCGTCGGCGGCCTGGTCAACCTGGCCGTGGACGGGGCGCGCGCCGACCTGCTGATCCTCGACACGGGCCTGGTGCTGGTGCCGGGGCTGCCGCGCACCCGGGCGGGCGAGGCGCGGCCGCGGCTGGCGCGGCTCGCGGCGGCGGGGGACGCGGCGCGGCTGGCCGAGGTCCCGGGCACCCGGTTCGTGCCGTGGGCGGAGCTGGCGGGCGGGCAGCGGACCCGGCGGACGCCGCGGGCGTACCGGCTGGACCTGCGGGCCGGCGGGGCGTTGCAGGTCAGGGCGGGCCTGGACGTGGCCGAGCTGGCCGCCGGGTGGGCCGCGCTGGAGGACGCGGTGGCGTTCGTGAATCGCCCGCGCTGAGCAGGTCACCGACAGGTGTCGATCCGGCCACGGCCGGCTGACCGCTGAACTGTTGGCGGCTCTCGTCCGTTCGTCTCTATTGAGGGTCTGATTCGTGACGAAGGGCAGAACGGGTCGTCACTTTCGGTCATGATGGGCGGGCGGAGCGTCGCTTACCTTCCTGTCTTCCGGGGTACGGGTAGGCCGACCGCAACGAGCGGGATCGACCACGTCGGGGGAGGTGGGGTCATGGAGCGAGGCCCCCTGGCGCTGTTCGCGGCCATCATCGCGGTGGGCCTGGGCCCGGCGCTGTGGGTCGGCGCCCAGCTCGGCACCATCCCGGCGAGCCCGCCGAGCCCGATCACCAGCGTCGTGGGCGACGAGGCGGCGCAGGCGCCCGGCGGCGGCGCGGCCGCGCCGGAGGAGGTGGTCCCGGCGGACCTGGGCCCGACCAGGCGCACCGCCGGCAACGGCGACGCGGAGATCCGGCCCCAGCGCAGCGCACCCCGGCCCACGACGCCCAGCGCGGTGAGCACGACCCCGCCGGTGGTCCCGACGCCGTCGTCGAAGCCGCCCACCACCCCGCCCGTCGAGGTGACGGACGACCCGGCGACCCCGGACCCCACGGGCAGCGCGGACGCCACGCCGGGCGCCCCGGCGACGGTGACGCCGGCCGTGGAGGGTTCGCCGCTGGTGCAGTCGAAGCCCACCCCGGGCGTCCTCGTCGAGGCGGCCCGCTAGCGGGTCAGCGCCACGACCGGGATGCGCCGGCCGGCCCTGGCCGCGTGGTCGGCGAAGAACGGGTGGCCGGCGACGATCCGCTCCCACGCCGCGTCGTGCTCGGCGCCCGTCAGCGGGGTGGCCGTCCCCGCCCACCGCTCGCCGTCCACCTCGACCGTCACGCGCGGGTCGGCGACCAGGTTGTGGTACCAGTCCGGGTGCCGCGGGGCGCCCGCGTTGGAGGCGATGACGAGCAGCCGGTCGCCGTCGCGCACGTACATCATCGGGGTGACCCGGTCCGCCCCGGTGCGGGCGCCGGTCGTCGTGAGCAGCAGCAGCGGCCGCTCGCCGAGGCGTCGCCCGGCGGCGCGGAACTCCTCGATCAACGCCGCGTTGTACGCGTGCTGGTCGGCGGGCAGGGTGCTCATGCGTCCTCCGTGGGGTAGAGCGCGGCCAGCTCGCGGGCCGTGCCGGCGAACATCGCGCGCAGCGACGCGGGCGCCAGGACCTCGACCTCGGCGCCCAGCTTGAGCAGTTCGATGTGGCCGTGCCGGTCCGACTCGATCGGCACCTCCGTCTCCAGCCAGCCGTCGGGCCCGGGCGGCCCGGCGGCGGCGCGCGCGCCGCGGCTCATCTCGGGCGGGAAGACGTAGCCCATCCGCTCCAGCGCCGCCGCGGTCATCCGCACCCGGGCGGTGCCGCGGTAGACGCTGCTCTCGTACCGGTCGGCCCACTCCCGCCAGAAGGCGGCCAGGTCGAACCCGGCGGGCCGGTCGGCGGGCGCGTCGAGCGGCTCGGCGTCGAGGACGGCGGCGACCCGGTACGCGGTGACGCGCTCGCGGGACACGGCCACCAGGTACCAGCGGCCCGCCTTGAGGACCACGCCGAGCGGGTGCAGGGTGCGGGTGACCTCGCGCGGGGTCTTCCACCGCCGGTAGCGCACCTGCAGCTGCCGCCCGGACCACACGGCGTCGGCCACGGTCGCCAGGTGCGGGGTGGGTTCGGCGGCCCGGAACCAGCCGGGGGCGTCCAGGTGGAACCGGTCGCGCAGCCGGCCGGCGCGGGCGCCCAGCTCGCCGGGCAGCGCCGCGCGCAGCTTCAGCTCGGCGGCGGCCAGCACGGACCCGAGGCCCAGCTCGGCGGCGGGGCCGGGCATGCCGGCCAGGAACAGGGTCTCGGCCTCGTCGGCGGTCAGGCCGGTCAGCCGGGTGCGGTAGCCGTCGAGCAGCTGGTAGCCGCCGGCCGGGCCGCGGTCCGCGTACACCGGGACGCCGGCGGCGCCGAGGGACTCGACGTCGCGGTAGACGGTGCGGACGGAGACCTCGAGCTCGTCGGCGAGCGCCTGCGCCGTCATACGCCCGCGGGTCTGCAACAGCAGCAGCAGCGAGACGAGCCGGGACGCGCGCACACCGGGCACGGTACCGGGAGATGCTGACAGCGACTGTCAGCATCTCCCGGCGGGGGTGTCACAGGGCGAGCAGGCGGTCCAGGAAGTCCCGGTAGCCGCGGATGCGCACCCGCAGCGCCTCGGTGTCGGAGGCCTCGGTGCCGCTCAGCTTCGACCGCTGCTCCTTCAGCGCCGCGGTCAGCGCGTCGACGGCCTCGTCGACCAGGGACGCGGCCTCGTCGGCGGCGGCCTTCGGGTCGTCGACGAAGCGCAGCTGCACATCGCGCCAGCGGTCCTTGAAGCTGCTCGGGTCGGCGAACAGCGGGCCGACCTCGGGGCCGCCGCCGGGCTTGGCGGCGTCGGTGGCGGCGAAGGTGCGCGCCTCACCGCCCGGCGCGACGACCACCGGGTCGGAGAACGTGCCGCCGTCCTCCAGGACGCCGTCGTCGGTGCCGGTGCCGGCGGGCCGGTCGGTGGTGGTGCCGCCGAAGGCGGCGGCGGTGGGGACCGGCTCGGCGAACGGCCGCCCGTCGGTGCGGTCGGCGTCGTCGGCGGTGTGGTCGTCGCCGCGGCGCTCGCCGAGGGCGGGCTCCTCGAAGCCGGACGGCCGGCCCTGGGCGGCGTCGCGGTCGGCCTCCCGGTCGGCTTCCCGGTCGGCTTCCCGGTCGCGGTCGGTGTCGATGCTCACCGGGCCGGGGGCGTCGGTGGCGTGGGCGCCCGCGACCGGCACGTCGAGCCGGTCGGTCTCCCGGTCGGTGTCCCGGTCGGGGTCCAGGGTGGGGTCGGTGGTGGTGTCGTGGTCGCGCAGGTCGCCGGGGTCGGCGGCGCCGGCGGTCGGCGGGGCGCCCGCCACCACCGGGTCGTCGAAGGTGCCGCGGTCGGTGAGGGCGTCACCGGGCTTCCGGTCGGAATCGTCCCGGTCGGCGGCGTCGCGGTCGGTGAGGGCGTCACGGTCGCGGTCGGTGTCGCGGTCGGCGTCCGGGCCCGGCGCGGCCGGGGTGCCGGTCAGGTCGCCGGCGCGGGCCTGCTCCTCGACGGCGTCCTCGCCGTGCCGGGGGCCCTGCGCCCACGGGGAGGCGGGCCGCTGCTGGGGGACGGGCACCGGGTCGGAGGCCACGTGCCCGGGGGCGTCCTCGGAGGTGCCGCGGTCGTCGCGGTCCCGGTCGTCGTCGCGGTCGGTGGTGTCGCGATCGTTCGTGAAGAAGCGCATCGGGGGGTCCTTCCTCACCGGCCGGCGGAGCCGGCGATGTCGGGGCGGGCGGGGTCGGGACGGGCGCCGTCGTCGGTCGACTGCTGGCGGGGAAGGTCCGTGGACTGCACCGGCTCCTCGCCGAGCAGGTCGGCGACCAGGGCGCGGTAGTGCACCAGGGCCTGGCGCAGGTCCTCGGTGGTGGCCTCACCGCGGTCGTTGCGCTCGCTGATCTCGTGCGCGTCACGGTAGTGGCCGAGCGTGCGGGCGTGCTCGACGGACAGTGTGGCGAGCTGGTCGTCGTACGAGCCGGTGGGGTAGCCGCGCTCGGCGATCAGGCGGGTGACGAGGGCGTCCGCGGTCCGGACGGCGTCGGCGGGCTCGTCGACGAAGCGGACCTGGACCTCCTCCCAGGCGGCGGAGTACCGCGCGCGGGACTCGGCGGACAGCGGCTTGAGCTCGAGCTCGGCGTGGCGGCTCTGCCGCTCGCGCAGCTCCTGCTCGGCGGCGCCGCGGTCTTCCTTCTCGGCGACCACCCGGTCGTATTCGGGGCCGAAGGTCTTCTGCAGCGATCGGCGCCGGGCGACGCGCGCCGCCACGGCCGCGATCAGCAGGACGGCGAGGATCACCACGATGAGGACGACGATCTGCGTGGATGTCATGGGTGCCTCCTTTCCCGTCTGTAATGCCACGCAACCGAGATCGTCAATCCGGACCCCCGGGCGAACTCGTTCCGGGCCGAAAGTCGACTGATTCCAGAAAACGCGGGGACGGGGCGTTTCGCCGACCGTGACCCGGGCCGCCGGCACGTCGTCGAGCGGCCGGCGGGTCCTCAGTGGACGAACCGCCGGGCCACCGTCCGGTTCGGACCGGGCATGTGATCGATCGGCTAGTGCCGATCGCCACGATTACGTATCCTGCTCCGAGCGCGCGCTCCCCGTGACGGACGAGGTCTGGATGCACACCCGAAACTGGTCGATCCGGTCGAAGATCCTCTCGCTGGTCGCGGCACCCCTGGCGGCCCTCGTCGCGCTCTGGGTCTTCGCCACCGTCCTGACCGTCGGGCCCGCGCTCAACCTGCTGTCCATCCAGACGCTGCTCGACACGGTCGGCCACCCCGGCGAGGTGCTCATCGCCGAGCTGCAGCGCGAGCGCCGGCTGTCGACCGTCTACCTGTCCGACGACGACCGCGACGGCGCCGACCTGGGCCGGCAGCGCGCGGGCACAGACCGGGCGGTCGCCGACTTCCGCCGCACCGCCGCCGGCGAGGACGCCCGCGACGCCGCCGAGCCGGTGCTGACCGGGCGCATCGACGCCGTGCTCACCGCGCTGGACGCGCTGCCCAGCGCCCGCGGCTACATCGACCGGCGCGAGGTCGACACCGCCGGTGCGCACAACCTCTACACCGCGTTCATCGAGTCGGCGTTCCGGATGTTCTACAGCGCGGCCACGTTCAACGAGCCGGCCATCGACCGCAACATCCGCGCCCTGACCACCATGGGCCGGGCCCGCGAGACGCTCAGCCAGGCCGACGCCGTGCTGGCCGGGGCGTTCACCACCGGGCGGCTGACCGCCGCCGACCACGCCCGGCTGGTGGAGATCCTCGGCGTCGCCGACTTCCTGTACGCCGAGGGCCAGGCCGACCTGCCCGACGTCGACCGCGCGACGTTCGACCGGCTCGCCGGGCAGGGCGCCTTCGCCCGCCTCGACCAGCTGCAGGCCACCATCGTCGCGGCCGGGTCCGGGCCGGTGCCCATCGGCCAGGCCGACTGGGACGCCGCGTACGGCACCGTCGTGCAGCAGGTTCGCGACTTCGAGCTGACCGCCACCGACTCCCTCGACAACCGGGCCATGCCGGTCGCCGTCGGCATCCTGCTGCGGCTGGCCGCCGCGGCGCTGCTCGGCCTGCTCGCCGTCGTCGTCTGCGCGCTGGTGTCGCTGCGGGTCGGCCGCTCGCTGATCGGCCGGCTCACCGGCCTGCGCGCCGCCGCCCTCGACCTGGCCGGCAACCGGCTGCCCGCCGTCGTCGGCCGGCTGCGCCGCGGCGAGACCGTCGACGTCGCCGCCGAGGCGCCGCCGCTGGAGTACGGCGCCGACGAGATCGGCCAGGTCGGCAGCGCGTTCACCGAGGTGCAGCGCACGGCGGTGCAGTCGGCGGTCGACGAGGCCGCCCTGCGCCGCGGCCTGAACGAGGTCTTCCTCAACATCGCCCGGCGCAGTCAGGCGCTGCTGCACCGGCAGCTCGCGGTGCTCGACACGATGGAGCGGCGCGCCACCGACCCGGCGGAGCTGGAGGACCTGTTCCGCATCGACCACCTCGCCACCCGCATGCGGCGGCACGCGGAGGACCTGGTCATCCTCGCCGGCGCCAAGCCGGGCCGCGGGTGGCGCAACCCCGTCCCGGTCGTGGACGTCGTCCGCGGCGCCATCAGCGAGGTCGAGGACTACAAGCGCATCGACATCACCGCCGTGCAGGACGCGGCGGTGGCCGGGCGCGCCGTCGGCGACGTCATCCACCTGCTGGCCGAGCTGCTGGAGAACGCCGCGTCGTTCTCGCCGCCGCACACCCGGGTGCACGTCGCCGGGCAGGCCGTGCCCAACGGGTACGCCATCGAGATCGAGGACCGCGGCCTGGGCATGCCCGCCGAGGCGCTGGAGGACGCGAACCGCGCGCTGCTGGAGCCGCCCGCCTTCGACCCGTCGGACAGCGCCCGGCTGGGCCTGTTCGTCGTGGCGCAGCTCGGCGCCCGGCACGGGGTGCGGGTGCAGCTGCGCTCGTCGCCGTACGGCGGGGTGACCGCGGTGGCCCTGCTGCCCCTGGCACTGGTCACCGTCGGCGGCGGCCGCACCGCCCTGACCGCCGCCCCGACGTCGGCGTCGCCCGCCTCACCGGCCTCGCCCGCGCCCGCGTCGGTGTCGCCGGCGTCGGCCCGGCCCGGCGACGTCATCGACCTGGCCGGGGTGCGGGTCCGCCCCGAGATCCCCGGCCCGCGCCCGCCCGCCGACGACGAACCCGCCGCGGACCTCCCGTCCCGGCGCCGCACCGCCCCCGCCGAACCCAACGCCGACGGGCTGCCGCAGCGCCGCCGCGTCGAGGCCGCCGCCGCGCCGGCCGAGCCGCCCGCCGCCGGCGCCGCGGCCCCGCGCACCCCGGACGAGGTCCGCTCGCTGATGAGCGGGTTGCAGGCCGGCACCCGCCGGGGCCGGCTCGACGCCACCGGCGACCTGGCCCCCGCGGCCGCCGCGCTGCGGCCGGCCGGGGCCGACGACGTGCCCGGCCACGAGCCGGGCGGGCCGGCGGACCCGCCACCGGCGGACCGGCAGGAGCAGGACACCCCCGGACCCGGCCCGCGGACAGGCGAGCCGGCCCCCGGGCCTTCACCCGGGGCCGCGCCCGGAGCCACATCCGGGGCCGAGCCCGGCGCCGCACCCGGGGCCGCAGCGGGGGAGCCGGACGGGCGGGACGCCGACTGGGCGGCCGCCTGGGCCGGGACGGGCTGGGCCGAGGCCGTCACGGCGCCGTACCCGGTCGCCGCCACCGCCGACCAGCCGGCCGCCGCGCACCCCGCGGCCCACCCGGCGGCCGCGCCCACCGTCCACATCGGCGAGATCCTGCCGGCCAGACCACACAGCAGCGACACGGAGAGGGACGGCTAGGTGCCCCAGACGACCAAGCAGACCGACAACCTGAACTGGCTTCTCGACGACCTGGTGGGGCGCGTCCCGGCGGTGCGGCAGGGCGTCGTCCTGTCGGCCGACGGGCTGCTCATGGGGCGCTCGGGCGGCCTCGACCGGGGCGACGCCGAGCACCTGTGCGCGATGGCGTCCGGCTTCCAGAGCCTCGCCAAGGGCGTCAGCCGGCACTTCCGCGCGGGCGACGTGCGGCAGACCGTGATCGAGATGGACGAGGCGTTCCTGCTCGTCACCGCCGCCGGCCAGGGCGCCTGCCTGGCGGTGCTCGCCGAGAGCGACGCCGACCTGGGGCTCGTCGCCTACGAGATGGCGATGCTCGTGGTGCGCGTCGGCCAGATCATGGACGCGCCGCCGCGCGCCCTGCCCGAGGCCGGCTGATGCGCTCCGACCGGCCGCCGGTGCGCGACCACGCCTGGCTGGACTCCGACGCCGGCCCCGTCGTCCGCCCGTACGCGGTGACACAGGGTCGGGTGTCGACGACGACCCGTATCGATGTGGTGGCGTACGTGGTGGCCACCGGCGGCAAGGCCTCCATGGCCCGGCTGCAGCCCGAGCACCACGCCATCGTCAAGGCGGCCCGCCGCCCCGTCCCCGTCGCCGAGCTCGCCGCCCGCATCGACCTGCCGCTCGGCGCGATCCGGGTACTCCTCGGTGATCTCACATCGGCGGGTCTGATATCCCTTTACGAACCTCCCGCGGCCACCCGGTCGCGCAACGACGTGCTGAAGGCGGTGGTCCATGGACTCCGGGGGCGCTGAGCGGGACCCTGGCGTGCGCGTGCCGCTCGCACTGAAGATCCTGATCGCCGGTGGGTTCGGGGCCGGCAAGACCACGTTCGTCGGCTCCGTGAGCGAGATCCGTCCCCTGCAGACGGAGGAGGTGCTCACCGCCACCGACGGCGCCGACGACACCTCCGGCGTGGAGGACAAGGCCACCACCACCGTCGTCATGGACTTCGGCCGCATCACGATCACCGAGGACCTGCTGGTCTACCTGTTCGGCACGCCCGGCCAGGAGCGGTTCCGGTTCCTGTGGGACGAGCTGGCCGACGGCGCCCTCGGCGCGGTGGTGCTGGCGGACACCCGGCGGCTCGCCGACTGCTTCCCGTCCGTGGACTACTTCGAGCGCCGCGGCACCCCGTTCGTCGTCGCGGTGAACTGCTTCGACGAGGAGATGCGCCACGGCGTCGACGCGGTGCGCCGCGCCCTCGACCTGGACCCGCACGTGCCCGTGGTGCTGTGCGACGCCCGCGACCGCCAGTCGGCCCGCGCCGTGCTCATCGAACTGGTCGAGTACGTGGCGGCGCGGCAGACCCCGGCCAACGCGTTCTGACCGGCCGCGTCTGCTTGGATCGCAGGTGTGGGCGTACACGGTGCTGAACTGATCTTTGTCGGCTGTTACACCGGCGATGCCGGCGACGGCGAGGGCGTCGTGCTGCTGCGGCGCGACCCGGCCACCGGCGCGCTGAGCCGCGCCGGGGTCGCGGCCCGCACCCCGTCGCCGTCGTTCCTGGCCCGGCACCCGCACCTGCCGGTGCTGTACGCGGTGAACGAGCTCACCGAGGGCACGGTCAGCGCGTGGACCGTCGACGCGGACGGCGGCCTCACGCCGCTCGCCGTGCAGCCCACCGGCGGCGCGCACCCGTGCCACCTGGCGGTCACCGCCGACGGCCGGCACCTCGTCGCCGCGAACTACGGCTCCGGCAGCGTGGCGGTCCTGCCCCTGGACGCCGCGGGCGCGCCCGGCGAGCGCACCGACCTGGTGCGCCACGAGGGCGCGGGCCCGGTGGCCGACCGTCAGGAGGGCCCGCACGCGCACATGGTGGCGCCGGACCCCGACGGCTCCGGCCTGCTCGCCGTCGACCTGGGGGCCGACCGTGTCTTCCGGTACGTGCTCGACCCGGTGTCCGGCCGGCTGACCGCGCCGCAGACCCCGCTCGCGGCCGAGCCCGGCAGCGGCCCGCGGCACCTGGCCCGGCACCCCGACGGCACCCTGTACGTCGTCGCCGAGCTGGCCGCCACGCTGACGGGCTGGCGCGTCGACCCGGCCACCGGCGCGCTCGCGGCCGGCGAGGCGCGCCCCACGAGCGACGGCCCCGGCCCGGTCTACCCGAGCGAGCTGGCCATCGGCCGGGACGGGCGGTTCACCTACGTCGCCAACCGCGGCCCGGACACGGTCGCCGTGTTCGACGACGAGCGCCGGGTGGCCGAGGTGCCGACCGGCGGGACGTGGCCCCGGCACCTCGCGCTCATGGGGGATCACCTCTACGTAGCGAACGAACGGTCACATTCCGTAGTCGCCTTCGCGCTGGGCGCCGAGGACGGCGTGCCCCGGGCCCTCGGTGAGCCGACGCCGCTGCCGAGCCCGACCTGCGTCCTGCCCTGGGTGCCGGCGGCCCGGTGAGGCTCCCCTCATATCGACGGTGAGAGATGGATCCATCACGGAACGTCGTGTGAGTGTGCCGGTTCGGGGATCTGAGTAACTTTCATCCGAACGTATATGGCGTCATCGACCATCGGTGCGCAGTATTGACGGGTGCCAGGCCGTCATCGCAGAAATCTCAACCTCCGGGGAGCCGGTGTTGTCGCAGCGGCGATGGCACTGGTCGTGGTCCTCGCGGGGTCATGGCTGGGCTACCAGCAGCTGAACAAGCCCGCGTGCACCGGCTCCGTGCGGCTCACCGTCGCCGCCGCCGCCGAGATCGTCCCGGCGATCCAGAGCACCGCGGCCTCCTGGGAGGCCGGCGGGGCCAACGTCGCCGGCACCTGCGTGAAGGTCGACGTCTCGTCGATCAACCCGGCCACCATGGCCGCGGCCATCGCCAGCCAGCACGGCGTCACCCTCACCGGCCTCGGCCAGGGCAGCGGCGCGATCCGGCCGCCCGACGTCTGGATCCCCGACTCGTCGACCTGGCTGCTGCGCCTGCGCCAGGAGGCGCCCGGCTTCGTGCCCACCGACGGCCGCTCCATCGCCAACAGCCCCGTCGTCGTCGCCATGCCCGAGCCCGTCGCCCAGCGCGTCGGCTGGCCCGACAAGAAGCTCGGCTGGACCGACCTGCTCCAGCAGATGAGCACCGGCACCGGCCTGCGCACCGGCATCGTCGACCCGACCCGCGACGCCGCCGGCCTCGCCGGCCTGCTCGCGCTCGGCCAGGCCACCGGCGGCTCCGCCGGCGGCGCCGCCGCGCAGAACGCCGCCACCGGCGCCCTGCGCACTCTCGCCCAGGCCAGCAGCGCCCTGCGCGACGACCTGCTGGAGAAGTTCCCCCGCTCCACCGACCCGGCCGACATCGCCTCGGCGCTCAACGCGGCGCCGCTGTCCGAAGAGGACGTCGTCGCGTACAACGCCGAGCAGCCGCCGATCAAGCTCGCGGCGCTCTACCTCGACCCGGCCCCGCCCGCGCTGAACTACCCGTTCGCCGTGCTGCCCGAGGCCGACGCGCCCCGCCAGGCCGCCGCCGACGGCCTGCACACCGCCCTGTCCTCCGCCGCGTTCCGCGACGCCCTCGCCGGCCGCGGCCTGCGCGCCGCCGACGGCTCCACCGGCGCCGGCTTCGCGGCTCCCGCCGGCGCCCCGGCCGCCAGCCCGTCCGTGGCCGCCTCCAGCGCCCCGCCGTCCGGCGGCGCCGCGGCCGGCGGCCCCGACGCGGGCGCCATCAGCCGTGCGCTGGGCAGCTGGGCGGCCATCACGCTGCCGGGCCGCGTCCTCGCCGTCTTCGACGTCTCCGGCTCGATGCTCACCACCGTCCCGAGCGCCCGCAACGCCACCCGCGCCCAGGTCACCCAGGCCGCGGCCCGCCAGGGCCTGTCCCTGTTCGACGACAAGTGGGCCGTCGGCGTGTGGCTGTTCTCCACCGAGCTCAGGGGCAAGCAGGACTGGCGCGAGATCGTCCCGATCAGCCCCCTGTCCGCCAAGCGCGCCGAACTGGAGGCGTCGGTCGCCCAGATCGTCCCCAAGCGGGGCGGTGCGACCGGCCTCTACGACACGCTGCTGGCGGCGTACAAGAACGTCCAGGAGACGTGGCAGGGCGGCCGCATCAACTCCGTCATCCTCTTCACCGACGGCAAGAACGAGGACGCCGACAGCATCTCCCGCGGCGCCCTCATCAGCGAACTGACGAAGATCAAGGACCCGAACCGCCCCGTCCGCGTCGTGATCATCGGCATCGGCGGCGAAGTCGACCGCAAGGAGCTCGAGGCCATCGCCGAGCCCACCGGCGGCGGCGTCTTCACCGTCGAGGACCCGGCCCGCATGGGCGAGATCTTCCTCGAGGCCATCTCGACCCGCAGCGGCGCCAGCCGCTAGCCCGCACCGGCACTGCCGGGGCCCGTCGCAACGTCCTGCGACGGGCCTCGCCATGTCCCGACCACTCCGCGTGCACGCCGTTCAGCGCCCTCCGCCGCGCCACCCACTGCCCGCGCCACCCACTGCCCGCGCCACCCACTGCCCGCGCCACCCACTGCCCGCGCCACCCACCGCCCGCGCCGTGCGCCGCGCTGCGCGCTGGCCGCGCCGCTGCGCCGTCGCCACATCCGCGCGTTCGCGCTTCGCTTGTGCGCTGCGGCCCCGAGCCGCGCCCTCGTGCGCCGGGCTGCCGCGCCCCTTGCCGCGCCTCGCGGCCCGGCGGCTGCGCGGACCCGCGGCCTCGCACTCCGCGCGTCGCAGCCCCCACGGCTGGCCCCTGGCCGCGGCCCCTTACGCACGTCCGCCGGCCGTGCACCCTGCCTTGCCCAGCGCCCGCCAGCCGTGCCGCGAAAGGGGTGGCCCGGCCTGGTCAGCGGCGGGAGAGCCAGGTGGCCGGGTCGTCGCGGATGGTGCGGATCACCGAGTCCCCGGCCCCCGTCACCGCCGCCGACGGCCCGAGGGTGGCGGCCTGGATGGTGACCGGGGTCCACGCCGCCGTCAAGACGCGACGGGCGATCTCCAGGTTGACGCCGTCGTGGAGCCAGGGGAGCAGCGGAGCGTAGCTGCCGCCCAGGATGACGGTGTCGACGTCGAGGAGGTTGACCACCGTGGACACCGCCGTGCCCAGGGCGGTGGCGGCGCCGGCGAGGGCGGTCAGGGTGGTGGCGTCGCCGGCCGCCGCCCAGGCGGCGAGGGTGGCGAGGGACTCGTCGGGGCGGCCGGTGAGGGGGACGCCGGCGGCGCGGAGGATGGCTTCCTGGCCCGCGTACTGCTCCAGGCAGCCGCGGGCGCCGCAGCGGCAGGCCGGGCCGTCGGGGTGGACGGGGATGTGGCCGATCTCGCCGCTGAAGCCGCGGACGCCGCGGAACAGGGCGCCGTCGACGACGATGCCGGCGCCGATGCCGATCTCGCCCGAAATGTAGACGAACGTCGGGGTGCCGGGGGTGGCGTGCAGTTCGCCGAGGGCGGCGAGGTTGGCCTCGTTGTCGACGGTGAGGGGGATGTCCTTGAAAGTGGTGGCGCGGCGCAGTAGGGCGATCGGGTCGACGTCGCGCCAGTCGAGGTTGGGGGCGACCTTGACGAGGTCGCCGGTGACGAGGCCGGGGACGGCCAGGGCGCCGCCGGCGATGGTGAGGCCGTCGGTCCCGGCGCGGGTGAGGGCTTCGCCGGCGAGGCGGCTGAGGTGTTGCAGGGTGCGGTCGGCGCCTGCCGGGCGCTGGTCGAGGTGGCGGACGACGCGGTGGCGGACGTGGCCGGTGAAGTCGACGACGGCGGCGGACAGGTAGTCGACGTTGACCTCGAGGCCGAGGCCGGCCGGGCCGTCGGGGGAGAGGGCGAGGCCGACGGCGGGGCGGCCGGCGCCGGCGCGGGGGGCCGGGGTGAGTTCGGTGAGCAGGGTGCCGGCGACCAGGTCGTCGACGAGGGCGGAGACGGTGGCGCGGGTGAGGCCGGTGGCGGCGGCGATGGCGGCGCGCGACGGCGGGGTGGCGGCGCCGGCGACGTGACGCAGGACCAGGGCGAGGTTGTGGGCCCGGACGCCGGCCTGGCGCACCGGCGCGCCGCGCGGGTTCAGGAGCCGGGCGTGCACCGGGTTGACAATGCCACACCACCTCCATTTAATTCAATCACTGAACAATTTCGTGGAGGTAACCCATGACGGTGCAGCCGACCCGCGCGGACAAGTTCTCCTTCGGGCTGTGGACGGTGGGCTGGACGGCGCGTGACCCGTTCGGCGACGCGACCCGCGCCCCGCTCGACCCGGCCGAGGCCGTGCACCGGCTCAGCGAGCTGGGCGCGTACGGCATCACGTTCCACGACGACGACGTCGTGCCGTTCGGCTCGGACGAGCACACCCGCGACGGCCACCTGGCGCGCTTCCGCAAGGCGCTCGACGAGACCGGGCTGGTGGTGCCGATGGTGACCACCAACCTGTTCACCCACCCGGTGTTCAAGGACGGCGGGTTCACCAGCAACGACCGCTCGGTGCGCCGGTTCGCGCTGCGCAAGGTGATGCGCAACCTCGACCTGGCCGCGGAGCTGGGCGCGCGGACGTTCGTCATGTGGGGCGGCCGGGAGGGCAGCGAGTACGACTCGGCCAAGGACGTGCAGGCCGCGCTGGACCGCTACCGCGAGGCCGTGGACACGCTCGCCCAGTACTCGGTCGACCGCGGGTACGGCATCCGGTTCGCCCTGGAGCCCAAGCCCAACGAGCCGCGCGGCGACATCCTGCTGCCGACCGTCGGGCACGCGCTGGCGTTCATCGCCCAGCTGCAGCACCACGAGCTGGTCGGCGTGAACCCGGAGGTCGGCCACGAGCAGATGTCGAACCTCAACTACACCCACGGCATCGCCCAGGCGCTGTGGCAGGGCAAGCTGTTCCACCTGGACCTCAACGGCCAGCACGGGCCGAAGTTCGACCAGGACCTGGTGTTCGGCCACGGCGACCTGCTCAACGCGTTCTCCCTGGTGGACCTGCTGGAGCACGGCGGGCCCGGCGGCGGGCCGGCCTACGACGGGCCGCGGCACTTCGACTACAAGCCGTCGCGCACCGAGGACTACGCCGGGGTGTGGGAATCGGCGAAGGCGAACATGCGGATGTACCTGCTGCTGAAGGAGCGGGCGCAGGCGTTCCGCGCCGACCCGGAGGTGCGGGAGGCGCTTGCCGCCAGCGGGGTGGCCGAGCTGGCCGAGCCGACGCTGGCCGAGGGCGAGACGATCACCGATTTCCTCGCCGACCGCGGTACGTTCGAGGAGTTCGACCCGGACGCCGCGGCGGAGCGCGGGTTCGGGTTCGTGCGGCTCAACCAGCTCGCGATCGACCACGTCCTGCGCGCACGCTGACGGAGGAACCATGACGCTCGTCGCCGGCATCGACTCCTCGACCCAGTCCTGCAAGGTCGTCGTCCGCGACGCGGAGTCGGGCGAGCTCGTCCGGCAGGGCCGCGCCGCGCACCCCGACGGCACCGAGGTCCACCCGGACGCCTGGTGGGCGGCGCTCGGCGAGGCGATCGACCAGGCGGGCGGCCTGGACGACGTGGCCGCCGCGTCCGTCGCCGGGCAGCAGCACGGCATGGTGACCCTGGACGAGGCCGGCGAGGTGGTCCGCCCGGCGCTGCTGTGGAACGACACGCGAAGCGCCGGCGCGGCCGCCGAGCTGATCGACGACCTCGGCGGCGGCGACGCGGGCCGGCAGGCGTGGGTGGACGCGGTCGGCATCGTGCCGGTCGCCAGCTTCACCCTGACCAAGCTGCGCTGGCTGGCCCGCACCGAGCCGGACAACGCGGCCCGGGCGGCGGCGGTGTGCCTGCCGCACGACTGGTTGACGTGGAAGCTGGCCGGCGCCCCCGGCATCGACGCGGTGAAGACCGACCGCAGCGACGCCAGCGGCACGCTGTACTGGTCGGCGGCGGCGGACGCGTACCGGCCGGACCTGCTGGAGCTGGGCTTCGGCCGCGCGTTGATCACGCCCGAGGTGCTCGGCCCGACGGGCCGGGCGGGCAGCCTGCCCAGCGGGGCGGCGCTCGGCCCGGGCGCGGGCGACAACGCGGCGGCCGGGCTCGGCGCGGGCGCGCTGCCCGGCGACGTCGTCATCTCGATCGGCACGTCCGGCACGGTGTTCGTGTCGGCCGACGTGGCGCCGAAGGACCCGAGCGGCACGGTCGCCGGGTTCGCCGACACCACCGGCCGGTTCCTGCCGATCGTCGTCACGCTGAACGCGGCCCGGGTCCTCGACGCGGCCGCGAAGCTGCTCGGCGTCGGCCACGACGAGCTGTCGGCGCTGGCGCTGTCCGCCCCGGCGGGCGCGGACGGCCTGGTGCTGGTGCCGTACCTGGAGGGCGAGCGCACTCCGAACCGCCCCGACGCCACGGGCGCGATCCACGGGCTCACCCTGCGCACGTCCGACCCGGCGCACCTGGCCCGGGCCGCCGTCGAGGGCATGCTGTGCGCGCTCGCCGACGGCCTCGACGCGCTCGTGCGGCACGGGGCGCAGGCCCGCCGGGTGGTGCTGGTCGGCGGCGGCGCCCGCAGCGAGGCGGTGCGCCGCATCGCCCCGGCGCTGTTCGGGCTGCCGGTGCTCGTCCCCCCGCCGGGGGAGTACGTCGCGGACGGGGCCGCCCGCCAGGCCGCCTGGGTCGCCCTGGGCTCGGACACGCCGCCCACGTGGGCCTCGGCCACCCCCGAGGTGTACGAGGACACGCCGGTGCCGCTGATCCGCGAGCAGTACGCCGCCGCCCGCGACGCGGTGATCGACCGGCGCCCCACCTGAGCCCGCGCACTCAGCCGGCTCCGGCCCGCGCGCGGCTAGAGTCCGTGACGTGAAGGGCGGCCGCGCGCACCGCGCGTACAGCGTGGTGGTGTTCGTGCTGCTGGCGTCGCTGGACAACGTGGCGATCGGGCTGGCGCCGCCGCTGTACGGCAGCATCGGCGCGGACTTCGGGGTGCCGGAGGCGGCCGTCGCCCTGGTCACCACGATCACGTTCCTGCTCAGCGCGGTGGCGGCCGTCGGCTGGGCGTACGCGGGCGACCGCGGCAACCGCAAGCCGGTGCTGGTCGCCGGCTCGGTGCTGTGGGCGGCAGGCACGGCCGCGTCGGGCTGGGCACCCGGCTACGGCTGGTTCCTGGCCGCGCAGGTGCTCGCCGCGATCGGCCTGGGCGCGGTCGGCTCGGTGGGCTTCGCGGTGGTCAGCGACCTCATCGCGCCGCGCCGCCGCGGGCTGGTGATGAGCTTCTGGGGGTTGTCGCAGGGCGTCGGCACGCTGGCCGGCACGCTGCTCGGCGGGGTGCTGGGCAGCGCCGACTGGCGGCGGCCGTTCGCGCTGGTGGCGATCGCCGGGCTGGTCGCGACGGTGGCGTACCTGTTCACGTTCGACATCCCGCGCGGCGACAGCGAGCCGGAGCTGGCCGGGGTCGACTACGACGTGCGGATCCGGCCCGACGACCTGCCGCGCATCCTGGGCCGCCGCACGAACGTGTGGCTGATCCTGCAGGGCCTGCCGGCGCAGGCCGCGTTCGGGTCGCTGGTGTGGCTGCCGGTGCTGTTCCGGGCGCGCGCCGAGGACCAGGGCTACTCGGGCGCGACCGCCATCGTGGTGGGCAGCGTGTTCGCCACCCTGTTCCAGCTGGGCGGGGCCCTGTCGATCCTGGGCGGGCTGGTCGGCGACCGGCTGCAGCGGCGTACCCCCCGGGGCCGGGCCCTGGTGGCGGCCGCCGGCGTGCTCGCGGCCGTGCCGCTGTACGTGGCCCTGTTCTTCGTGCCGATGCGCATCGACGTGCCGGACGGCGCCGGGTCGGGCGCCGTGATCGGCGGCGTGCTGCGCAGCGTGGTGACCGAGCCGACGGTCGGCCTGAGCCTGCTCACCGCGCTGCTGGCGCTGGCGCTGACCAGCGCGAACGCGCCGAACTGGTTCGCGCTGATCGGCGACGTGAACCCGCCCGAGCACCGCGGCGCCGTCTACAGCCTCGGCAACCTCGTCAACGGCGTCGGCCGGGCCGCCGGCAACTACCTGGTGGGCAGGGCGATCGGCACGCTGAACGCCGCGTTCCCGCCGCCGCTGAACTACGCCGTCGGGCTGGCCGCGTTCCAGCTGTTCTTCATCCCGACCGGGGTCATGTACTGGCTGGCGTCGCGGACCGCCCCGCGCGACATCGCCGCCGTGCACGAGCTGCTGCTGCGGCGGCGGTCGTCCAGCCGGACGGCCGAGGGCGCGCCCGAGGAGGATCTGGCACGGTGACCTGATGTCCGACGTGGAGTCCCCAGAGCGCGCCCCGTGGTGGGCCCGGGTGATCGGCTGGCTGGGGCTGGTGCTGCACCTGGCGCTGCTGTTCTGGTACGTGGCCAGTGGGCTCGTCGCCCCCGGCTGGGCGGTGCTGACGCTGCTGGTGATCTGGGCCGCGCTGCTGGTGGTGGCGGTGCGGCTGCGCCGGCGGCGACCGCTGCTCGTCCCCCTGGTGCCTGTGGTGGGCTTCCTGGTGTGGATCGGCGCGATCACCGCCGGCGAGACGTGGCTGGGCTGGACCCCCTAGATCCGCGCCCAGACCGTGACGTCCTGCGGCACGGCGCCGTCGGCGGTGAGCGGCTCGCTGGTCAGCAGCGGCTCGCAGCCGTCCGGCAGCGGCACCGGCTCGGCCCCGAAGTTGGTCAGCACCAGCACCCCGCCGTTGCGGAACTGCACGGTCTCCGCGGCCGGGCCGGCCCACTCCAGCCGGCCGCGGCCGAGGCCGTGCTCCGCGCGCAGCGCCAGGGCCGAGCGGTACAGCTCGTACGTCGACCCGGGCACCCCGCGCTGGCGGTCCAGGGCCAGCTCGGCGAACACCGGCGGCTGCGGCAGCCAGCTGGCGTCGGTCGGCCCGAACCCGTACGACGGCGCGTCGGCCTCCCACGGGATCGGCACCCGGCAGCCGTCCCGGCCGGCCGACTGGTGGTTCGAGCGGAACCAGGTGGGGTCCTGGCGCACCTCGCCCGGCAGCGTCGTGTGCTCCGGCAGGCCCAGCTCCTCGCCCTGGTAGAGGTACGCCGAGCCGGGCAGGGCCAGCATCAGCAGCGTGGCGGCGCGGGCGCGGCGCAGCCCCAGCACGGCGTCGGGCTGCGGGTCGTCCGGCCCGATGCCGTGCGGCCGGGGCGTGCCGACGGGCAGGCCCAGCCGGGACGCGTGGCGCACCACGTCGTGGTTCGACAGCACCCACGTCGTGGTGGCGCCGACGGCGTCGTTCGCGGCCGTCGACACGTCGATGACGTCGCGCTGGGCGCCCGCCGTCCACGGGGCCACCAGGTAGCTGAAGTTGAACGCCTGGTGCATCTCGTCGGGGCGCACGTACGCGGCCAGCCGCTCCAGCGGCTCCACCCACGCCTCGGCGACCAGCACCCGGCCGCCGGGGTACTCGTCGAGGACGGTGCGCCACTGCCGGTAGATCTCGTGCACGCCCTCCTGGTCCCACATCGGCGGGCGGGGGCCGTCCAGCGGGTTGCCGAGCAGCTGGCTGTGGCCCGTCCAGTCCGGCAGGTCGGCCTCCTTGATCAGGCCGTGCGCCACGTCGACCCGGAAGCCGTCGGCGCCGCGGTCGAGCCAGAACCGCAGGATGCCGACGAAGTCGGCTCGCACCTTCGGGTTGTCCCAGTTCAGGTCGGGCTGGGTGACGTCGAACAGGTGCAGGTACCACTGGCCGTCCGGCACCCGCTCCCACGCGGAGCCGCCGAAGACGCTCTGCCAGCTGTTCGGCGGCTCGGCGCCGTCGGGGCCGCGGCCGTCGCGGAACACGTACTGCTCGCGCTCGGGGCTGCCGGGGCCCGCCTCCAGCGCCGCCTGGAACCAGCGGTGCGCGCTGGACGTGTGGTTCGGCACCAGGTCGACGATGACCTTCAGGCCGCGCTCGTGTGCGCCGGCTATCAGGGCGTCCGCGTCGTCGAGCGTGCCGAACAGCGGGTCGACGGCCTCGTAGTCGGCCACGTCGTAGCCCGCGTCGGCCTGCGGCGACGGGTAGAACGGCGACAGCCACACGGCGTCGACGCCGAGCTCGACCAGGTGGTCGAGGCGGGCGGTGATGCCCGGCAGGTCGCCGACGCCGTCGCCGTCGGAGTCGGCGAACGAGCGCGGGTAGATCTGGTAGATCACGGCGTCGCGCCACCACCGCTGGTCGGCGTCGGTGGTCGCGGGGGACGCTGAGGTCTTCGGGTACGCGGTCACGCCGCCATTGTTGCCCGATATGGGCCGTCTCACCCGTCGAGGATCGCCGCGAACCGCCGTTCCGCGAGGTCCAGCTGGTCGTAGATGTGCTCCTTGGCGGTCTCCGACAGCGGCGTGTCCGCACGCCCGATGAGCTCGCGGAACGTGGGCACCAGCGGCCGGTACTTCGCGGCCGAGCTGCGCGCCTTGTCGCCGGTGGCGTGGATGACGCCGACGCCGTTGTCGGTGAAGTCGCTCACCTTGATGACCCGCGCCCACGGGTCCCGGTGGAGGCTCTCGGCGACGTGCTCGCGGTACTGCTCGTGCCGGTCGCGGCCCGGGTCGTACTCGGGGTTGGTGACCGACCGGACCAGCTCGCCGACGCGCGGGTTGAACCGGCGGGCCAGCTCGGCGACGGCCGCGTCGGTGGCCTCGGCGTGCGGGGTGCCCGCGGGCAGCCCGGCCAGCTCCTCCGGGTGGTCCTCGACGGCGTCGTGCAGCAGCGCGGCGACGATCACGTCGACGTCGCGCACCCCGTAGTAGCTGATGATCCGCACCGCGACCCGGAGCAGGTGGTTCAGGTACGGCTCGCGGGTGCGGCGGTCGGCGGCGTGCAGCTCGGCGGCCAGCTCGCGCGCGGACCGCAGCACGGGCTGCGCGTCGGCCGGGAAGGAGCGGATCTCCAGTTCCAGGCGGTCGCGCAGCCCGGGCTCGCCGTACGCCTCGGTGATCGCGTGCAGCGGCATGGTGAGCAGCGTCGTGGCGGCCATGCCGATCACATATACCCGATCGGCGTACCGGCCGGGTCACGGTCGGCTCAGTCCGCGGTCCGGCCCGCGGGGACGGCGTCCCGCGTGGCGGCGTCCTGCGGCGGGGCGACGGGCTCGGCGTGCTGGTCGGCGGCGCGGCCGGCCGGGCGGGGGGAGGGGCGTCCGCCGCGGCGGATGGCGCCCAGCGACGCGTGCCGCAGCGACCACGGCTCGGCGTGCGCCCCGCGGCGGGGGACGGCGGCGCCGTCGGTGAACTCCTCCTCCGTCATCGCCTGCAGCGCGCTGAACGCCACGCCGATGAGCACGGCGGCGGTGACGAGCGTGATGGGGACGATGAGCAGCAGCGGGCGGATGCCGTCCACGGCCATGTCGACCTCGTCGGCCATCTCGACGCTCATCGCGGCCATGCCGGTGTAGTGCATGCCGCACACCGCGACGCCCATCACGGCGGCCGCGCCGAGGATCGGCAGCCAGCCCTTCACGTAGACGGTGCACCACAGGGCGACGGTCGAGGCGACGACGGCGATCACGGCGGACGCGGCGACCAGCGCCGCGTCGTAGTGGATCTCCCCGCCGACGTGCATCGCGGCCATGCCGGTGTAGTGCATGGCGAGCACCCCGGTGCCGGTGAACGCGCCGCCGGCGAGCAGCTTCCAGGGGGTGCGGGGCCCGTGGCCGACGAAGACGAGTCCGATGCCGACGGTGACGACCGCCATGCCCATGCTGAACAGGGTGAGCGGCAGGTCGTAGCGGACGGGGCTGTCCGGGACGTCGAAGCCCAGCATGGCCGTGAAGTGCATGAGCCAGATGCCGGCGCCGCCGATGGCGAACGCGGCGATGATCAGCCAGCGGGTGCGGCGGTGCCGGGTCTGCGCGGCGCGGGCGCGCTGGGTGCACAGCAGGCCGAGCAGCGAGCCGAGGAACGCCAGCAGGTACGCGGCGACCGGGTTGAACGCACCGTACGTGAAATGGTGGACCTCGGCCACGTGGGGACACCTCGCGAACGTTGTTCTCTTCCGGCCCGATTGCTGCCGGTTCCGTCGCAAGCATCTAGCCACGTGCATGTCCGTCGGCATCGCACAACGTGTGCGTGCGGTCACGCATAAAGAAGCCGGGGTCGTCGTCGCGGATTCTTCCGTCGGGGAGGACGAAGAGATCGGCGAGGACGACCCCGGTGCCGGATCGGAGGCGGGCCGCTGGCCGCTCCGGGGGGACGGGTCTTGCGGGGGATTAGGGCGAGCCCTAGCTGAAGATGCTCACACCACCCGGGCCGACGAGCAGGCCCACGATGATGAGGACGACGCCCCACAGAATCTGACGACGGAACAGGGCGAGAACGCCGGCGACGACCAGGATGACTGCCAGGATCCAGAGAAGTGTGCTCATGACTGATCGAATACCCGCTCCCTCGAGAGTGGAAACCAGATCGACAGAGGCCCCTGTCCGCGCTGCGGACAGGGGCCTCGACGGTGCTCGATGCGGCCGGTCAGTGCCGGCCCACCAGCACCGACGCGTCCACCGGGTGGCTGTCGGCGGCCAGGTGGTAGACGTTGTACGCCTGCTTGATCACCGGGTGCGCGACGTTGCGCACGCGCACCCCGCCGGGCGTCATCCCGCGTTCCGTGCCGGCGTGCGCGTGCCCGTGCAGGGCCAGCGCCGTGGGCGCGGAGTCGATCGCCTGGCCGAGCTGGTAGCAGCCCAGGAACGGGTAGATCTCCAGCGGCTCGCCGACGAGCGTGTCCGGCACCGGCGCGTAGTGCGTCAGCGCGACCCGCACGTCGCAGTCCAGCGAGCGCAGTGCCGCACCGAGCCGCTCGGCGATGGCCTCGGTGTGCCCGACGAACGCCTTCATCTCCGGCTCGCCGAAGTTGCTGGCGCACCGGCCGGCGAACCCGCCGCCGAAACCCTTCACGCCCGCCACGCCCAGCCGGGTGCCGCCGATCGTCAGCACCGTCGACGTGCCCTCCAGCACCGTGATGCCGGCGCCCTCCAGCACCTCGACGACCTGTGGCGCCTGGTTGCACTGGTGGTCGTGGTTGCCGAGCACGGTCACCACGGGCACCCCGAGGTCACCGAACTCACTGGCCACGCACTTCGCCTCCTCGGCGGTGCCGTGCCGGGTCAGGTCCCCGGCCAGCAGCAGCACGTCGGCCACGTCGGGCAGCTGTTCGAGTGCGGGCCGGTACCGGCCCACCACGTCCTTGTCCACGTGGACGTCGCCCACGGCGGCGATCCTGATCACGACAGCTCCTCCACCTCGCTGGGCGCCTGGGCGCGGATGATCCCGATGTCGCAGGTGACCGGCACGCCGGGCACCAGTTCGCGGACCCGCCGCACGACCTCGTCGCGCCGGTGCTCGCTCTCCACCTCGCCGCACAGGATCAGCGCGTGCTCGCGCCGCACCACCGTGATGCCCTGCTCGGCGATGTCGACGTCCTCGGTCAGCACCCGTTGGATCTCGGCTTCGGTGTATTCGTCCACGGTCATGCGTCAACCACCTTCCGTTCGGCAGCGGCGACCCCCGTCAGGCCGCCACCTCGTGGTCCTTGTGGGTGCGGCCGTCGTCGGCGCCCTCGCCCTGCTGGTCCAGCGGGACCACGTCCAGCCGGTCGAGCAGGATCAGGAACGTCTCGGCGTACGGCGAGTGCGCGGTCTCCCGGCGCACCCGGGCCCAGTCGATCTGCTCCCGCAGGGAACGCGCCACCGGCAGCCCGCGGGCGAAGTCGCAGTAGTGCTGGGTGAAGCTGAGCAGCTTGTGCACCATCAGCTGGGTCGCGGACAGCACCGGCATGTGGATGGCCTCGACCGGCCGCATGACGGTGTCCTCGAACGTCTCGTCCGTCACGGGCGTCTCGACCGGGCGGTAGATCAGGTCCACCATCCGGCCGCTGTCGAACACCTTCACCAGCCAGTCCTCCGGCGGCTGCTCGGCCTCGAAGCCCACGGCTCCCAACTCCTCCAGGGCGCGTTCCTTGTCCTGCTCCCGGATGAGGAAGTCGACGTCGTGGTCGCTGGAGTGGCCACCGTGGGCGTACACGGCGAAGCTGCCGCCCAGCGCGAAGGGGATGTCGGCCTGCTTCAGCGTCGCGGCCACCCGCTTCAACGTGTTGACCAGGCCTTCGTCGACCCGATGCGGCATGTCAGAGCCTCCCGTGCGTCGGCGTGTCAGGCAGATGGGAGGCATACCCCCCGGCTCCCGGTCTCACACTCCGTCACAGCGGGCACATGCGCGCCCGCGCTACCGTCGACAGGTATGTCGTCCGTGCCGGTCGTCCAGCCGTCCCCCCGTCGCCTCCGCACCGTCGCCCTGATCGGGATCGACGGGTCCGGCAAGACCACCCAGGCCCGCCTGCTCGCCGCTGAGCTGAGCCGCTCGGGACTGCCCGCCACGTACCACCAGAACGCCGGCGGCCGCCGCTGGTTCGGCCGGCTCGCCGAGCGCTTCGGCCGCGACGACGCCCAGGACCTGCTGGGCCGCCGCCTGATGCTGCTGGTCGAGTCGGTGCTGCGCTGGCTGGCCATCGCCCGCGCCCTGCTGCGCCGGGTCCGCTCCGGCGACGTCGCCGTCATGGACCGCTACGCGGCGTGCCAATACGCCAGCCTGCGCGCCCGTGGCCGCGGCCGGGCGGGCGAGCGGCTGGCCCGGGTGGCGTACAGCGTCTTCCCCCGCCCCGACGTGACGTTCCTGCTGGCCGTCCGCCCCGAGGTGGCGTGGCAGCGGGTCGAGACGCGCGGCTACGACCACGAGGACCTCGGCGACCTGCGCGCCGCCGACGCCGCCTACCGCGACCTGCCCGAACACGCCCACGTGGTCGTGGTGGACGCGAACGGCACCCTGGACGAGGTCGCGGCCGCGATCCGCGGCCACCTGGCGGCGTACCTGCCCGCCGCCCAGCCGCTGCCCCGCCAGCGCCCCGCCGTGAGCGGCGTCCTGGCGGCCCCGGCCCTGGCCGACTACGCCTCGGCCGTCACCCCACTCGCCCAGGCGGCCGCCTGAGCGCGTTCCAGCACGCGGATGTGCCGCAGCGCCACCAGCAGCGGCACGACTCCCAGCACGCCGAACGAGATGTCGATGAGCTGCCACCCGAACGGGATGCCGCGCACCGGCCCGGCGACGAGCGCGAGCGGCACGACGGCGGCGCAGGCGATGACGCCGAACTGCACCACCCACACGTTGCGCACCGGGTCGCGCAGCGGGCCCCAGAAGGCGACGGCGATGACCAGGTGGGCGAACGCCAGCCAGTCGGTGCCGTAGGCGATGAACGGGTACGCCTCGCCGGTCGCGGCGAGCCCGGCGTGCACCCGGTCGACCCAGGCGACCAGCCCGCCCGGGGCGGGCAGGTCGTGCAGCACGGCGGCCAGCAGCCGGGTCTCGGCCACGAGCGGGAAGGCGGTGACGCCGCTGACCACCAGGCCGGCGACGACGATCAGCAGGCAGCCCCGGACGATGCGGAGCCGGCGGTCGGCGTTCATGATCAGCACGCTAGGCGCGCGCGGTGGGCGGCCGCTGCCCCGCACACCGCATCTGCACGGGATCTACACCGGGACGCGGGCGCCCGTCACGGAGGTGGCCGCGTCGCTCACCAGGAATGCGATGACGTCGGCGATGCGGGCCGGGTCGGTCCACCGGGACGGGTCGGCGCCGGGCTGGGCGGCCCGGTTGGCGGGGGTGTCGATGGTGCCGGGGACGACGGTGTTGCAGCGCACGCCCGAGGCGCGGTACTCGACGGCGACGGCGTCGGCGAACGCCAGCAGTGCCGCCTTGGCCGTCACGTACCCGGCGGCGCCGGCGAACGGGTGCAGCGCGGCCCGCGACGAGACGCACACCACGGCGCCACCGCCGGCCGCCGTCAGGTGCGGCAGGGCCGCGGCCGTGACCAGGTACGTCGGGCGCAGGTTGAGCCGCAGCATCGCCTCGAAGTCGGCGACCGGCGTCTCGTGGACCAGCCCGCCCATGGCGAACCCGCCGACGAGGTTGACGGCGGCGCGCAGCGGCGCGGCCGGGTCGGCGGCGGCCGTGGCGACCGCCGCTGTGACGGCCGTCTCGTCGGTGAGGTCGGTCTCCGACCGGGTGGGCGCGACCACCCGCCAGCCGCCGGCGGTGAGGGCGGCGGAGACGGCCGGGCCGAGGCCGCCGGAGCCGCCGGTGAGGAAGACCGTTCGCCCTGTCATGCGGATCACGCTAGCGGAGTGACCGTTCTCACCGTTGGGCGGAGGACTTCAGGGCAATAACAACCTGTCGATGCTGCGAGTGAACCCCGGACGCCACGGACCCGTAGTGGGTAGTGACGCGCATCGCAGGAATGGGACGGGGTCGCGTCGCCGTTGACGACGAGGGGTCGAGCGTTGGCATCGAATCGCCTGGAAGTGCAATCGCCGCATGGGACATCCGACCAGGGGTACGACTCCGAATCCCCGTACGAGGGAGCGGTTCAGGAAGTACCCACTCCGCTCTCAGCCGGCACTCAGGCAATCGTGACACTTTCGACCCACCAGCCGGAATCAGTGCGAGCCGCCATCTGTTGTGCAGATGTCGGCGGTGCGAGGCAGAGGCTGCGGACGGCACGGGGAGGGCTGATGAACTCAGGGACGGCCCGGAGCAAGGTGAAGAAGGGCAACAACGAGGGGATCGTGGGCAACGTGGAGACCAACATGGTGATGCGCACCGACGAGGTCGCCGAGGAGCGTGACCTGGTCGGCGTCTACCTGCACGAGATCTCCCGGACGCCGTTGCTGGACGCCGCCAAGGAGGTCGATCTCTCCAAGGCGATCGAGGCCGGGCTGTACGCGGAGCACCTCCTCGACACGGGTGAGGCGCGGCGCGGGGTGAGCCGGGAGGAGCTGGAGCGGCTGGTCGTCGAGGGCGAGCGGGCCAAGGACCTGTTCATCCGGGCGAACCTGCGGCTGGTGGTGTCGATCGCGCGGCGGTACGTGCGGTCCGGCATGCCGATGCTCGACCTGATCCAGGAGGGCAACACCGGCCTGGTGCGCGCCGTCGAGAAGTTCGACTACGAGCGTGGCTACAAGTTCTCGACGTACGCGACGTGGTGGATCCGCCAGGCGATCAGCCGGGCGATCGCGCAGCAGGAGCGCACCGTGCGCCTGCCCGTGCACCTCGTCGAGGACGTCAACCGGATGCGCAACGTCACCCGTCAGCTGGTGCGCGAGCTCGGCACGGACCCGGAGCCGGCGCAGATCGCCGCCGCGCTCGGCGTGACCGTGGAGCGCGTCACCGAGCTGGTGCGCTGGTCGCAGGACACCGTGTCGCTGGACACGCCGGTCGGCGACGACGGCGACACCAACCTGGGTGACCTGGTCGCCGACAGCGACGCCCCCTCGCCGGAGGAGATCGTCCTCACGGCGCTGGAGCGGCAGCGCATCGAGGGCCTGCTGAACCACCTGGACGACCGGTCGGCCGGCATCATGCGTGCCCGGTACGGCCTGGAGGACGGCCGCGAGCACTCCCTCACGGAGGTCGCCTCGCGGTTCTCGCTCTCGCGTGAGCGGATCCGGCAGCTGGAGATCCAGGCGCTGGGCCGGCTGCGGGAGCTGGCGCGGGCCGAGGGGATGCAGGCCGCGTAACGAGGGGATACAGGGAAGGGGCCGCCCGGCTGGGCGGCCCCTTCCTTTCGTGCGTGCGGGTCAGCGCACCCGGCCGTAGCCCATCGGCGCCATGATGTTGATGGACCGCTTCGCCACCCGGGTGCCGGTGCGGGGGGCGTCGATGACCATGTTGTCGCCGACGTAGATGCCGACGTGCCCGAGGGAGCGGTAGAAGACCAGGTCGCCCGGCTTGAGCTGCGAGCGGCTGATCCGCGCTGTCGCGTTGTACTGCATGGCCGCGTTGTGCGGCAGAGACTTCCCGGCCGCCGCCCAGGCTTTCATCATCAGCCCGGAGCAGTCGTAGCCCGAGGAGCTGGCGCCACCCCACTTGTACGGGGTGCCGATCGCGTTGTAAGCGAACCGCACCGCGACGCCGGCCTTGCCGGAGATGTTGGGGATCTTGCCGGTGTAGCCGCCGGTGTCGGGCTCCTCCGCGGAGCCGTACAGCTGGCGGCGCAGCTCCAGCAGCTTCTTGACGTCCGCCTCGATGACCTTCCTGCGGGCGTCCAGTTCCTTCTTCTGCGCGTCCTGCCGCTGGCGGGCGGTGTGCAGCTTCGCCTGTTCGTCGAGGAACTTGGCGTTGGTGACGTTGAACGCCTCGACCGTGCGCTGCCGGTTGCGCGACAGCTGCTGCAGGTAGGCCAGCCGGTCGATGACGTCGCCGCCGCCGTTGAGCAGGGCGGTCGCGGCGCTGATGTTGCCCTGCTTGTACGCCTGGGCGGCGAGGACGCCGACCTCGACGCCGGCGGCGTCGAGCTGCGCACGGACAGGGGCGAGGGCCTTGTCGACCTTGGCCTCGGCGGCCTTGGTCGCCTTGATCTCCTCGTTGAGCTTGTTGTAGGACTCGGTGAGGTCCTCGAGCTGCTCGGAGTCCTTCTCGATCTTCTTGGTGAGCTCGGCCTTGGAGGGCTCGGCGTACGCCGCGGTCGTGGTCGTGCCCGTGACCGCGAGGGCCACGAGGGCGACCAGCAGGACGCGCAGACGTGTCCTGGCAGGGGACAACGGGGTGCCTTTCTCCCGTGGAGCCGCCTACCGGGTTAGCTGACGGGTTCGGACGGGAGAGCGTCCTACCGCGTGGTTCCGCGGATTCACCCCGGTGTCGCGGGTGGGTCCCCGGTTCATGCTCCTGGCCCGATCACGCGTGACCGGGCCGGGTTGGTCGTGCCGCGGGGGAGCGGCAGCGGCCGGCGATTCGGCGGCGCCGCCCCGGCACCACTGTCGGGGAAGTGGCTGTCGACCGGACCGGCCAGGACAACTTAGACCGACCGATCTCGATCCGGCAACGGACCCCCGGGTCCTTGTTATGCGGCCGGCACCGGCTCCATCGCCGTGCGTGCCCAGCGCGTCACGACGCGCTCACAGTAGAAGGACAAAAAGGGAATAGTGCCCGCGAGCATGACGAGCAGCATCCGCTGCAACGGCCAGCCCGCGCGGCGGCTCAGGTCCCACGACGCCACCAGGTAGAGCATGTACAGGAAGCCGTGGCCGGGGCCGATCGTGGCGACCACGACGTCGTTGTCGCCCAGGTACTTCATCGGCATGCCGACGACCACGAGGGCGATGAGCACGACGCCGACGATCCAGGCGATCACGCGGTAACGGGTCAGGGCTCCCTGCACGGTGCTTCTCTCTCCTCGGTCACGCCGGCCGGGGGCCGGGGTAGTCGCCGGGCCGGGCGCCCGGGTGGGCGTTCAGCCACGCCAGGTAGTCGTTGTACGCGGCCAGCTCGGGGTCGTCGTCCGCCGGACGCGCCGGGGCGGCCGGCACGCGCACCGGGCGGCCGAAGCCGGCCGCCGACTGCGGCGGCGCCTCCGGTTCCGGGGCCGGGCCCGCGCCGCGGCGGCGCTCCTGCTGGACCTCGCGGAACCACAGGAAGACGACGAAGAGGGCGAAGACCGGCCACTCGAACGCGTACGCCCAGCTCAGCGAGTTGCCGCCGGCCGCCCGGCCGATCTGCCACCAGCCCAGCGCCAGGAACGCGGCCACGAGCGTCAGCGCGACCAGGTGGCGGACGATCCACGCCCGGGTCAGCAGCGCCCTCATGCCCCGGGAGCGTACCGGCGCTTCCTGGGAGACGTTTCGGGCAGGTCCGGCCGGGCAACCCAACAGCCGAGGAAGGGAGCGACGACCATGTCCCAGACCCCGCACGCGCTCACCGAGGACGAGCCGGGCATCGACCCGGCCACGCTCAGCGACGACGACCTGATCCGCGAGCTGCACAGCCTGCACCGCACGCGGCTCGACACGCTGCGCCACGGCCCGGACGCCGCGCTCAACAACCACCTGCGGCGCACCGCCGAGCTGGAGAGCGAGTACCTGACCCGGCACCCCGGGCGCGAGGTCGACCAGGGCCGCCTCACCCAGGGTTCCTGAGGTGTCGCGCCAGGCCGTGCGCGGGATGTCCGCGCCGCCCGAGGTGGTGTTCAGCACGGCCACCGACCCGGACCGCACCGCGGCCTGGCTGCCGGGCGGCGTCGACACGGCGCCCGAGCCCGGCAACCTCACGGTGCGGCTCACCGGCGCGGCCGACGGCCTGCTGTCCGTGCGCCCCGGCGACGCCGGCGGGTCCTCCGTCGAGCTGGAGGTGGGCGGGCCCGACCCGGACGACCTGCTGCGCGCCCTCGCGCGCGAGGTCGAGGACAACTTCAACGCCGGCTGACCGGCGGTAAGGAGACAGGTTCCGTGATCCGTGACCGACTGGCCCGGCTGCGCCGCGCCTACGCCCCGCACGAGCACCGGCCGCTCGACGGCTACCTCGTCGCGATGGGCGGGTTCGGCGCGCTCGCCACGGCGCTGACCGCTGCGGCGAAGGTGACCGGCAAGCCGGTGCCGGAGCGGCCGGCGGTGACCGACGTGGTGCTGGTGTCGCTGGCGACCCACAAGCTGAGCCGGCTGATCAGCAAGGACGCGGTGACCAGCCCGCTGCGGGCGCCGTTCACCCGCTACTCCGAGCCCGGCGGCGCCGCCGAGGTCAACGAGGAGGTCCGGGACACGACGCACTCGCTGAAGCACTCGGTCGGCGAGCTGGTCAGCTGCCCGTTCTGCCTGGCGGTGTGGGTGGCGACGGCGTTCACCGGCGGGCTGGTGCTGGCGCCCCGGTTCACCCGGTACGCGGCCACGGCGCTCACCGCCGTCGCCGCGTCGGACTTCCTCCAGCTGGCGTACAGCATGGCCAAGGAGGCGGCCGAGGGTGGCGGCGAGGAGCAGGAACCGCGCAAGCCGCGCGCCGTCGCGGCCTGAGCTTCGACGACGAGAGGCCCCCACCGGACGTCCGGTGGGGGCCTCGTCGCGCGCCGGGTCAGGCGGTGTCGTCGTGATCCATGCCGGACCAGCCCCGGGGGCTCTCCGACTCGCCGTCGGCGTCGCCGTCCAGCACGTCCTTGTCGACCACCGTCGCGTCGTGCTCGCCGGCGAAGTCGTGCTCCCCCTCGGGGGACGGCTCCTCGACGGGCTGGCCGAGTGCCTCGAGTTTCTCGCTCATCGGGGTTCTCCTGTCACAGGGACTGCAGCGCCTCGGCGGCCTCGTCCTGGGCGTACTCGCCCTCGGGGAGGGCGTCGACACGGGTCAGCAGGTCGGCGGGAAGGTCGGCGCTGATCGCGCTGCGCTGGATGTCGCCGCTGGTCAGCCGTTCATGACCGCGGTAGAGCTCGTCGAGGAACGCATCGAGTGGATTCGGCTCGGTCACGCCGTCGGTCTACCCGGGGCTGGCGGCCGCAAACGGTGTGACCTGGGTCACAAGCGCTGCCGGAACACTGTCCGGGGGCCGACGGTTGAGATGGATGTCGGTGCGATCAGTGTCCCCGGGCCTCACCTATAACTGCCTTCGCGGAATACCGTTCGGCTGGAGCCGCGTCGCGCCACTCGCCGAGAGGCGACCTGCGCACCGACACCCACCCGCCGCCCCCGGTCCGCCGGGGGCGGCGTCGTGTGTTCCCGGGGCTTTTGATCGCCCCCCGCGGGGTATCCCGCGATCATGACTGACGACCGAGTGGACCAGCGCGCCGCCGACCTGCTGCCCGAGGAGCTCGCCGCGGGCAGCGACGACCCGCACGCCCAGGCCGAGGCGATCCTCGCCGACTCCGACGTGCGGGAGGCCGACCCCCACGCCGCGCCCGACACCGTCCTGGAGCGGCGTACCTCGTCCGATACCGTCGATCCCGCGGATCAGACGGATTGACCGAGCCGCCGTGGCACAGTGGTCCGGTGCTGCCCGCCGATCAGGTCGACCGGCGTGACCCGGGCCCGCCGCCGGCCCGCCGGCCCGCCAACGGCGGCCCCCGGTCACCCCGGCCACCCCGCCGCCACTCCGCCGCCGACGAGGGCCCGCACCCCGTGGAGCTCGCCGGCCTGCTGCACGAGCTGACCGCCGAGCTGCTCGCCGCGGCCGACGTGCCGGACGCCCTCGACCGCCTGGCCCGGTTCGCCCACCAGGCGCTGCCCGGCGCCGACCGGTGCGTGGCCACCCTCGTCGGCGACGGCCTGCCGCCGCTGGCCGCGGCCGCCGGCGCCGACCTGCCGGGGGTGCCCGGCCCGCACGACGAGGGCCCGGGCGCGGCGGCCACCCGCGGCCGGGAACTGGTCACCACCGCCGACCTGGCCGCCGACGAGCGCTGGGCCGGCCCGTTCCCGGCCGGGATCGCCGTCGCGGCCGTCCCGCTGGACGTGCGCCGCCAGTCCGTCGGGGCACTGACCGTGTACGCGGCCCGCGATGCCCTGGAGCCCGGCGTGCTGCTCACCGCGATGGCGCTGGCGGGCCAGGCCGAGGTGCTGCTCGCGGAGCTGCTGCGCCGGTCCGCCCAGGCCGAGCTGACCGCCGACCTCGTCGCGACCCTGCGCACCGGCGCCGTCGACCACGCGGTCGGCGTCATCGTCGCCCAGCGCGGCTGCGACCTGCCCGCCGCGTACACCTTCCTGCACGAGACCGCCGAGCGGCTCGGGCTGACGCCGGCGGCGCTGGCCGAGAAGATCGTCGCCTCGGCCGCCCGCCGGTAGCGCTGACGGGTCAGGTGCGCTCGCCGCGCATCGCCGCCGTCACCGACGCGGCCGGTGCGCCGGGGCCCGCGGCGTCCGCCTCCGCCGCCGCCTCGTCGGCGCGGGCCGCGGCGGCGGACCGGTCCGACAGGGCCAGCTCGGGCAGGAACAGGACCACGATCAGGCCCAGCACCATGACGGCGGCGGCGATGACGAACACGACCGACATGCTGTCGGCGAAGCCCACCTTGAACGGGTGCGAGACCACGTCGGTGAGCCGGGTCAGGAACGACGTGTCGTCGAGCGCGTTGCCGCCCTGCGCCTGCTGCAGCAGCGCCGCCTGGCCGGGGTCGGCGGCGAGGGCCTGCTGGAACTCCGGGGTGGCCTGGGCGGTGCGGAACGCGCTGCTGATGTTGCCCGGCAGCACGTTGAACAGCACGGACAGGAACACGGCGGTGCCGAGCGTGCCGCCCATCGAGCGGAAGAACGTGACGCTGGAGGTGGCGACGCCGATCTCGCGCGGCGACACCGCGTTCTGCACGGCGGTGATCATCGGCTGCATGTTGCCGCCGAGGCCCAGGCCCATGACGACCATGTAGATCATCGTGATGCCGAGCGGGGTGTCGGCGTCGATCGTGGCGAACAGCACGAGCGCCACCAGCATCAGCGAGCTGCCGATGATCGGGAAGATCCGGTACCGGCCGGTGCGGGCGATGAGCTGGCCGGAGGTGATGGAGCCGGCCATGATGCCGACCACGAACGGGATCATCTGCAGGCCCGCCTCGGTGGGGGAGGCGCCTTTGACGATCTGCAGGTACAGCGGCACGGTCATCAGCCCGCCGAACATCGCCATGCCGAGGATGGCGCTCGACGCGGCGCCCACGCTGACGGTCCGGTTGCGGAACAGCCGCATCGGCAGCAGGGCCTCGTCGCCGTACGCGCGCTCGGCCAGCAGGAACAGCACGATGCCGACGGCGCCGACGACGTAGCAGAGGATCGACCGGCCGGAGCCCCAGCCCCAGTCGCGGCCCTGCTCGGCCACGGTCAGCAGCGGCACCAGGCCGACGATCAGGGCGAGCGCGCCGGGCCAGTCGATGCGGTGGTCGCGCCGGGTGTGCGGGATGTGCAGCACCTTCGCCACGACCGCCATGGCGACCAGGCCGATCGGCACGTTGATGTAGAACACCCAGCGCCAGCCGTCGGTGCCGAGCAGGGTCTCGGCGTCGGCGAAGAAGCCGCCGAGGATCGGGCCGATGACGCTGGCGCTGCCGAACACGGCCAGGAACAGGCCCTGGTACTTGGCGCGCTCGCGGGGCGGCACGATGTCGCCGATGATCGCCAGCGCCAGCGACATGAGGCCGCCGGCGCCGATGCCCTGGACCGCCCGGTACGCGGCCAGCTGGTACATCGTCTCGGCGAGCCCGCACAGCACGGAGCCGACGATGAACACGGCGATCGCGAACAGGAAGAACGGCCGGCGGCCGTAGATGTCGCTGAGCTTGCCGTACAGCGGCGTGGAGATCGTCGAGGTGATGAGGAACGCCGTGGTGGCCCACGCCTGCAGCTCGAAGCCCTGCAGGTCGTCGGCGATGGTGCGGGTGGCGGTCGCCATGATCGTCTGGTCGAGGGCGGCGAGGAACATGCCGACCATGAGGCCGCCGAGGATCGTGAGGATCTGCCGGTGGGTCAGCTCGGTCCCGCCCCGGTGGGGCTGGGCCGCGGCGTCGGCGGCGCCGGTGGTCTGCTCGGTCACGGGTTCTCCCTGTCGTCCGCGGGGGGCGTCGGGCCGCCCGTCCGCAGGAGCTGTTCCATGGCGGTGTTGAACTGCTCGAACTGGGCGGCGAAGGCGGCGACCGCCTCGGCCGGCCAGTCGGCGAGCGCGGCGCCGATCAGGGCGCGGCGCCGGCCCACGAGGCGGGCGCAGGCGGCCTCGCCGGCGGGCGTGGCGGCGAGCCGGGAGGCCCGCCCGTCGGCCGGGTCGGGCTCCCGGCGGGCCAGGCCGGCCTTCACCAGCTGGGCGGCCTGCCGGCTCACGGTCGACGGGTCGGCCTGCTTGAGCTCGGCCAGGTCGGTGACGCGCAGCGGGCCGGTGTGCACCAGCGGCGGCAGCAGGAGCAGCGCCGACGGGTCGGCGGAGCCCGGCTCGGCCCCGATCAGCGCCGCCTTGGCGCGGGTGGTCAGCCGCAGGTGCCGGATCAGCTCGGTGGTCAGTCGCTCGACCGCGTCGTCCACGTGCCCTCCCTCCGTCGCCGATGAATGTTTGTAGCCTACAAACAATTACACCGCGACCGGTTTACCGCCGGGGCGACCTGCGTCACGCCCGCCAGACGGCGGTGCGCAGCGAGCGCGTCTCCTCCAGCGCGGGCGGCACCGGCACGTCGTAGCGCGCCACCTCCGTGAACAGCCCCGCCGGGAAGAACCCCCGGCCCGGGTCCCCCACCAGCACGATCGCACCGGCACGGGCGGCGCCGCGTAGGAACACCCGCATCCGGTCGGCGGTGGTCCGGTCGTAGAACACGTCGCCGGCCAGCACCACGTCCTCGGCGACGGTCAGGTCGCCCACGTCCGCGGCCGCCGCCGTCACGGCCACGCCGTTGGCCGCCGCGTTGCGGCCGATCGCCGCCACCGCCGCCGGGTCGCGGTCCACCGCGCGCACCGCCGCCGCCCCGGCCCGCGCCGCCGCGATCGCGGCCACGCCGCCGCCGGCCGCCACGTCCAGCACGGTGCGCCCCGCGACCAGCTCCGGGTGGTCCAGCACGTGCCGGGCCAGGGCGCGCCCGCCCGCCCACGCGAACGCCCAGAACGGCGGCGGCACGTCGGTGGAGTAGGTGCCGCCGGTGCCGTCGAACAGCCCGGCGCCGTCGGGCGCCAGGTGCAGGGACAGTTCCGGCACCAGGGGTACGGGCGTCAGCCGCAGGTTCACGGCCCGATTGTTCAGGCCGCCGGCACCGTCACGACCAGCCGGGTGCCGTCCGGCGCCACCGTCAGGGTGCCGCCGGCCGCCGCCACGTCCCGCGCGAGCAGGGCAGGGCCCTCGCCCACCGGGTCGGCCTGGGCGCCGGTCACCGTCAGCGTCACCGCGCCGGGGGTCCGCTCCGCCGTCAGCTCGACCGCGGCCGAACCCGCCGCGACCGCCACCGGCCGCAGCGCCTCGCGGGCCGCCACCAGCGCCTCGCCGCGCTCGCGCAGCGCCTCGCGGGCCGCCCGGTGCAGCAGGCCCGCCCCGGCGGGGGTGACCGGCAGGCCGGCCGGCACCCGCACCACGCACCGCACCCCGGCCATCCGCAGGCCCGCCGTCAGGTCGTCCAGGGCCGTCGCGAGCGTGTCGCCGGTCAGCGCCGGCGGCTGCACGTCCAGCAGCACCTGGCGCAGCGTCCGGATCGTCTCCTGCACCACCGCGGCCAGCCGCTCCTGGTCGGCGCCCGGGTGGCCCAGCGCGTACCCGACGCCCGCGAGGTCCTCCAGCACCCGGTCGCGCAGCTGCGCGGCCACCCGGCGCTGGGCGAGCCCGGCCACGTCGGCCGCGCGCCGCTCCTCGACCCGGCGGTCCACGGCGGGCGCGCCCGTCGTGCCGCGGTCGCGGGCGGCGAGCAGCAGCGCCGCGGCGAGGGCGGCGGTGGCGGCCGCCCCGGCGAGGACGAGCGCGCGCGGTCCCGCCGCTGCGGCGGCGAGCGTGGCGAGCGCGGCGGCCGCGACGGCGGCCGGAAGCAGACGGGTCATCGAGGCACGAACTCCGCGGCAGAAGGGGCTACGCCTACAGTGCACGGCCGATGCAGCCTGCGGCAGCGGACGACCAGATCTCCGCGTAAACGATCACGCGGAAGCGGTCGGCGACACGGCCGACCGGGGTCGGCCGAACCGGGGGCCGGCGCATCCGGTCGGCGGCATCCGCCCGGCACCCGGGCAGCCCGCCCCGGGCCGCGCCGCAGGCGGCTCGACCCCTTCGGTGGGCCGGGCGAAACCGCAGCTCACCATAGACTTTCCGCATCACCGCCGGACGATCGGAGATCGATGACCGACACCGCCATCCGGGTGCTCGTCGTCGACGACCACCCTCGCTTCGCGGAGCTGCTCGCCGTGGCGCTGCGCGCCCAGAGCGGCCTGTGTTACCTCGGCCACGCCCGCACCGGCGCCGAGGCCGAACGCCTCGTGGCCGAGCTGCGGCCCGACGTGGTGCTCATGGAGGTGGCGCTGCCCGACGCCGACGGCATCGCCGTGGCGGCCCGGCTCGGCCACACCCACCCCGGCACCCGCGTGGTCATGCTGACCGGCCGCACCGAGCCCGCGCTCGTCGCCCGGGCCACCGCCGCCGGCACCGCCGGGTTCCTCACCAAGACCGGCGCGTTCGGTGACGTGCTGAACGCCGTCCGCACCGCCCACGCCGGCGGCATGACCGTCTCCGCGCACGTGCTGGCCGGCCTGCTGCGCACCCACGAGACCGCTCAGTCCGGGTCGAACAGCCGGTAGTGCCGCCCCGCGCACCGGCCCCGGCACCGCCCGGGTCTGCGCGCCCCGCACCAGCCGCACCCCGTGCCGGTCCAGCTCCACGGCCGGCGCCTCGGCGTGGGCCGTCCCCGCCAGCAGCAGCCCGGCGAGCGCCCCCACCCCGGCCGCCACCGCCACCGTCGGCGTGCGGGGCAGCTCGGCCGCCCGCGCGATCAGGCCGGGCAGCGGCAGCCGGTCGTGCCCGGCCAGCCACCCGGCCGACCGGGCGAGCAGCCAGCCCAGCCCGGCCCCGGCCAGCGGGAACCCGGCCCAGAACAGCGCGTACAGCCAGCGCGGGTGGCGCACCACGATGGGGAGATGGGTCACCGGGGCAGTCTGCGGCGCGGCGGCCGCCCGCGGCGTCGGCGGACGGTCGCGCGGGCGTCGACTTTGGTCGACGCGTCCTGGACCCCGGTCGACGGCGCTGCGGGCGGGCGCTCGGTACGGTCGGCTCGTGCGGTGGACGTGGCGGGACGCGGGCTGGGCGCTGGCCGGCGCGGTCGCCGGCGTGCTCTGGTACCTGCTGGCCGCCTCCGAGGGCGACGAGGGCCTGCCGCCGCGCCCCGTCGTGCTGGCCGCCACGGCGCTCGCCGCCCTCGCCGTGCTCGCCTGGCGGCGCCGGCGCCCGGTGCTGCTGGCGGCGCTGACCGTCACCGGCGGGGTGTTCCTCGTCGGGCCGGCCGGGGCGGCGCCGGTCGCCCTGTACGCCGTCGGCCGCTACCGCTCGCGCCGGGTCACCGTCGCGGTGAGCGGCCTCGCCGCCGTCCTCGTCACCGCCGTGTACGCCGTGTTCGTCCCCGGCGACCGGCTGCTGTTCGGCTTCCTCGTCGCGGTGCACGTGCTGCCGTCCGTCATCGCCGCCGAGCTCGGCATGCTGGCCCGGTCCCGGCGCGAGCTGCTCGCCGCGCTGGAGGAGCGGGCCCGGCTGGCCGAGGAGGGGCAGCGCCGGCACGCCGAGGAGGCCCGGCAGGCCGAGCGGGAGCGCATCGCCCGCGAGATGCACGACGTGCTCGCCCACCGGCTGTCGCTGCTCGCCGTGCACGCCGGGGCGCTGGAGTTCGGCGAGGGCCTCGGCCCGCGCGAGCGGCAGGCCGTCGGCGTCGTCCGGCAGGGCGCGTACGAGGCCCTGGAGGACCTGCGCGAGGTGCTCGGCCTGCTGCGCGCCGACGGCGGCGACGCCGACCGGCCCCAGCCCACCCTCGCCGACCTGCCCGCCCTCGTCGCGGAGTCCCGGCTCGCGGGCGCGCGGGTCGAGCTGGACCGCCGGGTGGACGGCGACGTGCCCGGGTCGGTGGGCCGGCACGCGTACCGGGTCGTGCAGGAGGGCCTCACCAACGCCCGCAAGCACGCCGGCGGGGCGCCGGTGCGCGTGTCGGTGGCCGGCGACGCCGCCGCCGGGCTGACCGTCGAGGTTGTCAACCCCGCCGGGGCTGCCGGGGCGTCCGGGGCGGCCGGTGCGGCGCCCGCCGTGCCGGGCGGCGGCGCCGGGCTCATCGGGCTCGCCGAGCGGGTGCGGCTGCTCGGCGGCCGGCTCGACCACGGCCGCGCCGGCGGCGACTTCCGGCTGGTGGCGTGGCTGCCGTGGCGCCCGTGATCCGGGTCCTGCTCGTCGACGACGACGCCCTCGTCCGCGCCGGGCTGGAACTCATGCTGGCCGGCTTCGACGGCATCGAGGTGGTCGGCGCGGTCGACGACGGGGCCGCCGTCGCCGCCGCCGTCAACACCCACCGCCCCGACGTCGTGCTCATGGACATCCGGATGCCCGCCGTCGACGGCCTGACCGCCACCGAGGCGCTGCGCGCCCGCCGGGACCCGCCCGAGGTGATCGTGCTGACGACGTTCGACACCGACGCGCACGTGCTGCGGGCGCTGCGCGCCGGGGCGAGCGGTTTCCTGCTCAAGCACACCCCGCCGCCCGACATCGCCGCCGCCGTCCGGCGCGTCGCCGCGGGCGAGCCGATCCTGTCGCCGGAGGTGCTGCGCCGCCTGCTGGGCCGGGTGGCCGCCGCCGGGCCCGACACCCGCCGCGCCGACGCCGCCCGCCGCCTCGACCGGCTCAGCCCCGGCGAGCGGGACGTGGCGCGGCTCGTCGGCGCCGGGCGCACCAACGCCGAGATCGGCCGCGAGCTGCACATGAGCACCGCCACGGTGAAGGCGTACATGACCCGGATCCTGGCCAAGCTGGACGTCGGCAACCGGGTCCAGGTGGCGCTGATCGTGAACGACGCTGCCTGACGTTCATCCGGGGACGCCGTTTCTCCGTATCAGACGGTGGGGCGCGGCCGGGGGAACCGGGCGCGTGGGGCGATCTGAGGAGGTAGGCGTGGACCGTTCGGCGGACGACACCACGGCCTGGGACAGCGACGGGCGGCACCGCACCGCGGTGGCCGAGGCGCCGCCGGCGACCGCGGCACCCGCGGCGCCCGGGCGCGGCGGTGGCTCGCCGTCGGCGCACTGGGCCGACCGGGACAGCCTGTACAAGCGGCCCGACCGGCCGTTCCGCCGCCCGCCGGCGGAGAACTCCTTCCCCGACCCGTCCGACACCGCCTCCGGGCTGCCGCGCCAGGTGTCGCCGGACGACACGTCCGGCCGGCACTGGACGGGCGTCGGCGAGCCCACCCGCCGCCCCCGCACCAGCGACCGCGGCGAGACCACCAGCCCCGCGCCGCGTCCCCGCAAGGGCTTCGGGGCGCGGGGCGCCACCCCGGCGCCGGCCGCGGAACCGCCCGCCGCCGGGCGGGAGGCCGCCGCCCGGCGGGACTTCGCCCGCGCCGAGCGGCGCAGCGGCGGCCGCGCCGCCCGTCCGGCGCCCGGCACGCCCGCCGCCCCGGCCGACGACCCGGTCCAGCGCGTCGGCGCCGCGCGCCGCAAGGCCGCCGCCGCGTCGTCGCCGCCGGCCGCCGTCACCGAATCCGCCGCCGAGGGCTCCTTCTTCGGCCCCAACCCGCCGGACGCCCCGGGGGCGGCCGCCGCGTCCGCCGCCGTCGGCGACCTGACCGGCGAGGGGCGGGAGATCCGCCCGCACCGCGCCGCCCGCAGGGACGCCCCTCCCGGGCCCGCCGCGGAGCCGGCCCCGGTCCGCGGCCGGCGGCTCGCGGTGGTCGGCCTGATCGTCTCCGGCCTGCTCGCCGGCGGCGCCGGCGCCCTGTACGCCGTCGGCCACACCGGCACCGGCGGCCTCGCCACCATCCTGCGCAGCGACGCGACGGCCACCGGCGAGCGCACCGTCGCCGCCCCGCTCGCGGGCCGCGCCGCCGCCACCTTCGACGTGACCGGCGTGACGGAGCTCGTCACCCTGCGCACCGAGGACCTCGGCAACGACCTCTACCGGATCACCGCCGCCGAGGACAGCGGCGTGCTGCCCGCGCCGGTGGTCGCGGCCGACACCGTCCGGCTGGGGCTGACCCCGCAGGGCGACGCCGCGGGCGGCCCGGTGGAGATCGTGCTCAGCAACCAGGTCGAGTGGGCGCTGCGCCTGACCGGCGCCGTGCAGGAGTCCCGCATCGACTTCTCGGCCGGCCGGCTCAGCGGCGTGGAGCTGCGTAGCGCCGCCCGGCGCGTCGAGCTGGGGATGGGCGCCGCCACCAAGACGGTCGGCGTCACCGTGACCGGCACGATCGACGAGCTGGTGCTGCGCGCCCCCGCCGACAACCCGGTCCGGCTCAAGCTGCCCAGCGGCGCCAAGACCGTCGCCGCCGGCCAGAAGACGCTGCGCGACGTGGAGCCGGGCGCCACCTTCACCCCGAAGGGCTGGAACACGGACGGCCGCTACGACGTGACCGTCCCGGCCCGGCCGACCCTGGTGTCGGTCGAGGCGAAGTAGGGCAATCAGACCCGGGAGGGCCGGTGCCGGCAGCCCACGGTGCCGGCCCTCCCGTTCGATCCGGCGGCGCGACCTAGGGGCGGGTGCGCACCGCGACCGCGGCCAGGGCCGGCACGACGGCCAGCGCCGCCCAGCCCCACGGCAGGCCCGCCGCCGCGGCGACGGCGCCGAGCAGCAGCGGGCCGCCCGCGTCGCCCAGCTCCCGGCCCAGCTCCGCCGAGCCCATCGTCGCGCCGAGGCGTTCCGGCGGGGCGGACGCCGCCAGCGCCGCGAAGCCCAGCGGCGTGACCAGGCCCGCCCCCGCCCCGACCAGGACGGCGGCGGCGACCACGGCGCCCGGGCCCGGTGCGGCGGCGACGGCCAGCCCGGCGGCGGCGGCCAGCAGACCGGCGGTCAGGCCGGTGCGGGTGCTCAGCCGTCCCGCGTCGAGGGCCCGCCCGGCCAGCGGCTGCACCACGGCGGTCGTCAGCGCCAGCACCGAGACGGCCGCGCCGGTGACGATCGGGCCCAGCCCCGCCGCCCGGCCCGCCACCGGCAGGAAGCCGACGCCCGCCGCCAGGGCCGCGGTCGCGGCGGCGAGGGCGGCCGTCGGCTGCCAGAACGCCGGGGCCGACAGCCGGCGCGCCAGGTCGGCCAGGGTCTGCCGGCGGCGCGGCAGCGGCGGCGTCGCCGGGACGGCCAGCACCGCCCACACCGCGACGACGGCCGCCAGCGCGGCCAGCACCCCGAACAGCAGGCGCAGCCCGCCGAAGTGGATGATCACGCCGCCGAGCAGCGGGCCCAGCGTCCAGCCGAGGCTCTTCCACAGGCCGTAGCCGCCGAACGCACGGCCCCGCCCGGTCGCCGGCGCGAGCCGCGCCACCAGCGCCGACGCGGCGGGGGAGAAGGCGGCCGCCGCCGCGCCCTGACCGAGCCGGGCCGCCCACAGCGTGGCGGGGGCGTCGGCGGCCACGTACAGCAGCGACGCCGCCGCGAACGCGACCAGGCCGCCGAGCAGCACCGCCCGGGCGCCGACCCGGTCGGCGAGCGCCCCGAAGGCGGGCTTCAGCACCACCTCGGCCAGGTCGTACACGGCCAGCAGCGCGCCCAGCGCCACCAGCGAGCCGATCTCCCCGCCGAGGCTCGCGGCGATGCCGTGCGCGCCGAAGGCGCTGGTGAAGCCCGCCGCGTAGAGCGGGAGGCGGCCGCTCAGCGGAGCAGGACCCCCGGGTTGAGCAGGCCCGCCGGGTCCAGTGCGGCCTTGACCCGGCGCATCACGTCGATCTCGGCGGCCGACCGGGACAGGCCCAGCCACTCCGCCTTGGCCCGGCCCACGCCGTGCTCCGACGAGATCGACCCGCGCAGCGACGCCACCAGCCGCAGCACCGCGTCGGTGACCTGCTCGGCCGCGTCGCCCGCGTCGAGGACGTTCACGTGCAGGTTGCCCTCGCCCAGGTGGCCGAAGACGATGGGCCGGGCGGCGGGCGCGACCGCGGCCACCGTGTCCGGCAGGGCCGCCACCAGCGCCGGCAGCTCGCGCAGCGGCACGCTCACATCCAGCTTGACGGGCACGCCGGCGGCGCTGATCGCCTCGGTGTGGGTCTCCCGGTACGCCCACAGCCGCGCCACCCCGGTGACGTCGGACGCGACGGTGGCGTCGAGCACGGCCTCGCACTCGCCGAGCACCTCGAGCACCTCGTCGGTGGCGTCGGCGCGCCCGGCGCTCTCCAGCACCAGGTACGCCGGGTGCGGCGCGTCGAACGGGTCGGGCAACCGCCCGTACGCGCGCACCAGCTCCAGCCCGGCGGGCAGGAACAGCTCGGCGGCGCTCAGCCCGGGCAGCCCGGCGCGGGCGGCGGTGAGCAGGGCGAGCGCGCCCTCGACGCCGTCGACGGCGACCAGCGCGACGGTACGCGCCGGCAGCAGCGGGACCAGCCGCAGCCGCACCCGCGTGATGACGGCCAGGGTGCCCTCGCTGCCGGCGAGCAGCTGGGTGAGGTCGTAGCCCGTGTTGTCCTTGGTCAGGCCGGACAGCCGGCTGACGACCGTGCCGTCGGCCAGCACCGCCTCCACGCCGGTGAGCTGCTCGCGCATGCTGCCGTAGCGGACCACCCGGATGCCGCCCGCGTTGGTGGCGACGAGCCCGCCGACGGTGGCGGCCGAGCGCGCCGCCAGGTCGACGCCCACGTCGAGGCC
The DNA here is from genome assembly GCF_016863475.1 of Spirilliplanes yamanashiensis. GTDB lineage: Bacteria > Actinomycetota > Actinomycetes > Mycobacteriales > Micromonosporaceae > Spirilliplanes > Spirilliplanes yamanashiensis. The sequence goes on from NZ_BOOY01000036.1 coordinate 270,435, forward strand.
GTGCGGCCGGGCGTGCTGCTGCAGCTTCTCCAGGGTGACGCCGGCGCCTGCGGTGACCTGCGCCTCCAGCGGGTCCACGTCCTCGATCGCGGTGAGCCGCGACAGGCTCAGCAGCACCTCGCCGCCGCCGGGGACGCCGCCGCCGACCAGGCCGGTGTTGCCGCCCTGCACGACGATCGGCGCGCCCGCCTCGGCGCAGGCCCGCACGACGGCGGCGACCTGGGCGGTGTCGGCGGGGCGCACCACGCAGCGCGCCTCGCCGGTGAACCGGCGGGTCCAGTCCGTCTCGTACTGTGCCCGCAGGTCGGCGTCGACGAGCACGTGCGCGTCGCCGACGATCTCCGTCAGGTGCTTCTCGAGCTCGTTCACGACAGCACCCGCAGGCGGACGGTGGCGTCCATGGCGCGCAGCTGCTCCAGCACGTCCTCGGCGTAGTTGGCGCCGATGTCGGTGAGCAGGTAGCCCAGCTCGCCGCGGGTGCTCAGCAGCTGGCCCTCGATGTTGACCTGGTGCTCGGCGAGGATGCTGTTGACCTGCGCCAGCACGCCGGGCACGTTGCGGTGAACGTGGGCGATGCGCGACGTACGGGCGCCCTGCGGCAGCGCCACCGACGGCAGGTTGACGCTCAGCGTGGTGTTGCCCTCGCGCACGTAGTGGGCCAGCTTGTTCGCCACGAAGTCGCCGATGTCGGACTGCGCCTCCTCCGTCGACCCGCCGATGTGCGGGGTGAGGATGACGTTCGGCAGGCCGCGCAGCTCGGAGACGAACTCGTCGCCGCGGCCCTTCGGCTCCTTCGGGAACACGTCGACGGCGGCGCCGGCGAGGTGGCCGCTGACCAGCTGCTCGCGCAGCGCGCCGTGGTCGACGACGATGCCGCGGGACAGGTTGAGGAACAGCGCGCCCGGCTTCATCCGGGCGAACTGCTCGGCGCCGAAGAAGCCGCTGTTGCCGGGGCGGCCGTCGACGTGCAGGGTCACCACGTCGGATGTCTCCAGCAGCTCGTCCAGCGTCGAGCAGCGCTGCGCGTTGCCCAGCGCGAGCTTGTCGGCGGTGTCGTAGAACGACACGTGCATGCCCAGGTTCTCGGCCAGCACCGACAGCTGGGTGCCGATGTTGCCGTACCCGACGATGCCGAGGCGGCGCCCGCGGACCTCGTGGCTGCCCTCGGCGGCCTTGTCCCACACGCCGGCGTGCATGCCGGCGTTCTTCTCGGTGAGCCGGCGGGTCATCGCGATGATCTCGGCGAGGGCCAGCTCGACAACGGACCGCGTGTTGGAGAACGGCGCGTTGAACACGGCCACGCCGCGCCGCGACGCCGAGCCCAGGTCGATCTGGTCGGTGCCGATGCAGAACGCGCCGATGCCGACCAGGGACGTCGCGGCGGCCAGCACCCGGTCGGTGACCTGCGTCTTCGACCGGATGCCGAGCAGGTGGACGCCCGCGATCCGCTCGATCAGCTCGGCCTCGTCGAGCGCGTTGCGCAGCGACTCCACCCCGAAGCCCTCGGCCTCGAAGCGGGCCACCGCGTCCGGGTGGATGCTCTCGAGGAGCAGGACGCGGACCTTCTCGTGGTCGATCATCTGTGTCCGTTTCGTTGCGGTTGACCTGTCCGGCCGGGGGCTTGCCCGGCCCGGACCCGCCGACCAGCCTAGCGACCGCCCCGCCCGGCCCGTGGCGTGAGGCGCTCCGCGACCCACGGCCGCAGCGCCGCGGCCTGCGCCCGCTGGAACGCCCGCAGCGTCGGCAGCGTGGGCGGGTCCGGCCGCCGCCCCATCTCGGTGAAGAACCCCAGGTACCCGGCGAGCAGGTCGGTGACGGCCCCCGGCGGGGCGTCCACCGGCGCCGGCTCGCCCCCGTACAGCAGCACGTTGACGGTGAGCATCGCCCGGTCCAGCCAGGCCGCGCCGCGGCACGCGTGCGGCCAGTCGACGACGACCACCGACCCGTCGGCGCGGATCAGCAGGTTGTCGGCCCGCACGTCGGCGTGCACCAGCGCGTCGCCCTCGACGGCCGCGGCGGCCCGCTCCGCGGCCGCCAGCAGCTCCGGCAGGTGCGCCGTCACCCACGGGTCGGCGTCCGCGGGCGGGTCGGCCGCCCACCGCGCCCAACCCTGCAGGTCGTGGCCGCAGACCTCGGCCGCGGGCCGCAGCCCCGGCGCGGCGACCCGCCCCAGCTCCGCGAGGGCCCGCACGACCGCGTCCAGTTCCTCCGCCACCCAGGGGGTACGGGGGTGCCGGCCGTCGACGTCCTCCAGCACCAGCGCGATCCAGTCGCCGTCGTCGTGCACCCCCAGCAGCCGCGGCACCGGCGCGGACGCGGGCAGCTGCGCGGCGACGGCGGCCTCCCGCCGGTGCAGGGCGAGGCAGAACGGGTCGACGGGCGCCCCGACCGCCTTGACGAACGCCCGCCGCCCGCCCGCGGTGACGACCCGGTCGGCGGTGCCGGGGGAGAACCCGCCGGCCTGCGACCGCGCCTCGACCACCGCCCCGCCGAGGATGCCGGCGACGGCGTCGTGGACGGTCGCGGGAAGGTCGGACCAGCCGATGCGGACGCCCGAGGCCTGGATCATCGGCTGATCGTGCCAGGCGGCCGGCCCCCGTGTCGCCGTGTTTCCGCCCCGCGATGGGGCACTCTGGCATCCATGGTCGCCGTCATCTCCCACACCACCGTCGACTGCCGCGACGCCTACGCCCTGTCGTCGTGGTGGGGCACCGTCCTCGCCTACGAGCAGGACCCGGAGGACCCGAACGAGCCGGGCCACGAGGAGTGCCTGATCATGTCCGCCGACCGGCGCCACCGCCTGCTGTTCGTCGAGGTCCCCGAGGACAAGCGGGGGAAGAACCGGCTCCACCTCGACCTGCGCCCCCGCGAGGGCACCCGCGACGAGGAACTGGCCCGGCTGCTCGCCCTCGGCGCCGTCCAGGTGGACGACCGCCGCACCACCGACGGCCGCGGCTGGGTGGTGCTGGCCGACCCGGAGGGCAACGAGTTCTGCATCCTGCGCGGGGAGGCGGAGATCGCCCGCACGACGAGCTGACTCTGGCGGCCCGCGGCTATCGTCGGGGACGGCGTACGCACAACTGTCGGAGGTGATCACGGTGCACCCGGTCTCATGACGGCCCCATCCCGGGGCGTCACGGAGCCGAAAGGTGCCCGTATGAGCCGCACCGACAAGACCCGCCCCTGGTGGGTCCGCATGGCCGAAACCCCGATGGTGACGTGCGTGCCGCTGCACGACCACCGCTTCGGGCCCTGCACCCTGCCAGCCGAGATCACCGCCGACGGCGCCGCGTCGCCGGGCCGCTGCCGCTGGGTCGGCACGACGGTCCTCGTCCTGCACCACGCCCCGCGCACCCGCGAGTGGACCTTCCAGCGCCGCGACGACCGCCGCCGCGACCGCCACGAGACGCGCCGCGACCTGCGCACCTGGCACGATGAGGACTGACCCGGTGCGCCACCCTGCCGGGGCGCGGTCAGGCCGCCGGCAGGGGGCGCCGGGTGGCCCGCCGCAGCAGCGGCCCGGCGACCAGCACCGCGGCTCCGGCGGCCAGCGCGACGACGGCGTAGCCGCTGGCCGCGCCGACCGCGGGGGCGGCGGCCATGGCGGGCAGCGCCCGCACGGCCAGGGCGCTGCCCATGGCCCGCACGGCGGAGCTGTAGGCCAGGACGGTCGTCACCGCCGACGCCGGCGCCTTCTCGGCGACGCGGGCGTCCATGTCGCCCTCCAGCGCCGTCATGGCCAGACCGGACAGGAACTGGGCGGCCAGCACGGCCGCGGGCACGACCGGCGCGACGATCCAGCCGGCCAGCATCGTGACGCCCCACAGCGGCCAGCTCAGCGCCGTGGGCAGCCGCAGCCGGCCGACCGCCTCGACGGCGACCGGCGACAGCAGGCAGCCCAGGCTGAACGCCACGGCCGCGGCGGCCACCCAGGCGCGGCCGTGCAGCTCGGTCGTGAGCGGCACGGCCAGCAGCGTCGGTCCGGACGCCAGCAGCATGACGCCGCCGCCCAGGGCGAGCGTCCTGGCCGACACGGGCAGGCGCCCGGACCGGGCGGTGACGCGCCGGCGCGCGATGGTGACGCGGGCGCGGCGGGCGCTGAGGATGGTCGGCAGCAGGCTGCCGCCGTACACGGCCATGACCGCGGCCAGCAGCCAGCCCGTCGGGTGTCCCGCCGGGCCGACCGGCATCAGGGCCGCCGCGCCGATGCCGGCGGCCTCCACGGCGGCGGTCGCCAGGGCGTACCGCGTCATGGCCCGCGGCCGCGGGTCCACGGCCGACACCTCGGCGCGCATGGCGGCGAACCCGGCCCACGCCGCGACGTGCATGACCGTCACGCCGACGGCGACCAGCGGCGTCGGCAGGCCCCACACGACCCCGGCGAGCATGCCGACGCGCAACACCAGCTCCACGACCCCGGCGCCGCGCAGCAGCGTGCGGCCCGCGAAGCGGCGGGCCAGCCAGCCCGTGACGGGCGCCGACAGCACGACGCCCAGCAGCATGGCGGCGTTGTACAGGGCCGCCTCGGCGACGCCCCCGCGGTGGGCGGCGGCCAGCACCAGGACGGTCCAGCCGAGGGACAGGCCGAACGAGTCGACCAGGCCCGTGCCGACGAGTTCGCGCAGCCGACCGGCCCGCCGCAGGCCGCCCGGACCGGCCCGCCGCCGGCCCGCGTTGCCGGACCTGCGTGCCCCCACGTACGGCTGCAGGCCGCGGGCGGGCGCCCGGTGCCGCAGCGGACGATCCTGAACCGGGTCGGTGGCGCGCGGCTCAGCGGGCGCCGGCACCGGGTTCACCGACGAACAGCGGGGTCGGCGGCGCGAAGCCGTTGAACGCCGACGCGTAGCTGAGCGTGTACGCCCCCGCGGAGCCGATGTAGAGCTTGTCGCCCACCTCCAGCGAGTCCGGCAGCGACACCCCGTAGAACATCGTGTCGGACGAGTCGCAGCTGGGGCCGGTGACGGTGAAGGGCACGCAGGGTTCGTCGGCGTGGTGCGGCAGCGACGTCCACAGCGGGAAACGCCAGCCGCTGACCGTCTGCTGGGTCTCCATCAGGCCGTTGTAGGCGCCGACGTCGACGTACAGCCAGTTCTCGCCGGCCCGCACCTCCCGGCCCAGGACCGTGGTGGCCATGACGGCCGTCTCGGCCACCAGGTGCCGGCCGGGCTCGGCGGCGAGCACCTCCGGCCGGTACGGCAGCAGCTCGTCCAGGGCGCCGACGATGACGCCGGCGATGTCCTCGATCGACGGCACCGGGCTGACGTAGCGGGCCGGGAACCCGCCGCCCAGGTTCAGCATGGACAGCCGGATGCCGGCCGTGGCCAGCCGCCGCATCAGCGTGCCGGCGGCCGCGATGGCCTGCCGCCAGGCGCTCGGGTTGGCGCACTGGGAACCGACGTGGAACGTCACCCCGTACGGGCGCAGGCCCAGGCGGCGGGCCAGCAGCATGAGGTCGTAGGCGCCGCTCAGTTCCGCGCCGAACTTGCGCGACAGCGGGAACACGCTGGTGCTGTCGTCCACCCGCAGCCGCAGGTACACGGCGCTGCCCGGCGCGTACTCGGCGATCTTGCGCAGCTCGCCGGGGGAGTCGAAGCCGAAGCGCCACAGGCCGGCGGCGTGGGCGGCGGCGACGTGCGCCGGCGGCTTGATCGGGTTGCTGTAGAGCGCCTCGGCGGGGTCCACGCCCAGGGCCTGCAACGCGTTCAGCTCACCGATCGACGCCACCTCGAAGCCGGCGCCGTGCCGGTGCAGGGTTTGCACGATCTCGGCGGTGGAGTTGCACTTCATCGCGTAGAACGTGGACACACCGGGCAGTGCGGCACTGAACCGGGTGTACCGGGAGACCAGCGTGTCCAGGTCGGTCACGAGGTACGGCGTCGGGACGTCGATGAGGGCGAGGTACTCGGGGGACAGCGCGGCCGGCCAGTGTCCGGGCAGCCGCGGCTGCGCGCGGTGGCCGTCGAGTGCGATGGTCATGGCAGTCAGCTCCTTCGGCGTGATCGGTGGCTCAGGCGGCCAGGGCGGCGGGCTCGTCGGTCATCGGGGCGGCCTCGCGGAGCAGGCGGCCGGCGACGTCCGCGGGCACGGGACGGGAGAAGAAGAAGCCCTGCGCGAGATCGCATCCCATCCGGCGCAGTGCGGTGAGCTGGCCCTGCTGTTCGATGCCCTCGGCCACCGTGGACATCCCGAGGCTCTGGCCGAGCTGGACGATGGTGCGGGCCAGGGTCGAGTCGTCGGCGGCGCCGCCGAGCTGCTCCACGAACGACCGATCGATCTTGATGATGTCGACCGGGAACCGGCGCAGGTACGCCAGTGACGAGTAGCCCGTGCCGAAGTCGTCGATGGCGAGCTGGACGCCGAGCGCCTTGAGCCGGATCAGCTGGGCGAGGTTCTCCTCGGTGTCGTTCATGATGACGCTCTCCGTCATCTCCAGGCACAGCTGGGACGCCGGCATGCCCGTCTCCATCAGCACGTCCGCCACCACGTTGGGCAGGTTGGCGCGGTCGAACTGCCGGACCGAGACGTTGACCGACATCTTCAGCGGGCGGCCACCCGACTCGGTGCTCCACGCGACGGCCTGCCGGCACGCCTCCGTGAGCACCCACCGGCCGAGCGGGATGATGAGCCCGGTCGCCTCGGCCGCCGGGATGAAGTCGCCCGGGTTGACCAGGCCGCGCGTCGGGTGGTGCCACCGGACGAGCGCCTCGAACCCGACGATGCTGCCGTCGGCGAGGTCGATGGTGGGCTGGTAGTGCAGGCTGATCTCCCGCCGCTGCAGGGCCCGGCGCAGGTCGCCCTCCAGTTCGAGCCGGTCCACCACGCGGGCGTGCATCTGCGGGTCGTACACGGCCCAGCCGCCGCCGCCCGTCGCCTTGGCCCGGTACATCGCCAGGTCGGCGTCGCGCATCAGCTGCTCGGCGTCGCCGGCGGCGGCCTCGTCGACGCAGGCCAGGCCGACGCTCGCGCCGATGTGCAGCTCGCGCTCGTCGAGCATGAACGGCTCGTCCATGGCGGCGACCACCCGCTCGGCGACGCCCTCGGCGTAGCGGCGGTTCGGCGCGTGGACCAGCAGCGCGAACTCGTCGCCGCCGAACCGCGCCACCGTGTCGCCGCGGCGCACCGTGGCGCGCAGCCGGTCGGCGACCTGCATCAGGACCAGGTCGCCGGCGGCGTGCCCGAGGCTGTCGTTGACCTCCTTGAAGCCGTCCAGGTCGAGGAACAGCACCGTCACGGTGGTGGCCTCGTCGTCCTCCCGCCGCAGCGCCTCCGCGACCTGCTCGTGGAACAGCGCGCGGTTGGCCAGCTGGGTGAGGGTGTCGTGGAACGCCTCGTGCATGAGCTGCTGCTGCAGCTCCTTGCGCTCGCTGATGTCCCGGGTGTTCAGCACGAGCCCGCCGACGCTGGGGTCGTCGAGCAGGTTCGTCACGGTCATCTCGGCCTGCCGCGGCCGCTTGTCGCGGTGCGGGACGGTGAGTTCCAGCACGGTCGTCGCGTACGGCCGGCCCGCCACGGTGCGCAGCGCCTCCACCAGCCGCGCGGCGGAGTCGGGGTGCAGCAGGTGGATCAGGGCCCGGCCGGTGAGCGTCCGCGCCGAGTAGCCGAACACCCGCCGCACGGACTCGCTCTGGTACAGCACCACCCCGTTCGCGTCGACGACCGTCACCACGTCGGAGCTGTGCTGCACGAGGGCGTGGAACCGCTGCTCGCTGGCGGAGACCTCGGCCACCCGCGCCTGCAGGTGCCGGGTGAGCCCCCGGTTCTCCAGCAGGGTGAGCAGCTGGCGGCCCACCATGAGCAGGATCAGCGCCGAACGGGTCCACGAGACGAAGGGGGAGCCGCCGGCGTTCGTCGCGAACCAGAACATGCTGGTGAGCAGCGCGGCGAGCACCGCGACGTACGGCAGCAGCATGGCCAGCGGCATCTCGCCGTCCTCGGCCGCCTCCTGCGCCACCGGCCCGGCCTGGGCCCGCACCGGCATGAGGGCGGCGAGCAGGATGAACGCGAAACCGAGGAACCAGAACGAGTCGATCATCCCGCCCGAGGCGTACGAGCCGGTCAGGTTGAGGTAGGCGAAGCCGATGTCGGCGACGCAGAAGATGCCGATGCCGATGCCGACGAGCAGCAGCGGGCGGCTCATCGGGTTGCCCCGGTGCCGCAGCAGGGCCAGCTGGAACAGCACCACCGTGACGACGACGACGTCGCCCAGCGGGTACCAGAGGCTGATGTAGAGCGCGAGCGGGTCGCCGCCGGCCTCGATCGTCGGCGCCACGACCAGGATCCAGCTGATCATCAGCGCCGAGGCGCCGATCATCAGGCCGTCCAGCACACTGCGGATGCGGTTCGCGAGGGTCTGCGCGGCGACGGGCAGGAACAGCAGGCCGGCGACCGCCAGCGGCGGCAGCCCCATGTACCCGATGTCGGCGCCGGACGGGAACGGCACCTCCTCGCCGCGCACCGACTCGAGGTAGACCCAGGCCATCTGGCCGGCGCCCCACGACAGGATGCCGAGGCCGATCAGGCCCCAGGAGAGCCGCAGCCGGCCGGTGGTGCCGCGGGCCCGCACCAGGCAGGCGACGGCGGCGGACAGGGCGGCCACGCACAGGCCGACGTTGGAGATCGTCTGCGAGACCAGCGCACCGCCGACGTTCGACAGCAGCAGGCCCCCGAACACGACCACCGCGGCACCCACGGCGACGCACAGCCGCGTCCACCGGGTCGCGCCGGGCGACCGGTTCACGGCCGGGCCTGCCGCGACGGGCTTCTCGCCCGTGTTCGACTTCGACGCCATCTCAATCCCCCGGTCACCGTCCGCCAGCGGGTCGCTGACCTAACGGTGATCGGAGCGAACGGCCCCGAGTTGAGCGGACCCGCGGAGCAGTCCTGCGGCACGGGGAGGGGACTCCGGTACGGCACTCGATGTCCGGATCGGCACGGCTGCGGTCCGGGTGCGAACCGGTAGCTGCGACCCCCGCTCACCGAGCCGCGGGCGGTGTGCGCGTCACGGCTCCGACGTGCCGGCGCCCACCGGGTGCTGGCCGGTCAGGCCGCGCACCGGCCCCGCGTCGTCCCGGCGCGCGAGGCTTTCGCCGAGCTGGCCCGCCGACAGTGGACGGGCGAAGTGGTAGCCCTGCGCGGCGTGGTAGCCGATGTCACGCAGCCGTTGCGCCTGCTGCGGCGTCTCGACGCCCTCCGCGACCACGTGCAGGCCGAGGACGCGGGCCAGCTGCAGGACCGCGGCCGCGATCGTGGGTTCGCCCGTCACCTGGGCCTGGGTGAAGGACTGATCGAGCTTCAGCTCGTCGACCGGGCAGTTCTGCAGCAGCGACAGGGTGGACTGCCCGGTGCCGAAGTCGTCCAGCGCGACCCGCACACCGAGCTCGCGGAGGCGGGTCAGGTTGGTGACCGAACCACCCAGCTGCAGCACCGCGGTCTCCGTCACCTCCAGCACGAGCCGGTGCGGCGACAGGCCCGTGTCGGCCAGCGCGGCCGCCACGTCGTCGGCGTAGCCCGGCTCCCGCAGCTCGCGGGCGGAGACGTTGAGGTTGAGCACCGCGGGCGCGGCGGCGCCGTGCTCCGCCGACCAGGCCGCGAACTGCCGGCAGGCCTCGCGGACCACCCAGCGACCCAGCGGCACGATGAGCCCGTTGCGCTCGGCCAGCGGGATGAACTCGACGGGCGGGATCACGCCGCGGCCGGGGTGGGTCCAGCGCACCAGCGCCTCGACGCCCATGAGCCGCCCGCCGGCGAGGTCGACGATGGGCTGGTACAGCAGGGTGAACTGCTCGTCGATGATGGCCTGCCGCAGCTCGGCCCCCAGCTGCACGTGGTTGGCGACGGTGCCCGCCATGCCCGGCTCGTACGTCAGGTAGCGGCTGCCGCCGAGGCCCTTGGCGGCGTACATGGCGATGTCGGCGTGCCGGAGCATGTCGCTCGGGTCGTCGCCCGGCCGGCCGTCGGCGATGCCGATGCTGGCCCGGATGAGCAGCTCGTGCCCCTCGGCGACGACCGGCGGCGCGAGGGCCGCGATGAGGCGGTCAGCGGCGGCGGCCGCCTCCGCCGGCGCGGCGGCGGCGAAGATGACGACGAACTCGTCGCCGCCCAGGCGGGCGACCGTGTCGGTGGCCCGCACGCAGTCGGTCAGCCGCTGCGCGACCGCGACGAGCAGGGCGTCGCCGGCCTCGTGCCCCAGGTTGTCGTTGACGTTCTTGAAGTCGTCGAGGTCGATGAGCGCCACGCTGAGCGGTCCGCCGCCCGGGTCGCCGAGCGCCCGCTGCAGCCGCTCGTGGAACAGCCGCCGGTTCGGCAGCTGCGTCAGGGCGTCGTGGGTGGCACCGTGGTCGAGGCGGTCCAGCAGCCGCCGGTTGTCCTGGAACGCGGTCAGCTGCCGCAGCACGACGAGCCCGGTGAGCAGCACCGCCGCGGAGCCGACCAGGATCGGGTCCCACACCACGACCAGCTTCTCGCTGGCCGACATCGTGCCCCAGCGGCCCGCCAGCGACCCGATGTCCAGGGTGCAGAGCACCCAGACGAGCAACGCGTCGACGGCGGCGACCGCCACGTACGGCAGGATGCTGAACGGCCGCCGGCGCCCGGCGTCCGCCGCGGCCCCGCGCGCCGACGTGCGCTGCCGCTCGCCCGCCCAGGCGGCGAAGAACATCACCAGCGGGATGCTGACCGTGGTGACCAGCAGATGGTTCTTGCCGGGCATCGCGTCGATGTACGGCTGCGGCAGCGACGACGCGCAGCCGACGAGGATGGCGCAGGCGAACAGCCGCAGCGCACCCTTGTCGATGAAGGCGTAGCTCGACAGCACCACCTTCGCCACGGCGAACACCGCGATGGACGCCAGCGTCGTCACCATCGCCGACGACACCAGCGTCATCGTGGTGTTGCCGCCGGGCACCGCCAGCAGCGGCATGGTGTGGAAATGCAGGAAGAAGACGGACGTGGCCAGCATGACCGTGCCGGCGTCCAGCCCCACCCGCAGCCGTTCCATGCGGGTCTGCTGCCCGAGCGGCAGCCGGTAGAGCGACCACATGATGACCGCGATCGCCGCGGTGTCGATCGCCAGCATCACCGGACCGGTCCGCTGCCCGGTGGCGGCCGGATGCGTCAGCACGTCCACGGCCTGCGCCGCCGACGCGCTACCGACCAGCGCCGCCGCGAGCGTCTGATGCCGCCAGAACCGCCGGGTCGGCCCCGGCAGCTCCGCCGTCCGCGACGTCCGCCAGAAGACCGCCGTCAGCACGGCGGCGCCGAGCGGGGACGGCAGCCACAGCACGAGCAGCAGCGGCTCGGTCAGATGGTTGCTGTCGTCGGGCGTGAACCACGAGGTGAACAGCAGGACGGCGAACAGCACCGCGGGAACGACCGTGAGCCCGGCAGCCGCCAGCAGCAGCCGGCTCACCCGGCGGCCACCGGGGGCGGCCGGGCGCGTGACTGCACGCAGCAGGTGTGAGGTGCCCATCTGACATCCCTTTCGCGGGTCGTACGCAGCGGTCATATCGACCGGCGGGCGACCACCGTGAGAAATGCCGCCGCCGCGTCCGGGGACGATCACCGCCGGCCGGGCGGGCGGGCAGCCACGACACCGCTTCGCCGGTCCCGGCCCTGGCGAACCACCGCGGAATTCGCCCGGGAGATGGAAAAGTTCACCCTGATGCCATGCTGGGCGAACAGAGCCGGTCGTGCCGCACCGCCGGATATGGCAGAATCAATGTCCTGCTCGCCGACTTCCGTTGTTGTTCCGGGCCGACGAATGTGGGCGGCCGCCTTCTCCCGATTGCGACGCTGATGGCGCCTCGGCCCGAGTTCCCGGTCGGCACCGAGGGCACAACTCCCAGCGCACGGCCCTGATCACGTTCAGCTCTATCGCTGTTCAAATGGGCGACCGCCGTTGCCCAGCCTCCGGTGGAAACCTATGATGACGCCCTTTTCGTGCCGGGCGGGAATGCGGTGTGTGCTTCTCGAGTGGCGCGCTGCCGCGGGCCGGGTTAGTGTCGAGAAACCTTGATCAACTCCAATTGCGGAGAGCTGTTTACTGGTCGCACCGAGTGAATGCAGGGGGGACCATGGGCCTGATCGAAGCCCGGTTGGACGCGCTTGACGACCTCGTGAAGGAAGGCGTGGGCCACGGTCTGGCGCACTGCGCCGCGCAGGACGACGAGCTGGACGGGCGCGTGATCACCGTCGACGGCAAGCGCCTGGTGAGCTTCGGCTCCTGCAGTTACCTCGGCCTGGAGACCCACCCCGAGTTGGTCGCCGCAGTCGTCGACGCGGTGACGAGGTACGGCAGCCAGTTCTCCTCGTCGCGGACGTACCTGTCGGCGCCGGGTTACGCCCCGGCAGAGGCCGCGCTGACCGAGATGTTCGGTCGCCCGGCCCTGATCAGCCCGAGCACCACGATGGGGCATCTCGCCGCGCTGCCGGTGGTGGTCGGGAGCGAGGACGTCGTGCTCCTCGACGCTCAGGTGCATTTCAGCGTGCAGGTCGCGGCGCGGCTGGTGCAGGCGCAGGGGATTCCGGTGGAGCTGCTGCCGCACAGCGACCTCCGGCGCCTCGAACGCCGGGTCACGGAGCTGGCAGGCACCCATCGGCGGGTCTGGTACATGACCGACGGGATCTACAGCATGTACGCCGACCCCGCACCCATCGCCGAGCTGAGCGACCTCGCCGACCGGCATCCCAACCTGTGGCTGTACATCGACGACGCCCACGCGATCTCGTGGACCGGACGGTTCGGCCGCGGATATGCGCTGGACCGGCTGAGCGCGGCCGCGACCGAGCGGGCGATCGTCACGGGGTCGCTGAACAAGTCGTTCGCCGCGGCCGGCGGTGTGCTGACCTTTCCCGACGCGGAGCTGCGCCGGCGGGTGTTCGCCCTGGGCGGGCCGTTGATCTTCTCGGGCCCGGTGCAGCCGCCGATGCTCGGGGCCATCCTCGCGTCCGCCCGCCTGCACCTGACCGACGCGGTCGCACCTCGGCGCGCCTACCTGAACCACCTGATCGACCTGTTCAACCGCCTGGCCGCCGAGCGTGACCTCCCGGTGGTGAGCCCGAGCGCGACGCCGATCCGCTGCGTCGGCGTCGGCAGGCCGCCCCTCACCTACCGGGTGGGGGAACTCCTGCGGGACGCCGGGTTCTTCGTCGACATCGCGACGTCCCCGGCGGTCCCGGCCAAGCGGTCGGGGATCCGGATCTCGCTCACCGCACACCACACCGACCAGGACGTCGTGACGTTGGTGGAGTCGCTGACCGCAGCGATCCCCCAGGCCCTCGCCGAAGGGGGAAGCTCGATGAGCGAGCTGCGGCGTGCCTTCGGCCGGCAGCTCACCGGCCGAGCCGTCCCGTCCCCCCGGGAGCCCGCCGCATGAACGGGGCCGCCGCATTGCGCTCAGCAGGCCGAATACCGCGCCGATAAGAGGGCGTGACCTGGCGACTGCGGCGCAGGGAGGTGGCGGAGCCGGACGGGGCCTTCCGACGGCTCACCGGGCATGCCATCGGCTGGCTCTACATCGCGTCGGCCGCCGTCATCATCGGGTACGCCCCGACCGTCGGGTCAGCTCGCCCGATCCTGGCGGTGCTGCTCGCCCTCGGCGTCGCGACACTGGTGTGCGGCGCAGTCATGCTCTGGCTGCCGTGGCAGCGGTGGCGACGCAGGTGGCAGATCCTCGCCGTCCCGCCGTCGCTGGCCATCAGCGGGTTCGGCAACTGGATGGACCCCAACCCGTACCTGGCCGGCATCTCCTTCTTCGTCCTCGCGGTGTGGGCGGGTACCGCGCTGCGACGGGGTACCGTCCTCGCGCTCAGCCCCCTGTTCCTGGCGGCATACTGGCTTCCGCTCGCGATCGTGGCGGACGACCCGCGGCTCGCGTCCTCGGCCGTGACCTGCACCGTCATCTGTGTCGTCACCGGCGAGTGCCTGGCGTGGCTGACCGCTCGCCTGCACGAACTGCAGGCACGGCTTCGCGAGCACGACGAACGCCGATTCCAGGCCCTGGTCGCCGCGTCGTCGGACACCACCATCCTGTTCGACCCCCAGGGCCGCACCACCTACGTCAGCCCCTCGGCGCAACGCATGCTCGGCCGGCCTGCCGAGGCCCTCCAGGGGCGCACCGTCCAGGCCGTGATCGCGGACCACGTGCACCCCGACGACGCGGCGGCCGTGCGCCGGGCGCTCCGGTTGCTGTCCGCCGGGCGCGGCTCGGCCAAGGTGATGCGGTTCCGCGTCCAGCACACCGACGGCACCGTGCGCCACATCGAGGGCGTGGGCCGCGACCTCCTCGCCGACGAGGCGGTCAACGGCGTCCTGATCAACCTCCGCGACGTCAGCGACCGTGTCGAGCTGGAACGGGCCGAGCGGCATCGCGCCACGCACGACGCCCTCACCGAGCTGCCCAACCGTGAGCTCCTCACCGCCACCATCACCACCTGGTGCAAGCAGGCCGGCGACGCCCAGCTCGACGTCTCGCTGGTGTTCCTCGACCTCGACCGATTCAAGGCCGTCAACGACCGCTGGGGCCACTCCATCGGTGACGAGCTGCTGTGCGCCGTCGCCTCCCGGCTCAGCGCGATCGTCCGCAGCGAAGACCTCGTGTGCCGTATCGGCGCGGACGAGTTCGTCATCGCCCTGGCCAGCCCCGACCACACCGCACTGGCCGAATCGCTGGCCCTCCGGCTCCTGGACGCGTTCGGGGAGCCCTTCGAGCTGTCCGTCGGCGACATCGAGATCACCCCCTCGATCGGGATCGCGGAGTCCTCCGGGCCCGCCGACGCACTGGACCTCATCCGGGACGCCGACACCGCGATGTACCGGGCGAAGGGCTCCGGCCGCAACAGCTACGCGGTGTTCACCGAGGCCATGCGCGACCAGGCCCGCCGCCGCGCCGACCTGGAGCAGGCGCTGCGCGCGGCCCTGAAGCAGGGCGAGCTGTCGGTGCAATACCAACCGATCATCGACCTGACCACCGGCGCGCTGTCCGGGTTCGAGGCGCTGATGCGCTGGAACCACCCCGAACTGGGCATGGTCTCCCCGCTGGAGTTCATCCCGATCGCCGAGGACACCGGCCTGATCGTGGCATCGGGCGCCTGGCTCCTCGAAGAGGCCGCGACCCAACTCGCGCAGTGGCGGTCCGAACGCCCCGCCGGGGCACCCCCGGTGCACATGTCGGTCAACGTCTCGGTCCGCCAGCTGCGCAACGCCGCACTCGTCGACGTCGTCCGCGACGTCCTGCAGCGCACCGGGCTACCCGCCGACGCACTCTGGCTCGAACTCACCGAGTCCGGAGTCTTCGAAGACCTCGACCTCTCCCTCGCCACCCTGCGCGAACTGCGCGAACTCGGCGTGGTGCTCTGCATCGACGACTTCGGCACCGGGTACTCGTCCCTGACGTACCTCAGGCAGTTCCCGGCCAGCATCGTCAAGATCGACCGGTCGTTCGTGTCCGGCATCGGCGTCAACCCCGACGACGAGGCCATCGTCCGCACCGTCATCGCCATGGCGCACGCCCTCGGCCAGCAGGTCGTCGCCGAGGGCATCGAGACCTCCGAGCACCGGGACTGGCTGCGCCGGCAGGGCTGCGACTTCGGGCAGGGCTACCTCTACAGCCCTCCGCGGCCGGCGCAGGCGCAACGGTCCTGGATCGTCGAACAGCAGTCGGCTCACGCTTCGGGCTTGACCTGAGCGATCACCTGCTCAGGCGGGGGCGCCGCTCTCGGGGTCCCACATCCGGATGACGTCGCCGAGAAACTCGTGGATGTAACCGCAGTTGTCGCAGATGACACCGAGTGACGTCCGGTTCGCCCACGCGAGGTCCAGGAACTCCATGGCCCCCGTGTTCAGCTTGATCGTGCGGGTGCCGAACAGCCCGCCCTGGCACACCAGGCAGCGGAAGACCTCGCCGTTGATGGTGGCCACCAAGGCGTTCTTCCCGAACAGGCTCATGGCGGCATGGTAGGCGCCGGCGGCAAGACGGGCGGGCCGGTGACGTCAGGCTCGTCGGCCCCGGCGTCGTGCCGACGTCCGGCCAGGTCGCAGCGCCTGCCCGACGTCGGGCGGCCATCCGGTCCGCCAGCTGGTCGCATGCAGGCTGAGCTGCGAGAACGTGAGCGCGCCCGGCAGGATTCGAACCTGCGACCTTCAGATTAGAAGTCTGTTGCTCTATCCGCTGAGCTACGGGCGCCTGAAGCCGGACGCAGGCTACCCCTTACACCGGGCCGATGGGGGGCAGGCCGCGCTGGCCTGCACATACTAGGGTCCAGGCCCGCCCACGGCGAGGACCTTCCCCCGCCCGGATCAACGAACGGTACGGCTGGTGCGTTCAGCGGTCGGCGTCGATGTCTCGTCGGCGGCAGGGCGGGGTGCCACGAACGCCTCGGCCCAGCGGCCCAGTTCGTCGAAGACGCGGGCGCGTACCTCGGCGCCCGAGAGGGTCAGGTCGTGCATGCCGCCGTCGAAGCGGGCCAGGGTGACGTGCGGGCCCAGGCGGGGGGCCCAGCGGACCATGTGGTCGACGTCCAGCACCGCGTCGGCGAGGCTGATGCCGTCCTCCCAGCGCCGGCCGCGGAAGGTGCGGGTCGAGCAGGCGAGCAGCACGGGTACGTCGATGCCCAGGCCGGAGCGGAGTTTGCGCTGGCCGCGGCGGATGGCCTCCAGCCAGCCGAGGCGCACGGGGAAGCCGTGCAGGGGCTTCCACGCCAGGTCGTAGTCCCATTCGCCGCGGTGCTGGGCGTGCAGGCTCTGGCCGTACAGGCCGCGGGTCTTGACCCTGAGCTGACGGTACGGGTGGCGCCGGCCGCCGCGGGCGATGACGTCGAGCAGGGGGCGGCGCGCGAGCCAGGGGGCGTTGAAGTCGAAGAACGGGCTGTTGAGGAACAGGCCGTCGAGCATGCCGAGGCCCTGGCGGACGTGCGCCCACAGCGACGTGATCAGGCCGCCCGTGGAGTGGGCGGCGACGAGGAGCTGGTCGTGGCCGTCCTGCTCGCGGATGATCCTGACCGATTCGTCCAGCTCGGGGAAGTAGTCGGTGAGGCTGCGGCAGAAGTTCGGGGTCTGGTGGGGGAGCAGGCTGCGGCCGTACTTGCGCAGGTCGAGCGCGTAGAAGTCCCAGCCGCGCTCGACGAAGAAGTCGGCCAGGTGGGTCTGGAAGAAGTAGTCGACGAAGCCGTGCACGTAGAGGACCGCGCGCCGGCTCGGGGTGTCGCCGCGGCGGCGGACCAGCGTCGCGACCACGGGCCCCTCGTCGTCGAGGCCCAGCTCGATCGTGTGCCGCTCGTAGGGGGCGCCCAGGACATCCGTCTCCACGCCGGTCACGGTACCGCGATAGCACATCGGCGGGCGGGGCTCCGCGCTGTCCACACCGCGCGGCCGTCCACAGGATCGGGGGTCGTTTCCGGTGGTGGGGGCGGCCGGCGCGGCAGGCTTCGCCGCATGTTCGACACCAACATCACCATCGTCGGCAACGTGCTGACCGCGCCCGAGTGGCGCCGCACCGCCAACACCGGCACGCTCGTCGCCCACTTCCGGGTCGCGTCCACCGCCCGCCGCCTCGACCGCGAGACCGGCCAGTGGATCGACGGCAACAGCCTGCGCGTCCGCGTCAACTGCTGGCGCCGCCTGGCGGAGGGCGTGACCGCGTCCATCGCCGTCGGCGACCCGGTCGTCGTCACGGGCCGCCTCTACACCCGCGACTGGACCGATCCGGACGGCAACCCCCGGCTCACGTACGAGCTGGAGGCGGCCGCCGTCGGCCACGACCTGACCCGGGGGCGCAGCCGCTTCGCCCGCACCAAGCCCACGCCCACCAGCGCCGTCGACGACCCGATCGCCGACGATCATGTCCGCGGCGAGCCCACCGAGCCCGTCGCCCACGCCGACGCCCCGGTCGCCTTCGGCGACGGGCTGCTGCCGGCCGACGACCTCGGTTTCACCGAGCTGCCGCCGCTGCCGCCGGCCGTCCCCGACCCGCTCGCGGAGGTGCGCGGTTCGTCGTTCGACGACGACCTCCCGGGTACGCCCGAGCGCGGCGACCGGCCGGCCGACCAGCCCGCCGACCAGCCCGCCGACCAGCCCGTCGACGCGGCCGTCGCGGAGTCGCGGCCGCGGCGGTCGCGGGGGCGCACCCCCGTCCCGGCCTAGCACCGGCCGGGGCTCCCGATGCCGGTGCCGGGCGCCGCGTTTCCCCCGCGCGCGCCCGGCACCGGCCCTCAGCCGGCGGCCGGCGATGACTACAGTCCTGCTCGGAGGTGGTGCAGGTGGGTGGGAAAGCGGCGGACGCCGTCGGCCTGCTGGCCGGGGTGGCGCTGGACGCGGCGTTCGGCGACCCGCGGCGTTTCCACCCGGTCGCCGGGTTCGGCACGGCCGCCGGGGCGCTCGAACGGCGCCTCTACGCCCCGCACCGCGCCGCCGGCGCCGCCTTCGCCGCCGTGGCGGTGGGCGTGCCCGTCCTCGCGGGCGTGGCCGCGCACGTGGCCACCCGCCACCGGCCGGTGACCCGGGCGGTGCTGGTCGCCGCCGCCACCTGGACGGTGCTCGGCGGGCGCACCCTGCGGCACGAGGCCACCACCATGGCGAAGCATTTGAAGCAGGCCGACCTGGAGGCGGCGCGCGGGCGGCTCAACCACCTGTGCGGGCGCGACCCGTCCACCCTGGACGAGCCGGAGCTGGCCCGGGCCACCGTCGAGTCGGTCGCGGAGAACACGTCCGACGCCGTCGTCGCGCCCCTGTTCTGGGGCGCCGTCGCCGGGCTGCCGGGGCTGCTCGGCTACCGGGCGGCCAACACCCTCGACGCGATGGTCGGCCACCGCTCGCCCCGGTACGCGCGGTTCGGCACGGCGGCGGCGCGCCTCGACGACGCCCTGAACCTGGTGCCGTCGCGGCTGACGGCGGCGCTGACGATCCTCGCCGCCCCGACCGTCAACGGCTCCCGCGCCGAGGCCGCGCGGGTGTGGCGCCGCGACCGGGCCGACCACCCCAGCCCCAACGCCGGCCAGTGCGAGTCGTCCATGGCGGGGGCGCTGGGCGTGCGGCTCGGCGGCCGCAACGTCTACTTCGGCCGGTCCGAGGTGCGGCCTTTCCTGGGCGACGGGCCGCGGCCGTCGGCCGGGCACATCAAGCGCGCGGCGAAGCTGTCCGGCACCGTCGGCCTGCTGGCGGCGGGGCTGGCCGCGACGGTCGCCGCGACCCGGGCGGGCGTCGCCGCGGCGGCCGGCCACGCCGTGCGTCGCACGCGCCGGGGCGGTGGCCGGTGAGCGGGGGGCTGCTGGTCGCCGGCACCACGTCCGACGCCGGCAAGAGCGTCCTCACCGCCGGGATCTGCCGGTGGCTGCACCGCCGCGGGGTGAAGGTGGCCCCGTTCAAGGCGCAGAACATGTCCAACAACTCGGCCGTCGTGGTCGGGCCCGACGGCCGCGGCGGCGAGATCGGCCGCGCCCAGGCCATGCAGGCGACCGCCGCCGGGCTGGCCCCCGACATCCGGTTCAACCCGGTGCTGCTCAAGCCGGGCAGCGACCTGTCCAGCCAGGTGGTGCTGCTCGGCGAGGCCGTCGACACCGTCACCGCCGGCAGCTACCGGGCGCTGCGCCCGCGGCTCGCCGAGACCGTGCACGAGACCCTGGCCGAGCTGCGCCGCGAGTACGACGCCGTCATCTGCGAGGGCGCCGGCAGCCCCGCCGAGATCAACCTGCGGGCCGGCGACTTCGTCAACATGGGCCTGGCGCGGCACGCCGGGCTGCCCGCCGTGGTCGTCGGCGACATCGACCGCGGGGGCGTGTTCGCTGCGCTGTTCGGCACGGTGGCGCTGCTGTCGCCGGAGGACCAGGCGCTGGTCGCGGGCTTCGTGGTGAACAAGTTCCGGGGCGACCGCGCGCTGCTGCAACCCGGCCTCGACATGATCGAGCGGGTGGCGGGCCGCGGCGTGCTGGGCGTGCTGCCGTACGCGCACGACCTGTGGATCGACGGCGAGGACTCCCTGTCGTACGGCACCAGCCTCGGCCGCCCCGCCGCCCCGCACGGCACCCAGTGGCTGCGGGTGGCCGTGGTGCGGCTGCCCCGCATGTCCAACGCCACCGACGCCGAGGCCCTCGCCGCCGAGCCGGGCGTCCGGGTGCGCATCACCCGCGACCCCGCCGACGTCGCCGACGCCGACCTGGTCGTCCTGCCCGGCTCCAAGGCCACGGTCAGCGACCTGGGGTGGCTGCGCGACACCGGCCTCGCCGCGGCGGTCACCGCGCACGCCGCGCAGGGCCGCCCGGTGCTCGGCGTGTGCGGCGGCTTCCAGATGCTCGGCCGCGCCGTCCACGACGACGTGGAGAGCCGCCGCGGCACCGTCGACGGGCTGGGCCTGCTGCCGGTCGAGGTGACGTTCGGGCCGCGCAAAACCCTCGCCCAGTCCCGGGGCACCGCGTTCGGCGGCGTGCCGGTCGCCGGCTACGAGATCCACCACGGGTACGTCTCCGCGACCAGCGCCGACCCGTTCCTCTCGTACGTAGACGGCACCCCCGAGGGGGCGGTGGCGGGTTCGGTGGTCGGCACCCACTGGCACGGGGCGTTCGAGTCCGACGAGTTCCGGCGCGCGTTCCTCGCGTGGGCGGCCGCGCGGGCGGGCCGCACCGGATTCGTGGCGGCCCCGGACACCCGGTTCGCCGCTGTGCGCGACCGCGCCCTCGACACCCTCGGCGACCTCGTCGAGGAGCACCTGGACACGGCGGCGCTGTGGCGGCTGATCGAAGACGGCGCCCCGCCCGGCCTGCCGTTCCTCCCACCGGGCGCCCCATGACGACGGCCGCCGGCCGCGACGCCGCCGGGGGTGCCGGTGGTGCCGAGACCGCCACGGCGCCGGCCGCGCGGGTCAAGGGATTCGCCGAGCTGGCGGCCGACGTTCGGCGGCGGCCCGCGCGGCTCGGGGCCGTGCGGCTCGTCGCGGTCGACGGGCCCAGCGGGGCGGGCAAGACCGTGTTCGCCGGGCGGCTCGCCGCCCACCTCGGCTCCGCGCCCGTCGTGCACACCGACGACCTGCTCGACGGCTGGGACGACCAGTTCACCTTCTGGGAGCGCCTGGAGCGACTGGTGCTCGCACCGCTACGGGCGGGCCGGGACGTCACTTACCGGCCGTACCGGTGGGAGGAGGGCGCGTTCAGCGGCGCGCCCGTGCGGGTCCCCGGCGGCAGCCCGGTCGTGGTGGTCGAGGGGGTGAGCGCCGCCCGGGCGGTCGTCCGGCCGGAGCTGACGCTCGCCGTGTTCGTGACCGCCCCGCCGGAGCTGCGGCTGAGCCGGGGGCTGGAGCGGGACGGGCCGGGGGTGCGGGACCACCTGGAGCGGTGGCGGGCCGCCGAGGACCGGCACTTCGCCGCGGACCGCACCCGCGCGGCGGCCGACCTGGTCGTGGACGGCGCACCCGGCGCGCCCCACGACCCGGCTTGGGAGTACGTCGCCCTCGGCGGCACCTAGGCGGCGATGAGGGCGACCAGGCCGCAACCCGCTGGTGGGGTGGCGGGCGGCTGCGGCCTGCGCCAGCGGCGACCGCCGCCGGTCGCGCGCGATCGCGGACGCGGCCCGCGGCGGCTAGAGCGCCGCCCTGGCCGCCGCGCTGGCCCACGCCGCACTGGCCCACGCCGCCCCGGCCCGCGCCGGCCTGACCCGCGCCGGCCTGGCCCGCGCCGGCCAATGCGGCGGCGGTGAGGGGAACACGGACGGCGGGCCGTTGCCGGATTAGGGTCGGCGGCATGAGTCTCAGCGAAACCGACCTGCGCGCTGCGATCCAGCGCGAGCTCCCCGGCGTCCGCGCCGACCTCGAAAACCTCGTGCGCATCCCCGGCATCGCCTTCGACGGGTTCGACCACAGCGAGGTCGAGCGGTCGGCGGAGGCGGTGGCGGAGCTGTTGCGGGGGTGCGGGCTCGAGGTGCGGATCGTGCGGGCCGGTGGGCAGCCCGCGGTGATCGGGCACCGGCCGGCGCCGCCCGGGAAGCCGACGGTGCTGTTGTACGCGCACCACGACGTGCAGCCGGTGGGCGACCTGGCCCTGTGGGAGTCGGAGCCGTTCGAGCCGGTGGAGCGGGGCGGGCGGTTGTTCGGGCGGGGGGCCGCGGACGACAAGGCGGGCGTGATGGCGCACGTGGCGGCGTTGCGGGCGTTCGGGGACGAGCTGCCGGTCGGGGTGACGGTGTTCGTGGAGGGCGAGGAGGAATACGGGTCGGACTCGCTGGACGCGTTGATCGCCGAGCACCGGGAGTTGCTGCGTGCCGACGTCATCGTGATCGCGGACTCGGGGAACTGGGACGTCGGGGTGCCGGCGCTGACGACGTCGCTGCGCGGGCTGGTGAACTGTTTCGTGGACGTGCGGGTGCTGCGGCAGGCCGTGCACAGCGGGATGGTCGGCGGGGCGGTGCCGGACGCGTTGACGGCGTTGTCGCGGCTCGTCGCCACTCTGCACGACGACGCGGGCGACGTGGCGGTCGACGGGCTGGTGGGCCGGGACGCGGCCGAGGTGGATTATCCGGCGGAGCGGTTGCGGCACGAGGCGGGGCTGCTCGACGGGGTGCAGTTCATGGGCACCGGGCGGTTGACGGACCGGATCTGGAACCGGCCGGCGATCGCGGTGCTGGGCATCGACGCGCCGCGCACCGCCGAGGCGCCGAACGCGATCGTGCCGTCGGCGCGGGCGAAGCTGAGTGTGCGGCTGGCGCCCGGGCAGGATCCGCAGGCGGCCCTGGACGCGGTGACGGCGCACCTGCACAAGCATGCCCCGTGGGGCGCGCAGGTGTCGGTGGAGCTGGAGTCGCTGGGTGCGCCGTGTTCGATCGACGCGCGCGGGCCCCGGTACGACGCGGCGCGGGCGGCGTTCCGGGAGGCGTGGGACGGGGTGGAGCCGGTCGACATGGGGGTGGGCGGGTCGATCCCGTTCATCGCGACGTTCCAGGAGGTGTTCCCGGACGCCGCGATCCTGGTGACGGGCGTGGAGGACCCGGACTCGCGGGCGCACGGGCCGAACGAGAGCCTGCACCTGGGGGAGTTCGCCCGGGTGTGCCTGGCCGAGGCGCTGCTGCTGATGAAGGTCGCCGGGTGAAGATGATGTCGTGCTCTTCGTAGACGTGGCGGCCACCTCGGCCGCCGTCAGCGCCACGTCCGGCCGCAAGGCGAAGATCGAGCTGCTCGCGGGCGCGCTGCGCCGGTTGGCGCCGGCCGAGCTGGCGGCCGGGTCGGCGTTCCTGGCGGGGGAGCTGCGGCAGCGGCAGACCGGGGTGGGGTACGCGGCGCTGCGGGACCTGCCGCCGCCCGCCGAGTCGCCGAGCCTGACGGTGGCCGCGGTGGACGACGCGGCGGCGGCGCTGGCCGCCACCAGCGGGCCGGGGTCGCAGGCGCGGCGGCGGGAGCTGCTGGGCGGGCTGTTCGGGGCGGCCACCGCGGACGAGCAGCGGCTGTTGGTGGGGTTGTTCGGCGGGGAGTTGCGGCAGGGCGCCCAGGCCGGGCTGCTCGCCGACGCGATCGCCACGGCCGCGCAGGTGCCGCTCGCGACGGTGCGCCGGGCGCTGCTGCTGTCCGGGGACCTGAAGGAGGTCGCGGTGGCGGCGCTGGACGGCGGGGCCGCCGCCCTGGCGGAGTTCGCGCTGCGGGTGGGGCGGCCGCTGACGCCGATGCTGGCGCAGAGCGCCCCGGACGTGGCGGCGGCCGTGGCGGCGACGGGGCTGCCGGCGGCGGTGGACGCGAAGCTCGACGGGATCCGGGTGCAGGTGCACCGCTCCGGCGACGACGTCGGGGTGTTCACCCGCAGCCTGGACGACATCACCGCCCGGGTGCCGGAGCTGGTCGCGGCGGTCCGGTCGCTGCCCGCCCGGGAGCTGGTGCTGGACGGCGAGGCGATGATGCTGGACGCGGACGGCCGCCCGAGCCCCTTCCAGGAGACGGCCAGCCGAGCGGCCAGCCGAGCGGAGGAGAAAAGCGCGCAGCTCACCCCGTACTTCTTCGACCTGCTGCACCTGGACGGCACCGACTACCTGGACGAGCCGGGCCGGGTGCGGTGGGCGGCGCTGGCGCAGGCGGTGCCGGAGCCGATGCTGGTGGGACGCGGGTTCGTCGACACCCCGCAGGAGGCGGCGGCGCTGTTCGACGCCGCGATCGCCGCCGGGCAGGAGGGCGTCGTGGTGAAGGCGCTGGACGCGCCGTACGACGTGGGGCGGCGCGGGTCCGCGTGGGTCAAGGTCAAGCCGCGGCACACCCTCGACCTGGTGGTGCTGGCCGTCGAGTGGGGGCACGGCCGGCGCAAGGGCTGGCTGTCCAACCTGCACCTGGGCGCGCGCGACCCCCGTACCGGCGGGTTCGTGATGCTCGGCAAGACCTTCAAGGGCCTCACCGACGAGCTGCTGCGCTGGCAGACCGAGCGGTTCCAGGAGCTGGCCGTCGACCGGGGCGACTGGGTGGTGACGGTGCGGCCGGTGCAGGTCGTGGAGATCGCGTTCGATGGGGTGCAGACCAGCCCGCGCTACCCGGGCGGGGTGGCGCTGCGGTTCGCCCGGGTGCTGCGCTACCGCGACGACAAGACCGCCGCCGAGGCCGACACGATCGACGCGGTGCGGGCGCTGCACGTCGGCCGGGTGGCCGACCCCGGTCAGATCGCGGCGAGCGACCGCACGTAGTTCACCTGCTGGTGCACGTGCGCCACCTGCTCCTGGGCGGTGACCGGGATGCGGGCCACGTACTGCCGGGTGCCGTTGGTGACGGTCACCTGCACGGTCCCGCGGTAGATCGTCTCCTTCACCAGCAGGAACAGCAGGCTGAACACGGTCAGCACGCAGAAGCCCGCGACGGCGCAGACGATCGCCCAGGTGGGGATCTTCTGCTCGTTGTGCCAGTAGTCGGTGACGTGCCAGGTGGAGCCCTTCAGCGGGATGTCGCCGGCCGGGGTGCGCACCACGGTGGACGTCACGCCCAGCTCGCCGATCTGCACGATCACCGCGCCCGGGTCGGCGGGCGGCGGCGGTTCCGCGGCCGGCAGCGGCATCGTCGGCGGGGCGCCGGAGACGGGGGGCAGCGGCGCGAAGCCGGGGTGACCCCAGGGGTCGCTGGGCTCGTTCGCCGGGGGAGGAGCCGGGTACGTCACGCAGCGCAGCCTAACGTGCGGCGGGCGTGGCGGCCGCGGGCCTGGGGTGCGCCTCGCGCCACGCCAGCCAGCCGTAGGCGGCCAGCGCCATCGCCGCGAACAGCCACCACTGGATGGCGTACCCGCCGTTCTGCAGGGCGTTCTCGTGCTCGACGGGGATGGGCACGAACGCCGGGTCGGCCGCCGGGGTCTGCTCGGTCATCAGCACGTACCCGCCGTAGACCGGGTACGGCAGCTCGCCGGCGAGCTGGTCGACGGCGACGCGGCGCACCTGGATGCGCCCGTCGCGGCGTTCGATGGCGCCGGGCCGGCTCTCCGACGGGTGCACCCGCCCGACGACGGTGACCTGGCCGGCAGGCACGGCGGGCACGGCCGGGACGGCGGTCGCCCCGCCGGGCGCGGGCGGGATCCAGCCGCGGTCGACCAGCACGGCGGTGCCGTCGGCGAGCACCAGCGGCGTCACCACCTCGTAGCCGACGGCGTCGTTGACGGTGCGGCTGCGCACCAGGATCTCGTTGGCCGCGTCGTACCGGCCGGTCATGGTCACCCGGGACCAGGCGGCGTCGTCGGCGGGGCGCGGCCCGGCGGTGCCCGGGGCGGCCGGGCGGCCCAGCACGGTGGTGATGTCGGCGGGTGTCGCGGTCGCACCCGCGTCGACCCGGGCGTTCAGCGCGTTGCGCTCGTCGTACCGGTGATGCTGCCAGTTGCCGAGCAGCAGCATGACGGCGGCGGCGGCGACGGCGAGCACGAACCCGCCGATCCAGCGCGGTGTCAGCAGGAACCGGTACACACGATCGAGGCTACGGCGGGAAGAGCCGTACGGAAGCACCGGGTAGGGTCGCGACCAGCACCCGGGGGAGGATCGAGAGATGACGGCCGTACCGCGGCTGGTGGTTAGCGCGCCCGCGTCGGGCCACGGCAAGACGGCGGTGGCCGTCGGGCTGCTCGCGGCGTACGCGGCCCGCGGCGTGCCCGCGGCCGGCTTCAAGGTCGGCCCCGACCACACCGACGCCGCCTACCTGGGGCTGGCCGCCGGGCGGCCCGGCCGCAACCTGGACCCGCGCCTGGTCGAGGGGTTCCGCATCCCGGGGCTGTTCGCGCACGGCGCCGCGGGGGCGCAGCTGGCGGTGGTCGAGGGCACGATGGGGCTGTTCGACAGCCTGACCGGCCAGCCCGAGCAGGACGGCACCGCGGCGGTCGCGGCGGCGCTGCAGGCCCCGGTGGTGCTGGTGGTGGACGTGGCGGCGATGGGCCACTCGATCGCCGCGCTGGTGCACGGCTTCCGCTCGTACGACGAGATGGTGCGGCTGGGCGGTGTCGTCCTCAACCGGGTGGTGTCGCCCCGGCACGAGCAGATGCTGCGCACCGCGCTGGACGACATCGGCATCCCGATCCTGGGCGCGCTGCGCCGCGGCGACCTGCCCGCGGTGCTGCCGGCGCGCGCGCACGGGCCGGTGCCGGCGGCGCACCGCACCGTCGAGGCGGTGCGCGCGGTGCGCCGGCTCGGCGAGGCCATCGCCTCGGCCGTCGACCTGGATCGGGTGCTCGGCCTGGCCGCCACCGCGCCCGCGCTGGGCGCCACCGCCTGGTCGCCGGCCGAGGCCGTCGGCGAGGTCGAGGCGGCCGCGCACCGCCCGGTCGTCGCGGTCGCGGGCGGCCCGGGCGCCGCGTTCGCGTACGCGGAGACCGCCGAGCTGCTCACCGCCGCGGGCGCCGACGTGGTGCCGGTCGACCCGCTGCGCGACGAGGCCCTGCCGCCCGGCACCCGCGCGCTGGTCGTGGGGGCGGGGCTGCCGGAGGCGTTCGCGGAGGAGCTGTCGGCCAACCGGCGGCTGTGCGCCGCGGTGGCGCAGCTGGCCCACGACGGCGCGCCGGTGCTGGCCGAGGGGGTGGGCCTGCTGTGGCTGGCCCGCGAGGTGGACGGCCGCCCGATGTGCGGGGTGCTGGACGCGGTGGCGGTGTCGCAGGAGCGCACGGTCGCCGGCTACCGGGAGGCGACGGCCCGCACGGCGTCGCCGCTGGCCCCGGTGGGCGCCCGGATCACCGGGTACAAGCAGCACCGCGCCGTGGTGACCCCGCGGGCCGGCGCCGAGCCGGCCTGGCTGTGGAACGGCGGCAACCCGGAGGGCTTCGTGTGGCGCCGGGTGCACGCCTCGCAGCTGGGCCTGCACTGGGCGGGCGCCCCGGACATCGCCCGCCGCCTGGTCACGACAGCAGTCAGCCCGCCGCTCGCGGCGACGGGCTGACGGTGCTGACGGTGCTGTGACGGGTCAGTCCACGATCCAGTCCGGCGGCGGCGTGAACTTCACCTTCGGCGCGTCCTTGAGCGCGTCGCGCAGCGTCTCGGCCACCAGCGTCTTCTGCTTGGTGGCGTTGCCGCTGCCGACGGCGTGCCGCGGGTTGTCCGGGTCGGCGATGAACGCCGCCGCGGCCAGCTGCGGGGTGTAGCCGGCGAACCAGGCGGCCTGGTTGCTGTCGGTGGTGCCGGACTTGCCGGCGACCGGCCGCTTCATGATCGCGTGGACCATCGGCGAGGTCTCCCAGCCGCCGCAGGCGCCGGCGGCGGCGCCGTAGCCGGTGACGCAGCGCGCGGCGTCGGTGGCGGCCCGCGCCACGGCGGGCAGCAGCGCCTGCCGGCAGCGCACGCCGGCGACGGGGACGCCGTTGAACATGGCGTCCTCGCCGGTCGGCGTCTTGATGAACTGCACCGGGTTGGGCGTGCAGTACTTGCCGTCGGCGGCCAGGGTGGCGAACACGTTGGCCATCTCCAGCGGCGTGGCGTCGCTGACGCCCAGGGTGAACGCGCCCCAGCCGCTGGCGTTGGCCGGCGACGCCATCCGCTGGTCGACCTCGGTGCGCCACTGCAGGCCGAGCCGCTCGGCCATCTTCACGGCCCGCTGCGCGCCGACCTTCTGCTCCAGCTGCACGAAGTACGTGTTGACGCTCTTGCCGAAGCCGGACCACATGGTCTGCCGGCCGGTCATCGACGCGCTGGCGTTCTTCGGGCACCAGTAGGTGCCGCACGCGGCCGGGCCGGGCGAGGTGATGTACTTCGACTTGAACCGGGGCGGGGAGTTGAACGCCGTCGACAGCGGCATGCCCTGGTCGAGCGCGGCCAGCATGGTGAAGATCTTGAACGTGGAGCCGGCCTGGTAGCCGGGCATGTCGCCGCCGCCGAGCAGCGGGTTCACGGTGTTCGGGTAGTTGCCCTTGAACTTCTTGCGCTTCGCCGGGTCGCTGTGCTTGCCGTTGCCGGACTGGTCCAGCGAGTACGTCCGGTTGACCGCCATCGCCTTGACCCGGCCGGTGCCGGGCTGGATGACGACCTGGCCGAGGGCGTACCGGCTGTTCTTCTTCTCCTTCTCCAGCACGTGCTTCTGGGCGGCGGCCTGGACGCGCGGGTCGAGCGAGGTGGTGATGCGGTAGCCGCCGCGGCGCAGGTTGTCGAGCCGCTCGCGGCTGTTGGCGCCGAACGCGGGCTGCTGCAGCCACCACGACTTGAAGAAGTCGCAGAAGAACGCCCAGTGGTTGCGCGACTCGGGCACGGACACGCAGTCGTTGCGCGGGGTGGTGAGCTTGAGCCGGATCGGCTGCTCCTTGGCCTCGGCGGCCTCCGCGGCGGTGATCGAGCCCAGCGTGCGCATCCGGTCGATGACGTAGTTGCGCCGGTCGGTGGCGGCGGTGCGGTCCTTGCTGGCCGGGTCGTACGCCGACGGGGCCTTGACCAGGCCGGCGAGGGTGGCGGCCTCGACGAGGGTGAGCTGCTTGGGCGCCTTGGAGAAGAACACCTGCGAGGCGGCGAAGATGCCGTACGCGCGGTGGCCGAAGTACGCCGAGTTGAGGTAGCGCTCCAGGATCTCGTCCTTGGAGATCTGCTTCTCCAGCTCGATGGCGAGCCGCATCTCGCGCAGCTTGCGCGCGGTGGTCTGCTCGGTGGCGCGCAGCGCGTCGGTGGGGGTCTGGGCGCCGTCGCGCAGCGCCATCCGCACGTACTGCATGGTCAGCGTCGAGGCGCCCTGGGAGACGCCGCCGGCCTGCTGGTTGGCGACGAACGCGCGGGCGACGCCCTTGACGTCGACGCCGTTGTGGTCGTAGAACCGCGAGTCCTCGCTGGCGACGATGGCCTGCTTGACGTAGGGCGACATGTCGGCGAGCGCGGTCGGCTTGCGGTGCTCCTCGTAGAACGTGGTGAGCAGCGTCTTGCCGTCGTTGGCGTACACGTAGGTCGTCTGGGCGTTCGGGGCGACCTGCAGCTCCTCGGGCAGTTCCTGGAGGAGCCCGGCGCCGGACTTCGCGCCGAGGCCGGCGACGGCGGCGAGCGGGTACGCCAGCCCCGCCACCACCACCCCGGCGATGAGCCCCGCCCGAAGCAGGGGTGAGATCCGTCCCACGGCTGTCAGGCTGCGCTTGATCACCCCCCCAAGGTAGGACAAAAAGGTTCATGTCCGGATGGAAGTTCGGAACTGTGAATCACATCGTGGCGACCCCGCGCCGCGCGCCCGCGGCGGTCGCGCATGCTGGTCGGCGAAACCACCCGCGGGCGTGACACCCGGCCGGGATCTTGCGCGGGAGGAGCCACGGTGACGGAGCCGGACCTGGACCACCACGGCGACGCCGAGGTCGGCGCCGGGCTCGTCGACCTGGCCGTCAACGTGCGGTCCGCGCCGCTGCCCGACTGGCTCGCGAAGCCGGTCGCCGCGTCGCTCGCCGACCTCGCCGCCTACCCCGACTCCCGCGCCGCCACCGAGGCCGTCGCCGCCCGGCACGGCCGCCCGGCCGCCGAGGTGCTGCTCACCGCCGGGGCCGCGCAGGGGTTCGTGCTGCTCGCCCAGGCGCTGCGCGGCGTGCGCCGCCCCGTCGTCGTGCACCCGCAGTTCACCGAGCCGGAGGCCGCCCTGCGGCACGCCGGGCACACCGTCGAGCGGGTGCTGCTGCCGCCGCCGTTCACCCTCGACCCCGCCCTCGTGCCCGCCGACGCCGACCTGGTGTTCGTCGGCAACCCCACCAACCCCACGTCGGTGCTGCACCCGGCCGGCACGCTCGCCGCGCTGGCCCGGCCCGGCCGGGTGCTGGTCGTCGACGAGGCGTTCGCCGACACCGTCCCCGGCGAGCCCGAGTCCCTCGCCGCACGCCGCGACCTGCCCGGCGTCGTCGTGCTGCGCAGCCTCACCAAGACCTGGGCGCTGGCCGGCCTGCGCATCGGCTACCTGCTCGGCCCGCGCGACCTGGTGCGCACGCTGGCCGCCGTCCAGCCGCTGTGGCCCGTCTCCACCCCGGCGCTGGCCGCCGCCACCGCCTGCGCCGCGCCCGCCGCGGTCGCCGAGGAGCACGCCATCGCCACCCGGCTCGCCGCCGACCGCGCCCACCTCGTCGCCGCGCTGCGGGCCGTGCCGGGCGTCACGGTGCCCGGCGAGCCGGCCTCATCGTTCGTCGCGCTGCGCGTCGCCGGCGCGGCGGCCGTGCGCCTCGCCCTGCGGGAGCGGGGGTACGCGGTGCGCCGCGGCGACACGTTCCCGGGTCTGGGCCCCGACTGGCTGCGCGTCGCGGTGCGGGACACTGCCACCACGGACGCGTTCATCGCCGTCCTGACCGACGTGCTGAAGGAGAATCAGTGACGACGACAACGCTCGACGCCACGCTGGCCGCCATCCGGCCGCCCGACGCCGACGCGATGGCCGCCGCCCGCGAGCTGCAGGCCCGGCTGACCAAGCCGGCGGGCTCGCTGGGCGCCCTCGAGGAGCTGTCGGTACGCCTCGCCGGGCTGGCCGGCACGTGCCCGCCGCCGCTGCCCGAGCCAGCCGCCGTCGCCGTGTTCGCCGGCGACCACGGGGTGCACGCCCAGGGCGTCAGCCCGTGGCCGCAGGAGGTCACCGCGCAGATGGTCGGCAACTTCCTGGCCGGCGGCGCGGTCATCAACGCGTTCGCCCGGCAGGCCGGCGCGTCGGTCACCGTGGTGGACGTCGGCGTCGCCGCGCCGGTCGGCGGCCCCGCGCCCGCGTTCGTCGACGCGAAGGTGCGCGCCGGCACCCGCGACCTGGCGGTCGAGCCCGCGCTCACCCGCGCCGAGGCCGTCGCCGCCGTCGAGACCGGTATCCGGGTCGCGGGCGAGCTCGTCGACGGCGGGGCGCGGATCCTGCTCACCGGCGACATGGGCATCGCCAACACCACCCCCGCCGCCGCCCTGATCGCCGCGTTCACCGGCGCGGCCGCCGCCGACGTGACCGGCCGCGGCACCGGCATCGACGACGCCACCCACGCCCACAAGACGGCCGTGGTCGCCGGGGCGCTGGCCCGCCACGCGCCCGACCCGGCCGACCCGGTCGGGGTGCTGGCCGCCGTGGGCGGGCTGGAGCACGCCGCCCTCGCCGGGTTCCTGCTCGGCGCCGCCGCCCGCCGGGTGCCCGTCGTCGTCGACGGCGTCATCGCCGCCAGCGCCGCGCTGGCCGCCGCCGCCCTCGCCCCGGACGCGGTCGCCGCCATGGTCGCCGGGCACCGCTCCGCCGAGCCCGGCGCC
Source organism: Spirilliplanes yamanashiensis (assembly GCF_016863475.1). Taxonomy (GTDB): domain Bacteria; phylum Actinomycetota; class Actinomycetes; order Mycobacteriales; family Micromonosporaceae; genus Spirilliplanes; species Spirilliplanes yamanashiensis. Next base: position 302,041 of record NZ_BOOY01000036.1, read on the forward strand.
ACCGTCGCGCTCGCGCACCTCGGCCTCGACCCGCTGCTCGACCTGGGGATGCGCCTCGGCGAGGGCACCGGCGCCGCGCTGGCCCTGCCCGTCGTGGCGGCGGCCGTGCGGGTGCTGCACGAGGTCGCCACGTTCGACGCCGCGGGGGTCAGCGAGAAGTGAGCATGTACCCGCTGGGCCTGCGCCTCGACGGCCGCCGCGTGCTCGTCGTCGGCGGCGGCGCGGTCGCCAGCCGCCGGGTGCCCGCCCTGCTCGCCGCGGGCGCCGACGTGCTGCTGGTCTCGCCCGAGCTCACCCCCGCCCTGCAGTCGCACGCCGACGCCGGCCGCATCCGCTGGGAGCCGCGCCGCTTCCGGCCGGCGGACGTGGACGGCTGCTGGCTGGTGCAGACCGCCGTCGACGACCCGGCCGCCGCCGCCGAGGTGACCGCCGCCGCGGAGGAGCGCCGGGTGTTCTGCGTGCGCGCCGACGACCGGGACGCGGCCACCGCCTGGACGCCGGCCGTCACCCGGCACGGCGCCGTCACCGCGGCCGTGCTCGGCGGCGGCGACCCCCGGCTCGCGGCGGCCGTGCGCGACGCCGTCGCCGACGGCCTCGCCTCCGGCGCCCTGCTGCCCGAGACGGTCCCCGGGCACGCCCTGCGCGGGCGGGTCGCCCTCGTCGGCGGCGGCCCCGGCGACCCCGAGCTGATCACCGTCAAGGGGCGGCGGCTGCTCGGCCTCGCCGACGTGGTCGTCGCCGACCGGCTGGTGCCCGGCCTGCTGCTCGACGAGCTGCGGCCCGAGGTGGAGCTGGTCGACGCCGCGAAGATCCCGTACGGGCCGGCCCGCGCCCAGGAGGAGATCAACCGCATCATCGTCGACCGTGCCCTGGCCGGCGCGTTCGTGGTGCGGCTCAAGGGCGGCGACCCGTACGTCTTCGGCCGCGGCGGCGAGGAGCTGATCGCGTGCGCCGCCGCCGGCGTGCCGGTCGACGTGGTGCCCGGCGTGACCAGCTCGATCGCCGCGCCCGCCCTGGCCGGCATCCCGGTCACCCACCGCGGCGTCGCGCACGAGTTCACCGTCGTGTCCGGGCACATCCCGCCGGACGACCCGGCGTCGCTGGTCGACTGGCCGGCGCTGGCCCGGATGCGCGGCACCCTGGTGATCCTCATGGGCCTGAAGAACCTTCCCGCGATCGCGGCGACGCTGCTCGACCACGGCCGCGGGCCCGCCACCCCGGCCGCGATCGTGCAGGAGGCCAGCACCGGCGCCCAGCGGGTGCTGCGCAGCACGCTCGGCGCCGTCACGGAGGCCGCGCTGGCGTTCCGGCCGCCGGCCGTCGTGGTCATCGGCGAGGTCGTCGGGGTGCTGGAGAAAAAACCCGGGGAGGATGTCGAGGAGCCCTGACCCGGCTCCGATGTACCCGCGAGACCACGACGGAGAAGGAGCGGGACATGAAGTACATGATCATGATGAACACGTACGCCGGCGGCGACCCCATCGAGAGCTGGGCGCCGGAGGACCTCCGGGCGCACATCGGGTTCATGAACGACTTCAACGCCAAGCTGACGGCCAACGGCGAGTTCGTCGACGGCCAGGGCCTGACCATGCCGCCGCAGGCCAAGCTGGTGCGGGCCAACCCCGACGGCACGCCGAACACCGACGGCCCGTTCGCCGAGACCAAGGAGTTCCTGGTCGGCTTCTGGATCGTCGACGTGGAGAGCGAGCGGCGGGCGCTCGAACTCGCCGCCGAGGTGTCCGCCGCGCCCGGCCCGCGCGGCGAGCCGCTGAACATGCCGATCGAGGTGCGCCCGATCGGGGAAGCGCCCGAGCTGTGACGACGCCCGTCGAGGACCTGCTGCGGGATCTGTCGCCGCAGGTCCTCGGCGCCGTCGCCCGGCACTGGGGCGACTTCGCCGCCGCCGAGGACGCCACCCAGGAGGCGCTGCTCGCCGCCGCCGTGCAGTGGCCGCGGACCGGGGTGCCCGAGCAGCCCCGCGGCTGGCTCATCCGGGTCGCGTCCCGGCGGATGGCCGACCACCACCGCGCCGAGGTCGCGCGCCGGCGCCGCGAGGAGGCCGCCGCCGTGCCCGACGTGGCGCCGGAGCCGGTCGCCGACGACGCCCTCGTGCTGCTGTTCCTCTGCTGCCACCCGGCGCTGACGCCGCCCACCGCGATCGCGCTGACCCTGCGCGCCGTCGGCGGCCTGAGCACCGCGGAGATCGCCCGGGCGTTCCTGCTGCCCGAGGCCACCATGGCGCAGCGGATCAGCCGGGCGAAGCAGAGCATCCGGGCCGCGGGGGCCCGGTTCACGATGCCCGGCCGGGACGCCTGGCCCGAGCGGCTGCGCTCCGTCCTGCACGTGCTCTACCTGATCTTCAACGAGGGGTACGCCAGCAGCGGCGGCCCCGAGCACCAGCGCGCCGAGCTGGCCGGCGAGGCGATCCGGCTGACCCGCGCGCTGCACGGCCGGCTGCCCGCCGAGAGCGAGGTCGCCGGCCTGCTCGCCCTGATGCTGCTCACCGACGCCCGCCGCCCGGCCCGCACCGCGCCGGACGGGCGCATCGTGCCCCTCGACGAGCAGGACCGCGGCCGGTGGGACCGGGCATCCATCGAGGAGGGCACGGCGCTGGTCGAGCGGGCGCTGCGGCGCGGACCGGTCGGCCCGTACACGCTGCAGGCCGCCGTGGCCGCCCTGCACGACGAGGCCCCCACCGCCGCCGACACCGACTGGCCGCAGATCCTCGCCCTGTACGGGGTGCTGACCCGGATGACCGACAACCCGATGGTCGAGCTGAACCGGGCCGTCGCCGCCGCCATGGTGCACGGCCCGGCCGCCGGCCTGGCGCTGCTCGACGCCCTGGACGCCCGCCTGCCCGGCAACCACCGCCTGGCGGCCGCCCGCGCCCACCTGCACGAGATGGCGGGTGACCGGGCGGCGGCGCGGGAGCACTACCGCGCCGCCGCGGCCGCCACGGCCAGCCTGCCCGAGCGCGGCTACCTGCTGACCCGCGCCGCCCGCCTGGACTGATCAGCCGCCCAGCACGATGCCCGGCTGCGGGGGGAGCCGGTAGCGGCGGCCGTCCGGCAGGACGACGTGCACCTGCACCTCCCACGGGTCGGCGGCCTCGACGGGCACCACCACCCCGTGCGGCGCGGGGCCCGCGGGCCGGCCGTCCACCGCGACGGTGCGCCCGGCCGGCGCCTGCGCCAGCACGAACACCCGCCCGTCGCGCTTGCGGACCAGGTACATCCCGAGACCGGTGGGCGCGACCTCCGCGCACACGGCGTCGCCGGTCAGGCAGCCGCCGTCGTAGACGAGGTGGTCGCGCAGCAGCTCGTAGGGCCGCCCTCCGCGGGACACCCAGACCTCGGCCACCTTGCCGGACCGCCCCTCGCCCGGCGGCCGGTCCAGGGCGACGATCGACTCGTCGCCCGCCCGGCCCGCCGCGACGATGCGCTCCGCCGGCACCGGCGATCCCACCCCGGCCTCCAGCAGCTCCTGGTCGGCGGGGGCGAGCACGGAGGCCGGCCCCGGTGCCGGTGCGCCCCCGGGCCGCAGCGCCGCCGTCACGCCGCCGGCCACGGCCAGGACCGCGGCCACCGCGGCGACGGCCACCCGGCGCCGCCGCCGGGCGCGCGCCGCCGTCACCACCGTCCCGGCGAGGTCCGGCGGCAGGTCGCCCGGGCCGGCGGCCCGGTCCAGCAGCGCCCGCACGTCGTCGTCCCTCATCGGCCCGCCTCCTGCGCCGTCGCGGTGCCCACCGTCGCGCGCAGCCGGGCCAGCCCGCGCGACGCCTGACTCTTCACCGACCCGACCGAGCAGCCCAGCTCGGCCGCCGCCTCCTGCTCGGTGCAGCCCAGCCAGTAGCGCAGCACGACGACGGCGCGCATCCGGTCGGGCAGCGATCGCAGCGCCGCCAGCAGCACCTGCCGGTCGTCGGCCCGGCCCAGCTCGTCGCCCGGGACCGGCCGCTCGGGCACCCCGTCGACGCGGCGCCGGTGCCACGGCGAGCGCCACCGGCTGACCGCCCGGTTCGTCAGCGCCCGCCGCACGTACGCCTCGGGCTGCTGCTCGCGCAGCCGGTGCCAGCGCGGGTAGACCCGGATCAGCGTCTCCTGCAGCAGGTCCTCGGCCTCGCCGCGGTCGCCGCAGAGCAGCACGGCGTAGCGCAGCAGCCGCGGGCCGCTGTGCGCCACGAACGCGGTGAAGTCGTCCCCGCTCATCTGCACCCCATGCCCCTGGAACGCCGCGGGCGGGCCGGAGGTTGAGCGGGGACGGCCGTCACTTCGTGTCGGGGACGCCCAGTTCGTTGAGGAACGAGCGGGCCCAGTTCGCCACGTCGTGGGTGCGCAGGTGGCGCTGCATGACCCGCATCCGGCGCTTCAGCTCGGCCGGTTCGGCGCTGACCGCGCGCAGCAGCGCGTCCTTCACGCCGTCCGGGTCGTGCGGGTTGCACAGGAACGCCTGGCGCAGCTCGGTCGCGGCGCCCGCGAACTCGCTGAGCACCAGGGCGCCGCCGCTGTCGGCGCGCGAGGCCACGTACTCCTTCGCGACCAGGTTCATGCCGTCGCGCAGCGGGGTCACCATCATCACGTCGGCGGCGCTGTACAGGGCGGACAGCTCGCTGCGCGAGTACGACTGGTGCAGGTAGTGCACGGCCGGCACGCCGACCTTGCCGTACTCGCCGTTGATGCGGCCGACCTCGCGCTCGACCTTGACCCGCAGCGCCTGGTAGTGCTCGACGCGCTCGCGGCTCGGGGTGGCGACCTGGACCATGACGGCGTCGCCGACCTTGAGCTTGCCGTCGCTGAGCAGCTCGCGGAACGCCTTCAGCCGCAGCTCGATGCCCTTGGTGTAGTCGAGGCGGTCGACGCCCAGGATGATCGTCTTCGGGTCGCCCAGCTCGGCGCGGATCTGCTTGGCGCGCGCCTGCACGGCGGCGTCCGCGGCCTGCTTCTCCATCTCGGCGGTGTCGATGGAGATGGGGAACGCGCCGGCCTTCACCTTGCGCCCGTCGACCTGGATGCTCTGGCCCTCGTAGCGCAGGCCGAGCAGGTGCCGGGCGAGCCGGACGAAGTTCTGCGCGGCGAGCCGCTGCTGGAAGCCGACGAGGTCGGCGCCGAGCAGGCCGCGCAGGATCTCGGCGCGGAACGGCATCTACATGAACAGCTCGATGGGCGGGAACGGGATGTGCAGGAAGAACCCGATGCGCAGGTCGGGGCGCAGCTCGCGGAGCATCGCCGGGACCAGCTGCAGCTGGTAGTCCTGCACCCAGACGGTGGCGCCGTCGGCGGCGACGTCGGCCGCGGCCTGCGCGAACCGCTGGTTGACCAGCCGGTACGTCTCCCGCCAGCGCCGCTTGTACACGGGCGTCTCGACGGCGTCGTGGTAGAGCGGCCAGATCGTGGCGTTGGACTGGCCCTCGTAGTAGCGCTCCAGCTCGTCGGCGCTCAGCGGCACCGGGTGGATGTTGATGCCCTCCAGCTCGAACGGTTCCGGGGCGTCGCCGGTGCCGCCGGACCAGCCGATCCAGGTGCCGCGGTGCTCGGTGAGCACCGGGTGCAGGGCGGTCACGAGGCCGCCCGGGCTGGGCCGCCACTGCTTCTGGCCGTCGTCCGTGGTGACCTCGTCCACGGGCAGACGGTTGGCGACGACGACGAAGGAACTACGTTCGGTCACGCTGGTGCACCTCCGGGTAGTCCGGTCCCCCCGCGCCTGAGCCTATCGGTGCGGGCCGACGGACCGGGCTCGCAGGTCGTACCCCGGGGAGGCCGGTAACGAACGTGCGCCGCGGTGAGATCCTTTTCCTGTGAGCCTGCCCGATGAGAGCGCCCCGCGGAGGCCGGTCCTGGTACCGGTGATCATCGCCGCCGTCTTCCTGACGATCATCGGCGCCTCGATCGGCCTGGCGCTCGGCGCCCGCAACCAGAACCGCGCGCAGGTCGCGCCCACCCCGGCCCCGGTGACGTCGGCGCCGGTGGTGCCGCCGGTGGTCGAGTCGGAGCCGCCGCCCGAGCCGTCCGGCCCGTCGGAGGACGACCTGCCGTCCGGCCCGGTCGTGGAGCCGGCCCCCGGCCGCCCGCCGTCGGCGCCGGGACAGCCGTGCCGGGCGGAGACCCAGGCCGCCGTCCAGGCGCTCGGCGGCGACCTCGGCGAGGTCGTGCTCAAGCTGAAGATCAGGACGGTCCGGGGCACGGTCGCGTACATCTGCGGCAACGACCAGGGGGAGCTGTACTACCACGGCTCGCGCGACGGCGACGGCGACGCCGACGCCGTCCGCTGGGACGACGGCCGGAACTCGCTGTTCCTGACCGGGGTGCGCGAGGCGGGCGGCGGCTACGTGGCCGAGGCGGCCGAGGGCGACGGCAGCACCACCACCATCACGGTGACGGCGCGCGAGTGGCGCATGGAGAACCCCGGGAAGAAGACCGTGGTGGAGGCCGCCCGTGCCGGGTGACCGGCGCCGCCGGAATGGGCGTACCGTCGGCGGGGTTGTTGTGAGGGGCCCCCGGCCGACCTGAGAGGATGGCCGCTGTCCGCCCCCACGCGGCTCGACGCCGCGACAAGACCCACGATCTCGGAGGTAGGGCACACCGTGGCCCAGTACATCTACGTTCTGGAGAAGGCGCGCAAGGCGCACGGCGACAAGGTCGTCCTCGACAATGTCACGCTGAGCTTCCTGCCCGGCGTCAAGATCGGTGTGGTCGGGCCCAACGGCGCCGGCAAGTCCAGTTTGCTGAAGATCATGGCCGGGCTGGACCAGGTCAGCAACGGCGAGGCGCGGCTGATGCCGGGCTTCACCGTCGGCATGCTCGCCCAGGAGCCGCCGCTCAACGACGCCAAGACCGTCCTCGGCAACATCGAGGAGGCGGTGGCGGAGACCAAGTCGAAGCTGGAGCGGTTCAACAAGATCGCCGAGCAGATGGCCACCGACTACTCCGACGAGCTGATGGAGGAGATGGGCAAGCTCCAGGAGGAGCTGGACCACGCCGACGCGTGGGACGTCGACTCCAAGCTGGAGCTGGCGATGGACGCGCTGCGCTGCCCGCCGCCGGACGCCGACGTCACCCTGCTCTCCGGTGGTGAGCGCCGCCGCGTCGCGCTGTGCAAGCTGCTGCTCGAGGCGCCCGACCTGCTGCTGCTCGACGAGCCCACCAACCACCTGGACGCCGAGAGCGTGCAGTGGCTGGAGCAGCACCTGGCCAAGTACGCCGGCACCGTCATCGCCATCACGCACGACCGGTACTTCCTCGACAACGTGGCCACCTGGATCCTCGAGCTCGACCGGGGCCGGGCGTTCCCGTACGAGGGCAACTACTCGACGTACCTGGACAAGAAGGCCGCCCGCCTCGCCGTGCAGGGCCGCAAGGACCAGAAGCTGCAGAAGCGCCTCACCGAGGAGCTCGAGTGGGTGCGGTCCAACGCGAAGGCCCGGCAGACGAAGTCGAAGGCCCGCCTGGAGCGCTACGAGGAGATGGCCAGCGAGGCGGAGAAGACCCGCAAGCTGGACTTCGAGGAGATCCAGATCCCGCCGGGCCCGCGCCTGGGCAACACGGTGATCGAGGTCAAGGACCTGGTCAAGGGCTTCGACGACCGGGTGCTCATCGACCACCTGTCGTTCTCGCTGCCGCGCAACGGCATCGTCGGCATCATCGGCCCGAACGGCGTCGGCAAGACCACCCTGTTCAAGACGATCGTCGGGCTGGAGAAGCCGGACGACGGCTCGGTGCGCATCGGCGAGACGGTCAAGCTGTCCTACGTCGACCAGAACCGCGCGGGCCTGGACGGCTCGAAGACGGTCTGGGAGGTCGTCTCCGACGGCCTCGACCACCTGATGGTCGGCAAGGTCGAGATGCCGTCGCGGGCGTACGTGGCCGCGTTCGGCTTCAAGGGCCCGGACCAGCAGAAGCCCGTCAAGGTGCTGTCCGGCGGCGAGCGCAACCGGCTCAACCTCGCGATGACGCTGAAGATCGGCGGCAACGTGGTGCTGCTCGACGAGCCGACCAACGACCTCGACGTCGAGACGCTGTCGTCGCTGGAGAACGCGCTGCTGGAGTTCCCGGGCTGCGCCGTGGTCATCTCCCACGACCGCATGTTCCTCGACCGCGTCGCCACCCACATGCTCGCGTGGGAGGGTACCGACGAGGACCCCGACAAGTGGTTCTGGTTCGAGGGCAACTACGACGCGTACGAGAAGAACAAGATCGACCGCCTCGGCGCCGACGCCGCCCGCCCGCACCGGGTCACCTACCGCAAGCTGACGCGTGACTGACAAGCACCGCTTCGTCTACGACGCGGCCCTGCGCTGGTCCGACATGGACGCGTACGGCCACGTCAACAACGCGCGCTTCCTCACGCTGTACGAGGAGGCGCGCGTTGCGCTCTTCTTCGTCGCCGCCCGCGAGGCGCGGGTGTCGTTCGAGCGGGGCATCGTCATCGCCCGGCACGAGATCGACTACCTGCGCCCGGTGGACTACGGCGACGCGGTCCGGATCGAGATGTGGGTGGCCGAGATCCGGGCCTCCAGCTTCACCGTGGCGTACGAGCTGATCGACGACGGCGTGGTGGCGAGCCGGGCGCGCAGCGTCTGCGTGCCGTTCGACCTCGCCGGGCAGCGCCCGCGCCGGTTGTCGGCGGACGAGCGGGCGTTCCTGGAGCCGTTCCGGCCGCCCGGGGACGGGTCATGACAGCGGGCCCGGCCGGCCACGGGCTGGCCGGGGTCGCGGACGCCGGCGCCTTCCTGGCCCGGCTGGTCCGGCTGGAGCGGGCGGCGCCGGTGCGGCTGCGCCCGGCGGGCGAGCACACCGCCCTGTGGGGCAAGCTGCCGTGGAACGTCCTGGTGACCCGCCGGGTGGCCGGTCCGGGCCCGGCGGCGGGTGACGTGACGGTGGCGGCGGCGGACCTGCTGGCGGCGCTGGCGGCGGGTTCGGACGCGCTGCCCGCGCGCCGGGACGAGGCGTGGCGCTGGCCGCTGCCGCCGGCGGGCGCCGGGGCGGTCGAGTCGGTGTCGGCGGCGGAACTGGCCGGTCTGGCGGAGGCCGCGGCGGGCACGCTGCGGGAGGCGGCGTCCGCCGGGGTCGGCGGCCGGTCGGTGGGGCAGCGGGCGATCCGCGACGCCCTGCTCGACCACGTCGCCCTGACGGTGGCGCGGGACTCGGGCGCGCCGGTCGAGGTGCCGCAGCGGCTGGTGCAGGGGGTGGCCCGGATGGGCTTTCTCGGCACGGAGAGTGACGACGCGCGGCCACCGGCGCAGGTGCTCGTCGCCGGGACATGGATCGGCATCTCTGCACCCTACGGAGTCGCGTGGCTACAGAAAGCCACGACATTGACGCTCATGCCCGCCAAAGCTCATCCGTTCGGATGATCTGCTATGGGCCGACTGGTCCCGCCCGCCGGTTGGGGGGATGACCTCCGGAACCGGTCCGGGTACCGTCGGGCCTCGGATCCACCGCTACGTCCGGCGAGTGGATCCGCCTGGGGAGTGAGGTGCACGAAACGATGCCGTGGTGGTCATGGCGTCCCGGCTCCACCGGCGGTGGTGAGCCGGATGCCGGAGGTGAAGTAGCCGTACAGTCCGTCCGCGCCGGGGTGCCGGCGCAGCGCGAACCCGCCCATGCCGGCACGCCCGCCCAGCCGGGCGGACCGTCCATGCAGGACGCGCAGGTCGCCCCGGTCGCCCTGCCGCGGCTCGGCAAGGCGCTCGACGCGCTCGACGTCCGCTACCTCGCGGACGGCGGCGGCAGCCTGCTGGCGATGTGGGAGCGGCACGCCGTGCTGTTCACCCTCGAGGGCCCCGACGACGAGATCCTCGTCATGCGCGCCCGCCCGCACGCCACGGTCCCGCCCGATTGGGCCGACCGCGCCTACCGCGTCGTCAACGAGTGGAACCACACCCGCCGCTTCTGCAAGGCGTACGTGGGCGACCCGACCGAGCGCGGCCAGCTGCCCATCTACGCCGAGCTCCAGGTGCCGCTCAGCTCCGGCGCGCACGACGCCCTGCTGGTCGAGATCCTCGACTGCGGCGCGGCCGTGGCCACCTCGTTCGTCGACTGGCTGCACGACGAAGGCGCCCTCCTCTAGGTCGAGGAGAGCGCCTCCGGGTCGTCCGGTCAGGCTCCCTACAGCGGGAACATCCCCAGCCGGCCGTGGTACTCGCGGCCGAGCTGGTCGGTGTCCGAGCCGACGATCAGGCCGTACGGCGTGGACAGGAACACCCGGACCCCGATGCCGCGCGCGCGGGTCGGGTTCCACGGCATCGCCTTGCCGGTGACCGGGTGGATCGCCCCGATGCCCACTCGGCTCACCGCGCCCGGGCCGGGGCCCTTGGCGTCGGTGCCGTACGGGTTGTCCAGGTAGCGCTGGTGGCCGCCGACGTACACGGCGCTGCCGGTCACCGCGACGGCGTACAGCGAGTCGCCGCCGGTGTGGTTCACCCAGGTCGGGTTGTGCCGGCCGACGCCGGCCACCTCGAAGCGGGCCGCCGAGTCGCACAGCTTGCGCGGGTCGGAGAGCCGCCCGGTCGCGGCCACCACGAAGTAGCGGCCGTCCGGCGAGAACTTCACCTGGCGCAGGTACGTGTCGAAGCCCTTCATGCAGGCCGGCTTGTAGGCGTCGGTGTACCAGTTCATCAGCGCCGCGCGCGGGCCGGACACGTCGAGCAGGGCGAGCTGGGTGCGGTCGACGCCGCCCACCTTGAGGATCGCGCCGACGGCGACGAGCTTCTTGCCGTCGGGGGACAGGTCGAAGTGCTCGACGCGGGTGCGGTCCAGGCCGGGCGCCGACAGCCGGGCGTCGAAGCCGGGGTCGACGTTGCCGGTGACGCCGCTCATCCGGGCCAGGCCGACGCGCGCGGTGCCGTTGATCGCGCTGAACGTGCCGCCCGCGTAGAGCCGGCCGTTGAAGAAGCCGAGGGCGCGCACGTCGCCCCAGTTGATCCGCCCGGTGAACTGCGGCATGCGCTGGCCGTTGAGCACCGAGAACTGGGCGAGGCCGCGCTGGGCCACGCCGGCCACGGTCTTGAACGCGCCGCCGGCGTACACCGTGTTGTTGTTGCCGCGGGCGAGCGCGTACACCGGGCCGTCGACGGCGGGGGCGAACGGCCGGATGCGGCCGTCGCGCAGGCCGTAGGCGAACAGGTTCTTGCGGGGGTACACGGCCCGGCCGGTGCTGTCGGCGACCCGGGTGAAGCTGCCGCCGACGACGACGGTGTCGCCCACGACGGCGGCGGTCCAGACGGTCCCGTCGAGCACGTGCGGGGTGAAGTCGACGGGGTTGGCCGAGACCACCGCCGGCTGCTGCGGGTCGGCGAGCGCAGGGACGATGCCGGCGACGAGGCCGGTCAGTCCGAGCGCGGCGGTGACGAGGTAGCGGCGGCGCATCGAGGGCAACTCCTGGGATGATCGGGGTGTTATCACCCGATCAACGACGTTACCGCTCTTAAGTGGCGATCAGTCCGTATTGACCATGAAGTGCGCGGCCCGCTCCAGGTAGTCCCACAGCGCCGAGTGGTGCGGCTCCGGCAGGCCCAGCGCGTCCACCGCGTGCCGCATGTGCTTGATCCACGCGTCGCGGGCCGCCGCGTCCACCGTGAAGGGGGCGTGCCGCATCCGCAGCCGCGGGTGCCCGCGCGCGTCCGAGTACGTGCTCGGCCCGCCCCAGTACTGCATCAGGAACAGGGTCAGCCGCTCCGCCGCCGGCCCCAGGTCCTCCTCCGGGTACATCGGGCGCAGCAGCGGGTCGGTGGCCACCCCCGCGTAGAACGTGTCCACCAGCCGCCGGAACGTCGGCTCGCCGCCCACGGCCAGGAAGAACGAGGTCTCCTCGGCGTCGCTGACCCGCGACCGGCCGGAGCCGGCGGGCCGGCTCGACGTCACGGGCAGGTCGGCGCGCTGCTGGTCACTCACCCCACCATCTTGCCAGGGCGGCCCGCGCCCCTCAGAAGCCGGCCGAGCCGCGCACCCGGCCGCGCACCCGGCCGCGCGGGCGGGCGCCCGCGCCGTCGCCGGCGTCCGCGTCGTCGTCCTCCGCGGTGTGCGGCGCGGTGCCCGCCGGGGTGCCCGGCGGGGTGTCCCGCGCCGGGTCCAGCGCGGCGTCCAGCACCGGTCCCGCCGCGCCGGCCGCCGCGGGCTCCGCCGCCGCCAGCGAGGCGGCCTCCGCGGCCAGCGCCGGGGCCGACCGCCGCTCGGCCGCCGCGATCGCCGCCTCGAACCGGTCCGGGCGCGGCCAGCGCATCCCGATGCCCGCCATCAGCAGCACGCCGGCGGCGCTCCACCAGCCCACCACCAGCGGCAGGTCGAACCGCTCCGCCAGCGCGCCGGTGACCAGCACCGCGCCGCCCTGCGCGAGCTGCATGCCGCCCTGCATCACGCCGAACGCCCGCGCCCGGTAACCGTGGGGGAGCGCCAGCACGAAGATGCCGTTCAGCGACGGCATGATGCCCGCCGCCGCAAACCCCGACACCAGCGCCATCGCCGCCACCACCGGCGCCGGCGGCGCCAGCAGCGACGGCACCAGCGCCAGCGGCGCCAGCACCGCGAACGGCCGGATCAGCCGGTGCCGCCGGTCCTCCCGGACGAACCGGTTGATCGTCAGCCCGCCCAGGACGAAGCCCACCGGCCCGGCCGCCATGATGAGCCCCTGCGCCACCCCGGGGGACACCCCGCCCGCCTCGCGCGCCCACGCGGCCGCCAGGCCCTCCGGCACGATCGCGAACAGCACCAGGCAGAAGACCAGCGTCGCGATCGAGCGCAGCACCGGCGCCCCGAACACCAGCTGGAAGCCGTCCGCCGTCTCCCGCAGCAGGTTGCGCCGCGCGTCCGCGGTCACCACCGCCGGGCGCCGCCGCAGGCCCGCCGTGATCAGCAGCGCCGACGCCGCGAACGTGCCGGCGTTGACCACCAGCGCCACCCGCGGGTCGAGCAGGGCCGCCAGCGCCGCGCCGGCCGGATAGCCCACCACCTGGGCCACCTGCACCGTCGCCGTGTTCACCGCCAGGCCCGTGACCAGCTGGTCGCGCCGCAGGACCAGCGGCAGCAGCGCCGACCGGGCCGCCTGGGTGGGCGGCGTCGCCAGCATCGCCACGAAGATCAGCGCGAGCATGCCGGCCACCGGCATGCCGGGCAGCGCCACCGCGCCGATGAGCACCATGCGCAGCAGGTCGCAGGCCACCATCACCCGCCGGTACGGGTACCGCTCGGCCATCGTCGCCAGCAGCGGGCCGCCCAGGATCCACGGCAGGTAGCTGATCGCGAAGGAGGCCGCCGACAGCGCCACCGAGTCCGTCTCCTGGTACACCAGCAGCGTGATCGCCGCGCGGGCCAGGTAGTCGCCGACGAGGCTGAGTGCCGTCGCCGCGTACAGGAAACGGAACTCCCGGACGGCGAACAGGCTCCGGAAGGTGGTGGGAGGTCTGACGATCTCGTCGTCGGACACCGGGCCTCCATCGGATGCGACCGCGCCTCGCCCCCGATGACCGGCGGGCCGGGCTCCTTGTGGGCGCCCGTGCAGCGGAACGTGCAGCTTCCAGTGCGAAGCTCTGGTCCGGATTCTGCCCGATCGCCCGAGCCGTGGCTAGGGCGTCCGGACGAGCGGTGATCATTCGGTCGTGCATCCGACTGCGCGTAACGCCCGATGTGCAGGTCACGATCGTCCTGCGGCACGATGGGGGCATGACCAGCGCCCGAGCGACCTTCGTCTTCGACGGTGACTGCGCGTTCTGCAGCGCCTGCGCCCGGTTCGTCGAGCGGCGCGTGCCCACCGCCGCGCACGTGGTGCCCTACCAGTTCGCCGACCTGGCGGCCCTCGGGCTCACCGTCGAACAGTGCGAGCAGGCCGTGCAGTGGGTGGGCCCCGACGGCACGATCGCGGCCGGCCCGGACGCCATCGCGAAGCTGCTCGGCTCCAGCAACGCCGCCTGGCGGGTCGCCGGCGCGCTGCTGCGCCCGCCGCCCGTGCGCGCCGTCGCGTGGCCCGCCTACCGCTGGGTGGCGCGCAACCGCGACCGGATGCCCGGCGGCACCGCCGCGTGCGCCGTCCCGCAGGACCGCCGCCCGGCTACGTAGGCGCCGGCTCCCGGCGCCGCCGCAGCCGGCCCGTCAGCCAGGCGACCGGCCGCACCCGCTCCAGCGGCAGGAACGCGGCCATCGCCACCAGGTGCGGCGCGAACGAGATCGTGATCGTCGCGAACGTCGCCAGGTGGAACGCGTAGAAGAACGCCACGCAGGCGTACCGCCACCGGCCGCGGAGCGCGAACACCAGCGGGCTCAGCAGCTCGAACGCCAGGATGCCCAGCTGCGACACCACCAGCAGGTACGGCACCTGCGCGATCACGTCCGCCAGGTCGGTGCCGCGGCGCAGGATCGCCCGGGCCAGCACCGAACTGGTCGCCCAGTCCAGCCCGCCGAACCGCAGCTTCGCCCAGGCCGCCAGGAAGTACGTGCAGATCACGGCCACCTGGGTCAGCCGCAGCGCCCAGCCGCCCTTCTCCGTGGGCGTGGGGTCGCCGTGCCGGGCCCGGCCCACCGTCGGCAGCAGCGCCAGTGCCACCAGCAGGCCGAACCGGTCGTGGTCGACCTTGCCGTAGCTCATCGCCACGACCATCCACTCGAAGTACAGCGCGAACACCGTCCAGCCGAGCAGCCGCGGCGCCCGGCCCGTCGCCGCCGCCACGCTCAGCGCCAGCAGCGCCCAGAACACGGCGTGCACCAGCAGCGGCGTCGGCGTCGGCAGCGGCAGCAGGCGGCCGATGAGCAGCGGGTGGTACAGCTCGGCCGGGGTGTTCGCGTGCGCGCGCACCCACGGCGTGAACACCACCAGGTCCAGGGCGACGAACGCGTACACCAGCGTCCGGAACGCGGCGACCCGGCCGCGCGGCACCGGCGCGAACAGCCACCTCACGACGGCGCCCACCGGACCACCACCTCGTCCCGGCTGGTGCCCGTCGGGCGGGAGTCCTCCACGCCCTGCCAGCGGATCACGATGCGCACCTCGGTCAGCGCCGGGGCGCCCGGGTTGTGCTCCGCGTACGCCGCCGCCACCTGGCGCAGGCGCGCCGGGTCCGCCACGTACGCGCGCTGCTGGCCCTCGATCTCCGCCCGCCGGATGCCGCTGTTCGTCTCCGTCAGCACGATCGTGCGGCCCGTCGCGTCGACCCCCTCCACCCGGGTGTCGGGGGCGTCGTCGTCCGGGCCCGGCGCCGTCGAGTACATCCGGAACGGGCCGAACGGGAAGTGGTCGTCCTGACCGAACAGGGTGCCCGCGAGCAGCAGCACACCGGCGACGGCGGTGGCCGCCAGCCGCCCCCGCCGTCCGGCCGTGGTCAGGTCGCTCATCGGCTGGCAAGCTACCGCATCGCGGCCCGCCCCCGGCGCCCCCGGCCTAGGTGGCGCCGCCCGGCGTGCCGCCGTTCGGCGGGGCGGCCGGGCGCGGGAACATCCGCGACGCCGCGATCCGCTCGGCGATGCCCGACGACTCCAGCGCCTCCGTCAGCGCCCGCCGCAGCTCCCGCTGCACCGGGAACTGGCCGTCCGCCGTCGTCTTCGCGATCGTGCGGATCACCGCGCCGTCCACCGTCATCTGCTCGACGCCCAGCACGTCCGGCGGCTCCAGGAACTGCGTCGCGAACTCCGCGTCCTCCGCCACCTTCAGGGCCGCCTGCTGCAGCACCGACGTCGCCTGCTCCACGCTGACGAAGCCGACCGGCAGGTCGATGACGACCATCGCCCAGCCCTGGCTCTTGTTGCCGACCCGGACGATCTCGCCGTTGCGGATGTACCACAGCACGCCCCGGCCGTCGCGCACCGTCGTGATCCGCAGGCCGACCGCCTCGACCACGCCCGTCGCCTCGCCCAGGTCGACCGTGTCGCCCACGCCGTACTGGTCCTCGATCAGCATGAACAGGCCGGTGATGAGGTCCTTGACCAGCGTCTGCGCGCCGAAGCCGATCGCGACGCCGACGATGCCGGCGCTGGCGAGCAGCGGGCCGAGGTTGAAGCCCAGCTCGCTGAGCACGAACAGCGTCGCGGTGGTCATGATGACGGCGGTCACGAAGCTGCGCAGCACGGAGCCGATCGCCTCGGCCCGCTGCTTGCGCCGCTCCGGCACCACCGCGGAACTCTCCACGCCCGCCGTGGGGATGCGCTCGCGCAGCGGCTTGAGGATGCCGGGCACGCCCATCTGCGACGACGATGAGGTCAGCCGCCGGATCGCCCGGTGGATCAGCCATCTCACCAGCAGCGCGATCACGATGATCAGGAGGATGCGCAGCGGCTTCAGGATCAGCACGTAGCTGCTGTTCGCCAGCCACTGCATGCCGGTCCAGTTCAGGACCGTGGTGCAGACGAAGTCCGCCTCGCAGCTCTTGGTCACGTCGACGTCCGGGATGGTGATGGTGGGACCGGAGGTCTTCGGCGCGGGGATCGGGGAGAAGAGCGTCACGGGTCTCCTTGCTACCGCATTCCGCCGGGCGCGGGCCGCCCGGGGTGCGCCGGAGTGAGGCGCGCGGAACCGGACATCCTGTCACGCGACACGGAAGCTTCACGTGCCGGGCCCCGATTAGTGCTCGCAATTCCGTCATTCATCAGGGACTATTGGCGCACGGGCTCGGGTGATCGCCGGAGCCGGACCTCGATCCAACGCGTCTGGGAGCGGCAGATACACCACTGAAAGGGTGAGCGCGATGCCTGACATACGACCCACGGTTGGCTCCTCCGCGCTTGTCCTCAACGCGACGTACGAGCCCCTGTGTGTCGTGTCAGTGCGCCGGGCGACGATCCTCGTCCTCACCGGCAAGGCGGTCGGTGTCTCCGACGGTGACGGCATCCTGCACAGCGCCCGCCACGAGCTGCCCATCCCGTCGGTCATCCGCCTCTCGCGGTACGTGAAGGTGCCGTACCGCACCCACGTCGGGCTGTCCCGCCGGGCCATCTTCGCCCGCGACGGCTGGCGGTGCGCGTACTGCCGCGGCCCCGCCGAGACGATCGACCACGTGTTCCCCCGCAGCCGCGGCGGCCTGCACGCGTGGGACAACGTGGTGGCGGCGTGCGCCAAGTGCAACCACAGCAAGAGCGACCGCACCCCGGCCGAGCTGGGCTGGCGCCTGCCCACCCCGCCGGCGGCCCCGAAGGGGCTGGCGTGGCGCGTCCTGGGCCACCGCACGCCGGACCCACGCTGGGCCGACTGGCTGGACCTGCCCACCGCCGCCGCCGCCGAGGCGGCGTAGTTCTGCGGGTCGGCATCGTCGGTGGCGGCATCGGCGGCCTGACGCTGGCGCACGCCCTGCGCGGGCGCGGCGCGGACGTGATCGTCTTCGAGCGCGACCCGGCCGCCGGCGCCACCGGCGGCTACCGCCTGCACCTGGATGCGGCGGCGATGGGGGCGCTGCGCCGCGCCCCGCCGCCGGCCGTCCTGGCGGAGCTGGTGACGACCGGCGCGGGCGCCGAGTCGCTCACCCGGTTTCGCGGTCCTCGACCACCGCGGGCGGTGCCGGTTGCGGCTGCCGCTGCCGCCGGACGACGACGTGCTGCTGATCGGCCGCCGCCCGCTGCGCGCCGTGCTGGCCCGCGGGGTGGCGGACGCGGTGCGCTGGGAGACCACCGTGTGTGGCTTCACCGAGCACCCGGACGGCGTCGACGTGCACCTCGCGGGCGCCCGCGACGTGCGGGTGGACGTGCTGGTCGGCGCCGACGGCGTGCGCTCGCGGATCACCCCGGCGCTGACCGGGCGGCCCGCCGCCCGCCCGGCGGGGGTGACGGCGATCGCCGCCCGGGTGCCGCTGGGCGTGCCGGGCGCGCCGCCGGTGCCGGGCGACCTGCGGCACGGCCTGGCGTTCGGCTACGGGCCGCGCGGTGTCGGGGTGTTCCTGGCGCTGCACCGGCCGGGCCCGCGACCGGCGCCCGAGGCGGAGCCGCCGTACCTGGTGTGGTCGGTGGCGGCGGCGCCGGAGCGGTTCTCCGGCGACCCGGCGACGACGAACCCGGCGGGCCTGGTGGACGAGGCGCGGCGGCTGCTGCGCGGCTGGGGCCGTGGGAGTCGGCGCGGGTGACGCTGCTCGGCGACGCGATCCACCCGATGCCGCCGACGGCCGGCGCGGGGGCGGGCACGGCGGTGGTGGACGCCGTGCACCTGGCCGGCGACCTGGCGGCGCTGCCCCCGGCGGCGGCGCTGCGTCGCTACCAGCGCCGGATACTCGGATACGCCCCGCGCGCGGTGGCGGCGGCCGTGCCCGCGCTCACCTGGCAGCGCCGGCTCGGCTACCCGGTGGTGCGGGCGCTGGCGGGCGCCGTGGCGCTGCCACTGGCGGGCGTGGTCGTGCGCGCTCAGGCGTCGCGGCTGTCCACCAGGGACGCGAAGACGACGGTGTTGTCGGAGTAGCCGATGCCCTCGCCCTCCCACCGGCCCGAGCAGGTCACCAGGCGCAGCGACGGGCGGCTGTAGTCGCCGTACACCCGGTCGGCGGGCAGCCGGTCCTTGTCGAAGTGCTCGATGGAGTTGACCTCGAACACCGCGACGGTGCGGTCGGAGCGGGTGACCTCGACCCGCGCGCCCGGCTTGAGCAGCGTCAGGTTGTGGAAGATCGACGGCCCGTCGCGGGTGTCGGCGTGCCCGACGATCATCGCCGGGCCGAACTGGCCGGGCGTGGGGCCGCGCTCGAACCAGCCGGCCTGGTTGTGCCGTTCCAGCGGCGGCACCGCCACGGAGCCGTCGGCGGCCAGACCCACCTTGCGGACGGGGGCCTTCACCCCGATCGACGGGATGGCGATGGCCAGCGGGCGGCTGGGGTCCAGCACGGGGAACTCGCGCGGCGGCGGCTTGTCCTCGCCGTCGAAGGCGGACGACAGGTCGATGCCGGTGGCGTGGCCGACGCCGAGGCCGACGCAGAACAGCCCGACGAGCACCAGCGCGATGGCGAGCGGCCCGATGGGCAGCCGCCAGCGGCCGCGCTGGTGCGGCGGGGCGGGCATGCGGACCCGGCCGCCGCCGATGGCCAGGCGCGGGGGAGCGGCGGGCAGCGCGACCGGGCGGGCGGCCGGCGCGCGCTGCGGCTGGACCGGCGGGCGGCGCAGCACCGAGCGCGGCGTCGACGACGGCGTGCGGCCGGCGGGGATCTGCGGGCCGGGGCGGGGTGCGCCGCCGCCGCCGCCGCGCGGCGCCCGGGGGCTGAAGCGGGGCCCCGTCATGTCAGAACGCGCGCCGCCGGCGGCGCAGGCTCACCGCGCCGAGGACGCCGCCGCCGGCCATCGCCGCGAGGCCGCCGGCGACGAGGACGCCGGGCAGGGCGCCCGGGCCGGCGGAGCCGCCGAAGCCGGTGGCCGGGCCGCGGGCGGGGCGGTCGCGGGCGACGACGTGCAGGGTGGCCGTGGCCTGCTCGCCGTCGGCGCAGCGCAGCCGCACCCGGTAGTCGTCGGCGCGGGTGCCCGCCGGGACGGTCACCGTGGCGGTGAGGAAGCCGTACCGGGGCCGGACGGTGACCGGCCCGTCGAACGCCGCCGACGTGACGGTGGCGGCGGCCAGGTTGTCCTCGCAGCTGGCGCGCAGGCCGACCTGGTCGCCGGCGGGCACGGTGCTCGGGTTGAGCTCCACGAAGACGGCCGCGGCGTGCGCGGGGGCGGCGCCGAGCGCCACCCAGCCGCCGGTCAGCGTCAGCGCCGCGCAGGCGGCGGCGGTCGCGGTCAATCGGCGCATACGGCCCCCTTCGACACCGGGCGGTGGCGGACGGGACGACCGGACCACCGTGGGACGATGGCCGCATTCTCTCACCGTCGGCGGCCGTCCGGGCTAGCCCGCGCCCGGGTGATCACCCGGGTCCCGCGCGGCGGGTTCGCCCGGTGTGCCACCCGACGCGGCGAGGGGCCCCGGTCTCCGCTACCGTGATTCATGTCCGAGTCGACCGCCTGGGGGCGTTGAGCTTGTCCGTTACGAGCACCGTTCTGGTCTTCGTGGTCCTTCCGGCCGCCGTCGCGCTGATCATCGGCGCGCTCGTCGTCGGCGGCTCCGGTACGGGGCCCAAGGCGAAGCGTTACCGGCCGGGCCGGCCGTACGACTTCACCCCGATCTGGTTCCTCTCGTCGCCGTCGCAGGTGACGGACGGGAAGGCCCCCGCGACCCAGCACGGGATGGCCATCGAGTCCGGCGCCGTGACCACGGGCGGCCGGGCTCCGCAGGGCGTTACAGGAGGCGCAAGTGACCGCTGGTGACATCGGCCGGACCGCGGAGAAGCAGGACCCGGACCTCTCGCACGGTCAGCTGACCCACCTCGACTCCCCGGGCGGCGACACCGACGCCGCCCGCCAGGACGACGCGCACGCGGCCGCGCTGGACGGCCCGTTCACGACCCGGCAGCTGCTGCGCCTCGACGAGGCGCTGCGCATCGCCGACCAGGCCACCGGCTTGGTGTTCTCGGTCTACCTGGGCGAGCTCGACGAGCCGGTCCGCGCCCACGCGGAGAAGCTGCACGGCCAGCTGGCCGACCCGGCCCGCGCGGTGCTCATCGCCGTGTCGCCGAACCAGCGCCTGCTGGAGATCGTCACCGGGTCGCAGGCGCGCAAGCGCATCACGGACCGCCAGGCGAAGGTCGCGGCCATGTCGATGGCGGCGTCGTTCGGTGGGGGCGACCTGGCCGGCGGCGTGATCAGCGGCCTCGACCAGCTCGCCACCCAGGCCGGCAAGCACTAGCCCGCGGGGCGCCGTCTTTCCGGGCCGTCAGGCCCAGGCGGTCGGCGCCACCGCCACCCGGTACGGCTCCTCGACGCTGAACCGCTGCCCGGGCTCGACGATCTCGTCGAGCCCGTAGGAGCCGTCCTCCAGCGAGTACAGGTGCGCGATCGCCCGCCCCGAGTCCTGCTCGACGCGCCAGTAGGCGGGGATGCCCGCGTCGGCGTACAGGTCGGGCTTGAGCAGCCGGTCGTAACGCTGGCTGGCCGTGGTCTCCACCTCGACGACGAGCGCGATGTCGGCGGGCCGGTTCCACGTGGCGCCCGACGAGCCGGGCCGGAGCACGGCGACGTCGGGCACCACGTGGCTCTCGCCGATCTGCACGCCGAGCCGCGTGCACGCCCACCAGCCGGCGGGCGCCGCGGAGCGCAGCGCGGTGATGAGCCCGTACACGATGCGCTCGTGCAGGGCGTCCAGCGGCGGCGTCACGTGCAGGGCGCCGTCGATGATCTCGTAGCGGTGGCCGTCCTGGGGGAACAGGTGCAGGTCGGGCTCGCGCCAGGGACCGTCGGGCGCGGTCCAGCGCAGCAGCGTGTCCTGCCCAGTCACCATCGCGGTACCTCCAACGCCGGGGAGTAACAGCGTACTGACCCTGCGTTGTTTCCGGCGCGTTTCCCGGACAACGGAACCGATCAGTTCGACGCGGCGTCCCGCTGCCGCGCCCGCAGCGCCCGCACCACGCCGTCGCGGCCCTCGGCGACCAGCCGGCGCAGCGGGGCGGGGTGCCCGTCCTGCGCCAGCCACGCGTCGGTGGCCGCCACCGTCTCGTCGGTCACCTGGTACGCCGGGTAGGCCAGCATCACGAACTCCTGCGCCGGCTCGCTGTCGCGCCGCGCCCACACGCCGGCCACGTCGGCGAAGAACCGCGCCGCGTACGGCGCCGTCAGCTCGACCTGCGCCGGGTGCTGGAAGCCCTGCAGCAGCGCCCGGTGCAGCCAGTTCGGCAGCGCGTCCGGGCCGGTCAGCCGCTCCCACACCGACGCCTTGTTGTCGGCCGTCGGCACCAGCGCGCGGGCCAGCGCCGCCTCGCGCTCCCCGCTGGCCGTGCGGTCGCCCGCCAGCTCCGCCTCGATCTCGTCCGGCCCCGCCGCGCCCTTCGCGGTCAGCGACTGGACCAGCCCCCAGCGCAGCTCGGTGTCGATCGTCAGGCCCGCCGGGACGCCCTCGCCGGCCAGCCAGCCGCGCAGTTCCGCCAGGTGCTCGTCGCTGCGGGCCGCCGACGCGTACGCCCGCGCCCAGGCCAGCTGGAAGCCGCTGCCCGGCTCGGCGGCCAGCAGCGCGGCGCGCGTCGTGCGGGCCAGCTCGGCCCAGCCGGTCGGCGCCCACGCCGGGTCCGCGTACGAGGTGAGCGTCGCCCCGGCCTGCCGCAGCGTCTGCGTGACCAGGTTGATGTCGCGCTCGGCGGGCAGCCCGGCCAGCACCAGCGCCACGTAGTCGCGGGCGGCCAGCTCGGCGTCGCGCACCATGTCCCAGGCGGCGGCCCAGCACAGCGCCCGCGGCAGCGACGACTCGAACCCGGCGATGTGCTGCACGACGGTGGCCATGGAGCGCTCGTCGAGGCGCAGCTTCGCGTAGGTCAGGTCGTCGTCGTTGAGCAGCAGCACGTCGGGGGCCCGCACGCCCGCCAGCTGGGTGATCTCGGTGCGCTCGCCGGCCACGTCGATCTCCAGCCGGTCCCGGCGCACGAGCCGGCCGTCGTGCAGGTCGTACAGGCCGACGCCGATGCGGTGGGTGCGCAGGGTCGGGTAGTCCGGCGCGGCCTCCTGGCGCACCACCACCGAGGAGTACGTGCCGTCGGCGGCCACCGACACCTCGGGGCGCAGCGTGTTGACCTGCGCGGTCTCCAGCCACTGCGCGGCGAACTTGCGCAGCTCGCGGCCCGACGCGACCTCCAGCTCGGTGAGCAGGTCGTCGAACGTGGCGTTGGCGAACTGGTGCTTGGTGAAGTACGAGCGCAGGCCCGCCACGAACGGCTCCAGCCCGACGTACGCGACGAGCTGCTTGAGCACGCTGGCGCCCTTGGCGTACGTGATGCCGTCGAAGTTGACCTCGACCGCCTCCAGGTCGGGCATCTCCGTGTAGACCGGGTGGGTCGAGGAGAGCTGGTCCTGGCGGTAGCCCCAGTTCTTGCGCACGGACAGGAACGTCGTCCACGCGTCGGAGAAGCGGGTGGCGTGCGTGTTGCACCAGTGGCTGGCCCACTCGGCGAACGACTCGTTCAGCCACAGGTCGTTCCACCAGCGCATGGTGACCAGGTCGCCGAACCACATGTGCGCCATCTCGTGCAGGATCGTGTTGGCGCGCTGCTCGTACTCGAAGTCGGTGACCTGCGAGCGGAAGATGTAGTGCGCCTCGGCGTGCACGACGCAGCCGAAGTTCTCCATCGCGCCCGCGTTGAAGTCGGGCACCCAGAGCTGGTCGTACTTCGGCAGCGGGTAGCGCACGCCGAACTGCTCGTGGAAGAAGTCGAAGCCCTGCTTGGTGATGAGCAGCAGGTCGTCGGCGTCGAGGTGCTGCTTCATCGACTCGCGGCAGTACAGGCCCAGCTCGATGCCGTCGTGGCTGTCGCGCACCTCGTGGTACGGCCCGGCGCACAGCGCGGTGATGTAGGTGCTCATCCGGGCGCTGGTGGCGAAGTGCACGCCGGTGTCGTCGCGGCGCTCCACCGGCATGTTGCTGATGACCTTCCAGTGCGCCGGCACCTGGGCGTGCCACGTGTAGACGCTTTTGAGGTCGGGCTGGTCGAAGCACGCGTACACCCGCTGGGCGTCGGCGGTCTCGAACTGGCTGTAGAGGTAGACCTCCCCGTCGACCGGGTCGACGCTGCGGTGCAGGCCCTGGCCGCTGGCCGAGTAGGCGAAGTCGGCGTCGACGACGAGCGTGTTGCGCTCGGCCAGGCCGGTCAGCGTGAGGCCCGCCTCGGCGGACCAGCCGCCCAGGTCGACGGGCTCGCCGTTGAGGGTGGCGGAGCGCACGGACGCGGCCGCCAGCTCGATGAACGTCGAGGCGCCCGGCTCCGCGCAGGCGAACTCGATGCGGGTGACGGACCGGAAGGTGCCCTCGCCCGCGCCTCCTGAGCCGTCCGTCAGGTCCAGGGCGATGTCGTAACTCGCCACGTCGAGCAGGCGGGCCCGCTCGGCCGCCTCGACCTGGGTCAGGTTGCGCACTCCGGCCACGTTCACACTCCCCATCCACGCGCCGCGCACGACCTCGGTGACGTGCGCGCCTGCTCCGCAGTTTTCCATGCCGACCGCGGGAGTGCGGTACGTGGTCCAGGTCACCTGCCGCCGTGACGATTGCGGGGCAGGATCGAGGGCACATACAGCCTTCGTGGAAGGACGAGACGTGACCGAACGCGGCACCGTCGACATGTGGTTCGACCCCATCTGCCCCTGGGCGTGGATGACCTCGCGCTGGCTGCTGGAGGTCGAGCAGGTCCGCCCGCTCGACGTCCGGTTCAACGTGATGAGCCTGTCCGTGCTCAACGAGGGCCGTGAGCTGCCCGAGGAGTACCGCGACCTGATGGCGAAGGGCTGGGGCCCGGTGCGCGTGTGCATCGCCGCCGCCGAGGCGGTTGGGCCGCAGGTGCTGCGCGACCTCTACACCGCGCTCGGCACCCGCATCCACCTGGGCAGGTACGAGCTGGGCCCGCAGCTGTACCGCGAGGCGCTGACCGAGGTGGGCGCCGACCCGGCGCTTGCCGACGCGGCCACCAGCGACGCCTGGGACGCCGCCCTGCGCGCCAGCCACGACGCCGGCATGAAGCCCGTCGGCACCGACGTGGGCACCCCGGTCATCCACGCGCCCGGCCCCGACGGCGCGGGCACGGTCGCCTTCTTCGGCCCGGTGGTCACGCCTGCCCCCAAGGGCGAGTCGGCGGGCCGGCTGTGGGACGGCGTCCTGCTGGTCGCGGCCACCCCCGGGTTCTACGAGCTGAAGCGCAGCCGCGAGCTGGGCCCGATCTTCGACTGACCGGGCGTCGCACCTCCCGTGCGGGACGCCGGGCCGCGGGCGTGACCCAGGCCACACCGGGCTCGTTGGCCCGGTGTCACCCGCACGGGAGGAACGCCGATGCACGCCTACGCCGACACGTTCGCCTTCGCCGTCGACACCACCGCGCCGGACCTGCCGGCGGAGGTGGCCGCGATGGTCGCCCCGCCGGTCACCGTGACGGCCGGCCCGGCCGCCCCGCCGCGGGTCCGGCCGCCGCGCGTCGAGCTGCTGCTGTACCGCACCGCCGTCCCCGAGTCGGCGCCCGAGACGGCGTCGGCCGGCCGGCACCGCCGCCGGGCGAGCTGATCGGCCGGGGTGTGCGCCGTCACAGGCACCCGCGCCGGTAGCTTGACCGCATGACGGTCGTGCACCCGATCAACCGGGCCTGGATCACCACTGGCGGCACCGGCGCGCAGAACTACGACGAGTTCGCCGACGACGCGGAGATCACCGCGATCATCGCGGCGAACCCGCGCAGCGCGCTGGCGGTCGAGATGCCCCACAAGGCCCCGGAGAGCCTGGGCCACACGTTCCTCGACAGCCTGCCCGCCGCGGCCGCCCGCCTCGCCGAGGCCCGCACCGCCGGCAGCTACGCGCCCGCCGAGAGCGTCGTGGTGCTGTACCGGATCACCGCGCCGGGCGAGCCCGCCGCGTACGGGCTGTGGTGCATGGTCGACACCGACCAGATCTCCACCAGCGCCGACGAGCCGGGCCTGGTCATCCGCAACGAGGACGTGTTCATCGCCAAGGTGCGCGAGCGCGTCGCCCTGGCCGAGGCCGTCGGGTCGCTGCTGTCGCCGGTGCTGCTGCTGCAGACCGGCCGCGGCGACGAGCTGCACGCCGCCCTGGCCGCCGCCACCGAGGCCGCCGGGGCGCCCGCCGCCACCGACGTCGACCAGACCGGCCGCACGCACGCCCTCTGGGTGGTGCCCGCCGGCCCGCTGCAGGACGAGCTGACCGCGCTCGCCGGCGGCGGCGAGCTGGTCGTGGCCGACGGCAACCACCGCAGCCTGGCCGCCCAGACGGGCGACCTGCCGCGCTTCCTCGCCGTGGTCACCACGCCCGCGTCGGTGTCCATCCAGCCCTACAACCGCCTGGTCAGCGAGCTGACCGTGCCGCTGGACGAGCTGCTGCAGCGGCTCACCGACGCCGGCGCGATCATCCAGGAGCGCGCCGACCCGGCCGAGGTGCCGGCCCGCGGCGGCACCGTCCAGCTGTACGCCGAGCACCACTCCTACGAGGTCACCCTGCCGGCGGCCGACGGCGTCCCCGCCGTGGAGAACCTCGACCACGCCCTCGTCGAGCGGGTGCTGCTGCGCGACGCCCTGGGCCTCGACCCGGGCGACAAGCGCATCTCCTACATCGGCGGCGACTACCCGGCCGGGTGGCTGCGCGGCGAGGTCGACGCCGGCCGCGCCGAGCTGGCCGTGCTCATCGCCCCGGTCACGGTCGACGACTTCGTCACCGTCAACCTCGAGCGGCACAAGCTGCCCCGCAAGAGCACCTGGTTCACCCCGAAGGCGCGCGGCGGGCTGGTCCTGGCCGAGCTGGGCTGACCGTGCTGCACCCGCAGGTCGCCGCCGCGCTCGCCGTGCGGCGGCGGCCCACCGCCGACCAGCTCGCCGCCGACCCGGCGGTGCAGCTGGCGGCGCTGCGCGCGGCGATGGAGGCGGCGGTCGACGCCGAGTGCGGGCCGGAGCTGCCGCTGCCGGTGGTCGTCGACGTGGACGCCGACGGGGTGCCGTGCCGGCTGTACGCCACCCGCGCCGACGCCCCGGTGTTCGTGTACGTGCACGGCGGCGGCTGGACGTTCGGCAGCATCGCCACCCACGACCGGCTCTGCCGCCGGGTCGCCGACCGGTCCGGCTGCGCCGTGCTGTCCGTGGGCTACCGGCTCGCCCCCGAGCACCCGTTCCCGGCCGCCCTGGACGACGTGGCGGCCGCGCTGGCGTACCTGCGGCGCGAGGGCCGCGACCTCGGCGTCGACCCGTCGCGCCTGGCGATCGGCGGGGACAGCGCGGGCGGCCACCTCGCCACGGTCACCGCCCGCCGCCAGCGCGACCAGGCGACCCCGCTCGACCACCAGGTGCTCATCTACCCGACGATCGACCCGCTGACGTCGTCGGAGTCGCACGAGACCCTCGGCGAGTACGGCATCGACCGGGAGTCGACCTCGCTGGCGTGGCAGACGTTCGCGCCGCACGCCGCCGACCGGTTCACCCCCGACGTGGCGCCGCTGGCGGCCGACCTGGCCGGGATGCCGCCCACGCTGATGATCAGCGCCGAGTACGACGTGCTGCGCGACGAGAACGAGGAGTACGCCGACGCGCTGCTCGCCGCCGGTGTCCCGGTGGTGCACGTCCGCTACCAGGGCGTCAACCACGGCTTCGCCCGCAAGCTGGCTCTCTACGACGCGGCCCGCGCCGCCGCCGACCAGGTCGCCATGACGTTGCGGGCCGCGCTGCTGTTCTGACGGGCGACCTGCGAGACTGCCGGTATGCGCGTCTACCTGGGATCCGACCACGCCGGATACGAGCTCAAGGTGCACCTGGTCAACCACCTGGCCAAGCAGGGGTACGACGTGGTCGACGTCGGCCCGCACGCCTTCGACCCGGAGGACGACTACCCGCCGTTCTGCCTGCGCACCGGGCAGCAGGTCGTCGACGACCCGGGCAGCCTCGGCATCGTCATCGGCGGCTCGGGCAACGGCGAGCAGATCGCCGCCAACAAGATCGCCGGGGTGCGCTCCGCGCTGGCCTGGAAGGTCGAGATCGCCCAGCTGGCCCGGGAGCACAACGACTCCAACGTGCTCAGCATCGGCGCCCGCCAGCACACCCTCGACGAGGCCACCGCGATGGCGGAGGCGTTCCTGAGCACGCCGTTCAGCGGCAACCCGCGGCACGCCCGGCGCATCGCCCAGCTCGCCGACTACGAGCGCACCCGCGAGCTGCCCGAGCTGCCCGAGCTGCCGCAGGCCTAGCGGCGGGGCAGGTCCTCGCGCGGCACCCAGTTCCGCCGGACGATCACGAGGTGCGCCTCGGCCTCGGCCAGGTGCTCGTCGGTCGGCCGGGCGGCGTCGCGCGCCCGCAGCGCCGCCCCCACGCTGACCTGCGACGATCCGGAACCCACGAGGCCGCGCAGCCCGCGCTCGCCGTGCGGCTCGTCGCCGGCGGCGCGGACGGCGGGGGAGGTGGGCCGCACCGCGGCGGGCGACAGCGGCCGGGCCGGGCCCGCCGGCGAGGCGGGCGAGGTCGGCGCGATCGGCGGCATGGCGGTCGCGGGCGTCGGCGCGGGCCGCGGCGGCGCGGGCACCGGCGCGACCTCGGCCGCCGGGGTGGCATCCGGCGCCGGCGCCGCGTCCGGCTCCTGCCCCGGCTCGTGTCCCGGCTCGTGTCCCGGCTCGTGTCCCGGCTCGTCGAGGCGGTCGACGGCGGGGGTGTCGGGCGCCGGGCGGACCCGCCGGCGCCGCCGTTCGTAGGCGGCCATCCGCCGACGGTACCCGCGCGGCGCTCAGAACACCTCCGTGGCGGCGGGCAGCCGGTGCCAGCCGAACGCCGTGGCCGCCGCGCCGAGCGCCCCGGGCGTCAGCTCACGCACCCGGCCCGCCCGGGCCAGCGCGCCCAGCGACACCCCGCCCAGGTACGCCGACCCCAGGTCGACCACGGGGCACGCCACGTCGGCCGGGGCGTCCGTGGCCGTGCAGGTGGCGCCGTCCGGGCCGCCGGTGAGCCGTCAGCGGCCCGTGTTGACGGCCGGCAGCGGGTCGGTCACGTCGAGCACCACGTCGACCGGGTGCGGTAGCGGCGGGCGGCCAGCGCCGCCGGCACGTCGACAAGCCGCACCCACAGGCTCGGCGGTCAGCTCGCGGGTCAGGTCGATGTCGAACAGCAGCCGCCACAGCGCCGCGTACGCCCCCGGGTCCGCCGCCACGACCTCGCGCACCAGCACCCGGCCCTCGGGCCCGGCCGGCGTCCACACGCCCTTTGTGCGCCACAGCGCGTACCCGGCCGGGCCGTCCGGGCCGTCCACGACGGCGGCGCGCCACTCGGTCGCCCCGTCGCGCCGCTGCGGCGGGTCGGCCAGCACGAAGGCCCACCAGCGTTCGTCGCGGCTCGACCAGCCGGTGCGGTGCGGGCGCTCCCGGTCGTACACCTCGGCGAAGGTCCGCCAGGAGGCGGCGGGGTCGACCAGCCGGACGGCGCCCGACGGCGGCGCCGTGACGCGGACCTCGCGGGTGCGCAGGTCGAGGACGAGCTGCTGGGCGGCCGGCCCGTAGCCGAACCGCGGGTAGATCGGGCTCTCGCTGGCCCACAGCACCGCGACCGGCTCGCGGCCGGCGTCGCGCACCTCGCGCAGCTGCCGCTCCATCATCGCCCGCAGCACGGCTCGACGACGCCGCCCTCGATGCGCGTCAGCTCGTCGTCGGCGGCGTGGTGGAACGCGCCGAACAGCAGCCGGTGCGCCGCCGGCCAGTCGTCGCGGGTGCCGGCCCGCAGGGCCGGGGCCTCGTCGGTCATCACGCCTGTCTATCCGACGGCGCGCGCGGCGGCGACCGGTTTGCGCGCTCGCTACTCTCGACGGGGGAGACGGTGACTGCCGCGCCGTCGCAGGGGAGGGGATCGCCATGCCGGACCGAGCGCAGCCGTGGGACCGGACGGTCGACCTTCCGCCGCAGGACCCGTGGGCGCACCCGCCCGCCCCGTCCGCGGCCCCCACCTCCGGGGCGCCCGCCCCCGGGCCGCAGCAGCCGTTCTCGCGCGGCGTCGCCCACGTCAAGCCGGCCATGCCGAAGACGGAGTCGTTCACCGCCGAGCACCAGCCCGTCGGCACCGGGTGGCCCGACGCGGAGCCGCCGCAGGTGCGGCGCCCGGTGGGCTGGCACCTGCGGCAGCTGCGCAAGGGCGGCGAGTGGAGCTTCGCCGCCGCCGTCTTCGCCTTCGTCGGCTGGGGCATCTGGGCCATCTCCGGCGGCGGCAACCTGCTGTCCCCGCTGGTTGTCTTCGTCCTCATCCTCGCCGTGGCGGCCGGCATCTTCGCCCTCGCCCGGCTGCTCGGCCGGCTGCTCATCGAGCGCCGCCTCGGCCGCCCCCGGCGCACCGCCCGCGGCGCCCACCTGGTCGCCGCGGTGTTCCTCGTCGGCGTCGGCCTGGCCTACCTGCGCCAGACCGGCTGGGTGATGGACGCCTACGGCTGGGTCAAGGACCTGTTCGTCTAGCTGACCGGCTTGCCGCCGGTGACGCCCAGCACCTCACCGGTGACGTAGCTGGACTCCTGCGACGCGAAGTACACGTACGCGGGCGCCAGCTCGGCCGGCTGCCCGGCGCGGCCCAGCGGCACGTCGCCGCCGAACGAGTCCACCTTCTTCTCCGGCATGGTCGCCGGGATGAGCGGCGTCCAGATCGGGCCCGGCGCCACGGAGTTGACCCGGATGCCCTTGTCCGCCAGCTCCTGCGACAGCGCCTTGGTGAACGCCACGATGCCGCCCTTGGTGGTGGCGTAGTCGAGCAGCGGCGCCGACGACTGGTACGCCTGCACCGACGACGTGTTGATGATCGTCGAGCCGTCGGCCATGTGCGGCACCGCGGCCTTGCACAGCCAGAACATGGCGTACAGGTTGGTCTTCATCACCCGGTCGAACTGCTCGGTGGTGATGTCGGCGATGCCGCCCGGCTGGGCCATCTGGTACGCGGCGTTGTTGACGAGGACGTCGATGCCGCCCAGCTCCGCCACGCACCGCTCGATGATCGCCGCGCAGTGCTGCTCGTCGCGGATGTCGCCGGGCACGGTGACGGCCCGGCGGCCGGCCTTCTCGATGAGCTGGACGGTCTCCTGGGCGTCCTCCTCCTCGTCCGGCAGGTAGCTGATCAGCACGTCGGCGCCCTCGCGGGCGAACGCGATCGCCACCGCCCGGCCGATGCCGGAGTCGCCGCCGGTGATGACGGCCCGCTTGCCGGTGAGCTTGCCGCTGCCGCGGTAGGTCTCCTCGCCGTGGTCGGGCTTCGTCTGCATGTCGCCGGTGAGGCCCGGGTGGGCGATCTGCTCGGCGCCGTGGGAGTCGGTTCCGGGGTACTGCTCCTGCGGGTCCTGCTGCGAGGTCTGATCCTGAGTCATACCGGCAGCGTTCCCGCAGGTGCGCTGCGTAATCCTTCGTTCGTGACGTCATGATCGGGGCGCGGGCGGGTAGCCGGGGCCCCGTGACCGATCACCGGACCGGCGTCGTCGTCATCACCCACAACCGGCGGGCCGAGGCGCTCGCCTGCGTCGGGCGGCTGCTCGCCCTGCCCGAACGCCCGCACGTCGTGCTCGTCGACAACGGCTCCGCCGACGGCACCGCGGCCGCCGTCGCCGCCCGGTACCCGGGCGTCGAGGTGGTGGCGCTGCCGCGCAACCTCGGCGCCGTGGGCCGCAACGTCGGCGTGGAACGCCTGCACACCCCGTACGTGGCGTTCTGCGACGACGACACCGCGTGGGACCCCGGCTCGCTGTCCCGCGCGGCGGACGCCCTCGACGCGTGCCCGCGCCTGGCCGTCGTGACCGCCCGGATCGTCGTGGAGCCGTCCGGGGTGGACGATCCGATCGTCGCCGAGCTGCGCGACTCGCCGGTGCCGGGCCCGGCGTGGCTGCCGGGCCCGGCGCTGGGCAGCTTCCTGGCCGGCGCGTCCGTGCTGCGCCGCGACGCGTTCAAGGAGGCCGGCGGCTTCAGCCCGCGGCTGTGGCTGGGCGGCGAGGAGGAACTGCTCGCCACCGACCTGCTGGTCGCCGGGTGGGAGCTGTGCTATTTGACGGACCTGACCGTGCGGCACCGGCCGTCGCCGCTGCGCGACCCGCACCTGCGCCGCCGGCACGGCATCCGCAACACCCTGTGGTTCACCTGGCTGCGCCGGCCGTGGCCCGCCGCCGTGCGCCGCACCGCGTTCCTGGCCCGCACGGTGCCGCGCGACCGGGTCACGCTGCTGGGGGCGTGCGACGCGGTGCGCGGGCTGCCGTGGGTGCTGGCCGAGCGCCGCCCTCGGCCGGCCGCGGTCGAGGCCCGGCTGCGGCCCCTGGACGAGGCGCAGCGCCGGTCCCGGGCCCGCCGCTACGTGAGCTGACGGGCGGCGGGACCGGCGCCGCGGGTGCGCGCGACGGGGACAGCGCCGCGCGCGGAGGTTAGAACTGCGTGCCGAAGTCCTGCGTCCACACCAGGCGGCCGTCGGCGTCGCGGGCCACGCCCACGCCGATCTCCTCGAGGTCCTCGTTGAGGATGTTGGCCCGGTGCCCGGGGCTGTTCATCCAGCTGGTCATCACCTCGGCCGGGCTCTCCTGTCCCTTGGCGATGTTCTCGGCGGCGGCGCGCCAGCGGTAGCCGTTGCGGGTGATCCGCTCGCCGAAGGTGGTGCCGTTGCGGCTGGTGTGGCTGAAGTAGTCCCGCCGGGCCATGTCCTGCGAGTGCTGCCGGGCGGCGGTGGTCAGCCGCCGCTCCGCGGTGACCGGGTCGAGGCCGGCCCGCTCGCGCTCCTCGTTGACCAGGCGGGTGACCTCGGCCTCCTCAGACGCGAACGGCCCCGACTCGGCCGGCGGCACGGCCGCGGCGGGCTGGCCGGGCGGCGCCGCGTCCGGTGGGGCGGTCGCCGGGAGGGTGGCGGTGGGCGAGGTGGCCGGCGCGGGCGCGCTCGCCGGCGCCGAGGCCGGTGTCGTCGACGGCGCGGGCGTCGCCGTGGTGGGCGGCGCGGTCACCGGGGCGGTGGCCGTGGGCGCGGCCGCCGCCGGCGGGGCGGCCGTGGTGACCGGATCCGGCTCCGGCACCGCCTCGGCCGGGGTGGCCCCGTCCGACGCGCCGAGGGCGAGCCGATCGAAGTCCGGCGCCGACCCGGCCGGGTTGCCGAACGTCACCGTGTTCTCGCCGGCCCGCAGGTGCAGCTGGACGGTCAGGGTGGCCGTGCGCTCCGCGTCGCCGGTGGCCGGGAAGGCGAGCCGCAGCACCGGGCCGTCCTGGTTGGCCCGCACCAGCGCCGTGCGCGCGTCCGGGCTGCTGTAGACGATCTGCACCGCGGTCCGGCCGGCCCGCTCGGCCTGCACCCCGCGGAACGTCAGCCGGCCGGTGAGCCCGACCCCGCCGACCCGCGTCCCGCCGGAGCAGGGCTCGCAGGCGGCGATGTGGGCCGACCCGCGCAGGGTGTTCGACGCCGCCTCGGCCTCGTACCCCGGGTCCGTGCCGGCCAGGGCGCCGGCGGCGGCGGCCACGGTGGCGCCGAGGGCGGCGACGGCGGCGGCGCCGCTGATCAGTGCTGATCTACGCATGAGGTCCACATCGTCTCGTCCGACCGGGATCCGCGCCCGCCGCAGAACCCTATGTCCTGGTTCGACAGCACCCGGTTAGCCGACACTTAAGTCTTGCTTAGCGTCTCGGCAGGTCGGTGACGCGGGTCCGGCGGCGGGTGAGGTGCTGCACCTCTCGAAGATCCAACGATCGAACGCCGCGGTGCGCATCGCCCCCGCGGCCGGAGAAACCGCGTGGCTCAGCGGAGGCGGGCCAGCGCCGGTGACGCCGGGGCGAGCTTCTCCGCCACCCGCATGGCCGAGAGGAGGGCGCTCTCCTGGCTGCTGACGTCGGTCATGTGGGTGCCGGCGAACCACAGGTTCTGCTCGCCCTGCCGCTGGCCGAGCAGCCGCTGCGCCCGCGCGTAGTCGGGCGTCTCGTGGGCGTGCCGGTAGTCGATGGTGGCCAGCACGTCGCGCGGCTGCTCGCGCCGGTGCGACACCCAGCTCTTGAACACGTCGACGCCGGGGCGGAACGCGCCGAACCACATGGTGGGCTCGCAGAACTGGCCGTCGTGCAGCACGTTGAAGCCGGACCAGACGCCGCGGTCCTTCGGCATGAACGCCGGGTCGGTGTGGATGGCGATGCGGGCCGGCAGGTAGCGGAACCGGGCGTACACGTCGGCGACGCCCTGCCCGCCCGCGAGCTGGGCGACCAGCGGCCCGGCGGCGTACGGCGGCAGGGCCAGCACCACGTGGTCGGCCTCGTGCGCCGCGCCGGTGGCGTCGGTGACCCGCCACGTCGCGCCGGTGCGCTCCAGCCGGGTGGCGGCCGCGCCGACCCGGGTGTCGACCGTGGTCAGGCCGGTGTGCAGGGCCGACACGACGGCGCCCAGGCCGCCGGCGGCGTTGTGGTAGTCGTACGGGGCCAGGAAGCCGTCGCCGAGCCCGCGGACGACGAACGCCACCACGGCGCGGGCGCTCATCTGCTTCACCTCGGGCACCGAGAAGCCGAACATTGCCCCGGCCAGCGGGTAGAGCACCTCGTCGCGGACGGAGCCGAGCAGCGGCAGCCGGTCGATGAAGTCGGCGGCGGTGGTCGTCCAGTCGTCGCGGGCCTCGAGCTGGCGGCCCTGCTCGACGAAGGCGGCGAGGGCGACCAGCGCGCCCCAGTAGCGCGGGTCGAACAGCGGCCACACGCGCCGGTTGTCGGGGGAGACCAGCATGGGCTGGGTGCGGCCGTAGCGGTTGACGGTGAGGTTCATCGGCGCCGGGATCGTCGGCACCTTCAGCACGTCGGTGAGCAGCTTCCAGTAGATCGGGTGGCTCTTGGGGCCGAAGTACTGGGCGCCCGCGTCCACCGGCACGACCCTGCCGCCGACGGGCACGTCGAGGGTGCGGGCGTGCCCGCCCAGGCGCGGCTCGGCTTCCAGGAGCGTGACGTCGTGCGCGCCGTCGAGGAGCCACGCCAGGCTGACGCCGGCCACGCCGCCGCCGACGATCACGACGCGCTGCCGGCCGGCCGCGCGGGCCGCGCCCGCGAACCCCGGGCCGACGGCCGCGCCGAGCGCGGCGCCGCCCGCCAGGGAGAGGGCCGTGCGCCGGTTCAGCTTCCTGGTGGGTACGGACACAGCGGGCTCCTTCGATGGTTGATCTCGGCAGAGTGTCCACTGTTGATACGTGCTGGTAAAGAGGGGATCGGCTGATCTTCGCCCGGGCTGTCGGAGGGCCGCCGTAGGGTGCGCCCATGCCGATCGACTTCCAGGTCACCGTCGACGCCGCCGACCCGCACCCGCTCGCCGACTGGTGGGCCGAGACGCTGGGCTGGCGGGTCGAGCCGTCCGACGAGCAGTTCATCCGGCGGATGGTCGCCGAGGGGCACGCGCCCGAGTCCGCCACCCGCCACTACCGCGGGGCCCTGGTGTGGGCCGAGGGCGCGGCGATCGTGCACCCGGAGACCGGCCGGCGGATGCTGTTCCAGCAGGTCGCCGAGCCGAAGGCGGGCAAGAACCGGCTGCACCTCGACCTGCGGCCCGGCCGCGAGCACGCGGCCGCGCTGGTCGAGGCGCTGCTGGCGCGCGGCGCCACGTTCCTGCACGACGGCCGGCAGGGCCCGCACACCTGGGTCACGCTGGCCGACCCGGAGGGCAACGAGTTCTGCGTCGGCTGAGCCGTTGTTGCCGTTTCGGCAACCAGACTTGTCAGTCCGGGCGGCGGGCGGGGACCGTGGGACCCGACGACGAGAGCAACCGGAGGACGCGGTGGACGACAGCTACGACGTGGTGGTGGCGGGCGGCGGGGCGGCCGGGCTGAGCGGCGCGCTGGCGCTGGCCCGGGCCCGGCGCTCGGTGCTGGTGGTGGACGCGGGCGAGCCGCGCAACGCCCCGGCCGGGCACGTGCACAACTTCCTGACCCGCGACGGCACGCCCCCGGCCGAGCTGCTCGCGATCGCCCGTGCCGAGGTCGAGGGCTACGGCGCGCACCTGGTCGCCGGCACCGTCGAGTCGGCGGCGCCCGACGGCGACGGCTTCGTCGTCACCGTCGACGGCCGGCCGGTGCGGGCCCGCCGGCTGCTGGTCACCACCGGCGTGGTCGACGAGCTGCCCGACCTGCCGGGCCTGCGCGAGCACTGGGGCTCGGCGGTGCTGCACTGCCCGTACTGCCACGGCTGGGAGGTGCGCGACCGCCGCATCGGCGTGCTGGCCACCAGCCCGCTGGCCCCACACGGGGTGCAGCTGTGGCGGCAGTGGAGCGAGCACGTCGTGCTGCTGCAGCACACCGGCGGCGAGCTGAGCCTCGACGACCGCGAGGCGCTGGCCGCGCGCGGCATCCCCGTGGTGGCCGGCGAGGTGGTGTCCGCCGAGACGGTGGACGGCGCGTTCGCCGGGGTGCGCCTGGCCGACGGCGAGCTGGTCGAGCTGGACGCCCTGGTCGTGCAGACCACCGTGCGCCCGCGGTCGCCGCTGCTCGACGCGCTGGGCCTGGAGCCGGAGGACGTGCTGTTCGGCGACCACCCGGTCGGCGCGCAGATCCCGGCGGGCCCGACCCACCAGACCGCCGTGCCGGGCGTGTACGTGGCGGGCAACGTCGCGGACCTGCGCTCGCAGGTGATCACCGCGGCCGCCGCGGGCCTCACCGCCGGCAGCATGATCAACATGGACCTGATCGGCGAGGACACCCGGCTGGCCCGGCAGGCGTACCGGGCCGAGGTGGCCCGCATGTTCGAGCAGGACTCCTGGGAGGAGCGCTACGGCGCGTCCGCCCGGATCTGGAGCGGCAACCCGAACCCGCAGCTCGTCACCGAGGCGGCGGACCTGCCGCCCGGCGCGGCGCTCGACGTGGGCTGCGGCGAGGGCGCCGACGCGATCTGGCTGGCCGGGCACGGCTGGAAGGTGACGGCGGTCGACTTCTCCGCGGTGGCGCTGGCCCGGGCGGCCGAGCACGCGGGCGACGCCCCGATCGAGTGGGTGCAGGCCGACCTGCGGCGCTGGGAGCCGCCGGCGCGGGCGTACCAGCTGGTGTCGGCGCAGTTCATGCACCTGCCCGGCGACGACCGGCGGGCCCTGTTCGCCCGGCTCGCCGAGGCGGTGGCGCCGGGCGGCACGCTGCTGATCGTCGGCCACCACCCGTCCGACCTGCGGACCTCGGCGCACCGGATGAACTTTCCCGACATGATGTTCACCGCCGAGGAGGTGGCGGCGGCGCTCGACCCGGGCCAGTGGCAGGTCGAGGCGGCCGAGACGCGCCCGCGCGACGTGACCGGCCACGACGGCGAGCCCACCACCGTCCACGACGCCGTGCTGCGGGCCCGGCGGTCGTGACCGCCGGACCCGCCGAGCCCACGGGGGCCGCCGTCAGGCGGTGAAGCCCTTGCCGGTCTCGATCAGCGACTTGAGGTCGCTGAGCACCCACGGCCAGCCGCCGCCCGCGCCGGTGTCCTCCAGGGAGCCGCCGGTGAGGGCGGCGGTGGCGGGCGCGCCGGTCACGTCGTGGACGACGGTGAGCC
Source organism: Spirilliplanes yamanashiensis (assembly GCF_016863475.1). Taxonomy (GTDB): domain Bacteria; phylum Actinomycetota; class Actinomycetes; order Mycobacteriales; family Micromonosporaceae; genus Spirilliplanes; species Spirilliplanes yamanashiensis. The sequence goes on from NZ_BOOY01000036.1 coordinate 338,972, forward strand.
GGTGCACGCCGGGCTGCGCGGGCACCTCGGCGATCTCGTAGGTGAGCGTGGTGAACGGCTCCGCGGCCGTCGTGGGGTCCATGAGCATCCGCCAGGTCTGCACGAGCCGGCGCGGCGGGTCGCACTCGAGGATCTCGCCGTCGCCGATGGTGTCCAGCTCGGGCAGCCCGTGCGCGCGGTGGTAGTCGTTCATCGCGTCACTGGCCGTCGCGCGGTACGCGCCGCCGGGCTTGAGCTCGTAGAACTGCGGCGCGCCGTAGCCGTACCGCCGGTTCCACTCCGGGGTGGTGATGGTGTCCCAGATCTTCTGCGCCGGGGCGTTGATGTAGACGCGGTAGACCTGCGTGGTGACGTCGGTCGTGGTGGTCATGGGGACTCCTCGAGTTCGCGTTTGAGGTCGGCGAGAGCCGCCGCGTGCTGCTCGGTGAACTTGTCGATCCACCGGTCGTGGATGAGCCGGATCGGCACGGGGTTGAGGAAGTGCACCTTCTCCCGGCCCCGCTTGCGCGCGACGACGAGCGCCGCCTCCTCCAGCACCTTGAGGTGCTTCATGACCCCGAAGCGGGTCATCTCGAGCTCGGACTCCAGCTCGGTGAGCGTGCGGCCGTCACGCGCGAACAGCAGGTCGAGCAGGAAGCGACGGGTCGGGTCGGCGAGCGCCTTGAACACCCGGTCGTCGTCCGTCATGGCTCGAAGATAGGTGACCATTTGGTCACATGTCAACGGTCGGGCAGGATGGCGGGGTGTCGGCGCACAGCCCCCGGACCGGCCCCGCCCAGCTGGACGCCCCCGCCGAGCCCGACGGCGCCGTCGAGCTCGAGGTGCACGAGGTCCGCCCCCGCGAACCCGCCGGCCTGCCGGTCGTCGTCCGCTGCATCAGCGGCCGCCTGCGGGTCGGCAGCCCGCTGCACGAGATCCGCGAAACCGCCGAGCCGGTCGACCTGGTCGTGACCCGCATCCGCCGCTACGACCGCGACCTGCCCTACCTCGACCCGGCCGCGACGGCCCTGCTCACCCTCGCCGGTCCGCCGGACGCCCGGGTCCGCTCGGGCACCCATCTGCGCGGCCGCTCGGCACCCTCGGCCTGACATCGCCGGGCCTGGTGGGGTTGAGCCTGGCGCCGCCGGGCCGCATGCCGCCGGGCCGCCAGCTTGGCGCCGCCCTCCTAGAGTGTGCCGGTGCCCGACGGTCGCCCCACCCGCCTGGGCGGCCTGCACGCCCTCCTGGTGGGCGGCACGCTGCTCGCCCTGCTGCTGGGGTGGCTCGACCCGGTCACCGACCAGCGGGACTGCCCGAACTGGGGCGCCAGCGGCAACGCGAGCGCCTTCGCGGACCCCCGCTGGGACCTCGGGCTGCCCCTGCTGAGCCTCGGCTGGATCCTTGCGGTCGCGGCGGAGCAGGCCCTGCCGGCCACCTGGCAGCACCGCACCGGCGTCGCCGTCGCCACCCGGGCGACGCTGGCGGTCACGGCCGCGATCCTGGCCGCCTGCTGCCTCAACCTCCCACCCGCCATCGCCTGCCGCTGACCACACGGGCGCCGGGCGCGGTTGCCCGCAAATGGGACAATGCGCCCATGAACGGTGCAAAGTACGTCGCCGCCGCCGCGGCGGTTCTGCTGTGCGGGTCCTGCGCCCACCGCGACGCAGAAACGGAGCGGCCGTACCCGAACGCGGAGTCGGTGGAACAGGAGACGGTCCCCGTGCCGGCCGGCTGCGACCCGGCCCGCGGCCGGGTGGCCTGGTCGCCCGCCGTCCGCTCGCCGGAGCCGATCCGCATCGTCCGCGACCGCAGCCGGGTGCAACCGGAGAGCGAGCACGCGCGCCTGCGCATGGTGGAGCGGCCCTTCCGCCCGGCGATCGCCGGGCTGGCCGCCCCGCGGTCCTGGCGGGCCAGGCTGGCCGCGTCCCTGTCGGCGGCGACGGGCGACACCGTGCTGGCCACCGCGGCCCGGCCGGGGACGGCCGCGCCACCGGCGGACCCGGCCGGCCCGGCCGCGGAGATCATCCGCTACGAGGTGGCGCAGGCCGTCTCGGCGGATTTCGTCGTGCCGTGCGGACCCGGCGTGCGCGGCCGGTTCACCGGGTGGACGGCCGTCACGGCCGGCACGGTCAGCTGCGCCGACGCCGGCGCGGCCACCGATCCCACGGCCCTGGTGGTCCTGCAGTACTGCTCGGACGCCCCACCGTGGCCGGGAGACCCGGAGGACTGACCCGCCGACGTCGCCCGGCGGATCGGCTCACGTTCCCGGGGTCGCTGCCGACTGACCGTGCAGCCTTCCCTACGGGGACGGCGGACGAGCGGTGCGGAGGCGACATGGCGACGAGCGCGAAGCGGGGTGCCGGCGTACACCGGCGGTCCGGGCGGCAGCGGTGGGCCGCGCTGCGCGCCGGGCTGCTCGCCGTGTCGCTGGTGGCGGCCGCCGGCACGGTCGGCGGCGGCTTCCGGCCCGCGGAGGCGACGATCGCCGACTCGGGCGGCCAGTGGTTGTGGGAGGGCACGGCCCGCACGGTCAACAACGTCCGCGACGACGCCGGTTTCGGCCTGCTGCCCGCCGGGCTGTCGCTGACGGGCAAGGGCGTCGGCATCGCCCTCATCGACACCGGCGTGGCGCCCGTGCCGGGCCTGACCGGCGGCAACGTCGTCAACGGGCCCGACCTGTCGTTCGACAGCCAGGACCCGCGCAAGCGGTACATGGACGGCTACGGCCACGGCACCCACCTGGCCGGCATCATCTCGGCGCGCACCGCGAAGCTCACCGGCCTGGCGCCGGACGCGAAGCTGACCAGCATCAAGGTCGCTGCCGCCAACGGCGCCGTGGACGTGTCCCAGGTGATCGCCGCCGTCGACTGGGTGGTGGAGCACCGCGCGGACGACCGGAAGAATCCGATCCGGGTCCTCGTGCTGGCGTACGGCACGGACAGCACGCAGAACTACCAGGTCGACCCGCTCAGCGCCGCCGTCGAGAACGCCTGGCGCGCCGGCATCACGGTCGTGGCGGCCGGCGGCAACAACGGCAACGGCGCGCGCCTGCTGAACCCGGCGAGCGACCCGTTCGTCCTGGCCGTCGGCGGCTACGACGACCGCGGCACCTCCACGTGGGCGGACGACAGGCTGGCCGACTTCACCAGCGTCGGCGGCGCCGGCCGGCGGATCGACGTCGTGGCGCCGGGCCGGTCCATCGTGTCGCTGCGGGCGCCCGGGTCGCTGCTCGACGCGGAGTACCCGCAGGCCCGGCTCGGCGCGGACTACTTCGTCGGCAGCGGCAGCTCGCAGGCCGCCGCGGTCACCGGCGCCGTGGTGGCGGACCTGCTGCAGGCGTACCCGGGCCTGAGCCCGGACCAGGTCAAGCACCTGCTGTACTGGTCGGCGTTCTCCCTCGGCCCGGCGGCCGACAAGATCTGGGGCGTCAACATCGCCCAGGCGTGGCAGAATTACCGGGCCACCCCGCACCGCTACAGCGCGGTGGCCGCGCGGCAGAGGTTCACCGCCTCGACGGGCCGCGGCTCGCTGGAGGCCGCCCGCGGCAGCATCCACGTCGCCGACGGCGCCGCGGTGCTGACGGGGGAGAACGACATCCTCGGGCCGTTCAGCAGCACGGCGTGGGCGAGGGCCAGCGCCGCCGGTACGGCCTGGGACGGCGGCCGCTGGATGGGCCGCGACTGGACGGGCGAGGGCTGGGCCGCCGGCCCGTCGGGCATGTCGTCGTGGACGGGCCGCGCCTGGTCGGGCCGGGCGTGGTCGGGCCGCGCCTGGTCCGGTCAGGGCTGGTCGTCGACGACGTGGCAGGGCGGCGCCTGGAGCTGAGCCGCGTCCTACCCGGCCGGCGCCGAGAACAGCCGGACGACCCGCGCGACGGCGGCGCGGTCGCCCTCGACGCGCACGGCGCCGTCGCGCTCGGCGTCCGCGAGCGGCAGACCGTCGAAGAGGACGGCGCTCCACGCGGTCGCCTCGGCGGTGACGGTGGCCGCGGGCCCGGGCGCGGCGCCGGCCCGCACGTCGAGGCGCCCGCCGCCCGCGGACACCCGGTAGTCGTGCACCGGCGGGTCGGGCCGGCGCCCGTCGTACAGGCGCAGGGCCAGGACCGGCACCGCACCGGGTACGGCGGGAGCCATCGTGCGCATGGCCAGCACCATCGCGTCGGGCGTCATGCCTCCGGCGGTGCCGGGATCGGGCCCGGCGGAGTACCAGCGCCCCAGCGCCTCCAGGACGCCCCCGAGCCCGCGGCCCCACTCCGTCGCGGCGTACGCCCGGGCGCGGGCGGGGCCGGGCAGCACGACCTGCTCGACGATCCCGGCGTCCTGCAGCAGCCGCAGCCGCTCGGTGAGCACGGCCGGGGTGATGCCGCGGACGGCCTCCTGCAGGTCGGCGAACCGCTTGGGCCCGAGGATCACCTCCCGCACGACGATCAGCGTCCACCGGTCGCCGACGAGGTCGAGCGCGTTGGCGGCGCGGCACGCGTCGCCGAGGTCCCCGTACGTCCGCCTGGTCGGCACGGCAATCCTTCGGCCCCACGACCAGCTCGTCGTCTACAAGCACATGTGGCACGACGGCAAGCCGTTCGAGGACCAGTGCGAGGGCTGCACCGCCTCCATCTGGGACTTCCACGACGCCGCGTACCTCGGCGCACGCGGCATCTCCTTCGCCGTCCTCGGCGAGGGCCCGTACGAGGAGATGGCGCCCTTCCGCGAGTTCATGGGCTACACCCACCCGTGGTACTCGACCCACGGCGTCCACGACCCGGCCATCGCCGGCGGCGGCGTCATCGCCTGCTACCTGCGCCGCGGCGGCCGCTTCTACCTGACCTACGAGACCACGGGCCGCGGCGTCGAGGCCATCATGGCCTCGCACCGGCTGCTCGACATGACGGTGTACGGCCGGCAGGAGGTCTGGGAGGACTCCCCGCCGGGCTGGCCGCAGGACCCCACGTACACGCACTGGCGCCGCGACGGCCGCCCCGTGCCGCAGTGGACCCGCCCCGGCGCGTCCCCGGTCGGCGCCCGGCCGGACCCCCACTGCCACTGACGGCGGCGCGGCTGGTGTCAGCCCAGCTCCTCGGCCAGCCCGACGATGATCCCCTCGGGCCCGCGCACGTAGCAGAGCCGGTAGACGTCCTCGTACTGCGCCACCTCGCCGACCAGCTCGGCGCCGTGCGCCCGCAGCCGATCGACCACGTCGTCCACGTCGTCGACGGCGAACATGATGCGGCGGATGCCCAGCGTGTTCGCCGGCGCGTCCACCGGCTCCGAGCGGATCGCCGCCGGCGTGTGGAACCGCGCCAGCTCCACCTTCCCGTGCCCGTCGGGGGTGCGCAGCATGGCGACCTCCTGCCGAACGTCATCGATGCCGATGACCCGCTCCACCCACCGCCCCTCGACGGGCCCGCGAAACGCCAACTCCATGCCGAGCTCCACGAGGAACGCGACGACCGCGTCCATGTCGTCGACGACGATGAGAACGTTGTCCATCCGCTGGATCGCCATGCCGGCCTCCCCGGTGTCGTGCGGCCCCACCGGCCGCGCCCGCCCTGGAGACGGAGCCACCGCCCGATCATCGACACCTTCAGGACGCCGCCCGCGCGGCCGCCTCGATCGCCGCCCACCGCGCCTCCCGCTCCGCCGCGTCGACCGGCCGCTCGTAAGCGGCCGCCTCGCCGGTCCGCCCGTCGAGCTGCTCCCGCAGGATGTCGGCGTGCCCGGCATGCCGCGTGGTGTCCGCGAGCACGTGCACGACCACGGCGAACAGGTCGACGTCGGGCCGCGGCCACCACGGCACCCGCCCCCGCGCATCGAGGGGTAGTTCCCCGACCGTCGCCTCGGCGTGCGCCGCCGCTCGCCGGTGCAGGTCAAGGACCTGCTCGCGGGTCTCGCCGGGGGTGACCCACAGGTCGCTGCCGTCGGCGTCCTGCCACCGCGGCAGCGGCCCGGGAAACGGGCGGCCGAACACCTCGCCGAGGTACCGGGCCTCCCAGGTGGCGACATGCTTGACCAGCCCGAGCAGATTCGTGCCGGTGCTGGTCAGGGGCCGCCGCACGTCGTACTCGGACAGCCCGTCGAGCTTCCACACCAGCGCCCCGCGGGCGAACCGCAGCTCATCGAGCAGATGACCCTTGACGACGTCGTCCCTCACGCCACCCGAGCCTGCCCTGTGAGGGTGCACGACGACAATGGGCGCCGAACTGCGACGCGCATCGCGTCCGAGAGATCTACCAGAGGTGCCAGCATTCCCATCTCCGCAGCAGCGGCCACCATCAAGCGCCGGCCTTTCCGGCGCCTGCTCGTCGCCCTCCTCGCCGCCACTGCGCTGCCGTTGACGGTCGGCGCGTGGGTTCTGACCCGTCCCGTCGCAGCCGGCGCCGAGTTCGGCGAAGGGCCCGACGTCGAGCACAACGACGTCGTCATCAAGACGCATCGAGACGTCGGCCAGCGGATGACCGACGGGCAGACAACCCTGCAGCTCTACAAGGGCCCGGTGACGCTTCGGTCCATCTCCTTCGAACTCGAAGGCGACACCGTGCGGCAGCTGGGTGAGCCGATGGTGGTCGAACTGTTGCCCGGAGCTAGGGCACTCATGGACACGGTCGACAACTATCCGCTCATCGCTGATCAGCTCGCGGAACGTCGCCTGGGTGAGCCGCGCCCTGTCGAGGGAGCCGTCCTGACGGTCCGACCCGGCCAGGAACACACCACGTATCTCATTCTGATCGGCTTCGAGATCACCACAGAAGGGCGCACCGTCAAGAGTCAGCCCGACATCGAATTCACGATGGAGGGCTCCTGGCGCCGCCACAACCTCCACCTGACGATGTCCCGGGTCTTCTGCTCGCCCAAGGCGACCTTCGAGGCGGAGACGTGCACGTTCCCTGACGAGGCGCGATAGCTGGGAGCACCGTCGCTCGGTGCACCATGCGAACCCGCGTCAGCTTCATCGATGCGGTCACGAACAATCTTCGCCATCCGGGCACCGACGGGCCGGCGGCTCGGACCGGCGAAAGGCCCAGGTCGACGATCACGCCACTGACCTGCGCCTTCACACGTGGAGCGGGCGACGAGAATCGAACTCGCGTAATCAGTTTGGAAGACTGAGGCTCTACCATTGAGCTACGCCCGCGTACCCCCGGCACAGCCGGAGCGCACCCCAGCGTACCGGCCCCCGCCACACCGGGTGCGCCCGCCCCGCACCCCACCGCATACACTCGGTGCGCCACCGGGGTGTGGCGCAGCTTGGTAGCGCACTCGCTTTGGGAGCGAGGGGCCGTGGGTTCAAATCCCGCCACCCCGACACACGCCAACACATCGAAGAGATCCATAGGAGTACGCCTGTGAAGAGCACCGTCGAGACTCTGAGCCCGACTCGGGTGCGGCTCGCCATCGAGGTGCCGTTCGACGAGCTCAAGCCGAGCCTGCAGAAGGCGTACCGGGAGATCGGCGCGCAGGTGCAGATCCCTGGCTTCCGTCGCGGCAAGATCCCGGCCGCCGTCATCGACCAGCGCGTGGGCCGCGGCGCCGTGCTGAACGAGGCGATCCAGGAGGCCATCCCGCAGCAGATCCTCGCGGCCGTGCAGGAGCACGACGTGAAGACGCTGGGCCGGCCCGAGGTCGACATCACCGAGCTCGAGGACGGTCAGCCGCTGAAGTTCACCGCCGAGGTGGACGTGCGGCCGGAGATCACGGTCCCGGACCTGTCGGGCGTGAGCGTGACGGTCGACGCGGTCGAGGTCGACGACGCGGCGATCGACGAGCAGGTCAACGGTCTGCGTGAGCGGTTCGCGACGCTGAAGGGCGTCGACCGGCCGGCGCAGGACGGCGACTACGTCCAGCTGGACCTGAACGCGACGGTCGACGGCGAGGAGGTGCCGGGCGGTTCGGCGTCGAACATCTCGCACGAGGTGGGCAGCAAGCAGCTCCTGCCGGGCCTCGACGAGGTGCTGGTGGGCCTGCTGCCGGGCGCGGACGCCGAGTTCACGACGCAGCTGGTGGGCGGCGACTTCGCCGGCCGCGACGCGAACGTGAAGGTCACCGTCCGCACGGTCAAGGAGAAGGAGCTCCCGCCGGTCGACGACGACTTCGCCCAACTGGCGAGCGAGTTCGACACCCTGGAGGAGCTGCGCAACGACCTGCGTGAGCGGCTGGGCCGGGTGAAGAAGGTCGAGCAGATCTACGCGGCCCGTGACAAGGCGCTGGAGCAGCTCGTCGAGGCCGCCGACATCCCGGCGCCGGAGGGCGTCGTGAAGGAGGAGGTCGAGGGCCGCAAGGAGCAGATGGCCGACCAGCTGCAGCGCATCGGCGCCTCGATGGAGGACTACCTGGCCTCGGAGGACAAGACCGAGGAGCAGATCGACGCCGAGCTGGCCGAGGCGGCCACCCAGGGCATCAAGATCCAGCTGCTGCTGGACACGATCGCCGACGCGCAGGAGATCGAGGTGTCGGACGACGAGTTCGGCCACGAGATCGTGCACCGCGCGCAGCGTGCCCAGATGCAGCCGCAGCAGTACTACGACCAGCTGGTCCGCTCGGGCGCGGCCCCGGCGGTGTACGGCGACGTGCGCCGCGGCAAGGCCCTCGCCTGGGTGATGGAGCAGATCGACATGCAGGACTCGGCGGGCAACAAGCTGAGCGTGGAGGACCTGCGGGCGGCCGACGACGAGCACGCCGGTCACAACCACTGACACGGGCACGAAACGCAGGGGCCGTCGCGCGTGCGGCGGCCCCTGCGCTGTCAGCGAACACCTGCCCGAGCGGGAAGTCGAAGCCCCGTTCAGCGGCTAGGGTCGGTCGTACGACGGACAAAGCTGCGAAGGGCTGCCATGACCGATCTGCACATTCCCGCGTCCCCCCTCGCCCGGGGCGGCGACACCCTCAGTGGCAACCTCGACGACTCGGTCTACAACCGTCTGCTCCGTGAGCGCATCGTGTTCCTGGGCAGCGAGGTGACCGACCAGGTCGCCAACCGCATCTGCGCGCAGCTGCTGCTGCTGGCCGCGGAGGACCCCGAGCGCGACATCAACCTCTGGATCAACTCGCCGGGTGGCTCGGTCTACTCGGGCATGGCGATCTACGACACGATGCAGTTCATCGACAACGACGTCTCGACGGTCGCGATGGGCATGGCCGCGTCGATGGGTCAGCTGCTGCTGTGCGCCGGCACCGCCGGCAAGCGCTACGCGCTCCCGCACGCGCGGATCATGATGCACCAGCCGTCCGGTGGCATGGGTGGCACCGCGTCCGACATCGCCATCCAGGCGGAGCAGATGCTCTACACGAAGCGCATGTTCCAGGAGCGGGTGGCTCACCACACGGGCCAGGACCAGGCCCAGATCGAGGCCGACTCCGACCGGGACCGCTGGTTCACGGCGCAGGAGGCCAAGGACTACGGCTTCATCGACAAGGTGATCACGGGCGCCACGCAGGTGCCCGAGGGCGCCGGAACGCTGAACTGAGGAGCTGCACGATGACTGACCTGACCATGCCCCCTGGGTTCGCTCCGGTGCACAACCGCTACGTGCTGCCCTCGTTCGTCGAGCGCACGTCGTACGGCGTGAAGGAGTCGAACCCGTACAACAAGATGTTCGAGGACCGGATCATCTTCCTCGGCGTCCAGGTGGACGACGCGTCGGCGAACGACGTGATGGCCCAGCTGCTGACGCTGGAGAGCACCGACCCGGACCGCGACATCACGATGTACATCAACTCGCCGGGCGGCTCGTTCACGGCCATGACGGCCATCTACGACACGATGCAGTACATCCGCCCGGACGTGAGCACGGTGTGCCTGGGCCAGGCGGCGAGCGCGGCGGCGGTGCTGCTGGCCGCGGGTGCCCCGGGCAAGCGCATGGCGCTGCCGAACTCCCGGATCATCATCCACCAGCCGGCCACCGAGGGTGGTTACGGCCAGGGTTCGGACATCGAGATCCAGGCCCGGGAGATCCTCCGCATGCGCACGCAGCTGGAGGACATGATCTCGCGGCACTCGAACACGCCGATCGAGAAGGTCCGCAAGGACATCGACCGCGACAAGATCATGACCGCGGCCGAGGCGCACGAGTACGGCATCGTCGACACGGTGCTGGTGAGCCGCAAGAAGACGCTGCTCGCCGCGAGTTCGTCGAGCTGACCGCGTGGTGTCGGGGGCCGGCCGGGCTCGCTAGACTGGCTGGCTCCTGACACGCCCGTTTTGGGGGGTCGGGAAACCGCCCCCCAGCGGGTAACGTCAAGCGTGCGCCCTCAGCAATGGGGGCATTCGGACGATGGGACACCGACGAGGTGCCTCGTCCTCAGCCAGGGGCCGGTCTCGTACCGGCCGATGAGCGCAGGGAGAACGTAGGTGGCACGGATCGGCGACGGCGGCGACCTACTGAAGTGCTCGTTCTGTGGGAAGTCGCAGAAGCAGGTCAAGAAGCTCATCGCGGGCCCAGGCGTCTACATCTGCGACGAGTGCATCGACCTGTGCAACGAGATCATCGAGGAAGAGCTCGCGGAGTCCGGCGAGGTCAAGTGGGAAGAACTTCCCAAGCCGATGGAGATCTGCGCCTTCCTCGACAACTACGTGGTGGGCCAGGACCAGGCCAAGCGCGCGCTGTCGGTGGCGGTCTACAACCACTACAAGCGCATCCAGGCCGAGTCCGCCGGCGCCCCCGGCTCCAGCAGTGACGTCGAGGTCGCGAAGAGCAACATCATGCTCATCGGCCCCACGGGCTGCGGCAAGACGCACCTGGCGCAGACGCTCGCCCGCATGCTGAACGTCCCGTTCGCCATCGCCGACGCGACGGCGCTGACGGAGGCGGGCTACGTCGGCGAGGACGTCGAGAACATCCTGCTCAAGTTGATACAGGCCGCCGACTACGACGTGAAGCGCGCCGAGACGGGCATCGTCTACATCGACGAGGTCGACAAGATCGCCCGCAAGAGCGAGAACCCGTCGATCACCCGCGACGTCTCCGGCGAGGGCGTGCAGCAGGCGCTGCTGAAGATCCTCGAGGGCACGGTCGCGAACGTGCCGCCGCAGGGCGGCCGCAAGCACCCCCACCAGGAGTTCATCCAGATCGACACGACGAACGTGCTGTTCATCGTGGGCGGCGCGTTCGCCGGGCTGGACCGCATCATCGAGTCCCGGGTGGGCCAGGGCGGCGTCGGGTTCGGCGCGCACCTGCGCTCGGTCTCGGAGCGCAACACCGACGACATCTTCGGCAAGGTGATGCCGGAGGACATGCTGAAGTTCGGCCTGATCCCCGAGTTCATCGGCCGTCTGCCGGTCATCACCACGGTGCGCAACCTCGACCGCGAGGCGCTCATCAAGATTCTGACCGAGCCCCGCAACGCGCTCTTCAAGCAGTACCAGCGGCTTTTCGAGCTGGACGGCGTGGAGCTGGAGTTCGACCAGGGCGCCCTCGACGCGATCGCCGACCAGGCGATGCTGCGCGGCACCGGCGCCCGCGGCCTCCGGGCGATCATGGAGGAAGTCCTCCAGAACGTCATGTACGAGGTCCCGAGCAACCCGGACGCCGCCCGCGTGCTCATCACGCGCGAGGTCGTCATGGAGAACGTCAACCCCACGATCGTCCCGCGCGAGTTCGTCGGCCGCCGGCGCCGCGACCGCGAGGAGAAGTCGGCCTGACGGCCTCGATCGTCTGCGCACGTCCGCCGCACTGACGGACCGCTCGCTCCCGCGCGCACCGGGCGCGGGCGGCCGCAGGCTGCGCTGAACGCTCGCCTACGACCACCCGCACCCTGCCGGGTCCGCGGTCCACGACCACGGCGGCACAATGCCGCGGTGACATCCCTGCCCGACTTGGGTTCGTGGGCCACGGCCGTCGCGGCACCATCCCGCGGTCACCTTGCGGCCCGACCGGGGTCCGTGGGCCACGACCGTCGCGGCACCATCCCGCGGTCACCTTGCGGCCCGACCGGGGTTCGTGGGTCACGACCGTCGCGGCACCATCCCGCGGTCACCTTGCGGCCCGACCGGGGTTCGTGGGTCACGACCGGCGCGGCACAATGCCGCGGTGACGTACCTGCCCGACCTGATCGCCCGGCTGGAACGCGGCGACCGCCTGCCCGCCGACCCCTGGCTGACGGTCCTGCCGGCCCCGCGCCCGGACCGCGCCGCCGTCCTCGCCTTCCCCGGCCGCGTCGTGGTGGCCGCCGCCGTCACCCCGCGGTGGGTGGCCGCGGCCCTGCCGTCGGACGACCTGGGCGCGCCCCTGAACCCGCCGTTCCTGTCGGCGCTGGAGGCGGAGCTGGGCCTCGCGGTCAACAACGTCGACGTCCTGCTGCTGGCGGGCCCGCTGCAGGGCGACCCGCCGGAGCCGCTCCGCCCGGCGCCCGGCCACGATCACCCGCGCGCCGCCCGCGCCCGGCGCTACCGCGACGACGTGGAGGTCCTCCAGGCCGACGGCGGCGTGCTCATCCTGGGCCGCGGCCTGGCGGGCCGCCACGAGGCCGCCGTCGAGGTCGACCCGGCGCACCGCGGCACGGGCCTGGGCCGCCGCCTGGCGGCGTCGGCCCGCCACCTGACCAGCGACGGCCGCCCGGTGTGGGCCCAGGTGGCCCCGGGCAACGCGGCGAGCCTGCGCGCCTTCCTCGCCGCCGGGTACACCCCGGTGGGAGCCGAGGCGCTGCTCCTGCCGCCCGGCCTGGCGCTCGGTTGAGCCGGCCGGGGGAGTGGGTAGCCGGTCCGGGCCCGGCGACAGCGCGGGCCCGGGGTTCTACGCTCGGGGCATGCGTGTCGCCGTCTGCCAGCTGAACTCCCGCGCGGACCGTGCGGAGAACCTCGCCGTCGCCCGGGGCCTGCTCGACCGGGCCGCGGCCGCGGGCGCCGACCTGGCCGTCCTGCCCGAGTACGTGGACTTCCTCGGCCCGGCGGCGCAGGCGCCGAAACCGGAGGGCATCGACGGCGAGTTCGCGGCCTTCTTCGCCGCGGCCGCCCGCGAGCTGGGCATGTGGGTGCACGCGGGCTCGTTCCACGAGACCGGCCCGGACGACGAGCACACGTACAACACGACCCTGCTCTTCGACCGCACCGGCGCGCTGACCGCGACCTACCGCAAGATCCACCTGTACGACGTGGAGATCCCCGGCCGGGTGTCCTACCAGGAGTCGCGCACGGTCGCGGCCGGCTCGGACGTCGTGATCGCCGCCGTCGACGGCGTGGAGACCGGCCTGTCGATCTGCTACGACCTGCGCTTCCCCGAGCTGTACCGGCAGCTCGCCGTCCGGGGAGCGCGGGTGCTGGTGGTGCCGGCGGCGTTCATGGCGCACACCGGCCGCGACCACTGGGAGGTGCTGCTGCGCGCCCGCGCGATCGAGAACCAGTGCTACGTCGTGGCGGCCGGCCAGATCGGCGACCACGACCCGGGGCGCACGTGCTTCGGCCGCAGCATGGTGATCGACCCGTGGGGCACCGTGGTGGCGCAGCTGCCGGACGAGGTGGGCGTCGCGGTGGCGGACCTGGACCTGGACCGGCTGGCGCGGATCCGCCGTGACGTGCCGAGCCTGGCGAACCGCCGCCTCTGACGCGGTGCGGCCGGGCACACGATCGTGTGAGCCGCGCCTCAGAGATCCTGCAGGATCACGCCGATCACGGTCAGGCAGACGATGGCGCCGCCGGTCAGCAGCAGGGCCAGCGACATGCGCGACGGGCCGCGCTGGGCGAGCCGGAACACCGCCGCCACGACCGCCACCAGCACGAACCCGCCGATGACGGCCTGCCACATCGGCAGGAGCAGGCCCACGAGGGCGTCCTGGGCGAGCGGCGGCGTCGGGGACATCCGCCCACTCTGTCACGGACGGTCTCGCGATGCGGCCCGCGGAGCGGTCTCCGTCGATTTGCGTCCGGCGGCGGCGCCGCGTAACTTTGCCTCTGCCCACGGGGAAGCCGGGCAGATCGGGTCGAACCGGTCGGTCAGGCGGAGACGAGGGATGCTCGGGCGGGGTGAGCATGTTCCGGCAAACGGGACTTGCGCTCACGAGAACGACCGGGTAAGGTTGACAAGCCAGCAGGGATCCGGGCGGGCTGATCGCGGAAGCGATCGCCGGTCGGCCTGCGAGGCCACTTCTCCGAAACGACTTCTCGCCGGTCACGGCGGGCGTCAGCACGGGGATTTTGGGCGAGGCGGGCGCGATTTGCGCCGGCGAAATCGACCAGCTAGGTTTACGCAGTCGCCTTGAGACTGGGTTCCGGAAACGGAGCCGGGATCAA
>NZ_BOOY01000037.1 GCF_016863475.1 Spirilliplanes yamanashiensis
CGAAGAAGGCCACCCCTGACGGGGTGGCCTTCTTTCGTTTTCTGCCGGCAGTGCGCGTGCTCAGGACCGCTTCTGCATCGCGTCGCGGAACTGCAGCATCACCGGCGCCGCCTCGGCCGCCGTGCGCCCCGGGAACAGCGCCAGCGCGAGGCTGCCGTGGTCGGCCCAGCCGCACACACCGCTCGATTCGCCGGCCGCGCCGGTCACGCCGCAGCGCAGGTCGCCGCCGAGGTCACCCGCGGGGTAATCGGTGACGCCGGTGACCTCACCGGAGTCGTCCTTGAGCAGGCCGAAGACCGTGTTCAGGTCCGCGCCCGGCGTCCAGATCAGGGCGGTGCCGCCGGCCAGCAGGACACTGCGGTCCGCGTCCGCCGGGTCGGTGTAGATGACGCCGACCGTCTGGTCGAGCTGGGCCTCCGCCGCCAGGGCGTTGCGCAGGTACTCGGCCGTCGTGCGGGCGTCCTCGCCGTCGTCGCGGCGGAAGCCGGCCACCTGGTCCGGGGGCGTGAGGGTGGCGTCCTTCTGGCCGGCGATCCGCAGCCCAGCCGTGCCCAGGACCGCCGCGCCGGCCAAGCCCACCACGGCCAGGCAGCCGAGGACGATGAGCCGGCGCCGCGACGGGCGCCCGTCCGAGGTGTCGTCCGGTTCGGCAGGGTCCTCGGGGGTCATCACCATCTCGATGGGAGACGTCGGTGCGGGGTGCTCGCCCGTGCGGTCCGTCATCGTGCTCCGTCCGTTCCGGCAGCCGTCCGCGCGAGCATAGCCCGGTTATCCACAGGCGGACGGTGCGATGGCAGGCGTGCCGTCCCACCTCCGTAGACTCGCAGGGTGACCGATGCACGCGAGAGCCGTACCCCGACCCTGTCCGCTCAGTACCAGCCCGGCGAGGTTGAGCAGCGACGGTACGAGCACTGGGTATCGGCCGGCTATTTCGAGGCCGACGAGGCCAGTGAGCGGCCGCCGTTCGCCATCGTCATCCCCCCGCCGAACGTGACCGGGTCGCTGCACGTGGGCCACGCCCTCGACCACACCATCCAGGACGCCCTCGTGCGCCGTAAGCGCATGCAGGGCTTCGAGACGCTGTGGCTGCCCGGCATGGACCACGCCGGCATCGCCACGCAGAACGTGGTGGAGCGCAAGCTGGCCGAGCAGGGCCTCAGCCGCCACGACCTGGGCCGGGAGAAGTTCGTCGAGCGGGTCTGGGAGTGGAAGGCCGAGTCCGGCGGCGCCATCCTCGGCCAGATGCGCCGGCTCGGCGACTCCGTCGCCTGGAGCCGCGAGCGCTTCACCATGGACGAGGGCCTGTCCCGCGCCGTCCAGACGATCTTCAAGCGGCTGTACGACGACGGCCTCATCTACCGCGCCGAGCGCATCATCAACTGGTGCCCGCGCTGCCTCACGGCGCTGTCCGACATCGAGGTGGAGCACACCGACGACGAGGGCGAGCTCGTCTCGATCCGGTACGGCGAGGGCGACAACTCGATCGTCGTGGCCACCACCCGGGCCGAGACCATGCTCGGCGACACCGCGGTGGCCGTGCACCCCGACGACGAGCGGTACCGGCACCTCATCGGCACCGAGGTCGAGCTGCCGCTCACCGGCCGGCGCATCCCGATCGTCGCCGACGAGCACGTCGACCCCGCCTTCGGCACCGGCGCCGTCAAGGTGACCCCGGCGCACGACCCGAACGACTTCGAGATCGGCCAACGGCACGGGCTGCCCAGCCTCACCGTCATGGACGAGCGCGCCGTCATCACCGTGCCCGGGCCGTTCGAGGGCCTCGACCGCTACGAGGCCCGGCCCGCCATCGTCGCCGCGCTGCGCGAGCAGGGGCGCATCGTCGCCGAGAAGCGGCCCTACCAGCACTCCGTCGGGCACTGCTCGCGGTGCAAGACGACCGTCGAGCCGCGGCTGTCGCTGCAGTGGTTCGTCAAGACCGGGCCGCTCGCCCAGGCCGCCGGCGACGCCGTGCGCGACGGTCGGGTCGCCATCGAGCCCGTCGAGCTGTCGAAGCGGTACTTCGGCTGGGTCGACAACATGCACGACTGGTGCATCTCCCGCCAGCTGTGGTGGGGCCACCGCATCCCGGTCTGGTACGGGCCGGGCGGCGAGGTCGTCTGCGTCGGGCCCGACGAGCAGCCGCCCGCCGGCGAGGGCTGGCGCCAGGACGACGACGTGCTCGACACGTGGTTCTCGTCCGCGCTGTGGCCGTTCTCGACGCTCGGCTGGCCCGACGAGACCGCCGACCTGGCGAGGTTCTACCCGACCAGCGTGCTGGTCACCGGCTACGACATCCTTTTCTTCTGGGTCGCCCGGATGATGATGTTCGGCCTGTACGCGATGGACGGCAAGCAGCCGTTCGACGTGGTCGCCCTGCACGGCATGGTGCGCGACCAGTACGGCAAGAAGATGTCCAAGTCGTTCGGCAACGTCGTCGACCCGCTCGACTGGATCGAGCGCTTCGGCGCCGACGCCACCCGGTTCACCCTCGCCCGCGGCGCCAACCCCGGCTCCGACGTGCCGATCAGCGAGGAGTGGTGCCAGGGCTCGCGCAACTTCTGCAACAAGCTCTGGAACGCCACCCGCTTCGCGCTGATGAACGGCGCCACCGTCGAGGGCGAGCTGCCCGCGTCCGCCGACCTGTCCACGGTGGACCGGTGGATCTTGTCGCGGCTGCAGCACGTGGTTGCCGAGGCCGACGCCCTGTTCGACTCCTACGAGTTCGGCAAGGTCTGCGACCTGCTCTACCACTTCGCGTGGGACGACGTCTGCGACTGGTACGTCGAGCTCAGCAAGCCGATGCTGGCGGCGGGCGGCGAGGCGGCCGACCGCACCCGCCGCGTGCTCGGCCACATCCTCGACCAGCTGCTGCGCCTGCTGCACCCGGTCGTCCCGTTCGTCACCGAGGAGCTGTGGATCGCGCTGACCGGCGCCGAGACGGTCGTGCGCGCCCCGTGGCCGGCCGTCGACGGCGCCCGCATCGACGCCGGCGCCGAGGCCGAGCTGGCGAACGTGCAGCGGGTCGTCACCGAGGTCCGCCGGTTCCGTTCCGACCAGGGCCTGCGCCCCGGTCAGCGGGTCGTCGCGCGGATCGCCGGCCTGCCAGGCGTCGGCATCGCCGACCACGAGCCGCTGATCCGCTCGCTCGCCCGGCTCGACGACGCCGGCGATGACTTCGCCGCGAGCGCCAGCCTGGCCATCGCGGGCGGGGTCACCGTCGAACTCGACACGCGCGGCACCATCGACGTCGCCGCCGAGCGCGCCCGGCTGGAGAAGGACCGCGCCGCCGCCGAGAAGGAGGCCGCGCAGTGCCGCGGCAAGCTCGGCAACGACGCGTTCGTCGGCAAGGCGCCCGACCACGTCGTCGCGAAGATCAAGGATCGGCTCGCCGCGGCCGAGGCCGACCTCGCCCGCATCGAGGCCGCCCTCGCCGCCCTGCCGGCGGCGTCATGAGCGAGTACGACGAGGTGTCCGCCGCGCTGGAACAGCGCGGCTTCACCCGGATGGTGTTCGAGATCGAGCGCATCCGCACCCTGCTCGACGCGCTCGGCACCCCGCAGCGGTCGTACCCGTCGATCCACCTGACCGGCACCAACGGCAAGACGTCGACGGCCCGCATGATCGACGGCCTGCTGCGGGCCCACGGGCTGCACACCGGCCGGTACACGAGCCCGCACCTGGAGACCGTCCGCGAACGCATCAGCCTCGACGGCGAGCCGATCAGCGAGGAGAAGTTCGTCGACGTGTACCGCGAGGTCGCGCCCGTCGCCGACCTCGTGGACGCCCGCTTCCCCGAGCCGCTCACCTACTTCGACATGACCACCGCGCTGGCGTTCTCGGCGTTCGCCGACGCGCCCGTCGACGTCGGCGTCATCGAGGTCGGGCTCGGCGGCGCCGAGGACGCCACCAACGTCATCGAGGCCGGCGTCGCCGTCATCACCCCGATCGGGCTCGACCACACCGAGTGGCTCGGCGAGACGATCGAGGAGATCGCCTGGGCCAAGGCCGGCATCATCCACAAGGGAGCCACGGTCATCACGGCCGCCCAGCCCGACGAGGCCCTGCGCCCCCTGATGGAACGCGTCGCGGACGTCGGCGGCACCCTGGCCCGCGAGGGCAGCGAGTTCGGCGTCATGCGCCGCACCCAGGCCGTCGGCGGCCAGGTGCTCAGCCTGCAGGGCCTCGGCGCCGTGTACGAGGACGTGTTCCTGCCGCTGTTCGGCGCCCACCAGGCGCAGAACGCGGCGGTCGCGCTCGCCGCCGTCGAGGCGTTCCTCGGCGCCGGCGCCACCCGCGCGCTCGACCCCGAGGTGGTGCGCGAGGGCTTCGCCGACGTCAGCACCCCCGGCCGGCTCGAACGCGTCCGCAGCGCCCCGACGATCCTGCTCGACGGCGCCCACAACCCGCACGGCATGGCCGCCACCGTCCAGGCGCTGGAGGAGGAGTTCGCCTTCCGGCACCTCGTGGCGGTCGTCGCCGTGCTGGCCGACAAGGACGCGCGCGGCGTCCTCGAACTCCTCGAACCCGTCGCCGACGAACTCGTCGTCACCCGCAACAGCTCCGCCCGCGCCATGCCCGTCGACGAGCTGGCGGAGATCGCCGTCGACATCTTCGGCGAGGGCCGCGTGCACACGGCCGCCACCATGCCCGACGCCATCGAGGAGGCCGTCAACCTCGCCGAGGGCGACCTGGGCGGGGAGCTGTCCGGCGTGGCCGTCGTGGTGACCGGGTCGGTGGTCACGGTCGCGGACGCCCGGAAGCTGCTCAAGCGATGACGACCCCCGACCCCGACGGCGAACCGCTCCGCGGCGCCGCCTCCACCGATCCGGCGCGCGGCAGCGGGTCGGTGCCGCCTGCTCCGGGTTCGGTGGGCGGTGCGGTGCCGCGTGCGGGGGAATCCGTACGTGGTGGCGGCTCGGCGCCTGGCGCCGGAGGTCGGGACGGCGGTTCCGCGCCTGGTGCCGGGGGTCGGGGCGGCGGCTCCGCGCCTGGTGCTGGGGATCGGGACGCCGGCGTGTCGGTGCCGGCCGCCGGTGGCGGACCGGACGGCCCCGACGTGGCTTCGCCCGACGACGTCGGCGACGGGCCCGCCGGTACCGGTGGGAAGCCGTCCGGGTTGCGGAATCCGGCTGCCGCCGTGCGGGGACTCGGGGCGGGCACCCTGATCATCGAGGCCGTGGTGCTGCTGCTCGCCATCCAGCCGATCCGGCTCATGGGTGGTCAGCTCAGCGGCGCCGGGGTCGCCGTCGTCGTGGCGCTCGCCGTGTGGGCGGTCGTCGTGTCCGGGCTGATGAAGCGGTCGTGGGCGTGGCACGCCGGCACCGTGCTGCAGGTGTGCCTGCTGCTGTCCGGCTTCCTGCACTGGTCGCTGGGCGCGCTCGGCGTCATCTTCGCCGCCACGTGGGGGTACGCCACCTACGTGCGGCGCACCATCCTCGGCTGAGCGCTAGTCCACGGCCCGCCACTGGCTGATGGCGACGCTGTGGCCGTCCGGGTCGTCCAGGCTGGCGGCCCACAACTCCAGCCGCTCGCCGCGGTTGACGATGCGCGGGCCGTGCGTGAATTGCGCGCCCTTGCCGACCAGTTCCGCGTGCATGGCCTGCACGTCGCCCACCTCGAGGTTCAGGTGCACCGGCCGCGCCTGCACACCCGACACGTCGGTGACCGTGCGCAGCACCAGCCGGGTGTCGCCCGACGCGAGGACGGCGTTGCCGCGGCCGTTGTCGATCTCGTGGAAGCCGAGCAGGTCCCGGTAGAACTTCCGCGACCGGTCGAGGTCCGTCACCAGCACCGTCATGCCGATGCCGTGAATGGCGCCGGCGGGTCCGGGGCGGGCGCTCGGGTACGCGGTGATGAGCTCGTGGAGCCGCGCCGGGGCGTCGTCCTCCGCGTCGTCCGCATCGTCGGTGCTGCCGGGCGGTGGGACGGCGGCGGTTCCCACGGCGGCACCGGCGGCCGCCCCACCAGCGGCGGCGGCCGCGGCGGCAGGCGCTGCGGCGGTACCGGCGGCGGTATCGGCGGTGCCAGGAGTGGCGGTGCCAGGAGTGGCGGTGGTGTCTGCGGCGGCAGAGCCGGTGGCACTATCCGCGGCGGTGGAGCCGGCGGTGCTGTCAGCGGGCGCAGAGCCGGCGGCGGCGTCCGTGGCGGTAGGGCCGGCGGAATCGCCTCCGGCGGTAGAGCCGGTGGCAGCGTCCGCGGCGGCAGGTCCCGTGTCGGTGTCCGCAGTGGCAGGGCCGGCGGCGGTAGGCCCGGCGGCGGCAGGAGTAGCGGTGGCGGGATCGGTGGCGGGGCCGGTCGCTGAGCCGGCGGTCGTGTCAGCAGGGCTGGTGGCCTCGGCGGCAGCGGCGCCCGCGACGGCGCCCGCCGCGGCAGCAGCAGCGGTCCCGGCGGCCGTGGCGCCGGCGGTCGTGGGACCCGTCGTGATGGGTGCGGCCGCGGGGTCCGACGCCCGTCCGTCGGGGTCCGTGTCCTCGGGTTCGTCCCCGTCGGCGTGGCCGCCCGCCGTCGTCTGGGTCGGCGCGTCGGGTCGGGTGCCGGACAGCGCGGGTTCGGCCTGGTTGTCGGCCGGCGGGGGTTCCTGGTTCGTGGCAGTGACCTTGTCCGGGGCGGGGCGGCGGTTCGCCGGGTCGGACAGGTTCGTGCCGTTGACGCCGTTCTTCACCGGGGGGCGGGGGTCATCAATATCGGGGATCACCGGGCGGGGCGACGGGATGCGGGGCGTCGTCGCGGCGGATGGCGCGGTCGGGGGTGCGGGCGTCGGGGGTTCCGCCGAGGCGGGGGTGTGCTGGGTGGGGATGGAACCGGCTGCCGGGCGGGCGGGCCTGCCATCGGCGGAGGACGCGGCGGGGGAGGAGGTCGGGGCGGCGTCGCCGTCGTGCGGCGGGCGGGAGTCGGCGTCGTCGGCGCGGGTCGATCCCGCGACACCGCCGGCAGCGGCCCCCGCTGCGGCGCCCGCCGCGGCGGCGGCGGAAGTCCGGCCCCGGGCCGGCGCGTCGCCGTCCGTGTCGGAGGCGTCGTCGAGGGGGAGGTCCACCTCGGGGTCCCGGTCGGCGGCGGGCGGAGCGTCGGGACCGTCCGACGGCGGGGGTGCCGCAGCGGCCTGCGCGTCGGGGGAGTCGGCCGGAGGGTCCGAGGTCGGGCCGGAGCCCATCGGGATCGGACCCGTGCTCGGCGGTGGCGTGTCGTCCGGGCGGGGGCGGGGGGTCGGGCGGCGGCGCTGCTGGGGTGGGGTGTCGGTGACCAGGTGCGGCGCGAGCGGCGGCGGCTCGGTGGTGGACGGCTCCACCAGCGTGCCCTCGAGGACGTAGTGGCCCGGCGTACCCCCGGGGGTGTCCTCGCGGACCGCGACCGAGCCCGGGCCCTGCGGGTCCTGGTCCTCGGCGGACGCCGCCCAGCGGTGGCGGTCGCGCTGGGTGGTCCACGGGTGCACCTCGGTGTCGGCCAGGTACTGGTCGGCGGTGAAGGGCTGCGGTTCCGCGTACTGCTCGGCGTCCTCGGCGGCGGCCGCCTCCGCGTGGGTCATGATGTCGTCCCACTGGATTCTGACCCGGCGCATGTCGTCGATGGCGACCAGGACGGGCAGGGTGGCGCCCGGGTCCGGCCACTTCGCGACCGGGACGCGCGGGTCGCGGACCGTGACCGCGGCGGCGGGCAGGCCGACGGCGCTGACCAGGATCGACAGTTCGGCGCGGCCGAACGCGACGCCCGCCGGGGGTTCGGAGACGGCGCGCACGTGGGCGGTGCCGGCGACCCAGGCGCGGGCGCCGCGGCGGGTCACGTTGACCATGGCGAGGCCGATCGCGAGCAGGAGCAGGGCGCCGCCGAACGCGACGATCGCCCATGTGCCGTTGCCGAGGCCGAACAGCATGACGAACGCGGCGATCGCGCCGACGATCGCCGCCAGCAGCTTGCGGACCGGGGCGATGGAGCGCCGGCTCGGGTTCACCACAGTGGAACCTCCTGGGGGGATTAACCCAAAGGCTAGGCCGCCGGTACGACCGAACGGAAGAGCGGCGTAGCCGGGGCGATTTCCGGCATGTCGGTGGTTGCCGAACGGACGTCGGCGTCTGCCGATAGGCTGCGGGCGTAGCGGCCGCACCCCGAAGGGATCAGACCCGTGTCCGACAGCCCCGCAGAGCGCACCCTCGTCCTCATCAAGCCCGACGCGCTGCGCCGCGGCCTGCTCGGCGAGATCATCGGGCGGTTCGAGCGCAAGGGGCTGACGATCGAGTCGCTGGTGGTGCGCACGATGGACGCCGCGCTGGCCGACGCGCACTACGCGGAGCACGTCGACAAGGCGTTCTACCCGCCGCTGAAGACGTTCATGACCGGCGGGCCGCTGGCCGCGCTGATCCTGTCGGGCGACTCGGCGATCGAGGTCGTGCGGTCGATCGTCGGCGCCACCGACGGGCGCAAGGCGGCCGCCGGCACGATCCGGGGCGACCTGTCGCTGTCGAACCGGGAGAACCTGGTGCACGCGTCCGACTCGCCGGACAGCGCCAAGCGCGAGATCGCGCTCTGGTTCCCGGAGCTCTGAGAAACGTCGGACCCGGGCGCTAGCGTCCGGTCATGAACTGGACCGCGTTCCGGGCCCAGGCGCCCGAGCTCGCCACCCTCGCCGACGAGTGGATCGCCGACGCGCACGTGCTGCTGCTGGGCACGCTGCGCGCCGACGGGTCGCCGCGCATCAGCGCCGTGGAGTGCGACGTCTCCGGCGACGACCTGTGCATCGGCATGATCTGGCAGTCCACGAAGGCGCTCGACCTGGAGCGCGACCCCCGGCTCACCGTGCACAGCCTGCCGCCGGGCCGGGAGAACACGCGCGGCGACCTGAAGCTCTACGGGCGGGCGCGGGCCCTGGAGGCGCCGGAGAAGCGGGCGTACGAGGCGGTCATGCAGGCGCGGCTCGACTGGGCGCCGTCGGAGCCGTACCACGCGTTCGCGGTGGACGTGACCAGCGCGGGGCTGGTCGTCTTCGAGGGCGGCGGGCAGTCGGTGCTGAGCTGGCGCGCCGGAAATCCAGTCCGGCGCCGGGTGCGCGACAACATCGCGTGACCTGACGGCCACCTGCGGCCGATAGGCCTGACGGGCATCCCCAGTCGAGGAGGATTCCCGATGGATCGTCGTACCCTGCTGACCGCCGGCGCCGGTGGCCTGCTGACCGCCGCGCTGCCCGCCGACGGCGTGCTGGCGGCGCCCGCGTGGCGGCCCGCCGGCCGGCCCGCCCTCACCCACGGCGTGCAGAGCGGTGACGTGTCCGCGCACTCCGCCGTGGTGTGGGCGCGCGCCGACCGGCCCGGCCGGCTGCGGGTCGAGGTGAGCCGCCGGCCGGACTTCCGCCGCGCCCGCGTGGTCACCGGCCCCGTGGTGACGCCCGCGTCCGACCTGACCGGCAAGCTGCGGCTGCGCGACCTGCCGCCCGGCGAGGACCTGTACTACCGGGTCCGGGTGGAGTCGCTCGACCGGCACGGCCTGCTCAGCGAGCCCGTGGTCGGCCGGCTGCGCACCGCGCCGGTGCGGCGCGCCGACGTGCGGTTCGTGTGGACGGGCGACGTCGCCGGGCAGGGCTGGGGCATCGACCCGGCGTTCGGCGGCATGAGCATCTTCGCGGCGATGCGGGCCCGGCGGCCCGACTTCCTGCTGCACAGCGGCGACACCGTGTACGCCGACGGCCCGCTGCCGGAGACCGTCACGCTGCCCGACGGCCGGGTGTGGCGCAACCTCGTGACGCCCGAGAAGGCGAAGGTGGCCGAGACGCTCACCGAGTACCGCGGCCAGTACGCGTACAACCTGCTCGACCCGGCGTACCGGGACTTCGCCGCGCACGTGCCGCAGGTGAACCAGTGGGACGACCACGAGGTCACCAATAACTGGTACCCGGGGGAGATCCTCACCGACGACCGGTACACGGAGAAGCGGGTGGACGTGCTCGCGGCCCGGGCCCGGCAGGCGTTCCACGAGTGGCTGCCGACGGGTCGCGCGCCGCTGTACCGGCGGCTGTCGTACGGGCCGCGGCTCGACGTGTTCGTGCTGGACATGCGCACCTACAAGGACGTCAACGACGGCAACGTGTACGCCGACCCCGGCCGTGGCCTGCTGGGCCGGCAGCAGCGGGAGTGGCTGATCCGCGGGCTGCGCGACAGCCGGGCGACGTGGAAGGTGATCGCCGCGGACCTGCCGCTGGGCATCGTGGTGCCGGACGGCCCGGCCGCCCAGGAGGGCGTGGCGAACGGCGATCCCGGCGCCCCGAAGGGCCGCGAGCTGGAGTTCGCCACGGTCCTGCGGGCCGCGCACCGGGCCGGCGTGACGGGCATCGTGTTCCTGACCGCCGACGTGCACTACACGGCCGCCCACCACTACGACCCGGCCCGGGCGGCGGTGCAGGACTTCACCCCGTTCTGGGAGTTCGTGTCCGGTCCGGCGCACGCGGGCGCGTTCGGCCCGAACGCGATGGACGCCACGTTCGGCCCGCGGGTGGAGTTCGTCAACGCCCCGCCCGCCGCGAACACCTCCCCGGCGGCCGGGTTCCAGCACTTCGGCGAGGTGAACGTCGACGGCGCGTCCGGGGCGCTGACCGTCGACCTGCGCGACCGGGCCGGCCGGGCGCTGTGGTCGACGACCCTGGCGGCGCCGGGCCGGTAATGCGCGTGAGGGAATCCGATGAGGGCCGGTATCGTTGTCCCAGCAGGCGACGAACCGGCCATCACCGGGGAGCCTCCGGAAGAACGGGTGACAACCCCAGTAGAACCGGGCGGGACCGGCCCGCGCAGCACGCCGGCGAACGAAGCGGGCGGTCGATCGGCCGTCAAGCGAGGTGGTACCGCGGGCCGTGAGGCTCGTCCTCGCAGTGTCCCTGACCTGCGACGACGGAAGCGATCACCGATGGCCTACCCCCTGCACACCGACGCGTCGGGTGTCCCGGCGAGCCCCGACCTGCCCGCCGTCGAGCGGGCGGTCCTCGACCACTGGACCGCCGACAAGACGTTCGAGGCGTCCGTCGAGCAGCGCCCCGCCGGCGACGAGGGCAGCAACGAGTACGTCTTCTACGACGGCCCGCCGTTCGCCAACGGCCTGCCGCACTACGGCCACCTGTTCACCGGGTACGTGAAGGACCTGGTGCCGCGCTACCAGACGATGCGCGGCCGGCGGGTGGAGCGCCGCTTCGGCTGGGACTGCCACGGCCTGCCCGCCGAGGTGGAGGCGGAGAAGCAGCTCGGCATCACCACCAAGGCGGAGATCGTCAAGCTGGGCGTGGCCGCGTTCAACGACGCCTGCCGCACGTCGGTGCTGAAGTACACCCAGGACTGGGAGCGCTACGTCAACCGGCAGGCGCGCTGGGTCGACTTCGGCAACGACTACAAGACCCTCGACACCGACTACATGGAGTCGGTGATGTGGGCGTTCCGCACGCTGCACGACAAGGGCCTGGTGTACGAGGGCTTCCGGGTGCTCGCGTACTGCTGGCGGTGCGAGACGCCGCTGAGCAACACCGAGACGCGCATGGACGACGTGTACCGCGACCGGCAGGACCCCACCCTGACGGTGTGGTTCCAGCTGGACACGGGCGAGAAGGTCGGCGTCTGGACCACCACCCCGTGGACGCTGCCGTCGAACCTGGCGCTGGCCGTGGGCCCCGACATCGAGTACGCGGTGCTGGAGAAGGACGGCCAGAAGCACATCGTCGGCGAGGCGCGCGTCGGCGCGTACGCCAAGGAGCTGGAGGGTTACGAGCAGGTCGGCACCGTGCGCGGCAGCGAGCTGGTCGGGCGGCGCTACACCCCGCTGTACGACTTCCTCGTCGAGCACGCGGGCGACAACGCGTACCAGGTGCTGGGGGCGGACTTCGTCACCACCGAGGACGGCACCGGGGTCGTGCACCTGGCGCCCGCGTTCGGCGAGGACGACCAGACCGTCTGCAACGCCGCCGGCATCCCCACGATCGTCACCGTGGACGACCACACCCGGTTCACCGCGCTGGTGCCGCCGTACCAGGGTGAGCAGGTCTTCGACGTCAACAAGAGCGTGATCCGCGAGCTCAAGGAGCGCGGGGTCGTGCTGCGGCAGGACACCTACACGCACGCGTACCCGCACTGCTGGCGCTGCTCGACGCCGCTGGTCTACAAGGCCGTGTCGTCGTGGTTCGTGGCGGTCACCCGGTTCCGCGACCGCATGGTCGAGCTGAACCAGGAGATCACCTGGACGCCGGCGCACGTCAAGGACGGCTCGTTCGGCAAGTGGCTGGCGGGCGCCCGCGACTGGTCGATCTCCCGGAACCGGTTCTGGGGCTCGCCGATCCCGGTGTGGAAGTCCGACGACCCGAACTACCCGCGCGTCGACGTGTACGGCTCCCTCGCGGAGCTGGAGCGCGACTTCGGGGTGGCCGTCACCGACCTGCACCGGCCGTTCGTCGACGAGCTGACCCGGCCCAACCCGGACGACCCGACCGGGAAGTCGACGATGCGCCGGGTGCCGGAGGTGCTGGACTGCTGGTTCGAGTCGGGCTCGATGCCGTTCGCCCAGGTGCACTACCCGTTCGAGAACAAGGACTGGTTCGAGCACCACTACCCGGGCGACTTCATCGTCGAGTACATCGCGCAGACCCGCGGCTGGTTCTACACGATGCACGTGCTGGCCACGGCGCTGTTCGACCGGCCCGCGTTCCGCAACTGCGTCAGCCACGGCATCCTGCTCGGCGCCGACGGCGCCAAGATGTCCAAGAGCCTGCGCAACTACCCCGACGTGTACGGGGTGTTCGACTCGCACGGCTCCGACGCCATGCGCTGGATGCTGATGTCGTCGCCGGTGCTGCGCGGCGGCGACGCCCCTGTGACGGAGCCGGCGATCCGCGACGCCGTGCGCCAGGTGCTGCTGCCGCTGTGGAACGTCTGGTACTTCTTCAGCCTGTACGCCAACGCCTCCGGCCACACCGCCCGGTTCCGGACGGACTCGGCGCACCTGCTCGACCGGTACGTGCTGGCCAAGACGCGCGAGCTGGTCGCCGACACCACCCGGCAGCTCGACGAGTACGACATCTCGGGCGCGTGCGCGTCGGTGCGCTCGTTCCTCGACGCGCTGACCAACTGGTACGTGCGCCGGTCCCGCGACCGGTTCTGGGCGGGCGACGCCGACGCGTTCGACACCCTCGCCACCGTGCTGGAGACGCTCTGCCGGGTGATGGCGCCGCTCGCGCCGCTCACCGCGGAGGAGATCTGGCGCGGCCTGACCGGCGAGCGGTCGGTGCACCTCACCGACTGGCCGTCCGCCGACGGGTACCCGGCCGACCACGACCTGGTGGCGTCCATGGACGCGGTCCGCGACGTCTGCTCGGCGGCGCTGTCGCTGCGCAAGGCCCGCGCGCTGCGCGTCCGGCTGCCGCTGTCGACGCTGACCGTGGCGACCGACCGGGCGGCGGCGCTGCGGCCGTTCGCCGACCTGGTCGCCGACGAGGTCAACGTGAAGGAGGTCGTGTTCACCGACGCCGTCGCCGACTATTGCCGGCAGGTGCTCACCGTCGTCCCGCGGGCGCTCGGCCCGCGCGTCGGCGGCCAGGTGCAGCAGGTGATCAAGGCCGTCAAGAGCGGCGACTGGTCGCTCGTGGACGGCGCCCCGGTCGCGGCCGGCGTGACGCTGCAGGAGGGCGAGTACGAGCTGAAGCTCGTCGCCGCCGACCCGGAGCAGTCCGCGCCGCTGCCCGGCGGCGAGGGCGTCGTCGTGCTCGACACCGCGGTCACGCCCGAGCTGGCCGCCGAGGGCCTCGCCCGCGACGTCGTCCGCGTCGTGCAGCAGGCCCGCCGCGAGGCCGGGCTCGACGTGTCCGACCGGGTGTCGGTGGCGCTCGCCGCGTCCGGTGCGGTCACCGACGCGGTGCGCGCGCACCGCGACTTCGTGGCCCGCGAGGTGCTCGCCGAGGCGATCACCTTCGACGACGGCGTGGCCGGGTTCACCGGCGAGGCCGGCGAGGGCGAGCCGGTCACGGTGGCGGTCATCGCCGTCTGATCCGGTGTGACGCCCACCGCGTCACTTCCGTGCGAGGGGGCGGTGTCCGCTACGGTGACACCGCCCCCTCGTCATGCACCGGAACGCCGGAGGACCTGTGCCGCTGCTCTACACGATCGGTCAATGGACCGTCGGCAACACCATGAAGCTCGGCTGGCGGCCCACCGTCGAGGGCCTGGAGAACGTCCCGGCGACCGGGGGCGCCATCCTCGCCGGCAACCACCTGTCCGTCGCCGACGAGCTGTTCCTCGGCTCCGTCGTGCCCCGGCACATCGCGTTCTGGGCCAAGTCGGAGTACTTCAAGGGCTCCGGCGTCGGCGGCCGGCTCACCCGCGCGCTCATGCACGGCCTCGGCTGCATCCCCGTCGAGCGGGCCGGCGGGCGGGCTGCGCTGGCCGCGTTCGACGGCGCCGTCCCGGTGCTCAAGGCCGGCGACCTGGTCGCGGTCTACCCCGAGGGCACCCGCTCGCCCGACGGCCGGCTCTACCGCGGCCGCACCGGCGCCGCCCGGCTCGCCGTCGCCGCCGGGGTGCCGCTCATCCCGGTCGGCGTCCTCGGCACCGAGAAGGTGCAGCCCATCGGCCAGCCGTACCCGAAGCCGTTCACCGGCAAGGTCACCGTCCGGTTCGGCAAGCCGATCGAGACCACCGGCCGCGGCGACGACCGCACCGCCCTGCGCGAACTCACCGACGAGCTGATGGCCGAGATCCAGAAGCTCACCGGCCAGGAGTACGTGCCGCGGTACGCCCCGCCGCGCGGCGCCACCCCGCCCGCCGCCTAGGGGGTGCCGCGGGCGGCCTCCTGCTCCACCACCGCGTCGACGTCACCGAGCCGGTCCAGGCCGCGCAGCGGCTGGCGCATCCGGTGGTTGCCCTCGAACGCGGCGGCGTTGCGGGACAGGAACGCCCAGTACCCCGCCGTGTACGGGCACGCGTGGTCGCCCAGGCGCACCTTCGGGTCGTACCGGCAGCCGCCGCAGTAGTCGCTCATCCGGTTGATGTACGCGCCGCCCGCCGCGTACGGCTTCGTGCTCATCCGGCCCGCGTCGGCGAACTGGCTCATCCCGATCACGTTCGCCGTCATCACCCACTCGTAGCCGTCGACGAAGCAGCGGTGGAACCAGTCCGACAGCTCGTCCGGCCGCCAGCCCCGCTGCAGCGCGTAGTTGCCCAGCACCATCAGCCGCGGGATGTGGTGCACCCAGCCGCGGTCGCGCACCCCGGCCAGCACGTCCGCCAGGCAGCGCGCGTCGACGTGGTCGGCGTCGAGGTTCGCGAACCAGTCCGGCAGCGACGACCGGGCGCCCAGCCGGTTCTCGCCCCGGTACTCCGGTTCGAAGTACCAGTACAGGTGCCAGACGAAGTCGCGCCAGCCGATCAGCTGCCGCACGAAACCCTCCACGCTCGCCAGCGGCGCCGCCCCGGACCGGTACGCGTCCTCCGCGGCGTGCACCGCCTCCAGCGGGTCCAGCAGACCCAGGTTGATCGGCGCCGACAGCATGCTGTGCGCCATGAACGGGTCGCCGGCCAGCATCGCGTCCTCGTACGGGCCGAACACCGGCAGCCGGTGCCGCACGAAGTGCCGCAGCCGGGCCAGCGCCTCCCGCCGGGTGGCCGGGAACAGCCGCGGCCCGTCCCGGCCCACGAACTCGATGCCGTCGTCGCGCGCCCAGCGGTCCAGGTCCTCGCGCACCTGCGCGTCCACGTCGTCCTCGCGGATCGCCGGGGGCGGCGGCACCGCCAGCTTGTCCGCGCCGCGCGGCGGCGGCTGCCGGTTGTCGTGGTCCAGGTTCCAGGTGCCGCCCGCCGGCTCCGCGCCGTCCATCAGCACGTCGTGCCGGCGGCGCGCGTCCCGGTAGAAGTCCTCCAGCCGCAGCCCGCGCCGCCCGCCCGCCCACGCCGTGAAGTCCGCCGGCGCCGTCACGAAGCCGCGCGGCGGCAGCACCTCCGCGGCCAGCCGGTGCGCCAGGTCCCGGGCCCGCCGCGACGTCGGATGACACACCGACACCGGCTCGCCCAGCCCGCGCACCGCCTCGCCGTACGTCTCGGCCCGCACGAACACCGCCCGGTCGCCCAGCTCCGCCGCCCGGTGCCGCAGTGCCGACAGCACCAGGTGCGCCTTCTGCCGGTGGAAGCGCCGGCGGCGGAACACCGCCTTCGACTCCACCAGCAGCACCGGCTGCCGCGGCCCGTCGAGGAAGTGCGGACCCAGCTGGTCCGCGAACAGCCAGCGCCGCATCATCCTGCCAGGATGCCCGCCGGCGCCCCGGTCATGCGCGGCCGAGCACCGCGCCGCGCAGCAGATTCACCAGCTCCGCGCTCTCGTCCAGCGACCGGCGGGTCAGCAGCACCCGGGCCAGGCTGCCATGATCGGCCCACCCGCACACCGCCACCGCCGCCCCGCCGTCCCGGCCCACCCCGCACCGCAGGTGCGCCCCCTGCTCACCCGTCTCGTACGTCTGCACGCCGCTCAGCCGGTACTCGGCGTCGAGCCGGCTGACCTCCTGCTCCAGGTCCGTGCCGGGCCGCCAGCGCAGCCCCGTCACCCCCGCCACCGTCACCCGCTTGCCGCGCCGGTCGGTGTAGACCCCCGCGAACGCCTCGTCGCCGCCCAGCGGCCGCATCTCCTCGGCGAGGGCGTCCGCCGTCCGCCGCCCGGCCGCGTCGTCGCGCAGGCTCAGATCCTTGAACGTCAGCGGCAGCACCGCGTCCGCCGGGTACTGCTGCGCCACCGGCCACCCGAACCACGCCGGCACGCCACAGCAGCACAGCAGGCTGACCAGCGAGAACACCCCGAAGCGCCGCCCCCACCGGCGCCGCCTGCGCGGCGGCGGAGGCGGCGGCCCCACCGGCCGCGCGGGCGGCCGCCGGTCCGCGAGCCGCTGCGCCTCCGACAGCCGGGCCTGCGCCTCGGCCAGCGCCTTCGCGGCGGCCCGGCGCTCGCGCCGGTTCGGCTTCCTGGTGGGTACGCGCGGCGGTGGCGGCGGCAACGGCCGCCTCCCGGGCTGCGCGGCGGCCCCGTGCGCCCTTGCCGACGCTGTCGGCGCCGCCGGCGGGTGGCCGGCGCCGCGCGGCGGTGGGGGCGGTGGGGGAGCGGCGGCCCGGCGGTCGGCGGCGGGCCTGGATGGCTGGCCCGCCCCCGGCGGGAAGCCGGGCACCCGGTCGTGGCGGGTGGGCGGGTGCGCGGCGGCCGGGTCCTGGCGGGTCTGGGGGTGGCCGGCGGCCGGGTCGTGGAGGCCGCGTGGGTGGCCGGGGGCGAGGTCATGGCGGGTGGGTGGGAAGGCGGCGGGCCCGTCGGGGGCCGTGCGGGGCCGGCCGGGGCGGTCGATCGCCGTCGGCGGCAGGTCGACCGGCCGCTCGACGGCCGTGGGCGGCAGGGTCGTCCACCCGGCGTCTTCCGGCAGCCCGCCGGCGAGCCACGGGGCGTCCTGGCCGGCCCACGGGTCGACCGCGGGCGGGTGCTCGGGCACCGGCTCCTCGGCCGGCGGCGGGGGCGGCTGGGTGCGCCGCAGCCGCGCCCACCGGCTGCGCTTGGGCTGCGCGGGCGGCACGACCGCCGACCCGCTCCACCGCGCCAGGCCGGGATCGGTGGGCTCGTCGCCGTTGCCGGTGACGGGCGTGGCGTCCCCGGCCCGCGTCGCCTCGTCGGCGGCGGTCCCTTCGACCCGGGTGCGGTCGGACCCGGGCCCGCCCGCCTCGACCCGCGTGGCATCGTTCCCGGCGGCCGGGCGAGGGGCCTCGGACCACGTGGGGCCGGAACCGGCCCCACCAGCGTCGACCCGCGTGGGGTCGCTCTCGACCGCCGCGTCGCCGTCCGCGGCCGGACCGGCCGTGGACGGTTCGAATATGTCTGTGCGTCTTTCGGTGGCGGCCCCGTCGGGGCCGGTGGGGCGGGGGTCGGCGGGCGGAGCGGCGACGCCGTCGGGCCCGGGCGCCGGGGTGCCGGCGTGCGGGTTCGGGTCGCCGACCTGGTGGGACATCGGTTTCCTCTCCGCGCCGGGGAGGGCGCACCCCAGCGAGGTTAGTACCGCGATTCCACCCCCGCGATCACTGTGCGTCCACTGTGCGGTGCGGGAACGGGCATCCTGGAGAAGACAGCGGGCGCGCCGCGACGTAATGTCGGCTGGGATGAGCACGCTGTTGCGGAATGCGATCACCATGTGCGGGCCGCCGGACGGTCCGCCGATGCTTTTCGCGCACGGGTTCGGGTGCGATCAGAACATGTGGCGGTACGTGGCGCCCGCGTTCGAGGAGTCGCACCGGGTGGTGCTCTTCGACCACGTCGGGGCCGGGAAGTCCGATCTGTTGGCCTATGACCCCGAGAAGTACGACTCGCTGAACGGGTACGCCACCGACGTCCTGGAGATCGTCGAGGAGCTGGACCTGCGCGACGTGGTGTTCGTGGGGCACTCGGTGAGCGCCATGATCGGCGTGCTCGCGGTGGTGCGCGACCCGGGCCGGTTCGCGGGGCTGGTGCTGGTGGGGCCGTCGCCGCGCTACATCGACGATGCGGACTACGTGGGCGGGTTCGGCAAGGCGGACGTCGACGAGCTGATCGACTCGCTGGACAGCAATTATCTGGGCTGGTCGTCGGCGATGGCGCCGGTGATCATGGGCAACCCGGAGCGGCCGGAGCTGGGCGAGGAGCTGACGAACAGCTTCTGCCGCACGGATCCGGCGATCGCCCGGCAGTTCGCCCGGGTCACGTTCTACGGCGACAACCGGGCCGACCTGGCGCAGGTGGCGGTGCCGTCGCTGGTGCTGCAGTGCGCCGACGACCCGATCGCCCCGACGCCGGTCGGCGAGTACGTGCACCGCGCCATCCCGGGCAGCAGCATCGTGCACCTGACGGCGACGGGGCACTGCCCGAACCTGAGCGCCCCCGAGGAGACGGTGGCCGCGATCCGGGCGTTCCTGGCGACATGAGCGTGCCGGAGACCCGTGACTCCGGCCAGGAGCTGCCGCTGCCGTGGGACGACACCGCGCAGGAGCTGTACGAGCACGCCCCCTGCGGCTACCTGACCACGCTGCCCGACGGCACGGTGGTCAACGTCAACGAGACGTTCCTGTCGTGGACGGGCTACGGCCGGGCGGACCTGGTGGGCCGCAAGCGCCTGCGGGACCTGCTGGGCGTCGGCAGCCTGATCTACTACGAGACCCACGTGGCGCCGCTGCTGCGGATGCAGGGCGAGGTGCGCGAGATCGCGCTGGACGTGCGGTGCGCGACGGGCCGGCGGATGCCGACGCTGGTCAACGCGACGCTGAACTACGACGCCGACGGGGCCGAGCGGGTCATCCGGGTCACGGTGTTCGACGCGACGGAGCGCCGCCGGTACGAGGCGGAGCTGTTGCAGGCGCGCCGCACCGCGGAGGAGTCCGAGCGGCGGGTGCGGGTCCTGCAGCAGGTGGTGGCGGACCTGGCGGCGGTGCCGACGGCGAGCGGGGTGGCGCGGGCCGTGGTGGCGGCGGCGGGGCCGGCGTTCGGGGCGGCCGACGGCGGGCTGTGGGTGGTCGACGGCGACCGCAAGCAGCTGGTGCTGGCGGCGGCCGCGGCGCACGCGGGGTTCCGGGACGTGGCGCTGAGCGCGGCCGGTGCGGCGGCGACGGTGGTGCGCCGGGGCGAGCCGGTGGTGCTGGCGGGCGCGGCGAAGCTGCGCACGGAGCTGCCGGAGTGGGCGCCCGCGCTGCTGCGGCAGGGGCGGCAGGGCGCGCTGCTGGTGCCGTTGACGGCGCACGAGGCGGTGCTGGGCGTGCTGGTGTGCACGTTCACGGAGGCGCACGCGGTGAGCGACAGCGAGCTGCAGCTGGCCCGGCTGCTCGGCCAGCAGGCGGGGCAGGCGCTGGACCGGGCCCGGCTGTACGACGAGGTGCGGCTGCGCGAGGAGCGCGCGGTTTTCCTGGGCGAGGTCAGTCGCGACCTGGACGGCGTCACGGGGCTGGCGGAGCGGGCCCGGCTGCTGGCGGAGATGGTGGTGCGCGGGGTCGCCGCGTACGCGCAGGTGCGCCTGGCCGGTGAGGCGGAGGTGCTGGCGGAGGCGGGGGAGCCGGCGGCGACCGGCACGGACATCGAGCTGCCGCTGACGGTGCGCGGCGCGGTGGCGGCCACGCTGACGTTGCGCCCGCACGGTGGCCTGCCGGTGCCGGACCCGGCGTTCCTGGCGGAGCTGGCGGACCGGGCGGCGCCCGCGCTGGAGAACGCCCGGCTGTACGAGCGGGAGCGGGAGGTGGCCCGCACGCTGCAGCGCAGCCTGCTGGCCGGTGAGCCGCCGGGCGACCTGCGGTTCACGGTCGAGGCCTGTTACCGGCCGGCCGGGGGCGGGCTGGAGGTGGGCGGCGACTGGCACGATGCGTTCCTGATCACGCCGGACCGGCTGGCGGTGGTGGTCGGCGACGTGGTGGGGCGGGGCCTGCACGCGGCGAGCACGATGGGCCAGCTGCGCAGCGCGGTGCGGGCGCTGGCCGCGGCGGAGGCCGGCCCGGCGCGCCTGGTGGAGCAGCTGGACCGGTTCGTGGACCGGGTGGAGACGGCCCGGATGGCGACGGTCGCGTACGCGGAGATCGCCCTGGACACGGGCACGATGACGTACTGCTGCGCGGGCCATCCGCCGCCGCTGCTGCTGCCGGCGCACGCCGACCCGGAGACGCTGTGGGAGGGCCGGTCGGCGCCGCTGGGCTCGCGGGCCGGGCGGCGGTCCCGCGCGGAGGCGACGGTGCGGCTGGTGACCGGCGACCGGGTGCTGCTGTACACCGACGGGCTGGTCGAGCGCCGCGACCGGCACCTGGACGAGGGGCTGGACCGGCTGGCCGCGATGTTCGCGACGCGCCGCCGGTCGCCGATGAAGGGCCTGACGGCGCGGATCGCGGACGCCATGCTGATGGGCGGCGAGCCGCCGGACGACGACGTGTGCCTGCTGTGCGTGTCGCTGGGCACGGAGCCGCGGCTGGAGCGCACGATCCCGGCGGACCCGTACCGGATCAAGGCGGTGCGCACCGACCTGAAGGGCTGGCTGGAGTTCCGCGGCGTCGACGAGGACAGCGCGGACGCGCTGCTGCTGGCGCTGTCGGAGGCGGTGGCGAACGCCATCGAGCACGGCTACCGCGACTGCGCGGACGGCACGGTGACGGTGACCGCGACGCAGCTCGGCGACGAGGTGATCCTGCGGGTCGCCGACAAGGGGACGTGGCGCGAGCCGCGCCCGGACGACCCGGCGCGCGGGCGCGGGCTGTTCCTGATCGGCAAGCTGACGGACCAGATGGAGATCAACACCGACGGCGGGACCACGGTGACGATGCGACGGCAGGTGGCCGGTGGCTGACTCGGTGACGTTGGCGCGGTTCGGCTCGGTGGACGTGGTGCGCATGGTCGGCGAGGTCGACATGAGCACGGTGCCCGGCATCGAGCGCACGGTCGTGCCGCCGCTGCGCTCGGCGACGGCCGCCGTGGTGGACCTGACCGCGGTGGGGTTCCTGGACAGCGCCGGGGTGCGGCTGCTGGACACGCTGGTCGGCGACCTGGAGCGGCGCGAGGCGCGGGTGGCGCTGGTGGTGCCGCCGGTCGGGGAGGTGCGGATGGCGCTGCAGCTGTGCGCGTTCCGCGAGGACCTGCTCCAGCCGGACCTCACGGCCGCCCGCGCCGCCGTCGCGGGCTGAGCGCCCGCGTACGCTGGTTCCCCATGAGCGTGCAGTCCGTCTTCCCGAAGCTCGAGCAGTTGCTGCCCCTGGTGAGCAAGCCGATCCAGTACGTGGGGGGCGAGCTCGGCGCTGTCGTCAAGGACTGGGACGCGACGACCGTGCGCTGGGCGCTGATGTACCCGGACGCGTACGAGGTGGGCCTGCCCAACCAGGGCGTGCAGATCCTGTACGAGGTGCTCAACGAGCAGCCCGACGTGCTGGCCGAGCGCACCTACGCGGTGTGGCCGGACCTCGAGGCGCTGATGAAGGAGCACGGCGTCCCGCAGTTCACGGTCGACGCGCACCGCCCGGTGACGGCGTTCGACGTCTTCGGCGTCTCGTTCTCCACCGAGCTGGGCTACACGAACCTGCTGTCGGCGCTGGACCTCGCGGGCATCCCGCTGGAGTCGGCGGATCGCACCGGCGAGCACCCGATCGTGGTGGCCGGCGGGCACGCGGCGTTCAACCCGGAGCCGATCGCCGACTTCATCGACGCGGCGGTGCTGGGCGACGGCGAGGAGGCCGTCCTCGAGATCACCGGCATCGTGCGGGAGTGGAAGGCGGAGGGCTCGCCGGGCGGCCGCGACGAGCTGCTGCTGCGCCTGGCCCGCACCGAGAGCATCTACGTGCCGCGCTTCTACGACGTCGACTACCTGCCCGACGGCCGCATCCAGCGGGTGGTGCCGAACCGGGCGGACGTGCCGTTCCGGGTGGCGAAGCGCACGACCATGGACCTGGACGCCTGGCCGTACCCGAAGAAGCCTCTGGTCCCGCTCGCGGAGACGGTGCACGAGCGGTACGCGGTGGAGATCTTCCGCGGCTGCACGCGCGGCTGCCGGTTCTGCCAGGCGGGCATGATCACCCGGCCGGTGCGGGAGCGCTCGATCACGACCGTCGGCCAGATGGTCAAGGAGGGCCTGGAGTTCTCCGGCTTCAACGAGGTCGGCCTGCTGTCGCTGTCGAGCGCCGACCACTCCGAGATCGGCGACATGTGCTCGGGCCTGGCCCAGCAGTACGCCGACGAGAACGTGTCGCTGTCGCTGCCGTCGACGCGGGTGGACGCGTTCAACATCGACCTGGCGCAGGAGCTGTCGCGCAACGGCCGCCGCACGGGCCTGACGTTCGCGCCGGAGGGCGGGTCGGAGCGCATCCGCAAGGTCATCAACAAGATGGTGACCGAGGAGGACCTGATCCGGACGGTCGTCACCGCGTACTCGAACGGCTGGCGGCAGGTGAAGCTGTACTTCATGTGCGGCCTGCCCACCGAGACCGACGACGACGTGCTGCAGATCGCCCACATGGCGCACGAGGTGATCCGCGCCGGCCGGGCCGCGGCGGGCACCAAGGACATCCGCTGCACGGTGTCGATCGGCGGGTTCGTGCCGAAGCCGCACACCCCGTTCCAGTGGGCGCCGATGGAGCGTCCCGAGGTGATCGACAACCGGCTGAAGCTGCTCAAGCAGGAGATCAACTCGGACCGCTCGCTGGGCCGGGCCATCGGCTACCGGTACCACGACGGCGAGCCGTCGCTGATCGAGGGCCTGCTGTCGCGCGGCGACCGCCGGGTGGGCGCGGTGATCCGCCGGGTGTGGGAGAAGGGCGGCCGGTTCGACGGCTGGAGCGAGCACTTCTCGTACGGCCGGTGGGTCGAGTCGGCGGCGGAGGTGCTGCCGCGGTTCGGCGTCGACCTTGACTGGTTCACCACCCGCGAGCGCCAGCACTCCGAGGTGCTGCCCTGGGACCACCTGGACTCGGGCCTCGACAAGGACTGGCTCTGGCAGGACTGGCAGGACTCCAAGAGCGAGTTCGAGCAGGACGACTGCCGGTGGACGCCGTGCTTCGACTGCGGCGTGTGTCCGTCGATGGACACGGAGATCCAGATCGGCCCGACGGGCCGCAAGCTGCTGCCGCTGACGCCGGTCGGCGGGTCACCGCTGCGGATGCCTGCCCACACCCACTAGCGCGCGATCGTCACCCGGCCGGGCATGCTCAGCGCGAGCGTGCCGGCCGGGCCGCGCAGGGTGCGTTCGGCCTCGGCGGCCACCGCGGCCTCCGCCTCGGCGAGCCGGTCGGCGGGCACGGCCTCCAGCGCGCCGCGGGCGCCGGTGGACCACAGCCAGCGCACGAACGCGGCGCCGTCGGGGTAGGTCAGCACGTGCTCGCGCTCGGCGAACGCGAACCCGGTGAACCCGGCGCCGGCGAGCAGCTCGGTGACCGCGGCGCGGGTGCGCAGCCGGTGCATGGGGTGCGGCGGCTCGCCCGGCACCGCGGGCCGGGCCGGCGGGAAGTACTCGCCGAGGGCGCGGCCGAGCACGGCCGCGTAGGTGCGGTCGGGGTCGGCGTCCTCGGCGAAGGTCGCGACCGCGAGCCGCCCGCCGGGGGCCAGGAGCCGCCGGTACGCCCGCACGGCGGCGTCCGGGTCGGGCAGCAGGAAGAGCAGGAACGCGGCGATCACCAGGTCGGCGGAGCCGTCGGGCAGGCCGGGCGCCTCGGCGTCGCCGACGAGCACCCGCACGTGGGTCAGGCCGCGCTCGCGGGCCTCGGCCGCGGTCGCCGCCACCATGGCCGGCGCGAGGTCGATGCCGACGGCGCTGCCCTGCGGTCCGACGGCCAGCGCGGCGGGGAACAGGTTGGCGCCGCGGCCGCAGCCGACGTCGACCACCCGCTCGCCGGGGCGCGGGGCGGCGGCCGCGACGAGCTCGGCCGCGGCCCGGGCGAAGAAGTCGGCGCCGGCCCGGTCGTAGGTCTGCGCGGTGCGGTCGAACAGTGCGGCGGTGCCGGCCTTCGCCTCTGCGGGGTCGCCCATGCGGGAATCCTAGGGGCGGCGGGGCCGGGCGCGGCTCAACGGATCAAGTCGCCCGTTTCGATAGCATTCGCCAGTGATTCAGCGAAACGCGCCAGTGATCCCGTTCAACCGCCCGTACGTGGCCGGCCGCGAGCGGCAGTACCTGACCGAGGTCGTCGAGTCCGGCCAGACCTCCGGCGACGGGCCGTTCACCCGCCGCGCCAGCACCCTGCTCACCGCGCTCGTCGGCGCCCCGTCGGTGCTGCTGACGACATCCTGCACGCACGCCCTCGAACTGTCCGCCCTGCTGCTCGACCTGCGCGCCGGCGACGAGGTCATCATGCCGTCGTTCACGTTCGTGTCGACGGCCAACGCGTACGTGCTGCGCGGCGCCGTGCCCGTCTTCGTCGACGTGCGGCCCGACACCCTCAACATCGACGAGCGCGCCGTCGAGGCCGCCATCACCCCGCGCACGAAGGCGATCGTCATCGTCCACTACGCCGGGGTGCCGTGCGAGATGGACGCGATCCTCAAGGTGGCGAAGCACCACCGCGTGCCGGTGATCGAGGACAACGCGCACGGCCTCGGCGCCACCTACAAGGGCCGCCCGCTCGGCTCGATGGGCGCGCTCGCCGCGCAGAGCTTCCACGCCACCAAGAACGTGCAGTGCGGCGAGGGCGGCGCCCTGGTGCTCAACGACGACCGGCTGCGCGAGCGCGCCGAGATCATCCGCGAGAAGGGCACCGACCGCAGCCGGTTCTTCCGCGGCCAGGTCGACAAGTACCGGTGGATGGACCTCGGCTCCAGCTACCTGCCGTCGGACCTGCTCGCCGCGACGCTGACCGCGCAGCTGGAGGCGTTCGACGACATCCAGCGGCAGCGGCACGCCGTCTGGGACACCTACCACGCCGAGCTGGCCGGCTGGGCCGCCGACCGCGGCGTCACCCGGCCCACCGTGCCCGCCGGCGCCGAGCACGCGGCCCACCTGTACTACCTGCTGATGCCGAGCCTGGACGAGCGGCAGGCGATGCTGCGCCACCTCGCCGACGCGGGCGTGCAGGCCACCTTCCACTACCAGCCGCTGCACAGCGCCCCGGCCGGCGAGCGGTTCGGCCGCACCGGCCCCGGCGGCTGCCCGGTGACCGACGACGTCGCCGACCGGCTCGTCCGGCTGCCGCTGTACGCGGGCATGACCGAGGCCGAGACCGCGCAGGTCGTCGGCGCGGTCCGGGCGTACGCCCCGCGGTGACCGCGCCCGACACCGCCGCCGCGGCGCCCCGCACCCCGGCGCCGCGCTCCGCCCCGCCGCCGCCCGCGTCGCCGCCCGCCGTGCCCGCGGCGCGCACCCGGCGCCGGTGGCACCGGTGGCTGCCCGGCGCGCTGGTCGCCGTGCCCACCGTCGCGGCCGTGCACCACTACGGGGTGGGCTGGCGCGACCTGGCCGCCTTCGGCGCGTACCTGGTGCTGTGCCTCGCCCTGCCCGGCACGCTGGTGTGGCGCGCCGCGCAGCGCCGCGCGCGGACCCTGGCCGAGGACCTGGCCCCCGGCCTGGCCGTCGGCTACGCCATCGAGGTGCTGGCCTACCTGCCCGCGCGGGCGGCCGGCGTGCCGCTGGCCGTGCTCGCCGCGCCCGTCGCCGTCGTGGCGCTGTTCGCCGCCGTGCGGCCGCTGCGCCGGTACTGGCGCACCGACCGCGACGCCGCCGTCCCGCCCGCGGGCTGGCTGTGGGCGCTGGCCGGCATCACCGGGTTCATGCTGCTGCTGACCTGCGCCGCGTTCCTGCGCACCCGGGGCCCGCTGCACGGCTTCGGCGACCCCGACCCGCCGTTCCACCTGGCGCTGATCGGCGAGGCCCGGCACCACCTGCCGCCGCAGGTGCCGTGGGTGGCGGGGGAGTCGCTGGACTACCACTGGTTCGGCTACCTGCACCTGGCCGCGTCGAGCTGGGTCACCGGCATCGAACCGGAGACGCTGCTGCTGCGGCTGTTCTACCTGCCGCTGATCGCCGCGCTGCCGGTCGCGCTGGCGGTGGCCGCCCGGCGGGTCACCGGCCGCTGGTGGCCCGGGCCGGTCGCCGCCGCGATCACCCTGTTCGGCGTCGCGCCGCACCCGTTCTCCTGGCCGCTGACGCCGCTGTACCAGCAGCGCGGGTACGGCCCGGTGGACGACGGCGGCCTGCTGCGCGAGGGGCTGTGGGCCAGCCTGACCCAGACGTACGCGGCGCTGGTCTTCGTGCCGCTGGTGATCGTCCTGACCGGACTGCTGCGTGGGCGGCTCGCCGGGTGGCGGCCGTGGGCGCTGCTCGCCGCGCTCGTCGCCGTGATGACCGGGGCCAAGGCGACGTACCTGCCGATCCTGCTCTGCGGCCTCGCGCTCGTGCTGGCCGTGACCGCGGTGGCGCACCGGCGGCTGCACCGGCCCGCGCTCGCCGCGGCCGGCCTGACCGTGGCCGGCTTCGCGTTCGCCCAGGCGGTCCTGCTCGGCCGCGGCTCGCACGGCATGTACCCGGACCTCGTCGAGAGCGTGCGGTTCAACGGCATCGCGGTCGCCACCGGGCTGTACCGGGAGCCGCTGACCGGCGCCGGGGCGACCGTGCTCACCGCGGCGACGCTGCTGAGCTGGCTGGCCGCGTTCGGCGGGGTGCTCGCCCTGCTCGCCCGGCGCCGGTGGGCCGACCCCGCGCACGCCCTGCTCGCCGGCTGCGGCCTGGCCGGGCTGGGCGCGGTGCTGGTGTTCGTGCACTACGCGCACGGCGAGACGTGGTTCATCGTGGCGTCCCGGCCGTACCTGGCGCTGGCCGCCGCCGCCGGGCTCGCCGCGCTGGTCCCGCCGGGGCGGCGCGCGTTCGGGGTGGCCGCCGCCGTCTCGGCCGCCGTGGGCGTCGGCGTGGCGCTGCTGGTCGCGGCGATCGGGCCGGAGCGGGCCCCGACCGTCGCCGCCGACGGCCGCCGGGCCGTCCTGGTCGCCGTCGTCTGGCCGTACGCGGCACTGGCCGGCGGGCTGCTGCTCGCGGGCCTGGCCGGGTGGGTGCTGACCCGCCGGGTCGCGGCGCTGCGCGGGCTCGCCGCCGCGCTGCTGGTCGTCGCGGTGGCCGCCGCCGGGCTACCCGCCGCGTGGGGCTTCGCCGAGCGCAACCTGACCGCGGCCGCGCGCGACGGGTTCGCCGCGGTGGACCCGGTGCCCAGCGCCATGCCGCCCGGCACCCGCCGCGCCGCCCGCTGGCTGCGCGCCCACTCGTCCCCGGCCGACCTGATCGCCACCAACGCCCACTGCCGGCGCGGGAAGACCTGCGACAACCTGCACTTCTGGTTCTCGGCGTTCAGCGAGCGGCGGTTCCTCGTCGAGGGCTGGGG
Source organism: Spirilliplanes yamanashiensis (assembly GCF_016863475.1). Taxonomy (GTDB): domain Bacteria; phylum Actinomycetota; class Actinomycetes; order Mycobacteriales; family Micromonosporaceae; genus Spirilliplanes; species Spirilliplanes yamanashiensis. The sequence goes on from NZ_BOOY01000037.1 coordinate 27,804, forward strand.
CTTCACCGCGAAGGCCAACGCCATGCCGGGCCGCGCGGGCGGCTCGCCGATCCTCGCGCCGTTCTGGGACCCGGCCCTGCTGGCCGCCAACGACGTGGTGTTCCGCGCCCCGGACGCGGCCTCCGTCGACCGGCTGCGCCGCGAGTTCGGGGTGCGCTGGCTGCTCGTCGACGAGGGCGCCTCACCGGTCTCGCCGGAGCTGAACCGGCACGCCACGCTGCGCTTCCGCGCCGGGCGCTGCGCGGTCTACCAGCTCTGACGAACGACGAAGGGCCCTGCCGACCGGCAGGGCCCTTTCGCGCGGATCGGTCAGGCGACGCGCGCGCGGGCGTCGTCCACCAGGGCGACCAGGTCGCCGACCGTGCGGGCGCCGGCCACGTCGCCGTCGTCCACGGCCACGCCGAGGTCCTTCTGCACGGCCAGCGCGACCTCCAGCAGGGCGAGCGAGTCCAGGCCGATGCTCTCCAGGGCCACCTCGGGGCCGAGCTTGTCGGCGTCGACACCCGAGACGGTGGCCAGGACCCCGGCGACGGCGGTGTGCGTGTTCATGGTGGTTCCCTTCGGTGGACGGGTCAGGCGGGCGTGACGGCGGGCCAGGTCAGCGCGGTCGCGCCCCAGGCCAGGCCGCCGCCGAACGCGGCGAGCAGCACGAAGTGCCCCGGCAGCAGGGTGCCGTCGGTGACCGCGTCGCACAGCGCCAGCGGGATCGAGGCGGCCGAGGTGTTGGCGACCCGGTCGATGTTCATCACGACCCGGTCCTCCGGCACGTCCAGCTGGCCGGCGACGGCGCGCAGGATGCGGGCGTTGGCCTGGTGCCCGACGAACCGGTCGACGTCGGCGGCCGTGCGGCCCAGCCGGGTCAGCACCGTGCGGGACGAGTCGGCCATGTGCGTGACGGCCGAGGTGAACACCTGGCGGCCCTGCATCGTGAAGTACATGCCGGCCGGGTCCGCCGGGACGCCGCCCGAGCGCTGCCGCGCCCCGCCGCCCGGCACCGTGATGAGGTCGGCGCCCTCGCCGTCGCTGCCCAGGTCGAACGCCGTCAGCGCGCCCGGCTCGGCGGCGGCCCCCGAGCGCAGCACGACCGCGCCCGCGCCGTCGCCGAACAGCGGGGCGGTGGTGCGGTCGGCCGGGTCGAGGATGCTGGAGTAGACGTCGGCGCCGATCACCAGCACGCTGCCGGCGATCCCGCCGGTCACCAGCGCGGCGCCGGTGGCCAGGCCGTACAGGAAGCCCGCGCACACGGCGTTCAGGTCGTAGGCGGCCACGCCGCCCAGCCCCAGCCGGGACGCCACCCCCGGCGCGGTGGCCGGCATCGGGTGGTCGGGCGTGGTCGTGGCGACGAGCACGGTGTCGACGGCGTCCAGGCCGGCGGACTTGAGCGCCCGCGCCCCCGCCTCGACGGCCAGGTCCGCGGTGGACACGCCCGGGTCGACGACGTGCCGCTGCCGGATGCCGGTGCGGCTCTGGATCCACTGGTCGTCCACGCCGAGCCGGTCGGCCAGCTCGGCGTTGGTCACGATGGTCGGCGGGAGCCAGGCTCCGATGCCGGCAAGTACGGCTGTCATGTCAGCGCTCACCCCTCGTGTCCTGCAACGAGCGACGTGCGGGTGACGTTGCTCGTTGCGTATCCCGACGGCGTCGCGGACGCACGCCGCGGCCGGGAGGAGTGCGATGCTGCGGGCAGCCACGGAGGACGACGTCGAGGCGATCCGGCGGTGGCGCAACCACCCCGAGGTCCGCCGGCACTTCATCCACACCGCCGTGATCGAGCCGGAGCAGCACCGGCTGTGGTGGAAGCGGGTCCAGGCCGACCCGTCGGCGCGAGTGCTCGTCCACGAGCACGCCGGGACGCCCGCGGGCGTCGTCACCATCACCGGCCACGACCCGGTGGCCCGCACCGCGGAGTGGGGGTTCTTCCTCGACGTGGACGGCCTGCGCGATCGCGGCACGCTGTTCGGAGCCTGGGTGGAGCTGGAGCGGGCGGCGATCCGGTACGCGTTCGGCGAGCTGGGCCTGTCCGTCCTGGGTGGCCGGACGCTGTCCTCCAACGCCGCGGTGCTGGAGCTGCACCGGCGGCACGGGTTCGTGCCGGTGCCGGAGCGCTGCTACACCGTGGAGATCGACGGCCGCCCGGCCGAGGTGGTCTGGATGGAGCGCCGTGCCGCATCGGCGTGAGCGGACCCGGGAATGCACGCCCTATTTGTCTGATTGTTGGTAGTTTGCCGCCGTGACAGCTTCGCTCGCGCCGCCGCCCGCCCCGGCGACGGCGCCGCCCCCCGCCGTGCCGCACCAGCCCGGCCCCGACGAGAACGGCAGCCCCGTGCGCGGGCTGCGCTGGCACCGCTGGCTGCCCGCGCCCGCCGTCGCGCTGCCGATCCTGGCGCTCGTGCACCACTACGGCGTCGCCCGGTCCGACCTGGCGCTGTTCGGCGCCTACGTGGCGCTGGGCATCGCCGTGCCCGGCACCCTGCTGTGGCGGGCCGCCCGCCGCCGGTCCGGCTCGCTCGCCGAGGACCTGGCGCCCGGCCTCGCCGTCGGCTACGCCGTCGAGGTCGTCGCCTACCTCGTCGCCCGGGCCGCCGGCGCGCCCCGGCTCGTCGTCGTCGCGCCCGCCGTGGTGCTGCTCGCGTTCCTCGCCGTCCCGCGGCTGCGCCGGTACTGGCGCACCGACCGCGGCGTCACCGGCCCCGGCGCCGGCTGGCTGTGGGCGATGGCCGGCATCGTCGGCGCGCTGCTCGCCTGGAGCTGCGTCACCTACCTGCGCACCCGCGGCGCCGTCTACAACTTCGCCGACGGCGACCTGCCGTTCCACCTCGCGCTCATCGGCGAGGCCCGGCACCACGTGCCGCCGCAGGTGCCGTGGGTGGCGGGGGAGCCGCTGCAGTACCACTGGTACGGCTACCTGCACCTCGCGGCGACCAGCTGGGTCACCGGCATCGAGCCCGAGACGATCCTGCTCAAGCTCTACTTCCTGCCGCTGCTCGCCGCGCTGCCCCTGCTCGTCGCCTCCGCCGCCCGGCGCATCTTCGGCGGCTGGTGGACCGGCGTGCTGGCCGCCGGCATCTGCCTGTTCGGCGTCGCGCCCGAGCTGTACCGGTGGCCGCTGTTCGACCCGTACCGGTTCCCGCGCCCCGGCCCCGTCGACGACGGGACGCTGCTGCGCGAGGCCACCTGGATCAGCATCACGCAGACCTTCGCGGCCGTCGTCTGCGTCCCGCTCGTGGTGGTGCTCGTCGACCTGCTGCGCCGCCGCGACTCCGGCTGGCGGCCGTGGACGCTCGTCGTGCTGCTGGTCGCCGTCATGACCGGCGCCAAGGCCACCTACCTGCCGATCCTGCTGTGCGGGCTGCTCGCCGTCGTCGTCCTCGGCCTGCCGGCCCACCGCCGGCTCAACCTGCCCGCCCTGGCCGCCGCCGGCGTCGTCCTCGCCGCCGCCGTGTTCTCGCAGGTGGTGCTGCTCAAGGCGTCCCCGAACGGGCTGCTGCTCGACCCGCTGGGCAGCATGAACCTCGCCGAGGTCGCCCGCGTGACCGGCCTGTACCTGCTGCCGCTGTCCGGCGCCGCGCTCGCCGTGGTCACCGCGCTCACCGTGCTGGCCTGGGTGGTCGTGTGGTCCGGCATCCTCGGCGCGCTCGGCGGCCGGCGCTGGGGCGACCCCGCGTACGGGCTGCTCACCGGCGCCGGCATCGCCGGGATGGGCGTCGTGCTCGTCTTCCAGCACTACGGCAACGGCCAGACCTGGTTCCTCATCGCCGCCCGCCCGTACCTGTCGCTCGCCGCCGCCGGCGGCATCGCCGCGCTCGTGCGGTCCGCCGGCGCCGACCGCCGCGTCGCCCGCGGCCTGTTCGCCGGCGCGGCGGCCGCGGGCGCGGCGCTCGCCGTCTACATCGTGGCCACCGGCCGCCCGGTCACCCCGAAGGTCGGCCTCGACGGCCCGGAGGCCACGGTCGAGATCGTGGCCGGGCCGTACGCCGCGCTGCTGGTCGGCCTCGCCGCCGCGGCGCTGTTCCTGTGGCTGGCCGGCCGCCGCTACCGCACGGTGCGCCGCCTCGGCCTCGCCCTGCTCGCCGTGTGCGCCCTGGCCACCAGCGCCCCGGCCGCCGTCGACGCCGTCGCCCGCGACGTGCGGGTGGCCGCCGCCGACGGCTTCCGTCCGGTCGAGCTGATGCGCTCGGACATGCCCCGCGGCGCCCGCAAGGCCGGCCGTTGGCTGCGCGACCACTCGCGCCCGGCCGACCTGGTCGCCACCAACGGGCACTGCCGCCAGCCCACCTGCGACAGCCTGCACTTCTGGTTCACGGCGTTCGCCGAGCGCCGGTTCCTCGTCGAGGGCTGGGGGTTCACGGCCAAGGCCAACGAGATGTACGGCGTGACGGGCGAGCCCCCGGTGCACACCGCCTTCTGGGACCCGGTGCGCCTCAACCACAACGACGCGGTCTTCCACACCCCGAGCGCGGCGGCCGCCGGCCGGCTGCGCGAGGTCTACGGCGTGCGCTGGCTGTTCGTCGACGAGTCCGATCCGAAGCTGTCGCCGGCGGTGGGCCGGTACGCGCGCCTGCGCGTCCGCTTCGGCGACTGCGCGATCTACGAGCTGCGCTGATCCTCGGCGGGCCCGCCGCCGAGGCCGATCTCGTTGCCGTCCGGGTCGCGGTAGGTGACCTTGCGGACGCCGTTGTCGTACGTCTCGCGCAGCACCGGCTCGATGCCCCGCCCGGCGACGGCGGCGACGCGCTCGTCGAGGTCGTCCACGAACAGGGTCTGCAGGCCGTGGCCGGCGTGCGGAGGCTTCAGCTCGATGTAGACGTAGCGGTGCTCGGCGAGCTCCCACACCGCCTCGGTGTCGTTGGGCAGGAACGCGGGCGGGCCGCCGAGGAACCGCTCGTACCAGTCCCGCGCGGCCGGCAGGTCGCTGACGCAGATCCCCGCGAACAGGTCGAGAGCCATGCGGTCAGCCTAGTCAGCCGGCGGTGCTCCCGGCGTAGTCGCGGGCCGGGCCGGCGGGGGCGGGGACGGTGGCCGCGGGGCGCGGGTCGGCGGCGGCGCGGATCACGTACGTCGGGCGGCCCTGGCCGTTGGTGTGCACGCGACCCAGGTACTCGCCCAGCGTGCCGATCGCGATCATCTGGGCGGACGCGAACAGGCTGACCAGCGACGCCACGGTGGTGAACCCGGCGACGGTGGTCTGCCCGCTGAAGTAGAGGAACAGCACCCGGGCGAGCAGGGCGAACCCGAGCAGCCCGACGGCGGCCCCGAGGTAGGTGACCAGCCGCAGCGGGGCGGTCGAGTAGCCGAGCACCATGTTGACGGTGTGCTGGACCAGCTTGCGGAACGTGTAGCCCGACTCGCCCTCGGCGCGCTCGTCCATCCGCACGGTGACCGCGGTGATGTGGGTGGTGCCCCACGACAGCGCGACGTCGAGGCAGGCGTGCGGGCCGTTGAGGGTGGTGAAGCCGTCGCGCAGGAAGGTGCGGAACGCGCGGAAGGCGCTGAGCTGCCGGGCGTCCCGGACGGCCATCACGCGCTCCATCGCGGCCTTGGCCAGCCGCGAGCTGAAGCTGCGGCCGGCGCCGTGCTCCTCCTCGGCGGCCACGCCGTAGACCAGGTCGACGTCCTCGGTGAGGGCCGCCAGCAGCGCGGGGATCTCCTCCGGCGGGTGCTGCAGGTCGTCGTCCATCGTGACCGTGACGTCGTGCCGGGCGGCGCGCACGCCGGCGACCAGGGCGTTGTGCTGGCCGTAGTTGCGGCTGAGCCGCACCGCCCCGACGTGCGGGTGGCTGCGCTGCAGCTCCAGCGCGGTGGTCCAGGTGGCCCGGTCGCCGCCGTCCACCACGAGCACGACCTCGTAGCCGGCCACCGCGGTGCTCAGCACGTCCTCGAGGCGCGCGACCAGCGCGGGCAGCGTCGCCGAGGACCGGTAACAGGGGACGACGACGGAGACGTACACGTGGCAACTCCTCGGTGAGGCGGTGAACCGGTTTTCATCCTGGTACACCTTTGCCAACGATTTCCGTGCTATCTCTGTAATGTACCCTCGCGCCATGAGTGCGATATTTGTCCGCTTGGTGGCCGACCGGCGCGTCCGGTACCTGTGCGCCGGCGGGATCGCGGCCGTGCTCTACTACGCCGCCTTCGCGGCCGGCTGGGCGCTCACCGCGCACCGGCTGCCGTACCTGCTCATCGCCGTGCTGGCCAACCTCGTGACGGCCCCGCCCATCTACCAGCTCTACCGGCGCCTCGTCTTCCGGGCGACCGGGCCCTGGCTGGCCGGGTTCCTCAAGTTCTACGTGCTCGCCGTCGGCAGCCTGCTGTTCACGCTCGTCGGCCTGCCGCTGCTGGTCGAGGCCCTGCACCTGCACGTGCTGCTCGCGCAGGCGATCGTGCTGGTCGTCTCGCCCCTGATCAACTACCAGCTCAGCCGGGTGTGGGCCTTCCGGGGCGCCCCGGAAGGCCCGTCCACTCAGGCGCCCTTGCGGGCCTCCACCACGAACCCGCTGGCCAGCACGCCGGCCTCCGGGTGCCGGGCGAGCAGCACGTCCACGATCTTGAGCGGCGACAGCACCCACATCAGCGGCACCAGCGCCCGGTAGAGCCGCCGGCTGCCGAACGACAGCGCCAGCGCCAGCCACTCCTGCAGCACCCACAGCAGGCCCGACGTCGGGCCCGCGCCGACCCGCACGTCCACCGCCGCGAAGTCGCCGAACAGTGTGGCCAGGCCCGCGTTCGTGTAGCGCTGGTAGTCGTGCGGCGAGGCGTGGAACGGCTGCATGAACGGCACGAAGCAGAGCACCCGGCCACCCGGGGCGAGCACCCGGTGCATCTCGCGCACGTGCGCCGCCGGGTCCGGCACGTGCTCCAGCACGGCCACGCTCACCACGCCGTCCACCGCGCCGTCGCGCAGCGGCAGCGCCCGCAGGTCGGTGACCAGGTCCACGTTGGCGTACGAGCCGCCGTCCACGCAGGCCACCCGCGGGTCGTAGCGGTTCGTGCCGCAGCCCAGGTCGACCACCAGCTGCGCGTCCAGGTCGAAGCTGCGCAGGAACGGCCGCACGAAGTCGCGCGTCAGTACCGGCGCGAGCGCCGAGATGGCCGCAGGGTACAGCTTGCCCAGGCGCTGCTTGGCCGTCTCCTTGAGCCGGTTCAGCGGGTCGGAGCGCAGCTCCGCCTCGCCGAAGCCGCCGAAGTGCAGCCGCCGCCCCTGCCGGTGCCCGGCCGCGCCGCACGCCGTGCAGCGCAGGTCGGCGTCCAGCTCGCCGCGGCACCGCGGGCACGCCAGCACCCGCTCCAGCGGGTTCGCCGGCGGCGCGGGAATCGTCACGGACATCTCAGGCTCCCCTCCCGCCCTTGAGCGGGCGCCACCAGGACTCGTTCTCGCGGTACCACCGCACCGTCTCGGCCAGCCCGGCCGCGAAGTCGACGGCCGGCGCGTAGCCCAGCTCAGCCAGCTTGCTGATCTTCACCGAGTAGCGGCGGTCGTGGCCCGGCCGGTCGGCGACGCGGCGGACCATCGACCAGTCCGCCCCGCACGCGTCCAGCAGCCGGCCGGTCAGCTCCTCGTTGGTCAGCTCCGTGCCGCCGCCGATGTTGTAGACCTCGCCCGGCTCGCCCTTGGCCAGCACCAGCCGGATGCCCCGGCAGTGGTCGGCCACGTGCAGCCAGTCGCGCACGTTCAGGCCGTCGCCGTACAGCGGCACCGGCAGCCCGTCGAGCAGGTTCGTCACGAACAGCGGGATGAGCTTCTCGGGGTACTGGTACGGCCCGTAGTTGTTGGAGCAGCGGGTGATCCGCACGTCCATGCCGTACGTCCGGTGGTACGAGCGGCACAGCAGGTCGGCGCCCGCCTTGGCCGCCGCGTACGGCGAGTTCGGCAGCAGCGGGTCCGTCTCCGGCCACGAGCCGCGGTCGATCGAGCCGTACACCTCGTCGGTGGAGACCTGCAGGAACGTCGTCACGCCCGCGGCGCGCGACGCCTCCAGCAGCTGGTGCACGCCGAGCACGTTGCTGCGCAGGAACGCCGACGAGTCGCTGATCGAGCGGTCCACGTGGGTCTCGGCGGCGAAGTTGACCACCACGTCGAACCCGGGCAGCAGGTCGGCGAGCAGCGCGCCGTCGGCGATGTCGCCGTGCACGAACGCGTACCGCGGGTGCTGCGCCACGCCCGCCAGGTTGGCGAGGTTGCCGGCGTACGTGAGCTTGTCCAGCACGGTGACGCGCGCGTCCTCGAAGCCGGGGCAGTCGCCGCCGAGCAGGTCGCGCACGAACTGGGAACCGATGAACCCGGCGCCGCCGGTGACCAGGACCCTCACGAGCGCAGCCGGACCGTGCTGTGGTCACCGATGACCAGCTGGTGGGTGCGGGGCGTGCTGGGCGCGGGGGTGACCTCGACGCCCTTGCCGATCAGCGACGCCTCGATGCGGGAGACGCCGCGCACCGTGGACGCGTTCATGACGATCGAGTACTCGATCTCGGCGTCCTCGACGGTGCAGCCGCCGCCGATCGACGTGAACGGCCCCAGGTACGACCCGACGATCTTGGTGTCGGCGCCGACGACGATCGGGCCGCGCAGCACCGACGCCTCGACCACGGCGCCGGCCTCGATGACGACCCGGCCGGTGATCTGGGTGCGGTCGTCGACCGTGCCGTGCACCTGCGTCTCGATCGACTCCAGGACGATCCGGTTGCACTCCAGCATGTCCTCGACCCGCCCGGTGTCCTTCCAGTACCCGGTGATCAGGTGCGAGTGCACGTGGTGGCCGGAGTCGATGAGCCACTGCACGGCGTCGGTGATCTCCAGCTCGCCGCGGGCCGACGGGCTGATCGCCCGCACCGCGTCGTGCACGGCCGGGGTGAACATGTAGACGCCGACGATGGCCAGGTCGCTCTCCGGCACCTCCGGCTTCTCCTCCAGGCCGACGATCTCGCCGCTGCGGCCGAGCTGGGCGACGCCGTACGAGCGCGGGTCGTCCACCGGGGTGAGCAGGATCTGCGCGTCGTAGTGGCCCTGCTCGAACGCGGCCACCAGCTCCTGGATGCCGCCGATGAGGAAGTTGTCGCCCAGGTACATGACGAAGTCGTCGTCGCCGAGGAAGTCGCGGGCGATCAGCACGCAGTGGGCCAGGCCGAGCGGCGCCTCCTGCTGGATGTAGGTGATGCGCAGGCCGAACTCGGCGCCGTCGCCCACGACGCGGCGCACCTCGGCGCCCGTGTCGCCCACGATGATCCCGACCTCGGTGATGCCCGCGTCGCGGATGGCCTCCAGGCCGTAGAACAGGACCGGCTTGTTGGCGACCGGGAACAGCTGCTTGGCCGAGGTGTTGGTCAGGGGTCGCAGTCGCGTCCCCCGGCCACCGGCCAGCACGAGTGCTTTCATGCCGCTTTTCCTTTGTTGAGCAGGTACAGGTAGTTTGCGGCATTCGCACGCCGCCCGGAGGCTCAACGACCGGCCCGTTCGCTCAGCCGTGGGGTCGGCGGGGGATGATGAGAGCCGACACCTCACGAAGGAGCGCCACGATCGCCAGGAACCAACCGGTCGGCGGCCAGGCCCCGGTCGTCCAGCGCATCCGCATCCGGTACGCCAAGCGCGGCCCGCTGCGGTTCACCTCGCACCGCGACTTCGCGCGCGCGTTCGAGCGGGCCCTGCGCCGCGCCGGCGTCCCCATCGCCTTCTCCCAGGGCTTCACCCCGCACCCCAAGATCTCGTACGCCAGCGCGGCGCCCACCGGCGTCGCCAGCGAGGCGGAGTACCTGGAGATCGGGCTGCAGGCCGAGGTCGACCCGGCCGACCTGCGGGTGGCCCTCGACGCCGCCCTGTCGCCCGGCCTCGACGTGCTCGACGCGGTGATCGCCGCCGGTCACGGCAGCCTCGCCGACCGCATCGACTCCTCGGTCTGGCGCATCGAACTGCCGGGCGTCGGCGCGCCGACCGCGCAGGCCGCCGTCGAGGCGTTCACCGCATCGGCGGAAGTGCTGGTCGAGCGCATGACCAAGCAGGGCCGGCGCTCGTTCGACGCCCGGGCGGCGGTGGCCCGGATCGCCGTCGCGGAGGCGAACCTCGCTCCTTCCGGGGCGGACGACGCGCCGTGTGCGATACTCGACCTTGTCGTACGGCAGGTCACGCCCGCAGTGCGACCCGATGACGTTCTGTCCGGCCTCCGCGTGGTGGCTGGCCTGGAGCCGCCGGTGCCGCCTCGTGCGACCCGCCTGGCCCAGGGCGCGCTCACTGCGGACGGCCAGATCGTCGATCCGTTGGACGCGGATCGCCAGGACGCCTCCATCGGAGGTCGCTGACCGGTCCCGGTCGGCGTCCGCATTGGCAGACTTCGGCGACCCGTCCGCTGGCGGACGGATCCCGGAACACCTTGCGGTGACCCTGCGTGGCAGCGTTCCAACGCGCCCGGGGCCGCCAGAACTGGAGAGCGCCCATGCTCGACAACGAGCCCGCGGGCGGCGAGCGCACCGGAGAGACTCCGGCCGCTGAGACCGCCACCGACAGCACCACGACCAGCGCCGCCCCGCCGCGCAAGCGGGCGCCCCGCCGCAAGGCGGCCGCGCCGCCGCCGGCCGAGCTCGGCTCCACCGCCGAGCCCGGCGCCGCGATCGAGGCGTCGGACACCGACGAGGTGCGCGAGGCGGCCGCGGCCGTCCCCGCCGCCGAGGCGCCCGCCGCCGACGCACCCGCCGCCCCCGCGCGGCGGACCCGGCGCAAGGCCGCCGCCCCCGCCGCGGCCGCCCCGGCACCCGCCGAGCCCACGGCCGAGCCCACGGCCGAGCCCGCGGCCGGCGTGCCCGCCGACCTGCCGGCCGCCGACGCGCCCGCCGTCGCCCCCGTCAAGGCCACCCGGTCCCGCCGCAAGAAGGCCGTGCCGGCCGCCGCGGCCGAGGCCCCCGGCCTGCCCGAGGGCGAGGTGGCCCCCGGCCTGCCGGCCGCCCCGGGGCCCGCGGCGGCGCAGCCCGCGGCGCCCGCCGTCGAGACCGTCGTCACCGAGCTGTCCGAGCCGGCCGACGAGCCCGCCCTGCCCGCCGAGCGCGAGCCCGAGCCGGAGGCCCCCGCGCGTGGCCGCCGCCGGGCCGCCGTGGCCGCCCCGGTGCTGTTCATGGCGCCGGACCCGGAGGAGATCACCGCCCCGGTCCGCCGCACCCGGCGCAAGGCCGCCGAGCCCGCCGTCGCCGCCGAGCCCGTGACGGAGCCCGTCGTCGACGCCGTGCCCGCCCTGGACGCCGCCGAGGGCGAGCCCGCCGAGACCGGCCGCCGCCGGCGCCGCGGCCGTGGCCGCGGCGAGGCCGCCGAGCCCGTCGAGGCCGCCCCGGTCGCCGACGCGGACGACCTGGAGGAGCCCGACGAGACCGCCGACGACGTCGACGACGGCGCCGACGACGACGAGCTCGACGAGAACGGCCGCCGCCGGCGCCGTCGCGGCCGCCGTGGCCGCGGGCGCGGCAAGGGCCCCGCGGACGACGACGACGCCGAGCAGCCCGCCGTGGCCGAGGCCGAGGCGGAGGACGACGACGAGGCCGAGGACGACGGCGGCGAGTCCGACGGCGTCACCCGCCGCCGGCGGCGCCGCCGCCGCAAGGGCGCGGGCGACGCCGACACCGGCGCGGACGACGGCGTGCACACCGTCGTCAAGATCCGCGAGCCGCGCAGCCGCGACCGCTCGTCCTCCGACGAAGTGCAGGGCGTCTCCGGCTCGACCCGGCTCGAGGCCAAGCGCCAGCGCCGCCGGGACGGCCGCGAGCAGCGCCGCACCCGCCCGCCGATCCTGAGCGAGAGCGAGTTCCTCGCCCGCCGCGAGGCCGTCGACCGGGTCATGGTCGTGCGCCAGAAGCCCGATCGCACCCAGATCGCGGTGCTGGAGGACGGGGTGCTCGTCGAGCACTACGTCGCCCGCGCCACCTCCGGCACGATGGTCGGCAACGTCTACCTGGGCAAGGTGCAGAACGTCCTGCCGAGCATGGAGGCCGCGTTCGTCGACGTGGGCCGCGGCCGCAACGCCGTGCTCTACGCCGGCGAGGTCAACTGGGACGCCACCGGCCTGGAGGGCCGCGCCCGCTCCATCGAGCAGGCCCTGAAGTCCGGCGACTCGGTCATGGTCCAGGTCACCAAGGACCCGATCGGGCACAAGGGCGCGCGCCTGACCAGCCACATCGCGCTGTCCGGCCGGCACCTGGTCTACGTGCCGCACGGCAACGCGTCCGGGATCAGCCGCAAGCTGCCCGACACCGAGCGCAAGCGCCTGCGCGACGTGCTGAAGAAGCTGGTGCCGGACGGCGCGGGCGTCATCGTGCGCACCGCCGCCGAGGGCGCCAGCGAGGACGAGCTGGCCCGCGACGTCAAGCGCCTGCAGTCGCAGTGGGAGGCCATCCAGGCCCGCGCGGTCGACGGCAACGCCCCGACCATGCTGTCCGAGGAGCCCGACCTCGTCGTCCGGGTCGTCCGCGACCTGTTCAACGAGGACTTCCGCGAGCTGATCATCGAGGGCGAGCAGGCGTACAAGGAGGTCGAGGACTACCTCGAGTCCGTGTCGCCCGACCTGGTCGAGCGGCTGCGCCGGCACACCGGCGCCGCCGACGTGTTCGTCGAGCACCGCGTCGACGAGCAGATCCTCAAGGGCCTCGACCGCAAGGTGTTCCTGCCGTCCGGCGGTCACCTGGTCATCGACCGCACCGAGGCCATGACGGTGGTCGACGTCAACACCGGCAAGTACACCGGCGCGGGCGGCAACCTCGAGGAGACGGTCACCCGCAACAACCTGGAGGCGGCCGAGGAGACGGTGCGCCAGCTGCGGCTGCGCGACATCGGCGGCATCGTCGTCATCGACTTCATCGACATGGTGCTGGAGAGCAACCGCGACCTGGTGCTGCGCCGGCTCACCGAGTGCCTCGGCCGGGACCGCACGAAGCACCAGGTCACCGAGATCACCTCGCTCGGCCTGGTGCAGATGACGCGCAAGCGCATCGGCGCGGGCCTGCTGGAGGCGTTCAGCGAGACCTGCGAGCACTGCAAGGGCCGCGGCCTGATCATGCACACCGAGCCGGTCCCGGAGAAGCGCACCGGCGGCACGGGCGGCGGCAACGGCGGTGGCGGCGCGGCCGAGAAGGTCAAGGCCGTCGCGTCGGCCGCGCAGTCCAACGGCCGCACCACCGAGCCGGCGCCGTCGCGGCGTCGCGGCCGGCGCGGGGGAGCGGCGGCCGCCGCCGAGGCGCAGGCCGACGAGCTGGCCGCGGCCGCCGAGCCGACCGTGGTGCCGGCCCTGGAGCCGATCGCCGAGCCGATCGCCGAGCCGGCCTTCCAGCCGGTCGCGCAGCCGGTCTCCCAGCCGGCCGCGCAGGCCGGGCCGGAGACGGTCGCCGAGGCGGTGGACGCCCCGGCGGAACCCGCGCCGGCCACGCCCGCCACGCCGGTCGCCGGGTCGGGGGTCATCGGGGTGGCCCCGGCGCCCGCCGCGGCGCTCGCGCAGCCCGCGGAGGACCCGTACGACATCAGCGAGTACGACCTGTCGCGCTACGAGAGCAGCGGCCCGCTCGCGGGCGCCGACGACCCGGACGCGGCCGACGAGGACGACGACGAGGGCGACGAGCCGGTCGGCGCGGGCACCGGAAGCCGCCGCCGGTCGCGCCGCGGCGGGGCCCGTCGGCGAACCAGGCCCTGAAGTCACGGGAACGGGCAGCTCTCTGAGCTGCCCGTTCTCTGTTTCTGAAACGGGACGCGGGCCGGATGATCGTGGCCGGGCGATTCGGTTACCCTTCGGAGCCGCACCGCCCCCCCACCCTCCGAGGAGCACACCCCCATGCGACGCCTTCTGGTCGCCGCCGCGAGCGGCGCCGTCCTCCTGCTCGGCGCCGGCTGTTCGACGGACCCGGCCGCCACCCCCGACGCCGCGCCGGCGCCCACCAACGCCGCGGCCCCCACCAGCGCAGCCGCGCCCGCCCCCGCGCCGTCCACCACCGACAAGAGCGGCAAGCCCGTCAACGCGGGCGACGCCGCCCTGGCGTCGAACACCGGCGCCATCTGCGGCCAGGCCAACAAGGTCAGCGGCGTCGCCGCGGCCTCGTTCGCCCGCGAGTCCGGCCTGCTGGCCGACAGCAAGGGCAAGCCGGAGGCCCAGCGGGTCGAGGAGCGCGTCCAGCGCGGCCTGGAGGGCTGGGCGTTCGCGCTGCGCGACCTCGGCAACCTCACCGACGACGCCGCGCTGAAGAAGGCCCTGGGCACCCAGGGCGACAAGGTGCAGAAGCTGAGCGAGGGCGACCTGCACAAGATCAAGGAATCGCAGCTCACGGCCATCGGCAACGACGTCGAGAAGGCCTGCGCGGGCAAGTGACGCGAGGCCCGGCCGGGGCCGGTTTGGGTCCCGGCCGGGCATGGCGTACGCTTGTCGACGGTGTTCTTTAGGAACGCCACGCCGCCGTGCTCCTCATCCGGGTGACGCCGGCGGCCAGCACCATCCGCCAGCAGCGTTGAGCGCTGCCCAAGTCTCAGGGAGTCCGCGTCTCATGTACGCGATCGTCAAGACCGGCGGCAAGCAGTACAAGGTCGCCGAGGGCGACGTGATCGAGGTCGAGAAGATCGTGGGTAACCCGGGCGACGCGGTGACGCTCGCTGCGGTTCTCCTCGTCGACGGTGACGACCTGGTGACCGATGCGGCCAAGCTTGCCAGCGTGGCGGTGTCCGGCGAGATCGCCGAGCACACCAAGGGCCCGAAGATCCGGATCCACAAGTTCAAGAACAAGACCGGCTACCACAAGCGTCAGGGTCACCGGCAGCCGCTGACCCGCGTCAAGGTCACCGGCATCTCCAGCGGGAAGTAGGTCCAGCCATGGCTCACAAAAAGGGCGCGTCCAGCTCGCGCAACGGTCGTGACTCCGCAGCTCAGCGGCTGGGCGTCAAGCGCTTCGGCGGCCAGACGGTCAACGCCGGCGAGATCCTGATCCGCCAGCGCGGCACCAAGTTCCACCCGGGCGAGCTCGTCGGCCGCGGCAAGGACGACACCCTGTTCGCCCTCGCCCCCGGCGCGGTCCTGTTCGGCACCCGCCGCGGTCGCAAGACCGTCAGCATCGTGCCGGCGGCACAGTAACCCAGCGTTTTCAGCGGGCCGCGGACCTCGTCAGGGGTTCCGCGGCCCGCTTCTTTTGTCAGGAGAGTGGGTCATGGTCGCGTTCGTGGACCGCGTAGTCCTCCATCTGCAGGCCGGGGACGGCGGGCACGGCTGCGTCTCCGTGCACCGGGAGAAGTTCAAGCCGCTCGGCGGCCCCGACGGCGGCAACGGCGGGCACGGCGGCAGCGTCTCGCTGGTGGTCGACCCGCAGGTGCACACGCTGCTCGACTTCCACTTCCACCCGCACGTCAAGGCCGAGAACGGCAAGGGCGGCGCGGGCTCGAACCGCGACGGCGGCAACGGCCAGGACCTGGTCCTGAAGGTGCCGGACGGCACGGTCGTGCTGACCCCCGAGGGCGAGGTGCTGGCCGACCTCATCGGGGCGGGCACCACGTTCGAGATCGCCCGCGGCGGCCGGGGCGGGCGCGGCAACCGGGCGCTGGCCAACACCCGGCGCAAGGCTCCCGGCTTCGCCGAGCTGGGCGAGCCGGGCGACCAGCTCGACGTCGTGCTGGAGCTGAAGAGCGTCGCCGACGTGGGCCTGGTGGGCTTCCCGTCGGCCGGCAAGTCGTCGCTGATCTCGGTCATCTCGGCCGCCAAGCCGAAGATCGCCGACTACCCGTTCACCACGCTGGTGCCGAACCTGGGCGTGGTGCAGGCGGGCGAGACCACGTTCGTCGTCGCGGACGTGCCCGGCCTCATCCCGGGCGCCGCCACCGGCAAGGGCCTGGGCCTGGAGTTCCTGCGCCACATCGAGCGCACCAGCGTCCTGCTGCACGTGCTGGACGCGGCCGCGATCGAGACCGAGCGCGACCCGCTGGCCGACCTGGACGCGATCGAGGCGGAGCTGGCGGCGTACGGGGGGCTGGAGGACCGGCCGCGGCTGGTCGCCCTCAACAAGATCGACATCCCGGACGGGCGCGACCTGGCCGACATCGTGCGCCCTGACCTGGAGGCGCGCGGCCTGCGCGTGTTCGAGGTCAGCGCGGTGACCCGCGAAGGGCTCAAGGAGCTGGTGTACGCCCTCGCCGAGATGGTCGAGCAGCACCGGGCGATCGCCCCGGACCCCGAGCCGACCCGCATCGTCATCCGGCCCACCGCCGTCGACGACGCCGGCTTCACGGTCACGGCCGCGGCCGACGGCGCGTGGGAGATCCGCGGCGTGCGGGTCGAGCGCTGGGTGCGCCAGACGAACTTCGACAACGAGGAGGCCGTCGGCTACCTCGCTGACCGGCTCAACCGGCTCGGCGTCGAGGACGCTCTGGCGAAGGCGGGCGCGAACCCGGGCGACCTGGTCCGCATCGGCACCCACGAGTTCGACTGGCACCCGTCGGCGGGCGAGTACATGGCCGGGCCGCGCGGCACCGACCTGCGCCTGTCGGACACGCCGTCGCGGGCGTCCGCCGCGCAGCGCCTGGCGGCCCGCAAGGCCCGCCGGGTGCCGTTCGAGCAGCAGGCCGCCGCGGCCGTGCCGGCCGGCACCGTCGGCGACCCGGACCCCGAGACGGTCGCCGAGACCGCCCCCGGGACCGCCCCCGAACCCGCCAAGGACGCAGGGGAGTAGCCCGGTCGGGTCCATGTGCCGGTCACCTGTCGGAAATGCGGCTTGAGTACGGTGACGGCGTGTTGATCGAGGAGCGCGCCGTCACCGACCCCGAGCTGACCGCCCTGCTGATCACCCAGCAGCGCGAGCTGGCGCAGGCCGACGGCGGCCTCGACGGCGCCGTCTACCCGCTGCACGACGACGCCGAGTACCTGGTCGTGGTGCTCGACGGGCGGGCCGTGGCGTGCGGGGCGGTGCAGCGCCTCGACGGCGACGTCGCCGAGCTCAAGCGCATGTACGTGCGCCCCGCGTACCGGGGCCGGGGCATCGCCCGCAACCTGCTCACCGCCCTGGAGGAGTACGCGCTCGCGGGCGGCCACACCACGCTGCGCCTGGAGACCGGCACCTACCTGCCCGCCGCGATCTCCCTGTACCGCTCGTCGGGCTACCGGCCGATCCCCGTCTACGGCGAGTACGTGGGCAACCCGTACAGCGTCTGCTTCGAGAAGCGGCTGCCGGTTCCGGCGTGACGCCTGTTCCGCCGCCCGTGCGCGGCACGGCAGGATGGGTGCCATGCCGAGCCTGACCCGTGCCGAGGCCGCCGAGCGTGCCGCGCTGCTCTCCGTCACCTCGTACGCGATCGACCTCGACCTGACCGCCGACGCCGACACGTTCCGGTCCACCACGACGATCCGGTTCGCGGCCACCGCGGGCGCCACCACGTTCGTCGAGGTCAAGCCGGTCAAGATCCTGTCGGTACGCCTCAACGGCGCGCCGCTGGACGCCGCGGTGGACGACAACCGGCTGACCCTGCCCGCGCTGGCGGACGGCAACGAGCTGGTCGTCGAGGCGGAGATGGCGTACTCGCACACGGGCGACGGCCTGCACCGGTTCACCGACCCGGCCGACGGCGCGGTCTACCTGTACGCGCTGTCGTTCCTGGAGGAGGGGCAGCGCATCTTCGCCTGCTTCGACCAGCCCGACCTGAAGGCGCCGGTGACGCTGACGGTCGCCGCCCCGCCGGGCTGGCTGGTGGCGGGCAACGGCGAGCTCGCCTCGGCCGAGGACGGCGTGTGGCGGTTCGCCCCGACCGCGCCCCTGGCCACCTACTTCGTGTCGCTGCTGGCCGGGCCGTACCACGTGATCCGCGACAGCCACGACGGCGTGCCGCTGGCGCTGTACTGCCGCGCCTCGCTGGCCGGGCACCTCGACGCCGACGCGGACGAGATCCTCACGGTCACGAAGCAGTGCCTCGACGAGTTCCACGCGCTGTTCGGCGTGCGCTACCCGTTCGGGGCCTATGAGCAGGCGTTCGTGCCGGAGTTCGCGGCCGGCGCGATGGAGAACCCGGGCCTGGTCACCATCCGCGACGAGTACGTGTTCCGCTCGGCCGTCACCGACACCGAGCGCGAGCTGCGGGCCACCACGATCGCCCACGAGATGGCGCACATGTGGTTCGGCGACCTGGTGACGATGGCCTGGTGGGACGACCTGTGGCTGAACGAGTCGTTCGCCGAGTACCTGGGCACCCGGGTGGCCGCCGCCGCGACCCGCTTCGACCGGGCGTGGACCACGTTCGGGATGAACCGCAAGGCGTGGGGCTACGCCGCCGACCAGCGGCCGTCCACCCACCCGGTCGCCCCGGACGAGGTCAACGACACCCAGCTGGCGCTGCTGAACTTCGACGGCATCTCGTACGCCAAGGGCGCGGCCGTGCTGCGCCAGCTCGTGGCCTGGCTGGGCGACGAGGCGTTCCTGACCGGCCTGCGGGCGCACTTCGCCGCGCACGCGTTCGGCAACGCCACCCTGGCCGACCTGCTGGGCGCGCTGAGCGCCGCGTCGGGCCGCGACCTCACCGGCTGGGCGCGGGCGTGGCTGCGCACGGCCGGCGTCAACACCCTGCGGGCGGCGGTGACGGCCGAGGGCGGCGCGTACACGGCGGTGTCGGTGCTGCAGGAGGGCGCCACGGCGCGCCCGCACCGGATCGGCGTGGGCCTGTACGACCGCACCGCGACCGGCGTCGTGCTGCGCCGGCGCGTCGAGGTCGACCTGGACCCGGCCGCGACGGGCGGCACCCCGGTGCCGGAGCTGGCCGGCGAGCCGGTGGCCGACCTGCTGCTGCTCAACGACGGCGACCTCACGTTCGCCAAGGTGCGCCTGGACGACGCGTCCGCGGCGGCCGTGCCGGCGGTGCTGCCGGCCCTGGCGGACCCGCTGGCCCGGGCGGTGATCTGGTCGTCGGTGCTGGACACGGTCCGCGACGGCGAGCGGCCGGTCGCCGAGCTGGTGGCGCTGGTGCTGGCCGCGCTGCCCGCCGAGACGGAGGTGGTGGTCGTCGAGGACGTGCTGTCGCAGACGCGCGGCCTGACCGACCGCTACCTCGACCCGGCCACCCGCCCGGCCGCGCTGGCGCTGCTCGCCCAGGCCTGCGACCGGCTGCTGGCGGCGGCCCCGGCGGGCGGGTCGCTGCAGCTGGCGGCCGCGCGCGGGCTGATCGGCGCGACGGTCGACGCCCGGCGCCTGCGCGGCCTGCTCGACGGCGCCGGGGTGCCCGAGGGCATCGCCGTGGACGACGAGCTGCGCTGGCTGATCCTGCACCGGCTGGTGGTGCTGGGCGCGGCCACGGCCGCCGACGTCGACGCCGAGCTGGCCCGCGACCGCAGCGCCTCGGGCGAGCACCGGGCGGCGCTGTGCCGGTCGGCGCTGCCCGACGCGGCGGCGAAGGAGCGCGCCTGGGCGGTGCTGACCGGCGCCGTCGACGCGTCGAACCGCATCGTCGAGGCCAACGCGGAGGGCTTCTGGCAGCCCGAGCAGGCCGAGCTGACCGCCCCGTACGTCGAGCGGTACTTCGCCCAGATGCCCGAGGTGGCCGGGCGGTTCAACCCGTGGCTGGCCGAGCGGGTGGCGAAGCTCGCGTACCCCCGGCTCGCGGTGGCGGCGCGCACCCGGCAGCTGGCCGCGGACCTGCTGGCGGCACCCGACCTGCCGGCGCAGCTGCGCCGGGCGGTCGTGGACGCCGACGACGACCTGCGGCGGGCGCTGAGCGCGCGGGGATAGGGTCCACGGGTGGATCAACAAGCACGCCGGATCGGCATCATGGGCGGGACGTTCGACCCCATCCACAACGGGCACCTCGTCGCCGCCAGCGAGGTGGCCGACCGCTTCGCGCTGGACGAGGTCGTCTTCGTGCCCACCGGCAACCCGTGGCAGAAGGAGGCGGTGACGCCCGCCGAGGACCGCTACCTGATGACGGTCGTCGCGACGGCGTCGAACCCGCGGTTCCAGGTGAGCCGGGCCGACGTCGACCGGTCGGGGCCGACGTACACGGTCGACACGCTGCGCGACCTGCGCGACGCGTACGGCCCGGCGGCGCAGCTGTTCTTCATCACCGGCGCGGACGCCCTGGCGAAGATCCTCTCCTGGAAGGACGCCGACGAGATGTTCTCGCTGGCGCACTTCATCGGCGTCACCCGCCCGGGTTTCGTGCTGTCCGACGACCACCTGCCGGACGACACGGTCAGCCTGGTGGAGGTCCCGGCCATGGCCATCTCGTCCACCGACTGCCGCGCACGGGTGAAGGCCGGCAAGCCGGTCTGGTATCTGGTGCCGGACGGGGTGGTGCAATACATCGCGAAGCGTCGTTTATACGTTTGATCCGTTTCTTGGATTGTCGGGGGTGTGTGAGAGGCTGGAGTCCACAGGTTCTGACGAAGGGAGCGCCTTGTCCGTCTCCGAGCGAGGCCGCGAGCTGGCACTGACCGCCGCGCAGGCGGCCGCCGACAAGAAGGCACAGGACATCGTCGTCATCGACGTGGCCGACCAGCTGGTCATCACCGACGCCTTCGTGCTTGCCTCCGCCGGCAACGAGCGGCAGGTCGTCGCGATCGTCGACGCCATCGAGGAGGCGCTGCTGCAGCTTCCCGAGAAGGCGAAGCCGGTGCGCCGCGAGGGCGAGCGCCAGGGCCGCTGGGTCCTGCTCGACTACATCGACATCGTCGTGCACGTCCAGCACACCGAGGAGCGCGAGTTCTACGCCCTTGACCGGCTGTGGAGCGACTGCCCCACCATCGAGTTCGTCGACCGCGACCTGGCGAACGCGTCGGACGGGGCCGCGTGACCCGCCTGATCGTCTGGCGGCACGGCAACACCGACTGGAACGCGACCGGCCGCGTGCAGGGCCAGACCGACGTTCCGCTCAACGACCTCGGCCGCCAGCAGGCGGTCGACGCCGCCGAGCTGCTCGTCCGGCTGCGCCCCGCCGCCATCGTCTCCAGCGACCTGCGCCGCGCCGCCGACACCGCCGCCGCCCTCGGTGCCCTCACCGGGCTGTCCGTGCGCCCCGACGAGCGGCTGCGCGAACGCTACTTCGGCCCGTGGCAGGGCCTGCTCATGACCGAGGTGGCGGCGCAGCGGCCCGACGAGTACGCCCGCTGGACCGCCGGCGCCGACGTCATCGGCGACGACATCGAGACGCTCGACGACATGGGCAAGCGCATGGCCGACGCCTTCGCCGACGCGGCGGCGCTGGCCCCCGGCGGCACCGTCGTCGTCGCCACCCACGGCGCGTCCGCCCGGCAGGGCGTCCTGCAGCTGCTCGGCTGGCCCAAGGAGCAGATCCGCACCTTCCGCGCCCTGCAGAACTGCCACTGGGTCGAGCTGGCCCACGACGAGTCGCGCGGCTGGCAGCTGGCCGCCTACAACGTCGGGCCGTTCACCGAGCGCCCCGTCCCGCCGCCGGTGTGATCCCGGGGGAACCCGTGGCCCGCCCCGTGCGTCGGACCGTCATGACGCGTCGTCTCCTCGTGCCCCTCGCGGCCGCCCTGCTGCTCGCGGCGTGCGCGCAGCCCGGCGCCGCCCCGTCCGTTCCCTCCGCGCCCTCGGCCCCCGCGGCGGCGGCCCCCTCGTCGGCCCCGCCGCCCTCGTTCATGCCGCTCGACCCCAACGGGCCGTCCCCGGACGCCGCCCGCAAGCTCACCGGCACCGTCGCCGCCGGCGTCGAACCCGGCTGCCTCATCCTGCGCACCGGCACCGGCGACTACCTGCTGCTCATCAGCGGCGACCGGTCCGCCGCCACGCCCGGCGCGAAGGTCGTCGTCACCGGCACCGAGGCGCGCGACATGGCCACCACCTGCCAGCAGGGCACCCCGTTCGTCGTCGCGGAGATCAGCGCCGCCTGACGCGGGGCCCCCGCGATCGGTTACGGTGCCCGCATGCCCGTCGCGGTCGTCACCGACTCCACCGCGTACCTCCCCGCTGAGCTGCGCGGCTCCCTCACCGTCGTCCCGCTGACCGTCGTCGTCAACGGGGTCGAGGGCGTCGAGGGCGTCGACATCGCCCCGGCGGAGGTCGCGCGGGCACTCGACGCGCGCCGCGTCGCCGTCAGCACCTCCCGCCCCGCCCCCGAGACGTTCGTCGCGGCGTACCGCCGCCTGCTCGACGCGGGCGCCGACGCGGTCGTCTCCGTCCACCTCTCCGCGAAGCTGTCCGGCACCGTCGACGCCGCCCGCCTCGCCGCCCAGGAGGTCGGCCCCCAGGTCACCGTCGTCGACGCCGGCTTCGCCGGCATGGGCCTCGGCTTCCCCGCCCTCGCCGCCGGCGCGGCCGCCGCCGCGGGCGCCACGCAGGCCGACGTCGCCGCCGTCGCCGTCACCACCGCGGCCCGCATCAGCAGCCTCTTCTACGTCGACACCCTGGAGTTCCTGCGCCGCGGCGGCCGCATCAACGCCGCGTCCGCCCTGCTCGGCACCGCCCTGTCCGTCAAGCCCATCCTCGGCGTCACCGACGGCGAGATCGTCATCCGCGACCGCGTCCGCACGTCGTCCCGCGCCCTGGCCCGCCTCGTCGACCTGGCGGTCACGGCGGCCGGCGACGGCGACGCCGACATCGCCGTCCACCACCTGGGGTCTCCGGACCGGGCCGCGGCCCTGGCGACCGCTGTGGGCGACCGGCTGGGGGAGCGGCTGCGGGACTGCTACGTCACGGAGATCGGGGCGGTGGTGGCGGCCCATGTCGGGCCGGGCTTCGCGTGCCTGGTGGTCCACCGCCGGCCCTGAGGCCTCCCGCGCTCTGCCGTCCTCAGCCGGCCGTCACCGATGCCCCAGCACCGCCGTCGCCTCCAGCTCGTCGTCGGTCACGACCTCCGCCCGCAACCCGTTCCGCCGCAGCGCCTCCGTCGCCGCCCCCACCTGCGACTCCGCGCACTCCGACAGCACCACCCCACCCGGCGCCAGCCACACCGACGCCTCCCACGCCACCCGCCGGAACACGTCCAGCCCGTCCTCCCCGCCGTCCAGCGCCACCTCGGGCTCGAACTCCCGCGCCTCCGCCGGCATCAACGGCAGATGCCGCGTCGGCACGTAGGGCACGTTGGCCAGCAACACCCCGACCCGCCCCCGCACCGCCGCCGGCAACGCCGCGAACAGGTCACCCTCGTACACCTCGCCGATCCCCGCGAGGTTCTCCCGCGCGCACGCCACGGCCCGCGGCTCCAGGTCGGCGGCCACCAACACCACCGCCGGTACGCGCCGCCGCACCGCCAGCCCCACCGCCCCCGACCCACAGCACAGATCCACCACTAGCCCACCCGCTTCGGCGTACGGGACGGCCGCCTCCACCAGCACCCGCGTCCGCGGCCGCGGCACGAACACCCCCGGCCGCACCGTCACCCGCACCCCGCAGAAGTCCGCCCAACCGATGACCTGCTCCAGCGGCTCCCCGACGACCCGCCGCCCGGTGAGCTCCCGCAGCCGCTGGTCGTCACCGGCGGCGGCCTCGCACAGCACGGCCAGCTCGTCCTCCGCGAAGACACAGCCGGCGGCACGCAGGGCTCGAAGGGCTTCGTCGCGAACGGCGAGGGAGTGGGACATGGTTCCGCAGCCTACGGGCGCTGCGTCGCGCCCTTAGCACGGTGGCCTGGGTGTTCAGGCCGTTGTCCACAGCGGATGGTTGTCCACAGGCTTGGAAGCGGGGTGGGGTGCCGCGGCCCTACGGTCGCCGCCGTGGGTTCACGAAGCAGCCGCAGCGAGGAACAGGTCCGCCAACGCCTGTGGTCGGTCCTCGGCGATGAGCGGCCCGACCATGCCGTCCCGGCGTCCGCCCTTTCTGCGTCAACGGCCGCCCCTTCTGCCTTGGCGTCCGCCCCTCCCGTCCTGGCGTCCGCCCCTCCCGTCCTGGAGTCCGCCCCTCCTGTCTTGGCTTCCGCCTCATCCGGCTCTGCATCCGCCTCATCTCGCTCCGCGTCCGGCCTGCCTGCGCCGGTGTCCGGTCCGGCGTGGGCCGACGGCCCGGACTGGTCCGGCCCCACGGAGGAACCGACCGTCGCCTGGCTGTCCTCCCTCGCCGCGCCACCAGGACCGCCGTCAGCAGTGGCTTCCCGCTCGAGACGACCGCCCACCGACGTCGTGCCCTCGCCGTCGATCGCAGAGCCGGCACCCGCAGACCCCCGGTCCTCGCTGCCCATCGCCGGGCGCCCGCCCGCCGACCTACCGCCCTCGGCGCGGTGGTCATCCACCTCCGCTGCCGTGCCCACGCCCTATGCCTCAACCGACAGCTCGGCCACCCAGCCACCTCACACCGCCGACGCGTCAGCCTGGCCGTGGGAGACACCCGACGACCCCGACCAGCCCAACCCGCCGCCCACCACCACCCCGGAACGACCGGTCACCTCCCACCGGCACCGGCCCATCGCCCACCCGGAGTTCCCAACCACCGCCCACCCGGAGCCTCCGACCACCGCCGACCTCGACCCGCTCGCCGCCCGACCCGGCGCCGGCGCCTTCTCGCCGGTCCCCGGCCGGCTGGCCGGGCTGACCGCCTTCGACCCGGGCCGCCGCGGCGTGAAGGCCCTCGCGGCCGTGGCCGCGGTCGTCGTCCTGGTCGCCGCCTTCCTGGCCTGGCGCGCCCGCCCGGACACCGAGCCGGTCCCGCCCCCACCACCGGCCGCCGCCGTCGACACACCCGCCGCGCCCGTTACGACCCCGGCCGCCGAGGTGGTCGTGGCGGTGGCGGGCAAGGTCCGCAAGCCGGGCCTGGTCCGCCTGCCGCCGGGCTCCCGGGTCGCGGACGCGATCGCTGCCGCGGGCGGGCCGACCCCCGGCGTGGACATCTCCCTGCTCAACCCCGCCCGCAAGGTCGTCGACGGTGAACTCATCGCCGTCGGCATCACGCCGCCCCCGGGCGTGGCCGCCGGCCCGGCCCCGGGCGGTGGCGCCCCGGCTGCGGGCGGCCTCGTCAACCTGAACTCCGCGACCCAGGCCGACCTGGAAACCCTGCCCGGCGTCGGACCGGTGCTGGCCAAGCGCATCCTCGCCCACCGCGACCAGAAGGGCGGCTTCCGCGCGGTGTCGGACCTGCGCTCGGTCGACGGCATCGGCGATTCCCGGTACGAGCAACTCAAGGACCTGGTGACGGTGTGACATCTCGACCGCTCCCGCCACCCCTACCGCGTTCCTCCTCGGCCTCGCTGGCACCGCCATCGCAGTTGTCGGCTTCGCCGTCACCAGGCCCCGCGCTGCCGGGCTCTGCGTCCGCGGGCTCTGCCTCTCTGGGCTCTGCGTCCGTGGGCTCAACCGTCTCGGGTCCTCCGCCCTCGGCTCTTCCGGACCTGCGTCTCGTGGGCTTCGCGGTCGGCTGCTGGCTGTCCGCCCTCGCGGCCCTCTTCCTGACCGCACCGATCGGCTTCGCGGTGAGCGCCGTAGCCGCCCTGGCCGCCGCTGCGCTGTGGCGATTCGGCACAACCATCCATCTTGGACGTATGTCGCCCGAAGTCCGCGCGGCGTTGCGCTGGGCCGTTCTCGCCCTGCTCTTGGGCGTCGTCTGCGGCAGTGTCGCCACCGCCGCCCGCGTGGTCGCCCGCGACGCCGAACCGCTCGCCGGTCTGGTCCGCGCAGGCTCCACTGTGGACCTGGATGCCACCGTCCGCGACGACCCGCGAGCCCTGCGCGGGACACCGGGCCGATCACCGTCGTACCTGATCGCGGTCGACATCAAGGCAGTCCGTGCCGCCGAGGGCCCGAACGGCACGCCGGCCGGAGCGCGCGTCGACGTCCGCGGCATCGTGCTCGGCAGCGATCCCGCATGGCGCGGACTGCTGCCCGGCCAGCGGTTCACCGTCCACGGCCGGCTGCTCGAACCGCGCGGCGGCGACCTCACCGCAGCGGTCCTCAGCGCCCGCGACGCACCCTTCCTGCACGGCGACGCCGGGTGGGCGCAGCGGGCGGCGGGCGCCCTGCGGGCCGGGCTGCAGAAGGCGTGCGAGCCGCTGCGCGACGACGCCGGCGGGCTGTTGCCCGGACTCGTCGTCGGTGACACGAGCCGGTTGCTGCCCGCCGTCGAGGACGATTTCCGGGCGACGGGCATGACGCATCTGAACGCCGTGTCGGGCGCGAACGTGGCGATCGTGCTGGGCGTGGTGCTGTTCGCGGTGCGGTGGACGCGCGCCGGGCCGGTTCTCACGGCGGTCGTCTGCGCGGCCGCCCTGGTCGGGTTCGTCGTGCTGGCGCGGCCGTCGCCCAGTGTGGTGCGGGCGGCGGCGATGGGTGCCATCGGCCTGCTCGCCCTCGCGTCGGGGCGCAGCCGGGCGGCGCTGCCCGCCCTGGCGACCGGCGTGGCCGTGCTGGTGTTTCTCGACCCGGAGTTGGCCGCCGACCCCGGCTTCGCGCTGTCCGTGCTCGCCACGTCGGGGCTGCTCCTGCTCGCGCCCCGCTGGCGGGACGCGCTGAAGCGGCACCGCGTCCCGGGCGGCGTCGCGGAGGCGATCGCGGTCCCGGCCGCCGCGCAGCTGGCGTGCGCGCCGGTGGTGGCGGGGCTGTCGGGGACGATCAGCATCGTGTCGGTGCCGGCGAATCTGCTGGCCGTGCCCGCCATCGCGCCCGCCACCCTGCTGGGCATCGCCGCGGCCGTGCTGTCGCCGGTGTGGCCGGGCGGCGCCGAGTTCGCGGCGTGGCTCGGGCACTGGCCGGCGGTATGGCTGGTGACGATCGCCCGGTACGGGGCGCAGGTGCCCGCCGGCGCCGTCCCGTGGCCGAGTGGCGTCACCGGGGCCCTGCTGCTGGGCGCGATCACCGTCGCGTTGCTCGTGGCGGCCCGGCGGCTGATCGTCCGGCGGCTCGTCGCGGTGCTCGCCCTGGGTGGCGTGCTGGGCGCCCTGCCGGTCCGCATCGCCGCGCCGGGGTGGCCGCCGGAGGGGTGGCTGGCGGTCGCGTGCTCGGTCGGCCAGGGCGACGCGATCGTGCTGCCCGCGGGCCACGGCCGGGCGGTCGTGGTGGACGCCGGGCCCGACCCGTCCCCGGTGGACCGCTGCCTGCACCGCCTCGGCGTCCGCCAGGTGGTCCTGCTGGTGGTGAGCCACTTCCACCTCGACCACGTCGGCGGCGTCACCGGCGTGCTGCGCGGCCGCAGCGTCGCGGCGATCGTCACCCCGCGGATCGCCGAGCCGGCCGGCGGCCACTCCCTCGTGGCCGCCGCGGCCCCGGGCACGCCGATGCACGCGGTGCCGGCGGGCTGGTCGTACACGGTCGGCGACCTGACCCTCACCGTCATCGGCCCGCCGGAACCGCTGACGGGCACCCGGTCCGACCCCAACAACAACTCGCTCGTCGTACGCGCCACGGTCGGCGACCGCACGATCCTGCTGCCCGGTGACGCCGAGGTCGAGGAGCAACGCGCGATGCTCGACCGCCTCGGCGCGGCGGGCGTGCGCGCCGACGTCCTGAAGGTCGCGCATCACGGCAGCGCCTATCAGGACCCGGAGTTCCTGGACGCCGTCCGGCCGACGGTCGCCCTGGTCTCGGCCGGGGTGGGCAACGACTACGGCCACCCCAACCCGGCGCTGCTGGACCGCCTGACCACCCGCGGCGCCCGCGTCCTGCGCACGGACACGTCGGGCGACGTCGCGGCCGTCCGCACGGCGTCCGGCCTGGCGGTGGCGGTCCGCGGCCCGGACCCGGCGATCAGGGCGGCAGGGCCATGAGCCCCCGGTACGACGGTGCCGGACGCCGGGCCCTCACCTTGACAACGGGTCTCCGGCCGCCAATCGTGAAGGCGCCGAGATCATCCGTGCCGGTCGATGCGGGGGTCGCGCACCGTTCACCTCGGCGACCGCCTCATGCTCACCGCGCGTTGGCGCGGCCGCCGTACCGTACGCCCGTTCCCCGAGCTGAGCGAAGGTGCAGAATGCTTGTCACGCGTACCCGAGGGGTCGCCGCCGCCGTGGTCGCGGCGGCGCTGGTTGCGACGATCGGGCCGGCCGTGCCGGCGGGGGCCGCGGCTCCGGCGCTGGTCGGCGACCCGGTGCCGTACGTCGATCCGTTCATCGGGTCGAGCCGGGGCGGGAACACGTGGCCGGGGGCGGCGCGGCCGTTCGGGATGATCGCCTGGAGCCCGACCACCACCAACGGCGACCAGACCAACACCCCCGGATCGAACGGGTACGAGTACGGCGCGTCGCGGGTGCGAGGGTTCAGCCTGACGCACGTCAACGGGGCCGGCTGCCACCCGGGCGCGGCGGGTGACGTGCCGATCATGCCGTTCGCGGGAGCGATGACCACGTCGCCGAGCGCGGACTCCACGGATGCGGTGTACGCGAGCGGGTTCTCGCACGCGAACGAGTCCGCCGGCCCGGGGCGTTACGCGGTGACGCTGGACAGCGGGGCGCGGACCGACCTGGCGGTGAGCACGCGGGCGGGCATCGGCGACTTCACGTTCCCGGCGGACCGGCCGGCGAACCTGCTGTTCCGCACGTCGAACTCGCTCAACGGCAGCGAGGACGCCGAGATCACGATCGACCCGGCGACGCGTACCGTGACCGGCTCGGTGCTCACGGGCGGGTTCTGCGCGCGGCGCGGCAACGGCGGCGGGGACGCCAACCCGAACCGGCGGTCGTACTACCGGCTGTTCTTCAGCGCGGTGTTCGATCGCGACTTCGCGTCCACGGGCACGTGGAAGGACGCCACGATCACGCCGGGCAGCACGACGGCGACCGGCGGCGAGGGGTACCTGACCGGGGCGGCGCGGGCCGGGCGCGGGTCGGGCGGCTGGGTCGGGTTCGACCCGGCGTCCGACCGGGACGTGCGGGTGCGGATCGGCATCTCCTACGTGGATCTTGCCGGTGCGGTGCGCAACCGCGACACGGAGATCCCGGCCGGCGCCACGGTCGACGCGGTGGCGGCCCAGGCGCGCGACGAGTGGCGCGGCGAGCTGAACCGGATCCGGGTCGGCGGCGGCAGCCAGGCCCGGCGCACCGCGTTCTACACGGGCATCTACCACGCGTTGCTGCAGCCGCAGACGGTCAGCGACGTCGACGGGCGCTACCTCGGCGCCGACATGGCCGTGCACACGATCACGCGGACGCAGAACGCGCAGCTCGGCACGTTCTCCGGCTGGGACCAGTACCGGGCGCAGATCCAGCTGCTCGCGCTGCTGCGGCCCGACGTCGCCGGTGACATGGCGCAGTCGATGCTGGCGTTCGCCGAGCAGAACAAGGGCATCTGGGACCGCTGGCTGCACCTGGGTGCCCCCACCCACGTCATGACGGGCGACCCGGCGGCGCCGACGCTCGCCACGTTCGCG
The DNA here is from genome assembly GCF_016863475.1 of Spirilliplanes yamanashiensis. Classification (GTDB taxonomy): domain Bacteria; phylum Actinomycetota; class Actinomycetes; order Mycobacteriales; family Micromonosporaceae; genus Spirilliplanes; species Spirilliplanes yamanashiensis. Next base: position 57,006 of record NZ_BOOY01000037.1, read on the forward strand.
GCGATGGGCGTCACGAACTTCGACACCAGGGCCGCGTTCGCGTCGCTGTACCGGCAGGCCACCGTGCAGAACGCGGAGGCGCTCGACACCCGCGGCTGCCCCGGCCAGTGCGTCGCACAGCGCGCCGCCCTCGAGCAGTACCTGGCGCTGAAGTACGCCCCGCAGGACCGGTGCGCGTGCTGGGGTGGCGCCGCCGAGACGCTCGAGAACTCCCTCGCCGACCACTCGCTCGCCATGTGGGCGCGGCGGCTCGGCGACGACGCGGCCGCCGCGGCGATGCTGGAGCGGGCGAACTACTGGCGCAACACGTTCAACCCGGCGGCCACCGCCTTCGGCGGGTACCAGCAGGCGCGCAACGCCGACGGCAGCTGGGTCGGCGGGTTCACGCCGGCCACCGACCGGGGGTTCGCGCAGGGGTCCAGCGCCACGTACACGTGGATGGTCCCGCAGGACGTCGGCGGGCTCGGCGAGCTGATGGGCGGCGGGCACGTCGCGGTGGAGCGGCTCGACCGGTTCTTCCGCGACGAGAACGGCAACTGGGCCGTCGGCGGCGGCAGCGCGGTGCGCTACGACCCGACGAACGAACCGGGCATCCACGTGCCGTGGATGTACAACGGGCTGGGCCAGCCGTTCAAGACCCAGGAGGTGGTGCGGCGCATCGTCGACACCGTCTACGGAGTCGGCCCGGCCGGCCTGCCCGGCAACGACGACCTCGGCACCATGTCCGCCTGGTACGTGTTCGCCGCGATGGGCGTGTTCCCGCAGACGCCGGGCCGCGCCGAGCTGCTCGTCGCCGCGCCCGTCTTCCCGCGCATCGAGATCCGCCGCAGCAACGGCGTCCGGCTGTACATCAACGCCGATGCGAACGGCGGAGCGGCCGGCGAGACGGACCCGTTCGTGCAGAAACTGGAGCTTGGCGGCGCGGCGCGCACCCAGTCGTGGCTGCCGGAGTCGTTCGTGCGCAAGGGTGGGGTGGCGACGTTCACGCTCGGGGCGCGGCCGCGCATCGGATGGGCCACCGAGCCGGGTGACCTGCCCCGCGACCACGTGACGCGCTGACCGCGAACGGCAGTCCGAGCCGCCGCTCACGCGCGCCTGGGTTGCCGGCCCGGGCGGCTGGGCCGCGTTTGGGTCGCCCTCCGCGCGGTGCCCGGACCGTGGCCGGACGCAGTGCGGGCGGTGCCCGGAATGTGCCCCGGGCCGCCGTCCGCGTGTGCTCGGACCCCGCCGATCCGCGCCCCGCAGGGCCGGTCGGCAGGCCGCGGTGTGGTGTCGGGACCGTCCAGTACGGGCGGTGGGGGCATGTCGGATCACTGATATGTCGGGTTTCGCATTCCGTGATCGGTCCGCGACGCGAACGGGTGAGCACCACGGTCCCGGCCGTGCCTCGTGCGACGATGTGCGACGTGAGCACCCCACCCCCCGCGTTGCTGCTCGTCCAGGGTGACGAGGAATTCCTGGCCGGCCGTGCGATCAACCAGGCGGTGGAGTCGGCCAGAGCGGCCGCGCCCGACGCCGACGTGCGCGAGTACGAGGCCGGTTCGCTCGCCGCCGGTGAGGTCGCCGAGATGCTCAGCCCCTCGCTGTTCGGCGGGCGGCGGGTGCTGGTGCTGCGCGCCGGGCAGGACGCCCGCAAGGACCTGGTCACGGCCCTGCTCGCGTACGCGAAGAATCCCGACCCGGACGTGCTGCTCATCGTCGGGCACGCGGGCGGCGCCAAGGGCAAGGCGTTCGCGGACGGGCTGAAGAGTGCCGGCGCGACCGTCGTGCCCGCGATGAAGTTGAAGGGGCACCGCGACCGCGTCGCGTTCGTGCGTGACGAGTTCCGCCGGGCCGGCGGCCGGGGTGACGAGGCGGCCGCCGAGGCGCTGCTCGCCGCCGTCGGCAACGACCTGCGCGAGCTGTCCGCGGCGTGTTCGCAGCTCATCGCCGACACCGACGGCACGATCACCGCCGCCACCGTGTCCCGCTACTACCGCGGCCGCGCCGAGGTCAGCGGGTTCACCGTCGCCGACGCCGCGATGGTCGGCGACGTGCCCGGCGCCCTCGAAGCCTTGCGCTGGGCGTTGCACGTCGGTGTCGACCCGGTGCCCATCGCCGACGCCCTCGCCGACGGCGTGCGCACCGTCGCCCGCGTCGCGTCCGCCGGGCGGGGCAGCGCGTACCAGCTGGCCAGCACCCTCGGCATGCCCGCCTGGAAGATCGAGCGCGCGCAGCGGCAGGCCCGCGGCTGGCAGGCCGACGGCCTCGTCGACGCGATGCAGGCTGCCGCCGAGTGCAACGCCGCCGTCAAGGGCGGCTCCGACGACCGCGGCTACGCCCTCGAGCGCGCCGTCACCGCCGTCGCCGCCGCCCGCCGCTCGGGCGGCGCCCGATGAGCGTCCGGTCCCGCCGCGCCGGCATCCCGCGCGAACAGGCCCGCCTGCGCCCGCTGTACGCGCGCATCCTCGGTCTGCAGTTCCTGAACCCCAGCGGGTTCCTGTGCTTCGTGTACTTCGAGGGCGCGATCGCGCTCGGCATCCTGCTCGCCCTCGCCGAGCTGGTCAGCTGGTGGGGCGTGCTGGTCCTGCCGCTGACCGTCGCCGCGATGGTCAAGCTCAACGACGTCGTCGCGGGGGCACTCACCCCGACCGCCGGTGCGGCCCTGTCCGGGGTACGCGCGGGCGTCAGCGCCTCCGGCGCCGGCCTGGTGGTCCGCCCCGCGACCACCCGCCGCATCCCCGCCGGCCGGTCGGCGACGGCCCCGGCGACCGCGTCGGCGAAAGCTGCCGGAGCCGCCAGCTCGGTGGGCTCGACGGCTTCGGCGGCTTCGGCGGGCTCGGCCCGGGGGGTGTCCGGCGCGGGCCGCGCGGCTGCCACGCCGCCTGCCACCGCTGGTTCCCACGCGGCTCCGGCCCCCGAGCCGGGCACCGGCTGGGACCGCACCCCCGTTGCGCCCACCTCCGGCGGTGCGTGGGGTGGTGCGGCCGCTGCGCCCACGTCGGGGGGCGCGTGGGGCGCCGCGCCCACCTCCGGGAGCGCGTGGGGCGGCACGACCGCCGCACCGACGTCCGGCGGCGGGTGGAGCAAGACCCCAGCCGCGCCGACCTCCGGGGGCGGGTGGGGCGACACGCCTGCTGCGCCGACATCCGGGGGCGGGTGGAGCGGATCCACGTCGGATGGTGGCTGGAGCGGTCCGGCCACCGGACCTACGACGGGCGCCGGGTGGGGCGGCACCGCCGCCGACCCGACCTCGGGTGGCGGCTACGGCGCGCACCCGGGCAGCTCGCCGGGCGCGGGTGTCCGGGGGGACGGTGCCGGCTTCGAAGGGCGCGCCGCGGTCCCGCCCGTGGCCCCGACCAGCGGCGGCGCGGCCGCTCCGCACGGCTTCCCCGACGCGCCCGACGACCCGCGCGTCTTCGGCGTGCCCACCGACGAACAGTCGGCGGCCCGGCCGGGCGCGCGTACCCTGTGGCCGACCTCGGGCACCGGCCCGCACGGCGAGAACGACGCGCCGCTCAACACCCCGCCGGCCGCCCGCACCCGCGCCGACCACGGCGACCAGGTCGACAACCCGCAGCAGTGGGCCCGCCAGAGCGGCAGCCGGCGCTACCAGTAGCGCCACCGCCCAACCAGCGCGCCTACGGCCTGGCTGGCGCGTCACGGCCCGACTGGCCCGCCACGGCCTGGCTCACGCGCTCACGGCCCGACCAGCGCGCCCACGGCCCTGGCTCCCGCCCACCGCCCGATCAACGCCGACCGCCCGACAGGCCGTCACCGCCACAGGGCGGCGGGCACAGGCCCGCTCACCACCCGACTCCGGCGCGAACACAGGCCCGGGGGAAGGGCTCAACCCGGGGGAGCCGGAAACAGCGACGGGCGCCGCCGGCCAGGAAGGCCGGCAGCGCCCGTCGAAACGTCGCTGGCCGCGGTGACGCGGGCAGGTGACTCAGGCAGACAGCGAGCTGAGCTGCTTGGCGATGGCCGACTTGCGGTTCGCCGCCTGGTTCTTGTGGATGACGCCCTTGCTGGCCGCCTTGTCGAGCTGGCGGGAAGCGGTGCGCATCAGGGTGGCCGCTGCGTCGCTGTCACCGGCGGCGGTCGCCTCGTGGAACTTGCGGATCACCGTCTTGAGCGACGACTTCACCGACTTGTTGCGCAGCCGAGCCTTCTCGTTCTGCCGATTGCGCTTGATCTGAGACTTGATGTTCGCCACGCGAAGGCCTCGTCCTCATGGGTCTGGGTTGATTGCTTCGGCGCAGGCGACGAAGCACGTTGCCACACGCGATGAGCCAGACTACCAGCCCCTCTCGCACCCACCAAAACGCCTCAGGACCACCCCCGCCGGGCGGCCAGCCAGGCGAGGGCCTGTTCGCCGCTGAATGCCTGGTGGGCGCGGTGCGCGGACGGCGGCGGGTCGCCGGCGCGGACCAGCCAGTGGCCCGCCAGGGCGGCCAGTGCGGCGTCGAGCGCGTCCGGCGGGGCGCCGGCGGCGGTCGGGTGGGCCGCGAACAGGGTGTCGGCGTCCAGGCCGCTCGCGTGGGCCGTCACGAGCAGCGTCGCCGTGTCGAACCACACCGGGCCGCGGCACGGCCACGTCCAGTCGCAGAGCCAGGCCCGGCCGGCGCCGTCGAGCACCAGGTTGTCGAGCCGCAGGTCGCCGTGGAGCACACCCGTTTCCGGGTACGACCACAGCAGCCGTTCCAGCCCTGCCAGCTCGCCGACGCGCGCGGCGTGCGGCGCGCACGACGGCGGCAGCGGCTCGTGGCCGGCGGCGATCTCCGTCCACCACGACAGGTCGTCGCGGGCCAGGTCGGCCAGGGCGGGCAGGCCCACCGCGGCCAGGGCCGGGGGCGGGTCGCGCAGCAGGTCCGCCGCGGTGGCCCAGGCCGCGAGGGCGGCCGCCAGGTCCGCCGGCCGCCACGGCAGGCGGGGTACGGCGCCGTCGAGCGCGTCGAAGCACAGCACGGTGTGGTCCGCCACGCCGGCCGCCCAGCGCAGGCGGGGCGCGGGCACACCGGTGGGGAGTGCGGCGTTGATGGCTGCCTCGCGGGCGTACCACCGCTCCTGACCGGCCTTGACGAAGACCCGCTCGCCCGCGGCGGTGGTGAGCACCGCGGCGAAGCCCGGGGTGAAGCCCCCGCCGGCGACGTCGGCGGCCGTGACCGGCGCGCCCAGCCGCCGCTCGACGGCCGCGCGCACCGGCGGCGGCAGGTCCGGCCAGGCCGGGCGGGTGGCGGTGGCGCCGTAGGGCGGGAACACGCGACCAGTCTGCCCGCGCCGCCGGGGGAATGTCGGTGGTGGCTGGCAGACTTCGGCGGCATGAGGACGGAGGAGTTCTGGGCGATCGTCGACCGGGCCCGGGCCGGGGCGTCACAGCCCGCGGTGGTGGCGCAGCGGGCCGTCGACGAGCTGGCCGCGCGCGACCCCGGCGAGATCGTCGCGTGGGGCCGGCACCTCGACAAGGTGATGGCGGCGTCGTACGCGGAAGACCTGTGGGCCGCCGCCTACCTGATCAACGGGGGCTGCTCCGACGACGACTACGACCACTTCCGCGGCTGGCTCGTGGCCCACGGCCGCGACGTGTTCGCCCGCGCCGTCCGCCAGCCCGACTCCCTGGCCGACCTCCCGGCGGTGCGCGCGGCGGTCGACTCGGGGGCGGAGTTCGCGGGGCAGGAGGTCCTGGCCGTCGCGGCCGACGCCTACCGCGCCGCCACCGGCGAGGACCTGCCGCCGGGGGAGCCGCCGGGGCCCCGGCCCAGCCAGGACGACTTCTGGGACTTCGACAACGAGGACGAGATGCACCGGCGGCTGCCCCGCCTGGCCGCGCTGTTCCTGGAGCCGCCGGAGGAGTGAGCCGCGGGGCGGGAACGGGGTCGCGGGGGTGGCGGCGCTTCCGGCAGGCTGGCGGCATGCCTGATCTCGACGCCGCCGCCGGGCCTACCGCCGTGCCTGCCGCTGGGACCGCCGCCGTTGCTTCCGGCCTCCCGTCCGCCGGCCTGCCGTCCGCCGGCCTGCCGCCCGCAGGCACCATCGGCGAGGCGGTCGCCGAGCCTGGCGTCGAGCCCGGCGTCGCGTTCACCGGGCCGGCCGTGGTCGTGGCCGTCTGCCGGGACGGGGAGCACCGGTTCAGCAAGGCCGTCGCCGACGAGATCACGCTGCTCGCCGGGCTCGGTGTCGAGGGCGACGCCCACCTCGGCCGCACCGTGCAGCACCGCAGCCGGGTCGCCGCCGACCCCACCCAGCCCAACCTGCGCCAGGTGCACCTGCTGCACGCCGAACTGTTCGACGAGCTGCGCACCAAGGGCTTCGACGTCGCCGCCGGCCAGCTGGGCGAAAACGTCACCACCCGCGGCATCGACCTGCACGGACTGCCGCGCGGCACGGTCCTGCGCCTCGGCCCGGACGCCGTCGTCGAGATCACCGGCCTGCGCAACCCGTGCCTGCAGATCGAACAGTTCCGCAGCGGCCTGCTCAAGGAGGTCGTGGGACGGGCGGACGACGGCGCGGTGATCCGCAGGGGCGGGATCATGGGGGTGGTCCGGTCCGGCGGCCGCATCCGGCCGGGCGACCCGATCGTCGTCGACCTGCCGCCGGAGCCGCACGAGCCGCTCGACCGCGTCTGACCGGCCCGCCGGTCGCGGCAGGCATTGCCGCCGCTCGCGGCCCGCTGCCCGCGGTAGGCCGCCGCGGGCGTTCGCAGGGACGGCCGCCCCGGTGCGGTGAGCGGTTGCGGGCGGAGTCGCGTACCCGCTGGATCGAGGCCGCGGAATCGCGGCCCGGCGGCATGGGACCATAGGGGTCGGCCCGCGTGCAGCGCGGGCCGACGACAGCCGCAACCCGACCAGAACGGACGACCGTGCCTGCAACGCCCGCGAGCGCGAACGCCCCCGGTTCGACCGACCCCGGTCGCATCCGGAACTTCTGCATCATCGCCCACATCGACCACGGCAAGTCGACGCTGGCCGACCGGATGCTCCAGCTGACCGGGGTGGTCGACGCGCGGCAGATGCGCGCGCAGTACCTCGACCGCATGGACATCGAGCGCGAGCGCGGCATCACGATCAAGTCGCAGGCCGTGCGGATGCCGTGGGTGGTGCGGGACGGCGACGGCGCCGGTGAGTCCGCGGTGCTCAACATGATCGACACGCCGGGGCACGTCGACTTCACGTACGAGGTGTCGCGCAGCCTCGCCGCGTGCGAGGGCGCGGTGCTGCTCGTCGACGCGGCGCAGGGGATCGAGGCGCAGACGCTCGCCAACCTGTACCTGGCGATGGAGAACAATCTGCACGTCATCCCCGTGCTCAACAAGATCGACCTGCCGGCGGCGCAGCCGGAGAAGTACGCGGCGGAGCTGGCCAGCCTCATCGGCTGCGATCCGGGCGATGTGCTGAAGGTGTCCGGCAAGACCGGTGAGGGCGTGCCGCACCTGCTGGACGAGATCGTGCGGCAGTTCGCGCCGCCCGTGGGTGAGGCGGACGCCCCGGCGCGCGCCATGATCTTCGACTCCGTGTACGACGTGTACCGGGGCGTCGTCACGTACGTCCGGGTGATCGACGGCAAGATCACCGCGCGGGACCGGATCAAGATGATGTCCACCGGCGCCGTGCACGAGCTGCTGGAGATCGGCGTCGTGTCGCCCGAGATGGAGAAGTCGGCGGCCCTGTCCGTGGGCGAGGTCGGCTACCTCATCACCGGGGTGAAGGACGTCCGGCAGTCGCGGGTCGGTGACACCGTCACCGGCAACTCGCGGCCGGCGACGACGCCGCTCGGCGGGTACGCCGACCCCAAACCGATGGTCTACTCCGGGCTCTACCCGATCGACGGCTCCGACTACCCGGCGCTGCGCGACGCCCTCGACAAGCTGCAGCTCAACGACGCCTCGCTCACGTACGAGCCGGAGACGTCGGCCGCGCTGGGCTTCGGGTTCCGGTGCGGCTTCCTCGGCCTGCTGCACCTGGAGATCATCGGCGAGCGGCTGGAACGCGAGTTCGGCCTCGACCTCATCTCGACCGCCCCGAACGTGGTCTACCGGGTCCGCACCGAGGACGGCTCCGAGACCATCGTCACGAACCCGAGCGAGTTCCCCAACGGCAAGATCGCCGAGATCCAGGAACCCGTGGTCAAGGCCACCGTGCTCACCCCGAACGACTACGTCGGCGCGGTCATGGAGCTGTGCCAGAGCCGCCGCGGGCAGCTGCTCGGCATGGAGTACCTGTCCACCGAACGGGTGGAGCTGCGCTACACGCTGCCCCTCGCCGAGATCATCTTCGACTTCTTCGACCAGCTGAAGTCGCGCACCAAGGGCTACGCGTCGCTGGACTACGAGCCCTCCGGCGAGCAGGCCAACGAGCTGGTGAAGGTCGACATCCTGCTGCACGGCGAGCCCGTCGACGCGTTCAGCGCCATCGTGCACAAGGACAAGGCGTACGCGTACGGCACGTCCATCGCCGCGAAGCTGCAGAAGCTCATCCCGCGGCAGCAGTTCGAGGTGCCGATCCAGGCCGCGATCGGCTCGCGCATCATCGCCCGCGAGACGATCCGCGCCATCCGCAAGGACGTCCTGGCGAAGTGCTACGGCGGTGACATCAGCCGCAAGCGCAAGCTGCTGGAGAAGCAGAAGGAAGGCAAGAAGCGCATGAAGATGGTGGGCCGGGTCGAGGTGCCGCAGGAGGCGTTCATCGCCGCCCTGTCGACGTCCGACTCCGCCGACACCAAGGGGGCAGCCAAAAAATAGATCGGTTTGGGCTTCGCGGGGGGCGGGAACTCTGGGGTCACGGACGCAACAAGAACGACTCCCCCTGGAGGAACACCGTGAGTGCCACCGGCATCATCACCGCTCTCATCATCGGTCTCATCATCGGTGCGCTCGGCCGCCTCGTGGTCCCGGGCAAGCAGAACATCCCGATCTGGCTGACCATGCTCATCGGTGTGGCCGCCGCCCTGCTGGGCACCGTGCTGGCCAACGCCCTCGGCGTGAACAACACCCGCGGTGTCGACTGGGTCGAGCTGCTGTTCCAGGTGGTCCTCGCGGCCATCGGTGTGGCTCTGGTCGCGGGCATCGGCAGCCGCCGCAGCGTCGGCCGCCGGTACTGATCACCAGCACCACGCAGTAACCCTTTGGGCCGCGGGCCCGGACCGACACGGTCCGGGCCCGCGGTCTGTTTGTGGGTCCGGTCGTGGCCGTCGGGTTCGGGAATGCCGGCGGCGAAGAAACGCGCCGGCTGCGGGCCCGGACCTGACTTGCTGCGCCAGGGCTGACCGCTCGCACTGGACGCGGCCGGGAGGCGGAGATGGCGGCCTGGACACCCGCTTCTCGGCCGGCGCGTTCGCGGCCCGAGGTCTGTCTTGCGGCTGGCCTGTTGGGCATGACTTGCTGGGCCGCCGCGCTTGCGGGCCCGCTGGATCGCCTCGGGCATCCGCCCGGCGGCGCGTCAGCGGGCGTCGCCGAAGACCGTTGCCACCACCCGGGCCGACGCCTCGCCCGCGACCGGTGACCACCGCCCCGTCGGCGCGTGCCACTCCAGGTCGGCGTAGCGGACGCGTTCCACCCCGTTCTCGGCGGCGTGCGACACGAGCCAGTGCGCGTAGCGCCAGCCCGCGCGGGCGTTCGCCGCGTCCACCCCCACCGCGGCCCCGTCGGGGGAGAGGTCGAGTTTGCCCCAGTCGAGGCGCAGTTCCTCGCTCAGCGCCGCCACCGCGGCCGCGCCGCGGCGCGCCGGCTCGCGCGTGACCGTGCACGCCACCGCGCCGGTCGCCTTGCCGTTGAGGGCGCGGGCCAGCACCGCGGCCTCGTCGGCCCACTTCTCGTACGCCTCCGGGTACGCCGACCGCTGCACCTTCTGCGCGGCGTCCGTGACGCGCATGTCGCGCCAGCCCTTGACCTTCTTCAGCGACGCGTAGAACTTGCCCGCGGCGGTGCGCGGGTCCTGCAGTTCCTCGGGGGTGCCCCAGCCCTGGCTGGGCCGCTGCTGGAACAGCCCGACCGAGTCCCGGTCGCCGTTCGGCAGGTTCTCCAGGCCCGATTCCTGGAACGCGGTGGCGAGCGCGACGACGATGCCCTGTTCCGGCATCTTCCGGCGGATGCCGACGGCGGTGATGGTGGCGGCGTTGGCCATCTGCTCGGCGTCGAGGGTGACCTGCCCGTCGGCACGCACCGTGCAGGCTCGGCCGATGAGCGGCAACTGCAGCGGCAGCCCGGAGTTCCAGTTCTGCACCGCCACGACCAGCCCGACGACCCCGGCGAGCACGACGACGGCAACGATCGCGACGATCGACCGTCCCTTACCCACCGTCACCCCCAGCGGTAGCCCCGTCCGAGCGTACTTCCCCCGCGCCCGGCACCCAGGCGGCGTCGCGCCGCTCACGGCGGGCCGCCATCCCCTCGCGCGCCTCCGCCGACGTGAAGTACCGCACCGAGATCTCCGCCAGTTCGGCCAGGTCGTCGCGCACGGAGGTCGGCGCCACCCGGTGCAGGACCTGCTTGGTGCCCGCGAGGGCTTCCGGCCCGCCGCGGCACAGTGCGTCGGTGTACGCGGACACCGCCGCGTCCAGCGCCTCACCGGGCACAGCCGCGCTGACCAGGCCGACGGCGGCCGCCCGCCGCCCGTCGAAGACGTCACCGGTCAGGTACAGCTCGGCGGCGGCCCGCGGCTGCAACCGCCGCAGCACCGTCGCGCTGATCACCGCCGGCACCACCCCCAGCCGCACCTCGGTGAACGCGAACGTCGCCTCCTCGCTGCACACGGCGATGTCGGCCGCCGCGACGATGCCCAGCCCACCGGCCCGCGCCGCCCCGCCGACCCGCACCAGCACCGGCTTGGGGCACTCCCACAGGTCGGCGACGAGGTCGGCGAGCGCCTGGGCGGGCAGCACGCCCCCGCCGCCGGCGGCGACCGCGGCGGTCTCCTTCAGGTCGACCCCGGAACAGAACACGTCACCGGTGTGCGACAGCACGATCACCCGCACGGCCGGATCGGCGACGGCGCCGCGCACGGCCTCGGCGATGGCGCCGATCATGGCGGTCGACAGGGCGTTCCGGTTGGCCGGATGGTCCAGGACGACGGTGGTGACACCGCGCTCGGTGACGGTGTGGATCACGTTCCCGGCCGCGCTCATGCGAGCACCTTAATGGACCCCCGCCACCCAAAACACCACTTCAAGTCCGACATATACCCCCACCGACCTGCGCGAAAACGCTCCGACCAGCAAGCGCCACAGGCAGACCCACGCGGAACGCCGTGGGTGATGGGCGAGAAATCGGGGCGACCGCCGAGGAACGGGTCAGCGGGCGGCGGCCGGGGGCGTGTGAGCGGGCGACGGCCGGGATGGGTCGGCGGGCGGCGGCCGGGGAAGGGTGAGCGGGCGACGGTCGGGGATGGCCGGCGGCGAGGAACGCGAGTGGGGTCGGCGCCGCGGTATGCCGGGGCCCAATCCCGTAGCCGGCGATGCACTGAAGGCGGCGCGGCTCTGCGAGCCGGCAGGCTCAGCGAGGCGGGGGAAGTGAGGCCGCGGGTGGACCGGCGGCGAGGCGCAGACAAGGCGAGAGGTGACGAAGCGGGCGGCGACCCGCCGGCCGCAAGCAAAGGGCGAACCGAAGAAATCCCGAACCGGAACCACCCATCAAAGGCGACCGACGGCAGGTTTCGGGGTGGGGTGACCACGGAGGGATCAAGCCTGACCGCCCGGAGTGGGTCACCCCACCCCGAAACCCCCACCGCGACCACCAACAAGGAAAAGACCGAGAGCACACTGGAGAACGTGCCCGGACCCCAACCAGAAGGCGACCCCGTCCCGACCGACGGCGCCCTACCCCCCGAAGCCCTGGAGAACGTGGGAGCGAACGGCTTCGGCGTCTACGTCCACGTCCCCTTCTGCGCCTCCCGCTGCGGTTACTGCGACTTCAACACCTACACCGCCACGGAGCTCGGCGGCGGGGCTAGCCGGGACGCCTACGCGGAGACGGTGCTGCGGGAGATGGACCTGGCGGCGAAGGTGGTCCCGGGCCGGCCGGTGGAGACGGTGTTCGTGGGGGGCGGGACGCCGACGTTGCTGTCGGCGCGGGATCTCGGGCGCATTCTCGACGGCATCGACCGCACGTGGGGGCTGGCCCCGGGCGCGGAGGTGACGACGGAGGCGAACCCGGAGTCGGTGACGGTGGAGAGTCTGGCGGCTCTGCGGTCGGCGGGGTTCACGCGGATCTCGCTGGGGATGCAGAGCGTGGCGCCCGGCGTACTCCAGATCTTGGAGCGGGTCCACGGGCCGGGGCGGGCGGTGGCGGCGGCGCGGGAGGCGCGCGCGGCCGGGTTCGAGCATGTGAATCTCGATCTCATCTACGGGACGCCGGGGGAGTCGGCGGACGACTTCGCGCGGTCGTTGGACGCCGTGCTGGCGGCCGGGGTCGATCATGTGAGCGCGTACGCGCTGATCGTCGAGGACGGCACGCGGCTGGCGGCGCGGATGCGGCGCGGCGAGCTGCCGTTCCCGGACGACGACGTGGCCGCGGACCGCTACCTGGCCGCGGAGGCCGCGCTGTCCGCGGCGGGTTTCTCCTGGTACGAGGTGAGCAACTGGGCGTCGTCGCCGCAGGGGCGGTGCCGGCACAACCTGTTGTACTGGACGGGCGCCGACTGGTGGGGGTTCGGGCCGGGCGCGCACAGCCACGTCGGCGGGGTGCGGTGGTGGAACGTGAAGCATCCGTCGGCGTACGCGGCGCGGCTGGCCGACGGGGTGTCGCCGGGGGCGGGGCGCGAGGTGCTGTCGGCGGAGGATCGCCGGGTCGAGGACGTGATGTTGCGGGTGCGGCTGGCCGAGGGGCTGCCGCTGGGTGTGCTGGACGCGGCGGGGCGGGCGGCCGCGGCGCGGATGGCGGGCGACGGGCTGGTGGAGCTGGCCGGCGACCGGCTGGTGCTGACGTTGCGGGGGCGGTTGCTGGCCGACGCCGTGGTGCGGGACCTGCTGCCCTGAGTGTGCGCGGCGGGCGGGCCCGGGCTGCCGGGCCCGCCC
>NZ_BOOY01000038.1 GCF_016863475.1 Spirilliplanes yamanashiensis
CTGCCGGGCCCGCCCGCCGCGGTGTCACTTGATGAAGCTGACGCTCATCGGGTAGTTGTACATCTCGCCGTTGCTGGCCTTGGAGCCGGCGATGACGCCGAAGACGATGCCGACGATCATCGCGGCGATCGCCACGAAGGCGCCGATGATGATGCAGGTCAGGATCCAGCCGACCAGGGCGATGATCGACCAGAGGATCTGGAAGTTCAGCGCCTGCACGGCGTGCGCGCGCACGACGGGCGACTGGTTGCCGCGGGCGATGAGTGCGACCAGGGGCGCGATCCAGCCGGCGCAGCCGCCGCCGAAGAACGCGCCGGCCGCCCCGCCGAAGTGGGCGACGAGGATCCAGGTCTTGTCCTCGTTCGCGCCCGGGCCGTAGCCCGGGGCGCCGTAGCCGGGACCGCCGGGGGCGCCGGGGGCGCCGTAGCCCGGGGCGCCGGGGGCGCCGTAGCCGGGAGCGCCGTAGCCGGGGTGGCCGCCCTGCGGCGGGTAGGGGCCGGCGCCGGGCGGGCCGGACGTGGGCGGCGGGTAGCCGCCGGGCGGGCCCGACGTGGGCGGGGGAGCGTAGCCGCCGGGCGGGCCGGAGGTCGGCGGCGGGGCGTAGCCACCCGCGCCGGAGGTCGGCGGCGGGGGCGGCGGCGGGGCCGTCGGGTCGCTCGGCGGGACGTAACGGGTGGGGTCGTCGGCGTGGTCGCCCGGGCCCGGCGAGCCGGGCGGGCGCGGTGGTTCGCTCATGCGCACACCGTAGGGCCGCCGGTCCAGCCGGACCAGCGCCACACCGGACGATCTCCGGGCGGCCGCAGATCATCGCGTGGCGCCCAGGTGCGACGTAGACTGGCACTCAGTACAGTCGAGTGCCAGACGCCGCACGCCGACCGGTGGAGGGAGGGGCATGAGCCTGGACGACCGCAAGCTCGAGGTCCTGCGCGCCATCGTCGAGGACTACGTCGCCACCCAGGAGCCCGTCGGCAGCAAGGCGCTCGTCGAGCGCCACCAGCTCGGCGTGTCGCCCGCGACGGTGCGCAACGACATGGCCGTGCTGGAGGAGGAGGGCTACATCCGGCAGCCGCACACCAGTGCCGGCCGGGTGCCCACCGACCGCGGCTACCGGCTGTTCGTCGACCGGCTGTCCCGGGTCAAGCCGCTCACCCCGGCCGAGCGCCGGGCGATCGAGCGCTTCCTGGTGGGCGCGGTCGACCTGGACGACGTCGTGCACAAGACGGTGCGGCTGCTGGCCCAGCTCACCCGGCAGGTCGCCGTCGTGCAGTACCCGTCACTGCAGCGCTCCTCGGTGCGCCACCTCGAGCTGGTGCCGATCTCGACGACCCGGCTCATGCTGGTGATGATCGCCGACACCGGCCGCGTCGAGCAGCGCCTGGTCGAGCTGCCCGGCCCCACCAGCGCCGACGACGTGCTGGAGCTGCGCCGGCGCATCAACGAGAAGCTGGCCGGCCAGCGCCTCGCCGACACCCCGCCGCTGGTGCAGTCGTTGGTCGACGAGAGCGCGCCCGCCCAGCGCCTGATGGTGGCGTCGCTCGCCTCGGTGCTGCTGGAGACGCTGGTGGAGCGCACGGAGGAGCGGGTCGCGCTGGCGGGCACCGCCAACCTGACCCGCGGCGGTGTGCTGGACTTCCAGGGCACGCTGCGGCCCGTGCTGGAGGCGCTGGAGGAGGAGGTCATCCTCCTGAAGCTGATCGATGCGGTCGAGCCCAGCACCACCCGGGTGCGCATCGGCGACGAGAACGAGATCGACAACCTGCGGTCGGCCTCGGTGGTGAGCACCGGTTACGGGCCGGGTGTCACGATCCTCGGGGGGCTGGGCGTGCTCGGCCCGACGAGGATGGATTACCCCGGCACCATCGCGACCGTGCGCGCCGTGGCACGCTACGTCGGCGACCTGCTGGCACAGAACTGATCGCTCCGAGACGGCAGACATGAGGAATCAGAACGCTGTGGCGAAGGACTACTACGGGATCCTGGGCGTCAGCCGGGAGGCCACCGACGACGAGATCAAGCGCGCCTACCGGAAGCTGGCCCGCCAGTACCACCCGGACGTCAATCCGGACCCGGAGGCGCACGAGAAGTTCAAGGACATCAACGCGGCGTACGAGGTCCTCAGCGACGACAAGAAGCGGCAGATCGTCGACCTGGGCGGCGACCCGCTGTCGCCGGGCGGCGGCGGCCCGGGCGGCGGCCCCGGCGCGGGCGGCCCGTTCGTCGGGTTCCAGGACATCATGGACGCGTTCTTCGGCCAGGCGGCCGGCGGCGCCCGTGGCCCGCGGCCGCGCACGCGGCCCGGCGCCGACGCGATCCTCCGCCTCGAGCTGGACCTGAACGAGACTGCGTTCGGCGTCGAGGCGCCGATCACCGTCGACACCGCGGTGGTGTGCACGCAGTGCACCGGCGCGGGCACCGCCCCGGGCACCCACGTCGCCACCTGCGAGACGTGCGGCGGCCGCGGCGAGGTGCAGTCGGTGCAGCGCACGTTCCTCGGCCAGGTGGTCTCGTCGCGCCCGTGCACGGTGTGCCAGGGCTACGGCACGGTCATCCCGACCCCCTGCCCGACCTGCGCCGGCGACGGCCGCATCCGCACCCGCCGCTCGCTGACGGTCAAGATCCCGGCCGGTGTCGAGGACGGCATGCGCATCCGCCTGGCTCAGCAGGGCGAGGTGGGACCGGGCGGCGGCACGGCCGGCGACCTGTACGTGGAGATCTCCGAGCGCCCGCACGACGTCTACTCCCGCAAGGGCGACGACCTGCACTGCCGCGTGACGCTGCCGATGACGGCGGCGGCGCTGGGCACCCGCATGACGATCAAGACCCTCGACTCCGAGGAGCAGATCGAGGTCAAGCAGGGCACCCAGCCGGGCGCGACGCTGCGGGTGCGCGGCAAGGGCGTGCCGCACCTGCGCGGCCAGGGCCGCGGCGACCTGTTCGTCCACCTGGACGTGCGCACGCCGACCCGGCTCACCGCGGCGCAGGAGCAGATGCTGCGCGACTTCGCCAAGACCCGCGGCGAGGACGTGGCGGAACTCTCCAAGCAGGGCGGCTTCTTCTCCCGCATGCGTGACGCCTTCAACGGTCACTGAGTTGTAACGTCCCTGGGGTGTCCGCTCCGCTGTTCCTCGTCGACGCCCTGCCCACCGGTGACCGCTTCACCCTGGAGGGGCCCGAGGGGCACCACGCGGCGGCGGTGCAGCGCCTGCGCGTGGGCGAGCGGCTGGTGCTGGCCGACGGGCGCGGCGGCTCGGCGGCGGCCGAGGTCACGGCCGTGGGCCGCAGCGGTCTCGACGTGCGCGTCGGCGCCCGCTCGCAGGCCCCGGCGCCCGACCCGCGCCTGGTGGTCGTGCAGGGCATCGCGAAGGGCGACCGGGGCGAGCTGGCCGTCCAGGCGATGACCGAGGTCGGCGTCGACGAGATCGTGCCGTGGGCGGCGGCGCGGGCGGTGGCGCAGTGGCGCGGCGAGCGCGGCGACAAGGCCCGCGGCAAGTGGGTGTCGACCGCCCGGGAGGCCGCCAAGCAGGCCCGCCGGGCGTGGCTGCCGGTGATCGCGGGCGACCCGGACTGTTCGACGAAGCGGGTGGCCGCCCGGATCGGCGGGGCGGCGGCCGCGTTCGTGCTGCACGAGGAGGCCACCGACCGGCTGTCCGCGGTGGACCTGCCCGCGTCCGGCGACATTCTGCTGGTGGTGGGCCCCGAGGGCGGCATCACGGACGCGGAGCTGGGCGCGTTCGTGTCGGCGGGCGCCGCGGCGGTGCGGCTGGGCGGCGAGGTGCTGCGCACGTCGACGGCGGGCGTGGCGGCGCTCAGCGCCCTGTCGGTGCGGCTGGGCCGCTGGTAGGTCAGCGCAGGTAGGACGCGCCGTTCAGGTCGAGCACCGCGCCCGAGGCCCACTCCGCCTCCGCCGACGCCAGCCAGTGCACGGCGGCGGCCACCTCGTCGGGGCGGGCCACCCGGCCGAACGGGCTCTGCGCCCGGATCGCCGCGCCCCGTTCCGCCTTGAGGTGCTCGTTGGTCATGTCGGTCTCGACGAAGCCGGGGGCGACGCCGGCCACGGCGATGCCGTACGGGGCGAGCGCCACCGCCAGGGACTGGCCCATCGCGTTCAGCGCGGCCTTGCTGGCGCCGTACGCGGGCTGGTCGGGCTCGCCGCGGTAGGCGCCGCGCGACGACACGTTGACGATCCGGCCGCCGCGCCCGCGCATGTGCTGGGCGGCGCACCAGGCGGCGTTGGCGGCGCCGAGCAGGTTGACGTCGATCATGCCGCGCCAGGCGGCCAGCCACTCGTCGTAGCCGGTGCCGAAGACGGGGTGCGGCCGGCCGGCGCCGAGGAAGACGCCGGCGTTGTTGACCAGCACGTCGAGCCCGCCGAGGCCGTCGGCGGCGGCGTCCACGAAGGAGCGCACGGCGGCCGGGTCGGCCAGGTCGCCGCGCACGATCACGTGGCCGTCGCCGGGCAGCTCGGCCACCAGCGCCTCGGCCAGGCCGGCGGAGTCGCGGTGGTGCACCGCCACCCGGTCGCCGCCCGCCGCGAAGCGCGCCGCCACGGCCCGCCCCACGCCCCGCGACGCCCCGGTCACCAGGACCGCGCGGCCGCTCACCGGCCCGTCCCGCCCGCCGCGGAGCCCGCCGTGCAGTCGGACTCGCCGGGGGCCACCGAGATCCGGCTCGGCACCCAGGTCTGCAGTTCACCGTCGCTGGTCACACGCATCATCAGACACCGGTAGCGGGTCGCGCGCAGCACACCCGCCACCACGCCACCGTCGAAGGTGCCGACCTCCCGGCCGACGCGCGGGTCGAGCCGCAGGCCGGCCACCGCCCGGCGCAGCGACCGTTCGGTGACCGGCTCGCCGGCCGGCAGCGCCCGCGCCAGCTCGTCGCCGACGCCGGGCGGCAGCTCCGGATCCGTCGCCACGGTCACCGGCGGCCCGGCGGGGCAGTCGACCTCGTCCTGGACCAGGTCGTTGGTCGTGCCGTCGAACAGCAGCTCGAAGCACCAGCGCCCGGCCACCTCGCCGCCGCCTGCCCCGGCGACCCCGGCGGACCCCTCGGCCCGGACCACCAGCGTCACCCCGTCGCCGCGGTCGCGGTCGGCGCCGCGCACCGCCATCACCTCGATGCCGTCGGCCTGCGCGGCGTCGTGCACGTACTGGGCGGCCTCGCGGGCGTCGCCCTCCTCGACCCGGTCGGCGGCGCGTCCGGCGCGCTCCAGCGCCGCCGCGCGCGCCCGGTCGAGCGCCTGGTCGCGCGGCGACCCGGGGCTCAGCCACCGGCCGGCGAGCAGGCCCGCCCCGGCGAGCACCGCCAGCACCGCCGCCACCACGATCACTCTCGTCCCCCGCACGGCGCCGAGTATGGCCGAGCCCGCCCGCCCGCGCTGCCCCTAGGATCGCCCTGTGGACGACTGCCTGTTCTGCCGGATCGTCGCCGGCGAGATCCCCGCGACGACGGTGCACGAGACCCCGGCCATCCTGGCGTTCCGGGACATCGACCCGAAGGCCCCCGTACACGTGCTGGTGATCCCGAAGGACCACCACGCCGACGTCGCGTCGCTGGCCCTGGCCGACGCGGGCCTCGCGGGGGAGCTGCTGGCGGCGGCCGCCGCCGTGGCCGAGGCCGAGGGCCTGCGCGGCGACGGCTTCCGGCTGCTGTTCAACACCGGGGGGCACGGCGGCCAGGAGGTCGCCCACGTGCACGCGCACGTGCTGGGCGGCGCCCCGCTCGGGCCCATGCTGTGCCGGTGACGGCCGCCGCGCCGCACCTCGAACGCGCCGCGCGCCGGGTGCAGGCCGACGCCCGGGTGCCCGCCCTGTCGGTGGCCGTGCACCGCGGCGACCGCGAGCCGTGGACGCTCACGGTCGGCGCGTCCGGCACCGACGGCGCGCCGCTCGGGCCGGGCAGCGTGTTCCGGATCGGCTCGGTGACCAAGACGTTCACGGCGGTGCTGGTGCTGCAGTGCCGCGACGACGGCCTGCTCGACCTGGACGACCGGCTCGACGCGCACCTCGCCGTGCCCGCGCTGGGCGAGCTGACCGTGCGCCGGCTGCTGTCGCACACCGCCGGCCTGCAGCGCGAGCCGCACGGCGACGTGTGGGACACGCTGGTCGCCCCCGACGCGGACACGCTGCTGGCCGACCTGGCCCGGGTCGAGCGGGTGCTGCCCAACGGCCGCCGCTTCCACTACTCGAACCTCGGGTTCGCGCTGCTCGGCCGGCTCGCGGCGCAGCTGCGCGGCGGCACGTGGGCCGAGGTGCTCGCCGAGCGGGTGCTGACGCCGCTGGGGCTCACCGCCACCACGCCCGACCCCGGCCCGGACGCCGTGCAGGGCTGGCTGGTCGACACCTACTCCGACGCGGCCCGCCCCGAGCCGCGGCTCGACCTGGGCGCGGTCGGCCCGGCCGCGCAGCTGTGGGGCACGGCGGGCGACATGGCCCGGTGGGCGGCGTTCCTGGCCGACCCGGCCGCCGTCGACCCGGCCGGCGCCGTGCTCGCCCCGGCCACCCTCGACGAGGCCCGCTGGCCCGCCACGACGAACGACGAGACGGTCTGGTCGCTGGGCTTCGGGCTGGGCCTGATCCTGGCGCCGCAGGGCGACCGGGTCGTCCACGTCGGCCACGACGGCGCCATGCCCGGCTTCCTGGCCGGCGTCTACGGCCGGCGCGGCGGTGACGCCCCGCCCGGGCTGGGCGCGGCCGTGCTCGCCTCGTCCGGCACCGCCGTCGCCGCCCCCGACCTGGTGCACGACCTGCTCACGCTGTCGGTCGAGCACGACCCGGCCGACGTCGCGCCGTGGTCGATCGGGGCGCCCGCGCCGGCGGCGTACACGAGCGTGCTGGGCCGCTGGTGGAGCGAGGGCTTCGAGCACGTCTTCTCCTGGCACGACGGGGCGTTGCAGGCCCGGGTGGCCGGCGCGCCCGCGAACCGCCCGCCGGCGGTGTTCGAGCCGCTGCCCGACCGGCCCGACGTGCTGCGCACCGTCCGCGGGCGGGAGGCGGGCGAGCTGCTGCGGCTCACCCGGGACGCGGCCGGGGCGGTGGTGCGGATGCACTGGGCGACGTACCGGTTCACCCGCACGCAGGAGACGTTCACGGGCGAGAACGTGTCGGCGCCCTGACGGTCCGTATCGGGCGGAAATGCTCTCGGGCTCCGCGGCGTTGAACCGATACGATGGCGGGGTGAGCCGTGCCCGTGGGGGCGTGGCCGGACCGGAAGCAGGTGGGCTAGGCCGTATCGGCCGCGCTATGACCGCAGCGACTCCTCCCACGGGGCAGACTCGGGTGCAGACCAAGATCACCGTCTCTGACCCCCGGATCATGGTGAACCTGCTCGGCACCGGCGACGAGATCCTGCGCCTCGTGGAGCGCTCGGTCGCCTCCGACGTCCACGTCCGCGGCAACGAGATCACGATCACCGGCGCCGCCGCCGACAACGCGCTCGCCGAGCGCGTCTTCACGGAACTGCTCGAGCTCATCGAGAAGGGCGAGACACTGACCACCGATGCCGTCCGGCGCACCGTCGGCATGCTCGAGCAGGGCACGACCGAGCGGCCCGCCGAGGTCCTCACACTCAACATCCTGTCCCGGCGCGGGCGCACCATCCGCCCCAAGACGCTCGGCCAGAAGCGCTACGTCGACTCGATCGACGAGAACACGATCGTCTTCGGCATCGGCCCCGCCGGCACCGGCAAGACGTACCTGGCGATGGCCAAGGCCGTCCAGGCGCTCACGGCGAAGCAGGTCAACCGCATCATCCTGACCCGGCCGGCGGTCGAGGCGGGCGAGCGGCTGGGCTTCCTGCCGGGCACCCTGAACGAGAAGATCGACCCCTACCTGCGCCCGCTGTACGACGCGCTGCACGACATGCTCGACCCCGAGTCGATCCCGCGGCTCATGCAGGCGGGCACGATCGAGGTGGCGCCGCTGGCGTACATGCGCGGCCGCACGCTCAACGACGCGTTCATCATCCTCGACGAGGCGCAGAACACCACGCCCGAGCAGATGAAGATGTTCCTGACCCGCCTCGGTTTCGGCTCGAAGATCGTCGTCACCGGCGACGTCACCCAGGTCGACCTGCCCGGCGGCACCACCAGCGGCCTGCGGGTGGTGCGGGAGATCCTGCAGGGCGTCGAGGACGTGCACTTCGCGCAGCTCGGCAGCGCCGACGTCGTGCGGCACCGGCTCGTCGGCGAGATCGTCGACGCGTACGCCCGCTTCGACGCGGAGCAGGAGGCCGGCCAGCAGGCCGGCCAGGCCGTCCAGGTCGGTCCGGGCGGCCGCCGCGCCGGCCGCCGCCGCTAACCACAACTGGAGATCGAAGCCTCGTGTCCATCGAGATCGCCAACGAGTCCGGTGTCGACGTCGACACCGACGCGATTCTGGCGGCCGCCCGCTACGCCCTCGACGAGATGGGCGTCAACCCGCTCGCCGAGCTGTCCGTGCTGCTCGTCGACATCGACTACATGACCGAGCTCAACCACCGCTGGATGGGCTCCGACGGCCCGACGGACGTGCTGGCGTTCCCGATGGACGAGGGCAGCGTCGACCACGGCCCGGGCGAGGCCGGCACCGGCGAGCCCGCGCTGCTCGGCGACATCGTCCTGTGCCCCGAGGTCGCCGCGAAGCAGGCCGGACCGGCCGGGCACAGCCCCGCCGACGAGCTGCACCTGCTCACCGTGCACGGGGTGCTGCACCTGCTCGGCTACGACCACGCCGAGCCGGAGGAGGAGCGCGAGATGTTCGCGCTCCAGGCCCGCCTGCTCGAGGCGTGGCGGTCCACCCGCAAGGCGGGCTGAGCACGGTGGTGCCGTTGGCCCAAGCCCCGGCCGCCGCCACCGGGCTGCCCGACGCCCAGCTGATCGTGCTGGCCGCCGCCCTGGTGGTGCTGGCCGGCCTGGCGTCGATGACCGACGCCGCGCTGGGCGCCGTGTCGCCCGCCCGCGCCGCCGAGCAGGCCCGCGAGGGCGAGCGGGGCGCCGCCGCGCTGCAGGCCGTCGCGTCCGACGCGGTGCGCCACCTCAACCTGCTGCTCCTGCTGCGGCTCGTCTGCGAGCTGACCGCCACCACCCTGGTCGCGCTGGTCGCCGTCGAGACGTGGGGCGCCGGCTGGACGGCCGCGCTGGTCACCGCCGGGGCGATGACGCTGGTCAGCTTCGTCGTCGTCGGCGTCGGGCCGCGCACGGTCGGCCGCCAGCACGCGTACGCCGTCGGCAAGGCCACCGCGCCGCTGGTGCGCGGCCTGGGCCGGGCGCTGAACCCGCTCGCCTCGCTGCTCATCCTCATCGGCAACGCCGTGACGCCCGGCAAGGGCTTCCCCGAGGGCCCGTTCGGCAGCCAGGTCGAGCTGCGCGAGCTGGTCGACCTCGCCGAGCAGCGCGGCGTGGTCGAGCACGGCGAGCGCCAGATGATCCACTCGGTGTTCGCGCTCGGCGACACCATCGCCCGCGAGGTGATGGTGCCGCGCACCGACATGGTGTGGATCGAGCGGCCGAAGTCGCTGCGGCAGGCGCTCGTGCTGTTCCTGCGCTCGGGCTTCTCCCGCATCCCCGTCATCGGCGACAGCGTCGACGACGTGCTCGGCGTGCTCTACCTGAAGGACGTCATCCGGCGCACCCAGAGCGGCGACCCGGCCGCGGACGCGACGCCGGTGGCCGAGCTGATGCGCGAGGCCACGTTCGTGCCCGAGTCCAAGCCGGTCGACGACCTGCTGTCGGAGATGCAGGCCGCCCGCACCCACCTGGCCATCGTCGTCGACGAGTACGGCGGCACGGCCGGCCTGGTCACCATCGAGGACATCCTCGAGGAGATCGTCGGCGAGATCACCGACGAGTACGACGTCGAGCGCCCGCCGGTCGAGCACCTGGACGACGGCGCGGTGCGCGTCGCCGCCCGCCTGCCGATCGAGGACCTGGGCGAGATCTACGGCAAGGACCTGCCCGCCGACGAGGTCGAGACCGTCGGCGGCCTGCTCGCACAGCTTCTCGGCCGGGTGCCCATCCCCGGCGCGAGCGTGGACATCGACGGCCTGCACCTCGTCGCGGAGGGCGTCGTCGGGCGCCGCAACCGCATCGACACGGTGCTGGTCACGCCGATCCCGCCGGTCGAGGAGACCGCCGACGACACCGGAGCAGAGAGGCAACCCGCCGATGCCTGACCCCCTGATCGAGACCGCGCCCGCCCAGCTGGACGCGGAGGACGCGAAGCTCGTGACCCTGGCGCGCGGCGCCCGGGGCCGGGTGGGCGCGGTCGAGGGCGCCGCCGTGCGCGACCAGGACGGCCGCACGTACGCGGCCGCCACGGTCGGGCTGCCGTCGCTGGCGCTGACCGCCCTGCAGCTCGCGGTGGCCCAGGCCGCCGCGGCGGGCGCGACCCTGCTGGAGGCGGCCGCCGTGGTGACGGAGGGCTCCAACCTCGACGGCGCCGGCCACGCCGCCGTGCGCGACCTGGCCCCGAGCGCGCCGATCCACGTGGCGGCCCCTGACGGCACCCTGATCGGCACGGTGACCTCGTGACGTACCGCGCCGGGTTCGCGTGTTTCGTCGGGCGGCCGAACGCCGGCAAGTCCACGCTGACCAACGCGATCATCGGGCAGAAGATCGCGATCACGTCCAGCAAGCCGCAGACCACCCGGCACGTCATCCGCGCCGTCCTGCACCGGCCCGACGGCCAGATCGTGCTCGTCGACACGCCGGGCCTGCACCGGCCCAAGACGCTGCTCGGCGAGCGCCTCAACGACCTGGTCCGCGAGACGTGGAGCGAGGTCGACGTGATCGGCCTGTGCGTGCCGGCCGACGAGCCGGTCGGCAAGGGCGACAAGTTCATCACCGGCGAGCTGTCGCAGCTCAAGGCCACCGTGCTGGCCGTGGTGACGAAGACCGACCTGGTCGACAAGCGGACGCTGGCCGAGCAGCTGCTGGCGGTCAGCCGGCTCGCCGACTTCGCCGAGATCGTGCCGGTCAGCGCCGTCTCCGGCGACCAGGTGGGCCTGCTCACCGACGTGATGGCGAAGTACCTGCCGGAGAGCCCGCAGCTGTACCCGGACGACATGCTCACCGACGAGCCCGAGCAGGTGCTCATCGGCGAGCTGGTGCGCGAGGCGGCGCTCGAGGGCGTCCGCGACGAGCTGCCGCACTCCATCGCGGTGCTGGTCGAGGAGATGTTCGTCGAGAACGGCGTCACCAAGATCTTCGCCGACATCTACGTCGAGCGGTCCAGCCAGAAGGCGATCGTCATCGGGGCGCAGGCCAGCCGGCTGAAGGACGTCGGCACCCGGGCCCGGGCGGCGATCGAGGGCCTGCTCGGCACGAAGGTCTACCTGAACCTGCACGTCCGCGTCGCCAAGGAGTGGCAGCGGGACCCGAGACAGCTGCGGAAGCTGGGGTTCTAGACGACGGGAGCGAGCAGGGAGGCGCAGGCATGCGGCGGGAGACGATCCTCATCACCGGCGCGGGGGGCCGGGTGGCCCGGATGCTGCGCTGCCGGCTCGCCCGTCCGGGGCGCACGCTGCGCCTGCTCGACCCCGCGGAACTCACCGCCGAGCCGGGCGAGGTCGTGTTCACCGGCTCGGTCACCGACGCGGCGCTGATGGCGCGGGCGGCGGCCGGGTGCGACGCGATCCTGCACCTGGGCGGCCTGCCCGGTGAGGCGCCCTGGGCGGCGCTGGCCGAGGTGAACGTGGAGGGCACCCGGACCGTGCTGGAGGCCGCCCGGCTGGCCGGGGTGCCGCGCGTGCTGCTGGCCTCGTCCGCGCACGTGGCGGGCTTCTACCGGCGGCCCGGCGCGATCCCGCGCCCGCGCGGCGTCACCGGCCCGGCCGACCCGCTGCCCGCGGACGCCCCGGCGCGCCCCGACACCCTGTACGGGGTCAGCAAGGCCGCCGCCGAGGCGCTGGGCAGCCTGTACGCCGACCGGTTCGGTCTGGCCGTGTACGCGCTGCGGCTGGGCGACTGCGCACCGGAGCCGCCGGGGGAGTGGGCGCTGCACTCGTGGCTGTCGCCGGGCGACGCGGCGCGCCTCGTGGAGGCGTGTTTGAGCTCCGCCTTGATCGGTTATCAGGTCGTCTGGGGGATCAGCCGCAACGCGCGCCGCTGGTGGTCGTTGACCGAGGGCGAGCGGATCGGTTACCACCCCGCCGATGACGCGGAGGAGTACGCCGGCGCGATCGCTGCCGCGCACGGCGACCGGGCAACGACGCTCGGGCTCGCCGGTGGGCGGTCGGCGGTCGCGCCGCTCGGCGAGCGCCGCCGCTGAGCCGGTCCGCCGCTCGCGTCGGCCCCTGTCGCCAACGGGCGGAGTCTCATGCGGAACCGGTACCTGGACCTGCTGCGCGCCGTCGCGATCGTCCGCGTCGTCGTCTACCACGTCACGGGCCTGTCCCTGCTCACCGTGCTGATCCCCGCCATGCCGGTGATGTTCGCGCTGGCGGGCTCGCTCATGGCGGCCTCGGCCGACCGGTCCGGGCTGGGCGCCGTCGGCCGGCGCCTGCGCCGGCTGCTGCCGTCGCTGTGGGTGTTCGCCGCCGTGTTCGTACCCGCCATGCTGCTCACCGGCCTGGCGTGGGAGCCGAGGGTGCTGCTGTGGCTGCTGCCGCTGCAGGACCCGCCCGCGAACGGCTGGGGCGCCCAGGCGCTGAGCGCCAACTGGTACCTGCGTGACTTCCTGTGGTTCGTGCTGCTGTCGCCGGCCGCGCTGTGGCTGTTCCGGCGCGCCCCGTGGCCGACGCTGGCCGTCCCGTACGCCATCCTGCTGGCCTGCGAGTTCGCCGGGTGGGCGCCGCCGGTCGTGGTCCGCGACATCGGCCTGTACTTCGGCGCGTGGATGCTCGGCTTCGCCCACCACGACGGCCTGCTGCGCCGCCTGGCGCCGCGCCGGCTGCTGGCCCTCGCGGGCGTCCTCGCCGCGGCCGGGCTGGCCTGGACGCTGACCCACCCGGGGCCGCGCGGCTACGACCTCAACGACATCCCCGTCGGCAACGCGCTGTGGTCCGGCGCGTTCATCCTGGTGGCGCTCGGCTTCGCCGACCGCGCCGAGGCGAGGCTGCGGCTGAGCGCGCGATGGGAGAGAGTGGTCACCGTGCTGAACGCCAGAGCTCTGACGATCTACCTGTGGCACGTGCCGATCATCGTCGGCGTCACCCTCTTCGCCCTCGACCGCGGCTGGCCCGTGCTCGGCGCGGCCGGCTCCGGCTGGCGGCTCGCCGTCGTGGCGGTGGCCCTCGTCGTGGTCGTCGCGCTGGTCGGCTGGGTCGAGGACGTCGCCGGCCGGCGCCGCCCCGTCCTGCTGCCCGGCCGCCGCCGGGCCGCGGCGCGGCCGGCCGCGTCGTCGGTGCCCGTCTCGCCCGCGCCGATCCCGGTGTCGCCCGCCCCGGGCAACCCGATCCCGGCCGACCCGGAGACGCTGCCGATGCCGCCGGACCCGTTCCCGGACGACCCGGTGCCGATCCCGATCTCCCCGGTGCCGATCCCGGTGTCGCCCGCGCCGGGCGCCCCCGACCCGTTCCCGGACGACCCGGCTCCCGTGCCGGTGTCCCCGGCGCCCGGCGCGCCGGACCCGTGGCGCGAGCCGGCACCCGAACCGGTGACCGAGCCGGAGCCGGCCGCCCCGGCGCCCGACGGGCCCGAGCCCGTCCCGGCCGGCCCGGCGCCGGCCGGCGCGGTGCTGCACGCGCACGTCGGCACCGGCGAGCACCTGGTGCACGCCGCCGGCGGCCACGACCCGGCGCTGCCCGCGGTGCCCGCCCTGGCGCTGCCGGTGCTGATCGACCTGGCGGCCCACCGCAAGCCCGCCGACGGCCGCCCGGCCCGCCGCGCCGAACCGGCCCGGGCCGGCCGGCGCCCGGCGCGCCGCCGCACCTCGTCCTGACCCGCGCCGCCCGCCGGGGCATGATCGGGCGATGCGGATGACCTCGGTGGCGGTGCGGCGCACCTACTACCTGCTTGGGCTGGGCAACGCCCTCGCCGCGTCGCTCATCTGGGGCATCAACACGATCTTCCTGCTCGACGCGGGCCTGTCGAACCTGGAGGCGTTCGCCGCCAACGCGTTCTTCACCGCCGGCATGGTGCTGTTCGAGGTGCCGACCGGGGTGGTCGCCGACACCTGGGGGCGCCGCCCGTCGTTCCTGCTGGGCACGCTCACCCTGGCCGTGTCCACCGCGCTGTACGTGCTGCTCTGGCAGGTCGGCGCGGGGTTCTGGTGGTGGGCGCTGGTCAGCGTGTTCATCGGCCTCGGGTTCACCTTCTTCTCCGGCGCCACCGAGGCGTGGCTGGTCGACGCGCTGACGGCCACCGGCTACGACGGCGAGGTCGAGGCCGTGTTCGCCCGGGGCCAGGTGTTCACCGGCGTCGGCACCCTGGCCGGCTCGGTCGGCGGCGGCTACCTCGCCCAGTTCGCGGGGCTCGGCGCCCCGTTCGTGCTGCGCGCCGGCATCCTCGTGGTGATGTTCGTGCTGGCCGCCGTGCTCATGCGCGACCTGGGCTTCACGCCCGACCGCAGCCGCGGCCCCCTCGGCGAGGTGCGGCACATCGCCGCCAACTCCGTCGAGTACGGCTGGCGCGTCCCGGCGGTGCGCCACCTCATGCTGGCGGCCCCGTTCACCGGCGGGGTCAGCATCTACGTCTTCTACGCCCTGCAGCCGCACCTGCTCGACCTGTGGGGCGACCCGGCGGCGTACGGCATCGCGGGGCTGGTCGCCGCGATCACGGCCGGCGCGCAGATCGCCGGCGGGCTGGTGGCTCCGCAGCTGCGCCGGGTGTTCCGGCGGCGCACCTCCGGCCTGCTGTTCGCGATCGGCGCGGGCAGCGTCGCCGTGCTGCTCATCGGCGTGGTGACGAACTTCTGGGCGGTGCTGGGGCTGATCGTCGTGTGGGGGCTGCTCGGGTCGGCGGCGCTGCCGCTGCGCCAGGCGTACCTGAACGGGCTCATCCCGTCGCGGCAGCGGGCCACGATCCTGTCGTTCGACTCGCTGATGAGCTCGACGGGCGGCGTGGTGCTGCAGCCCGGGCTCGGGCGCGCCGCCGACGTGTGGGGCTACCCGGCCACGTACCTGATGTCGGGGGCGCTGTCGCTGCTCGCGCTGCCGTTCGTGGCGCTGTCGCGGCGGCAGGGCGCGCCGGCCGACACGGCCACCCGGCCGGCCCCGGCGCTGCCCCAGGCCTGAGCGGTCAGCCGAACCGCACGTACACGTCGCCGTTGTCGGTGACCACGTCGAGCAGGTGGGCGGCCGACGCGACGTCCGGCACGGACACCTCCTGGTCGCCGTTGCCGGTGGCGACCTGCACGCGGTACGCGCCCTGCGGCACCGCCACGGTGACGTCGCCGTTGCTCGCCCGGGCCCGCACCGCCACCGCCTCGGCCAGCCGCAGCTCGACGTTGCCGGAGGTGGTCTCGGCCGTGACCGCGCCGGCGATCCCGCGGGCCTCCACGTCGCCCGAGGTCGCGGTGAGCTCGACGGCGCCCTTGACGCCGCTGGCCACGATGTCGCCGGACGTGGTGCGCACGGCGACCGTGCCGGTGGCGCCGTCGACCGTCACGTCGCCCGACTGCAGCTCGACGTCGACCTTGCCGACCCGGGTGAGCCGGATGTCGCCGGAGCCCAGCGACCCCGTCACCGCCACCCCGGCCGGGGCCTCGATGTCGTAGGTGACGAAGCAGTCGTTGCCGCACCGGGTGTCGATCGTCAGCACCGACCCCTCGATCCGGTACGTGCGCTCCGGCTCCGCGCCCCGGTAGCGCACCACCCGGTTGACCGCCGTGTCCGCCCGCGACGACGAGCGCACCAGCACGTCGCCCGCGCCGCCCGACAGCCGGATCTCCGTGATCTTGGCGGTCTCCGTGTCGGAGAACTCGAGCTGGGCCTGCGGGGTCGCGAAGCACCCGGTCAGCGAGAGGGTCCCGGCCAGGGCGGCGACGCCGAGCGCACGCGTGAGGTTCATGCCCCGAAACCTACGGCCGGGGGCGTGCCGGGACATCCGTCGGATCCCCTGACTCGACCCTGAGAGGAGATGTCGGGGGTGGGGTGCAAGATGTGGGGGTGCCGCCCGGATACCGCCGACAGCTCTACCGCGACGACGCGGTGGTGCTGCGCGTGCAGAAGCTGGGCGAGAGCGACCGCATCATCACCCTGCTGACCCGCCACCACGGCCGCCTGCGCGCCGTCGCCCGCGGCGTCCGGCGCACCACCAGCAAGTTCGGGGCCCGGCTCGAACCGTTCGGCCACGTCGACCTGCAGCTCGCCGGCTCGCCCGAGGGCGTCGGCAGCGCACTGCACTCAGTCAGCCAGGTCGAGGCGATCGACCTGTACGGCGGCACGTTCCTCGCCGACTATCCGCGCTACACGGCCGCCAGCGCGATCGCCGAGACGGCCGAGCGGCTCACCCCCATCGAGCGCGAGCCGTCGCTGCGCATCTTCCAGCTCACCCTCGGCGCGCTGCGCGCCCTGGCCGCCCGCGAGCACGACAGCAGCCTCGTCCTCGACGCCTACCTGCTGCGCGGCATGTCCTACGCCGGCTGGGCGCCCGCCCTGGCCGAGTGCGCGGTGTGCGGCACCCCCGGCCGGCACGGCGCGTTCTCGGTGCCCGCGGGCGGGTCGGTCTGCCCCGACTGCCGGCCGCCCGGCGCCGCCCACCCCGCCCCGGCCACGCTCGGGCTCATGTCGGCGCTCACCAGCGGCGACTGGTCGGTCGCCGACGCCGCCGAGGGCCCGGTCCGGCGCGAGTGCAGCGGCCTGGTCGCGGCCCACCTGCAGTGGCACCTCGAAAAGGCGCTGCGCTCCCTGCCCCTGGTGGACCGCCGCACCGGCCCCTGATGCGACGATGACGGCCGCACGCGCCACACCACGGGGAGACGCCACCATGCCGAAACCGCCCACGCCGCACCCGTCCGGGGTGCGCCCGCCCGAGCTGCCGAAGGCGAGCCTGCCGAAGCACGTCGCGCTCGTCATGGACGGCAACGGGCGGTGGGCCAAGGAACGCGGCCTGCCCCGCACCCGCGGCCACGAGCAGGGCGAGTTCTCGCTGTTCGACACCATCGAGGGCGCCATCGAGCTGGGCATCCCGTACCTGTCGGCGTACGCGTTCTCCACCGAGAACTGGAAGCGCTCGCCGGACGAGGTGCGCTTCCTGATGGGCTTCAACCGCGACGTCATCCGCCGCCGCCGCGACCAGCTCGTCGACCTGGGCGTGCGGGTCGTCTGGTCGGGCCGGCCGGGCCGGCTGTGGAAGAGCGTCATCGGCGAGCTGCAGACCGCCGAGCAGATGTCGCAGCACAACTCGACGCTGACCCTGCAGTTCTGCGTCAACTACGGCGGCCGCGCCGAGGT
The DNA here is from genome assembly GCF_016863475.1 of Spirilliplanes yamanashiensis. Lineage (GTDB taxonomy): Bacteria > Actinomycetota > Actinomycetes > Mycobacteriales > Micromonosporaceae > Spirilliplanes > Spirilliplanes yamanashiensis. Next base: position 17,311 of record NZ_BOOY01000038.1, read on the forward strand.
CGCCGACGCGGCGGCCGCCCTGGCCCGCGACGTCGCCGCCGGCAAGGTCAACCCCGACAAGATCACCGAGAAGGTGTTCGCCCGCTACCTCTACCACCCCGAGGTGCCCGAGGTGGACCTGTTCCTGCGGCCGTCGGGTGAGCAGCGCACGTCGAACTTCCTGCTCTGGCAGTCCGCGTACGCCGAGATGGTCTACCTCGACACGCTGTGGCCCGACTTCGACCGCCGGCACCTCTGGTACGCCTGCGAGCTGTACGCGGGCCGCGACCGGCGCTTCGGCGGCGCGCTACCCAACCCGGTCAAGCCCGCCCAGCAGCCGCACCACTGAGGACGTGTCGGACAGGTCGGTGAGCACGTGGTGCGCCCCGGCCGCCCGCAGGTCGCCGGCGCGCGTGCTGCCCGTCGCCACGCCCACCGCGACGGCGTCGTTGGCCAGCGCGCCGGCCACGTCCGCCACCGTGTCGCCGACCACGACCGCCTCGAACGGCTCGCCGTACTTCGCCTCGGCCCGCTCCCGGCTGCGCCGCACCAGGGTGGCGCGCACGTGGTCCTCGGTGCCGTAGCCGCCCACCTCGGCGTCGAACACCCCGCCCAGCCCGAACGCGGCCACCTTCAGCCGCGCCACCGGCGCGATGTTGCCGGTCACCAGGGTCTGCACCACGTGCGGGTGCGCGGCCAGCCCGGCCAGGACGTCGCGCACGCCCGGCATCAGGCTGCCGTGCTCGGCGAACAGGTGCCGGTCGGCGTGCACCCGCTCGGCGTAGGTGGCGAAGAAGCGCTCGGGCGTGCAGTCGGTGACCCCGTGCACGTCGAACACCTCCGCGCAGATGTCCAGGTCGGTGCGCCCGCCCAGGATCGGCATGTGCCGCCACTGCTGCCCGGTCACCGCCGTGAACGCCGCCTTCCACGCGTTGCCGGCCACGCCGCCGCCGCGCAGCAGCGTGTAGTCGATGTCCCACATCACGAGCCGCCTCACGAGAGCGCGTCCTCGATCCGCCGGACCTTGGCCTCCAGTGCGCCGGTCACGCCGGGCCGCACGTCGGCCTTGAGGGTGACGCTGACCCGCGGGGCGCCGGCGGCGACGGCGTCGACGGCCCGCTTGACGACCGCCATCACCTCGTCCCACTCGCCCTCGACGGTGGTGAACATGGCGTCGGTGCGGTGCGGCAGCCCGGACTCGCGGACGACCCGGACGGCCTCGGCCACCAGGTCGCCGACGGAGTCACCGGCGCCGAGCGGCGTGACGGAGAAGGCGACGAGCATCCCGCCATCCTTGCAGGATATACTCGGCGTCGGTTTCGCATATACGGGGAGGTCCGGTGACCAAGATCCTGGTGGACGTGGACGACGACGCCCTCGCCGAGGCCGCCCGGCTGCTCGGCACGAAGACGAAGAAGGACACGGTGAACACCGCCCTGCGCGAGACGGCGGACCGCCTGCGCCGGGCCAAGGCGTTCGACCGGCTCGTCGAGATGGGCAAGGCGGGCGACTTCGACGAGCTGCTGGACAAGAGCGCCCGCCGCCGATGAGGCAGGAGCAGTTCCTCGTCGACGCGAGCGCCCTGGTGCGGCTGACCCGCGACGACACCGCCATCGAGATGTGGGGGCGGCAGCTGACCGCCGGCCTGTTGGCCGTCTGCCCGGTCACGGAGCTGGAGATCCTCTACAGCGCGCGCTCGCCGGCGCACCGGGACGAGCTGCGGACCCTCCTGCGTGAGGCCTTCACGGGCGTGCTGGTGCCGGACCGGGTCTGGGAGCGGGCCGCCGACGTGCAGGCGGCCATGACGGATCGGGGCACCCATCGGTCGGCCGGTCCGGTCGACCTGCTGGTGGCCGCGTGCGCGGAGCTGCTGGACCTGACCCTGCTGCACTACGACGCCGACTTCGACGCCGTCGCCGTGGTCACCGGCCAGCGGACGCGGTGGCTCGCGGAGCCCGGGTCGATCGCCTGATCAGTGGCCCGCGCAGCAGGGGGTCGGGTCCGGCACCTCGAACGGGGCCCAGCGCCCGCCCGCCACCGGCGTCACCTGCAGGGTGAGCACCCCGTCGAGGTAGACGGGGCGGACGTGGTCGCGGGTGTCGATCTCGTCGTCGGGGTCCAGGGTGCCGCCGCCGAGCACCGCGATCTCCTCGATGGCCGACGTGGTCAGCACCGTGTGCGCCGTGACCGTGCCGACCAGGCCGGCCCAGCCGGGGAAGACCACGGCGCGGCCGGACAGGCCGTGGGCGGCGGCCGCCGCCGGGGACGCCGTCGCGCCCGGCGGCAGCGCGTCGGTGGCGGGGGAGAGGCTGATCGCCACGTGCGGCTGCGGGGTGCGCAGCAGGTGGGTGCAGGCGACCTCGGGCGCCGGGGCCAGCGCGCGGATCCAGTGGTCCGCGTCTGCCGGCTCCCGGTGCCCGAGGGTGAGGCCGGTGGGAGTCACCGGGGCAGGACCCAGATCGGGTTCGTGTAGAACCACAGGTCGCCCCACGGGTCGGCGGAGCCGATGACGTCGAGCGCCGGGCCGTGCGGGTCGACCGCCGCGCCGCGCAGGCCGGGCTGGGTGCGGTTGCCGTCGGTGCCGCGCAGGCGCAGGTAGAACGGCTGATCGAGGCGGCCGAGGGGGAGCGTGACGGACAGCCGCTTCGCGCCGGCGCTCACCTCGTACGACTTGGCGACCCGGGCGGTGGGGGCGGTAAAGGTGTCCCGGTCGGCGACCGGGCCGGTGACGGTGCCGAGGATGACGTCGACGCGCTTGAGCTGCGGGACGAAGCCGGCCCAGTTGGGCACGTCCTGCAGGTCGATGTCGACGGTCAGCTCGGTGGCGGTGCCGCGGCGCACGCGCAGGACGCCGCCGAGCGGGGTGCCCGACGACGCCCGCCGGTCGCCCTGGAGCCGGACGCGGGCGTCGAGGCCCTTGATGAGCCGGCCGTGGTCGACCCAGACGCGGCCGGCGCGCAGCCCGTCCATGACGGCCCGGTACGAGAACGACGAGGCGCCCACGTTGGTGCGGCCGTAGAAGCCGGGCCAGAAGTCGCCGGCGGTGGTGTTGGCCTTGCCCGCGTACACCGGGTCGTTGTACTTGCCGTCGGCCTCGAAGTTCGAGCCGGGCCCGCGCTGCGACAGGTCGAGGTAGTTGACGTGGCTGTCGGAGTTGACGGTGATCCACCACGCCTTGCCCTCGGCGAGCAGGCTGTCCCACAGGCCGCCGACGGTGGAGGTCATCCAGTCGAAGCCGCCCCACGTGCGGTACGACTCGGCCGGGTAGCCGGGGAACGACGCCGCGGACGGGTTGTTGTCGTAGAAGCCGCGGGCGCCGCCGCGCCCGTTCGGGGCGGGGATGCCGGCGGCCTGGTGGCCGGGCGCGCCCTCGAAGCCGACGGCGACGGTGGGGTCGGCGTCGCGCCAGTTGCGGATCTCGTGCGGGGAGTCGATGCCCCGGCGGGCGGGGTGGTTGGCGAGGAACAGGGCGCCCTCGACCTTGCGGCGGCGGACCTGCTCGCCGAGGAACTTGATGCCGGCGATCGCCATCGCCTCGTTCTGCGCCTCGGTGTTGGTGGCGGGCAGCTGCGAGCCGTCGTACGCCTGCTCGAAGCGCTTGAGGACGTCGACCTCGTGGCGGCCGGGGTGCACGAAGACGGTGGCGTGCTCGGCGGCCGGGATGTTCCACTCCAGACCCTGGAAGGTCAGCAGCTCCGGCAGCTCCTTGCGGGTGGCGAGGATGTCGGGGTTGACCTTCTCGACGCCGATCTTGGCGTGGGCGTTGCTGCCGTGGTCGGTGATGACCAGCCAGTCGAGGCCGTACGCGGCGCCGTACTTGGCCTGGTCGATGACCCGGTACTGGCCGTCGGAGCTGTACTGGGTGTGGATGTGGTGGTCGCCGGCGAGCCAGCGGAACCCGCCCTTAACGCGGCCGCCGCCGGTGGGCGGGTGGGCGTGCGCCGGGGTGCCGGTGGCGAGGACCGACGCGGCCGCGCCGGCGCCGAGCAGTCCGGCGCCGCGCAGGAAGCCGCGGCGGGAGACGTCCGACGGCGACAGTTCGCTGTCGGGAACCGAGAGGTCCAGTGCCGGGGGTACGTCCGCGGCGGCGGCGAGTGGCTCGTCGTGGTGGTGGTGTCCGTGGCCCATGGGTGGTGAATCTGGCGGTGGCGGGCGAACGCCGGGTGTCGCGCCAGAGGCGGCGGCGCGAACAACGCTCAGCCGATGAGCGGCCGGAACACCCCGGTGACCACGCTGACGGCCACGATGACGGCGGACAGCGCCGGGGCGGCCACGACGAGAGCGGTGTCGGCGGCCGTGAAGCGCTGCCGCCGGGCGACGGTGCGGGGCGTGCCGGCGTCGAAGCCGCGGGCGTCCATCGCGACGGCGAGCCGGGTGCCGCGCCGGATGGCGCCGACGAGCAGCGCGAACGCGGTCGACGCGAACAGCCGCAGCCGGGCCGCGGGGTTGCGCCCGGCGTCGAGGCCGCGGGCGCGCCGGGCCATGGCCAGCAGCTGCCACTCCTGGCCGAGCAGCGGCACGAGCCGGAACGCGGCCAGCGCCCCGAGCGCGAACCGGGCGGGCACCCGGGCATTCTGCACCAGCGCGTCGGCCAGGTCGGTGGGGTCGGTGGTGGCGAAGACCATGACGCCGGGCAGGGCGATCGCGACGATCCGCAGCGCCATGCCGAGGGCGAGCCACAGCACGCCGGTGGTGACGTCGAACGGCCCGAGCGCGACGACGAGCGCGCCGGTGCGTTCGGCGGCGAACAGCACCAGCGTGACGACGATGCCGGCGGCGGCCACGAGCAGCGGCCAGGCCCGCCGGGCCAGCTCGGCGGGGCGCAGCCCGAACAGGGGCAGCGCGGCCAGCTCGACGGCGAGCGCGACGGCGGGGGTGAGCGGGTCGAGGGTGGCGATGAGCGGCGCGGTGAACAGCACGGCGGCGGCCAGCTTGGCGACGGGGTTGCGGCGGCCGAGCGGCGCGGTGCTCGCCTGGAACGTCGGCAGCAGGGCGGTCATCGGGCCAGCCGGTGTTCGCGGTCGGCGAGGGCGGCGACGAAGTCGGCGTCGTGGGTGACGGCGACGACGCCGTGGCCGTCGTCGCGCAGCCCGGCGAGCAGGTCGACGAGCTCGATCCAGGTGCGCCGGTCCTGGCCGAAGGTGGGCTCGTCGAGCACGAGCAGCCGCGGCGCGGTGGCCAGGGCCGTCGCCACGCTGAGGCGCCGGGCCTCGCCGCCCGACAGGGTGTACGGGTTGGCGCCGGCCAGCCGGGTCAGCCGCAGCCGGTCGAGCAGCCCGGCGACGACCCGGTCGACCTCGGCGGCGGGGCGGCCCAGCCGGCGCGGGCCGAGGGCCAGCTCGTCGGCGACCCGGTGGGTGACGAACTGGTGCTCGGGGTCCTGGAACACCGAGCCGATCCGGGTGGTCAGCGCGGCGGCCCGCCACCGGTGCGGCGCGCCGGCGGGCGCCGCCTCGACGGCGCCGGACGTGGGTCGCATCAGGCCGCCGAGCAGCAGCGCCAGGGTGGACTTGCCGGCGCCGTTGGGGCCGGTCACGGCGAGCACCTCGCCCGCGTGCGCGGTGAGGTCGGCCGGGCGCAGCCGCCCGGCGACGGCGGCCCCGGCGGCGCGTACCAGCACCTCGCCGGGACCGGCGGCGGCCCGGCGCGGCGCGACCGGGTGGCCGGGGATCCACACCCCGGCCTCGGCGAGGGCGGCGCCGTGCGCGGCGAAGACCGCGCCCGGCGGCCCGTCGGCGGCGACCCCGCCGCCGGGTTCCAGCACGACGACCCGGTCGACCAGCGGCAGCGCGTCGGCGACCCGGTGCTCGACCAGCAGCAGCGTGGTGTCGGCGTCGAGGGCCCGGGCGACGGCGCCGCGGACCAGCGCGGCGCCCGCCGGGTCGAGGTTGGCGGTGGGCTCGTCGAGCAGCAGCAGGCCGGGCCGCAGCGCCAGCACCCCGGCGAGCGCCAGCCGCTGCTGCTCGCCGCCGGACAGGGCGGCGGTGAGCCGGTCCCGGCCGTGGCCGAAACCGACCCGGGCCAGCGCCTCGTCGACCCGGGGCCAGATCTCGGCCGCCGGGACGCCGCGGTTCTCCAGCCCGAACGCCACGTCGTCGCCGCAGCGCGACATGACCAGCTGCGTCTCCGGGTCCTGGAACAGCACGCCGACCCGCTCGCGGGCCTTGCGCGGATCCAGCCCGTCGATCTCGACGGTGCCCTCCGCCTCGCCGGAGTCCTCGGCCAGCAGGCCGGCGAGCGCGGCCAGCAGCGTGGACTTGCCGGCGCCCGAGGGCCCGAGCAGCAGCACCCGCTCGCCGTGGGCGATCCGCAGGTCGACCCCGCGTACCGCCCACGCCCTGCGCCCCGCGTGCCGCCACCCGAACCCGCGGAGGGTCACCTCCGCCACTAGACGGCGGCCCGCTCGCGGCCCGACGGGAAGCGGTCGAGCACGCCGGTCTGGGCCAGCGCGCGGGTCAGGTACACGCTGCCGAGGCCGGCCACGACCAGCGCGCTGAGCGCCGTGATCGCGATGTACGGCAGCCGCATGGTGGCCCACGACGTGCCGCCGTACCAGACGAACGCGTCGTACACGGCCGCCGCGACCCCGGCCAGGGCGCCGGCGAGCAGCGCCACCGGCAGGTTCCAGGCGCGGTACGCGAACGCGGCGAAGGCCAGCTCGGCGGCCAGCGCCTCGATCGGGCCCTGCAGCACCAGCGTCCAGCCCCAGCTGGTGCCGAGGGCGACGGAGACCAGCGCGGCCAGCGTGAGGGTGTAGAACGCGGCGCCCGGCTTGCGGACGACCAGGCCGCCGAGGACGGCGGGCACCAGCCAGACGCCGTACAGCACGGCACGGAACGGCAGCGGGATGGCGTCGGCGGGGCCGTTCCACAGCAGGCCCCAGGCCCAGAAGATGACGCCGAAGGCGACGGCGATGACGGAGGCCACGACGATGTCGATCGTGCGCCAGCGGTTGTTCATGGTGACTCCCAGCTCGGACCGGGAGAGGACGCACGCCGTCCCCGGGAACGGTCCCGGACACGACGCGGCATGAGAACTGACCGAACTCCCTGCGCTGGCATTACCCAGATCAGGTTCGAGGGTCTGCGGCCGCGGCCGCACTCTCAGCGCTGTGCGCTCCCCTGTCGGATGTGTAGTTGTTTCGCAGACGCTAACACCGCCTGGCCTCGACGGACACCGCCCGGCCCGGTGGTGTGGGCACCGGCACGTGCTCGGCTAGCCTGGTCGCGTGACCGACCTCGACCGCGCCTTCCAGCAGGACGAGGCGGACTGGGCCTCGCCGGCGCCGCCCGCGCCGTCGTCGCACCGCCGCCGCCCGCGCCGGGCCCCGGTCGGGTCCGTCGAGGTGCTGGCGGTGCTGCTGGTGCTGCTGGTGGTCTTCCGCAACCCGCTGGCCGACCTCATCTCCGGCGCCCGGCTCACCACCTGGGTCACCGTGTTCGTCTCCGTGATGGTGCAGGCCGTGCCGTTCCTGGTGTTCGGGGTGGTGCTGTCGGCGGTGATCGCGGTGTTCGTGCCGCGCTCGTTCTGGGCGAGGGCGCTGCCGCGGCACCCGGCCCTGGCGGTGCCGGTGGCGGGCGTGTCGGGGGTCATCCTGCCCGGCTGCGAGTGCGGGTCGGTGCCGATCGCCGGGTCGCTGATCCGCCGCGGCGTCACGCCCGCCGCCGCGCTGACGTTCCTGCTGGCCGCGCCCGCGATCAACCCGATCGTGCTGGCCGCGACGGCGGTTGCGTTCCCGGACAACCCGGAGATGGTGTGGGCGCGGGCGCTGGCCAGCCTCGCCGTCGCGGTGCTGATGGGCTGGCTGTGGCTGCGCCTCGGCCGTGCCGACTGGATCAAGCTGCCGTACCGGCCCGACCTCGACGACCTGTCCCGCGGGCGGGCGTTCTGGGCGGCCTGCCGGCACGACATCGTGCACGCGGGCGGCTTCCTGGTGCTCGGCGCGATGGCCGCCGCCACCATCAACGTGGTGGTGCCGGAGGCGTGGCTGCAGACCCTCGCCGACAACGCCGTCCTGTCGATCATCGCGCTGGCCGTCCTGGCCGTGCTGCTGTCCATCTGCAGCGAGGCCGACGCGTTCGTCGCCGCGTCGCTGTCGCAGTTCTCGCTGACGTCCCGGCTGGTGTTCCTGGTGGTGGGCCCGATGGTCGACCTGAAGCTCATCTCGATGCAGACCGGCGTGTTCGGGCGCCGGTTCGCGTCCCGGTTCGCCCCGGCCACGTTCGTCGCGGCGGTCCTCATCGGCACCGGGGTGGGGGTGGCATTCCTGTGAGCAGGCAGGCGCAGGCGGTCGTGATGCTGCTGCTCGGCGGGGCGGTGCTGCGGGCGTCGTTCACCGACATGTACCTGCGCTACGTCAAGGAGGGGCTGCGGCCGTTCCTCATCGCCGCCGGGGTGCTGCTGGTCGCCGCCGCGGTCATGACGCTGTGGTACGACCTGCGCCACCGCGGCCACGACGGCGCGCACGGCCACGACCACGGGCACGACACCCCCAATGACGACGACGGCCACGGCCACCACGAGCCGCGCGTCGGCTGGCTGCTCATCCTGCCGGTGCTCGGCCTGCTGCTGGTGGCGCCGCCCGCGCTGGGGGCGTTCTCCGCCGACCAGTCCGGCTCGATCCTGGCCAGCACCCAGCAGGACTCGGACTTCCGCCCGTTGCCCGAGGGCGACCCGGCGAAGATCACGGTCCTGGAGTACGCCTCGCGCGCCGTCTTCGACGAGGGCAAGTCGCTCGGCGACCGGCGCGTGCAGCTCACCGGGTTCATCGCCACGGGGCCCGACGGCAAGCCGATGCTGGCCCGCATCATCCTGTCGTGCTGCGCCGCGGACGGCCGCCCGATCAAGGTGGGGCTCAGCGGCGACGTCCCGGCGGTCGCGACCGACACGTGGGTCGAGGTGGTGGGCACGTACAGCCCGCAGACCGCCAAGGACCCGGTCAACGACGCCACCCTGCCCTACCTGGAGGTCGGATCGTGGAAGCAGGTCCCGGCACCGAAGCAGCAGTACGAGTGAAGGTCACCGCGCGGGGCCTCACGTTCGACGTCGTCGCGGGCGGCCCGGCGGGCGGGGCGCCCGTCCTGCTGCTGCACGGCTTCCCGCAGGACAGCCGCGAGTGGGACGCGGTCGTCCCGCGGCTGCACGCCGCCGGCCTGCGCACGTACGGGCTGGACCAGCGCGGCTATTCGCCCGGCGCCCGCCCGGCCGCCGTCGCCGACTACACGGTCGCGGAGGCCGCCGTGGACGCCCTGGCGGTGCTGGACGAGCTGGGCGTCGCCACGGCGCACGTGGTCGGCCACGACTGGGGCGCCCAGGTGGCCTGGGTCCTCGCGGCCCGGCACCCCGAGCGGGTCCGCACCCTGACCGCGCTGTCCGTCCCGCACCCGGCCGCCCTCGCGGCGGGGATGCGCGGCTGGTCGCAGCGGCTGAAGCTGGCGTACGTGCCGCTGTTCCGGTCCCGGCTGGGCGAGCGGGTCCTGGGCCGGGCGGTGCTGCGGGCGATGCTGCGCCCCACCGGCCGCGGCGAGCTGTACGCCGACGCGATGGCGGGCGACCCGGGCCGCCTCACCGCCACGCTGAACTGGTACCGGGCGAACGGCCTCGACGCCGCCCTGCTGCCGCCGGTGCGGGTGCCCACCACGTACGTGTGGGGGACCGGCGACGTGGTGAGCCGGGCCTCGGTGGCGGCGACCACCCGCTGCGTGCGGGCGGACTACCGGCTGGTCGTGCTGCCCGGCGTCGGCCACTGGCAGCCGGAGGAGGCGCCGGACGCCGTGGCCGAGGCGATCGTGGCCCGGGCCGTCGACGACGTTTGATCTTCCGCCCGGAGGGGCAAGCTGCGGCCACGATCCGAGCGCCGGGGAGGGTGCACACCGTGGTGAAGAAGGAGACCGAGAAGCAGCGCTGGGACCGCAACTTCGCGGACCTGTTGCAGGAGCTGCGGGTCGCGCAGACCGGTGTGCAGATCCTGTTCGCGTTCCTGCTGACGCTTCCCTTCAGCGCGCAGTTCCCGAACGCCAGCGCGTTTCAGCGCGACATCTACGTCCTGGCCCTGGTCGCCGCGGCGTTCGCCACCGCGATGATCATCTCGCCCGTCGCGTTCCACCGGGCGCTGTTCCGCCAGGGCCGGAAGCCCGAGCTGGTGCGCTTCGCGCACAAGATGGCCACGGGCGGCCTGGCGTTCATGCTGATCAGCATGGTCAGCTCGGTGCTGCTGATCACCGACTTCCTGCTGCCGACCACCGTCGCGATCATCCTCACCGCCGTCACCGGCCTGTGGTTCCTCACGTTCTGGGCCTTCCTGCCGTGGGCCCGGCGCAACTGGACCGACGGCGAGGACGACGACGAGGAGGACCGCGACGAGGCCGCGGAGAACAAGGAGTACGCGCGTCAGGTCAGCGTCCCCGCGCAGGCTACCGATCGGTAACCAGCGGTAGTAACGTGGTCACATGACCACGATGCTGCCCAAGGAGGCCGGCGCCGTCGGCGAGCGCGAGTCCCGCCAGGTCGCCGAGGCGGCCCGCGAGCAGGACTGGGGCAAGCCCAGCTTCGGCAAGGAAATGTTCCTCGGCCGGCTGCGCCTCGACCTGGTCGAGGCGTGGACCGACACCCCACCCCACCCGTGGCTCGCCGAGCTGCGCGCCTTCCTGGTCTCCCACGTGGACGGCCGGCAGATCGAGCGGGACGCCCGCATCCCCGACGAGGTGCTCCAGGGCCTCGCCGCGCTGGGCGCGTTCGGCATGAAGATCGACCGGAAGTACGGCGGCCTCGGCCTGTCCAACCTGGACTACTGCCGCGCCCTCGGCCTGGTCGGCTCCGTCAGCCCGGCCCTCGGCGCGCTGCTCAGCGCCCATCAGTCGATCGGCGTCCCGCAGCCGCTGAAGTCGTTCGGCAGCGAGGCGCAGAAGGCCGCGTTCCTGCCCCGGCTCGCCGCGGGCGAGATCAGCGCCTTCCTGCTCACCGAGCCCGACGTCGGCAGCGACCCGGCCCGCCTCGGCACCACCGCCGAGCCGGTCGAGGGCGGCTACCGGCTCAACGGCGTCAAGCTGTGGGCCACCAACGGCACCATCGCGACGCTGCTCGTGGTCATGGCGCGGGTGCCCGCCGCCGAGGGCCGCCGGGGCGGCATCACCGCCTTCGTGGTCGAGGGCGACTCGCCCGGCATCACCGTCGAGCGGCGCAACAGCTTCATCGGCCTGCGCGGCCTGGAGAACAGCGTCACCCGGTTCACCGACGTGTTCGTCCCCGCCGACAACGTCATCGGCGGCGAGGGGCGCGGCCTCAAGATCGCCCTCACCACGCTCAACACCGGCCGGCTGTCGCTGCCCGCGCTGTGCGTCTCGGCCGGCAAGTGGTCGCTGCGCGTCGCCCGCGAGTGGGCCGCCGAGCGCGAGCAGTGGGGCCGGCCCGTCGGCGGCCACGAGGCCGTCGCCAAGAAGCTGTCGTTCATCGCCGCCACCACGTACGCGATGGAGACCATGCTCGACCTGTGCTGCCGGCTCGCCGACGACGAGCGCAACGACATCCGCATCGAGGCCGCCCTCGTCAAGCTGCACGCCAGCGAGATGGCCTGGCAGATCGCCGACGAGCTGGTCCAGATCCGCGGCGGCCGCGGCTACGAGACCGCCGACAGCCTCGAGGCCCGCGGCGAGCGGCCGATCGGCGTCGAGCAGGTGCTGCGCGACCTGCGCATCAACCGCATCTTCGAGGGCTCGACCGAGATCATGCACCTGCTCATCGCCCGCGAGGCCGTGGACGCCCACCTGTCCGTCGCCGGCGACATCATCGACCCGGACGCCACCCTCGCCGCCAAGGCCCGCGCCGGCGCGGCCGCCTCCGCGTTCTACGCCCGCTGGCTGCCCACCCTCACCGTCGGCCAGGGCCAGAACCCGGTCGCGTTCGGCGACTACGGCCCGCTGGCCGCGCACCTGCGCTACGTCGAGCGCGCGTCGCGCAAGCTGGCCCGCTCGACGTTCTACGCCATGTCCCGGTGGCAGGCGAAGATGGAGCGCAAGCAGGCCTTCCTCGGCCGGGTCGTCGACATCGGCGCCGAGCTGTTCGCCATGAGCGCCGTCTGCGTCCGCGCCCACACCGAGCACCGCCCCGAGGGCGTCGAGCTGGCCGACCTGTACTGCCGGCAGGCCGTGCGGCGGTGCGAGGAGCTGTTCCGCGCCCTGTGGGAGAACACCGACCGGGTCGACGGCGCGGCCGCCAAGCGGATCCTCGCCGGCCGCTACGCCTTCCTGGAGGAGGGCATCGTGCCGCCGCCGACGGAGGGCGCCTGGGTCGCCGCGTGGCAGCCGGGCCCCTCGACGGCCGAGGACGTCCGGCGCCGGGTGCCCCCGCCGCCGGGCTGACGGCTCACGGGGCGGGGAACGTCGCCCAGACGTGCTTGACCTCGGCGGCCGCGTACCAGGCGACGTCGAGCGACAGCTCGCGGGCGAACAGCAGGCCCAGGCCGCCCTGGCCGGGCGCCCGCCCCTCGGCGAAGTCCGGCGGGTTGCCCGGGTCGTGGTCGGTGACGTCGAGGATGAAGCGGTCGCCGTCGCGCAGCAGCCGCACCACGGTCGGCGGCAGGCCGTGCCGCAGGGCGTTGGTGGCCAGTTCGGTGGCGACGACGGCGACCTTCTCCGGCACCTCGTCCAGCTGGGCCTCCTGCCCGGCCCCGCCGGTGATGGACCGGTGCAGGGCCGCCCGGAGGGTGGTCAATTGCGCCGAACTGTCCAGCGTCCACTCGTCCAGCACGGTGCAGCCGTCGGGCAGCGGAGCGGAGCGCATGGTGTCCATGCCGGACTCCCTTGCCCGATCATCGCCGCCGTGAACCGTCGCCGCCGGTCACCGTCGGGTGGCGCGCAGCCCGAGGTCGCGCAGCTCCAGGTCGGCCAGGGCCGTGACGGTGGCCGGGTCGCCGCGGCGCCACGACTCGGCCACGTCCGGGCCGAGCCGGGCCAGCTGGTCGAGCGGCCGGGTGGCGAGGGCGCGCAGCGCCAGCAGGTCGGTGCCGGCGGGCCGGGTGGCGACGGCCGACGCGACGGCGGCGCGGCGCATCCAGCGCAGGCGCCGCGGCAGCCAGCCGAACAGCACCAGGCCGATCGGGAACGCCACCAGGCCCACCGCCACCGCGATCGCCAGGTCGGCCACGAACTCCTGCTGGTCGCGGCCGGCGCCCGCCAGTGAGCGGGCGGCGTCGGCGGCGCGGGTGAACGGCGCGGTCAGCTCGTCGCCGACCAGCGGCACCCGGCCGACCTTGCCGCCGGCGTCGGCGAGCCCGTCGGCGATGCCCGTGCCCGCGCCCTCCAGCTTCTGCCCCGGCACGGCCAGCTTCTCCACCAGGTCGTGCAGGTACAGGGCGACGCGGACCCACGCGTACACCCACAGGATCATGAACAGGTCGGTGGCGACTTGGCGCAGGACGGTGGGCAGCCGATCGGCATAGATCCTCACCGCGCCAGCGTGCCAGGTGGGCTACCGCTTCGCCGCGCAGGACGGGCAGGTGCCGAAGATCTCCATGGTGTGCGACACGTCGGCGTAGCCGTGCCGGGCGGCGACCTTCTCCGCCCACGACTCGACGGCCGGGCCCTCCACCTCGACGGTGTTGCCGCACGAGCGGCACACGAGATGGTGGTGGTGGCCCTGGCTGCACCGGCGGTAGAGGTGCTCGCCGCCGGGCGGGCGCATGACGTCGATCTCGCCCGCGTCGGCGAGGCCCTGCAGCGTCCGGTAGACGGTGGTCAGGCCGACGCGCTCGCCGCGGTCGCGCAGCATGGCGTGCAGCTCCTGGGCGCTGTGGAAGCCCTCGGTGCTGGCCAGCAGGGCGCTGACCGCGGTGCGCTGCCGCGTGGTGCGGACGGCGGTGTCGGACTCGGACGTCATGGGCGGGCCTCCCGGGCGTGGCTGACCGCGTCGGCGACGATGTGCGCCACGTGCTCGTCGACCAGCGTGTACGCGATCTCCCGGCCCCGCCGCGCGCCGCGCACGACGCCCGCCCCGCGCAGGACGCGCAGGTGCTGGGAGACGAGCGGCTGCGGGGCGCCGAGCTTTTCGACGAGCTCGTGCACGCAGCGCTCGCCGGCGCCGAGCTCCGCGACGATGGCGACGCGGATCGGCGCGGACAGGGCGCGCAGCAGCTCGCCGGCCGCCTCGTACGCCTCGTAGCCGGTCGTCGTCACGGGTGCCACCGTACCGCCGCGGATCAGCGCTGCAGCACCACCTCGGGCGGTTCGGGCTGGGGGCTGTCGGCGCGCGGGCGGCGCCGGGTGGCCCGGCGCAGCGCCGCCGCGACGGTGATGCCGAGGAAGACGGCGATGGCCACCATGACGATGGTGGCGCCCGGTGCGGTGTCGGCCTCGGCGGCCACGACGACGCCCGCGCCGGCGGCGAGCACGCCGATGGCCATGGCCGCGTGCATGGTGCTGCGGAAGCCGCGGGTGACCTGCTGGGCGGCCGCCACGGGCACCACCATGAGCGCGCTGACCAGCAGCAGGCCGACGGTGCGCATGGCGATGGTGACGGTGACGGCGGTGGTGACGGCGAGCAGGACGTTGAGCGCGCGCACCGGCAGGCCGGAGACCCGCGCGTACTCCTCGTCGTGGCAGATCGCGAACAGCGCCGGCCGCAGCGCCAGCATCGCCGCGACGACGACCGCGCCCAGCACGGCGATGACCGCCAGGTCGTCCGACGAGGTGGTGCTCAGCGAGCCGAACAGGAACTGCAGCAGGTTGGTGCCGGTGCCGCCGGACAGGTTGACCAGCAGCACGCCGCCGGCGATGCCGCCGTAGAACAGCAGGGCCAGCGCCAGGTCGCCGGAGGTGCGGCCGCGCTCGCGGACCAGCTCGACGCCGACCGCGCCGAGCGCGGCGACGACGACGGCGGTCAGCACCGGCGACTGGTCGAACAGCAGCCCGACGCCGACGCCGGTGAGCGCCACGTGGCCGATGCCGTCGCCGATCAGGGCCAGCCGGCGCTGCACCAGGTACGTGCCGAGCGTGGGCGCGGCGAGGCCGATGACGACGGCGCCGGCGAGGGCGCGCAGGAAGATGTCGCTGGCGAACAGGTCGGTCACGACTGCCACATCCCCAGCGGCGTGCCCAGCGGCTCGGCGGCGTGCGGGTGGACGTGGTCGTGGCCCGGGTCGGCGTGGAAGCCGGCCGGTTCGGGGCAGGCGCCGTCGTGGGCGATGCCGCCGTGGTGCACGACGATGGCGCGGGTGATGACCGGGCGCAGCGGGCCCAGCTCGTGCGCGACCAGCAGGACGGTGCCGCCGCCGGCGACGAAGCCGCGCAGCGCGTCGGCGAAGGCGTCCTGGCTGGCGGCGTCGACCCCGGCGGTGGGCTCGTCGAGGACGAGCAGGTCGGGCTGCCCGGCCAGCGCGCGGGCGATCAGGGCGCGCTGCTGCTGGCCGCCGGACAGGGTGGTGACCGGGTCGCCGGCCCGGTCGGCGAGCCCGACGGCGGCGATCGCGGCGGCGACGGCGGCGCGGTCGGCGGCGCGCGGCGGCCGGAACGGGCCGCGGCGGGCGAGCCGGCCGGCGGCGACCACCTCGGCGACCGTGGCGGGCACGCCGCTGCCGGCGCCGAGGCGCTGCGGCACGTAGCCGATGCGCTGCCACTGCCGGAACCGGCGCAGCGGCTCGCCGAACAGCTCGACGCTGCCCGCGGCGAGCGGCACCAGGCCGAGGACGGCACGCACCAGGGTGGACTTGCCGGAGCCGTTGGCGCCGAGGATGGCGACGACCTCGCCCGCGTCCACGGGGAGGTCGACGCCCTGCAGCACCGCCCGGCCCTCGTACGCGACGTGGGCCGAGCGGACTCGTACGACGGGAACTGTCACGAACATCCCAACGCGGACTTCAGGGTGGACAGGTTGGTGCGCATCACCGAAAGGTAGTCGCCCGCCGCACCGGGCTGCAGACCCTCCAGCGGGTCGAGCACGGCCGTCCGGGCGCCGACCTTGTCGGCGATGGTCTTCGCGACGTCGGGGCTGACGAGCGTCTCGAAGAAGATCGTGGTGGCGCCGTGCTCGCGCGCCTCCCCGGCGACCGTGGTGAGGCGCTGGATCGACGGCTCGGACTCCGGCGACAGGCCCGTGATGGCGACCTGCTCCAGCTGGTAGCGGGCGGCGAGGTAGCCGAACGCGGCGTGGCTGGTGACGATCTCGCGCCGCTCGCAGGTCTTCAGCCCGGCGGTGAACTCGCCGTCGAGCGTGGTCAGGTCGGCGCGCAGCGCGCGGGCGCGGCCGGCGAAGTCCTGGCTGCCGTCGACCTCGGCGAGCCGCTTGGCCAGGGCGTCGCCGACGTCGGCGAGCCGGGCCGGGTCGAGCCAGAGGTGCGGGTCGGGGCCGGCCTCCTCCTCGGCGTGCGCCTCCTCGCCCGCGGCCTCGCCCTCGTGCTCGTGGCCGCCGGCGGCCGCGTCGAGCAGCGGGGCGACGGCGGCGGCGTCGAACGCGTGGTCGGCCGCCTGGCCCTCGACGGCCTCGTCGACCGCGGGCTGGAAGCCGCGCAGGTAGACCACCAGGTCGGCGTCGGCGACCTGGGAGACCTGGTTGAGCGTCAGTTCGAGGTCGTGCGGCTCGGCGCCGGGCTTGGCCAGGCCGGTGACCGTGACGGCGTCACCGCCGATGCGCTTTGCGAGGTACTCCAGGGGGTAGAACGCGGCCACGACGGCGAGCTTGTCGTCGGCCCGGGCGGGCTCGCTGCCGCCGCAGGCGGTGGTGGTCAGGGCGAGACCGGCCGCGGCCAGGAGGGCGGTGCAACGCTTCAGCATGCCGCCCACTCTCCGCCGAGTTGAGAATGATTGTCAAAAGCGCATGAGTGCATCAGCCGACGATCTTGGCCACCGCGACCGCCGCCAGCAGCGCCAGGATCGCCACCCGCAGCACCCGGGTGCGCGCCGGCTGCACCCGCCAGGTGAGCGACGACACGTAGGCCAGGCCGCCGACCAGCAGCAACAGCACCGCCGCGCCCACGATGCCCGGCAGGAACAGGCCCGCCAGCACCAGCACCAGGGCCGCGACGAACGCCGCCAGCGGCTTCACCCGCGCCAGCCGCTCCGGCAACGGTGCACTCACAGCGTCAACTCCCGTCGTCCGTAGGCTGAGCCCATGCTGGTGCTCAACCGCTTCGCCATTCAACCGGATGCGGCCGACAGTTTCGTCGAGCGCGCCCACGCCGCCCTCACCGCCCTGGCCGCGCGGCCCGGCTACCGGTCCGGGCGGCTCACCCGCGCGCTCGACGAGCCGACCGCCTGGACCCTCGTCAC
This sequence comes from Spirilliplanes yamanashiensis, assembly GCF_016863475.1. Lineage (GTDB taxonomy): Bacteria > Actinomycetota > Actinomycetes > Mycobacteriales > Micromonosporaceae > Spirilliplanes > Spirilliplanes yamanashiensis. The sequence continues at coordinate 34,545 of NZ_BOOY01000038.1, forward strand.
CGAGTGGGAGTCCGTCGGCACCTACCGCCGGGCGCTCGGCGCCTTCGACGTCAAGGTGCACGCCACCCCGCTGCTCGCCCAGTGCCTCGACGAGCCGTCCGCGTTCGAGACCCTCGCCGAGGCCGCGCCCGGCGGTGCGGTCGTCGTGACCGCCAGCGACCGCGCCCCGGCCCCGTGGGAGCAGGGGCACATCGCGGCGGCGGACCCGCACTAGGCTGGAACCATGAGCGATCACGCCGCGCCCACGCGCGAGGTGCCGGCCGGCCCCGGCGTGGTCCCGCCGTTCCCCGCGCCGCCCACCGAGGGCCGCAGCGTGCGGCTCTGGGCCGGGCTCGGCATCGGCGCGCTCGTCGCCCTGCTGTGCTGCGGCGGCGGCACCGTCGCCGCCGTCGGCCTCGTCGCCAGCTCCCAGGCCGCCATCCAGGAACGCCTCGACGCCAACGTCGGCGACTACTTCGACGCCGTCCGCGACGAGCGCTGGGGCGAGGCGTACGGGCTGCTCTGCGACGAGGCGCAGGACGCCGAGTCGCCCGCCGAGTTCGCCGCCCGCGTCGCCGAGGACGCACCCATCCGCTCGTACGAGGTGGGCTCCATCCCGCTCACCGCCGAGGAGCTGATGGTGCCCGTCGAGGTGGTGCGCGCCGACGGCACCACCGCCACCCTCGACGTCCGCCTCGACCAGGACCCCTCGACGGGCGACTTCTTGGTCTGCGGCGTCGAGGGGTAATGTCCTGGCTTCGGCACCGCGGGTAACCGGGGCGCCGGACGGGCCGTTGAGAGCTCGACCCATCCGCACACACTCACGCCGACCGCCAGCCGGCGTAGGAGGACACCACCATGCCAGTCGACCGCATCGATTCCGTCGTCAGCCTCGCCAAGCGCCGGGGCTTCGTCTTCCCCTCCAGCGAGATCTACGGAGGGACGCGGTCGGCCTGGGACTACGGCCCCCTCGGCGTCGAGCTGAAGGAGAACGTCCGCCGCCAGTGGTGGCGCACCATGGTGCAGCAGCGCGACGACATCGTCGGCCTCGACTCCGCCGTCATCCTCGCCCGCGACGTGTGGGCCGCCTCCGGCCACCTCGACGCGTTCGTCGACCCGCTGACCGAGTGCCAGTCGTGCCACAAGCGGTTCCGCGCCGACCACCTGGAAGAGGCGTGGGAGGCCAAGCACGGCCAGGCGCCCGCCTCGCTGCAGGAGCTCAACTGCCCCAACTGTGGCAACAAGGGCACCTTCACCGAGCCGAAGATGTTCAACGGCCTCATGAAGACCTACCTCGGCCCCACCGAGAGCGCCGAGGGCCTGCACTACCTGCGCCCCGAGACCGCCCAGGGCATCTTCGTCAACTACAACAACGTCGCCACCTCGGCGCGCAAGAAGCCGCCGTTCGGCATCGCCCAGGTCGGCAAGAGCTTCCGCAACGAGATCACCCCCGGCAACTTCATCTTCCGCACCCGCGAGTTCGAGCAGATGGAGATGGAGTTCTTCGTCGAGCCCGGCAGCGACGAGCAGTGGCACGAGTACTGGCTCGAGCAGCGCTGGAACTGGTACACCGACCTCGGCCTCACCGAGAGCAACCTGCGCTTCTACGAGCACCCCAAGGAGAAGCTCTCCCACTACTCGAAGCGCACCGTCGACATCGAGTACCGGTTCCAGTTCGGCGGCACCGAGTTCGCCGAGCTGGAGGGCATCGCCAACCGCACCGACTTCGACCTGAGCACCCACTCCAAGCACTCCGGCACCGAGCTGTCGTTCTTCGACCCGGAGAAGAAGGAGCGCTGGACGCCGTACGTCATCGAGCCCGCCGCCGGCCTCACCCGCGCCGTGCTCGCGTTCCTGCTCGAGGCGTACGACGAGGACGAGGCCCCGAACACCAAGGGCGGCATGGACAAGCGCACCGTCATGCGCTTCGACCCGCGCCTCGCCCCGGTCAAGGTCGCCGTGCTGCCGCTGTCGCGCAACCCGGAGCTGTCGCCGAAGGCCAAGGAGCTCGCCACCAACCTGCGCAAGCGCTGGAACGTCGAGTTCGACGACTCGCAGGCCATCGGCAAGCGCTACCGGCGCCAGGACGAGATCGGCACCCCGTTCTGCGTCACCGTCGACTTCGACACCCCGAACGACAACGCGGTCACGGTCCGCAACCGCGACACCATGCAGCAGGAGCGGGTGGGGCTCGACCGGATCGAGACCTATCTGATCGAGCGTCTGCCCGGTTGCTGAATTGGTGGGCCGAGCGGAGCTCGGCCGGCATTTCGCCCCGGGGAGCCGATGAGCAGAGCACCGACAAGCACCACGGCTTCGCCTCGTGCTTCTCGGCACTCTGCTCATCGGCGGGCGAAATGCGACTCTGGTCGCGGCCCCTACATGCCAGGACGGAGGGCGTGTCATTCTCGTTGACGTGAACGCGACGACGACCGAGGCTGCCGTGCGGCCGTTGCACGTGGGGCCGTACGAGGTGTGGCCGCCGGTCGTGCTCGCGCCGATGGCCGGCATCACCAACGCCGCGTTCCGGCAGCTGTGCCGGGAGCAGGGCGGCGGCCTGTACGTGTGCGAGATGATCACCACGGTGGCGCTGGTCGAGCGCAACCCCAAGACGCTCAAGATGATCGCGTTCGGGCCCGACGAGCGGCCGCGCAGCCTGCAGCTGTACGGCGTCGACCCGGACGTCACCGCCAAGGCGGTGCGCATCGTCGTCGAGAAGGACCTCGCCGACCACATCGACCTGAACTTCGGCTGCCCGGTGCCCAAGGTGACCCGGCGCGGCGGCGGGTCGGCGCTGCCGTGGCGGCGACGGCTGTTCGCGAAGATCGTCCGGCAGGCGGTGGCGGCGGCGGGCGACGTGCCGGTGACGGTGAAGATGCGCAAGGGCATCGACGACGACCACCTCACCTACCGCGAGGCGGGTCTCATCGCCCAGGAGTCCGGCGTGGCGGCGGTGGCGCTGCACGGGCGCACCGCGGCGCAGCGGTACTCGGGCACCGCCGACTGGGACGCCATCGCCGACCTCAAGCAGCACCTCGACGTGCCGGTGCTCGGCAACGGCGACATCTGGGAGGGCGCGGACGCGCTGCGGATGCTGGCCCACACGGGCGCCGACGGCGTCGTGGTGGGCCGCGGCTGCCTGGGCCGGCCGTGGCTGTTCCGCGACCTGGAGGCGGCGCTGACCGGCCGCGGCACCGAGCCGACCCTGCCCGCGCTGGGCGAGGTGGCCGCGATGATGCGCCGGCACGCGGAGCTGCTGTGCGGCGTGTTCCCCACCGAACGCGACGCCTGCACCGACTTCCGCAAGCACGTCGCCTGGTACCTGAAGGGCTTCCCGGTGGGCGGCGACGTGCGCCGCGCCCTGGCGATGGTGTCGTCGCTGGCCGAGCTGGACGACCAGCTGGCCGTCCTGGACGGCGCGCTGCCGTTCCCGCAGGACGCGCTGGGCCAGCCCCGCGGCCGCACCAACTCGCCCGGCAAGGTCGCCCTGCCGTACGGCTGGCTCGACACCCGCGACGACGAGTCGGTGCCGGAGGGCGCCGAACTCGCCGACTCCGGCGGCTGACCCGCGCGCGGCCGGGCCCCCGCGCAGGGGACCCGGCCGCGCGCTGCCGCCGGTCAGACCTCCAGGTCGCCCTCGATGCGCTTGAGCTGGTGGCGGGCCATGGCGAGGTTCGCGCGGTCCTTGCGCAGCGCCAGGTACAGGAACAGGCCCTTGCCCGAGCGCGCCGTCAGCGGCCGGATGATGTGGTACTGGGTGTCCAGCGTGATGAGGATGTCCTCGATCACCTCGTTGAGGTTCAGCATCTCCATCGTGCGCAGCTTCGCGCGGACCACGTCGGTGTTGCCGGCCGCGGCGACCGTCAGGTCGAGCTCCTTGCCGCCGCCGGCGGTGCCCAGGGCCATGCCGCTGGTGTGGTCGACCACGGCGACGCCGACGGCGCCGTCGATCTGCATCATTTCCTTGATGGCGGTGTCCATGTCGGCCATGTGATTGTCTCCGTCTCGCGAGGGTGTGTGGGATCAGCCGGCGTGGCGCCGGCGCATGGTGCGCGGGATCGTCGCCATCGGGGTCCGCCGGGCCAGAACCGGCGGATCCGTCGGGGACGGTTGGTGCGGCGTCGCCGGTGGTTCCGGCGGGTCGAGCGCGGCGGGCAGCGTGTCGGCCAGCCGGGTCAGGGTTCTGCGTGCCTCCAGGTGCACCCGGGCGAGGTTGGCGCGGCGGTCGCAGACGACCGTCATGAGCGCGCCGTCACCCGCGGCGTACGTGGTGATGTACCCGCCGGCGCAGGTGACGACGGTCTCCTGCAGGGCGCCGTGGTCGACGGCGTCGGCGAAGCGGCGGGCCAGGCCCAGGTGCGCCGCCGACATCGCGGCCAGCATCTCGGGCTCCAGGCCGTGCGCGTCGTGGGCGACCACGAGGCCGTCGGTGGTGGCGAGGACGGTGCCGGACAGCTCGGGCAGGCGTTGCCGGAGCCGGGTCAGCTCCGAGAGCACCGAGGGGTGGTCTGTCACGGTCAGGAACTCCTCGTCGTCGGGCCGGAGGGGGTCGGCGGGGCGCGGGTCACGTCATGCCTCGCAGCGCGGTGCGCAACCGGTGCAGCAGGGCCTCGTCCGGGGGAACGGCCGGCTCGGCGTCCCCGCGGGGCTTGGCGGGTTTTCGGCGCGGCAGCCGGAACCCGCGCGACGCCGACGCCTCGCCGGCGTGCGGCAGCTCCACCGTCTTCTCGGGCGGGTCCGACGGCGGGCGGGGCGCCACGATCGGCACCGACCGGGGCACCTCCTTCGGCACGGCGCCGCCCGCGATCAGCGCCTCCACGGCCACCTGCGGCTCCGGCGGCGGGACGGGCGCGGTGCGGATGGCGGCGCCGGTGCCGGGCACCCGCACCAGCCCGTCGGCGAACAGGCCGCGGACGGCCTGCAGGCAGGCGTACCCGGCGCGGCCCAGCCGGCGGGCCAGGTCGGTGGGGGTCGCCCGGCCGTCCGCGTGCACGATCAGCTCCCACTGCAGCGCGGTCAGCCGGATCCGGTCGCGGCGCAGCCGCGGCGTCGGCGTGACCGGCCCGGTGTCCAGGCGCGGCTCGTCGGCGATCTCGGCGAGCAGCCGGGCCCGCCGGTCGACCTCCGTCAGCACCGTGCCGGTGTCGACGGCGGCGACCGGGCCGAGCCAGTGCCGCCGGTCGGACTCGAAGCGCACCTGCACCGGCTCGTCGCCGAGCACGAAGTAGGCGGCGTCGTGCACCACGCTCAGCACGCACAGCTGCAGCTCGCCCTCGGTCAGGTGGCCCTGCCCGACGAGCAGCTCGCCCACCCGGGCGTCGTTGCCGCCCTCCTCGACCGCGGCCTGCCACACGCTGTCGGGCAGCCGGCCGCTGAGCGTCAGCAGGTCACCCACGCCGGGCACCTTCACCGACGACGCGTGCTCGACCCGCCCGCCGACGAGGTGCAGCAGGCCGGGCGACGCGCCGCCGATGTGCAGCGCGCCGGTCGCCTCGGTGCCCGCCAGGTCCTCGAGGACCTGGCGCGGCTTCGCGGGGGCGCCCAGCTTCACGGTGCTCCTTCAACGGGGGGTCAGTGGGTGAGCAGGTCGACGCCGAGGTCCTGCAGGCCCCGGCGGGCGACGGCGAGGTTGCCGCGCTCCCGGTCGAGCCACAGGTACAGCACGAGCCGGCCGTCGAAGTCCGTCGGCAGGCGGCGGATCAGGTGGTAGCCGCCTGCCGTGGTGATGATCAGGTCCTCGAGGCCGTCCTCCGGCAGGGCGGAGGTGAACGGCCCGCGGGCGGTCACCGCCGTCACGACCTCGGCGGCTCCGGCCGCGGCGGCCTCGTGGTCCTCCGGCGCCGCCCCGGCGGTGCCGAGCGCCACGCCGGTGGTGCAGTCCACGACGCTCGCCCCGATCGCACCGGGGATCGCCATCGCTTGATCGAGGCACGCCTCAACACCGGGCACATCCACTCCTCGGCCCGGCCTCACCGCGTCCACTTCGGCCTCGGGACGCGGTGACCGGGCGGCAGTTCGTCAGGACGCCGACCAAGGGTGACCCGCCCCGCAGCATTGCGAGGACGAATCACATCGTCACTGGTTGCCATCATTCGGTGACCTTCGGCCGGGGTGTCGCACGTGCTGTCCGTCGTGTCGGGCACTGTGACGGACCTGGCATGCCGTATGGGGGCCGGCGTCACGTGATGGACTTCAGCGCCATCCGGATGCGCCGCAGCGTCGCGTAGTCCAGGCCCGCGTTCTGGCCCGCGTTGCCGCGCACCGCCCCCGCCTGCCGCTTCGGCAGGGCGGCCCGCCCGTTGCGGCCCGGCGGCTGCTGCGCCGGCGCCGGTGCGGTCCCGCTGCCCACCATCGGCAGCTCGCCGGTCGGCTCGTCGGCGACGCCGGCGACCACGTACACGGCGGTGACCGGTCCCGTCGGCGAGGTGATCTCCTCCGCCTCGGAGATCGCGGCGTCCACCCCGTCGCCCGGCACCACCGGCACGGCCGGGCCGTCCGGGCCCGCCGACGCCACGGCCACCGGGCGGGCGGCGGCCCGCGGCACCGACGGCACGAGCGGCGCCGTCCCGCCGGACAGGTCGTCGGCCAGCAGCGCCCGGCGCCGGTCCAGCTCGGCGTCCAGCTCGGCCGCCCCCACCGCGGTGATGTCGCCCAGCCAGTGCCGCAGCCCCGGGTGGAAGCGGGCGGGCGCCGCCTCGTCGGCCAGCATCAGGTACGCGGCGTCGTACACGGTGGCCAGCACCCGGGCGGCCAGCTCGCCGTGCGCCAGGTGCCCGGCCCCGACGAGGGCGTCGGTCACGTCCCCGCCGTGCCGGGCGTCGCGGTACGCCTGCTGCCAGGTGCGCTCGGTCAGCCGGCCGGACGCGGTCAGGCGCTCGCCCACACCGGGCATGACCGGCGTGTCGGCGTACCGGATCGTCCCGTCGACGAGCCAGATGGTGCCGCCCGTCGCGCCGCCCACGCGCAGCGCGCCGGTGGCGCGCTCGGCGGTGAGGCGGGTCAGGGCGGGGCGCAGCGGTTCGGGATTCGGCGGGCCAGCGGTCACGGCTACTCCTCGGAAGGTCGATCGGGCGGTTCGATCGGGGGCCGGGGGGACGGCCCGGGGGGAGGGGTGTCGCGGATGGACGGTGTGGCCGAAGGGACGCCCGCGCGTCGACCGCTCGTCGACGCCCGATAACCGTCCCGTCACTTTTCGCCATCCTGCGTCGGTCTGCGCAGGGCTGTCGCACCGCGGGTGCGTCGCCGCACAGGCCGGCCCGGCGATGACCCCCCGGCGTGTACGCGGCGGGCCCCGCGACGCCCGCGCATCCGCCCGCCGAACGGGTGGCGGCGCGGGCGTGAACGCGTAGGGTGATCGTCACCCGCGACGGCATCCGCCCCGCCGTCGTACCCCTCGGGAGGTTTCCGCATGGCTGTCACGTGGGAGCAGGTCGTCGTGGACGCGCACGACCCCGCGCGCCTCGCCCGCTGGTGGGCCGAGGCGCTCGGCTGGAAGGTCGTCGCGGAGGCGCCCGACGAGATCGAGATCCGCCGCTCCGACGACGAGGTGCCCGGCCTGGTCTTCGTGCCGGGGCAGGACGACAAGACGACGAAGAACCGCCTCCACATCGACCTGCGCCCCGACGACCAGGAGGCCGAGGTCGAACGCCTGGTCGACATGGGCGCCCGCCACACCGACGTCGGCCAGCACGACGTCAGCTGGGTGGTGCTCGCCGACCCGGAGGGCAACGAGTTCTGCGTGCTGGCCGACCGGAAGCGCGCCTGATCGTCGGGGGGCCGCCGTAGGGTCACAGGTGTGATCGAATCCGACGCCGAGCGCTGGGTGCCCGAGCCCGCCAAGGACACCGGGTACGGCCGCACCCCCTACCAGCGCGACCGCGCCCGCGTCCTGCACTCCGCCGGTTTCCGCCGGCTCGCCGCCAAGACGCAGGTGCACACCGCGGGCTCCGACGACTTCCTGCGCACCCGGCTCACCCACTCCCTGGAGGTCGCCCAGATCTCCCGGGAGATGGGCGCCCGCCTCGGCTGCGACCCCGACGTGGTCGACGTGGCCGGGCTGGCGCACGACCTCGGCCACCCCCCGTTCGGGCACAACGGCGAGGTCGCCCTCGACGAGGCCGCCCGCGCCTGCGGCGGCTTCGAGGGCAACGCGCAGACCCTGCGCGTCCTCACCCGGCTGGAGGCCAAGGTCGACGGCGCGGGCCTCAACCTGACCCGCGCCTCCCTCGACGCGGCCTCGAAGTACCCGTGGCCGCGCACCGCCGGGCAGCGCAAGTTCGGCGTCTACGACGACGACCTGCCCGTCTTCGAGTGGCTGCGCCGCGGCGCGCCGGGCGAGCGCCGCACCTGCCTGGAGGCGCAGGTCATGGACTGGGCCGACGACGTGGCCTACTCGGTGCACGACGTCGAGGACGGCGTGCACGGCGGCTACATCCTGCTGGAGACCCTGCTGGCCGACGCCGACGAGCGCGCCGAACTCTGCGCCGACGTGGCCCGCACCTACTCCGACCAGCCCGCCGACGTCCTCCAGGAGGCGCTGGCCCACCTGCTCGCCGACGACGCCGTCGCCCCGGCCTGCGGCTACGACGGCAGCCACCGCGCCCAGGCCGCCCTCAAGCGCATGACCAGCGCGCTGACCGGCCGCTTCGTCGCCGCCGCCGTCGCCGCCACGAAGGCCGGCCGGCCGGTGCGCCGCTACGACGCCGACCTGGTCGTGCCCGCCCGCGAACGCCACCAGTGCGCCCTGCTCAAGGGCATGGCGCTGCGCTACGTGATGCGCCCCCGCGCCGCCGAGGACTGGTACGCCCGCCAGCGCCAGATCCTCACCGAGCTGGTCGAGCTGCTGTGCCGCCGCGCCCCCGACTTCCTCGACCCGGTGTTCGCCTCCTGGTGGCGCACGGCCGCCGACGACACGGCCCGGCTGCGCGTCGTCGTCGACCAGGTGGCGTCCCTCACCGACCCGGCGGCGGTGCGCTGGCACCACCGGCTCACCACCGCCTGACCCTGGTGGCCGCGACCCGGCGGCGCGGGGCAGGATGTACGACGTGGCGGGCAGGATCTACGACGAGGACATCGCCCTCGTCCGGGAGCGGACGGCAATCGCGGACGTCATCAACGAGCACGTCACGCTCCGGTCGGCGGGCGGCGGCAACCTGAAGGGCCTGTGCCCGTTCCACGACGAGAAGACCCCGTCGTTCACGGTGTCGCCTGCCCGAAATGTGTATTTCTGCCACGGGTGCGGGGCGGGTGGCGACGCGATCAAGTTCCTCATGGACGCCGACCACCTGACGTTCCTGGAGTCGGTCGAGCGGCTGGCCGGCCGGGCCGGTGTGCAGCTGCGCTACAAGGAGACCGGGTCCGCGCCCGTCCCGCGCCAGCCCGCCGGCCAGAAGAAGCGGCTCGTCGAGGCGCACCACGCCGCCGTCGAGTTCTACACCGGCCAGCTCACCACGCCGGGTGCGCGGCTGGCCCGGGAGTTCCTCGCCCAGCGCGGCTTCGGGCGCGACACCGCGGAGCGGTTCGGCTGCGGGTTCGCCCCGGACGGCTGGGACCACCTGACGAAGTTCCTGCGGCAGCGCGGGTTCTCCGACTCGGAGATCGTCACGGCGGGGCTCGCCAAGCCGGCCCGGTCCGGGTCGCTGATCGACCGGTTCCGGCGGCGGCTGATGTGGCCGATCCGGGACCTGACGAACGACGTGATCGGGTTCGGCGCGCGGCGGCTCTTCGAGGACGACGACGGGCCGAAGTACCTGAACACCCCCGAGACGCCGATCTACAAGAAGTCGCACGTGCTCTACGGGATCGAGCACGCCAAGAAGGAGATCGCGCGGCAGGGCCGGGCGGTCATCGTCGAGGGGTACACCGACGTGATGGCGTGCCACGAGGCGGGCGTGCCGATCGCGGTCGCGACGTGCGGCACGGCGTTCGGCGGCGACCACATCGGGGTGCTGCGGCGGTTGCTGATGGACACCGACGACATCGCGGGCGAGATCATCTTCACGTTCGACGGGGACGCGGCCGGGCAGAAGGCGGCGCTGCGCGCGTTCGAGGACGACCAGCGCTTCGTCGGGCGCACGTTCATCGCGGTCAGCCCGGACAACATGGACCCGTGCGACCTGCGGCTGGCCAAGGGTGACCTGGCGGTGCGCGACCTGGTCGCCCGGCGGGAGCCGCTGGTCGACTTCGCGCTGCGGCAGATCCTGTCGCGCTTCGACCTGGACACGGTCGAGGGCCGGGTGGACGCGATGCGCAAGGCGGCGCCGCTGGTGGCGAAGATCAAGGACCGGGAGAAGCGGCCCGAGTACGCCCGCAAGCTCGCCGGCGACCTCGGCATGGACATGGAGCCGGTGCAGCAGGCGGTGCTGGCCGCGTCGCGCACCGCGCAGGCGTCCGCCGCCCCGGCGCGTCCTGGCGCCGCGGGGGCCCCGGCCGCCCCGGCGCCCGGCCCGCGCCCGCCGGTGCTGGACAGCCCGACGTCCATGGTGGAGCGGGAGGCGCTGAAGCTGGCGTTGCAGGTGCCGGTGCTGGCGGGGCCGATGTTCGACGCGCTGGCCGCGGACGCGTACCACCACCCGGTGCACGTGGCGGTGCGGCACGCGATCGCGGCGGCCGGCGGCACCGCGTCGGCCACCGGGGGAGCGGTGTGGATCGAGGCGGTGCGCGGGGCGTGCGACGACCTGGGGGCGGCCGCGCTGGTCGGCGAGCTGGCGGTGGAGCCGTTGCGCATCGACGGCGAGGCCGACCCGCGGTACGTGTCGGTGACGCTGGCCCGGCTGCAGTGGGGCGCGGTGACCAGCCGCATCCGCGACCTGAAGTCGAAGGTGCAGCGGGTCAACCCGGTCGCCAACAAGGACGAGTACCTGGCGCTGGCCGGTGAGCTGTTCAGCCTGGAGCAGCACGCGCGGGCGCTGAAGGAACAATCCGTCGGAGGTCTCTGAGTGTTCTTCCGCCGCAAGCCGAAGCTGCCGGCGAACCGCCGTCCCGCGCTCGGCCCCGAGGAGCGCCTGGTGGCGTGGGCGGAGGCCGCCGACGAGCAGGTCGTCGTCGCCACCAACCACGGGCTGTTCCTGCCCGGGCGGGAGCGGCTGGGCTGGCACGAGATCCACAAGGCGGCGTGGTCGGGGCGCGAGCTGCAGGTGACCGCCGCCGAGGTGGTGCAGGAGCGCGACGGCTACCAGGTGGTCGGCGACCGGCCGGCCCTCACCTGCCTGCTGCTCGACCCCGGTGAGCTGCCGAACCAGGTCCGTACCCGGGTGACGCGCTCGGTGGCGTACACGATGCACCACCCGCTCGCCCAGGGCGGCGCGGGCGTGCGGGTCGTGGCCCGGCGGGTGCCCGGCGTCGACGGCCTGTCGTGGGCGGTGCGGTACGACGGCGGCGTGCCGCCGGACGCGCCGGCGGTGGTGCGGCGCACCGACGAGCTGGTGACGCAGGCCCGCGCCGCGGCCAGTCCGGCGCTCTGATGGGCGTCGAGGGGCGGGCCGGTCAGGAGGCGTACCGGTCGCGGGTGCGCGGCTGCCTGGTGGGCGGCGCGGTGGGCGACGCCCTGGGCGCGCCGGTCGAGTTCCGGTCGCTGGCCGCGATCCGGGCGGAGCACGGCCCGGACGGCGTGCGGGACCTGATCCCGGGTGCGGACGGCGTCGCCGTGGTCACGGACGACACGCAGATGACGCTGTTCACGGCGGAGGGCCTGATCCGGGCGGGGGTGCGCGCGGACCGGGGGATCTGCCACCCGCCGTCCGTGGTGCACCAGGCGTACCTGCGCTGGCTGGCGACGCAGGAGCTGCCCGGGCCGCCGGAGCAGCCGAGCGGCTGGCTGGCCGGCCAGGCGTTCCTGTACGCGCGGCGCGCGCCCGGCAACGCCTGCCTGTCGGGGCTGGCGGGCGGGACGATGGGCACGCCGGAGGCGCCGCGGAACCCGGACTCGAAGGGCTGCGGGGCGGTGATGCGCTCGGCGCCGTTCGGGCTGATCCCGTGGCGGTCGCCGGAGCAGGCGTTCGACCTGGCGGCCGAGTGCGCGGTGCAGACCCACGGGCACCCGACGGGTTATCTCGCGGCGGGCGTGTTCGCGGCGATCGTGCGGTTCCTGCTGGACGGGCACGACCTGGCGGGCGCGGTCGCGGCGACGCTGCCGGTGCTGGCCGCGCGCCCGGGCCACGAGGAGACGACGGCCGCGCTGCGCGCCGCGCTGGCGGCGGCGGAGCGCCCGCCGTCGGCGGAGGCGGTGGAGGCGCTCGGCGGCGGCTGGGTGGCGGAGGAGGCCCTGGCGATCGGCGTGTACGCGGCGCTGGCGGCGCCGCCGCGGGCGGCGCTGCTGCTGTCGGTGAACCACTCGGGCGACAGCGACTCGACGGGCTCGATCTGCGGCAATCTGCTCGGCGCGGAGCACGGCGAGACCGCGCTGCCGCCGGACTGGGTGGCGGAGATCGAGGGCCGGGGCGTGATCCTGCAGGTGGCGGACGACCTGGCGGCCGAGTTCACCCAGAGCGGCCAGCTGCACGGCGACTGGGGCCCGCACACCCGCTGGAAGCGCCGCTACCCCGGCGGCTGAGCGCGTTTGTCGGTGGGCCCGGCTAGGGTCGCGGCGTGAGCGCACTCATCGAGGCCCGCGGCCTGGTCAAGCGGTTCGGCGACTTCACCGCGGTCGACGGCATCGACGTCTCGGTGACCGGCGCGGGCGAGTGCTTCGGGTTCCTGGGGCCCAACGGCGCCGGCAAGAGCTCCACCATGCGCATGATCGGCTGCGTGTCGCCGCCCAGCGGCGGCCACCTGCGCATCCTGGGCATGGACCCGCTGCGCGACGGCCCGGCGATCCGCGCCCGGCTGGGCGTCTGCCCGCAGCTGGACAACCTCGACACCGAGCTGACCGTCCGGGAGAACCTGACGACGTACGCCCGGTTCTTCGGCATCCCGCGCCGGGTCGCCCGCGAGCGCGCCGACGAGCTGCTGGACTTCGTGCAGCTCACCGAGCGCGCCAACAGCAAGGTCGAGCCGCTGTCGGGCGGCATGAAGCGCCGCCTGACGATCGCCCGCGCCCTGGTCAACGAGCCGGAGCTGGTGCTGCTCGACGAGCCCACCACCGGGCTCGACCCGCAGGCGAGGCACCTGGTGTGGGAGCGGCTGTTCCGGCTGAAGCAGCAGGGCGTCACCCTGGTCCTGACCACGCACTACATGGACGAGGCCGAGCAGCTGTGCGACCGGCTGGTCGTCATGGACGGCGGCCGCATCGCCGCGGAGGGCTCGCCGCGCGAGCTGATCGAGCGGTACTCGACGCGCGAGGTGGTCGAGCTGCGGTTCGCCGCGGAGTCGCAGGAGCCGTTCGCGTCGAAGCTGGCCGGCATCGGCTCGCGCACCGAGGTCCTGCCCGACCGGGTCCTGCTCTACGTGGCCGACGGCGACGAGGCGGTCGCCGAGGTCGGCCGCCGGGCGCTGCAGCCGGCCAGCGTGCTGGTCCGGCGCAGCAGCCTGGAGGACGTGTTCCTGCACCTCACCGGCCGCACCCTGGTCGACTAGGCCGCGCGCAGCAGCCGGGGCAGCGCCACGGCCAGCACGCCGATCAGCGCGGTCACCAGCGGCAGCCCGCCGAGCGCCCACGCGGCGAACAGGGCCAGCCCGGCCACCTCCACCCCGAGGCTCGCCACCGAGGTGACGGTGGCCCGGGCGCGGCCGGTGATGCGGTCCTGCAGCCGGGCGTCCACCGCGACGAGCACGGCCTGGTAGGTGCCGTAGAACCCGGCGAGCAGCAGCAGCGCGGGCGGGGCGGCCAGCAGCCCGGCCGCGGCGAGCGCGGCCACGGCGGCGCCGAGCAGGGCGGCCTGGGCGCGCCCGCCGAGCGCGGCGGCCCGCCCGGCCAGCGCGGCGCCCGCCGCCCCGGCCAGCGCGACGCCGACCACGGCGAGCGGCACGGCGGCGGGCCGCAGCCCCCAGTCGGCGGCGAGCAGCCCGTCGTACTCCTCGATGGCGTCGACGCCGCCGACCAGCGCGGCGGCGAGCGCGGCGCCGCGCACGGCGGGCACCGCGGCGACCTCCCGCAGCGCCACGCGCAGCGGCCCGGCGTCGGCATCGCCGGGGTCGTCGGGGGCGCCGGAGGCGCGGGGCGGCTCGGGCAGGCGGGCGGCGACCGCGGCGGCGGCCAGGCAGGCCGCCACGCTGGCCCAGCCGACCAGCGGGTAGCCGCCCGTGCCGACCAGCAGCGCCGCGGCCACCGCGCCGGGCGCCTGGGCGAGCTGCTCGGCGGCGGTCACCCGGCCCTGGGCGCGGGCGTAGCGGTCGCCCGCCCCGGCGGCGGCCAGGCCGTCGTACAGCAGGGCCTCCTGCGCGCCCGAGGCCAGCGCGCCGCCGAGCCCCCACAGCACGAAGCCGGCGGCGAAGCCCGCGAAGCCGGGCAGCAGCAGCCAGACCGTGTAGCCGGCGGCCTGCAGGACGGTGGACGCGACCAGGCAGCCGCGGCGCGACCAGCGGTCGGCGAGCGCGCCGGCCGGCACCTCCGCCGCGATGCCGGTCACCGACCAGACGGCCAGCAGCGCGGAGATCTGCGCCGCCGACATGCCGGCGTCGGCGAACAGCAGGGCGTACAGCGGGTACAGCGGCACGGCCTGGGCCAGCAGGGTCCAGGCGAGCAGGCGCCGGACGAGGATCCGGGCCGCGGGCGGATACACCGAAGGGCGTCAACATCGCATGCCCCGGATGCTAGGCCCGGAGGTCGCCGGGCGGACACCGGTTTTGTCGGGGCCCCGGCATAGGGTGCTCCCGTGACGACCCCGGCGCTCTCGGTCCTCGAGTACAACCTCGTGGGCTACCGCCGCACCTGGCGCGGCAGCGTGTTCTCGTCGTTCCTGCTGCCGCTGCTCACCATGTTGGGCTTCGGCGTCGGCGTGGGGGCGTACGTGGAGGGCGGGGTGGGCGGGGTGCCTTACCTCGACTGGGTGGTGCCCGGCCTGCTGGCGTCCACGGCGCTGCAGGTGGCGTTCGGCGACTCCACGTGGCCGGTGCTGTCGAACTTCGAGTGGATGAAGGTCTACTTCGCCCAGGCCGCCGCGCCGCTGCGGGTCGCCGACATCCTGGCCGGGCACCTGGCGTTCGTGCTGTTCCGCGCGGTGCTCAGCACGGCGGCGTTCCTGCTGGTGGCGGCCGCGTTCGGGGCCCTGCACTCGGCGTGGGCGCTGGTCACGCTGCCGCTGGCGGCCCTGCTGGGCCTGGCCGTGGCGGCGCCGGTGTTCGCCTACTCGGCGTCGATCTCCACCGACAGCTACCTGGCGCTGCTGATGCGTTTCGCGCTGGTGCCGATGTCGCTGTTCTCGGGGGTGTTCTTCCCGGTCGAGTCGCTGCCGGGGGTGCTGCGGGCGCTGGCGTACGCGCTGCCGCTGTGGCACGGCGTCGACCTGTCGCGCGCGGCCACGCTCGGCGTCGCCCCGCAGTGGTCCGCCGCCGGCCACCTGGCCTACCTGGCGCTGTGGGCGGCGGGCGGCTGCTGGCTGGCGCACGCCCGGTTCCGCCGCCGGCTCGTGATCTGAGGGGGAGAGCGATGGTCACCCTGGCCCTGCCGCGCCTGCTGGCGGTGCGCGGCGCGGCGCGCCGGTCCGCCTCGGTCGCCGAGCGCAACGTCGCCGCGCTGAAGTCGGCGTACTGGCTGGTGCTGCTGTCCGGCTTCGTCGAGCCGGTGCTCTACCTGCTGTCGATCGGCGTCGGGGTGGGTGGCCTCATCGGCGACCTGACGCTGCCCGACGGCCGGGTCATCGAGTACGCGGTGTTCGTGGCCCCGGCCATGCTGGCGTCGTCGGCCATGGCGGGGGCGCTGTCGGAGACGACGTTCAACTTCTTCGGCAAGATGAAGTTCGTCAAGCTCTACGACGGCATCCTGGCCACCCCGGTGAAGCCGATGGAGATCGCGCTGGGCGAGCTGGCGTGGGCGATGGCGCGCGGCAACCTGTACGCGGCGGCGTTCCTGGTGCTGATGGTCGCGATGGACCTGACCACGCCGCTGCGGGCGCTGGCCGCGTTGCCGGCGACGGTGCTGGTCGGGTTCGCGTTCGGCGGGCTGGGCATGGGCCTGTCGACGTTCATGCGCTCGTGGCAGGACTTCGACCTGATGGCCTCGGTGCAGTTCACGCTGTTCCTGTTCTCGGGCACGTTCGTGCCGGCCCAGGCGTACCCGGCGGTGCTGCGCTGGCTGGTGGAGGTGACTCCGCTGTACCGGTCGGTCGACCTGATCCGCGGCATCACCACGGGCACGGTGGGCTGGGTGCAGCTGCTGGACGTGCTGTACCTGCTGGCCGTGATGGCGGCCGGCATCACGGTGGCGGGCCGCCGGATGGGCCGCCTGCTCTGCCCCTGAACCGCCCTCCGTGCCGGGATCGGCACGGACCGGCACTCGGTGGGATTAGAGCCCCCGCGTCCAGGGCACTCACAGTCTCGTCACCGGCAGTGAGCGACCGGCGAGTGCCCCGGAGGTTTCGGCTATGAGCAGCCGCAAGAAGGCCGAAGATGCGGCCCGCGACGCGACGGAGGAGCAGTTCCGCACCAGGAAGCGCGATGCTGTCGCCACCGGCGAGACGCCGGACACCACCGACGGCGACCTGTCGGCGCCGAGCCCGGACGCCGGGCCGGACAGCCCGAAGGAGCTGCGCGGCAAGGGCATCATGGGCGCGCTGAAGCGCACCTTCAAGCAGTTCGGCGAGGACAACGTCTCCGACTGGGCGGCGGCGCTGACGTACTACGGCGTGCTGTCGATCTTCCCCGGCGTGCTGGTGCTGGTGTCGATCCTGGGCCTGGTGGGCGCGGACGGCCAGGCCACGGTGCGCGACACCCTCAACGAGGTGGCGCCGTCGCCGCAGCTGCAGAGCCTGGTCGGCCAGGTGCTGGACCAGGTGCAGGACTCGGGCGCGGCCGGCTTCGCCGCGATCTTCGGTCTGCTCGCCGCGTTCTGGTCGGCGTCGGGCTACATCGGCGCCTTCATGCGGGCCTCGAACGCCATCTACGACGTGCCGGAGGGCCGGCCGATCTGGAAGACGCTGCCGATCCGGGTGGGCGTCACCGCGGTCATCGGCATCATGCTGATCCTGTCGGCGGTCATCGTGGTCTTCACCGGTGACCTGGCCCAGGTGGTGGGCGACGCGATCGGGCTGGGCGACACGGCCGTGCTGGTCTGGAACATCGCCAAGTGGCCGGTGCTGATCATGCTGGTCAGCCTGATGTTCGCGATCCTGTACTGGGCCTCGCCGAACGCCAAGACCGGCGGTTTCCGCTGGGTCAGCCCGGGCGGCATCTTCGCGGTGCTGCTGTGGGTGCTCGCGTCGGCCGCGTTCGCGATCTACCTGGCGAACTTCGCCAACTACAACAAGACGTACGGCACGCTCGGTGGTGTCATCGCCTTCCTGGTCTGGCTGTGGATCTCGAACATGGCGATCATGCTGGGCGCCGAGCTGGACGCCGAGCTGGAGCGGGGCCGGGCGATCGCCGCGGGCCACGACCCCAACGACGAGCCGTTCCTGCAGCTCCGCGACGACCGCAAGATCAAGAAGGGCAGCGAGCAGGGGCTGAGCGAACCGGAGCCGACGAAGTCGCGGTCCTGACGCCGCCACTGCCGACCGACGACGGCCGTACCCTGCGGGGTGCGGCCGTCGCCGCGTTTCGGTGTGCCACTTTTGCTGGCTCGAACAAAAGTTGGTAACGGCTCGACCAAAGCTATGGACACGGGTGCTCCGGGGCTCCTACTGTGACGGGCACAACACGCGACTGTTGCGGCTGCGTGAACCAGATCAGACCCCCGGAGGCGCCCTGATGCGCGCGCACACCGAAGCCCCGCATGTGCGGCTCCTGCGGCTGCTGCGGGACGAGGGCCCCCTGTCGCGTGCCGAACTGGCCGACCGGCTGGAGCTGCCCCGCCCGCGGCTGCTCGCCGAGCTCGACCGCCAGGTCGCCGCGGAGAACGTCGCCGAGGCCGGCATCGCCGCCTCCCGCGGCGGCCGCCGGTCCACCCTCGTCGAGCTGCATCCCCGGCTGCGGTTCGCCGCCATCGACCTCGGCGCCAGCAGCGTCGACATCGAGGTGGTGAACGGCCGCCTGGAGCCGGTCGCCCGCTACGCCGAGCCGGCCGACATCCGCAACGGCCCCAAGAGCACCCTGCAGCGCGTCAACGAGCTGCTCGCCAAGGCGCGCGCCGACGGCGCCTTCGACCGGCTCGACGCGATCGGCATCGGCGTGCCCGGCCCGGTCAGCTTCCGCGACGGGGTGCCGGTGTCGCCGCCGATCATGCCCGGCTGGGACCGCTACCCGGTGCGCGAGCTGCTGGCCCGCGAGCACGGCTGCCCGGCCGTCGTCGACAACGACGTCAACATCATGGCGGTGGGGGAGCGGCACGGCGGGGTCGCGCACAGCGTCGACGACTTCCTGTTCGTCAAGGTCGGCACCGGCATCGGCTGCGGCATCCACCTCGGCGGCGACGTCTACCGCGGCGTCGACGGCTGCGCCGGCGACATCGGCCACATCCAGGTCGACGCGCACGGCCCGGTCTGCTCGTGCGGCAACACCGGCTGCCTGGAGGCGCTGTTCAGCGGCGGCGCGCTGGCCCGCGACGCGCTGTCCGCGGCCCGCAGCGGCGCCAGTCCGGCCCTGGCCGAGCGCCTCGCGGCGGCGGTCCGGTCGGGCCAGAGCCCACCGATCACGGCCCGGGACGTCGGCGAGGGCGCCGCCGAGGGCGACGTGGTCTGCATCCGGCTCATCCGCGACGGCGGCCGCCGCGTCGGTTCCGTCCTGGCGACCCTGGTCAGCTTCTCCAACCCGTCGATGATCGTGATCGGCGGCGGGCTCGCCCAGCTCGGCCACGTCCTGCTGGCCGAGATCCGCAGCGTCGTCTACCGGCGCTCGCTGCCGCTCGCCACGGGCAACCTGCCGGTGGTGCTGTCCGAGCTGGGCTCCCGGGCCGGCGTCACCGGCGCGGCCGTGCTGGCCAGCGACCTCGCGTTCGAGCAGGCCGGATCATGACCGCCCCCGGCGAGGTCGTCCTCGCGCTCAGCGGCGTGGTCAAGACGTTCCCCGGCGTGCGCGCCCTCGACGGCGTCGAGCTGGAGGTGCGGGCCGGCGAGGTGCACTGCCTGCTCGGCCAGAACGGCGCCGGCAAGTCGACGCTCATCAAGGTGCTGGCCGGGGTGCACCGCCCCGACGAGGGCAGCATCACGTGGCTCGGCGAGGACTTCCACCCGGCCACCCCGCAGGCCGCGATGCGCGCCGGCATCGCCACCATCTACCAGGAGCTCGACCTCGTCGACGACCTGTCGGTGGCGGAGAACGCATTCCTCGGCCACGAGCCGCACCGCGCCGGGTTCGTCCGGCGCGCCGACAGCGCCCAGCGGACCCGGGAGATCCTCGGCCGGCTCGGCCACCCGGAGATCCCGCCCCGGCGGCTGGTGCGCAGCCTGCCCGCCGCCGGCAAGCAGATCGTCAGCATGGCCCGTGCACTCTCGCACGACGCCCGGCTGATCGTCATGGACGAGCCCAGCGCCGTGCTCGCCCATGACGAGGTCGGCAACCTGTTCCGGATCATCCGGGAGCTGACCGCGCAGGGCATCGCCGTGGTCTACATCAGCCACCGGCTCGACGAGATCCGTGAGATCGGCGACCGGGTCACCGTCCTCAAGGACGGCCGGACCACCGCGGCGAACCTGCCGGCCCGCACCACCCCCACCAAGGACCTGGTCTCGCGCATGACGGGCCGCAGCATCGAGTACGTCTTCCCGCCGCGCGCCGGCCGGGAGCCGGGCCCGGAGCTGCTGGCCGTGCGCGGCCTGAGCCGCGACGGCGAGTTCGCGAACGTCGACCTGACCGTCCGCGAGGGCGAGATCGTCGGCATCGCGGGCCTGGTCGGCTCGGGCCGCTCGGAGCTGCTGGAGACGATCTACGGCGCGCGCCGCGCCGACGCCGGCACCGTCGAGATGCGCGGCAAGCGGCTGCGCCCCGGCGACGTCATCGCCGCGGTCAAGGCCGGGCTCGGCATGGCCCCGGAGGAGCGCAAGAGCCAGGCGCTGCTGCTGGGCGAGCCGATCCACCGCAACATGACGCTGAGCACCTTCACCGGCTACGCCCGCGGCGGCTTCACCGACGTCGCCACCGAGCGGGCCAAGGCGCAGGAGACGGCCGACCGGCTGCACCTGCACCCGCGCGACGTCAACCGGGCGGTGCGCACGCTGTCCGGTGGCAACCAGCAGAAGGTCGTGGTCGGCCGGTGGCTGCTGGGCGACACGAAACTGCTGCTCCTCGACGAGCCGACCCGCGGCGTGGACGTCGGCGCCCGGGCCGAGCTGTACCAGCTGATCCGCGGGCTCGCCGAGCGCGGCGTCGGCGTGCTGCTGGTCTCCAGCGAGGTGCCGGAGGTGCTCGGGCTGGCCGACCGGGTGCTGGTCATGCGTGAGGGCCACGTCGTGCGGGAGGCCGCCGCCGACGACCTGGACGAATCGGCTGTGCTCGACCTGGTGATGGCCGGGTCGCTACTCGAAGGTGAGGCGCTCGCATGAGCGTGACAGAGGCCCCGCCGGTGGCCAAGCACCCCGGCGAGACGAAGACCTCGTGGTGGAAGGGCGACCGCAGTGAGCCCGTCCGCCGCAACCTCGGGCTGGTCGGGGTGCTGGTGGCGCTGGTCGTCATCGGCGCGGTCACCCGGCCCGAGCTGTACGGCGACGCGAGCTGGGTGCAGAACAACGTCCTGACGATCCTGCAGCAGGCCAGCGCGATCGGCGTGATCACGGTCGGCATGACGTTCGTGATCATCGGCGGCGGCATCGACCTGAGCGTCGGCGCGATCGTCGCGCTGGCCGGCGTGTGGGCCACGACGCTGGCCACCCAGAGCTACGGCGCGGGCGGCATGATCTTCACCGCCATCGCGGTCGGCGTCGGGGTGGGCCTCGTCAACGGGCTGCTCATCTCGTACGGCCGGCTCGTGCCCTTCATCGCGACCCTCGCGATGATGGTGGCGGCCCGCGGCCTGGCCGCGCAGATCTCCGGCAAGCAGACCCAGGTCAGCGCGAACAGCGTCATCAACGACATCGCCAGCACCCGGGTCCTCGGCATCCCGCTGCTGGTCTACATCCTCGCCGCGGTCGTCGCGGCGGGCTGGGTGCTGCTCAACCGCACGACGTTCGGGCGGCGCACCGTCGCTGTCGGCGGCAACCCCGAGGCGGCCCGCCTGGCCGGCATCAACGTGCGGCGGCACACCGTGCTGCTGTACGCGCTGTCCGGCCTGTGCTGCGGCATCGGCGCGATCATGCTGACGTCCCAGGCCACCAGCGCCCAGGCGGCCATGGCGAACCTGTACGAACTCGACGCGATCGCCGCGGCGATCATCGGTGGCACGCTGCTCAGCGGCGGCCGCGGCACCATCATCGGCGCCCTGTTCGGGGTGCTGGTGTTCTCCACCATCACGAACCTCTTCGCCATCAACAACCTGTCGACAGAGGTCCAGAACATGGTCAAGGGCGGCATCATCGTCGCGGCCGTGCTCATCCAGCAGTTCCGGTACAAGTCGCTCACCAACCTGTTCTCCCGGGTCAAGACCGGCTGATCAGCTCACACTCCGCTGGTGACCGTCGTGCCGACGGCCGCCGGGACCAGCACACCTTTTTTCTGGAGGCCACCATGTCCGTCCTCGACCGCCGCCGGCTGCTCCTCGGAGGCGCCGCGCTCGGCGCCGGCGCCCTGCTCACCGGCTGCACCAGCAACGACGCGGGCAACGACGCCCAGGTCAACACGAACACCGGCGGCGACAACGCCAACGCCGCGCCCGGCCAGAAGGTCGTCATCGGCTTCTCCGCGCCGGCCGCCGACCACGGCTGGATCGCCGCGATCACCAACAACGCCAAGGCCCAGGCCGCCGCGTACTCCGACGTGGAGCTGCGCGCCGTCGAGGCCGGCGCCGACGCGGCCGCCCAGCGCGCCGCCCTGGCGACGCTGCTGGCGCAGAAGCCGAACGTCATCGTGCTGCTGCCGCACGACGGCAAGGAGCTCAACGCGTTCGGCCTGGAGGCCATGAAGGCCGGCATCCCGGTCGTCAACCTGGACCGGGCGTTCCCGGACGCCAAGGCGTACCGGCTGCAGATCAAGGGCGACAACTACGGCATGGGCGTCGCGGCGGCCACGTACATCATCGCCCAGATGCAGGCCAAGGGCGTCAGCGCGCCGATCATCGGTGAGATCCCCGGCATCGACTCGCTGGAGCTGACCCAGGAGCGCTCGGCCGGCTTCCGCGACACGCTCACCCAGGCCGGGTTCCGGGTCGCCAACCGGCGTCCCGCCGAGTTCACCGCCGACACCGGCCAGCGCGCCGCGACCGAGCTGCTGCAGGCGCTGCCCAAGGTGGACGCGCTCTGGAACCACGACGACGACCAGGGCATCGGCGTGCTGGCGGCGATCAACCAGACGAACCGCAAGGAGTTCCTGATGGTCGGCGGCGCCGGCTCCAAGGCGGCCATCGAGGCCATCGCCGCGGACAACTCGCCGCTGAAGGCCACCGTCACCTACAGCCCGTCGATGGCGTCGTCGGCCATCTCGCTGGCCCGCCTCATCGGCCAGAACAAGGGCCTGGCCGACCTGGTCGAGCTGCAGGTGCCCAAGGAGATCACCCTCGCGTCGGAGACGATCACCAAGGAGAACGCCGCCAACTACATGAAGCTCGGCTTCTGACGATGGCGGAGCTGAGGGTGGCGATGATCGGCCACGCCTTCATGGGCGGCACCCACTCGGTGGCGTGGCGCACGGTCAACGCGGCGTTCGACCTGCCGCTGACCGCGCGGATGTCCGTCCTGTGCGGACGTGATGCGGCGAAGGCAGCCGCGGCGGCCGAGAAGCTGGGCTGGGCGGAACACGCGACCGACTGGCGCGACGTGGTGACCCGTGACGACGTCGACCTGGTCGACATCTGCACGCCGGGTGACAGCCACGCCGAGATCGCGCTCGCCGCCCTCGCGGCCGGCAAGCACGTGCTGTGCGAGAAGCCGCTGGCCAACTCGGTGGCGGAGGCGCGCGCGATGACCTCCGCCGCCGAGGCCGCGCGGGCCAACGGCGTGCGCAGCATGTGCGGCTTCAACTACCGGCGCACGCCGGCGGTGGCGCTCATGCGGCAGCTGGTCGCGGACGGGCGGATCGGCGAGATCCGCCACGTGCGCGCCCGGTACCTGCAGGACTGGATCGTCGACCCGCAGTTCCCGCTGGTCTGGCGGTTGCAGCGGGACAAGGCGGGCTCGGGCGCGCTCGGCGACATCGGCGCGCACATCATCGACCTGACGCAGTTCGTGACGGGTCAGCAGATCACCGGGGTGAGCGCGCTGACGGAGACGTTCGTCCGGCAGCGGCCGCTGGTCGGCGCGTCGGCGGGGCTCGCCGCCTCGTCGGGCGCCGGCACCGGCGAGGTCACCGTGGACGACGCCGCGCTGTTCCTGGCGCGGCTCGACGGCGGGGCGATCGGCACGTACGAGGCGACCCGGTTCGCCACCGGGCGCAAGAACGCGCTCCAGGTGGAGATCAACGGGTCGCGGGGCTCGGTCGCGTTCGACTTCGAGCGCATGAACGAGCTGCAGTTCCACGACGCGACGGTCCCGGCCGCCGAGGGTGGCTTCACCACCATCCTGGTGACCGAGCCGGAGCACCCGTACCTGGCGGGCTGGTGGCCGCCGGGCCATCCGATCGGGTACGAGCACACGTTCACGCACGAGGCCCGCGACCTGATGCTGGCGGTGGCGGCGGGGGAGGACCCGACGCCGTCGTTCGCGGACGCGCTGCAGGTGCAGCTCGTGCTGGACGCGGTCGAGCGATCGGCCGCCAACGCGGCCGGCTGGACGAAGGTCGAGCCGGCCTGACGGGTCGTCCCGGGCGTCCCCGGCGAGGGACGGTGCGGCTGCGCCCCGCACCGGCCGGGGACGCCCGAGGTCGACTTGTCCGTTTTTGCACTGGAACGACATTCGGGCGTCGTTCATGCCGCGTTCACTGAATCCCCAGCTCACGGCCATGGTCACCCTCCGTGTAACCGGTCGGCCGCCGGGCCTCCCCCGGACGGCGCTGATCCATCGCCGCCGGTCATCGCGTACCCGTGGGCAGGGCAGCGGGTGAGGGGAGACGTCGTGCGGACTCGACCGCCACGGATGGCACGGGACATCGCCGCCGATCCGGTCCACACTGGATCATCGGGTTCGGCCGGGGGAGGTCTTTGATGCGGCTGCGGCATCCCAGTGGACGGCAGGTGTTCCTCAGCGCGAGCATCCCGGCCCCCGCCTACGGCGACCTGGCCGGCGTGGTCGCCCACCTCGACGCGTACGCCGCCATGCGCGAGCGCACCGGCGCCGGCACGCTCGCCGCCGCCCTGACCCTGCCGCCGCCGCTGGCCGCCGAGCTGGCCGTCGACAGCCGCGCCCGCGGCCGGCTGCGCGCCGAGCTCGACGCCCGCGGGCTGGAGGTCGTCACCGTCGACGGCGTGCGCTACGGCGGCGCCGAGCCCGACTGGACCACCACCGAACGCCTCGATTACACCCTCGACCTCGCCCGCGTCCTCGTCGACCTGCTGCCCGACGACGCCGTGCGCGGCTCGGTGTCGACGCTCGGCATCGGCCTGCGCGAGCCCGCGTGGACCGCCGCCCAGGACAAGGAGCACCGGCGGATCATGGGCCGCCTCGCCGGCGGCCTCGCCGAGATCGCCTGGCACACCGGCAAGGCCGTCCGGGTCGGCTTCCAGCCCGAACCCGGCTGCATCGCCGACTCGACCGCCGCCACCGTGGCCGCCCTGACCCGCACCGACCACGACCGGCTCGGCGTCAGCCTCGACCTGGCCAACCTCGCCTGCGCGTGGGAGGAGCCGGCCGAGGCGCTGGCCCGGCTCGCCGCCGCCGGCCTGTCCGTCGTCAAGGTGCGCCTCGCCGCCGCCGTCGAGGCCGCCGACCCGGCCGCCGCCGTCGGCGCCCTGCGCGGCTACGTCGAGCCCGGCCACCGCCACCAGACCACCACCAAGGCCGGCGGGTACGCCCCCGACCTCGGCGAGGCGCTGCGCGTGTTCCCGCCCGGGCCGTGGCGGGTGCGGTACCACGTACCCCTCGGCGGGGCGCCCGCCGCGCCGCTGACGGCCACGACGGCGCTCTGGCGCGCGGCGGCCCGGGAACTGCTCGCCCGCGGCGGCGTGCCCGGCTGCGACCACGTCGACGTCGGCGCCGAGACCTGGGACGTGCTCCCGCCCGGCGAACGCCCCGCCGTGCCGGCCGAGGCCATGGCCGCCGAGTTCACCCACGCCCGCGACGAGTTGATCGCGCTGGGTCTGGCGCCGGCGGTCTGCGCTCCGTAGATTCGAGGACGGCACCGCGTGCGCGGGCCGGCCGGGCGGCGCAGGCCCGGCCGGTCGCAGTCCGCCTCCGCGGCGCCGTTGCCGGGCGGTGTCCCCTCACGCCGCCGCGCACGCACCGACGAGGGAGCTGACATGGGGCGACCCATCACGCTGTTCACCGGCCAGTGGGCCGACCTGCCGTTCGAGGAGGTCTGCCGGCTCGCCGCCGAGTGGGGCTACGACGGCCTCGAGATCGCCTGCTGGGGCGACCACTTCCAGGTAGACCGGGCGCTCGCCGAGGACGACTACGTCCAGGGCCGGCTCGACCTGCTCGCCAAGCACAACCTGAAGGTCTACGCGATCTCCAACCACCTGGTCGGCCAGGCCGTCTGCGACCACCCGATCGACGAGCGGCACCAGGACATCCTGCCCCCGGCCATCTGGGGCGACGGCGACCCGGAAGGGGTGCGCACCCGCGCCGCCGAGCGGATGAAGGACACCGCCCGGGCCGCCGCGAAGCTCGGCGTCGACACCGTCGTCGGCTTCACCGGCTCGTCCATCTGGCACACCATCGCCATGTTCCCGCCGGTGCCGCCCGCGATGATCGAACGCGGCTACCAGGACTTCGCCGACCGCTGGAACCCCATCCTCGACGTCTTCGACTCCGTCGGCGTGCGGTTCGCCCACGAGGTGCACCCCAGCGAGATCGCCTACGACTACTGGACCACCCGGCGCACCCTCGACGCGATCGGCCACCGCCCCGCGTTCGGCCTCAACTGGGACCCGTCCCACTTCGTCTGGCAGGACCTCGACCCGGTCAACTTCATCCTCGAGTTCGCCGACCGCATCTACCACGTCGACTGCAAGGACGCGAAGGTCCGCACCGGCGACGGCCGCCGCGGCCGCATGTCGTCCCACCTGCCGTGGGCGGACCTGCGCCGCGGCTGGGACTTCGTCTCCACCGGCCACGGCGACGTGCCGTGGGAGGACTGCTTCCGGGCGCTCAACAGCATCGGCTACACCGGCCCGATCTCCATCGAGTGGGAGGACGCCGGCATGGACCGCCTCGTCGGCGCCCCCGAGGCCCTAAAGTTCGTCCGCAAGCTCGCCTTCGACGCCCCGTCGGCGGCCTTCGACGCGGCGTTCTCCACGAAGTGACCGCCTGAGCACACACGTCGAGGGCCGGTCCGCAACGCTGCGGACCGGCCCTCGACGTGTGTGCTGCCCGACGGGCTAGTAGGTGCTGCCCGTGCTCGGGATCGTCGTGCTGGACGTGGCCGAGTTCGCCAGCGTCCGGTCCTCCGAGGTGCTCGACGTGCTCGAGGTGCCCGACGTGCTGAGCTTCTCGCCGATCTTCGACTGGCTCAGCTTGTCCTTGCCCTCGGTGACCAGGCGGTTGGCCTGCGCCTGGGCGACACCGGCAGCCTCCTGGACCGTGGGGTGGTCCCACACCTTGCGGGCGTTCGCCGCGATCTCCTCGTACTTCTCCCGGCCGGCACGAGCGCCGAGGACGAAGCCCGCCGCCAGACCGCCGATGAACATAAGCTTTCCGCGCATGTCGCGGCTCCTTCCGTGCGTGACGCGCCTGCGTCGCTGACCGGATCCCTACCCATCCTGACTGCTGCGTATGCGCGCACGGGTCAGAAGGGCGAAATGTCCCGGTACGTGTCGCACAAGAGTCCCCGCCACGCGGTGGTGGATACCCTGGCGCACGACCCCCCGGACGTCCTGTACTCTTGTCCCGGTCACCACCGAGGGGGAGAAATCGCCCGGGGTGGTCCAGCAGTCCCCTGTAGCTCAATTGGCAGAGCAGCCGGCTGTTAACCGGCAGGTTATTGGTTCGAGTCCAATCGGGGGAGCTTCCTTCCTTCTCACGCGGCTCCCGATGGTGGAGCCGCGTTTTTCGTGCGCCTCCGGGCCGCCGCCGAGGGTCGCGTCGGTTCGCCGGGATCGGTCGTGCGCTCGCTAGGTTGGGCGCATGTCCACGCTTCCCGCGAGCGCCGAGGTCGTCATCGTCGGTGGCGGCCTCGCCGGCCTCGCCGCCGCCCGCCGTCTCGACCGCGCCGGTGTCGACTGGCACCTCGTCGAGGGCGCCGAGCGCCTCGGTGGCCGCGTCGCCACCGACGTCGTGGACGGGTTCACGCTCGACCGCGGGTTCCAGATCCTCAACACGGCCTACCCCCGGGTGCCGGCCCTCGTCGACCTGGACGCCCTCGACCTGCGCCTGTTCGCCTCCGGGGTGCTGGTGCGCCGCGGCGGCGCCCTGCACCGGCTGGAGTCGCCGCTGCGCGCGCCCGCCGCCGTGCCCGCCACCCTCACCGCGAACGTGGGCACCTTCGCCGACCGGCTGCGCTTCGCCGCGTTCGCCGCCCGCTGCGCCACCGTCGCGCCGCGCAAGCTGCTGGCCGAGCCCGAGGTCACCGCGGCGGAGGCGCTGCGCCGGGCCGGGCTGTCGCACCGGATCGTCGAGGAGGTGCTGCGCCCCTTCCTGTCCGGGGTGTTCGCCGACCGGGCGCTCGACACGTCCAGTCACGTGCTGGCGATGGTGCTGCGGTCGTTCGCCCGGGGGCGGCTCGGGGTGCCCGCGTCCGGCATGGCCGCGCTGCCCGCCGCCGTGGCCGCCCCGCTGCCGCCGGAACGCCTGCACCTGTCGTCCCCGGTCACCGCCGTGCGGGCCGGCGCGGTGACCGCCGGGGGCGCCACGATCACCTGCCGGCAGGTCGTCGTGGCCGCCGACCCGGTCACGGCGTGCCGCCTGCTCGACCTGCCCGCCCCGCCGATGCGGGCGCTCACCACCTGGTACTTCGGCCCGGCGCAGCCGCCGATCACCGAGCCGATCCTCCTCGTCGACGGCGACCGCCGCGAACGGCTCGCCAACACCGCCGTCATGAGCAACGCCGCCCCCACGTACGCGCCGCCCGGCCGGGCCCTGGTGGCGGCGTCCGCGGTGGGGGACACCCCGCTGCCCGAGCCGGTCGTCCGGGAGGAACTGACCCGCCTGTACGGGGTGCCCGCCGCCGACTGGCCGCTGCTGCGCGTCGTCGCCCTGCCGCACGCCCTGCCGGCCGCCCCGCCGCCACTGAACCGCCTCCGCCGCCCCGTCGCGCTCGGTGACGGCGTGTTCGTGGCGGGCGACCACCGCGACAGCCCGTCGATCCAGGGCGCCCTCGCGGGCGGCTGGCGCGCGGCCGGGGCGCTGCTCAGCGCGGTGTGAGGGGCGCTCACGTCCAAGCCGGTGGATCGGCCGTCACCTGCCCGGATAGGATCGCTGCCGCAGGCCTGGGGGCGGTAGCTCAGCCGGTTAGAGCAGTCGACTCATAATCGATCGGTCACGGGTTCGAGTCCCGTCCGCCCCACAGCTCCGGTCGGCGTGCGGCGCGGGGCCAGCCGGAACGCCGGCTGGTCCCCGCCGTGTCCGAGGGATTGTTCACCGTCGGTAGGGGGCGGACGGCGGCGCGGCTGTGGCGCAGGGACGCCAGCAGCTGCAGGCGGTCGGCGTCGGCGCTGCACGGTTCGGCGGTGAAGACGAGCAGGACCGGGCCGGGGGTGCCGGGCAGCGGGTACGTGTCCCAGTCCAGCACGATGTCACCGACCTCCGGGACCCGGAACGTCTTGGTGCCGCTGACCGACTCGCGGACGTCGTGCCGGGCCCACCGCCGCCCGAACTCGGCGCTGCGGATCGTCAGCTCGCCGACGATCGCGGTGGCGCGCGGGTGGGTGGGGTGAGCCGGTCCGGCGGGTGGTCGCCCGGGTCGCCGAGCAGGGCCTGCGACAGGGGGTTCCAGTCGAGCAGGTCGAGGTGCCGGCCGAGGACGACCGCCGGGGTGTCCAGCACCCGCAGCGGCCGCCGGGTGCTGTCCGGGACGCGTTCCGGAGCGTGGTCGGCGCGGGCGGGCACCGGCCGGCGCGGGCGAGGGTGAACAGGTGCCGGCGTTCCTCGTCGCCGAGGGCGAGCGCGCCGGCCAGGGCGTCGAGGACGTCGTCGGACGGGCGCACCTCGCGGCCCTGCTCGATGCGCGGGTAGTAGTCGGTGCTCAGCCCGGCGAGCAGGGCCAGCTCCTCGCGGCGCAGCCCGATGACCTTGCGCCGGCCGCCCGGCTCCAGGCCGACGTCCCGTCTGCCGCCCGGCCGGGCGCCCACGGTAGGTCTCGCAGACCCGGGCAGGCGGGTACGACCGGCCCGGCCCGGCCCGCTCCTACCGTCGGCGTTCCCCGCACCGACACACCGGGAGCAGCAGATGACCGCATGGACCGCCGACCGCATCCCCGACCAGCGCGGCCGGGTCGCCGGCGTGCTGGCCCACCCGGGCCTCACCCGCACCAACCTGACGCCGCGCGCCTGGGCGCACCGGGGCCGGCTCGGGGCGGTGATCGCGCGGGCCGGCCTGCTGGTCACCCAGCCGGTGGAGCGGGGCGCGCTGCCGCAGCTGCACGCCGCGACCGCCCCCGGCGTGCGGGGCGGCGACTTCTACGGCCCGGCCGGGCCGTGGGACGGCCGCGCCCCCGTCCTCACCTCACGTGCGGACGCCCACCGCGCTGGTGATCTGCGCCAGGAACGTCGCCATGAACCGGTCGGTCACCTCCGGGTGCCGGGCCGAGACCAGGGTGCCGTCGACGACCAGGTCGGCCGTCGACCGCCCGTCGTACTCGACGATGCCGCCGGCGTTCTCGACGTCGCACACGATGTTGTGCGCGCAGGTGACCCGGCGGCCGTGGAGCAGGTCCGGGTCGGCGCAGAACAGCCACAGCGAGTGGCAGATCGTGCCGATCGTCAGGTTCGGCGTGGCGACGGCCCGGCGGAGGAACTCCACCGCCGGGGCCTCGTTGCGGGCGCCGGGACCGGCGATCTCCGCCTGGTAGCGCAGCCGGTCCATGGCGTACGCGCCGATCAGGATGATGCCCGCGTAGTCGGCGGGGTCGGCGGTGGCCACCTCGGTGGTGACGGTGACGTGCTCGTCGACCGTGCCCTCGTCGGGGTTGCTGCCGAAGGTCAGCGCCGCCTGCCCCCACAGGTGCGACAGGTATTCCACCTCGACGCCCTGCTCCGGGAACCAGCGGTTGAACGCCCGGAACTCCGTCGGGTCGAAGTGCTCCTCGATCAGTACACCGATCTTCATGGTGGTCCCTTCAGTCCCGCAGCCACTCGGCGGCGCGCTCGCCGATGACGAAGCAGGTCAGGTTCGGATTGGCGCTGACGTGCGCCGGCATCACCGAGGCGTCGGCCACGGTCAGGTTCTCCAGGCCGTGCACGGCGAGGTTCTGGTCCACGACGGCGTCGGGGTCGCCGGCGCCGCCCATGCGGCACGTGCCGACCGGGTGCCACAGCGTCGCCGAGTGCTGCCGGATGTAGCCGAGCAGCGCGGCGTCGTCGTCCAGCTGCCGCTCGGTGAGGGTGTCGGCGACGCCCGCCGACAGCTCGGAGATCGGCTTCGACGTGGCGATCTCCCAGCACAGCCGGACCCCGTCGAGGGCGATCCGCTGGTCCTCCGGCTCGCCGTAGGAGTTGAGGAAGATGGCCGGCTGGACGTGCGGGTCGCTGGTGGTCAGCGAGACCGTGCCGCGGCACAGCGGCTTCTGCAGCACGCTCATCACGCTGATCGGCCGGTGGGTGATGGGCACGTACCGGCTGACGAAGTACAGCTGCATGTTGTTGAACTGCTCGGTGCCCGGCGCGGTGTAGCGGGCGATCACCTGCACGTCCGGGTCGGTGAGCTGGGTGACGCCGTCCTTCGGGATGATCCCGACGGTGACCTGCTGGTGCTCGATGAGGTTGGCGCCGACGCCCGGGCGGTCCAGCACGACCGGGATGCCCAGCTCCTCCAGGTGCTTCGCCGGTCCGACCCCGGAGCGGAGCAGGATCGTGGGCGTGTTGATCGCGCCGGCCGACAGGGTGACGTTGCGGGCGTGCACCGTCTGCAGCTGCCCGTCGATCTCGGCCTCCACGCCGACGGCGCGGGTGCCCTCGAACAGCACGCGGTGCACGAGCACGTTCGGCCGGACGGTCAGGTTCAGCCGGTTGCGGGCCCGGCTCAGGTACGACACGGCCGTCGACACCCGCAGCCCGCCGCGGCGGTTCATCGGGATCGGGCCGACGCCGGTGCTGTCCGGGTCGTTGTGGTCGGCCACGTAGCCGAACCCGTGGTCGAGGCAGGCGTCCAGGAAGGACTTCTGCAGCGGGACCAGCTCGTCGTGCTTGAACCGGACGAACGGCGTGGGCCCGCCCTTGCCGTGCAGCGGCCCCTCGACGTCCTGGTCGTCCTCGATGCGCAGGTAGTACGGCAGCACCCGGTCCCACGACCAGGCGTCGTTGCCGAGCCCGGCCCACTCGGTGAAGTCGCCGGGCAGGCCGCGCAGGGCGATCGCCCCGTTGACGGCGGAGCAGCCGCCGGTGACCTTGCCGCGCGCGTACTCCATGGTGCGGCCCGGCACCGCCTCGGCGCGGTAGCCCCAGTCGTGGTCGACGACGGACACGGTCGCCGCGGTGGCGAGGTCCGACGGCAGCTGGTCGAGGTCGGGGTAGTCGGGACCCGCCTCCAGCAGCAGCACGGAGCGGCCCGGGTCCTCCGACAGCCGGCTGGCGAGGATGGTGCCGGCGGATCCGGATCCGACGACGATGTGGTCGTAGTTCATGGCGCCCCCTGGGTGAGCCGGCTCAGCGGCCGGCGGTCGGAACCAGTTCCTGGTCGAGTTCGCTGGCGGCGAGTTCTTCGGCCACCTGGCCGCGGGCCCCGGTGACGGTGAGCCGGAAGTCGCGGTGCTGCTTGGTCGTCGCGAGGTACCGGATCCCCGCCGGGTCGAGGTAGACGAGGGCGTCGGTCTCCAGGACCACGGTCGCCGCCCCGCCGTCGAGCGCCTCGTCGAGCTGCCCGCGCAGCACGCCGACCTGGTCGGCGCCGAGCGAACCGGCCAGCGCGATGCGGGCGACGCCGCCCGAGGTGTCGACGGTGTCGGCACTGAACGTGCACGCGGCGGGGGCCAGGCGCACCCGCACCTGCTGTGGCTCGATGCTGTGCGGCAGGGTGACGGTCAGCGCCTCGGCGTCGAAGTCGGCGTGCTCGTGGCCGTTGACCCAGACCTGCATGATCTTGTTGGTCTTCGGCGGCAGCAGGTCCGGTGCGACGCGCAGGACGCCGCCGAACGCGCCCGCGCCAGGCGAGAAGAACAGGTCCATCGGCTGCTCGTGGCGCTGCAGTCCGGAGTAGACGGCGGCGAGGTAGCACAGCTCGGCGCTGTGGTACATCGCCATCGAGTGCGAGCCCTTGCTGCGCTCGCCGCCCAGCAGGAACGGGTTGCCGTTGGCCAGCACGTTGAAGTAGACGCCGCCGGCCTGGGTGTCGAGCATCCAGGCGTTGTAGAACGCGGAGCTCTCCCGGGCGTACTTGGCGTACAGCGGGTCGCCGTAGACGGCGTCGAGGATCTGGTAGGCGAGGATGCCCTGCTCCTGCTGCCACCAGGCCTTGCGGTCGTGCCAGACCAGGCGGTGGAAGCGCTCGCCGGGACCGGTGTGCCGCTCCACCATGTCGTACCAGCCGCCGCGCTGCGGGTCCATGCCGACCGTCGGCATGAGGGCGGCGATCTTCTTGGCGAACGCCACGTACTCCGCCTTGGGCCGCAGGTTGTTCACCCGGGTCAGGTTCCACGCGATCTTCAGGTTGTGGCCGACGATGGCGCGGTCCTGCTGCTGGCCGTACGCCCGGTCCGGGCTCCAGTCGCCGAAGAACTTCTCCTGGACGAACGGGCTGCTGCCGTAGTCGGGGAAGTGCTCGGTGATCTGGTCGCACAGCGACTCGAGCTCGTCGGCGTACTGCTGCTCGCCGGTGGTCAGGAACAGGTTGATCAGGTACGCCGGGATGTGGTCGCCGATCGAGTTCCAGTTCTTGCGGTCCCGGTTGGTGCGGATGCCGTCGTCCAGCGCCGGGCTCAGCGGGTCGAACGTGACCGGGTCGATGTGCGAGTAGTAGCCGCGCCGCGGCGTGCCGTCCGGGTGGCTGGTCGTGTCCTCGAAGTACCGGTGGAACATCGTGATCGTCATGTCGATGATCTCGCGCAGCTTCGGGTCGCCGGTGATCCGGTACACCTGGGTGAGCCCGGCCAGCGCGTAGATCTGCTCGTAGCAGGGGATCGCGTCGTAGTCGTCGCCGAACTCGGAGGCGAACACCTTGACCTCGGTGCCGTCGGCGCGCAGCACCAGCGCGTGGTACCAGTACGCGATCCGCTCGCTGCGGTCGACGAAGCACAGGTGGTCGACGAGGTAGTTGGCGCCGGCCACCGCGGCGTCGCGGTAGCGCGGGTTGCCGTGCATGAGGTACGCCGTCGCGAGCCCGTACACCAGCCGCGAGATCGTGTCGGTCTCCTGGCGCATGGACGACGTCTTGGCGCCCTCCATGGACAGGTCGGTGCGGTAGTCGCGGTAGTCGAACGTCGTCGACCCCACGCCGAACTCGTTGTCCAGGTAGAAGTCGGCGAGCCGGCGGACCTGCTGGCCCCACCAGTCGGGCGACTCGAACTTCAGCTCGCCGGCCGCCTTGCCGAACAGCAGCACGTGCTTGGCCTCGAAGGCGGTGCCGGCCTCGGAGTCGGACGGGTAGAACAGGCCGTACACGTGCACCAGCCGGCCGTGCTCCAGCATGCCGGTCAGCTGCGCGGTGGCGTCCACGTACGCCTCGCCGAGGTTGCGCAGCATCTCCGCGGTGGTGGTCGCGGTGAGCTGCACGACGAAGGGACGCCCGTCGGACGTGTTCATCTCGAAGCGCCCGTTCGCCGGGTCGGCGCTGATGACGTAGCCGGCGACGAGATCAGAGAAGGTGAAGTCCAGGTTGTTCGGCACGAAGTCCTCTTTCGGCGGTCCGCTCAGGCGGACGGGCGGGAGATCAGGACGATGACGCTGCGCCCCGGCGCGGTGCAGGTGGCGGCGTCCAGGACCGGCTCGGCGCCGGCCTCCGGCAGGTCGGATCCGGCGGGCAGCGACGTGTCGACCGCCCGCGCCCAGACCCGTCCGGGACGTTCGGGCAGCTCGAAGTCGAGCGGCCCCCAGTACATGTTCGTGATGACGTGCAGGTCGGCGTCGCCGGCGAGCCCGCTCAGCGTGCAGGCCAGCGCCCGGGCGTCCGGGTCGTCCCAGCCGGGCTCGCCGAGCCGGGTGCCGTGCCAGGTGACGTCGGGCCGGTCGTAGGTCGGCTGCCGCAGGATCGGGTGCGCCGCGCGGAAGGCGATCATGCGCTGCCAGAACGACAGCAGCTCCGCGTTGGTCCCGGCCAGCGACCAGTCCAGCCAGCCGATCTCGTTGTCCTGGCAGTAGGCGTTGTTGTTGCCCTGCTGGGTGCGGCCCGCCTCGTCGCCGGCGAGCATCATCGGCACCCCGCGCGACAGCAGCAGCAGGGCGGCCAGGTTCTTCGACTGCCGCAGCCGCAGGGCCAGCACCGCCGGGTCGTCGGTGGGTCCCTCGACGCCGCAGTTCCAGCTCATGTTGTCGTCGTTGCCGTCGCGGTTGCCCTCGCCGTTGGCCTCGTTGTGCTTGCCGTCGTACGACACGAGGTCGGCGAGGGTGAAGCCGTCGTGGCAGGTGACGAAGTTGACGCTGTTGATCGGGCGGTGCCCGCGCGGCTGGTAGAGGTCGGCGCTGCCGGTCAGCCGGGTCGCCACGTCGCCGATGAGCCCCGGCTCGCCCTTGACGAAGCGGCGCATCGTGTCCCGGTAGCGGCCGTTCCAATCCGCCCACCGGTACCCCGGGTACCGGCCCACCTCGTACGCGCCGGCGGCGTCCCACGCCTCGGCGATGATCTTCGTGTCGGCCAGGGTGTCGCTCAGCTCGATCTGCCACACCACCGGCGGCTCGTCGAGTACCTCGCCGCGGGCGCCGCGGGTGAGCACGGCCGCCTCGTCGAACCGGAAGCCGTCGACGTGCATCTCGCGCACCCAGTACTCCAGGCACTCCACGATCATCTTGGTGACGATCGGGTGGTTCGCCATGAGTGTGTTGCCGCAGCCCGAGTAGTCGTAGTAGTACCGCGGGTCGGCGGGGTCCAGGTAGTAGTAGTTCGGGTTGTCCAGGCCGGCGAACGAGAACAGCGGGCCCAGGTGGTTGCCCTCGTCGGTGTGGTTGAAGACGACGTCGAGGATCACCTCGATGCCGGCGGCGTGCAGCGCCTTGACCATGTCGCGGAACTCGCGCACGTGCGCGCCGGCCGCCGGCTCGACGCAGTAGCCGGCGTGCGGGGCGAAGTAGCCGGCGGTGCTGTAGCCCCAGTAGTTGGTGAGCCGGCGGCCGTCGACGGTGCGCGCCTCGCTGTCGTCGAAGTCGAAGACGGGCAGCAGCTCGACCGCGGTCACGCCGAGGTCCTTCAGGTACGGGATCTTCTCCACCAGGCCGGCGAACGTGCCGGGCTGCGCCACCCCCGACGTCGGCGACCGGGTGAACCCGCCGACGTGCGCCTCGTAGATGACGAGGTCCTCCATCGGCAGGTCGAGCGGTTCGTCGCCCGCCCAGTCGTAGCCGCTCTCGTCGACGACGACGGAGCGCAGCGACAGCGCGGTGTTGTCGCCGGGCCGGCAGGCGGCCCCGCGGTCCCACAGCGTGCGGTCGATGCCGCGGGCGTACGGGTCGGCGAGCACCTTGTCCGGCTGGAACCGCAGGCCGGGGCCCTCGGGGCCGAAGACGCGCAGCCCGTAGAAGGCGGGGGCCCGCAGCCCGTCGACGTGCACGTGCCAGACGGCGAAGGTGCGGTTGCCCTCCGGGTCGAGCGTGATGATCTGGTACGGCTCCGGGGAGTCGTGCCGGTCGAACAGCAGCACCTGCACGGCGGTGGCGTGCTCGGAGAAGACGGCGATGTTGACGCCGGTGCCGTCCGGGCGGGCCCCGAGCGGGTGCGACCGGCCCCGCGAGGTCCGATGCCGGGGTGGTTCGGTGTCGGCCGGGCCGACATTCAGTTCCACTGACTGTGCGCCCATCGCGACCTCCGTGAAGTTGTTCGTGGCTGAACGTAGCAACGGCTTCACGTTCCGTTGGGTCTTTGGGGTATCTGCCCGAACCCGACCTCCCGGCCGCCCCGACCCCTACCGTGAGGGCGGTGGAACTCTGGCTCGTACGCGACGTGCCCGCGTGGCTGGTGGGGGCCGTGCTCATCCTCGGCCTCCCCGCCATCACCCTCGGCCTGGACGCGGTGATCCACCGCCGCCTGCCGCACCAGCGGCTCGGGCCGCACAACGAGGTCACCGGCGTCATCGTGTCCGTGGTCGGCGTCGCCTACGCCATCGTCATCGGACTGTGCGTGGTGTCCCTCTGGGAGGGTTACACCGCCGCGAAGGACACCTCACGCGACGAGGCCGCCCAGCTCACCGCCCTGGTGCCGGCCGCCGCCGTGTTCGGCCCCGACGTGCAGCGCACGATCTCGGACGAGGTCGTCCGGTACGAGTCGG
Organism: Spirilliplanes yamanashiensis; assembly: GCF_016863475.1. GTDB lineage: Bacteria > Actinomycetota > Actinomycetes > Mycobacteriales > Micromonosporaceae > Spirilliplanes > Spirilliplanes yamanashiensis. The sequence continues at coordinate 71,226 of NZ_BOOY01000038.1, forward strand.
ACATCATCACCGACTGGGAGGTCCGCCGCGAGGAGGGCGCCGAACGGCGGCGCACCGCCGACCTGGCCGGCCTCACCGCCACCGTCGGCGCGCTGCAACCCGTCACCGAGCCGCAGCGCGCCTTCGTCCGCGTCGCAGTCGAACGCATCGGCGCCGCCGAGGTCTACCACCACGACTCCGACGCCGAGGCCGACGACCAGCGCATGTCCAGCGTCATGTGGCTGGGCGTGCTCCTGTCGACCGCCGCGATCATGGCGATGAGCCTGTTCTTCGGCCTCGCCGACAACGCCGTGCGCCGGATCCTGCTGGCCCTGTCCAGCGCCGTCATCGCCACCAACCTGTTCCTCATCATCGAGATGAACTACCCCTACTACGGGTCGTTCGCCGTCCGCCCGGACGCTTACGAACAGGTCGTCGAGGACCTGCGCCGGGAACGGTAGGGCGGCGGGTCCCACCTCGGGGTTGTTCAAGCCGCGACCCGGTCGGGTAAGCGGGATGTCGACCATGTCGGCCGACCATGACAGTGAGGTGTGGCGAATGACCGCCCATGCGAACCCAGCGACCGTCCAGGAGTGCCTGCGGACGGGCGGGGGATTCTCCCAAGGTGACCTGACCTGGATCGCCGAGCAGTTCGCCACGCTCGACGCCCGGCTGGCCGGCTTCCCCGCCGACACCACCGAGCTGGAGGTGTCGGTGAAGGACCGGGCCGCCCGCGGTCAGAAGGTCACCCTGGAGTGCTGGATCGCCGGGCGGGCGAAGGTGGTGACCACGTCGTCGGAGGAGGACCTGCACGCCGCCCTCAACGACGTCCGCGACGACCTGCGCCGCAAGCTCAACGACGCGAAGACCAAGCAGGAGCCCCGGCACAACCGGCACCTGCGCGACGCCGCCACGCCGGCCCCGGACGACGCCGTGGACCCGGCGGACGCCGACTCGGCGCACGACCCGGCCCCGACCGCCTGACCGCAGCGACCGCGCCGCCCACCGGGACTCCCGGCGGGCGGCGCGTCAGCGTGCGGGCACCGGCTGCCCGCCCACGTACGGGCGCAGCAGCTCCCGCAGTTCCGCGTCGCCCGTCGCGGCGATGCGGCACGCCGTTCCCGCCAGGATGTCGGCGAGCTGGATGCGCGGGTCGTCGTCGGTGTCGACCAGGTGGATCGCCGCGATGCCGGGCGTCGCGGCCAGCGCCGCCAGCCGGTCCGGCGACAGGACGTTCTGGCGGTCGTGGGCGACCGTGATGCCCGGGCCCCACAGGGCGGGCAGCCGGCCGACGGCGTCGATCAGCGGGTCCAGCTCCAGGTGCCACGCGGGGCGGGTGCGCAGCGCCGCCCGGTACGCCTCGGCGGCCGGGCGGGCGGCGGCCAGCTGCGGGGCGAGGCGGAAGAAGTCGTCGACGGCGGTGGCCGGGGCGCGGGTGCGCAGCAGCGCGTTGCCGGCGGCCAGCACCGGCTCAGCGAACGCGGCCGGCGGCACGCCCAGCACCGCCGCGAGGCGTACCCGGAGCAGGTGAATCTTGTCGACCAGGTGGACGCGGGCGTGGCCGAGCAGCGGCCCGTCCGGCCCCAGCACCCAGACCAGCACCCGGCGGTGCTTCTCGCGCAGCAGGTGGTTGGCCTTGTACTCGGTGGCGGGGGAGCGGATGCGGCGGCGCAGCTCGGCGACGCACGCGGCCGCCGCGGCGGAGGTCAGCCGCACCGAGGCGTGCCCGAAGTACGGCGTTGACGTGCCTGCCAGCTTCTCGCCCTCGTAGCCGGACTCGTCGCACGCGATCTCCGCCACCCGGCCAGCATGGCGGCGCCCGCGTTGGGCCGGCAACAGGTTTGGGCCGTTCGGGCTAGTCCTCATTCGAGCGACAGTCGTACACGGTGACGGCTGGCTCGCCACGTGCTCACGCAGATCTGCCTTCGCGGCTGACGCTCAGCAGTCCGAGCGCGTGGTAGCACAGTGGAGCGATGTGCCGACCCCGCCACCGCGGGCACCGTTGAAAGGACTCGGGCTTGAGCAGCATCACCCCGCACTACCGGACGATCAAGCAGTTGCTGCAGAGCCGCACGTTCGACATCGACGAGTACCAGCGTGAGTACAAGTGGGAGCGCGCGAACGTCGAGGAACTCGTCTCCGACCTGCAGACCGCATTCCGAAATTCATACCGGGAGGGTGACGCGCCGAGGAAGGTCAGTGAGTACGGTGAATACTTTCTGGGCTCGATCATCATCGCCAAGCGGGAGAGTAAGTCGTACCTCGTTGACGGGCAACAACGAGTTACGTCACTGACGCTGCTGCTCATATACCTGTATCGGGAGTCGAAGCGGCTCAGTCTGAACGTCGCTGCAACGCTGGAGCCGCTCATCTTCTCCGACAATCTCGGTGAGCAGACCTTCAACCTCGACATCAAAGAGCGGGTTCCGGTCATTCGAGCTCTGTTCGACGGCGACGAGTTCAACGTCGACGGTAAAGATGAGTCCATCCAGGCCATCGTCGCGCACTACCGTGATATCGAGGAAATGGGGCTCGTCGCCGATCTCGGAGACGCATTGTCCACCTTCATCTACTGGTTGTTGGAGAAGGTAGGCCTTATCGAGATCATCACGGCGTCTGACGCGCACGCGTACTCCATCTTCGAGGCGATGAACGACCGCGGTAGGCCACTCAGCCCCGTCGACATGCTCAAGGCGTATCTGTTGGCACCGGTGGGTGAGGAGCATAGCCGGGTGGAGGCCAACCGGTTGTGGAAGAGCACCCTGCTCGACCTCACGTCCTGGGGACACGACCCGGATCCAGAACGTGATTCCGCCTTCGTCAAGGCATGGCTCCGGGCGCAGTACGCGGACAGCACCCGTGAGCGGAGAGCCGGTGCGTCCGACCGCGACTGGGAGCAGATCGGAACGACCTTCCATAGATGGCTACGGGACAACGAAGGCCGCCTGGGTGTCGGTGAAAGTCAGGCCAACCTGCGTTTGATGAAGGAGGACGTTCCCTTCTTCGCCCGGGCGTACAAGGTGATACTCGACGCCGGTCGGCATTACACTCCCGGTCTCCAATCCATCTTCTACAACGCGCACAACGACTTCACCTGGCAGGCCACGGTGTTGCTCGCACCGCTCAGCCTTGCCGACAGTGAGGATGTGGTGCGGCGCAAGATGGAGGTGACCGCCCGATACATCGACATCTGGCTCATGCGCCGCGTCGTCAACTACATCCGGGTTGGCTACTCCAGCGTGAGCTACGCCATGTTCCTCCTGTGTCGGGACATCCGGCGCAAGAGGTTGCCTGAGCTCATAGACATCCTTGCAGAGAAGCTGGATAAGGACGAGGTCTCCTTCAGTGGGAGTGAGGCGCGCGGGCGGCATGGAATCGAGTGGTTGAACCTCAACCAATTCAGCCGCCGCTACATCTTCCACCTGTTGGCGAGAGTAACCGCGTACGTCGAGGTCGAATCAGGTAGGCCAGACCTGTTTGACAAGTATGTGGATCGCCGGCAGAAGAATCCGCTGGACCTGGAACACATCTGGGCTGACCGGTACGACCGTCACAAGGGCGAGTTCGAAGACGAGAGCGACTTCTACAGTTGGCGCGAAAACGTCGGTGGGTTGTTGCTGTTGCCGGCTGACGTGAATCGCAGTTATCAGGACAAGACCTTCGCCGAAAAGGTGCCCCACTACGCGAAGCAGAACCTGCTGGCAGCGAGCCTGGCGGCCGTGACCTACGAGCACCAACCTCAGTTCCTGGCTTTTCGCCAGCGAACAGGGCTGCCGTTCCACCCGTATGCAGCCTTCGGCAAGGAGGAGCACACGAAGCGGGGCAAGCTCTTGCTTGCCCTGGCGGAGCGCATCTGGTCGCCGTCCCGGCTGGAAGAACTGAGGTCCTGACCACCGGCTCAAGGGTGGCTTAAGGGCCCCGCTGCGCCCGGATTGGTGCGCTTCATCTGGGCTCAGCAGCGCGTTGACTGGACCGACTAACCGCCGGACGCGAGAGAAGCGATCGATGATCTCCGCGGCGATCGCCCGCCGGTCAGCCGGAAACCCGACTGCCCGGCGCCGGGCCGGGCCGTACGATCGGGCTCGATGGAGCTGCTGGAGCGGGCCGACGCGCTCGGTCTGCTGGACGACCTGCTGGGCGCGCACGACGGCGGCCGGGTCGCCGTCGTCGGCGGGGAGGCCGGGGCGGGCAAGTCGACGCTCGTCGGGGCGTTCACGCAGCGGGTGCGTGCCCGGGCCCGGGTGCTGTGGGGCGCCTGCGACCCGCTGCTCACCCCGCGGGCGCTGGGGCCGCTGCACGACATCGCGCGTGACGTCGGCGGCGCGCTCGCCGAGCGCATCGGTGACGCCGAGGGGGCCGGGCGGGGCGCCGTGTTCGACGCGTTGCTGGATGCGCTCGACGCGCCGCGGCGGCGGTCCGTGGTGGTGCTGGAGGACCTGCACTGGGCGGACGAGGCGACGCTCGATCTTGTCACGTTCCTGGGGCGGCGGCTCGCGCGCTGCAAGGTGCTGCTGATCGTCACGTACCGCGACGACGAGGTGGGGCCCGAGCATCCGCTGCGGGCGGTGCTGGCCGGGCTGCCGCGGGGGATGACCCGGCGGCTGCCGGTGGCGCCGCTGTCGGCCGAGGCCACCGCCGAGCTGGCCCGCCGCGCGGGCCGCGAGGCCGCCGGGGTGTACGAGGTGACCGGCGGCAACCCGCTGCTCGTCAGCGAGGTGCTGGCCGCGGCGAGCGCCGGCGTGCCCGCCACCGTGCGCGACCTGGTGCTGTCGCGGCTGGCCGCGCTGTCCCCGGCGGCCCGCGACGCGGCCGGGCTGGTCGCCGTGGTGCCGACGCGGGCCGAGGCCGGGCTGATCGGTGACGTGGCCGCCGTGGAGGAGTGCCTCGCCGGCGGGGTGCTGGTGCCCGCGGGCGACGGGGTGGCGTTCCGGCACGAGCTGCTGCGGCGGGCCGTCGAGGAGGCGCTGTCGCCGGTGCGGCGGGCCGCGCTGCACGCCCGGGTGCTGGTCGCGCTCGGCGACCGCGCCGACCCGGCCCGGCTGGTGCACCACGCCCACCACGCGGGCGACACCGACGCCGTGCTGCGCTGGGTGCCGGTGGCGGCGCGGCGCGCCCAGGCGGTCGCGGCGCACCGGCAGGCCGCCGCGCACTACGCGCTCGCCCTGCCGCTGACGCTGGGGGCGCCCGCGGCGCAGCGGGCGGAGCTGCTGGAGGCGTACGCGTTCGCCGCGTACCTGGCCGGGCTCGGCGGCGAGGCGCTGGGCGCCCGGCGCGAGGCGCTGGCGTTGCGCGCCGCCGGCGACGACGCGGAGAAGCTGGGCGAGGCGTGGCGGTGGCTGTCGCGGATGTGCTGGTGGACCGGCCACCCCGCCGAGGCGCGGCAGGCGGCGGCCCGGGCGGTCGAGGTGCTGGAGACGCTGCCGCCGGGCCGGCCGCTCGCCGCCGCGTACAGCAACCTGTCGCAGCTGCGGATGCTCGGCGGCGATCTCGACGCCGCGATCCACTGGGGAGGGCAGGCCCTCGCGCTGGCGCACCGGCTGGGCGACACCGCCGTGGAGGCGCACGCGCTCACCAACGTCGGCTCGGCGCGCATGCTCGGCGGCGACCCGGAGGGCGTCGCCGACCTGGAACGCGCTCACGTGCTGGCCGTGTCCGCCGGGCTCGACGACGACGCCGGGCGCGCCCTGGTGAACCTGGCCACGTTCCTCGCCGACCGGGCCGGCGCCGACCCCACCGACGAGCTGGAGCGGGCGCTGGCGTTCACCACCGCCCGCGACCTCGACGGCTACACCCGCCACCTGCTCGGCTACCGCGCCGAGCTGCGGCTGGCCCGCGGCGACTGGGCCGGCGCGCAGGCCGACGCCGAGCAGGCCGTCGCGGGCGCCGACCAGCCCGGCGCGAGCCGGGTGCGGGCCACCGCCGTGCTGGGGGTGCTGCGGTCGCGCCGCGGCGAGCCGGGCGCGCTCGACCTGCTCACCCGGGCCGCCGACCGCGGCTGGGAGGCCGGCGAGATCCAGTTCGTCGGTCCCGCGTCGGCGGCGCTCGCCGAACACCACTGGCTCGCGGGCGACCCGGCCGCCGCCGCGGACGAGGCCCGCCGCGCGTACGACCTCGCCGTGCGGTCCGGCATCGGCCAGTACGCGGGGGAGCTGGCGGTGTGGCTGTGGCGCGCCGGCGGCAGCCCCGAGGCGCCGTACACGCTGGGGGAGCCGTACCGGCTGCTCGTCGGCGGGAACTGGCGGGCCGCCGCCGACCACTGGGAGCAGCGCGGCCACCCGTACCCGATGGCTCTGGCCCTGGCCTGCGGCGACACCGCCGCCGCGGCGCGGGCGCTGCGCATCGTGGAGCGGCTCGGCGCGGTCGCGACGGCCCGGCGGCTGCGCGCGCAGCTGCGCGAGCGCGGCGTCGCGGTCCGCGGGCCCCGGCCGGCCACCGTGGCCAACCCGTCCGGGCTGACCGCGCGGCAGGTCGAGGTCGTGGCCCTGCTCGCCGACGGGCTCAGCAACGCCGAGATCGCCGCCCGGCTGTCGCTGTCGGCGAAGACCGTCGACCACCACGTGTCGGCCGTGCTCGCCAAGCTGGGCGTGGCCACCCGCGGCCAGGCCGCCGCGACGGCCCGCAAACTCGGGCTGGTGCCGCCAACATAGGGAGTTCTCCCCATGTGCGGGCCCCGGGGGCGTCCCTAACGTCCCGGGCATGACGAACATTGACTTCGGCGCGATCAAGACGCGCCAGCAGAAGGTCTGGTCCAGCGGCAGCTACGGCGCGGTCGCCGCCCTCATCCACCCCATGGCCGAGTACCTCGTGGACGCCGCCGACCTGGCGCCCGGCAGCCGCATCCTGGACGTCGCCACCGGCACCGGCAACGCGGCGCTCGCCGCCGCCCGCTGCGGCGCCCGCGTCACCGGCATCGACTACGTGCCCGCGCTGCTCGAGCGCGGCCGGGCCCGGGCCGCCGCCGAGGGCCTGGCCGTCGACTTCGCCGAGGGCGACGCCGAGGCCCTGCCCTACGAGGACGACGCGTTCGACACGGTGCTGTCGGTCGTGGGCGTCATGTTCGCCCCCGACCAGGAGACCGCCGCGGCCGAGCTGGTCCGCGTCTGCCGCCCCGGCGGCACGATCGGCCTGGCCTCGTGGACGCCGGACGGCTTCATCGGCGAGCTGTTCAAGACGGTCGGCCGGCACGTGCCGCCGCCGGCCGGCCTGCGCCCGCCGCCGCTGTGGGGCGACGAGGAGCGCCTGCAGGAGCTGTTCGGCCCGGCCGTCACGTGGCTGCGCGTCACCCGCCGGGACTTCGTGTTCCGGTTCGCCACCCCGGAGGCGCTGGTCGACTACTTCCGCACCCACTACGGGCCGACGCTGAAGGCGTTCGAGGCCGTCGCGGACAGCCCGGCCGAGAAGCAGCTGTACGCGGACCTCGTCGACCTGGCCGCCCGGCACAGCACCGGCGACGCGTACTGCCGCATCCCGTCCAGCTACCTGGAGGCGGTCGGCACCACCGCGTGACGGGTGCCCGCACCGGCGGGCCGCGGGGACACGTCCCCGCGGCCCGCCGCACGTCGTGGCGGGTCCGTCACCTGACCACGTCGTAGGTGACGTGCACGGCGTTGCCGCTGGGCCGGACCGCGCCCTGCACGAGGCCCGGCCCGCGGTCGCCGTCGAACAGCGGCGTCCCGGCGCCGAGCAGCACCGGCGCGACGTGCAGCGTGAGCCGGTCGAGCAGCCCGCGCCGCAGGCACTCCCGGACCAGCTGCCCGCCGCCCATGACCAGCACGTCCCGGTCGCCGGCCGCCGCCCGGGCCCGCTCGACGCCCTCCTCGGGCGTGGCGACGAACGTGAACCGGTCCTTCAGCCGGGTGGTGGCGGGCGGCTCGTGCGTCACCACGAACACCGGCGGCGCGGCGGACTGGTCGCGCCGCCCGCCGTACCCGAGGTCGTCCTGCCACCCGTCCGGCCCGTCCACCACGTCGTAAGTGTTGCGGCCCATGAGGACCGCCCCGGTCGCCGCGGTCGTGGTGTCCAGGACGTCCTGGTCGACGGCGTCGGGCTCCATGGCCCAGACGTGCAGGGCCTCACCGCCGACGCCGAGGCCGTGCCGGGGGCCGGCGCCCTCGGCCGTGACGAACCCGTCCAGGGACACCGTGATGTCACCGATCACTGTGGTCATGCCACCAGCATGGCGGAACCGCGGCCGCTCCGGTGGCGTCGAAGGCGGCGGAGGTGCGGCCATGCGGGGACGGGTGCGGTTCGCGGCCGGGCTGGGTGTCGTCCTGCTGGCGGCGTGCGCGGACGGGGGCACGCCGCCGGCGGGCCCGGGGCCGTCAGCGGCCCCAGCGGTGCCGGTCGCGGGGCGCGGCTGGGTGTCGTGCGCGGCGCTGGCGGCCCCGGTGCCGCCGGCGGACGCGGGGCCGCCGCTGGCCGCCGATTTCGTGCCGGTCGCGGTGACGCTGTGCCGGCAGGGGGAGCGGCGGCGGCCCGGAGGCGGCACGGACGCCGTCGAGCGGGAGCTGCGGTCGACGGAGGTGGCGGCGCTGGTGGCGGCCCTGCGGCTGCCGGACGCCGAGCCGTCGGGCGGCGCGTGCACGGCGGATCTGGTGCTGCCGCCGTTCCTGGTGCTGCACGACGCGGCCGGGCGGTGGGTGCGCCCGGCGGTGCCGGTGGACGGGTGCGCCAAGCCGCGGCCCGAGGTGGTGGCCGCCCTCGGCGCCCTGCCGCTGACCACGGTCGCGGAGCGGGTGCTGCACCCCCTGACGTCGGACGCCGCTGCGGCGGCCGGGTGCGGCGACGTGCACGCCGACATGGTCAGCGTGGCCGTGGCCGGCGGCGGGTCGCTGCGCCGCCTGGAGCGCACCCCCGCCGAGCCCGGGGAGCTGCGGGTCTGCCGCTACGAGGTGCCGCCCGCGGAGCGGGGCACGGGCAAGCCGGCCGGGACGTTCCTCGGCGGCGGGGTGCTGCCGGCGCCGCGGGCCGCGGCGGTCGCCGCCCGGCTCGCCCGCCTCGGCCCGGCGCGGCCGTGCGCGGCGCACGCCGGGCGGTTCGCGCTGCTGACGCCGGCGGCCGGTGGGCCGGCCGTATACGTCGAGCTGGACGGCTGCCGCCGGGTGATGGCGGACCAGCCGGCCGGTCCGCCGGCGTTCGCGCAGGCCGACGAGACGCTGATCGGCCTGCTCGACGGCTGATCCGTGTGCCGAAACGCCTCCGCGGATCGGCCGCGATGGCTAGCGTCCGATCCGAGGGAAGGGGTCGGGCATGGCGGAGACGTGGGCACGGCTGGCGGAGATGCGCAGCGGGGGGTCGGTGCGGGCGGTCGCGGTGGTCGGCGGGCTGCTGATCATTGCCGGGGTCGTCTTCCTGACCTGAGCGCGGCGGCGGCCCTACGCGGGGGCGCCGGTGTAGGCGGCCGTCGTGCGGTCGGCGGCGGCCCGGGCCACGGCCGGGTCCTCGCCGCCGGCCACCGCCGCCTCGTACCAGCGCTCGCTGCTGGCGGTCACGAACCGCTTGCCGTCGTCGGAGGCCGACCACGCCGCCACCGCCTCGCGGTCGACGGGGGAGCCGTCGCCGGACAGGTAGAGGTGCAGGCCCATCAGGCCGCCGTCCCAGCCGACGCCGGTGGCGCCCGGGCCGTACTCGGCCCAGGTCTTGTCGTCGGCGAGGGCGAGGTGGTCGAGTTCCAGGCGGGTGCGCTCGGGGCCCTCGGCGACGAGCCGCACCTCGACCCAGCTGATCTGGCCGCCGAACTCCCAGGTGGCGGACAGGGCCGGCTTGGCGCAGCGCTCGATGGTGCCGCCCGCGTTGCCCTCGAACTGGTAGCGGCCGCCCTCGCGCAGCTCGCCCGTGACGGGCAGGAACCAGCGGGGGAGGCGCTCGGCGCTGGTGACGGCGTCCCACAGGTCGTCGAGCCCGGTGTCGTAGGCCTGGCTGAGCGACACCACCCGGACGGCGCCGGCGGGGACCTCCCGGGCGCTCACGGTGCGGGTCACGGCGTCGATCTGCTGCTCTCCCTGGATCATCGCCCGAGACTAGAAGCCCAGACTTATATAAGTCAAGGCTGTACAATGGCCGTGTCCAGAGTGCGTCGAAAGGGGTGACCCGCCTACCCCGAAAGTGTCGGTACGGGCGGCCGCATGCCCATCTGTCTACGATGTGCCGCATGAATTCCTACGCGGTGCCACCGACCCGTCGCGAAGCCGTGGTCCGGCAGCTCCGCGAAGAGATCATCAGCGGCGAGCTGCCGCCCGGCACCCTGATCAAGGACGCCGAGATCGCCGCCCGGTTCGGCGTCAGCATCACCCCCGTGCGCGAGGCGATCGCCCAGCTCTCCGTCGAGGGCCTCATCGACATCGCCCCCAACCGCACCCGGCACGTCACCAAGGTCACCCAGAAGAACGCGCTGGAACTCATCGACGTCATGCAGGTGCTGGCCTGCGCGGGCTTCGAGTGGGGGATGGACAACCTCACCGAGACCCACCTGGAGACGATGCGGCAGCGGCAGCGCGAGTTCGTCGAGGGCATCCGCAGCGGCAACATGGTGGCCGCCACCGCCGCCGGCGCCGACTTCAGCACCGTCGTCATCCTCGCCAGCGGCAACCGCGAACTGCAGAGCATGGTCGACCTCGTCGTCGCCCGCACCACCCGCATCCTGGCGCAGACCGCCGAGAGCGACCTGTGGCAGATCTGGATCGAGGGCCACGACGGGGTGCTCGCCGCGCTCGAGGGCGGCGACACCGAGGGGGCGCTGCGCCGGTACCGGCAGATCTACGCCGACTACCGGGCCAAGGTCGCCACCCTCATGTTCGGCGCCTGAGCATTCCGTTTCCGGCCCGTACCGCCGGGTAGCCCATCCCCATGAGAGCACTGACCTGGCAGGGCACGCAGAAGGTGTCCGTCGAGACCGTCCCCGACCCGGTGATCCAGGAACCGACCGACGCCATCGTGCGGATCACGTCCACCGCCATCTGCGGCTCGGACCTGCACCTCTACGACGTCCTCGGCATGTACCTGGAGAAGGGCGACATCCTCGGCCACGAGCCGATGGGCATCGTCGAGGAGGTGGGCGCCGGCGTCACCCACATCCGCCCCGGCGACCGCGTCGTCATCCCGTTCAACATCTCCTGCGGGCACTGCTGGATGTGCGGCCGCGGGTACTACGCCCAGTGCGAGACCACCCAGGTCCGCGAGCAGGGCAAGGGCGCCACCCTGTTCGGCTACACCAAGCTGTACGGGCAGGTGCCCGGCGGCCAGGCCGAGCTGCTGCGCGTCCCGCAGGCCCAGTTCGGCCCGATCAAGGTCCCCGACGGCCCGCCGGACGAGCGCTTCCTGTTCCTGTCCGACGTGCTCACCACCAGCTGGCAGGCCGTCAAGTACGCCGACGTGCAGCCCGGCGACACCGTCGCCGTCATCGGCCTCGGCCCGATCGGCCAGATGACCGCCCGCATCGCCCGCCACCTCGGCGCGGAACGCGTCATCGCCGTCGACAACGTGCCCGAGCGCGTCGCCATGGCGCAGCGGCACGGCATCGAGACCGTCGACGACACCGCCAACGCCGCCGACATCATCCGCGACATGACCGGCGGCCGCGGCGCCGACGGCGTCGTCGAGGCGGTCGGCATGGAGGCCCACGGCAGCCCCCTGCAGTCCGCCGCGATGAAGGCCGCCGGCGCGCTGCCCGGCCCGATCGCCCGCAAGGCCACCGAGGCCATGGGCATCGACCGCATGGCCGCGCTGCACACGGCGTTCGACAGCGTCCGCCGGGCCGGCACGGTGTCCATCATCGGCGTGTACGGCGGCGAGGCCGACCCGTTCCCGATGATGACCCTGTTCGACAAGGGCGTGACCCTGCGCATGGGCCAGGCGCACGTCAAGCGCTGGGTGGACGACATCATGCCCGCCCTGCTCGACGACGCCGACCCGCTCGGCACCGGCGACCTCGTGACGCACCGCCTGCCCTTGGACGAGGCGCCGCACGCGTACGACATCTTCAAGAACAAGCAGGACGGCTGCATCAAGGTCGTGCTCAACCCCTGACGGGCGCTCGGCCGCGGGCGGGATCCGTCCGCGGCTCGGCCGTCAGGGGGCCGTCAGCGGGCCGGCGACGTCGAGCCGGTCGTTGTCGACGAGCCAGCGCACCGACTCCAGGATCGCGTCCTCCGGCTGGTACCGCGGGGCGTAGCCGAGCAGCGTGCGGGCCGTGGCGATGCCGAAGCAGTGGCTGCGGACGAGGTGGTCCCAGCTCGCCTCGGCGTGTTCCGGGTCGGTGCGGCCGCGGAAGTCGTCCCACGTCACCGGGCGCAGGTCGGCGGTGCGGCCGAACCAGGAGGCGGCGATGTCGGCGTAGCCGCGCACGTTGAGGGCGGTGGGGGCGACGACGGCGAACTCCCGGCCGGCGGCGGCGTCGCGGTGGGTGACGGCGGCCTCGAAGGCCTGGGCGACGTCGTCGGCGTGGACGTGGTGCAGGAACTCGGCGCCGATGCCCGGGATCTCGACGGGCTGCCCTGCCGACAGCCGGTGCCACACCGTGGCGTCGAGGTTGCCCAGGGGACCGATCGGGGGCCAGCCGGGGCCGACGATGTGGCCGGGGTGCAGCGCGGTGGTGGCCAGCCCGCCGGTGGCCGTCTCGTCCCGCAGCAGCCGGGCGATCGCGGCCTTGGCGGTGCCGTACTCGCCGATGGGCGGGGTGGTGTCGTCCTCCGTCATCGGCGCCCGCCTGCTGGGCCCCCAGCGCCAGATGGAGCCGCAGTGCAGCAGGTGGCCGGTGTGGCCGCGCAGGCGTTCGACGAGCGCGGTCGCGGACTCGGGCGTGAAGCAGATGAGGTCGACGACGGCGTCGGGCCGCAGGGCGGTGACGCGGTCGGGGAAGGTGCCGGCGCGGTCCTCGGCGGCCCGGTCCGCGGTCACCACCTCGACCTCCCGCCAGGCGGGGTCGTCGGTGTAGCTGGACCGGCGCCCGCGGCTGACGGCGACCACGTCGTGCCCGGCGCGGACCAGCCGGGGCACGAGATAGGTGCCGATGTGCCCGCTGCCGCCGATGACCACGATCCTCATGTGCCGAGGGTATGCCCGGCCCCGGGGGCCCGCCGGTCGGCGAGCGCCGCCCGGACGGTGGCGGCCAGGGCGTCCAGGTCGACGGGTCCCGTGGTGTCCACGTCGACGAGGGGTCCGACGCCGAGCGGGGCGACCTCGCGGCCCCAGAGCTCGTCGTCGGTGCGCAGCGCGTCCAGGTGGCGGTCGTCCCGGGCGCGGCGCCGGTACCGTTCTCGGGCCAGCTCGACCGGCACCCGGCAGCGGATCTCGACGAACGGGCCGGTCAGCGCCCGGACCAGCGGCACGGAGTACGGGTACCAGGTGCTGTCGACGACGGCGGCCGGGCAGCCGCGGGCGGCTTGTAGCGTGGCGTGCACGGCGGCCACGCCGAGGGTGCGGGACGCCGCCACGGTCGGCGGTGCGCCCAGCGCGTCCATGAGTGCCTGCTTGATCTCGTCCTTGGCGAGGCAGGGCAGCCGCAGCCGGGCGGCGAGGGCGGTGGCCAGGGTCGTCTTGCCGGCGGCGGGCCAGCCGCCCACCAGCACGTACCCGCGCAGACCCGATGTCGGCAAGCCCACGTCCTCAGCATGCCCTACCGGCGTCCGATGGAGTGTTAGTGTGCAAATGGTTGGTGCACCAACGATTATGGCCGGAGGCGTGACGATGGCGGCGGGCAGGAAGACGAAGGACGCGCGCGAGGGCGGGTTCCTCTGGAACGCCTTCTACAAGTACCTGGCCGGACCGGCCACCACCGACAACGCGATCGAGGGCGTCACCCCCGAGGCGCGCGCGGCGTGGGAGCGCGACCTCGCCGCCCGCAAGGAGTGGAGCCGCCGGCAGCGTGAGCGCAAGCGCGCCGAGCGCGAGGGCCGCCGCGGCGCCGCCTGACCCACCGGCCAGGCAGAACGAGACGGCCGCGCCGCGGGCTGGCGGCGCGACCGTCCCGATGGAACCGGCCGGCTACTCGGCGCTTCCCGGCTCCGCCATCTTGCTGTGCATCGCGGCCTTCGCCCGGTCCGGCAGCACCTTCGACGTGGCGGCCTGCGCCTTCGTCATCAGCGAACCGGCGACGACCTTCTCCTCGCCCTTCATGAGCGCCTCGAAGCCCTGCTTCGCCACCTGCGCCGCGTCGTCCTTGTGGTCGCTCGCGCCCACCCGGGTGTCGAGCATCTCGGCGCGGTCGAAGAAGTTCGTCTCCGTCGGGCCCGGCATCAGCGACGTCACCGTCACGCCGGTGTCCTTCAGCTCCGCGCGCAGGGCCTCCGCGAACGACTGCACGAACGACTTCGAGGCGTTGTACACGGCCTGGTAGGTGCCGGGCATCATCGACGCGATCGACGACGTGAACAGCACCCGCCCCCGGCCCCGGGCCACCATGTCGGGCAGGACCCGCTTCGCCAGGTGCACCGTGGACGTCACGTTGACATCGATGACGTTCTGCTCGTCCTCCAGGCGCGTCTCCCGCACGAAGTCGCCGCCGATGCCGCGGCCGGCGTTCAGGGCGATCGCCTCGACGTCGCGGCCGGTGGCGACGATGGCGCCCCACAGCTGCTCGACGCCGTCGTAGCTCGCCAGGTCGGCGCGGACCGGGATGACCGTCACCGCGTACCGCTGCTGCAGGTCGTCCGCGGCGAGCGCGATCGCGGCCTCCTCGGCCGTGATGAGCACGTCGTAGCCGTGCTCGGCGAACTGGGCGGCCAGCTCGCGGCCGATCCCGCTCGACGCGCCGGTCACCACGGCGAACGGCCGCCCGGTGTCCTCCGGGGTCAGGTCACTCATGAGGGCTCCTGTCACATCGTGATGGCGTCGACGACGTCACCGACCGGCTGGTCGGGCAGCGCGCGCGCCACGTCGGCGAGCGCGACGATGCCGACCAGGTCGTGACCGTCGATCACGGGCAGCCGGCGGACCTGGTGCTGCCCCATGGTGCGCAGGATCTCCTGCGCGTCGTCGTCGGCGCCGATGGTGACCGGCTTGCCCTGGGCCAGCTCGCCGGCGGTGACCTCGTTCGGGTTGCCGCCCTTGGCCAGGCACTTCACGACGATGTCGCGGTCGGTGAGCATCCCCTTGAGCCGGTTGTCCTCGCCGCAGATGGGCAGCGAGCCGACATCGAGGTCGGCCATCTTCCGGGCCGCGTCGGCCAGGGTCTCCTTCTCACCGACGCACGTGGCGTCGGCGGTCATGATCTCGCGGGCGGTCGGCATGGCATCCACCTTCCGGGTCGAGGGCTGTTGACCACTGGGGTACCCGTGACCGGGCGGGTCACTCGCCCGGGTTTCGCGGATGGCGCGAGGCCCTACGGTGGAGGGCGTGACCAGCCCGACCTGGCCGCAGGTGACCGCCCGCCGGCTGCACCGGCACGGCCTGGCCGCGGCCGGCCTGCCGGACCCCGCCGCGGCGGCCGCCGCGATCTGCGGCGCGCACGCCCAGCTCGCGTCCGCCGCCGAGCTGTCCCTCGGGGTACGGGTGCCCGGCGCCACCCGCACCACCGTCCGCGACGCCCTCTGGCGCGACCGCACCCTGGTGAAGACCCGCGGCCCGCGCGGCACCGTCCACCTGCTCGCGGCCGCCGACCTGCCGCTCTGGACGGGCGCGCTGTCCGCCGTCCCGGCCGCGCCGCCCGACCTGCTCACCCCCGACCGCCTCGACGCGGTCGTCGCGGCCGTCGCCGACGCCGTCGCCGGCGCGGAACTCACCGTGGACGAGCTCACCGACGCCGTCGTCGCCCGCACCGGACCCTGGGCCGGCGACCGCGTCATGGACGCCTTCCAGGACCGCTGGCCCCGCTGGCGCGCCGCCGAGTCCGCCGCCTTCCGCCGCGGCGCCGTCTGCTTCGGCCCGAACCGTGGCCGCCGCACCACCTACACCGGCCCGCGGCGCTGGCTGCCCGGCTTCACCCCGCTGCCGCCCGCCGAGGCGGGCCCGCTGCTGGTCACCCGCTACCTGCACGCGTACGGCCCGTCGACGCCGGCGCACTTCGCCCGCTGGCTCGGCGTGCCACCGCCGTGGGCGGCGGCCCAGTTCGCGGCCGCGGGCCTCGCCCGCGCCGACGTCGAGGGCGCCGAGGCGTGGACCGCCGCCGGCGACCCGCTCGCCGACACCCCGGCCGCCGGCACCGTGCGCCTGCTGCCCTACTTCGACGCGTACGTGATCGGCTGCCACCCCCGCGAGCAGGTCTTCCCGGGCCGGGCGGCGCAGCGGGCGCTCGCCGGCGGCCAGGCGGGCAACTACCCGGTCCTGCTGATCGACGGGGTGGCGGCGGGCGTCTGGCACCAGCGCCGCACCGGCGCCCGCCTCGCGATCACCGTCGAACCCCTGACGGACCTGACGGCCCGGCAGCGCCGCGCGCTGGACGCGGAGGCGGACCGCACGGCCGGCATCCTGGAGGCGTCGTCGGTGACGCTGACGATCGGCCCGGTGCCGGTCGGCCCGCACGCCTGACGGCTCAGGCGGCCTCAGGCGGCGGCCTCAGGCGGCGGCCTCAGGCGGCCTGGTGGGCCTCGGTGCGGGCGGCGGCCACCAGGGCCGCGACCTCGACGGCCGGCAGCGGGCGGGCGAACAGATAGCCCTGCGCCGCCGGGTAGCCCAGCAGGCGCAGCCGGTCGGCCTGGGCGGGCGTCTCGACGCCCTCGGCGACCACGTCCAGGCGCATCGCGGTGGCCAGGTGCATGACGGCGGCGGCGACGGTGGCGTCGGCGTCGTCGGCGACCTGGGTGAAGGAGCGGTCGAGCTTGAGTTCGTCCACCGGGCAGTCCTGCAGCAGGGTGAGCGCGGAGTAGCCGGTGCCGAAGTCGTCCAGGGCGATGCGGATGCCCATGCCGCGCAGGCGGCGCAGGTTCTCCACCGAGGGGCCGGCCTCCAGGGCGGTGGTCTCGGTGACCTCGACGGCCAGGCGGTGGCCGGGCACCCCGGTGTCGGCCAGGATCGCGGCGACGTCGTCGGCGAAGCCGGGCTCGCGCAGCTCGCGGGCGGAGACGTTGACGTTGACGACGGCGGGGGCGGAGTCGCCCAGCTCGGACGTCCACGCGGCGACCTGGCGGCAGGCGGTGCGCAGGATCCAGCGGCCCAGCGGCACGATGAGGCCGTTGCGCTCCGCGACGGGGATGAACTCGGCGGGCGACAGCGGGCCGCGGACGGGGTGGGTCCAGCGGATCAGGGCCTCGACGCCGGTGAGGCGGCCGTCGGTGAGGCTCACGATGGGCTGGTAGAGCAGGCGCAGCTCGTCGTTCTCGATGGCCTGGCGCAGCTCGGCGCCGATCTGGGCGTTGTCGGCGACGGCGCCGGCCATGCCGGGGGCGTAGTGCAGGTAGCGGCTGCCCTCGAGGCTCTTGGCGCCGTACATGGCGATGTCGGCGTGCCGCATCAGGGTGCTGGGGGTGTCGCCGGTCTTGCCGCCGGCGATGCCGATGCTGGCGCGGATGAGCAGCTCGTGGCCGTCGGCGACGACGGGCTTGGCGAGCGACTCGACGATGCGCTGCACGGCGATCTCGGCCGCGTCGGCGGCGGAGCCGTCGAGCAGCAGCACGAACTCGTCGCCGCCGAGGCGGGCGACCGTGTCGGCGATGCGCACGCAGCCGGCGAGGCGTTCGGCGACGGCGATGAGCAGGGCGTCGCCGACCTCGTGGCCGAGGTTGTCGTTGACGACCTTGAAGTCGTCGAGGTCGATGAGCACGACGCTGAACACCCCGTCGCCCGGCCCGGCCACGGCCTTCTGCAGGCGGTCGGCGAACAGGGCGCGGTTGGGCAGCTGGGTGAGGGCGTCATGGGTGGCGCCGTGGTTGAGGCGGTCCAGCAGGCGCCGGTTCTCCTGGAACGCGGTGAGCTGGCGCAGCACCACGATGACGGTGAGCCCGACGGCGCCGACGACGACGACCTTGTCGGCCGTCCCGGTCCAGGTGTCGATGATGAGCAGCGTGTCGACGGCGGCGACGGCGATGTACGGCAGCACGCTGTACGGGCGGCGGGCCGGCTCGCTGGGGGCCCGGCGGGTGGGCGCCTGGTCCTTGCCGGCCAGCCGCTGCCGCTCCCCGGCCCACGCGGCCAGCCACATCACCGTGGGGATGCTGACCTGCGTGATCATCAGGTACGGGTCGGCCGGCAGGAAGCCCTGCGGCAGCGGTGCGAGCGCGCCGACGAGGATGGCCAGGCCGAACAGCTGCAGCGCCGACTTGTCCAGGTACCGGTAGCCGGACAGCGCGACCTTCGCGACCGCGAACAGGGCGACGAGGGCGATGAGCGACAGCACGGTGGCGCTGATGAGCGTGGTGGTGCGCTCGGCGCCCTGCTCCAGCAGCGCGGCGGTCAGGAAGTGCCAGATGAAGATGGCGGCGGCGGCCAGGACGGTGCTGGCGTCGAGCATGGTCGTGAACCGCTGGTGGCGGGTGAGCGCGCCCATCGGCAGCCGGTACAGCGCGTAGATGATCACCAGCACGGCGCTGCCGTCGAGCAGCAGCATCGAGATGGGGGTGTGCGCGCCGAACGCGTGCGGGTTGGTGAGCACGTCGTACGCCTGGGCGGACGTTCCCGCGCCGACCAGCACGGCGACGACGGCGAGGTGGCGCCAGAAGCGCCGGGTCGGCACGGGCAGGTGGGCGGCCCGGGAGGTGCGGACGAAGATGGCGCTCAGCACGGCGGTGCTCAGCACGATCGGCACCCAGAGCAGCACGGGCGACCCGATGAGCTGGTCGGCCAGCGAGTTGACGGTGAACCAGACGGCGGCCAGGACGCTCAGCGCGGCGGCGGCGAGCAGCAGGCGGCTCGTGCCGCGGACGGCGGCGCCGAGCTTCGCGGACCATGCCGCGACCCCGTCCTGCACCCTGCCCATGTCCCGCGTCCCTCCCCACCGGTGTCATCGTGCTTCATCGGCGGGCGCACGGGTGCCCTGAGGGTTCGGGGTCCGCGCACGGCCGCCGCGACGGGACATCGCCGTCCCGATCGAGCATCTATGATCTCCCGCCATGCAGCCAGCACCGCCGGCCGCGGGCGACGTCCTGACCGACCCGGCCGCCGCGCACCCCGAGGTCCACCAGCTGCGCGCGGCGCTGCGCACCCGGGACTGGACGGCGGTGCGCGCCGTCACCGACACGGCCGAGCCGGCCCTGCGCACGGGGCTGATCCGGCTCGGCGGCGGCGAGCTGGGCCCGCTGGCCGGCGGCGAGGACTTCCTGCGGTACGTGCTGGCCCGCGACCCGGACGACGCCACCGCCGCGGCGATGCTCGGCAACCACCTGATCGACGTCGGCTGGGCGATCCGCAGCGGCGCGCGGGCCAGCCACGTCAGCCGCAGCCAGTTCGAGCAGTTCCACGAGTGGCTGATCAAGGCCGAGCAGGTGCTCATCGACGGCTGCGCCCGCAACCCCCGCGACCCCGCCCTGTGGGTGCCGCGGATCATCACCGTCCGCGCGCTCAACCTCGGCGTCTCCGAGGGCCGCCGCCGCTACGACCGGCTGTCCGCGGTGGCGCCGCACCACCTGGCCGGCCAGACGCAGCTGCTGCAGGAGCTGTGCCCGAAGTGGCACGGCAGCTGGGAGCAGGCGCACGCGTTCGCCCGCGAATGCCTGGAGACGGCGCCGCCCGGGGCGCTGAACGGCGTGGTCGTCGCCGAGTACCACGTCGAGCGGTGGCTGGACCTGCCCGACGGCGAGGACCGGGCGTACCTGCTGGGCCAGGGGGTGCGCGCCGAGCTGCACGAGGCCGCGCACCGCTCGGTGTGGCACCCGGCGTTCCGGCGCACGTACGGCTGGGTCGGGGCGATGAGCACGTTCGCGATGCTGTTCAGCGTCATCGGCGACGAGCCCGCGGCGGCGAGCCTGCTGAGCGCGCTCGGGCCGCTGGCGACGGAGCACCCGTGGGACTACCTGGGCGGCGAGCCGGCCGAGCAGATCCGCGCGGCCCGCGGCCGCGCCTTCGCGATGGGACGCGCGCGGTGATCAAGCACACCGAGGTCGACGGGGTCCCGGCGATCCTGGCCCCCACGTCGGGGCAGCTGCACGCCGGCCTGGTGTTCCGGGTGGGGCAGGCCGACGAGACGCTGTCCCGCTCCGGCATCACCCACCTGCTGGAACACCTGACGCTGTTCCCGCTCGGCATCGCCGACTACCACTTCAACGGGGCCACCGGCAGCGTCTCGACCCACTTCCACATGCAGGGCTCCGACCGCGACGTCGCCACGTTCATCACCCGGGTATGCGCGTCGCTGGCGGCGCTGCCGTTCGAGCGGCTCGCCAAGGAGAAGGAGATCCTGCGCACCGAGGCGGCCGGTCGCGGCGGGCACGTCGGCGAGCCGATGGCGCTGTGGCGGCACGGCGCCCGCGGGTACGGGCTGGCCGGCTACCCCGAGTGGGGGCTGACCGCGCTCACCCCCGACGACCTGCGCGCCTGGGCCGCCACGTACTTCACCCGGGAGAACGCGGTGCTGTGGATCGCCGGCGACGAGGTGCCCGCCGGCCTGCGGCTCGACCTGCCCGCCGGGGTCCGCCGCCCGGTGCCGCCGGTGACGTCGGCGCTGCCGCAGACGCCGGCCTGGTTCAGCGGCTCGTCGCGGGCCACCGCCTGGGACGCCGTGGTGCCGCGCAGCGCCGCCGCCGGGGTGTTCACCGGCGTGCTGGAGCGCGAGCTGTTCCGCGCCCTGCGCCAGGAGGACGGCCTGTCGTACACGGCGCACGCCGCCTACGAGCCGCGCGGCGACGGCTCGGCGCTGATCGTCGCGGTCGCCGACGCCCTGCCGGAGAAGGCCGACGCGGTGCTCGGCGGGTTCGTCGACGTGCTGGCCAAGCTCAAGGTCGGGCGCATCGACCCGGCCGACGTGGACGCCGTCGTCGGCAAGGCGGCGGACGCGCTGGGCACGGCGGAGGCCGACGCCGCCCGGCTGCCGCAGTACGCGTTCGACATGCTCGTCGGGTTCCCTCTCCAGACCCTGGAGGAGGCGGCCGCCGATCTGCGCGCCGTCACCCCCGGCGCGGTGGCGGCGGTAGCCGCCGAGGCGCTGTCGACGGGCCTGCTGATGACGCCGGGCCGGCGGTCGGCCGACTGGGCCGGCTACGCGACCGCGCCGCAGGGCTCGGAGTCCGCCGTGCCGGGCCACGCCCACCGCTCCGTCGACGTGCCCGGTCACCGGCTGGTCGTCGGCCAGGCCGGGGTCAGCCTGGTGCGGGGCGACGACGTCGCCACCGTCACCTTCGACGCCTGCGCGGCGGCCCTGGCGTTCCCCGACGGCGGCCGCATGCTCGTCGGCCACGACGCCGTGGTGGTCCAGGTCGAGCCCACCCTGTTCGAGGGGGCGGCGGCCGCGCTGCCCACCATCGACGCGGCGACCGCGCCGGTGCGGGTGCCCATGCCGGCCCGCGACCCCGACGACATCCCGCGGCCCGGCGACGACCGCCGCGCCGACCCGCGCGCCGACGCCGACACCGCCGACGCGGGCAGCCGCGGCCTGCTGGTCGCCCGGCTGGTCGTGCTGTGGGTGCTGCTGGTGGCGGTCGGCGGGTTCACCGCCCTGCTCACGCTGGGCACGGTCATGGAGCAGGGCGACCGCGCGCCGCTGGTCACCGTCCTGGTGTTCCTCTACGGCCTCACCGCGCTGATCATCTGGGGGGTCGTGCGGGGGACGAGGCAGCTGCGCCGGCTGCGTCGCTGACCCGCAGCTCACCCGCCCCGCGGCAGGCCATCGTCAGCGCCGGCGCCACGGCCAGCACCGCCACCACGAACCACACCAGGCCCGCGCCGGTGTGGCCGCGGTCCAGCGCCACCAGCGTGGCCACGAACGGCACCCCGAACGCGGCGACCGCGACCGCGATGAGCAGCCACGCCGCCTGGCGCTGCCGCCCGGGGTCACCGTCGGCGGCGGCCCAGCACAGGGCGAGGGCGGGCGTGGCGACGAGCCACCCGGCGAAGGACGTGCGTGCGATGGTCACCACCGCAACCTATGGACGGGCCCGCCCGGCCCGCGCCCGGCGGCGACCCCAGAACCGCCTGGGTACGGGTACTCAGGGGGTGGCGCCGACGGCGGGGGTGGGCGGCGTGGGGACCGTGGTCGGGTCGGTGCCGCCGCCCGGCTCCTCGTCGTCGTCCCCCGTCGGCTCGACGTCGGGCGTCGTCGGGGTCGCGTCGGGCGTGGCCGGCGCCGTGGTCACCGCCGCGCTCGTCGGCCGGCTCGTCGGCGGCGCGGACGGCTGCGACGGCACGATCGGCTGGTTGCCCGGCCGGGTCGGCTGCTCGTCGTCGGTGTCGTCCTCGGCCGGGACGCTGGGCGCCGGCGCGTCCGTCGGCGCCACGGCGGGCACGGTGGCGTCCGGCACCGTCTGCGGGCCCGCGCCCGGGCCGTCGGCGGCCAGCGCCGCGATGAGCGCGGTCAGCCCGCCCGCGACGACCAGGGCCGCCGCCAGCAGGATGGGCCCGCGCCGGCCGTCCCGGCGGCCGCCCGGGCGCGCCGGTCCGCCCGGCCGAGCGGGCGGCGGGGCGGTGCGCTGCACCGGGACGGTCGCCGACGTGGCCCGCGTCAGGTGCGCCGTGCGGCCCGCCGCCGCCATGCTCGTGGCCGTCAGCGAGCCGGTGCCCGTGCCGGTGCTGGTGCGCCAGTCCTGCGGGTCGGCCACCGCGAGCGCCGCGTCGGCGAAGTCGGCCGCGCTGGCCCACCGGTCCGCCGGGTTCTTCGCCATCGCCCGCGCGATCAGGTCGCGCACCGGCTGCGGCACGTCCGCCGGCAGCGGGTCCGGCTCGTCCTCCAGGTGCCGCAGCGCCACCTGCAGCGCGTTCTCGCCCTCGAATGGCGGGTGCCCCGACAGGCAGTGGTACGCGACCGCGCCCAGCGCGTAGATGTCGGTGCACGGCGACAGGTCGCCCTTCGACACCTGCTCCGGCGCCATGTAGAGGGCGGTGCCGACGATCGAGTTGACGCTGGTCACGCTCGTGACGGCCACCGACCGGGCCACCCCGAAGTCGACCAGCACCACCGTGCCGTTCGGCTTGACCATGATGTTGCCCGGCTTCACGTCGCGGTGCACGGTGCCGTTCTGGTGCGCGGCGTGCAGCGCGTCGGCCGTCTGCGCCACGATCGACAGCGTCTCGGCGACGCCCAGCCGGCCGTCGTCCTTCAGCTTGGCCGACAGCGGCTCGCCGTCGACGAACCCCATCACCAGGTAGGCGCCCTGGTCGTCGTCGGACGGGCCGGTGGCGCTGTTGTAGTCGTAGACCTCGACCACGCCCGGGTGCCGGAACGCGGCCAGCATGCGGGCCTCGCCGTAGAAGCGGGCCGAGAACTCCGGGTCGGTGAGCAGCGACGGCTTCAGCACCTTGACCGCGACCACGCGGCCCAGCACGACATCGGTCCCGCGCCAGACGTCGCCCATGCCGCCCGTGGCGATCCGCTCGTCCAGCCGGTAGCGATTGTCCAACAGGTGACCCGAAACCAGCACCTGCGGACTTTATCCGACCGGAGGGGGTGGCTGCCTCCCCGCGACCGGGGGACATGAGTACGCCTCGGCAACGATTTCGGATGGCGCACGCGAGTGGATCTCCCGCGTTCGGCCGCGCCCGCCGCGCCACCGGGCCTAGCGTCCGGTGACATGCGCACGAAACTGGTGTCGGCGCTGGTCACCATCGGCCTGCTGGCGGCCGCCGGGTTCGCCGCCGTCTCGGCCCGCCGCCTCGGCCCCCAGCCGCCGCCGTCCGGGCCGCTCGCCGACGCCCTGGGCGACCGGGTGGTGAAACTCATGGAGACGTCGTTCCGGGAGGCGGTCTCGGGCCGCGCCGAGCCGGTGCGGTGCGCGGCCCGGCCGTTCGGCGCCCGCCCCGAGAACCTGTCCCGCGCCGCCCAGGCCACGACGATCTACGCGTGGGTGTTCTGCCGCGCCGAGCGGACCGGCCGCACCCTGCACACCCCGGTCGCCGTGCGCCTGGACGGCGAACCGGCCCTGCGCATGCCGGAGAAGGGCCCGGCCGACGAGCGCAGCGTGCGCCGGGTCTTCCCGGCCGACGTGCGGGACAACCTGCGCGCGACCCGCCACGACGACCTGGCCACGGCGGTCTGACCGGCGGGGTGACCGTCAGCTACGGCGGGTCAGTGGCGGGATCGTCGTGCCCGCGGCGGCCGACTCGATGAGCCGGGCCAGGCGGGACTCGCGGATGGTGTCGCGCCTGGCGCTGTTCACCCAGCGCGCCGCCGCCCGCCGGTACGACGGCGGCTGGGCGCTGAACCACGCCCACGCCTCGGCGTCGCCCTCCAGCAGCGCCAGCTGGGACGGGGTGAGCGAGGGCGGCTCCTGCTCGGCGGAGCGGACGGCGGCGGGTTCGGGGCGGCGGCGCGCGAAGGCGGCCAGACCGGCCGGGGTCATCAGGCCGGCCGCGGTGAGGCGCCGCACGGTGGCGACGTCCGCGGGGCTCCACACGCTGCCCGGCCGGCGCGGGGTGAACCGCACCGGCCGGCGCTCGTCGTCGGCGCGGCGGGCGGTGGTGTCGATCCAGCCGAAGCACAGCGCCTGCTCGATCGCCTGCGGGTGGGTCAGGCCGGCCGGCCGGTAGTCGAGGTGCAGCTCGGCGGCCGTCTCGTGGTGCGCCGAGAACCACGCCCGCAGCTCGGCGGGCGTGGCGAACCGGATCGGCTCACTCGGCGTCGAGGTGCACCTGCTCGGTCGTGGGCGGCGGGGGAGCGTCGAGGGCGCCGGCCGGCTCGGTGGTCCGGCGGTCGACGGCGGTGCGCAGGGTCGCGGCGGCCGCGAAGCCGATCGCGGCGCCGGCCACGGCGGCGAGGGCCAGCAGCGCCCACGGGGTGGCCGGGCGGCGCCCGGCCAGGGCGTCGACGGCCCGGTTGGCGCGCCGCCACGCCTCGTCGGCGGTGGAGCCGACCCGGCTGCCGGTCTCGGCGGCCAGGCGGGACCCCTGCCGGCCGGCGGCCCGGCCGGCCGCCTTGCCGGCGGTGCGGGCGCTGTCACCGACCGCGAGGCCCGCGTTCTTCGCGCTGTCGCCCGCCGCGGACACGGCGGACGTGAGGTATTCCCACGCCTGGGCGGCGGCGCGCTCGGAGGCGTTCTTGCGGGAGCTCAGCATCGTCTCGTTCCTCCCTGCGTGCGGTCAGTGCGGTCTCGTTGCCCCCGCCCGCGCGGCGACAAACGTCAGTGCAGCGAGACGATGGCGGCGCCGCGGGCGAAGTCGTCCTCGCCGCCGTCGTCATCGTCGTCGCCGTCACCGCCGCCCATGCCGCAGGCGAGCAGGAGGGCGAGCAGGGCGCCGGCGCCGGCCAGTCCGAGAAGCTTGCGCAGCATGGTCAGGTACCTCCGGAGAGTGAGGTGACGGTCCGCGTTCCCGCGGCCACCCCCCGATGCTAGGCCCGGCGCGCCACCGGGGGAACGTCCTGAGTGGACCGGGGGGAATCCGCTGGACACGACCCGTTACGGTGGGATCCGGCTCCGTACGCCGATGGCGGGGCCCGGCAGGCGGCCGGTGGGAACATCTCAGGCCGCTCACAGGTTGGACGATTAGGTTCGGGTCGTTTCGACGATCCGGTGCGTGGGTAGGCATCGCGCCCCCGGCGACGGGGTGCCAGGGTGAGCGGCGCGGTTTCGAGAGCTGCCTCGCGCACAGGAGATACGCCCGGTAATGGTGCCGGGCGGCTGGAGGTGCTCGGGTGAGTCTCTCGATCGAGACGTCGGCTCCGGTCGGCGGGGTGGTGGAGATCCAGCCGCGTGGCGAGGTCGACGTCGACAACGCCCACGAGGTCCGCGAGGCGGTGGCCGCGGTGCTCGCCGCGGGCCGGCCGCGCCGCATCGAGCTCGACATGCACCTGGTGACGTTCCTCGACTCCGTGGGCATCAGCGCCATGGTGGCGGCGTTCCAGCTGGCCTCCGTGGGCGGCGTGCAGCTGGTGGTCACCCGGCCCAGCCGGTTCGTGCACCGGCAGCTGTGGGTCACCGGCCTGCTGGGGCTGTTCGGGGCCCCCGACCCCCACGTGGTGGGCGTGTCCGGTTCGATCCAGGAGCCCCCCGTACCGACTGCCTGACCCGCGGTGAACGCGTGGTTAAGGTCTCCTTCAGTAACTTGTCGGCCCCCGTACCGGTAGGGAATAGTGCCCTGTCGTGGCGCGACTTCCGATGGGCACCGCCATCCTGCGGCGATATGTGCTGATCGGTGCCATCGGCCAGGGTGGGGTGTCGACCGTCTACCACGCCGTGGACGCCCGGCGCGGCACCCTGCACGCGGTCAAGGTGCTGGCCCCGCTGCTCGCGCACGACCCCAAGGCCCGCGAGGACGTCCGCCGCGAGGCCCTCATCACCGACCGGCTGCGCCACCCGAGCGTCCCCCGGGTGTTCGAGTACGGCGACGCGCCGCTGCCCGACGGCACGGTGGTGCCGTACGTGGTGCTCGAGCTGCTCAGCGGCACGCCGCTGGAGGACCTGCTGGCCGACGGGCCGCTGCCGTGGCGCGACGCGGTGCGGGTGGCGGCGACGGCGGCGGACGTGCTGGCCGTGGCGCACCGCCGCGGCATCGTGCACCGCGACCTGGCCTCGCGCAACATCATGGTGACCGACGACGGCGCCATCAAGATCATCGACTTCGGGCTGGCGACGGCCGCCGCGCGCACCGGCGACACCGCCGCCCGCCCGGTCGTCGTGCGCAACCGGCGCACCCAGAGCCGCCCGCCGGCGCACCCGGTGACGGCCGTGGCGCGCCCCGCGGACGACGTCTACACCCTCGGCGTGCTGCTCTACGAGATGGTGACGGGCCGGTCGCCGTACCCCGTGGTGAGCCCGACCCCGATGCGGGCCGGGCTGCGGCCCCACCAGCTGGCGCCCACGCCGGTGGTGTCGGTGGCCGGGCTGCCCGGCGACGTCGCGGAGATCATCCGCGCGTGCATGACCAAGCAGCCGGGCGGGCGGCCGCGCAGCGCCGAGGTGGCGCTGCGGCTGTGGCGGCTGCTCGACGGCCGCCCGTGGCACCCGACGCTAGCCCTGGACCAGCTGGGCTGACCCGATCGCCTCCAGGTCGAGCGCCACGTCGGTGGCCTCGGCCGGCGCCCGCACGGGCGTGACCACCGCGTAGCCGTCGGCGAGCAGCGCCAGGTCGCTGCCCTCCTCCAGCGGGTCGGTGGCGGCCTGCACGGCGGTGCGCAGGTGCCCCTCGCCGGCCTCGGCGACCGTCACCTGCACCTGGCCGAAGCTGGCCAGCGGGCCCCGGCGCAGGCCGCGCAGCTCGTCGGCGGGCACGTCCGGCACGTTGAGGTTGAGCAGGGCGCCGGCCGGCAGGCCCGGCAGCGCCGGCAGCAGCCGGGCCGCCAGGTCGGCGGCGACGTCCCAGTGCCGCGCCTCGTCGTCGGCGTGGTCGAGCGCGGCGATGGCGGCGCCGCCGCTGGACGCGGTGCCCGCCGAGGGCGACAGCACGTCGAGCGAGACGGCCAGCGCGGGCAGCCCGTTCGCGGCGGCGGTCAGCGCCGCGCCGACGGTGCCGGAGTGCAGCACGGCGGTGCCGGCGTTGGCGCCCCGGTTGATGCCGGAGACCACCACGTCGGGCGGGTCGCCGAAGCCGCCGCGCAGCGCCAGCACGACGATGAACGCGGGCGAGGTGGTCACCGCGTACCCGGGCACCCCCGGCACGCCCTCCAGCGCCCGGGGCTCGACCAGGATCTGCCCGTCGCGCTCGACCGCCGTCAGGGCGGCGCTGGTGCCGCTCGCCTCGGCGTGCGGGGCGGCGACGGTCACCTCGGCGCCCGTCGCGGCCACCGCGCGCGCCAGCGCCCGCAGGCCGGGCGCGGCGATGCCGTCGTCGTTGGTGATCAGTACGCGGGTCATGAACGCTCCTTGATCGTCGCGACGCTCCGCAGCTCCACCCGCTCGGCGAGCACGGTGATGGCGTCGACGTGGCCGGTGCCGAGCCCGTGCCGGGTCACGTTGAGGGCGCCCGCGGCGGCGCCCGTGCGCACGGCGTCGTGCAGCGACCCGCCCTGGGCGAGGACGGCCGCGACGCCGGCGGTCATGGAGTCACCGGCGCCGCGCGGGTCGGCCGGGCTCAGCTTCGGCATGCGCACCTCGAGGATCTCGTCGCCGATGAGGGCCAGCGCGCCCGCGCCGGCCCGGGACACCAGCGCGTCACCGGCGCCGTCGGCGCGCAGGGCCCGCAGCGCCGCGACCAGCGCGTCGGTGCTGTCGTCCTTCGCGCGCCCGGCCTCGATCAGCTCCTCGTGGCTGACCTTGACCACGTCGAGGCCCGCGTCCAGCACCGCCTCCAGGTGCTCGCCCGCCAGGTCGGCGACGACGCGGCAGCCGTTGGCGCGCAGGTCGGCGGCGAGCCGCCGGTACGCCTCCGGGGCGACGAGGTCCGGGTCGGCGACGCCGCCCAGCACGGCGGTGCCGGCCCGCAGGCCGTCGGCCAGCGCCAGCCCGTACAGCTCGTCCAGGTCGTGCCGGGTCAGCGCGGTGCCGGGCTGCTCGGCGATCTCCTGCCGGCTGCCGTCGCGGCGGTCGTGCACGTACCAGCCGGTGCCCGAGTCGCGCCGGACCAGGCGCAGGGTGACGCCCTCGGCGATCAGCAGCGGTTCCAGCACCGTGCCGACCTCGCCGCCGGCGGCGCAGCAGAAGGTGACCTCGACGCCGAGCGACCGGATCATCCGGGCCTGCCAGACTCCCTGGCCGCCGGGGTGGACGTGCAGTTCGGGCCGGCCGCCCTGCTGCTCGATGGTCACGGTGAGTTGAGGTGCGGGGGAGAACACCATCACCTGCGCGCTCATGCCCTGATGATGCCCGTTTGTGGCGGCCCGAACCGGGCTCTGCGCGGATCGGTGTGCCATCGAAGATCCGGAACCTGGGCCAGGGATTGACGACCGTAACGTGCGCGACACACAATCCCGGGACCGAGAGCGCTCTCCGGCGTGCCGTGCCGCCCGTTTCACCCTGCCGCCGGGCGAGCGCGTCGCCCCCGAATCGTGTGCTCGAGGAGACCGCTCATGCGGATAGACCCTGCTGTGCCCGCTCCGCCGCCGACGCGGCGCCGCGGCCGCCGCCCGCTCGTCACCGGCGCCGCCGCCCTGGCCGTCCTGACCGGCATGCTCGTCGTGCCCGGCTCGGCGAACGCCGCCGTCGCCAACATCGCCTCGTTCGGCTCAGCCACGGCCACCAGCAGCGAGGGCAACAGCCTGGGCCCGGACAAGGCCATCGACGGCGACGCCACGACGCGCTGGTCGAGCCTCTTCGCCGACCCGCAGACGTGGACCCTCGACCTGGGCGCGCGCGCCGCCGTGCAGAACGTGGTGCTCACCTGGGAGGCGTCGCACGCGACGGCGTACTCGGTGGAGACGTCCGTCGACGGCGAGACCTGGCAGGAGCGCTACACGACGACCACCGGCGACGGCGGCGCCGACGAGATCGCCACGGGCGGCGACACGCTGCGCTACGTGCGGATGACCGGCACCGCCCGGGTCAACGAGTACGGCTACTCGCTGTACGAGGTCGCGGTGAACGGCGAGTTCACCGAGCAGGCCGTCGCCACGGCCGTCCCGGCGCTGACCATGCGCGAGCGCGGCACCGCGAACGTCAAGGTGCGCCTCAACAAGCCGGCGACCGCCCCGGTCACCGTGCAGTACGCCACCAAGGACGGCACCGCCACCGCCGGTGAGGACTACCCGGCCACGACGGGCACGCTGACCTTCCCGGCCGGCTCGGTCGAGCAGACCATCGCGATCAAGGGCATCAACGACACCGCCGACGAGCCGAACGAGACGTTCGACCTCGTGCTGTCGCAGCCCAGCGCCGGCACGATCGCCGGGCCGCGGATGACCACCACGATCACCGTCACCGACGACGACGTGCCGGCCGGCGACGGCCAGCCGAAGACGGTCGTCGACTTCGAGGGCGAGCTGCCGTTCGGCACGCCGCCGCTGGGCATCTTCCCGTTCGGCGCCAACGAGGCCGACATGCCGGAGCTGTCCGCGCGGGCGCTGGACCGCCCGGGCGCGCCCGCCGGCAACCAGGTGCTCGAGGTGAAGTACGGCGCCGAGAGCTACGGCGGCGTCGTGCACAACTGGTCCGAGACGCAGGACTGGTCCGCGTACGGCGGCATCCGGTTCTGGTTCCACGGCGGCAACACCGCGCCGCTGCCGCCGGGCTCCGGGCCGAAGATCAACTTCGAGATCAAGGACGGCGGCGCCGACGGCGAGAAGTCGGAGCTGTGGACGACCTCGTTCACCGACGACTTCGACGGCTGGACGCTGGTCGAGATCCCGTTCGCCAACCTCACCTACCGCGGCGACTACCAGCCGGTCGGCGGCATCAACCAGGTCCTCGACCTGAAGGAGATGTGGGGCTACGCCTTCACGCCGCCGAGCGGCCGCGAGGGCCGGTTCGCCGTCGACGAGATCCAGGTGTACGGCAACGCCCTGCCGCCGCCGTTCGCCACGGTCAGCACGAAGAAGCCGGTCTACCCGGTCGACGAGGGCGCCACCGCCACCGTCGAGGTCGTCATCACCACCCCCGAGGGTGAGCCCCTCGACGACGACGTCGCCGTGCAGTACGCCACCGGCGGCGGCTCCGCCACCGCGGGCGCCGACTACACCGCCGCGTCGGGCACCCTCACGTTCGCCGAGGGCACCGCGTCCGGCACCGCCAAGACCATCGCCGTGAAGACCAAGAAGGACAGCACGGCCGAGGTCGCCGAGACCGTCGACGTGTCGCTGACGTCCACCCCGGACGTGGCGGTGTCGAAGGACCTGCCCGTCACGGTCGTCGTCAACGCGCACGGCTTCCCGTACCTGGACAAGAAGCTGTCCACCGACAAGCGCATCGCCGACCTGATGAAGCGGATGACGCTCGCCGACAAGGTCGGGCAGATGACCCAGGCCGAGCGGCAGGCGCTCGACGCGCAGGACGACATCGCGCAGTACCGCCTCGGCTCGCTGCTGTCCGGCGGCGGCTCCGTGCCGCGGCCGAACGAGCCGGCCGCGTGGGCCGACATGATCGACGCCTACCAGCTGCGCGCCAAGCAGACCCCGCTGCAGATCCCGCTGATCTACGGCGTGGACGCCGTGCACGGCCACAACAACGTGGTCGGCGCGACCCTCTTCCCGCACAACATCGGCCTCGGCGCCAGCCGCGACCCGAAGCTGGTGCAGAAGGTCGGCACGGTGACCGCCACCGAGGTGCGCGCCACCGGCGTCTCGTGGGACTTCTCGCCCTGCCTGTGCGTGGCGCGCGAGGACCGCTGGGGCCGCACGTACGAGTCGTTCGGTGAGGACCCGGCGCTGGTCGCCGCGATGACCACCATCGTCGACGGCCTCGAGGGCGACGACCTGAGGAAGAACACCACCGTGCTGTCGACCATCAAGCACTGGGTCGGCGACGGCGGCACCACCTTCGGCAGCTCGACCACCGGCAGCTACACCACCGACCAGGGCATCACCCAGATGTCCGAGGCGGAGCTGCGGCGGCTGCACATCGCCCCGTACAAGGACGGCCTGGCCCGCGGGTCCGGCACCGTCATGCCGTCGTACTCCAGCGTGGACTTCGGCGACGGCAAGGGCCCGCTCAAGATGCACGCCCACAAGTACCTGATCACGGACGTGCTGAAGGGCGAGCTGAAGTTCGACGGCTTCGTCATCAGCGACTGGCAGGCGATCGACCAGATCCCCGGTGACTACCGCAGCGACGTGGTCACCTCGGTCAACGCCGGCCTGGACATGATCATGGTGCCGACCGAGTACCAGACGTTCATCACGAACCTGACCGACGCCGCCACCAAGGGCGACGTCAAGCAGGCGCGGATCGACGACGCGGTCAAGCGCATCCTGAAGAAGAAGTTCGAGCTGGGCCTGTTCGAGCAGCCGTACGCCGACCGCACCCACCTGTCGAAGGTCGGTTCCGCCGCGCACCGGGCCGTGGCCCGTGAGGCGGCCGCCAAGTCGCAGACGCTGCTGAAGAACACCGGCAATCTGCTGCCGCTCAAGAGCAACGCCAAGGTCTACGTCGCCGGCGGCAGCGCCGACGACATGGGCAACCAGAACGGCGGCTGGACGATCTCGTGGCAGGGCCAGAGCGGCCCCACCACCAAGGGCACGACGATCCTCGGCGGCATCAAGGAGGTCGCGCCCGGCGCCACGGTCACGTTCAGCCGGGACGCGTCCGCCGACCTGGCCGGGCACGACGTCGGCGTGGTCGTCGTGGGCGAGACCCCGTACGCCGAGGGTGTCGGTGACGTCGGCAACGGCCGCGCCGACCTGACCCTGAGCGCTGCCGACCGGGCGGCGATCGACAAGGTCTGCGCCGCCATGAAGTGCGCCGTCCTGGTCGTCTCCGGCCGGCCGATGGAGCTGGACGCCACCCAGTTCGCGGGCGTCGAGGCGCTGGTGGCCTCGTGGCTGCCGGGCACCGAGGGCGCCGGCGTCGCGGACACGCTGTTCGGCAAGAAGCCGTACACCGGCCGCCTGCCGATGACGTGGGCGAAGACCACCGCGCAGCAGCCGATCAACGTCGGCGACAAGGTGTACGACCCGGCGTACGCGTACGGCTGGGGCCTGCGCACCGACGCGACCAAGCCGCGGGTGAAGGCCGCCCGCGACGGCCTCGCGGCGGCGCTGAAGAAGCCGGGCGGCGGCATCGTCGACAAGCTGAAGGTCAACCTGGCCATCGCCGCGCTCGACGTGACGCTGCAGAACAAGAACTGGAACGCGGACGGCTCGGTGAAGGACTCCAAGGCGGTCATCTCCGGCCTCCTCGGCGCCTCGAACTCGCTGAGCGGCAGCAAGCTCGCCGTCGCCGCGCAGCAAGAGGCGATCGTCACCGCCATCCGCGACGTCACGCAGAAGCAGATGGTCGCCAAGGCCACCTCGCCGAAGCTGGCGCAGGCGGCGGCGCTGACGGCGGTCGCCGAGCACGACCTGCTGTCGAAGAAGCCGTCGGTCGCGGCGACCAAGCTGGGTCAGGCCTGGAACCTGCTCCAGTAGCACCTGCCCGAACCGAGGGCCCCCGGCGCACGCGCGCCGGGGGCCCTCGTCATCGTTCGCCCCGGTAGTCGAGCGGCGTGGCCGCCATGACGTACGGGTCGGCGTTCCACTTCTGCAGCAGCCCCGCGTCGCACGGCCGCACCACCGACTTGCTGATGTCGTGGCCGTGCAGCGGGTACAGGTCCGGGTCGGCCGCCTTCGGGTCGGTGGGGGACAGGCACAGCCCGGCCGCGTCGCGGATGCGGAAGCTGGTCTCGTACGTGCCGGTGTCGCGGTACACCGTCCACCGCAGCTCGTCCGGCAGGACGCCCCCGGGGCACGGCACGACGGTCACGTAGGTGCCCGGGTCGGCCGAGCGCGGGCTGCGCAGGCAGTGCAGCGGCCGGCCGCCGTCGGGCTGGACGGTGATCCGGCCGGTGCCGTGGCCGGTGGCGGGGTCGACCGCCGGCTGGGACCACCGCTGGTTCCAGTCGATCCGGGCCGGGTCCGGGTCCTGCTTGCACGGCCAGACGATCATGTACGCGTAGTCGGGCTCGCCGAGGGTGACGTCCAGGCACCGGCCGAACTGGCTGAAGTTGACCAGCTGCCGGGTGGCCTCGCCGGCCGCGCCCGCCCCGGTGGCGGTCTCCGGCTCGTTCACCTGGCGCATCCAGAGGCCATCCGCGTTGCAGTCCTGCAGGTCGACGAGGCTGCCCGCGCTGTACGACACGGCGGTCATGCACTGGCCGCGCGCGCCGGCGGTCTCCCACATCGCGTACGTCCCGAAGATCCACTGCTGCCGCGGCGGCGCGGCGGAGGTGCAGGGCCGCGACTGCGGCACCGTGCCGGCGCCCGTGCCGTCGACGCACAGGCCGAGCGGCCGGGCCGCGGTGCGGGAGGCGGTGAGCACGAGGCGCAGCTGGTCGTCGTACGCGAACGTCTGGCGCGGGCTGCCCGGGTCGCACACCTGGGCGCGCAGCTGCTCGCCGGAGGTGAGCCCGGCGTCGAGGCACAGCCGCGGGCTGGTCGGGGTGGGCGGCACGAAGCGCAGCAGGCCGCCCGGCACCTGCTGGGCGGTGGTGCGGAACGTGTACGTCACCGTCATGGTGCGGCTGCTGACGGTGCGCCCGGCCACCGTCGCGGTGCCGGTGGACGTCAGCACGGCCGTCGCGGGCACCGTCGCCGGGGTGCAGCCCAGCGACGCCCCGGCCGCGGTGCGGTAGGAGATGGTGACGTCGTAGCGGCTGACGTAACCGGGCGCGTCGGTGCCCGGTTCGCCGGTGACCCGGCAGCCGGGCAGCGCGGCGAGCAACCCGTCGCCGTCGGCGTCGGCGGCGCCGCGCAGCTGCCCGGCGGCGCTGTCGATGCCGGAGTGCGCCGCGTTGCCCGCCCGGTCGCGGGCCTCGGCGGCCCGGACGGCCTCGGTGCGGTCGACGACGATCGGCAGCAGCAGCGTGCTGAGCCCGATGCTGATCACCACGAGCAGCAGCGCGACGGGCATCGAGCCGCGGTCGTCGCGGTCGTCGCGGTTCACGCCGGCCGCCCCTCGGTGCACTCGGCGCCCGGGGTCGCCGACCGGGACGTGTTGAGCGCGGTGAACGTGACGTCGCTGGTGACCGTCCCGGCGGAGGCGTTGCGCCCGACGCGGGAGGTGAGCCGCAGCCGCAGCCGCGCGAAGTCGGTGGCGCCGGTCGCCTCCAGCGTGAAGAACGGGTCGGACCCGTCGACGAGCTGCCCGGCCAGGCTCTGCGCGGCGGGCGGGGTGGCGCCGGGCTGCCAGGCGACCGTGCGCAGCACGCCGGCGGCCCGGTCGACCACGACGCGGTGGCACCGGGGCTGCCCGGTCGCGGGGTCGGAGTTGAGGAACTCGACCCACGCCGACGACGGCGTCTGCGCCGGCGGGCGGATCCAGCGGGCGTACCGGATCTCCTTGTCGATGCGCCGGAACGCGGTCTCGACCTGGGTGTCGGCGGCGGCGACGGCCTCGGTGCGGTTGGCGGCGGCGTGCGCCTGCAGCACGCCCGCGGTGACCAGGGCGGAGACCGCCCCGAACACGGTCAGGGCGACGACCAGCTCGATCATGGTGGTGCCCTCGTCGCCGCCGGCCCGGCGGGCGCGCATCAGGGGCCCCCGGTCACGGTGAAGACAGGGTCGCCGGCGTTGCTGAGCAGCGTGGAGGTCACGTAGGCGCACCGGCCGGCCGGGCAGGTGCGGTGCGGCCAGGTGACGGCGACGACCACCTCGTACATGGTGACGTCCGGCCGCGCCGGGTCGGCGTCGGCCAGCGCGGTGGCGCGGCACGGCCGCACGGCGGCGCCGGAGCCGCCCTGCGCGCGGCAGCGGCCGACGAACCACTGCTGGGTGTACCGGACGTTGTTGACCACCCGCTGCTGGGCGGTGGTGGGCAGTGCGGCGCCGGCGCCGGCGTTCGCGGGCAGCAGCGGGTCGGTGTCCCAGCCGAGGGTGAGCCGGTCCAGGTACGGGCGGGCCGCCGCGGGCGCCGCGGCCCACTGGGCGGCCGAGCTGATCCGGTCGCGCCCGGCGAGCACCGACGAGCCCTTGAGGGCGCGCACCCGCTCGACGGCGTCGTCGGCGACCCGCACGGCCGCCTCCCGGTCGCGGGAGTACGCCACGAAGCCGACGGACTGCACGAGGAACGGCGCGAGCGCGCTCATCACGAGCGCCACGATGCCGAGGGCCACGCTCACCTCGACGAGCGTGAAGCCCTCCTCATGACGGTCCATGTCCGCACAATCGGACGTTCCGGGCCCGGTATGAGCCGTGCGCGGTGTCAGCCTGGTCGCATCAGGCGCTCTGGAACAGCTCGACGAGGTTGCCGGCCGGGTCGGCGAGCAGGATCTGCCGCCCGCCCGGCCCGGCGGTCACGTCGCTGCGGAAGGTCAGCCCGGCGGCGCGCAGCCGGCCGATCTCGGCGTCCAGGTCGTCGACGACGAGGTGGATGCGGTTGCCGCCGGCGGTGCGGGCGTCGGCGGGCGTGGCGCGGGCGCCGGAGCTGGCCGGCCCGGACAGCAGCAGCCGCAGCGGGCCGCGGACGACGTCGGCGAAGGCCGGCGCGGCGGTGGTGAGGCTCGTGAAGCCGAGGTGGCGGGTGTAGAAGTCGACGGCGGCCTGGACGTCGTCGACCAGGTAGCGGACGCCGGCGTAGGCGGTGGGTGCGGTCACGGCGGGTTCTCCTTCACGGGCGGACGGCGGGGCGGACGGCGCTCAGGACGGGCACCAGGTGCCGGATGCGGGTGTCGATGGCGCCGGCGATCTCCCGCAGGGCGGTGCCGCCGGTGGCGCCGGTGTGGCCGGGGATGCTCCAGTGCGCCCGGCGGGGGTCGCCGGGGAAGTCGGGGGCCGCCTCGCGGGCGCGGTCGCACAGGCTGACCACGACGTCGAAGCGCTGCCCGGTGAGCGTGCCGACGTCGCGGGGCGGCCCGGCGGGCGGCTCGGCGCCGAAGTCGTCGCGCAGCACCCGGGCGGCGTCCGGGTCGCGGCGCGGCGCGGGCCGGGTGCCGGCGCTGGTGACGTCGACCCGGCCGCCGGTGCGGTGCCGCAGCAGCCCCTCGGCGATGGGGGAGCGCACGCTGTTGCCGGTGCAGAGGAACAGCACGGCGACGCGGGGCGCGTGCGGCAGCCGGACCGGCGCGGCCGGCGCGGGCGGGCGCAGCGCGGGGTGCAGGCCGGCGCCCAGGTCGGCGAGCGCGGCGGCGCAGCGGTCGAGGTCGAGGTGGTAGTAGGTGTCGCGGCCGTCGAAGGTGCTGCGGGTGGCGATGACGAGCCCGTCGTCGCGCAGCAGCCGCAGGTGGTAGGACACCAGGTTCTGCGGCTCGCCGACCAGCGCCACCAGCTCGCGCACCCGGTGGTCGCCGGCGGCCAGCGCGGTGAGGAGCCGCCAGCGCAGCGGGTGGGCGGCGAGGCGGGCGAACGCCGGGACGGCCCGGCCGGGCGGTGCCACGCCCGCAGAATACATCACATGAGTTTGATGGAAGTGTCAGAAGGCGTACCGGACGCGCAGGTACGGCGTGCGGGCGGCGATGAGGTCGGTCAGCGCCGCCACGTGGCGGCCCTTGTCCCCGGTGCGGTAGCGGACGTTCCACTGGCCGCTCTGCGAGCGCTTGAGCTGCTGCAGGTCCGGCCGCCACAGCACCTCCTCGGCCTTCGGGTGCCAGCCGAGGTTGACCTCGTGCAGCTTCTCGTTGTGGGTCAGGAAGATGACCTCGGCCGCGAGCTGGTCCTTCGTCGCGGCGTCGACGCCGGCGTCCAGCTGGTCGAGCAGCTCCGCCCAGTCCGCCAGCCAGCCGTCGCGCACCACCACCGGGCTGAAGTTGACGTGCACCTCGTAGCCGGCCGCCACGAAGTCGTCGATCGCGGCGATCCGCTCGGCGATCGGGGAGGTGCGGATGTCGAGCAGCTTGGCGTCGCGCTGCGGCATCAGCGAGAACCGGATGCGGGTGCGGCCCTGCGGGTCCCAGCTCAGCAGGTCGCGGTTGACGTGCTTGGTGGCGAAGCTCGCCTTGGCGGTCGGCAGCCACCGGAACGTCTCGACGAGGTCGCGCACGTTGTCGCTGATCCGGGCGTCCAGCGAGCAGTCCGAGTTCTCGCCGATGTCGTACACCCAGGCCACCGGGTCGCACTCGTTGGGCGCCGGCTTGACGCCCTGGCGGCCGACGTGGCGCTGCACGTACCCGGCGATCCTGTCGATGTTCGCGAAGACCGTGACCGGGTTGCTGTAGCCCTTGCGGCGCGGCACGTAGCAGTACGCGCACGCCATCGCGCAGCCGTTGGCCGTCGACGG
Source organism: Spirilliplanes yamanashiensis (assembly GCF_016863475.1). Taxonomy (GTDB): domain Bacteria; phylum Actinomycetota; class Actinomycetes; order Mycobacteriales; family Micromonosporaceae; genus Spirilliplanes; species Spirilliplanes yamanashiensis. Next base: position 108,920 of record NZ_BOOY01000038.1, read on the forward strand.
GGCGATGAAGTCGGCGGACCGGCCGTTGGGGCGCGCGGTCAGCGACTTCTTGACGCCCAGCACGAGCGCCTCGCGCTTGATCCGCACCCAGCGCGCGACGTTGGCCTCGTCGCCGTACAGCTCGGGGATGCGCAGGTGGCTCTCGACCTCGACCCGCTGGGCGTCCGGGAAGCGGGCGAGGACCTCCTTGCCGCGGGGCAGGGCGGCCGCCTCGGGCTCGACGTAGATGCGCCGGATGTCCAGCAGGTCGGTGGTCACGCCCTGTTCAACGCCCCACCTGAGCTGCGGCTTCCCCGGGAACCGACGCGACTACCAGCTCACCGAATCGCACGCGCCCGCGCCGACCGGCTCGACCTGCAGGGTGGCGTGGTCGATGCGGAACTCGGCGTGCAGCGCCTCCCGGGCGCCCGCGAGCACGGTGCCCAGCTCGGCGGCCGGGTCGAGGCTCAGGTGCGCCGACGCGACGTCCATGCCCGAGGTGAGCGTCCAGACGTGCAGGTCGTGCACGTCGCAGACGCCGGGGACGGCGGCCAGCGTCGAGCGGACCTCGGTGACGTCGAGGTGCTCGGGGGCGGCCTGGACGAGGATGCGCAGGGCGGCCCGGCCGAGCTTCCAGGTGCGGGGCAGGATCATCAGGGCGACGGCCACGGCGATGACCGGGTCCGCGTACCACCAGCCGGTGAGCCAGACGACGGCGGCGGCCGCGATGACGCCGACGGAGCCGAGCAGGTCGCCGAGCACCTCCAGGTACGCGCCGCGCACGTTGATGCTCTCCTGGGCGCCGGAGCGCAGCAGGCAGAACGCGACGACGTTGACGGCGAGCCCGGCGGTGGCGACCAGCAGGACGGGCCCGGCGGGGATCTCGTGCGGGTCGGTGAACCGGCGGGCGGCCTCGACGAGCACGTAGACGGCGACGCCGCTGAGCAGGACGGCGTTGGCCAGCGCGGCGAGCACCTCCAGCCGGTAGAGGCCGAAGGTGCGCTGGGTGTCGGCGGCGGCGCGGCCGGCCGCGGTGATGGCGGCCAGCGCCATGCCGATGCCGAGCACGTCGGTGAACATGTGCCCGGCGTCGGACAGCAGCGCCAGCGAGCCGGTGAGCAGGGCGGCGGCGCCCTCGGCCAGCATGAACACCGCGAGCAGGACGAACGCCCAGACGAGCCGCCCGCGGTGGCGGCTGCCGGCCCGGGCGGCCTGCGCCCCGTGATCGTGCCCCGCGCCCATGCGCTTCACCTTCCGTCCCGCCGCCACGCCCCGGCCAATATATGTTCACATCGCTATGTGTGCAATCGGATGCCCGCTGCGGAACCCGCCCGGAAGGGGCATGCTGCGAACGTCAACGGAAACCGAAACGCCGGAAGGACAGTGCCGTGCTCCGTCGTACCCTCGCCATTGTCGCCGCCGCGGCGACGCTCGGCGTGCTGACCGCCCCCGCGGCCCCCGCCGCGGCCCACCCGGGCGGCCACGGCCTCCCCACCACGATCGCCCTGCCCGACGGCTTCCAGCCCGAGGGCATCGCCACCGGCCTCAAGAGCTGGGCCTTCTTCGGCTCCCGCGTCGACGGCGACATCTACCGGGTCGACCTGCGCACCGGCCGCGGCGCCGTCATCAGCCAGGGCCCCGGCACCCAGTCGCTCGGCATGAAGGTCGACCGGCGCGGCCGCCTCTGGGTCGCCGGCGGCTCCGGCGGTGACGGCCGCCTCGTCGACGGCCGCACCGGCCGCCTCCTCGACTCCTTCGACTTCGTCGAGGGCACCTCGTTCGTCAACGACGTGATCCTCACCCCGCGCGGCGCGTTCTTCACCGACTCCGTCAACCCGCAGCTGTACCGGGTCCAGCGCGGCCGGGTCAGCACCGTGCCGCTCACCGGCGACATCGCCTACACCACCGGCAACAACGCCAACGGCATCGCCCGCACCCCCGACGGCCGGGCGCTGCTCGTCGTCCAGGGCAACGTCGGCAAGCTGTTCCGGGTCACCTACCGCGGCGTGGCCACCGAGGTGCGCCTCACCGGCCTGGACGACAACGCCCTGCGCAACGGCGACGGCCTCTGGCTGCGCGGCCGCACCCTCTGGGTCGTGCAGAACCGGCTCAACCGCGTCGCCGAGCTGCGCCTCAACCGCGACGGCACCGCCGGGCGGCTGGTGCGCTACCTGACCGACCCGCGGTTCGACGTGCCCACCACGATCGCCGAGTACCGGGGCCGGTTCTACCTGCCGAACGCCCGCTTCACCACCCCGCCCACGCCGACCACCCCGTACACCGCGGTGGCGATCCGGCCCTAGCGCGCCCGCAGCTCGTCGTGGTCCGCCACGAGCAGGATCCCGTCCCGCTCGTCGAAGCCCGCGACGCGCCCCGGGAACAGGTCCGGCCGCAGGCCGGGCACCGACCACAGCAGGGCGCCGGTGCGCACGTCGCGCCCGGCGCCCCCGGCCGCCCACGCCACCACCTCGTGCACGAACCCCACCGGGCCGGGCGCCCGCCACCGCTCGTCGCCCGCGTCGCCGACCAGCACGGCGTCGGCCCCGTCCGTGGCCAGGGTCGCGTCCGGCAACCGGTGTACCGAGCGGCAGCCGGGCAGCTCCACAGCACCCGCCCGTCCCGGTCGCGCAGCGCCCGCCGGCCGCCACCCCGCGGGCACCCGCGCGGGCGGCGGCACGTCCTCCGGCGGCAGCCCCAGGCCGGTCAGCACGGCCGCCGGCGCGGCGGCGTCCATCAGGGGTGCCAGTGCGCGTCCGTGCCCAGGGTGACCAGGCGCTGGGTGGCGCGCGACAGCGCCACGTACAGCGTGCGGACGCCCGACGGGCCGTCGCGGCGGATCTCGCCCGGCTCGACCAGCAGCACGGCGTCGTACTCCATGCCCTTGGCCTGCAGGCTCGTCACCACCTGCAGGCGCGGGTCCGCGGTGCCCGCCAGCCAGGCCGCGACCTCGTCGCGGCGCGGCACCGGCGTCACCACGCCCACCGTGCCCTCGACCTCGGTGAGCAGCTTGCCGGCCGCCTCGCGGACCGCGTCCGGCAGGTCGCCGGCGCGGGTCACCAGGTCGGCCGGGTCCACGCCGGTGCTGCGCACCGCGCGGGGCAGCGGCAGGTCCGGCAGCACGGCCCGGATCACCGACGCGGCGACCGCGAAGATCTCCGCCGAGTTCCGGTAGTTCGTCGTCAGCGTGTACGTGGCGCGGCGCTTGCCGCCGAGCGCCTTGTCCCGCGCCCGGTCCAGCTCGGCCGCCTCGCCCGACCACGCGGTCTGGGCGGCGTCGCCGACGATCGTCCAGGACGCGAACCGGCCGCGGCGGCCCAGCATCCGCCACTGCATCGGCGAGACGTCCTGGGCCTCGTCCACCACCACGTGGGCGTACTCGCGGTAGTCGTCGGGGCGGGCCGTGTCGGCGGCGCGGGCGGCCCGCTGGCGGTCGGCGTACGTGCTGACCTCCTGGATGCCGTCGATGACGTGGAACGGGTTCGCGTTCTTGCGCGGCCGGGGCCGGCGCGGCTTGCCGATCAGCTCGTCGATCTCGTCGAGCAGGGCCACGTCGGCGATCGTCGCGGGCCCGTCGAACGCCCCGGCGAGCAGCTCGATCTCGGCGCGGGACAGCACCCCGCCGGCGTAGCGGCGCAGCCGGGCCGGGTCGGCCAGCCAGCGCAGCACGTGGATCGGCGCCAGCCGCGGCCACCACGCCTTGAGGAAGTCGCGGAAGTCCGGCCGGTCGGCCAGCTCCTCCTCGAAGTCGCGGCGCTCCGGCAGCCCGCCGATGCGCAGCGACCGCGCCTGCGCCCACAGCGCGTCGAAGACGCCGTCGAAGCCGGCCCGGCGCACCTCGTTGCGGCGGGCGCCCTTCGGCAGCGCCTTCTGCCAGATCCGGCGCAGCGTCTCCGCGTCCAGCCGCAGCAGGGTGCCCCGGTACAGCAGGCGCAGCTCCGTCGGCTGGCCGGGCGCGGCGTCGCGGGCGGCCCGCTCCAGCACCGTGCGCATCCGCAGCGAGCCCTTGACCGCCGCCACCGGCGTCGGGTCGACCCGGGTGGCGTCGTACCCCTCGACCAGCGAGCCCAGCGACCGCAGCGTCGCGCTGTCCTCGCCCAGCGACGGCAGCACCGCGGCGATGTACTCCACGAACACCCCGGACGGGCCCACGACCAGGATGCCGCCGCCCGCGAACCGGTTGCGGTCGGAGTACAGCAGGTACGCCGCCCGGTGCAGCGCCACCGCCGTCTTGCCGGTGCCCGGGCCGCCCGACACGATCGTCACGCCGGACGCGGGGGAGCGGATCGCCTCGTCCTGCTCGCGCTGGATGGTGGCGACGATGTCGCGCATGCCGTGGCCGGTGGCCTTCGACAGGCTGGCCAGCAGCGCGCCGTCGCCGACCACCCGCATGCCGGGCGGGGCGTTGTCCGGGTCGAGCAGGTCGTCCTCGATGCCGACGACGCGCTCGCCCGCCGAGCGGATCATCCGGCGGCGCACCACGCCCTCCGGCTCGGCCGCGGTGGCCCGGTAGAACGCGGCGGCGGCCGGGGCCCGCCAGTCCACGACCAGCGGCTCGGCGTTCTCGGCGCGGATGCCCAGCCGGCCGACGTGGTGCACGGCGCCGGTGGCCAGGTCCAGCCGGCCGAACACCAGGCCCTCGTGCTCGCTGTCCAGCGCCCGGCGGCGGCGCGCCGCGTGGAACACCATCGCGTCGCGCTCGACCAGGGCGCCGAACGTGCCCGCCGAGGAGACCTTGTAGCCCTCCTTCTCGGCGCGCGTGGCGTCCGTCCGCAGCTGGGCCAGGCGCGCGTAGACGCGGTCCACGTGCTGCTGCTCGACCGCGATCTCCTGCTGCAGGACGGTGTCGCTCAAGGGTGCCCTTCCGGAATGTCAGCGGCCGTGGAAAAAAGACCGGCTGACGAACCTACCTCCGGCCGCCGCTCGATGTCGACGCCGCCGCGCCGCGTCACATTCCTCAGGCGGCCTGCTCGTAGCCCGTCTGCCACTCGCCGCTCGCCGTCGCCCGGGCCACGACGTCCGCCAGGGCGTCGGTGACCAGCTGCGGGCGCTCCATCATCAGCATGTGCCCGGCGCCCTCGGCGACGGTCAGCGCGGCGCCCGGCAGCGCGTCGGCGATCGACCGGGCGCAGGCGGGCGGGGTGAGCCGGTCCTTGTCGCCGACCAGCACCGCCGCCGGCACGTCGCCCAGCGCGGCCAGGGTGTCCAGCCGGAGCTGGGCGCCGACCGACGTGCGGAAGCCGCCGATCGAGCGCAGCGACGCCCGGCCCAGCGCCCGCAGGCAGATGTCCAGGTCGGCGGACTCGTACTCGTCGCCGAACAGCAGCCAGCGCACGCCCGGCGACAACGCCGGCAGCACCGCGCGGTGCGGGCGCCAGGCGCCGCAGCGGGCCAGCACGCCCGCGCCCATCGTCTCGGCGGTGCGCAGCACGCCGGCCAGCGGCGTCGGCAGCCCGTACCGGGTGTGGGTGTGGCCCTCGGCGGTGGTGCCCACGAAGACCAGGCCGCCGACGCGGGCGCCGAACGTCTCCGGGTGGCGGTGCGCGTACTCCATGATCGCCATGCCGCCGAGCGAATGCCCGGCCAGCACGACCGGCCCGCGCGGGGCGGCCTCGTCGACCACGGCGGCCAGGTCGTCGCCGAGCTGCTCCAGGGTGGCCGAGCGCAGGTGGGTGGCGCCGGAGCGGCCGTGGCCGCGCTGGTCGTAGGCGACGATGCGGGCCGTGGCGCCGCCCAGCGCCTCCGGCAGTGCCGCCGCCTGGCGGTGCCAGGTGCGCCGGTCGTGGCACCAGCCGTGCAGCATGACGACCGTCGCGTCGGCCTCCGCCGGGCCCGAGACCTCGACGTGCAGGCGCACGCCGTCGGACAGCCGGACCTCCGACATCGTTCGCATGGGCACCTCCGCCGTTCAGGCCCCCGTTGTACCCACGGGTAACCAGCATCACGCCTGCCGCACGGAAAAGCCACAGCGAAGATCGAAGCGGTCCCCCCGGACGAGTCCCGACTGGCAGGATCGGTGAGGTGAGCTGCCTCGCACATCCCTTGAGTCCCGGCCGTCCCGTCGGCAACCTCTAGCCATGACGACCACGCTCGCCGCGACCGCCCTCACCGCCCTGCTGGAGGGCAACCGCCGCTTCGTCGAGGGCCGCCCCGAACACGGGCACGACGTCGGCGCGGCCGCCGCCGCCTCCGGCGGACAGACGCCGCACGCCGTCGTGGTGGGCTGCATCGACTCCCGGGTGCCGCTGGAGGCGATCTTCGACCAGACGTTCGGCTCGATCTGCGTGGTGCGCTCCGGCGCGCACGTGCTCGACCGGGCCGTGCTCGGGTCCGTCGAGTTCGCCGTCAGCGCCCTCAAGGTACCGCTGGTGATGGTGCTCGGCCACGAGCGCTGCGGGGCCGTGGCGTCGACCGTGGAGGCCGTCGCCGCCGGCGTGCGGCCGCCGGGCGCCCTGGCGTACCTGATCGACCAGATCGCCCCCGCGGTGGCCGAGGTGCCCGCGGACGCCCCCGACGTGGCCGCGGCCGCCATGCGGGCGCACGTCGAGCGCACCGTGCGGTTCCTCACCGACGTGGTGGGCGACTCCGCCGAGGTGGTCGGCGCCGTCTACGACCTCGACACCGGCCGCGTCGAGCTGCGCGCATGAAAAAACCCCGGGGGGAGACCCCGGGGTTTTTCGCTGTGCGCGTGCTCAGCCCTCGAAGACGCCCGCGTCGACGAGGCGCTTCTCCGTGGCGTCCCAGCCGTCGGCCGGGTGCGCGGAGTTGAGCGACTGGATCTCGGCACGGATCTTGGCGCCGTGACCGGCACCGGCCAGCACCCGGATCTCCTCGACGAAGGCGTCGCTGGAGGTGCTCAGGTGCGTGGTCTTGCCGTTGGTCAGGTTGCGCACGTACGCGTGCCGGCCCTTGTTGAGCGGGATGAGGTACTTGTACTCACCCAGCACGCTCAGGGCGCCGCCCTGGCCGGCCTGGCCGGCGCGGACTGACGCGCGCGCGGTCTTCGAGGTGTTGCTCGCCACGGCGGTACTCCTTGAGAAGTTTCTGGGAAACGGCGCGCAGCAGGCGCCGAGTGAACTTTACACGAGAGCGCCCCGGGCCGTTCCGCCGCGGGTTCCCCCTCCGTTGTTACCGATGTGCCACTACGCCCCGAGGTTGCAGACGATATCGCCGTTTCACTGGCGCACCGTCCGCACCACCCGGCATCATGAGACACGATCAACCGCGGTCGAGGTCGTAGGGGAAGACGCACCTCGGTCTCCGGGAGGTCACCGTGCCAACGCGTGGCGTCGTATACGTCCACTCGACCCCGCTCGCCGTGTGCCAACACGTCGAATGGGCGATCGCGCGCGTCCTGACCGCGCCGGTCACTTTGCAGTGGACCGCCCAGCCGGTTGATCCCGGCGCCCGGCGGTCGGAGTGCGGCTGGACCGGAAGCCCCGGCACAGGCGCCGAGCTGGCTGCTGCCCTCAGGCAGTGGCCCATGATCCGTTTCGAGGTCACCGAGGACCCCAGCCCCGGCGTGGACGGCGAGCGCTTCATGCACGTCCCCGGCCGCGGGCTGTTCCACGGCACGATGGGCGCCTCGGGCGACATCCAGCTCGGGGAGGACCGGCTGCGCGCCATCATGGCGTCCGCGCGGGCCCCCGAGGCGCTCCAGCACGCCCTTGACAAGGCCCTGGGCACCGCCTGGGACGCCGAGCTGGAGCCCTACCGGTACGCCGGCGACGGCGCACCCGTGACACTGTTGACCCGGGTCGGCTAGGCCACGGCGGCGCCGGCCGATTTGTCGTCACCGGCGGGAGTTGATCGAATGATCCGCATGTCCCTGCGTGCCGCCGTCGCCCTCGCCGCCGTCCCGCTGCTGCTGCTGACCGCGTGCGGCGACGACGAACCGGCCGACCCGCCGGCCGTCGTGCCGCCGTCGGTGGCCCCGCCGCCCGCCAGCGCCACCCCGGCGCCCACCGGCACGCCCGCCGAGCGCGCCGCAGCCCTGGTGGCCACCCTGCCGGAGGAGGACCTGGCCGGGCAGGTGCTCATGCCGTACGCGTACGGCAGCGCGGCCGACAAGGTCAGCGACGCCTCCGCGGCCAAGAACCGCGAGCTGGGCGACGTCGCCACGCCCGCCGAGATGGTGGCGCGGTACCGGCTCGGCGCGCTCATCCTCGTCGGGTTCTCCGCCGACGACCCCACCGGCACCAACCAGCCGACCACCAACGTCGACAACCCGCAGCAGGTGCGCGCCCTCACCGACGGCCTGCGCGCCGCCGCGGCCCGGCTGCCCGCCGGCAGCGCCCCGATGCTCGTCGGCACCGACCAGGAGTACGGCGTCGTCACCCGGGTCAAGACCGGCGTCACCGCCCTGCCCAGCGCGATGGCCGTCGGCGCGGCGAACCGGCCCGCCCAGACGGAGGCCGCCTGGAAGGCCGCCGGCGAGGAGCTGGCCGCGATGGGCGTCAACGTCGACTTCGCCCCCGTCGCCGACGTGCTCGGCCCGGCCGGCAGCGGCGTCATCGGCTCCCGCTCCTTCGGCGACGACCCGAAGGTGGTGTCCGCGCAGGTCGCCGCGGCGGTGCGCGGCCTGGCGGCCGGCGGCGTCGCGTCCACCATCAAGCACTTCCCGGGCCACGGCCACACCACCGCCGACAGCCACACCACCCTGCCCGTCGTCAGCCAGAGCCGGGCCGCCCTCGACCGGCAGGACCTCCCGCCGTTCCGGGCCGGCATCGGCGCGGGCGCCGGCTTCGTCATGTCCGGCCACCTCGACGTGCGCGCCGTCGACTCCGGCGTCGCCGCCACGTTCTCCCGCAAGGTCATGACCGACCTGCTGCGCACCGAGCTGAAGTTCACCGGCGTGGCCGTCACCGACGCCATGAACATGGAGCCCGCCATGAAGTGGCCCGCCGGCGAGGCCGCCGTGCGCGCCCTCAACGCGGGCAACGACCTGCTGCTCATGCCCCCGGACGTCGGCGCCGCCCACGCCGGCATCCTCGACGGCCTGCGCACCGGCGCGCTGAAGCGCGAGCGGCTCGTCGAGGCCGCCACCCGGGTGCTGACCCAGCGCTTCGCCCTGGACCGGCCCGCGCCCGCCCTCGACACACTGGCCTCGGCCGGCCACCAGGCCGCCGCCCGCGCCGTCGCCACCTCCGCCGTCACCGTGCTGAAGGGCCGCTGCGCCCGGCTGCTGCCGGCCGGCAAGGTCATGGTCACCGCCGCGGGCGGCCGCGAGCAGGCCCGCGCCAACCTGGTGAAGGCGCTGCAGGCCGCGGGCGCCGACGTCGTCGCCGCGGGCGCCGCCGAGATCCGGCTCGTCGGGTACGGCGACACCGTCACCGACCTGAGCCGGGGCGCCGCCGTGACGGTGGCGATGGACACGCCGTACCTGCTGGCCCAGTCCGACTCCCCGGTGCTGGTCGCCACCTACTCGTCGAGCCCCGCGTCGATGGCCGGCCTGGCCGACGTGCTGACCGGCCGGGCGAAGCCGACCGGCCGGTCGCCCGTGCCGGTGCGCGGGCTGCCCCGCACCGCCTGCTGACCCGGCGCGGTCAGGGCCGCGCCGTCCACCACGTCGTCTGGCGGCGCGCCCCGGCCCAGCTGAAGCTGATGTGGATGTGGTTGGTGTGGCAGCCGCTGGGCGTGCCGTCGCAGCTGTAGGCACCCCACCCCGGGCGGTAGGCGCGCCAGATCCGCTTGTTCCAGATGATGTACATGACCCCCAGGCGGCGCGCGATCGCGTGCGGGTTGCCGTGCCGGTCGGTGGCCAGCAGCCAGGCCAGGACGTCGTTGGCGACGGTGACGTCGGCGGGCCGGGTGACGTTCAGGGAGTAGTCGAGGGCGCGGCCCTCGTAGTGCTCGCTCGTGTTGGTTCTGCAGGCGCGGCCGATGCCGGAGCTGTGCGTGCCGTACGTGCGGTTGAGCAGGTCGCGGACGTCCACGACGCCGGGCTTGGCCGTCGGGTCGCAGGTGCGCTGCGGCGCGTAGGCGGCGTAGGCGTCGACGGCCGGCCCGAACGCCGGCGTGACCGGCGCGGCCGTGGCTGGCGGGGCGGCGGTGACGAGCATCGTGCCGAGCAGGGCGGTCGCGGCGAGAAGGACGGCGGGCGGCAGGAATCGTCGCGGGACGAAGCGCATGAGGTCTCCGGTCGGCGGAACGCCCGGCCGGAGAGCCGCGTCGGCCCGGGCGGAGGAGGGAGCGCCCCCACGGCGCATCCCGATGCCGATCCCATCCGGGGGCGGCGCCCGATGAGGACACCCTCCCGCTCCGGCGCCGGGTAGGCGCATCGAGCGGTTCCCGCGTGGAGCCTATGTGACCGGGCACGGCGCCGCCCAGAGCCGGTGAGAATTTTTTTCAGGGCGGGCGACGCCGTTCCGCGCGGGTCAGTCGTCGTCCATCGCCAGTGCGTCCGTGCCGTCGTCGCCGGCCGGCGACAGGTACGCGGCCGGGCCCCCGATCACCAGGTCGACCCCGTGCCGTCGGAGTCGAGCACGCCGTCGTGCTCGGCCCCGGTCCGGTCCACCATGCCGTCGAGGTCCGTGTCGGCCTGCACGGTGTCGCCTGCCCTGAGCTCGTCGGTCGTCCGATCCTTCGACGCGGCGCGCGCGGCCGATGTTCCCGCGGTGGCGGGACCGGTGCCTCCCCATCCGGACGGGGGCCGCCGACCGGCCGGATCCGTTGACCGGTCGTCACGCTGAGTCCCACCCGAATGTCTGATTAGCGCATCTTGACAGGATAATGCGCCGACCCGCCATACTTCTCGTCACACAGCGTGATGATCGGGGGTGGTGGCTGGTGCGGTTCGCGACGGACGTCGAGTGGCGGGTGAGCCGGCGCGGCCTGGTCATCGCCGCCCCCGACGGCGACACCGTGCTGCTGGAGCACCCCCGCGCCGCCGACCTGCCGGACCTCCTGGTCGACGACCCGGGCCCCGGCGAGCTGGGCGACCGGCTGGGCGCGCCCAACGGCCCCGGCCTCGTCAGCGAGATGACCGAACTCGGCATCCTGCGCGACCCCGCCGCGCCGTCGCCCGTCGCCGCCGCCCCGCCGCGCGTCGCCGTCACCCGCTCCGGCATCGAGATCGCCGGCATCGACCGGCCCGCGCAGTGGTGCGCCCGCCGCGTCGTGCCGCTGCTGGCCACCTGGCCCGCCCGGGTGCTGCTCGGCGCCCTCGTCGTGGCCGGCGCCTGGTCGCTGCTGGCGGGCCGGCCCGCCGGTCCGCAGGTCTCCGCGCATCCCGTGCTCGACGCCCTGCTCGGCATCGGCATCGGCCTGGCCTGCTCGGCCCTCCACGAGTTCGCGCACGCCGTCGCCCTCGCGCACTACGGCCGCCGGTCGCGGCGCGCCGGATTCGGCTTCTACTGGGGCGCGATCTCCTTCTACGTCGACTCGACCGAGGCGCTGACCCTGCCCCGGCGGGCGCGCGTCACCCAGGCGCTGGCCGGGCTCGCCGTCGACGTCGTCACCCTCAGCCTGCTGGCGATCACCGCCCAGCTGTCCACGTCGGTGCTGCTCACCGCGGTGGCGTGGCGGCTGGCCGTCCTCGGCCTGGCCGAGATCGCCGTCAACCTCGCGCCGGTGCTCCAGGTCGACGGCCACTGGGCGCTCGCCGACCTGCTCGACGAGCCCGACCTGGGCCCGCGCGCCCGTGCCGCCCTCGGCGCCGCCGTGCGCGGCCGGGCCCGGCCCGGCGGGCTGGCCCTCTACGGCGCGCTCAGCCTCGTCTGCGGCCTCGGCCTGCTCGCCCTGTCCGGGCTCGTCTTCTGGTACGCGGCCCACGACCTGCTCGCCGCGCTGTTCGCCGGCAACGCCGCCGAGTTCGTCGTCGGCGTGCTGGTCGTCGCACCGGTGGCCGCCGGCCTGCTGTTCAGCACCCTCGGGCTGCTGCTCGAGACGGCCCTGGCCGCCCCGGCCCCGACCGAAGCGGGGAGGTGATCCGGATGCTCCGTCGCCTTCGCCGCCTGTCCCGCGCCATCCGCTCCGGCCGCTGACCGGCCGGACCCCCGCCCCGTCGCCATGGAAGGAGTGATCCCGTGCTGAAGCGCATCGTCCGCCGTCTGACCCGTGGTGTCCGGGTCCGCATCTGAACCCCGGCACAGCGCGAGGCCCGGACCGACCGGTCCGGGCCTCGCCGTGCGTGCGCCCGCCTACAGCGGGATGTTGCCGTGCTCGCCGCGGGCGGCCGGGGCGTTCGCCAGGGCCTCCGCGATGCGCAGCCGGGTCTTCTCCGGCTCGATCACGTCGTCCACGACGCCGATCTCCAGCGCGCGGCCGACGCCGCCCGCCGTCTGCACCTGCTGCTCGATCAGGGTGGCGCGCAGCTCCTCGCGCTCCTCCGGCGGGACCGCCGCCAGCTTCTTGCGGTGCAGGATGTTCACCGCGGCGCTGGCGCCCATGACCGCGATCTCCGCGTTCGGCCACGCGTAGACCGCGGTGGCGCCGAGCGAGCGGGAGTTCATGGCGATGTACGCGCCGCCGTACGCCTTGCGGGTCACCAGCGTCACCCGCGGCACGACCGCCTCGGCGAAGGCGTGCAGCAGCTTCGCGCCGCGGCGCACCACGCCCTCCCACTCCTGGCCGACGCCCGGCAGGTAGCCGGGGACGTCCACGAGCACGATCAGCGGCACGCCCAGCGAGTCGCACATGCGCACGAACCGGGCCGCCTTCTCGGCGCTGGCCGCGTCGAGGCAGCCGCCCAGGCGCAGCGGGTTGTTGGCGATGACGCCGACCGTGCGGCCCGCGAAGCGGCCCAGCGTGGTGACCACGTTCGGCGCCCACTTGCCGTGCAGCTCCACGCCCGGGGCGTCCAGCAGCGCCTTGATGACCGGCTTGACGTCGTACGCCCGGCTGGCCTCGGCCGGCATGGCCTTGGTCAGGTCGTGGCCCTCGGTCTGGTCGGCGACGTCGGCGGGCGACAGCCGGCCCTGGCGGCCGAGCAGCGCGGTCAGCGCCCGCGCCTGCTCCAGCGCCGACGCGTCGTCCTTGGTGGTGATGTGGACGACGCCGGAGCGGCGGCCGTGCGGCTCGGGGCCGCCGAGGCGCTCCATGTCGACCTGCTCGCCGGTGACGCTGCGGACGACCTCCGGGCCGGTGACGAAGATCCGGCCGGCCTTGCTCATGATGACGATGTCGGTGAGCGCCGGGCCGTACGCGGCGCCGCCGGCCGCCGGGCCGAGCACCACGCTGATCTGCGGCACCCGGCCGGACGCGCGGACCATCGCGGCGAAGACGCGGCCGACGCCGTCGAGGGCGAGGACGCCCTCGGCGAGCCGGGCGCCGCCGGAGTGCCACAGCCCGATGACCGGGACGTGCTCGCGCACGGCGGTGTCGATGGCGTCGACCACGTCGAGGCAGCCGTCCATGCCCATCGCGCCGCCCATGGTGGTGGCGTCGGTGGCGAACGCGACGGCGGGGGCGCCGTCGACCTCGCCCCGGGCCCAGAGGACGCCGGAGTTGTCGCGGGCGCCGGCGAGGCGCAGGGTGCCGGCGTCGAACAGGCCGCGCAGGCGCAGCTCGGGGTCGCGGTGGTCGGCGGCCGGCTGGTCCGTGCTGGCGGAGGTCGTGGTCACTGCACTCTCCTGGGTCGCATCGAGAGGGGTCACGCGCGGGTGAAGACGAGGGCCACGTTGTGCCCGCCGAAGCCGAAGGAGTTGTTCAGGGCGGCCGGGATGTCGAGAGGGCGGGCCTTGTGGGCGGCCACCTCGAGGTCCAGCCCGTCCTCCGGATCGTCCAGATTAATGGTCGGGGGCACCATGCTGTCCCGGATCGCCAGGATTGTGGCAATCGACTCCAGCGCGCCCGCCGCGCCGAGCAGGTGCCCGGACATCGACTTCGTGGCGGTCAGGATCGGGTGGTCGCCCACCGCGGCGCGCAGGGCGCCGATCTCCGCCATGTCGCCGACGGGCGTCGACGTGGCGTGGGCGTTCACGTGGGTGATGTCGGAGGCCGAGACGCCGGAGTCCTCGATCGCCTTGCGGATGGCGCGGACCGCGCCGAGGCCCTCCGGGTGCGGCTGCACGATGTCGTAGCCGTCGGAGGTGATGCCGGCGCCGGCGAGCCGGGCGTAGACGTGGGCCCCGCGGGCGGCCGCGTGGTCGGCCCGCTCCAGCACCAGGATGCCCGCGCCCTCGCCGAGGACGAAGCCGTCACGGCCCTTGTCCCACGGCCGGGACGCCCGCTCCGGGTCGTCGTTGCGGGTCGACATGGCGCGCATGGCGGCGAACCCGGCGATCGGCAGCGGGTGGATGACCGCCTCGGTGCCGCCGGCCACGACCACGTCGGCGCGGCCGGACCGGATGATGTCCAGGCCGAGGGCCAGGGCCTCCGCGCCGGTGGCGCAGGCGCTGGCGACCGAGTGGACGCCCGCCTTCGCGTTCAGCTCCAGGCCCACCCAGGCGGCGGGGCCGTTCGGCATGAGCATGGGCACGGTGTGCGGGCTGACCCGCCGCGGCCCGTGGGCCTCCAGGATGTCGTCCTGGTTCAGCAGGGTCTGCGCCCCGCCGATGCCGGAGCCGACGCTGACCGCGACCCGCTCGGAGTCGATCCCGGAGTCCTTGAGGCCCGAGTCGGCCCACGCCTGGTGGGCGGCGATCAGGGCGATCGCCTCGGACCGGTCCAGCCGGCGCATCTTGACCCGCTCGATGACCTCGGACGGGTCCACGGCGAGCGAGGCCGCGATGCGCACGGGCAGCTGCGCGGCCCACTCCTGGGTGAGAGCACTCACCCCGGAGCGGCCGGCGAGCATGGCGTCCCAGGTGGACGCGACGTCCCCGCCCAGCGGGGTCGTCGCGCCGAGCCCGGTGACGACGACGTCGATGCCACTCATGGTCAGGAATTCGCCTCGATGTAGGAGACCGCGTCACCGACGGTCTTGAGGTTCTGGACCTCGTTGTCAGGGATCTTCACGCCGAACTTCTCCTCGGCGGCCACCACGACCTCGACCATCGACAGCGAGTCGACGTCCAGGTCGTCGGTGAAGCTCTTCTCCTCGGCGACGTCGTCCGGGTTCACCCCGGCGACCTCCTCGAGGATCTCGCCGAGGCCGGAGGTGATCTCAGCACGCGTTGCCATGTGTGGTGGTCCTTTCGATGGTGGTGGTGTCGATCGCGGGCGGGCCGGCTGCCGTCACGGGCAGCGGACGACCTGCCCGGCGTAGGTGAGTCCGCCGCCGAAGCCGAACAGCAGCACGGGGGCGCCCGCGGGCACCTCGCGGCGTTCGACCAGCTTGGACAGGGCCAGCGGCACGCTCGCCGCCGAGGTGTTGCCGGATTCGACGAGGTCCTTCGCGATCACGACGTCCGGGCCGAGCCCGAGCCGCTTCACGATGCCGTCGATGATCCGGGTGTTCGCCTGGTGCGGCACGAACGCGGCCAGCTCGCTCGGGTCGACGCCGGCCCGGGCGCAGGCCTCGGCCGCGAACGGCGCCAGCGCGGTGGTGGCCCAGCGGAAGACCGCCTGGCCCTCCTGCTTGATGTACGGCTGCCAGCCCTCGATCTTCAGCACGTCGCCCTTGTCGGGCGCCGAGCCCCACAGCACCGGCCCGATGCCGGCCTGCTCGCCCTCGGCGGTGGCCGTCACGACCGCCGCGCCCGCGCCGTCGCCGAACAGCACGGCGGTGGTGCGGTCGGTCCAGTCGGTGATGTCGGAGAGCTTCTCCGCGCCGATCACCAGCGCGTTGCGCGACGCCCCGGCCCGCACCGCGTGGTCGGCGGTGCCCAGCGCGTACGAGAAGCCCGAGCAGGCGGTGTTCAGGTCGTACGCGGCCGGGGCGGTGATGCCCAGCCGGGCCGCGACGCGGGTGGCGACGTTCGGGCAGCGGTCGATCGACGAGCACGTCGCCACCGTCACCAGGTCGATGTCGGCGGCGGCCAGGCCGGACGCGGCGAGCGCCTTCTCCGCGGCGGCGGTGGCCATGTCGGCCACCGTCTCGCTGTCGGCGATGCGGCGGCTGGCGATGCCGACCCGGTCGCGGATCCACTCGTCGTTGGTGTCGAGCACCCCCGCCAGGTCCGCGTTGCTGACCGCGCGCGACGGCTGGTAATGCCCCATCGCGACGATCTTCGAGCCGATGGTCACAGCGAACCTCCGATGCGGGCGAGCGGCTGGCCGGGGGCCACCGGGTCGTCGTGGTTGGCCAGCCACTCGGTGAGCACGCCGGTGTCGTGCGCCTTGACGTCGGCGCCGCCCTGCCGGCTGGTGACCTGGCCGATGACCTGGCCGGAGCGCACCTCGTCGCCCTCCTCGAGGCCCTCGGCCGGCTGGAACGTGCCGGCGCCGGGGGAGACCACGACGCGGAACATCGGGGTCGGCTCGTGGCTGGGCGCCACCCCGTGCCGGGCGATCAGGTCGCGGGCGGCGGGCAGGTCGTCGGGCGTGTTCAGGGTGACGATCTCGGGCATGCCCGAGCCCTTGAGCTCGCGCTTCACCAGGCCGGCCAGCGTGCCCGCCGGCGGCAGCTCGATGACGCCGGTCACGCCCAGGTCGGCCAGCGTCTTCATGCACAGGTCCCAGCGCACCGGCGCGGTGACCTGGCGGACCAGCCGGCGCAGCATCTCGCGGCCGTTGGCGATGGACGCGCCGTCGAAGTTGGAGACCAGGATGCGCTGCGGGTCGGCCGGGCTGATGCCCGCGGCGACGGCGGCGAGCGCCTGCTCGGCCGGGGCCATGTACGGGGTGTGGAACGCGCCCGCCACCGACAGCGCGATGACCCGCGTGCGGGCCGGCGGCTCCGCCGCGAACTTCTCCAGCGCGCCCAGCGCGCCCGCCGCCACGATCTGCCCGGCGCCGTTGCGGTTCGCCGCGTGCAGCCCGTGCGCCTCGATCGCCGCGACCACCTCGGCCGGGTCGCCGCCGAGCACCGCGCTCATGCCGGTCGGCTCCAGCGCGCAGGCGGCGGCCATCTCCCGGCCGCGCACCCCGGCCAGCGTCACGGCCGCCTCGGCCGGCAGCACCCCGGCCAGCGCCGCGGCGCCCAGCTCACCGACCGAGTGACCGGCCGCGAGCTGCACGTCGTACATCGGCAGGTGTTCCGCCGCCAGCAGCGCGGCCGCGACCAGCAGCGGCTGGGTGCGGGCGGTGTCCTTGATCTCGTCGGCGTCGGCGGCGGTGCCCAGGTGGATCAGGTCCACCCCGGCGAGGGCCGACCACCAGCGCAGCCGGGCCTCGGCATGCGGGAGTTCGAGCCACGGGGCGAGGAAGCCGGGCTTCTGGGAACCCTGGCCGGGCGAGAGTACGGCGAGCACGAGTTCGACTCTTCACGATGACTGATCAGTAGGCTGGTACTGCCAGGCACCAATTCCAACAGCCGCGTTTGTGGGGTTCTCACAAACGGGTTGTGTGCGTCACGCCAGCGGGCCGCCCGGCTCCAACCGGCCGATCGTCAACGCCAGCCGCAACGCGTACGCGTCCCGCGCCTCCAGCGGCGAGAACCCCGTGACCTCGGCGACCCGCTTCAGCCGGTACCGGACCGTGTTCGGGTGCACGTACAGCGCCCGCGCCGCGCTCTCCAGCACCCCCGCCGCCGCGAAGAACGCGTCCAGCGTCTCCAGCAGTCCGCCGCCCGCCTTCACCAGCGCCTGGAACAGGTCGTGCCGCAGCACCCGCCGGGCCTCCGCGTCGCCCGCCAGCGCCCGCTCCGGCAACAGCTCGTCCGCCGCCACCGGCCGCGGCGCCTCCGGCCACGCCGCCGCCGCCCGGAACCCCGCCAGCGCCGCCCGCGCCGACTCCGTCGCGTGATCCAGCGACGGCACCCCCGGACCCACCACCACCGGCCCCTCGCCGAAGCCCGGCAGCAGCCGCCCCGCCGCGTCCTTCGAGTCCGTCGCGCCGCCCACCACCAGCACCAGCCGGTCGCCGTGCACGCCGCCCACCACCTCCACGTGCGCCCGGCGCGCCGCCCGGTACACCGCGTGCAGCACCGCCGCCGTCTCCCCGCCCGGCGTGCGGCCCACCACCACGACCACCGGCGGCCGGTCCGTCCAGCCCAGCGCCGCCGCCCGGCTCGCCAGCACGTCCGGCGAGTCCCCGCGCAGCAGCGCGTCCACCAGCAGCGCCTGCAACCGGGCGTCCCACGAACCCCGCGACTCCGCCGCCCGCGCGTACACCCGCGCCGCCGAGAACGCGATCTCCCGCGAGAACCGCAGCAGCGCCATGCGCAGCGCGTCCTCCTCGCCCGCCGCCGCGAGCTGGCTCACTTGGTGCTCCGTCACGTCGATCGTGACCTTGATCAGCGCCACCGTCTGCTGCAGCGTGATCGACCGGGCCAGCGCCCGCGGCGCCGCCGCGAACACCTCGTCCGAGATCTCCTGGCCCATGCTGTCGCCGCCGTCGCCGTCACCGCCGGTGCGCAGGAACTCCACCAGCGACCGCACGCCCGCCTGCGCCACCAGCATCACCCACGCCCGCTGATCCGCCGGCAACCCCTTGAACCACGGCAGCGTCTCGTCCATCCGCGCCACCGACGCCGACGCCAGCGCCCCGGCGGACTTCTCGATCCGGCGCAGCGTGGCCGCCAGGGGGCCGCCCACCTCGGCACTCTCCTCGTCCGCCACGCCCTCAGCCTGCCACGCCCGTGCGCCCCCGCGGCGCCCCGGCATGACACCATGCGTCGGGTGCCCGCCCTCGCCGCCGCAGCGTTCCTTGCCCTACTGTCCCTCGACGCCGGCCAGTGGGGACCGCTGCAGGCCGCCGACACCGCAATCAGCGCGGCCTTCCGGGGGTACGGCGAACGGCACCCCGACCTCATCGCCGTCGTCCGCGTCGCCACCGACATCGCCGTCACCTGGCTCTACCTCGCCGCCGGCGCCGTCGCCACTCTCGTGCTGCACGCCCGCCGCCGGCGCCGCGACGCCCTGTTCACCGGTGCCGTCACCGCCGTCATCCCGATCCTCTGGTCCCTCATGCACCTGTGGCTGCACAGCCCCCGCCCCACCGGCGGCTTCGTCGAGGTGCACACCAACGGCTTCCCCAGCGGCCACACCAGCAACGCGGCCGCCGCCGCCCTGGCCGCCGCCCTGCTCCTCTGGCCCCGGCTGCGACCCCGCGGCCGGGTCCTGCTCGCCGTCCTGGCCACCGCGTTCGCGCTGTTCGTCGGACTGACCCGCGTCATGCTCCTGGCACACTGGCCCACCGACGTCGTGGGCGGCTGGCTCCTCGCCCTCGCCGTCGTACCGCCCCTCGCACTGCTCACCCGTCTGCCGGACCGTTCCGGGGCGGTGGCTCGTTAGGAGCGGTACGCCTCGGCCACAATGACGAACCCCGACACGGGACCGTCACCACTGACAGGTTCCTAAACAGTAAGGTTCTGGTGCCGAGGGACCGGACGACGAAGCGGGCGAAGGAGGGTACGGATGGAGCGGGAGACCGACCAGCTGCGCGCCGACGGCGCGCCGGCCGACGCCGCCCTCGACGAGCCCGCCACGCCCCTCGAGGACGAACCGGGGCCGGGCAGCCGCGGCGGCTGCATGACCGAACGGCAGGGGTGGGCCGGGGCGCACCTGCACGGGGCGGTGCGGCCACGGCGGCGCGCGGTGGGCCGCGGCAGGCCTCCAGGCCGCTGGTGCTGAGCTGAGTTTGCTGGTCGTCGCTCTACCTTTTGGTCGTCGCTTCGCTCCTCCGGGCTGACGCCGCTTCACCACGGTTTCCGGCGCCTGCGGGCGGTCCACGCTTCGCTTGACCGTCCTCGGCGCCGGACACCGCGGCGGCGTCAGCCGACTTTGGTTGCTCCCGGGGCTGGCGTGCTCGGTCTTCTCTCGGCTGCGCCCTCGCCCTTCTTCGGCGTGCGTGGTCGTCCTTCTCGCGGGCTGCGCCTTCGACCTTCGCCTGGGCTGCGACCTCTTCCCTCGCTCGGGCTGCGGGTTCGTCCTTCTTTCGGGTCGGCGTGTTCGGTGGGGGTGGGGGTGGTTTGCGCGCACCGTGGTGGGGTGGACGACCGGCGGCGGCTCATCTTGGATCAGGCGCTGGCGCTCGTGGACGAGCGGGGGCTCGGGGCCGTGTCGATGCGGGCCGTGGCCGAGCGGGTCGGGCTGACGTCGATGGCGCTGTACCCGTACGTCGGGGGCAAGGACGCGCTGCTCGACGGGCTCGTGGACCTGTTGCAGCTGGAGCTGGGGGAGCGGTCCGCGCACGACCCCGGGGACTGGCGGCACCGGCTGCGGGCGCTCGCCCGGGCGGTGCGGGGGGTGGCGCAGGCGCACCCCGGGGCGTTCCCGCTGCTGCTGACCCGGCCCGCGGCCGGGGCGCCCGCGTCGTGGCTGGCCGCCGCGCTGCGCGGGGCGCTGCACGACGCGGGGGTGGCCGCCGCCGACGTGCCGCGGCTGGCGCGGCTGTGGGCGTCGTACCTGCTCGGGCGGGCGACCGGGGAGGTGACCGGCGCGGCGCCGGACCCGCCGGCGGACCCGGCGGCCGACTTCGAGGCCGACGTGGACGACCTGGTCGCGCTCGTCGCGGCCGCCGCCGGGCGGGCCTAGACCTTGCGGCGGATGAGGTACGACATGCCGGCCAGGCCGGCGGCGATCGTCAGCACGACGGCGCCGTTGAGCAGGACCAGTTGACGCAGCTCGGTGACGAACTCGTCGACGTCGCGGTTGTAGTCGGGCATGACCGGCGCGGCCACCCGCTCGCCGCCGCCGATGCCGCCGGTCATCAGGTCCCGCTTCTCGGGCAGCGCGACGCCGCTGAGGCGCAGCGTCTCGGACATGGACAGCCGGCCGTAGAACCAGCCCGCCGTCGTCCTGCCCTTCGGCTGCTTCGCCGCCCGGTACGCCTTCGGCCCGCCGGTGGCGTGCGGGTACAGCTGGTACACCTGCTGCGGGGCGCCCTTGACCAGGACGGTGAGCGTGTACCGGTCGCCGAGCTTGTCCTTCTTCGGCGCGGCCATCTGCGGCGCCGCCTCGGCGAGCCAGCTGACCTGCCCGTAGAGGGAGGCGAACAGCTCCGGGTCGGCCTCGGCGGTCACCGTGAGGCCCTCGGGTGCCTTCGCGCCGGTGACGGTCACGGCGTCGGGCTTGGCGCCCTTCTTCGGCGCGGCGGGCGCGGCGAGCGGCGCGGACGCGGCGGGCGCGGCGAGCGGCGCGGACGCGGCGGGCGCGG
>NZ_BOOY01000039.1 GCF_016863475.1 Spirilliplanes yamanashiensis
CGGCGGGCGCGGCGAGCGGCGCGGACGCGGCGGGCGCGGCGAGCGGCGCGGACGCGGCGGGCGCGGCGAGCGGCGCGGACGCGGCGGGCAGCGCGGCCACGGGCAGTGCGGCGGCCGGTGCGGCGGACGCGGCCACCGGGGTCGCGGTGAGCAGCAGCGCCGCAGTGGCGGTGAGCGCCCCCGCGGCCGCGGCGATCCTGTGGATCACCCCTCGGATCATGGCCCGACCTCCTCGCCCCGTTCGATGGATGGCCTCGCGCCGTCACGTTTTCTTCGGCTGATCCGACCGCCCCGTGAGGTCAAGATTCGCCCGATCCGGACCGGGCCGCATCCCGCCGTGGCGGGATTTGGAACTATCTGGGATCGGGGCGCGACCTATCAGTGGATGTAGATCAGCTGCCGAATAGTACCGATGCGGAGGCGGGCGTGGGGTACAGCGTCATGAGAATGACAAAAGTCCTGCTGGCAGTCACCTTGGGGGCACTTTCCGCGTTGCTTTTCGGCAACCCTGCGTGGGCGCACAACTCACTCACCGGCAGCACGCCGGAGAAGGGCGCCCGGGTCGCCGAGGCGCCCGAGACGATCACGCTGCGATTCCTCGCGAAGGTGAATGCGGAGTCGCTCACGGTCACGGTGACGGGACCGGGCGGCGCCGACGCGGGCGGCGGCGCGCCGCGGGTGAAGGGCAGCACGGTGACGGTGCCGTGGTCGCCGGGCGCGGCCGGTGAGTACGCGGTGGCGTACCAGCTGGGGTCGAGCGACGGGCACCCGATCAAGGGCACGGTGCGGTTCACGCTGACCGAACCGGCGGCGGGGGCCACGGCGGCACCCACGGATGCGGCTCCCACGGCGGCGCCCAGCGCGTCGGCGCCGGCCGCCGTACCCACGGGTGCCGGCCCCGCTCCGGGCGCGCTGACGGCGGGCGAGCCCGACGACGCGCCGGTCTGGCCGTGGCTGGTGGGCGCGGCCGTGCTGGTCGCGGCCGGCGCCACCGGCGCCGCGCTCCTCCTCCGCCGGACCCCGAGGCCGTAGCGCCCCGGCGCCGCGGGCGGGCCGCGGCGCCGGGGCGGACGGGTCTAGCTCAGCCGGGCGCGGGCCGCGGCCAGCCGGGCGAGGGTGCGTTCGCGGCCCAGGACCTCGAGCGACTCGAACAGCGGGAGCCCCACGGTGCGGCCGGTGACCGCGACCCGCACGGGCGCCTGCGCCTTGCCCAGCTTGAGCCCGCGCTCGGCGCCGACGGCCTCCAGCGTGGCCTTCAGCGGTTCGGCGGACCAGTCGGCGAGGGCCGTGAAGGCCTGGGTGGTGGCGTCGAGCAGGTCGGCGGCGCCGTCCTTCATGGCCTTGGCCCAGGCGGCCTCGTCGGTGGCGGGTTCGTCGAGGAAGAGGAAGTCGACGTTGGGGACGATCTCGGACAGCACCGCGATGCGGGTCTGGGCGAGCGGCGCGACGGCGAGGAACGCGGCCGTGTCGAAGGCGTCCGGGCGCCACGGCGGGGCCGGGATGGTGCCGGTGCCGGTGAGCCACGGGGCGCAGACGGCGGCGAACTCGTCCGGGGTGAGGGCGCGGATGTACTCGCCGTTGAACGCGCGCAGCTTCTTCTCGTCGAAGAACGCGGGGGAGGGGTTGACCTCCTCCAGCCGGAACTCCTCCTCGATCGTCTCCCACGGCACGATCTCGCGGTCGCCGGACGGCGCCCAGCCGAGCAGCATCAGGTAGTTGCGCATCGCGGCGGCGAGGTAGCCCTCGTCGCGGTACGCCTCCAGCGCCACCTTGTCGCGCCGCTTGCTGAGCTTCTGGCGCTTCTCGTTGACGACGACGGGCACGTGCGCCCACACGGGCGGCTTGACGCCGAGGGCCTCCCACAGCAGCTGCTGCTTGGGGGTGTTGGGCAGGTGCTCCTCGGCGCGGATGACGTGGGTGATGCCCATGGTCATGTCGTCGACGACGTTGGCGAGCAGGAACACCGGCGAGCCGTCGCCGCGGGCGATGACGAAGTCCTCGATGGTGGAGTTCTCGAAGGTGGGTTCGCCGCGGATGAGGTCGACGACCACCGTGGCGCCGGTGTCGGGCGTGCGGAAGCGCAGCGCGCGGCCCTCGCCGGCCTCGAGGCCGCGGTCGCGGCAGAAGCCGTCGTAGCCCTGGTACTGCGAGCCGGTGCGGGCCTGGACAGCCTCGCGGGCGCAGTCGCAGTAGTAGGCGCGGCCGTCGGCGTGCAGGCGCGCGGCGGCGGCGCGGTGCTCGCCGGCGTTGGCCGACTGGTAGTGGGGACCCTCGTACGAACCGCGGGTGATGCCGATCCAGTCGAGCGCGGACAGGATCCCCTCGGTCCACTCGGGGCGGTTACGGGCCGCGTCGGTGTCCTCGATGCGCAGCACGAACACGCCGCCCTGCTGCTTGGCGTAGATCCAGTTCTGCAGCGCCGAGCGGGCGCCGCCGACGTGGAACATGCCGGTGGGGGACGGGGCGAAACGTACACGAACAGTCACCCGCCCAGCCTACGGGCGGCGGCGAGCCGGTTTCGGCTGACCCCGGACCGACCATTGAACTTTGTTAATAAAGAGTCTTAACATATCGGTGCCCCCACCCCCGTACCGGAAGGGTCGAGATGCCCCCTCGCCGCCTGCGATCCGCCCTCCTGGCCGGCGCGGCCGCCCTGGCCGTCGCCGCCACCGGCACCGCCCTGGCGCTGTCCGCGTCGGGCACGTCGAACGCCGCCGTCCTGCCGAACGGCTTCAAGAGCGTCGGCTACATGCCGTCCTGGTCCGGCAGCGCCACCGCCATCCAGTACAGCAAGCTGACCCACATCAACTACTCGTTCGCGCTGCCCAACGCCAACGGCACGCTGCAGCCGATCGAGAACACCGCGAAGCTGCAGCAGATCGTGCAGCTGGGCCACCAGAACAACGTCAAGGTGCTGCTCGCCGTCGGCGGCTGGAACGACGGCAATGACAGCGCGTTCGAGACCCTGGCCGCGTCCGCGTCGGGCCGCTCGACGTTCGTGAGCAGCATGGTCAACGTCGTGAACCAGTACAACCTCGACGGCGTCGACATCGACTGGGAGTACCCCGACCCGGGCGCCTCCGGCGACAACTACACGCTGCTCATGCGCGACCTGAGCGCGGCGATGAAGAGCCGCGGCAAGCTGCTCACCGCCGCGGTCGTCAGCGAGGGCGGCACGGCCAACGGCGTGCAGCCGGCCGTCTTCGGCTACGTCGACTTCCTCAACATCATGACGTACGACGGCGGCACCCCCCACGCCAACTACGACTGGGCGATCAACGCCGTCAACTTCTGGAAGGGCCGCGGCCTGCCCAAGGAGAAGGCGATCCTGGGCGTGCCGTTCTACAGCCGACCCGGCTGGCAGACGTTCGCCTCGCTGGTGGCCCGCGACCCGGCCAACGCCAACCGCGACTGCGTCGTGATCAACGGCGTGAACGAGTGCTACAACGGCCTGCCGACGATCCGCCGCAAGACCCAGTGGGCCATGGCGAACGCCGGCGGCATCATGAACTGGGAGCTGAGCCAGGACGCGACGGGCCAGTACTCCGCGGTCAGCGCCATCTACGAGGTGGCGACGGGCGGCCAGCCGCCGGTGACCACGGCGCCGACGACCCGCCCGCCGACGACGTCGCCGACCACCCGGCCGCCGACGACCCCGCCGACCACGCAGCCGCCGTCGGGCACCGCGTGGGCGCCGTACACCGCGTACTCCGTGGGTCAGGTCGTCACGTACGGCGGCCGCCGCTACCAGGCCCGCCAGGCGCACACCTCGCTGCCCGGCTGGGAGCCGCCGAACGTGCTGGCGCTCTGGCTGCCGCTGTAGCCGCGACACCCGAGGGGCCCGCATCCACGCCGGATGCGGGCCCCTCCGCGCGTGTTAAGCAGCGGATAAGGCCGATCACAGGCGTTCTTCATTGACGGACCTTAATTCAATGAACGGCCGGGAAAAGGCGTCCGGTGCCCATTGAGGCGCGGTAGTAAAGGGTCCTAACATTCGGATCCGGCCGGTTCGCCCCCACGGGCGGTGACCCCCCGGCCAGGAAGGTCCGAGATGTCTTCTCGTCGCGTGCGCACCGCCCTCGTGGCCGGCGTCGCCGCCCTGGGCGTCGCGGCCGCCGGCACCGCCCTCGCGCTGTCGGCCACCGGCACCTCCGCCGCCGCGGAGCTGCCGGCCGATTTCAAGAGCGTCGGGTACGCCACCTCGTCCGGCGGCAGCGCCGCGGCGATCCCGTACACCCGGCTCACCCACATCATGTACTCGTTCGCGCGGCCCAACGCCGACGGCACCCTCAAGCCGCTGGAGAACACGGCGAAGCTGACCCAGATCCTGCAGCGCGCCCGGCCGGCCGGCGTCAAGGTGCTCATCGCCGTCGGCGGCTGGAACAACGGCGACGACTCGCCGTTCGAGACCCTCGCCGCGACGGCCGCCGGCCGCACCCGGCTGGTCACCGGCCTCGCCGGGCTCGTCGACCAGTACGGCCTCGACGGGGTCGACATGGACTGGGAGTACCCCGACCCGGGCCCCTCGGCGGAACGGTTCACCCTGCTCATGGGCGAGCTGAGCAAGGCGATGAAGAGCCGCGGCAAGCTGCTGACCGCGGCGGTCTCGGCGAAGCTGCAGGGCGGCGGCGTGCAGAAGGCCGTGTTCGACCACGTCGACTTCCTCAACATCATGACGTACGACGGCGGCACCCCCCACGCCAACTACGACTGGACGGTCGACGCCGTCACGTACTGGACGGACCGCGGCCTGCCGCGCGAGAAGGCGGTCGTCGGCGTGCCGTTCTACAGCCGCCCCAGCTACCTCACGCTGGCCGACCTGATCGCCCGCGACCCGGCCAACGCCACCCGCGACTGCGCCACGATCAACGGCACCAACGAGTGCTGGAACGGCCTGCCGACCCTGCGCCGCAAGGCCGAGTGGGCCCGGGCGAACGCCGGCGGCATCATGAACTGGCAGCTCGCGATGGACGCCACCGGCGCCAACTCGGGCCTCACGGCGATGATCGAGGCGGCAGCGGGGACCCGCCCGCCGGCCACCACGCCCCCGGCGGGCCCCATTACGAAGCCCCCGGCGACCACCGCCCCGACGACCAAGCCGCCTACGACCAAGCCCCCGGTGACCACCGCGCCGCCGTCGGGCACCGCCTGGGTGCCGTACACGGCGTACGCGGTCGGGCAGGTCGTGACGTACGGCGGCGGGCGCTACCAGGCCCGCCAGGCGCACACGTCGCTGCCGGGCTGGGAGCCGTCCGCGGTCCTGTCGCTCTGGCTGCCGCTGTAACGCGCACGCCCTCCGGGCCCGCACCCGCACGCCGGGGTGCGGGCCCGTCGGTGTCGGGCTGCCGACCGTGGTGACCGGTGATCGCACCGCGCGTCCGTGGGATGGTTCCCGGTCCGCGGACGCTTGCGGCATGAGCGACCGCGAGGCGATGACCCTGACGTGCCTGCCGTGCCGCCGTGACGACGTCCCGGTGGAGGACGTCCGCGACGACCCGATCATGGCGCGGCCTGCCTTCGGCATGCGGCCGGAGGACATTCCGACCCGGCGGTATGTGGTGGGGGCGTGCCCGTCGTGTGGCCGGGAGGTGAAGGAGCGGGCCTGATCGGCGGCCGAGCCGGGCGGCGGTGCAGGGTCGTCTGTCCTTAAGCGAGAGATAAGTTGCGGAACCATCAGGCTTTATTGAAAGGTCTTAATAAAGGCTCTTAACATTACGGCCTGCGCCGGGACGCCCCCGCCCGACGCGAGATTGCGCGGCCCCCCGCGCGTCCCGAGAGGTCTGTGATGTCCTTCCCATCGCCCCCGGCCCCCCAGGCCGATCCCGCCCCCCGCCCGCGCCGCCGCCGCCGGGCGCTGCTCGCCGGTGCCGCCGCCGTCGTCGTCGCCGCGACCGGCACCGTCGTCGCGCTCGCCGCGTCCGGCACGTCGCAGGCGGCCGTGCTGCCGAACGGGTTCAAGAGCGTCGGTTACCAGCCGTCGTGGGCCGGCAACGTCGCCGGCATCCAGTACAGCAAGCTGACCCACATCAACTACGCGTTCGTGCTGCCGAGCGGCGGCAGCGGCGCGATCACCGCCGTGCCGGACCCGAACAAGCTGCGCCAGCTCGTCAGCCTCGGCCACCAGAACAACGTGAAGGTGTCCATCGCGGTCGGCGGCTGGAACGACGGCAACGACTCCGCGTTCGAGCAGATGGCCGCGAACGCCTCCAGCCGGACCACGTTCGTCAACAACCTGCTCAACCTGGTGTCGGCGTACAACCTGGACGGCGTGGACATGGACTGGGAGTATCCCGATCCCGGTCAGTCCGGCACTAATTTCACCGCGCTGATGACCCAGCTCGGCAACGCGCTGCACGCCCGCGGCAAGCTGCTGACCGCCGCGGTGGTCTCCGGCGGCGGCACCGCGAACGGCGTGCAGCCGGCCGTGTTCGGGGTGGTCGACTGGCTGAACATCATGACGTACGACGGCGGCACCCCGCACGCCGGCTACGACTGGACGATCCAGCAGGTCAACGCCTGGAAGGCGCGCGGGCTGCCGAAGGAGAAGGCGGTCGTCGGCATCCCGTTCTACAGCCGGCCCGGGTACCTGACGTACGCGCAGATCGTCGCCATGAACCCGGCCAACGCCAACGTGGACTGCATCCAGGCCAACGGCGCGCAGCAGTGCTACAACGGCCTGCCGACCGTCCGGCGCAAGACGCAGTGGGCCCTGGCGAACGCCGGCGGCGTCATGAACTGGGAGCTGTCGCAGGACGCCACCGGCGCCAACTCGCTGGTCAGCGCGATGTTCGAGGTGGCCACGAACGGCCGGCCGCCGGTCACCACCCCGCCGACGCAGCAGCCGGGCGGCCGCACGGGCACGATCACCGGTGTCGCCGGCAAGTGCGTCGACGTCGCCGGCGCGTCCAGCGCCAACGGCACCGCCGTGCAGCTGTACGACTGCAACGGCAGCGCCGCCCAGCGGTGGACGGTCAACGGCAACGGCACGATCGCCGCGCTCGGCAAGTGCCTGGACATCGCCGCGGCCGGCACCGCCAACGGCTCGCCGGTGCAGATCTACGACTGCAACGGCACCGGCGCGCAGGTGTGGCAGGCGCAGGCCAACGGCACGCTGCGCAACCCGGCCTCGGGGCGCTGCCTCGACGCCAGCAACAACAGCTCCGCGAACGGGACCCGGCTGCAGATCTGGGACTGCTTCGGCGGCGCGAACCAGCGCTGGACGCTGCCCGCGTAGGTGACCCGCCGCGCCGGCCGGTGCCCCGGACACTGCTCGGGGCACCGGCCGGCGCCGGCGTCGTGTACTACTCGGGTCATGAAGTACGTGATCCTGCTCTACAGCAATCCGGCCTCGCGGGCCGTGTGGGCGGCGGCCGACCCCGCCGGCATGCAGGACGCGCTGGCGGCGTACGCCGAGCTGGAGCGCGAGCTGACCGCGTCGGGTGAGCTGGTCGCCGCCGAGTCGCTGGCCGACGGCGGCGTGCGGCTGCACGCGCTCACGCCGACCGACGGGCCGTTCGCCGAGGCGAAGGAGGTCCTCGCCGGGTTCTTCCTGGTCGACTGCGCGTCGATGGAGCGGGCGGTGGAGATCGCCGGCCGGATCCCGGAGGCCGCCGACGGCTCGGTCGAGGTGCGTCCCGTCCGCGACCTGAGCGGCGGGGCGGCGGCCTGGTCGTGACGCCCGTCGAGGAGGAGCTGCGGCGGCAGGCGCCCGCGGTGACCGCCGCGCTGGTCCGCCGCTACGGCGACTTCGCGGCGTGCGAGGACGCCACCCAGGAGGCGCTGCTCGCGGCCGCGACCCGGTGGCCGGTCGACGGCGTGCCCGACGACCCGCGCGCCTGGCTGGTCACCGTGGCGTCGCGGCGGCGCATCGAGGCGCTGCGCAGCGACGCGGCCCGGCGCCGCCGGGAGGAGTCGCTCGCCGTCCTGGCCGCGCCCGGCCCGGCGGCGGCGTCCGACGACACGCTGACCCTGCAGTTCCTGTGCTGCCACCCGGCGCTGACCGAGGCGTCGCAGGTCGCCCTGACGCTGCGCGCGGTCGGCGGCCTCACCACCGCCGAGATCGCCCGGGCGTTCCTGGTGCCGGAGGCGACCGTCGCGCAGCGCATCAGCCGGGCGAAGGCGAAGCTGCGCGGGGCCTCGTTCGCGCCGCCGCCGAACGCCGAGCGGGGCGAGCGCCTCGCGGCCGTCCGGCAGGTGCTCTACCTGATCTTCAACGAGGGGTACACGGCCGGTTCCGGCGACAGCCTGCACCGCGCCGAGCTGGCGGCGGAGGCGATCCGGCTGGCCCGCGAGCTGCACCGGCTGCTGCCGGACGACGGCGAGGTCGCCGGGCTGCTCGCCCTCATGCTCCTGACCGACGCCCGCCGCCCCGCCCGCACCACGGCCGACGGGGCGCTGGTGCCGCTGGCCGCGCAGGACCGCACGCGGTGGGACCACGCCGCGATCGCCGAGGGTTCGGCGCTGCTGGCCGGCGCGCTGCGGGGCGCCGCCGCCGGGCCGTACCAGCTGCAGGCGGCGATCGCGGCGGTGCACGACGAGGCCGGCCGCCCGGAGGACACCGACTGGCGGCAGATCCTGGTGCTGTACGACCTGCTGCACGCCGTCGCGCCCGGCCCGATGGTGACGCTGAACCGCCTGGTCGCGGTGGCGATGGTCCACGGCCCGCAGCGGGCGCTCGCCGGGCTCGACGCGGCCGGGCTGGACCACCACCGGGCCGACGCGGTGCGCGCGCACCTGCTGGAGCTGGCGGGGGACGCGGCGGGGGCCCGCGCCTGGTACGAGCGCGCCGCGGCCCGCACGCAGAACGCCGCCGAGCGGCGCTACCTGCTCAGTCGACCGACCTGATCTTCACGACGAGGGTGCTGCCGAGCAGCGTGACGACGGCGGTGACCGCGTACAGCGTCGAGTAGCCGCCCAGGTACACGACGATCGGGGCGGAGATCGCCGGGCCGAGCGCCTGCGGGGCGGCGTTGGCGATGTTGATGATGCCGAGGTCCTTGGCCCGGTCGGTGGCGGCGGGCAGCACCTGCGTGATGAGCGCGGCGTCGACGGCGAGGTAGATGCCGTACCCGCCGCCGAGCAGCACGGACGCGACCAGCGCCGCCGGCCACACCGGCCAGATGGCGAGGGTGAACGCGGCGGCGGCGATGGCGGCGCCGGACCACAGCACGTACGGCTTGCGCCGGCCGGAGCGGTCGGACAGCCGCCCGGCGACGACGGCGGTGGCGACCATCCCCATCGTGTAGAGCAGGATCATGACGAGTAGGCCCGTCTCCGGGTCGGCGACCTGCACCTCGTCGGTGAGGAAGTAGAGCAGGTAGAGCGTGCCGAGCGCGTTGCCGAGCTGGACGAGGAACCGGGTGCCCCATGCCCAGGCGAAGTCGGGGTTCGCTCGCAGGTCGACCTTCAGGCCGCCGAGCAGCGCCCGCGCGGTGAGCCGCGGGTGGTGCCCGCGCGGCAGCGGGTCGTCGGGGGTGAGCAGCGCGAACGGCAGCGCCAGCACCACCAGGCACAGCGCCATGACGAGCCAGCCGCTGCCGACGCCGGTGACGACCGCGGTGGTGAGCGCGGCGCCGAGCACCAGCCCGAGCGACTGCGGGATGCCGATCCAGCCGGAGACGCCGCCGCGCTGCAGCACGGGCACCCGGTCGGGCACGGCCGCGGTCAGCGAGGCCAGCATGGCGTTGAGGCCGGCCGCGGTGCCGACCCAGCCGAGCACCACCCCGGGGACGGTGTCCTGCACGCTGAGGAACAGGCACGACCCGCCGGCGACGACGAGCCCGCCGACCGTCCACACGTGGCGGCGGCCGTAGTCGCGGCCGCGCAGGCGAAGGGTGGTGCGGTCGGACAGGGCCCCGGCGAGCGGGTTGACGACGATCGCGACGAGCGCGCCGAGCCCGGTGACGAGGCCGAGCATGGCCTCCTTGCCGGTGGGGTGGATGTCCTCGATCTGCTGGGCGAGCAGCACCTGGACGGGGGTGAAGAACACCATCCACAGGCCGAGGTTGGCCGCGAACAGCAGGCCGATCCAGCTGCGCCGCACGGGCGTGGTGGGTTCGAGCAGGGCCGCCGGTGTCGCGTCCGGTTCGACTGCGGTCACGCCCTGCCTCCTGTCGGAACGCGAAAATCCCTCGGAGGTTAGCGGGTTATCGTCACTTCCGGCAGGGCCCGTCTCACCGCCGCCGGCAACCTCCCGAACGGGGTCACCGCCGGCACGCCCGTCGCCGCGTCCGCCTCCCACGTGCCGATGATCCGCCCGTTCACCACCAGAGTGGGGGAGATCCACCCCTGCGGCCGCGACACGGCGGCCCGGGGACCGGTGCTCACGGTGTCGAGCTGCCGCAGGCTGCCCACGGTGTACGGGTCGAAGGCCGGCAGCAGGTGCACCGTGTCGGCGCTGCCGACGGTGATGCCGGGCGGCACGAACCCGGCCCCGGTGTCGACGATGTCGAGCCGCGCGAACGCCTTCTTCGCCAGCGGGGGCGCCAGGTCGAACCAGCGGGCGAACTCCGCGGCGTCGGCCGGCCCGTACGCCCCGAGGTAGGCCAGCGCCAGGGTGTCGATCGCGTCGTCGACCGGCACGTCGTCCCACTCGCCGATCCAGGCGCGCGGCGCCACGAAGGTCACGTTGCGCCCGCGCGGCGGACCCGAACAGAGCAGCCCCCGGAACGCCAGCGGCTTGAGGATCGCCCCGAACCCCTGGGTCAGCGGCCCGCGCAGGGAATCGTCGCCGAGGTCGGCGATCAGCGCGCCGGCCAGCTCCTCGCGGGTCAGCGGGGTGCCGCCGAGCACGTGCGGGGCGGCGGCGATCAGCCGGGTCATCTGCTCGGCGGTCACCCCGTGGTACTTCAGCCAGGAGTTCTTCGTCTCGCGGGTGCGGGTGCTCATCGCGGCCACCCACGCGGGCAGGTCGGCGGCGGGCAGCAGGTGCAGGGTGCCGCGGGCGGCCCACGTGCGCACCAGGGTCCGCCGCTCGTACAGCGCGGCGTCGAGGCCGGCGTCGAGGTCGGCGTCGACCGTCGTGCGCAGCCGCACCGCCTCCGCGGCCGACGCCGCCACCTGGGCGTGCACCCCGCTCACCCGGCGCGCCACGTCGACCGGGTCCGTCGCCCGCTCGCTGCCGAGCAGGTGCCGTTCGATGCGCCAGCGCAGCATCTCCTCGGTGTTCACGTGCCGCCGTCCCGCCGCCGGTGGGTGCGCACCTTGGCCCGGTTGCCGCAGCGCTCCATGGAGCACCAGCGGCGGTTGCCCGGCCGGGAGGTGTCGAGGTAGATCAGCGCGCACCGCTCGCCGCCGCAGCGGCGCACCCGCTCGCGCGCGGCGGTGCCGAACGTGACGACGGCGTCCCGGGCGATGGCGGCGGCGAGGTGGGCCCCGGTGACGCCGGCCCAGACCGCCCGGCCGTCGGTCAGCCGGGGGATCGGGGTGGGGAGTGCGGCCACCTCGTTGACGACGCCGATCACGGCGGGGTCCGCCGGGTCGCCGGTCGCCGTGGCCCAGGCCAGCGTCCACACCGCCTCCCGCAGCCGCCTGACCAGCGCCAGATCGGCCTCCGTGGCGGTCGCCCCGGCGGCGGCGTCGCCGAGGCGGCTGGTGGCGGCCCAGCGCACCAGGTCGGCCGGGGTGTGCAGCACCTCGAACCGGGCGCGGAAGCCCTCGCCGCCCGTGGTGCAGGCCAGCTCCAGGCACAGGGCGCCCGCGTCGAACGAGAACACTTGCCCGTCCGGGTGCGTCAGCCTCATGTAACCGGTTATATCAGTTACGCCGGGCCGGGAAAAGGCGGGCCGACCGGCCCGCCTCCTCACCTCAGCTGTCGCCGCCGGTCTCGCCCACGGGCGCGGCGTTGACGTCGTCGATCGCGTACTTCTTGGCCGCCTCGGCCGGGACGTGCGTCGGCACCTGGCCGCGCAGCGCCAGCTGGCGCAGCGTCGCCACCACCACCGACTCCGCGTCGACGTGGAAGTGCCGGCGCAGGGCGTGCCGGGTGTCGCTCATGCCGTAGCCGTCGGTGCCCAGCGACGTGTAGTCGTTCGGCACCCACCGGCTGATCAGGTCCGGCACCGCGCGCATCCAGTCGCTGACCGCCACCACCGGGCCCTGCGTGCCCTCCAGCTTCTGCTGGATGTACGGCTTGCGCGGGGTGTCGCCCGGGTGCATCAGGTTGTGCTCCTCGGTCTCCACCGCGTCGCGGCGCAGCTCGGTCCACGACGTGACCGACCAGACGTCGGCGCCCACGCCCCAGTCCTGGGCGAGCAGCTGCTGCGCCTTGAGCGCCCACTGCATGCCCGTGCCGGACGCGAGCAGCTGCGCCTTGGCGCCCGTGGTCTCCGGCGCCGGCGAGTACCGGTAGATGCCCCGGAGCAGGCCCTCGGTGTCCACGTCCGACGGCTCGGCCGGCTGCAGGATCGGCTCGTTGTAGACCGTCAGGTAGTAGAAGACGCTCTCCTGCTTCTCCCCGTACATCCGGTGCAGGCCGTTCTCGATGATGTGCGCGATCTCGAACGCGAACGCCGGGTCGTACGCCACCACCGCCGGGTTCGTCGCCGCGATCAGCAGCGAGTGCCCGTCCTCGTGCTGCAGGCCCTCGCCGTTCAGCGTGGTGCGGCCCGCCGTCGCGCCCAGCAGGAAGCCGCGCGCCATCTGGTCGCCGGCCGCCCACAGCTCGTCGGCGGTGCGCTGGAAGCCGAACATCGAGTAGAAGATGTACAGCGGGATCATCGGCTCGCCGTGCGTGGCGTACGCCGTGCCGGCCGCGATGAAGCTGGCCGTCGAGCCCGCCTCGTTGATGCCCTCGTGCAGGATCTGGCCGTTCGTGGCCTCCTTGTACGACAGGAACAGCTCCCGGTCGACGGAGGTGTACGTCTGGCCGTGCGGCGAGTAGATCTTCTTCGTCGGGAACAACGAGTCCATGCCGAACGTGCGGGCCTCGTCGGGGATGATCGGCACCCACCGCTCGCCGAAGCCCTTGTCCTTCATGATGTCCTTGAGCAGCCGGACGAAGGCCATCGTGGTGGCGACCTTCTGCTTGCCCGAGCCGCGCTTGACGTCGCCGAAGCGCTCGGTGGCCGGGATCGGCAGCGGCTTCGACTCCGTGCGCCGCGACGGCAGGTAGCCGCCGAGCGCCTTGCGCCGGTCGAGCAGGTAGGTCAGCTCGTCCGACTTCTCACCCGGGTGGAAGTACGGCGGCAGGTACGGGTTGTCCTCGAGCTGCTTGTCGCTGATCTCCAGGTAGAGGCGGTCGCGGAAGCCCTTGAGGTCGTCCAGCGTCAGCTTCTTCATCTGGTGCGTGGCGTTGCGGGCCTCGAAGTGCGAGCCCAGCGTCCAGCCCTTGATGGTCTTGGCGAGGATGACGGTCGGCTGGCCGGTGTGCTCGGTGGCCGCCTTGTACGCCGCGTACAGCTTGCGGTAGTCGTGCCCGCCCCGCTTGAGGTTCCAGATCTCGTCGTCGCTCATGTGCTCGACGAGCTTGCGGGTGCGCGGGTCGCGGCCGAAGAAGTGCTCGCGCACGTACGCGCCGGACTCGCCCTTGTACGTCTGGTAGTCGCCGTCCGGCGTGACGTTCATGAGGTTGACCAGGGCGCCGTCGGTGTCGGCGGCGAGCAGCGGGTCCCACTCGCGGCCCCAGACGACCTTGATGACGTTCCAGCCGGCGCCGCGGAAGAACGACTCCAGCTCCTGGATGACCTTGCCGTTGCCGCGCACCGGGCCGTCGAGGCGCTGCAGGTTGCAGTTGATGACGAACGTGAGGTTGTCGAGCTCCTCGCGGGCGGCCAGGCCGATCGCGCCGAGCGACTCGACCTCGTCCATCTCGCCGTCACCGAGGAACGCCCACACGTGCTGGTCGGACGTGTCCTTGATGCCGCGGTTGTGCAGGTACCGGTTGAACCGGGCCTGGTAGATGGCGTTCAGCGGGCCGAGGCCCATGCTGACCGTCGGGAACTCCCAGAAGTCCGGCATGAGCCGCGGGTGCGGGTACGACGGCAGGCCGCCGCCCGGGTGGCTCAGCTCCTGGCGGAAGCCGTCGAGCTGGTGCTCGGTGAGCCGGCCCTCCAGATACGCCCGGGCGTACATGCCGGGGGAGGCGTGGCCCTGGAAGAAGATGTGGTCGCCGCCGCCGGGGTGGTCCTTGCCGCGGAAGAAGTGGTTCATGCCCACCTCGTACAGCGACGCGCTCGACGCGTACGTCGAGATGTGCCCGCCGACGCCGATCTCCGGGCGCTGCGCCCGGTGCACCAGCATCGCGGCGTTCCAGCGGATGTAGGCGCGGATGCGCCGCTCGACGAACTCGTCGCCGGGGAACCACGGCTCGCGCTCCGGCGAGATGGTGTTGATGTAGTCGGTCGCGGTCAGCGGCGGGACGCCGACCTGCCGCTCCCGCGCCCGCTCCAGCAGCCGCAGCATGACGTACCGGGCGCGCTTGGCGCCGCGCTCGTCGATCACGCCGTCCAGCGACTCGACCCACTCCGAGGTCTCCTCGGGGTCGATGTCCGGAAGCTGGCTCGGTAGGCCGTCGCTGATCACCGGGCGCTTGCGTTCCGTGGCCACAGGCATTCCTCACCGGTCGTGCGGACCGCGCCGGGTGACGGGCGGTCGCGCGCAGATTGTGTGGGACAGGTCTCTCCCTGACCATCCTGCCCCTTGTCGCGCTGCTTCGTCACGCCTACCCGGTGCCGACGCGACGTCCGACACACGTACCGGGCGGTAACTAGCCGTTTACGAACGAAAACCGGACCTCACGGGTGGGATTGTCCGAGTTCGGGTCGACGAGACAGATCGACTGCCACGTCCCCAGCGCGATCCGGCCGTCCACCACCGGCAGCGTGGCGTGCGGCGGGACGAACGCCGGCATGACGTGGTCGCGGCCATGCCCGGGCGAGCCGTGCCGGTGCCGCCAGCGGTCGTCGGCCGGCAGCACGTCGTCCAGCGCGGTGAGCAGGTCGTCGTCGCTGCCCGCGCCGGTCTCGATGATCGCCACGCCCGCCGTGGCGTGCGGCACGAACACGTTGAGCAGCCCGTCGCCCAGCCCGCGGACGAACCGCTCCGCCTCGGCCGTGATGTCGCGCACCACGGGCCTGCCGCCGGTCCGGACCGTGATCACCTCGGTTCGCATGGAGCCATCGTCGCACCGTGGGTTAGCCTGAGCGCGGCGCCCTCCCGCGCCGTACCGCCTTCACCGGGTCTCCACGCGGCCCGGCGGCCGTGGCGGCGAAGGGGTGACCGGCCTCGGGAGAGCTTCCCGCATGGCGACCCACCGATGCCGCCGGCGGCCGGTGGGGCGTGGATCCGCAGGTCGCGCGCGTGCGGCAGGGAAGATCGTCATGACCAGCGAGAAGCACCTCAAGGCCCGCATCCGCGCCCGGATGGCGCGCACGGGCGAGCGCTACACCACCGCCCGCCGGCACGTCGTGGGCGACGTCCCCGCCACCACCACCGACCACGGGTACGCCCTGCGCGGCGGCCTGCACCCCGAGTCCGCGGCGGTGGCCAACCTGCTGGCGCACCACGGCGTGCGCGGCCTGTCCGAGGCGATGGTGCTCGGCGTCGGCGGCGGGCTCGGCGCCGGATACATCCTGTGGGAGTTCAGCCGGCACGACAGCCGCATCCTCACGCTGGGCTTCCGCCGCCGCTGGAACTACCTCGACTGGACGGTCACCACGCTGCGCCGCCTCGGCGCCGAGCCGGCCGTGCACACCACCGCCGGGTCCGGCGCCGCCGCGGCGGCGCTCGACGCCGGGATGCCCGCGCTGGTCACCCCCGACCGGTACCACGCCGGGTACTGGCACCTGCCCGGGCACCTGGACGGCCACGGCGGGCACCAGGTCGTCGCCTACGCCGCGGGCGACGACGGCCGGGTGCACCTCGACGACCGCAACCTGGCGCCGCTGACCGTCGACCGGGAGGTGCTCGCCCGGGCCCGCGGGCGCGTCGTGTCGTACCGCAACCACCTGGTGTCGGTGACCGGCGTGACCCCGGTCGACCTGGCCGCCGCCGCCCGCGCCGGGATCGCCGAGTGCGTGGCACACCTCGGCGGGACGTCGGCCTCGTTCGCGCTGCCCGCCTGGGCCAAGTGGGCCCGCCTGGTCACCGACACCCGCAACGCCAAGGGCTGGCCGCGGGTGTTCGCCGACGGCCGCGGGCTGGCCGGCGCGCTGCTGTCGGCGTGGGAGGGCACCGAGCCGGTCGGCGCGGACGGCGGCCACCTGCGCGGCCTGTACGCCGACTTCCTCGACGAGGCGGCGCCGCTGATCGGCGTCCCGCTGGCCGGCGCGGCGGCGGCGTTCCGCGCCGCGGGGGAGGCTTGGCACGCCGTCGCCGAGGCGGCCCTGCCGGCCGACGTGCCCGCGTACGCGCGGATGCGGGAGCTGTCGGCCGCCGTGGCGGCCGGGGTGGCGGCGGGCGACGCCGGGGCGGCCGACCGGGCCGCCGCCGCGGCCGAGCTGTGGGAGCTGCGCGCCGAGTACGACGCCCGGCCGCCCGTCGAGCCGGACTTCGCGGCGCTGGCCGCGCGGCTGCGCGCCGCCCACGCCGCCGAGGTGACCGCCGTCGCGGAGCTGCGACACGCCGCGTGACGCCACGCCCGACGCGCCCGGGACACGCCGCGTGATCACGGCGTGTCCCGGCGTGTCGGTCGCGCACGCCGACTGTCTAATCGGTCGACATGTCGAGTCGGTCGACATACCGTTCCGGCATGACACGACACCTCGACGCCGAGCACATCGGCGCGCTGGCCGGGCTCATGGGCTGGGCCGAACACCGCGGCCGCCCGGCACAGGAGCGCGCGGACCTGGTCGCCGCGGCGTGGGGCAGCGGCATCCGCAACGTCGCGGAGCTGTCCCGGATCGCCCGCGTCTCCCGGGACACGATCTACGCGGACCTCCGGGCCCGCGGCATCGACCCGTCGCAGCGGGCCGAACCGGTGAGCCCTCAGCAGACCGGCGGGACGGCCGCGGGCGCCGTGTCGCCCGACGCCCTGCGGGTGCTCGCCAAGCTGCTCGGCGCGGTCGCCGGCCCCGAGGCGGTGGCAGGCGCCTCCGACGGCGACATGGTGCGGGTGGTCGACAGCACGGCGACGCTGCTGGACCTCGTCGCCGACCTGCTGGACCCGCCGCTGGACCAGGGGCCCGGCTGGACGGGCGACGACCTGCTGCCCCAGCTGGTCCTCCACGGCGGTGAGGTCGCCGGTCACGCCAGGCGCACCATGGCGGCCCGGGCCACGGCCGAC
This sequence comes from Spirilliplanes yamanashiensis, assembly GCF_016863475.1. Classification (GTDB taxonomy): domain Bacteria; phylum Actinomycetota; class Actinomycetes; order Mycobacteriales; family Micromonosporaceae; genus Spirilliplanes; species Spirilliplanes yamanashiensis. Next base: position 17,222 of record NZ_BOOY01000039.1, read on the forward strand.
GACGTCACCCGCCTGGCGACCTGGGTGCGCACCGGCGCCCGGTACAGCGGCCGGGCGCTGGTGGTCGACCGCGCCGACGTCGCGCTGCGGATGCCCGACGGGTCCACGACCACCGTCACGGTCACCGTCGACGACGCCGGGGCCACCACGCTCACCGGCGGGGGCCCCGCGCTGTCCGGCGCCACCACCGAGCTCGACCAGCTCGACCTGTTCCAGGCGCTGACGACGCTGGCGGACGTGGTCGGCCGGCACCTCGACCCGTCGGCCCACGTCGCGCGCCGCCGGGACGACGTCCCCGGTGTCCCGCCGGTGCGGCAGCGTCTCCTGCCCAGCAACGACGACCGCGCCTGACCGGCGAGGCGGCGGTCGCGGCGTCAGCGGCAGCGGCCGGTGCCGCTGTCGCGGAACGAGCCCGCCACCGGCACGAAGTCCCAGCGGTACGTGCCCGCGCCGAGCGTCAGCTTCAGCACGCCCCAGTGCTTCGCGTCGCGCACCTCGCTGTTCGGGGCCGCCTTGCCGAACGGGTACAGCCGCGCCCCGCCGGTGCCCACCATGATCTGCCGGATGCCGCGGGCGTCGTCGCGGCGGCCGGTCGCCGTCTGCGGGGCGAACCGCTCGTAGCCGTGGTTGTGCCCGGCCAGCATCAGCTCGACCCCGTCGTCGTACAGGGCCTTGACCAGGGCGGTGCTCGCCGTCGACGGCGGGTGCACGGTCGAGGAGGTGAACCGCGGCTCGTGCATCAGCGCCACCGTGCACGCGCCCCGGTCGGCCGCCAGCCGCGCGCGCAGCCAGCGCTCCTGCGGCGAGCCCGCGCCACAGCCGCCCGGCACGACCCCGCAGTTGTTGTTGAGCACGACGACAAGCCACGAGCCGGCCCGGTACGCGTAGTAGCCCTGCGGCCGGGGGCCCGCGGCCGCGCCGAAGTAGCCGAAGTGGCCGGCCGCGCCGGGGGTGCCGTACTCGTGGTTGCCGACGACCGGCCGGGTGCGTCCCTTGAACCGGCCCCACGTCGGGCCGTAGCAGCGGCGGAACTCGGCCGCCGAGCCGCGGTCGTAGGCGTTGTCGCCGAGCGTGAACACCGTGCCCGGGATCCGCGCCACCAGGTCGGCGGTGCGGCTGTCGCCGGTGCCGTCGCAGGTGGCGATGTCGCCGGCGCCGACGAGCACGGCGGGCGCGGGCCCCGCGGACTCCACCGCGGCGGCGGGTGCGGCGGCGGCGCTGCGGGCCGGGGTCGCGCCGGCGGGGGCGGGCGGGGTGTCGCCCGTGCAGGCGGCGAGGCCGAGGAGCAGCACGGCGACGGCGGGGAGACGCACGGTACGCATGGCGCGGTGCGTTCCCCGCCGTGGCCGGACGAAACGGACAATCTCGCCGTCAGGGGCGCTCGGTCTCCTGGCGCACGCTCTCCGCCGCCCGGCCGGCTCACGTACGGCACCACCTGGAAGTCCGCGGTCAGCTCGCGCGGCGTCAGCCGGGTCAGCACGTACCCCCGCTGGTTGTTCCAGAAGCGCAGGTGCGGGTTCACCCGCAGGAACGCGTTCGACCGCGGGTCGGCGTCCGCGCCGTCGCCGGTGGACGTGATCGACGAGCAGACCAGCTCGCTGCCGACCGTGCGCGAGCCCGGGTCGGCGTGGTCGAGCTTCAGGTCGCTCGCCCAGTGGGCGTGCACGTCGCCGGTGAGCACGACCGGGTTGCGCACCCGGGCGCCCAGCCAGCCGCGGGTGATCCGGTCGCGGGACGCGGTGTAGCCGTCCCACGCGTCCTGGCTGGTGACCGTGGCGGGGCCGGCGTCGCGGTCGCGCCGGGCGAAGAAGACCTGCTGGCCCAGGACGTCCCAGCGGGCGCGCGAGCGGTGGAAGCCGTCGACCAGCCAGCGCTCCTGCCCCAGCCCACCCGGCGGTACAGCTGCATGCGTGGTCGTCCCACACCACCAGCCACGGCGCGGCGGCGTGCGCGGCCTGCAGGTCGGCGTCGGCCTTGTACTGGGCGTGCCGCTGCCGGTAGTTCGCCAGGGTGCGGGTCTCCGGGCCGTCGTGGTCGCGGGGGTTGCCGCCGGGCACCACATACTGGCCGGCGGCGTACTCGTACTGGTAGTCGCCCAGGTGCAGCACCAGGTCGGGGCTCCTGCTCGGCCAGGCGCCGGCACGCCGTGAAGTACCCGTGCTCGTACTGCGAGCAGGACACGAACGCCATCGCCAGCGCCGGGGGCAGCTGCCACGGCGGGGGAGCGGTGCGGGTGCGCCCCACCGGCGACACCCACCGCTCGGCGCGGAACCGGTAGAAGAACTCGCGGCCCGCGCCGAGGCCGCTCAGCTCGACGTGCACGGCGTGCGCCGACCCGGGCCGGGCGACGGCCGTGCCCGCCGCACGACGTGCCGGAACCGCTCGTCGGCCGCGAGTTCCCAGGTCACGGGCACGGCGCGGGCGGGCATGCCACCGAGGCCGTCGCCGGCGAGCGGCTCGACGGCCAGCCGGGTCCAGAGGACGACGCCGTCGGGGGACGGGTCGCCGGACGCGACGCCCAGCGTGAACGGGTCGGCGCGCAGCGGCCGGGCCGCCGCCGCCCCGGCCGTGCCGGGCAGCGTCGCGACCGCGCCCGTGGCGGCCGCCGAGACGATGAGGGTGCGTCCGGTGAGAGACATGCCCCGACCCTCACCAACGTCGATGGATTCGGCTTGAATCCGGGGCCAACTCCGCCGGGCGGCTGCGCCACGAGGTGTCGTTCTGTCGATCCCCGGTGGGCGCAGCGTGACGGCATCGGCCATATTGGGCTCCGTGACATCCCCTCAGAATCTCGACGAACGATTCCGGGAGTCCGTCGCGGCGCTGTCCGCCCCCGAGCACCGGCGCGCCGCCGACGAACCCGTGCGCGACGGCGCCGCCCTCACCGGCGACCGGGCCGCCGCGCTCTTCGACGCCCAGCTCACCGCCCGCCACCTCGACCTCGCCGCCCGCTGGCTGCGCAGCTTCGGCGAGGGCTGGCACACCGTCGGCTCCGCCGGGCACGAGGGCGACGCCGCCGTCGCCGCCGCCCTGCGGCCCACCGACCCGGCCCTGCTGCACACCCGCTCCGCCGGGTTCTGGTGCGCCCGTGCCGCCCAGGCGCGCCCCGCCGCCGACCCCGACGGCGACATCCCCGACCCGCTCACCGAGGCCGCCCGCGACGTGCTGCGCGGCGTCGTCGCGTCCGCCGCCGAGCCGGGCGCCGGCGGCCGGCGCAAGGTGTTCGGCAGCGCCGAGCTCAACGTCGTGCCCACCGCCGCCACCGACGGCGCGCACCTGCCCCGCGCCGTCGGGCTCGGCTGGGCGATCGGCCGCTCCGGGCCCGGCGACACCCGCTGGCCCGACGACGCCCTCGTCGTGTGCGAGTTCGGCGACGCCGCCCTCGACCGGGCCGCCGCCGCCACCGCCCTGGCCACCGCCGGCCGGTACGCCCACACCGGCGAGCCCCTGCCGCTGCTGCTCGTCTGCGCCGACAACGGCTGGGGCGGCGCCGTGCGCACCCCCGGCGGCTGGACCGAGGCCACCCTGCGCGGCCGGCCCGGGCTGCGCTACAGCTGGGCGGACGGGTGCGACCTCGTCGCCGCGTACGAGGGCGCCCGCGAGGCCGCCGACTGGGTGCGCGAGCACCGCCGCCCCGCCGTGCTGCACCTGTCCACCGTGCGGCTGCTCGGCCACGACGGCGGCGACGCCGAGGCGTACCGGCCGGCCGCCGACATCGGCGACGACGCCGGCCGCGACCCGCTCGTCGCCACCGCCCGGCTGCTCGTCGCCGCCGGCCGCGCCGAACCCGGCGACCTCATCAGCCGCTACGACGAGATCGGCTGGCGGGTCCGCAAGGTCGCCGAGGAGGTCCTCGACGAGCCGAAGATCGCCTCCGGCGCCGACATCGTCGCCCCGCTCGCCCCGCGCCGCCCCCTGCGCGCCGCCAAGGCCGTCACCGACGCCGCCCACCGCGCCCTCGGGCCCGGCGCCGCCGCCCGGCAGGCGGCGTTCGGCGGGGCGCTGCCCGAGGACGGCGGCCCGCTCGACCTCGCCCAGACCCTGCACGCCACCCTCGCCGACTGGCTCGTCACCCAGCCCCGCGGCCTCGTCCTCGGCCCCGGCGTCGCCGGGCGCGGCGGCGAGCACGGCGTCACCCGCGGGCTCGCCGGCGCCTTCCCGGGGCGGGTCGTCGACACCGCCGCCGACGCGTCCGCCGTCGCCGGGCTGGCGCTCGGCGCCGGGCTCGCCGGGTGGCTGCCCGTCGCCGAGATCGCCGACCTGCACGACACCGGCGCCCAGCTGCGCGGCGAGGCGGCCGCCCTGTCGTGGCTGTCCACCGGCGCCTGGCGCAACCCGCTCGTCGTCCGGGTGCCCGGCCTCGCCCCTGACCAGGCCGGTACCGGCATCGACGGCAACGCTGTGGCCGTCCTGCGGGATGTTCCCGGTCTTGTCGTCGCGGTGCCGGCGCGGCCGGCGGACGCCGCGCCGCTGCTGCGCGCGTGCCTGACCAGCGCTGCCGTCGACGGCAGCGTCTGCGTCGTCGTCGAGCCCGCCGCCCTGTACCGCGAGCGCGACCTGCTCGAACCCGGCGACGGCGGCTGGCTCGCCCCGTACGCGCCGCCCGGCGGCTGGGCCGGCGCCCACGTGCCCGTCGGCCGCGCCCGCACCTACACCGTCGGCGGCGCCGACGACCTCACCATCGTCACCTTCGGCGCCGGAGTGCGGCTGTCCCTGCGCGTCGCCGCCCGCCTGGCCGCCGAGGGGTACGGCTCCCGCGTCGTCGACCTGCGCTGGCTCGCCCCGCTGCCCGTGGCCGACATCGTGCGCGAATCCGCCGCCACCGGCCGCGTCCTGGTCGTCGACGAGACCCGCCGCTCCGGCGGCGCCGGCGAGGGCGTCCTGGCCGCCCTCGTCGACGGCGGCTACGTCGGCGCCGCCCGCCGCATCGCCGCCGCCGACAGCCTCGTTCCGGCCGGACCGGCGGCACGGCACGTCCTCATCGGGGAAGATGCGATCACACAGGGTGCCCGCACGCTGTTGGCGCGGTAAATTGCCCGGACGCCCGGTGCGCCACTTGCGTACCACGGGTTTGATGTGTGGACTACGCGGGTGGGTCGGCGACAGCCGCCCGACCCGGACGACAAGGAGGCACGCGACAGTGAGCGCGACCGCAGGCCAGGCCGCCGACGGCGTACGAAGCCTGGCGGACCGGTTCGGCATCGAGCCGGGCATGGTGGTCATGGAGATGGGCTACGACGACGACGTCGACGAGGATCTCCGCGACGCCCTGGCCGACCGCTGCGGCGAACTGGTCGACGAGGACACCGACGAGGTCGTGGACGCGGTCCTCCTGTGGTACCGCGACGGCGACGGCGACCTGTTCGAGGTCCTCACCGACGCCCTCGGCCCCCTCGCCGACACCGGCGTCGTCTGGCTGGTGACCCCGAAGGCGGGCCGCGACGGCCACGTCGAACCCTCGGACATCAGCGAGTCCGCCCCCACCGCCGGCCTGCAGCAGACCTCCACGGTCAACGCCGGCAAGGACTGGACCGCCGCCCGCCTCGTGACCCCGCGCGGAGCCCGGAAGTCGAAGTGACCGGGCGCACCGCGCCCCCGTTCACCCTGCGCGACCAGCACAACCAGCCGGTCGCGCTGCACGACTTCCGCGGCCGCAAAGCCGTGCTGCTGGTCTTCTACCCGTTCGCCTTCTCCCGCACCTGCGAGGGTGAACTGGGCGAGATCCGCGACAACCTGGCGCTCTACCAGAACGAGACGGTCCAGGTCCTGACCGTCAGCTGCGACTCGGTGTACACCCACCGGGTCTGGGCCGAGCAGGAGAAGTTCACCTTCCCGCTGCTGGCCGACTTCTGGCCGCACGGCGAGACCGCCCGCGCCTACGACGCCTTCGACCCCACCGGCGGCTTCGCCAACCGCGGCACCTTCCTCATCGACCCCGCCGGCCTGATCCGCTTCGCCGAACTCCTCGGCCCCGGCGACACCCGCGACCAGTCCGTGTGGCGGGCGGCGCTGGACGCCCTGGACTGAAAACATGTCCTTCGCGGGGGGTCCGGGCGGCACGGTAGGCTGTCGGCTCCCGGTCAGGGGCGCGTAGCTCAGCGGAAGAGCACTCGCCTTACAAGCGAGGGGTCGCAGGTTCGAACCCTGCCGCGCCCACCACCCCACACCTGTCACGGCATAGGGTTCCCGACCAGAGCCACCGGGCGGCGCTGGCGCACACCCGGCCGGACCGCCGCCTTCTGGCTGCTCCTGGGCTGTGGGCTCATCGCGGCCGGCCTCGTGCGGATCGCCGGGGCGGCGGGTCATCTCGGGGCTGACGCCGCCTTCTGGGGGAGTCCGCTGCCGTTCGGGCTGTGCGGGGCGGCGCTGGTCGGCTTCCGGCCACACCGGGAGGCCCTAACGGCTCGCTGACCTGGCCTTCCCGAGCCTGTCGGGCTGGTCGGGCGCTTGCTGTCGTGAAGGTCCTGCGGTGGGCCGTGATGATCGCGGTCGGCGTGGCCGCCGTCGCCGCGTTCCTCATCGGCTACCTGCTGGCCTGACGGCTCTCAGGGTGGTGCCGGGCCGGTCGATGGGCGGGAGCGTGGAGTTCCTGACGGCTTCGGCCTGCCTGGCGGCGATCGCGGGCTTCTACCTGGTCAACCAGTGGTTGGTCGAGCGTAAGCGGTTGGATCATCGGCCGTGGTTCGTGCCCAGCCTGTGGGGGCCGGTGGGCACCGTGCTGATCATTCTGGCGAGGCCGGTCGGCTGGCGGCACCGCTGAGGCAGTAGGTCAGGGCCGGGATCATCACCGCCGCGGGCACGAGGTGCAGCGCGACGAGCGCGACCACGGTGCCCCCGGCCGCCCCGGACAGCACGGGCGGGATCAGCGAGAGTGCGGCCAGCGACACCGCCGTCCACAGGAACCGGTCGGCGGGGCGGGTGCTCCACCGCCGGTACCCGGCGGCGACGGCGATGCCCACGGCGGAGAAGAAGGCGGTCACGACGGCGAAGCCTGCGGTGGGGATGGTCTCGCCGCCGGCGGGGATCTGGAAGTGGACGCCGGCGGCGCGGGCGAGGGTGGCGGCGAGGGCGGTGGCCGCCACCGCCGTGAGCAGGGCGGCGGCGCCGGTGGCGGCGAGGCCGCGGCGTGCCGGGGTGGCGATCGTGCTGGTCATGGCGGTGCTCCGGAGGTAGGGCGAGGGGCGCGGAGGCCGTCGCGCGCCGGGACTACGCGGAGGCCGGGAGGCGGTCCGGGAGGCCCAAGGACGCGAACCGGTCCGCGCCGAAGATGACGACCTCGGTGATGCGGCCGCCGGTGATGCGCAGGACGTCGATCGTCAGGGGCAGGTACGCGTTCTCCTGCTCCCGCCAGTGGTAGAAGGCGGCGGCGGGCTGGCGGTTCACGGCGGTGGGGACGGCGCGCAGGCCCGTCATCTCGGCGAAGCCGTCGGCGACCCAGTCGGCGATGACCGCGTCGCGGCCGACGTGCACGCCGGGTGTCGGGGGCATCGCGAAGCGGACGTCGTCGCGCAGCATCGCGGTGATGGCGGGGATGTCGACGGTGACGCTGGCGTCGGTGAAGCGGCGGACCAGGTCGCGCGTCCGGGCGTCCGGTTCGCCGCCGGTCCAGTCCTGTCGCTCGGCGGGCAGGTGGTCGCGCATGCCGGCGCGGGCCCGCTGCAGGGCGCTGTTGACCGAGTTGACGGAGTCGCCGAGCAGCTCCGCGACGTCCTTCGCCGGCCAGCCCAGCACGTCGCGCAGGATCAGCACGGCCCGCGGGCGCGGGGCCAGGTGCTGGACCGCCACCACGTACGCCAGCTCGATGGTCTCCCGGGCGACGGCGGCGGCCTCCGGCGCGTCGGCGTCGCCGGCGGGCAGCTCGTCGAGCAGCCGGTCCGGGTACGGCTGAAGCCACCGCACCTCGCCGCCGGTGGCCGGCTCCGGGCGGCACCGGGCGAGCAGGTCCAGGCAGGCGTTGGTGGCGATCCGGTACAGCCAGGCCCGGAACGTGGACCGGCCGGCGAAGGTCTCCCGCCGCCGCCAGGCCCGCAGGAACGTCTCCTGCACGGTGTCCTCGGCGTCCTCGAACGACCCGAGCATCCGGTAGCAGTGCACGTGCAGTTCCCGCCGGTGGCGCTGCGCCAGCCCGGTGAACGCCGGCTCGTCGACCTCGCCCAGCCCGCCCGGGGCCGGGTCCTCCAGCCGCGTGTCCGCACCCATCACGTCATCCTTCCGTCCCGTCGTGTCCGTCGCAGGTGAGACGGCGGTGGGGGCGGAAACTCATCACCGGTCACCCGGCGGCGCCGCCGCGGGGACCGCGCAGGTGCTCGGCGTACGACATGACCACGGTGACCGCGACGGGCACGGCGAGCGTCCACCAGGCGCCGTAGACGATGCCGAACACGACGGCGACGGGGATGCCCAGCCCCAGCGTCAGGCACCCGGCCACCGCGGCCGGCGGGATGTCGTCGTCGTCCGGCTCGGCCGGCGGGGGGACGGCCGGCGGCAGCGGCGGGTGCGGCGCGGGCAGGTCGGCGAAGACGCGCAGCAGCTCGGCGCGGGTGCGGGCCCGATCGCAGGCGTCGACCCGCTGCTCGAACTCGGCGGGGTCGAGCCGCTGGGCGGTCAGGTGGGACTCCAGCGCCTCGATCGCCAGCTGGCGCTCGGGCACGCCGATGCGCAGGTCCGTCGGTTCGGTGTCGCCGGCGCCGGTCACGATCACAGCCTAGGGCCGGCAGCGGTGGTGCCGGCGCGCGCCGGACCGCGGCCACGCGCGCGGTCAGCGGTCGGGGAAGTCCTCGCCGAGCAGCGCCCGCAGCCGGCTCAGCGCGCGGGCGCTGCGCATCTTCACCGCCGGCACGGACACGCCGAGGATCGCCGCCACCGCGTCGACGCTGTGGTCCTCGGCGTGGCGCAGCACCAGGACCGCCCGGTCCTCGACCGGCAGCCGGGCCAGGGCGTCCACCAGGGCCAGGCGCAGCTCCGGGGTCCCGGGCGCCGGGTCCGGCCGGTCGGGCACGTCGGCCAGGACGACCTCGGCGCCGCGGCAGCGCCGCTGCTGGTCGAAGACGGCGTTCATCAGCACCCGCCGGCTGTACGCGCGCAGGTTCGTCTCCTCGCGGATGCGGTCCCAGACGGCGTACATGCGGGCGAGGGTGTGCTGGGCGAGGTCCTGGGCGAGGTGCCAGTCCCGGCACATCAGGTAGGCGCTGCGGCGCAGCCGGGTGCCGTCGGACCGCACGAACGCGGTGAACTCCGCGTCCCGCGCCGCCTTCGCCCTCGGGCGGGCCGCGCCCCGGCCGCCCGAGGGCGGGTCCGCGGCCGGGGCCGGCGCGTCGGCGGGCGGCGTTGCGGCGGGGGGCGCGGTGCGGGCCTCGGTCACAGGACCCCTCCGACCGGGGCGTCCGGTGCGCACCGGCGGCCGATGACCTGCGCGACGCCGGGCGCCGCCGCGATCCGGGACCGGAACTCGGGGTACCGGTCGGCCGCGTCCAGCCGTACCCGGAACGCCTCCGGGAACCGGTCGGCGCCGACCGCGGCGACCAGGTCGGGGTTGTCCGCGTACCGGGCGCGGAACCGCTCGTACGCCTGCTCGCGGCTCTCGAACAGGTGGGCGCCCACTCGCGGGTCGTCGCGCAGCGCCGCGTCGAGCGCCGTCCGCTGGGCGGGCGTCGCCCCGGCGGCCAGGACGACGACGGCGTCGGTGGCGCCGATCTCGACGGGCTGCCGCACGCACGACGGCGCGGTCACCGGCTGCACGGCCGCGGCCAGCGTCACGTCCGGGTCCGCCCCCGGTCCCTCCGCGGACAGGGCCAGGCCGGCCACGGCGCCGAGCACCGCCACCACACCCGCCGCCGCGCCCGCCGCCACCCGCCGACGGCGGCGGCGCAGCCGGCCGCCCTCCACGATGGCGGCGTCCGCCAGCTCGTCCAGCGCGGCGCCGGGGTCGTCGCCGACCGCCCGGTCGAACTGGTCCCGCAGGTCCGTGGTCACAGCCGTTCTCCTCGCCGCCGGTGGCCGGTGCTCTCCCCGGTTATGACGCGGAGCCGCCCGATCGGGTCACACCGGATCAGTAGCCGCCGTCGGCGGGGGCGGCGCCAGCCGCCGCCGGGGCGCCGTGGGCCTCGCGGTGGGCCGCGTCGTCGAGGATGGCGGCGGTGGCGGTGGCGCCGAACCGGGTGACGCCGATCGCGGCCATGGCCAGCAGGGTGTCGAGGGTGCGGACGCCGCCGGCCGCCTTGACGCCGACGTGCGGCGACACGGTGGCGCGCATGAGGGCCAGGTCGTCCATCGTGGCGCCGCCGGGCGCGAAGCCGGTGGACGTCTTGACGAAGTGGGCGCCCGCCCGTTCGGCGGCCCGGCAGCCGGCCGCGATCTGGTCGGCGGTCAGGTAGGCGTTCTCCAGGATGACCTTGACGGTGGCGCCGGCGGCGGCGTCGACGACGGCGCGGATGTCGGCCTCGACGTCGGCCAGGTCGCCGGAGCGCAGCCATCCGATGTTGACGACCATGTCGACCTCGGCGGCGCCCTGGGCGACGGCGAGCGCGGCCTCCGCGGCCTTGGTGGCGGTGGCGCTGCTGCCGTGCGGGAAGCCGGCGACGGTGCCGACGAGCACGCCGGTGCCGCGCAGCAGGCCGGCGGCGAGCGGGACGTCGGCGGGCCGCACGCAGACGGACGCGACGCCGTACCGGGCGGCGAGCGCGCAGCCCTCGCGCACCTCGGCCTCGGTCAGCTCGGGGCGCAGCAGGGAGTGGTCGATCAGTTTGGCGATGGAGGTCATGGCGGGAGCGTAGCTGTCTAGACAACCGCCTGTCTAGACAGGCCGCTACGATGGTGCGGTGCCCCACTACCAGCGCATCGAGCAGGCCCTGCGTGCCGTCGTCGCGCAGGCGCGGCCGCACGACCCGCTGCCCTCGGAGCCCGACCTCGCCCGCACGCACGGCGTCAGCCGGATGACGGCCCGCGCCGCCGTCACCCGGCTCGTCGACGACGGCCTCGCCTACCGCGTCCCCGGGCGCGGCACGTTCGTCGCCGTGCCCGCGTCGCCGCGCCGGGCCGACACGCTGCTGCGGTTCACCGACGAGATGCGCCGGCAGGGCCGCACGCCGTCGTCGCGGGTGGTGTCGGCCGGCACCCGGCCGGCCACCCCGGCCGAGGCCGACCGGCTGCGGCTGCGCGCCGGGTCGCGCGTCGTGTCCGTGCAGCGGGTACGCCTCGCCGACGGCGAGCCCGTCGCCACCGAGACGGCGGTGTTCCCCGGCGACCTCGCCGCGGTCCTCGACGCCGACCTGGCCGGCGGCTCGCTGCACGAGGCCGTGACGGCGCTCGGCCGCACCCCGGCCCGGGGCACCGCCACGCTGACCGCGCGGCCGGCCACCGCCGGCGACGCCGCCCTGCTCGGCGTCGCCGCGGGCTCGGCGCTGCTGGTCGAGCGGCGGCTCATCGTCGACGAGCGCGACGAGCCCCTCGAACTCACCGAGAGCCGGTACGCGGGGGAGCGGTACAGCCTGGACGTCTCCTTCGGCGTCGAGGCGCCCGCCTGACCGGCCCCTACGCCCGCCGGAACCGGGCCACCGACACCGCCGCCGGGACGTCGCCGCCGGCCACCGACGCGGCGACCAGCCGGGCCAGCTCCGGCGCGGTCTGGATGCCGTACCCGCCCTGGCCCGCCAGCCACCACAGGCCCGGCGCCGCCGGGTCGGGGCCGGCCACCGGGTTGCGGTCCGGCGCGAACGTGCGCAGCCCCGCCCACGCCGTCACCACCGAGCGCAGGCCCAGCGTGGTGGCCGCGTTGACCCGCTCGATCGCCAGGGCGACGTCCAGCTCGTCGGGGCGGGCGTCGCACGGCTCGCTCGGCGTCTCGTCGGCGGGCGACAGCAGCACGCCCGCACCCTCCGGCCGGAAGTAGAACGTCTCGGCCACGTCCGACACCAGCGGCCACGTCCGGTCGACGCCGTCCGCCCGGGCCACCGCCGCCGTGCGGCGCAGCGGCCGCAGGCCCACCGGGGGCGCGCCCAGCGCCGCCGCCACCGGGTCGGCCCACGCGCCCGCCGCGTTCACCACGGCGGCCGCCGCCACCGGGCCGGCGGCGGTGTCCAGCACCCAGCGGCCACCGGTGTGCCGCCCGGCCAGCACGCGGGCGCCGAGCAGCACCCGCACCCCGTCGCGGCGTGCGGCGCCGAGGTAGTGCTGGTGCAGGCCGAGGACGTCGATCTCCAGCGCCCGGGGCTCCAGCAGGGCGCCCGCGCACCACGACGACCGCAGCGCCGGGCACAGCGCCACCGCCTCGTCCGGCGACAGCGGCACCAGCGCCGGCTGCTCCCGGGCCAGGGCGGCGAGCCGGTCGAGCCCGTCCGCGCCGGCCACCCACAGCAGCGGGCGTGGCGTCAGCAGCGTCCCCACCGCGTCGAGGAACGCGCGGCCCGCGGCGGTGAGCGCCCGCACGTCCGGCCCGCCGTAGCTCTCCAGGAACATCGCGGCCGACCGCCCGGTCGTGTGGTACGCGGGCTCGGCCTCCTGCTCCAGCACCACCACGGAGCGGTGGCCGGACAGCTCGGCCGCCACGGACACCCCGGCGATCCCCGCCCCGACGACGGCCACGTCAGCCTCGATCATGCCCCCAGTGTGCCGCCCGGCGCGCCGAGGCCGAAGTGCCGCTCGACCCGGCGGGCGGGCAGCAGGTCGGCGCCCTCCACGACGCCCGGCCCGGCGGGCGGCGCAGGCGGTCGCGGGTGCTCAGGGCCGTCAGCTCGGTGTGCGCGGGCAGGCCGTGGCCCGCCATCCGCGCGAGGCGGTCCGCGGCGCCCGCGTCGCACTCGACGTGCCGCAGCCCGTGCCGCGACGGAGCTCTTGCCCGCGCAGGGCGACCCGCCGATCCAGTACACGCGCCCCCCGTCCCCACGTCGGGAGCAGGCGCCTTCGTAGGGCGCCCGGTGCGCCATGATGGCGGCCATGGACGTCGACCTCGTGCCCGTCACCGCGGCCAACTGGCGGGCGTGCGCCGCGCTGCGCGTGCGCCCGGACCAGGAGCGGTTCGTCAGCCCGGTGACGTACTACCTGTGCCTGTGCCACTACGGCGACGTCTGGCACCCGCTGGCGATCACCCGCGACGGCGTCGTGGCCGGGTTCGTCATGTGGGGCGTCGACGACGATCGCAGCCGCTGGATCGGCGGCCTCGTCGTGGACGCCGCGCACCAGCGGGCCGGGCTCGGCCGGGCCGCCGTCGAACGGCTGGTGGAGCGGTTCGCGGCCGAGCCGGACTGCCCCGGGGCGGCGCTGAGCTATCAGCCCGCGAACACGGGCGCCCGGGCGCTGTACGCGTCGCTGGGCTTCGCCGAGACCGGCGAGGTGGAGGACGACGAGGTGGTCGCCCGCCGTCCGTTCGCCCGCGGCTGAGGCTCAGGCGGTGGCGCGTTCCGCGGCCGTGATGGCGTTGCGGAACAGCATCGCGACCGTGGTGGGGCCGACGCCGCCGACGCGCGGGGTGATCGCGCCCGCGACCGCCTCGCACGACTCGTCGACGTCGGGCAGCAGGCGGCGGCCCTCGTAGCGGACGCCGCCGCCGATGACGACGCCGCCCGGCTTGACGTGCTCGGGCTGGATGATGCCGGGGACGCCCGCCGCCGCGATGAGGATGTCGGCGCGCTGCGTGTAGCGCGGCCAGTCCTTGACCCCGGTGTGCACGACGGTGACGGCGGCGTTGGCGGTGGGGCGCTTCTGGGCCAGCAGCAGGGCGAGCGGGCGGCCGAGCGTGGCGCCGCGGCCGAGGATGACGACCTCGCGGCCCGCGACCGGGATCTCGTGGTGGGCCAGCAGCGCCTCGATGCCGGCCGGGGTGCACGGCAGCGGGCCCGGCATGCCCAGCGCGAGCCGGCCCATGTTGAGCGGGTGCATGCCGTCGACGTCCTTGTCGGGGTCGAGGGCGCCCAGGGCGGCGTCGTAGTCGAGGTGGCCCGGGATCGGGTACTGGATGAGCACGCCGTGCACGTCGCGGTCGTCGTTGAACTGCTCCACGACCTTCAGCACGTCCGCCTGCGACGCCGAGGCCGGCAGGTGCTCGTGCGGGGACACGAAGCCCAGCTCGGCCGCCTGGCGCTGCTTGATGCGGATGTAGCCGGCGCTGGCGTCGTCGTCGCCCACCAGGATCGTGGCGAGGCTCGGGGCGACGCCGCGCGCGCGCAGGGCGGCGGCGCGCTCCGACACGTCGCGCAGGATCTCGTCGGCGACAGGCTTACCGGGCAGCAGGCGAGCAGACATGCCGCTCACTATTTCAAACCGCCGGCGGCGGCCCGCAGTCAGTCGTCCAGGGCCGCGTACACGGTGGCGAAGAAGTCGGAGCGGATCGGCGGCGGCTCGGGGGAGTCCCACATCTTCTGGGTGAGCAGGATCGCCACCGTGTCCTCGCCGGGGTCGTTCGCCCAGCACGAGCCGAGGCCGCCGTCCCAGCCGTACGCGCCGGGGCTGAGCGCGGGGGTGTCGCGGCGGGTGACCACCGACACCCCGTAGCCGTAGCCGTGGTTGTCGAACAGGCCGGGGCCGGTGCGGGCCTTCTGGGCGGGCGTGAGCTGGTCGCTGGTCATGGCCTCGACGGAGTGCCGGGACAGCAGCCGGCCGCCGGGGTGCCGGCCGCGGGCGAGCAGCATGTGCGCGAACGCCAGGTAGTCGTCGACGGTGGAGACGAGGTCGGCGCCGCCGTCGGGGAAGGCCGGGGTCTCGCGCCAGCGGCTGTCGTCGACGCCGTCGTAGACGCCGAGCCCGCCCGCGCCGTCGTTCAGGTAGACGGTGGCCAGGCGGCCCAGCTTGGCCTCGGGCACGGCGAAGCCGGTGTCGTGCATGCCGAGCGGCTCGAAGACCCGGTCCTGCAGGAACGACTCGAAGCTCTGGCCGGCGGCCCGCTCGACGAGCGCGCCGAGGATGGTCGAGCCGGTGTGGTACATCCACTGCTCGCCGGGCTGGTGCATCAGCGGCAGCTCGGCGAAGCGGCGCAGCCACTCGGCCGCCTCGGGGGCGGGCGCGGACCGCGGCGGGCCGCCGGGCAGGCCGCTGTCGGCCAGCGCGTCCGCGATGGGGTACGCCCCGGGCGGGCCCATCAGCATGCCCGAGCCGGCGGTGAAGGTGAGCAGGTCGCGCACGGTGATCGGGCGGCGGGCGGGCTCGGTGTCGTCGAGGTCGGCGTCGAGGCGGGTGAGCACGCGGCGCCCGGCCAGCTCGGGCAGCAGCCGGTCGACCGGCTCGTCGAGGCGCAGCCGGCACTCCTCGGCGAGGATCAGCGTGGCGACCGCGGTGATCGGCTTGGTCATCGAGCTGATCCGGAAGATGGTGTCGCGCTTCATGGGGGCGCCGCCGACGGTGGCCGCGCCGACGACGTCGACGTAGCTCTCGCCGTGCCGGCTGACCGCCGTGACCAGGCCGGGGACGTCGCCGTTGCGGACGTGCGCGGCCATGACCTCGTGCATGCGGTCGAGGCCGGCCTTGGACAGACCCGAGGTGCTCATCGGCGGACTCCCGTCGTCGTCGTGCCTCCATGCTCTCGCACCGGCCCGCCGCGGCTGCGCCCTTTTACTCATCCCGGGCCCGGGGCGTCCGAACTGTCCGGCGCCACGGCCCACGACACCGGAGGGAGGCGCCGTGCCGGCTCGCCGCCGACCCGCCCGCCTGTACGTCGGGGCCGACCGCACCGCCGTCGTCGTCACGCCGCGCCCGCCGAAGCTGCGCACCGGGCGGGCCGTGCGCCGCCGGCACGGGGCGTTCGTCGAGGTCGTGCCCGTGCCGCCGGGCGGGCCGAGCCTGCGCGGCATCGCGGTGCCGCTGGTCACCTTCGTCGGCGCGCTCAACCTGCTGCTGGTCAACCTGGGCCTGGCCTGGTACCTGCCGGCGGCCGTGAGCGTCGTGGTGCTGGTGGTGGTGGCGCAGGCGCTGCACCGCGCCAACTCGCCCGGCACGTTCGCCGCCCCCGCCGACGGGCACCTGCTCAGCCACCCCGCCGACCGCGAGACGATGACCCGCTGCGTCGCCGTGGCGCACCGCATCCGGCGGACGTGGCCCGCGCTGCGGCACATGATCGACCCGGCCGTGGCCGATCAGCAGCTGGCCCGCGCGCTGGCCGACCTGGCCGCCGTGCTGTCCCGGCGGGAGGAGATCCGCCGGCTGCGCGACGAGCTGGCCGCGGTGCGCGCCGACGGCCTCGGCGCCGACAGCTCCGCGGTCCGGGCCCTGCGCGAGCAGCGCGCCGAGGTGGACGCGCTGTGGCGGGACGCCGACGCCGAGGTGGAGCAGCACGCGGACCGGCTGCACGCGACCGCGCTGGCCGGCGAGCGCCTGATCCGCGAGCAGCAGGTGGCCGCGGCCGCCCGCGGCGCCGAGCGGGCCGTCGCCCGGCTCGCCCCGGGCCGCGCGGCCGCCGCCGACGGCGCCGCCGAGCAGCTGGCCGGGCGCACGGAGGCCGTGATCGCCGCCTACCGCGACCTGGCCGACCGCTACCCCGTCTAGAACGGGGCGCCGCGCACCGGCCGGTGCGTCCCGGCGGGCCGCGAACCGGCGGGCCGGGAGCCCACCGGGCGCGAGCCCGACGGCCGCGTCCCCGCGTACCGACGCACGCCGTGCGAAGACTCGACCGCGCTGGGTGATACCAGTACGTTGTGTGCTGACATGTGTGCCCCCGCCCACGCCAGGAAATCCGCCGCTACCAGCGTCAACGATCACCTGGGCGGCGGGTCGGCGACACGCGCCGCGAATCGGGGCGACACGCCGGACTTGCCCGATCTAGGCGGCGTGGCGCAGCCGGTGCGCCGGCCCGAACGCGTCCACCAGCAGCTCCTGGACGGCGTAGGGCTCCGGCAGCCGCCAGCGCACCTGCTCGGGCGTGACCGCCCAGCGGACCCGCCCCTCGGGCGCCCGGTTCGGCGGGGCCGGGATCCACGAACCGCGCCCGTGGCGCACCACGTCCAGGCAGTCCTCCAGCTCGGGGCGCAGCGGGTCGCCCGCCCGCACCAGGAACATCCACCGGCCCACCGGGGTCACCGCGACGGGCCCCACGGCGAGGGCCCCCAGCCGGGCCGCGCCCAGGGCCCGGGCGCCGAGCTGCGCCGGCACGTCCAGCACGTCGAACGCGGTGCCCGTCGCGAGCAGCACGGTGTGCGGGCGGTGCCGCCACCAGCCCGCCACCCGCGCCGGGTCGGCGGCGCCCGCCCGGTCCCAGCCGTCGAGGGCGGGGTGGCAGCCGGTGGTGAGGCAGCCGGCCCGGCCGCACACGTAGCGCGTCCCGGCCAGGTAGGCGCCCGGGATCACCGGCCAGCCGTGGGTGGCGTAGCGCAGGGCCACGCGCCGCAGCCGGGCGCGGTCGACCCCGGCGGGCGGGACGAAGGGCGGTCGGTCGGTCCACCGCATGGTGCGCACCCCCTGGTCGTTCGGGTCGTCGCAGATCAGGCGAAGGATGCCGTCACCGGACGCGGCGTGCCTCGTTGCTCCAATGAGAAATGCTTTCTGCAACTTGCATGGGAAGTTACGAGAGTCGACGTGATCCCGGCCGCACAGGCTGTGCGAACAGCGCGGACGGGAGAAGCGGGACCGCGAGACAACGCCCGGCGGCAGGGGTCGCCGCCGGGTGATGGGGAGGCCCCATGGACGAGCTGCCCATCGGCCGCCGCGTCGCCTACTGGCGTGGCCGCCGGAAGATGTCCCAGCAGGTCTTCGCCGACCGGCTGGGCAAGTCGAAGAGCTGGGTGGACAAGGTCGAGCGCGGCGTGCGCCGCCTCGACAAGTTCTCCGTCGTGTACGAGATCGCCGACGTCCTGCAGGTGGACGTCCAGCTGCTGCTGGGCAAGGACGTCGAGCGCCGGCCGGACAGCATCAACTGCATCGACCAGGTCGAGGTCGAGGAGATCCGGCAGGCGCTGGAGCGTTATGACCAGATGAGCGCGTTCTTCCAGCCGGCGCCGCAGTGCCCGCCGTTGCCGGAGATGCGCAAGGCCGTCAGCCACGCCTGGCTGACGTTCCAGCACGCCAAGTACGGGGTCCTGGCCCGCACGCTGCCGAAGCTGCTGCGTGACGCCCAGGCCGCCGACACCGCCCACTCGCAGGGCGAGGACGCCCGCGACGCGGCGCACCTGCTCGGGCAGGTGTACCAGATCGCCTCGTCGGCGCTGCGCAAGCTGGGTGAGCACGAGCTGTCCTGGCTCGCCGCGGACCGGTCCATCGCCGTGTCGCAGCGGGCGGGCGACCAGCTGCTCGCCGGGATCGCCAGCTACCGGGTCGGCAGCGCGCTGCTCGCCCTGGGCCGGGCCCGGCCGTCGCTCGAGGTGAACGTCAACATCGCCAACCGGATCGCCCCGGGCCACGACATGGGCACCCCGGAACGCCTCAGCGTGTACGGGATGCTGCTGCTCAACGGCGCCATGGCCGCGGCCCGCATCGGCGACAGCGCCACGGTCCGCGACCTGGTGTGCGGGGCCGAGGAGGCCGCCCGCGCGCTGGGCGGCGACTTCAACCACTACTGGACGTGCTTCGGCCCGACCAACGTGCAGCTGCACCGGGCCGCGGCCGCGGTGGAGCTGGGCGACGGCCGCACGGCGATCGAGACGCACGAGCAGATCGACCAGGAGGGCTTCGCCGCCCTGCTGCCCGAGCGGCGCGCGCACCACTACCTCGACATCGCCCGCGGCTACACCCAGATCGGCGACGTCGAGAAGGCCAGCGAGATGCTGCTCGAGGGCGACCGGCTGGCGCCCAGCGAGATCCGCTGCCGCCCGCTGGCCCACGAGGTGCTGTCCGACGTGCTGCGCCGCACCCGCGGCACCCCGGCTGCGCCGATCGCCGAACTCGCCGAGCACATGGGGGTCGGGGTATGACCGACCAGGGCGTCCTCTACGTCATCGCCTGCGGCTCGCCGATCGCCCGGGACGTCGACGTCCTGGTCGACCTCGCCCAGCGCGACGGCTGGGACGTCTGCGTCGTCACCACGCCCGACGGGCGCAAGTTCGTCGACGTGGGCGAGCTGGCCCGGCTGACCGGTCACCCGGTCCGGTCGGCGTACAAGGACCCGGGCGACGCGGACGTGCTGCCGCCGGCGGACGCGATCATCGTCGCCCCGGCCACCGTCAACACCCTGAACAAGTGGGCGTGCGGCATCGCCGACACCCTGGCCCTCGGCCTGCTGATCGAGAGCTACGGGCTGGGCCTGCCGACCATCGCGGTGCCGTACACGAACATCGCCATGGCGGCCCACCCGACCGTGCAGGAGAGCGTGGCCCGGCTGCGCTCGTGGGGCGTCGACGTCGTGTTCGGCGACGGCGAGGTGACGCTGCACCCGCCGGGCACCGGCGAGCGGCACCGCGCCAGTTTCCCGTGGCGCACCGTGCTCGACCGGCTGCGGTCGCGGTGGAGCGCCGAGGCGGGCCGGCCGCCCGTCGGATGACGGGACGCACGCCCGCAGACAGTAGAGTGGGCGGCCGTGGAGACCATGAACGCAACGGCGCCGACCGTGGCCGACGTGGTGGCCGCCCTCGACTCCTGGTACCCGCCGGCGACCGCCGAGCAGTGGGACAGGGTCGGTCTGGTCCTCGGTGACCCCGGGTGGCCCGCCGGCCACCTCTACCTCACCGTCGACGTGGTGCCCGAGACCGTCGACGAGGCCCTCGCCGCCGGGGCCGGCCTGATCGTCGCGCACCACCCGCTGCTGCTGCGCGGGGTGTCGTCGGTGGCGGCGACGAGCTGGAAGGGACGCCTCGTCCACCGGCTCATCCGGGCGGGTTGCGCCCTCTACACCGCGCACACGAACGCCGACACCGCGAACCCGGGCGTCTCCGACGCGCTCGCCGCCCGGCTGGGCCTGACCGACCTGCGCCCGCTGCACCCCGGCGAGGCCGAGGGCACCGGCATCGGCCGGGTCGGCCGCCTGCCGCAGCCGCTCACCCTGCGCGAGCTGACCGGCCGCGCCGCCGCCGTGCTGCCGCGCACCGCGTGGGGCGTGCGCGCCGCCGGCGACCCCGACCGGGTGATCACTACCCTCGCCGTCAGCGGCGGTTCCGGCGACGCGTTCCTGGCCGAGGCCACGGCCGCCGGCGCGGACGCGTTCCTCACCGCCGACCTGCGCCACCACCCCGCGGGCGAGCACCTCGCCGCGGGCGGCCCCGCCCTGCTCGACGTGGCCCACTGGGCCAGCGAGCGCCCCTGGCTGGACGACGTGGCCGCCCGCCTCGCGGGCCGGTTCGGCGTCGCCACCACCGTCTCCGATCTCGACACCGACCCGTGGACGCTCCACGCGGTCCAACCCCCTGAGGAGCACCACCCGTGAAGGCGTCCCCGGAAGCGCAGCGCCGCCTGCTCGACCTGCAGGCGATCGACACCGCCCTGGCGCAGCTGGCCCACCGGCGCAGGACGCTGCCCGAGCTGGCCGAGCTGGACGCCGCCGCGCGCGAGCTGTCGGCCCTGGAGGACGAGCGGGTGCGCGCCCAGGTCACCGTCGACGACCTGGACCGCGACATCAGCCGCTACGAGAAGGACATCGACCAGGTCCGCACCCGCAAGGTCCGCGACCAGCAGCGCCTCGACACCGGCGGCGGCGGGGTGAAGGAGCTGGAGGCGCTGCAGCACGAGCTGGCCACGCTGAACCGGCGGCAGTCCGAGCTGGAGGACGCCGAGCTGGAGCTGATGGAGCAGCGCGAGCAGGCGCAGGCCGCGCTGGACGCGGTGGTCGCCAAGCTGGCCGACCTGAACGAGCGGCGCACCGCCACGGAGACCCGCCGCGACGAGGCGTTCGCCGAGATCACCCGGGAGCAGGAGTTCAAGCAGGGCGCCCGCAAGCCGCTGGCCGCCGACCTGCCCGCCGACCTGGTCACCCTCTACGACAAGATCCGCCTGGACACGGGGCTGGGCGCGGCGCTGCTGCGCTCGGGCCGCTGCGGCGGCTGCCGCATCGAGCTGTACGGCGCCGACCTGGCCCGGGTGAAGGCCGCCCCGGCCGACGACGTGGTCCGCTGCGAGGAGTGCCGCCGCATCATGGTCCGCACCTCGGAGTCGGGCCTGTGACGATTGGGAAGGTCATCGTCGAGGCCGACGGGGGGTCGCGGGGCAACCCCGGCCCGGCCGGGTACGGGGCCGTCGTCATCGAGCCCGCCACCGGGGTCGTGCTGGCCGAGCGGTTCGACGCGCTCGGCGTGGCGACGAACAACGTCGCCGAGTACACGGGCCTGATCGCCGGCCTGGAGGCGGCGCTGGCGCTGGGCGCCTCGGCCGTCGAGGTGCGGATGGACTCGAAGCTGGTCGTCGAGCAGATGGCCGGCCGGTGGCAGATTAAGCACCCGGGCCTGCGCCCGCTGGCCGCGCAGGCCGCGCAGCTGGTGCGCAAGTTCGACAGCGTGACGTACGAGTGGATCCCGCGGGCCCGCAACACCAAGGCCGACGCGCTGGCGAACAAGGCGATGGACGCGGCGGCGGGTCGCCCCGGGAAGGCGTCGGTCGCCGAGCCGCCGCGCGAGGTGGCGGCGGCGGACTCGCCGGCCCGCGCGGCCGCCCGCGAGGCCGCCGCCCGGGCGACCGAGAAGAAGCAGCCCGTGCAGAGCTGGGCGCCGCGGGACACCGCCGGCGCCACCCGGCTGGTGCTGGTGCGCCACGGCGAGACCGAGCTGACCGCGCAGGGCCGCTACTCGGGCCGCGGCGACGTGCCTCTGTCGCAGACCGGCGAGGCCCAGGCCATGGCCGCGGCCGCGCGGGTGGCCGCGCTGGCCGGGCCGGTCGCGGCCGTGGTGAGCTCGCCGCTGCGGCGGTGTACGCGCACGGCGCAGCTGATCGCCGCCGAGGTGGGCGCCGAGGTCGTCACGGACCCGGGCTTCATCGAGTGCGACTTCGGGGCGTGGGAGGGGCTGACGTTCGCCGACGTGCGGCAGCGCTGGCCCGAGGAGCTGACGGCGTGGCTGGGCTCGACGGCGCTGGCGCCGCCGGGCGGGGAGTCGTTCCAGGCGGTGGCGAAGCGGGTCCGGGCGGCGCTGGCGGGCGTGCGGGAGGCGTACCCCGGGCAGTCGGTCGTGCTGGTCTCGCACGTGTCGCCGCTGAAGATCCTGCTGCGGGACGCGCTGGCGGCCGGCGACGGTTTCCTGCACCGCATGTACCTGGACCCGGCCGGGGTGTCCCTTCTGGACATGTGGCCGGACGGCGGCGTGGCGGTGCGGGCCGTGAACGAGACGGCGCATCTGCGCTGATCGTGAAGGGGCACGTGCGGTCTATTGACCGGGGCAACTGGATGCGTTTAGCTTCGTCGATCAGGAAAGTTTCTTCACAGTTCTGACGCATCCCTCCATCCCGCCCCCTGGAGAGCTTCTATGCGCGGCTCCACCTTCCGTCGTCTCATCGCGGTGGCCGCCACCGCCGCGGTGGCCATCACGATCGCACCCCCCGGCGCCGAGGCAGCGCCCAAGAAGCCGAAGGTCGACGGCTACTACAAGGTCGGCTACTTCACCCAGTGGGGTATCTACGACCGCGACTTCCGGCTGCGCGACCTGCAGGACTCCGGCGGCGCCGCGAAGCTGACGCACCTCAACTACGCCTTCGGCAACGTGACGAAGGACGGCGTGTGCGCCACCGCCGACGCGTGGGCCGACTACCAGAAGGACTTCACCGCCGCGCAGAGCGTGGACGGCGTCGCCGACACCGCCGAGAACCCCATCCTCGGCAACTTCGGCCAGATCCTGGAGCTGAAGGAGAAGAACCCGAAGCTGCGGGTGCTCATCAGCCTCGGCGGCTGGTCCATGTCGGAGTGGTTCTCCGACGCGGCCGCCACCGCGGAGTCGCGCAAGAAGCTCGTGGCGTCCTGCGTCGACATGTACCTCAAGGGCAACCACGCCGGCCTGCCCGCGGGCGCCGGCAAGGACGTCTTCGACGGCATCGACCTGGACTGGGAGTGGCCGGCCTCGCCGGGCGACACCCCGAACATCTACCGCCCCGAGGACAAGCAGAACTTCACCGCGCTGGTGCGCGAGTTCCGCAAGCAGATCGACGCGTACGGCAAGACCCGCAACAAGTACTACGAGCTGAGCGCGTTCGCCCCGGCGAGCCCGACGTTCATCGACAACGGCTTCGAGGTCAAGAAGCTGATGAAGGACTTCGACTTCATCACGGTGCAGGGCTACGACTTCCACGGCTCGTGGGAGAAGCGCAACAACCAGCAGTCGGCGCTGCGGGTGCCGGCCGGCGCCCCGGACAACCCCGACTTCTCGGTCGAGGTCGCGATCAACAAGTACCTGAGCCTGGGCGCCCCGCGGAAGAAGCTGGTGCTCGGCGTGCCGTACTACAGCCAGGGCTGGACCGGCTCGACCGACAAGGGCAACGGCCTGTTCGCCGCGAACACCGCCGGCGCGCCCGGCAAGTTCGCCACCGGCACCGAGGACTGGAAGCGCCTCAAGCAGCTGCCCGGCAAGGACGGCTTCAAGGTCTACCGCGACTACAAGGCCGGCCACGCGTGGCTGTACAACGGCACCACCTTCTGGACGTACGACGACCCGGCGGTGCTGCTGCAGAAGATGTTCTACATCCGCAACCAGGGTCTCGGCGGCGCGATGATGTGGTCGCTCGACGGTGACGACGAGAAGTCGACGCTGACGAAGACCGTCTCGCTCGGCCTCTGGACCCCGTAACACCGCACCCCCTCGCACGGCTCCCGGGCCGCGACGCCTCGCGCGTCGCGGCCCGGTTGCCGTTCGGCGCACGCCACCCGCCGTCCGGCGCACAGTGATCGGCGTCACTCCGGCGGCCCGCAATGCCTCTCGGTAACGTCGCGGCCGCCCGTTGTGACGTTGAGGAGGTTGCCGGCATGGCTGAGCCCGACGTTCGGGACACCCCGCGGCGCACCGACAACAGCCCCTGGAACTGGCTGCTGATCGTGCCGATCGTGGTCCCGCTGATCACCCCGCTGTTCAACCACGACTCGCCGCGGCTGCTGGGCTTCCCGGCGTTCTACTGGCTGCAGTTCGCGTTCCTGCTGCTCGGCGTCGGCGCCACCGCGACGGTCTACAACCGCACCAAGCGGCGGCGGTGACCCATGGGCGACCACGTCACCGAGATCGTCGTCTTCACGCTGCTGTTCCTGCTCGTCAGCGGCATGGGCTTCGTCGCGGCCAAGTGGCGCGCGCCGAAGGACATGGCGCACCTCGACGAGTGGGGCCTGGGCGGCCGCTCGTTCGGCGGCTGGATCACCTGGTTCCTCATCGGCGGCGACCTGTACACGGCGTACACGTTCGTGGCGGTGCCGGCGCTGATGTTCGGGGCGGGCGCGGCCGGCTTCTTCGCCGTCCCGTACACGATCCTCATCTACCCGCTGTTCTTCCTGGTGCTCATCCGGCTCTGGTCGGTGTCGCACCGGCACGGCTTCGTCACCCCGGCCGACTTCGTGCGCACCCGCTTCGGCTCGCCCACGCTGGCGCTGCTCGTGGCGATCACCGGCATCGTGGCGACCATGCCGTACATCGCGCTGCAGCTCATCGGCATCGAGGCGGTGCTGAAGACGATGGGCGTCACGGGCGAGAGCGCGCTGGCCCGGCACGCCCCGATCATCGTGGCGTTCGCGATCCTCGCCGCGTACACGTACCAGTCGGGGCTGCGCGCCCCGGCGCTGATCGCGTTCGTCAAGGACACGCTGATCTACATCGTCATCCTGGTGGCGGTCATCTACCTGCCGGCGAAGCTGGGCGGCTGGGGCACGATCTTCGACGCCGCGCAGGACAAGTTCGCCGCGTCGCCGAACCCGAACGACGGCATCACGCTCAGCGCCAACAACCAGATCCAGTACATCACCCTGGCGCTGGGCTCGGCGCTGGCGCTGTTCCTCTACCCGCACAGCATCACCGGCATCCTGGCCAGCAAGAACCGCGACGTCATCAAGCGCAACATGTCGGCGCTGCCCGCGTACTCGCTGCTGCTGGGCCTGATCGCACTGCTCGGCTACATGGCCATCGCGGCCGGGGTCAAGCCGCTGCCCGGCGCCACCGAGGGCACCGTGGACAGCAACACGGTGGTGCCGGTGCTGTTCGACCAGGAGTTCCCGGCCTGGTTCGCGGGCGTCGCGTTCGCCGCCATCGGCATCGGCGCGCTCGTGCCCGCCGCCATCATGTCGATCGCCGCGGCGAACCTGTTCACCCGCAACATCTACAAGGAGTACATCAAGCGGGACGCCACCCACGCCCAGGAGGCGAACGTCTCGAAGATCACCTCGCTGGTCGTCAAGGTCGGCGCGGTGGCCTGCATCGTCTTCCTCGACCCGCAGTTCTCCATCGACCTGCAGCTCATCGGCGGCGTGATCATCCTGCAGACGCTGCCGGCGGTGGCGCTGGGCCTGTTCACCCGCTGGTTCCACCGGGGCGCGCTCATCGCGGGCTGGGTGGCCGGCATGGGCATCGGCATGTGGATGCTCTACAACATCGCCAACCCGGCGACCGGCCGCAAGCACTTCGGCGGCTCGGCGTTCCCGCTGGCGGAGCTGGGCCTCGGCTCGCCGAAGACCATCTACGTCGGGTTCGTCGCCGTCGCCGTCAACCTGCTCGTCGCCGCGGTCGCGACGCTCATCCTGCGGGCGGCGAAGGTCGCCGAGGGCGTCGACGGCACCCGGCCGGACGACTACACCGCCGACGAGGGCGACCCCCGCCTGGAGGCCGCCCGCACCGAGCCGGACGAGCTCGCCTCGTCCACCTGATCAGCCGACGGCGGCCGCGCCGGTTCGCGTTCCAGCGAACCGGCGCCCGCTAGGGCCACGACGCGGAGGACCGCTGATCTCCTAACGCCGCCGGACGAACGATTCCAGGGACTCGTTGAGCCGGCCCAGCATCGTGCCCAGCCGCGCGCGGTCCTCGTCGGACCAGTCCGCCAGGATGCGCCCGTACAGCTCGCGCCGGGCGTCGCTGACCTGCCGCACGCTGCGCAGCCCGGCCGGGGTGGCGGCGATCAGGTTGCTGCGCCCGTCGCGCGGGTCCGGCTCGCGGCCCACCAGGCCGTCGTTCTCCAGCACCGCGACCTGCCGGGTGACCGTGGAGCCGTCCAGGTTGAGCCGGTCCGCCAGCGTGGTCACCGTCAGCGGCCCGTCGGCCAGGTGGCGCAGGATCACGTACGCCGCCCGGTCCAGCGCCCGGTGCGGGGCGATGCCCGTGGACCGCCGGGTCGCCTCGCCCAGCCGCATGAGGAAGGCGATCTGGGTCTCGATCTCGCCCAGGGTGTCGTCACGCATGTCACCCATTGTCCGGGTCCGTGATCATCGCCGGGCGGCGAGGCGCGCTCAGCGCCGCCAGGTCGTCGAAGAAACCGCGGGTACGTCTTCGCCACGCAGCCCGGGTCCTCGATGCGCACCCCGGGCGCCCGCAGGCCCAGCAGCGCCAGGCTCATCGCCATCCGGTGGTCCTCGTAGGTCGCGAACGACACCGGCCGCGGCGCCCCCGGCCGGATCGTGAAGCCGTCGTCGTCCTCGGTGGCGTCCACCCCGGCCCGGTTCAGCTCCGTGACGATCGCGCGCACCCGGTCGGTCTCCTTGCCCCGGATGAACCCGATGCCGGTGACCCGGGTGGGGGAGTCGGCGAACACCGCCACCGCGGCCAGGGTCTGCGCCGTGTCGGAGATGTCGGCCATGTCGACGTCCACCCCGCGGATCGTCGCCGGCCCCTCGACCGTGATGGAGTCCGCCGTGCGGGTCACCGTGGCGCCCATCCGCTCCAGCACGTCCGCGAACCGCACGTCGCCCTGCAGGCTGGCGGTGCCCAGGCCCTCGACGGTCACCCGGCCGCCGCGGATCACCGGCGCCGCCAGCAGGTACGACGCGGCGCTGGCGTCCGGCTCGATCGCGTAGTCCGCGGCCGTGTACGCCCCCGGCGCCACCGTCAGCCCCTGCGTCTCGACGCCGAACGCCCGCATCACCGCCGCCGTCATCTCCACGTACGGCACCGACACCAGCGGCGACGTCAGCTCGACCGCCAGCCCGTCGCGCATCAGCGGCCCGGCCATCAGCAGCCCCGACAGGAACTGGCTCGACAGGTGCCCGGGCAGGCGCACCCGCCCGCCGGTCAGCGGCCCGGTCACCGCCGCCGGCAGGAACCCCGGCGTCTCCTCCTCGACGGTGGCGCCCAGCTCGCGCAGCGCGTCCAGCAGCGGCCCGAACGGCCGGGCCCGCAGCTGCGCCGACCCGTCCACCACGGTGCGGGCGGCGCGCAGCGCCGCGGCCGGCAGGACGAAGCGCGACGTGGTGCCGGACTGGCGGGCGTCGACCGTACCCCCGCCGCCCTGACCCAGGCCCCCGCGGACCCGGACCGTGCCGCGGCCCTCGTCGGTCTCGACCTCGGCGCCCAGGGCCGCGACGGCGCCCAGCATGGCGCGGGTGTCGTCGGCGAACAGCGCCCCCGTCAGCGTGCTCGTGCCCGGCGCCAGGGCCGCGCACAGCAGCGCCCGGTTGGTGATGCTCTTGGACCCCGGCGGCCGGACCGTCGCGTCGAAGGGGCGGGGCGCGGGCGGCACGGCGAGATGATCCACACACTCATTTTGCCCTGCCGAACCTCTTGGCAGTCGACCCGTCCGAGTGCTAAAAAATGAAGTGTCGCGCCAGCCCAGCGCGGTGACCGACCACCACGGGCGGCGGGCGCGACCATCGAGAATTGTGCGCCACACGCCTGCCGGACACTCCGGCGGGCCGCGTCAAGGAGGTGGTTGGCGTGGTGCTGACTTTCGATCCTTTCCGCGAGATCGACCGCCTGGCCGGTCAGATGTTCGCCGGCACCGGCGGCGCCGCCGCCGGCACCATGGCGATGCCGATGGACCTGTACCGATCCGGTGACCACTTCGTCCTGCACTGCGACCTCGCCGGCGTCGACCCGGGCAGCGTCGACATCAACGTCGACGGCCGCGTCCTGACGATCCGGGCCGAGCGCAGCGCCCGCACCGACACCGACGTGCAGTGGCTGCGCCGCGAGCGCAGCACCGGCACCTTCGAGCGCAGGCTCACCCTCGGCGACGGGCTGGACTTCGACCGGATCGACGCCACCTGGCAGGACGGCGTCCTGACGCTCACCATCCCGCTCGCCGAACAGGCGAAGCCCCGGCGCATCGAGATCAAGGCCGCCAAGCAGCAGCAGCAGGCCGCGATCGACGCGCCGGTCGTCAACGGCTGACACCCACTCCGCACGGGGCCGGGCGGTTCGCCCGGCCCCCGACCGCGGCCGCGCCGGGCGGTTCGCCCCGCGGCCGGCACCCGCAGGGCCGGGCGGTTCGCCCGGCCCCTGCTGCCGTCGCCCCGCGTCAGGTCAGCGCCCGCCACAGCAGCAGCAGGCCGATGGTCGTGCCGAACGTGACGATCAGCGCCCGCAGCACCCGCGCCGGCAACCGCCGGGCCACCCGGGCCCCCACGTAACCGCCCACCACCGTGGCGGGCGCCAGCACCGCCACCGCCACCCAGTTCACCGGCCCGAACACGGCGAACACCAGCACCGTCACCACACCCACCACGGCGGACAGCACGTTCTTGAGCGCGTTGACCCGGTTCAGCGTCTCCGTCAGGACCAGCGCCAGCGCGGCCACCAGCATCACCCCGAGCGCCGCCCCGAAGTACCCGCCGTACACCGACCCGACGAACACGATCGTCTGCAGCGCCGCCGCCCCGTGCACCCGCCCGTGCCCCACCAGCGCCCGCAACCGCTCCTGGAACGCCAGCGCCCCCGCCGCCGCCAGCACCAAGAAAGGCACCACCAGCTCGAACGCCCGCGCCGGCGTCGCCAGCAGCAGCACACACCCCGCCACACCCCCGACGACGGCGGTCGGCACCACCCGCACCAGCAGCGCCCGCTGCCGACCCAGGTCCGCCCGGCTGCCCACAACGCTCGACACGTACCCCGGGCACACGGCGACGGAATTCGTGACGTTGGCCGCCACCGGCGGCAACCCCACCGCCAGCAACGTCGGGAACGTGATCAGCGACCCACCCCCGGCGACGGCGTTGACGACACCGGCGCCGAACCCGGCGGCCACCAGCAGGACGATGTGCGCGGCATCCATGGTCCGCCCAGGCTACGGTGCGGCCCGGGGCGACCACTACGATGGTGGTCGCGACGGACGAGTCGGCCGGGCGGTCGCGTCGGCGCCCCCCGCGGGCGCCGCCGAGGAACGTCCGGACTCCACAGGGCAGGGTGGTTGCTAACGGCAACCCGGGGCGACCCGCGGGACAGTGCCACAGAAAACAGACCGCCGGCACCACGGTGCCGGTAAGGGTGAAACGGTGGAGTAAGAGCCCACCAGCACCCCGGGTGACCGGGGTGGCTCGGTAAACCCCACCCGGAGCAAGGCCAAGCAAGGCCACCGCCGCAAGGCGGTGACCGGCGCAGGCGTTCGAGGGCTGCCCGCCCGAGCCTGCGGGTAGGCCGCACGAGCCTGCCGGCGACGGCAGGCCGAGATGGATGGCCGCCACCGGTGACCTGGTCACCGGCTACAGAATCCGGCGTACAGGCCGACTCGTCCGTCGCCCTCCTGGTGAGGGTGTGTTTACTGGCCTGTGAGCTGGTGTTTCGTACGTCAATACTGGTGGGCGTCGGTCGTCGTTGGTGGGCGTTTGACGGCCCAGCCACGGCCAAGACGGCCCAGAGACGGCCCAGGAATGATCTTCAAACAGTGGCCACCCGATCGGCTGGAGTGGCATCCCGTCGCGCAAGCCTCGCTCGGCCGGGCCGCGCCCGGGTCGGGAAGGTGGAGCGACCCACCGGACGTACGACCTTCCCGACCCGGGCGCGGTCTGGTTGCCTCCGGTGCGCGACGGATTGCTGCGGCACGGCTGGGCATCCCGGAGCTGCCGGTGTCCAGGGGCGGATAGCCCCGGCCGCCGGAGGCCGGTTCCGGGTCGTAGGGCCGGAGGCCCTGCCCGCCGGAGGCCACTTTGCACGCGCTGATCAAAGGCACCGCTGGATGGCTGCCGTACCCTCGTTCACGATCTGTGACTGCGAAGGTAGGGAGGGACACGTGGGAGTTGATCCGCTGGCCCCGCTGCCGGGTCGACCGTCGCTAGGGCCGCTCAAGACGGACCTCTCCCCAGCCCTGCGCGCGACCTTACTGAGGTGGGTGGAGACGCAGCTTCTTCCTACCCAGGCTGGCGACCGCGTCCTCGCCGTCGCAACGGCTCTGGACATTCCTCTACTCGACGCATTCGCCGACGAAGACGTGATCGGTTCACTGGAGTACTTCTGGAGGGAGAGCGACGGGCAGCTACTGGACGTCGTGCACGCGACCCTTCACGTGCTCGCGAACAGCGGGATCGTCTTTCGTCCTCCGCAGCCGTACGAGGAGGTCGAGAAGCACCTCGCGCTCGGGCGTTCGGTATGGCAAGCCACTGCCACCGGACTCGTACGCCGCGTGGAGGCCGCCACCCAGGCAGCACTCGAATGGACGACCATGACCGCCGACGCGGCGAGCGCCGAACTCAAAGAGGCGTGGGAGAAGGCGACGAGTCGCGAGGGCGATCCGTCCGATGCCTGGGACCACGCGATCAAAGCGGTCGAGGCGGTCCTCATCCCCATCGTCGTGCCCACGCAGGTCGGACCTCACCTCGGTCACGTCCTGGGCCAGCTCGACCGCCACGGACAACTGTGGGAACCCGGCCTCCGCTACAACCAGACGAAGCCACCCGACAGCTCACCGCGGTCACCCGTGGAGGCTCTGGTCGGGGTGCTTCGGCTTATCTACCCCAATCCCGACCGCCACGTCGGTCCCGGCCACCGGACGCCAACCGCGGCTGAGGCCCGAGTGGTAGTGCAGCTCGCGATGACCGTTGTGCAATGGGCCCGGGAAGGTCTGATCGTCAAGCGATAGTCGCGAGGCGTGCGGCCCCGACATCTTGCTCACCCGCAAGCGTCGGGGCTTCGCCGTATCCGCTGATCTCGCGGTGGCCACCGCCGGGCCGCGCCGGGAGCGAAGCGGCAAGGCGCGGACGGCCGGCGAAGTGGCTCGCGCGGCGGCCGGAGGCCGCCCTTGAAGCCGTATGGAAACTCTTCACCGGCCGTGAGCCTGGCTTTTGTGTCCTCCGTCGGGTGATGTGCGACAGTCGTCCGCCAGGTGATCTGCGACCGCCGAGTGCACGGATCGCGGCATGAGAGTGCTGTTGATCTTTCTGCTGTGGCCGGCTTCGGACACTCCGGTGCCGGGCTTCCAGGTTGAGCCGCGCCACCGTCGAGCAGCAACCCTCTGGCGCCCCTACTCGGCTCTGGTGATCGGTGCCGGCCGCAGCTCGTCGGCCGTGACATGCTGGCCGATCGGCCGGGTGACCTATCGGGCGCCCTGGCGTGGCCGCCGATGTGCGGGCTTATCATCCTGCGATGTCCACAAGACAATGTGTTCGATCAGGTCACGACCTGGTCGCTGCTGGCGACGGCGCGGCGTAGGTCGTCGGCCCCGGGGCCGTGCAGATGCCTGATTCGCACGGCGCGTCCGGTGAGGAGCAGGAACAGGTCGGTCATGGTGCCTGTCACCTGCGCGCCGTGTCCGGTGGACCAGGCATGGTCGGTCGCAATGAGCTGGAACGTCGCCAGCGGCAGCGAGCGGAAGACTTTCGCGTTCCCGCGGCCGCCGTAGGAGACGACCCGGTCGGCCGCTTCGGCTACCTCGACGGCGGGAACGTGGACCTCCCGGCCCAGTGGGATGGCCATGTCGAAGGTGTGGCCGGTGGCGTCGATGAGCGCCTCGCGGCAGGTCAGGCCCGGGAACGTACGGTGCCGTCCCACCAGCAGATCGAGCCTGTGGAGGAGTTGCCCGGGGTCGTGGCGTCGGGCGAGGTCGATCGATCCTTCTCGGATGATGTGGTTGGTCCGGCCCGGATGCCGGATGGCCAGCAGCGTCAGCTGCCGCATGGTCAGCAACGGCATCGTCAGGTGGGCTGCGACGTCCCTGATGGTCCACCCCTCGCACAGCGAGGGGCTGTCCCACTCGCCCGGGGCCAAGCCTGTTAAGAGGTCCACGATGGTGCGGCGTCGCCGGTCGACGGCGGACCAGACCTCGGCGTCGTCCATGAGCCCGATCCTTTCACCCGACGAATCTAGTACGAATATGGTACTAAGAACTGGTCCTGATCGGGACTACCTGGAAGGCCGACCCGTGGCAGAACGTGAAGTCTCGTCCGGATGGCTGATGTTCATCGGCTTCCGGGCGGCCGAAGACCGGATCCTCGCCGCGCTCGCCGAGGCTGGTTACGTCGACATCACCCGTGCCCAGGCCAGGCTGCTGGCTGGCATCGACCTGGGCGGGACCAGGCTGGTGACCCTCGCTGACCGCGCGCGCATCCCCAAGCAGACCGCCCTGGCCCTCGTCAATGGCGTCGAGGCGGCCGGCTATGTCGAGCGGGTGCCGGATCCCTCCGACGGGCGAGCACGACTGATCCGGCTGACAGCACGCGGCCGTGGCGTGTTACCCCTCGCGATCGCCGAGGAAGCGCGGATCGAGGCAGACTGGCAGGCCCTCCTGGGCGTCCGACGAATGCGGGCGCTCCGCAGGGCACTGTGGGACCTGGCCTTGAGTGCCGACCCGGACCTACACCCGCCCGAAGCTCCGGAGCGAAAGGAAGCCTGAGGGCGCAGGTTTGCGTGATCGCTCATCCGTTCGTCGGCATATCCGCGCCTCGGCCGCCCATGCGGGCGGGCAGGTTTTCTGGGCTGTCGCAGATCACCTGGCGGAGAACTGTCGCACATCTGTTGTCGGGTCACAGTGAGCCTGGCTTTTGTCCGGTCAGGGGACGAGCTCCACACTCGCGTCCTGCCTGACTTGAGACATGATCATCCTGGCCCAAACGCCCACTTGCTGTCGGGACCGGGCGGTACCCGCTGTACCGCTGCTACTGCCAGGGGCTGTCGGGCCAGTGCTGCGAGCTCCACGTCCGCGCGCTCCAGGTCCGCGCCGACCAGGTACGGGCCGTCCACCCCGTGCCGTCCCACTCCGCGTTGCTCCAGGTGCGGGCGGTCCACAGCTGCCCGGACCAGGTGCGCGCCGTCCACGGCACCGAGACCCACGTCCTGGCGCCCGTCGCGGCGCTGTCGAACGTCGAACCGGTCCACACGTTGCCGTTCCAGCTGCCGCCCTTCCACGCCCTGCCGTCCCGGGCGAGCGGCGCCCAGGTCGCGCCGACCCACGGTGCGCCGAAGATGTCCCGCTCGCCGGCGAGCACCTCGCCGGTGTCCGAGTCGGCGACGTGCGCCGAGCCGCGGGAGCCCTCGAGCGTGCCCAGGCCGGTCGCCGCGATGCCCTTCTGCGTGGAGTAGTACGGCGTGGAGGCCTTCATCGCCGACGCGATGTCGAGTTGGCCCGCGCCGGCGGAGATCGGGTCGGCGCCCGTGAGCGGGTCGGCGGTGTCCATCAGCAGCTTCTTGACCTGGTTCGGGGTCAGCGAGGGCCGCTGTTCCAGCAGCAGGGCGACCGATCCGGAGACGACCGCGGCGGCCTGGGAGGTGCCGCTGCCGCGCAGGAAGCGCTCCTTGCCCGCCTTGTCCTTCATGCGCGCCCCGGGGAAGTTCGCGTCGACGTACGAGCCGGGGGCCCGCAGCGAGACCACGGACCGGCCCGCGGCGAGCAGGTCGGCGTGCCGCGTGGCGTTGCCGCGGGTGCTGAAGGTCGCCACTGTGTCGTCGGAGCGGCTCATCGTCCCGTTCGGGTCGGCGGCCCCGACCGTGATGACGAACGGGTTCGCGGCGGGCATCGTGACCCGGTCCGCGGCCGCGCCGTCGTTGCCGACGGCCACCACGACGACGATGCCCTTGCGCCACGCCGCCTCGACGGCGTACGACAGCGGGTCGAGCCGGGCGTCCTGCACCGAGTCGGTGCCGAACGACAGGTTCAGCACCCGGATGTTCAGGCCGGTGTCGTTGCGGTGCTGCACGACCCAGTCGATCGCGGCGATCACCTGGGACACGTCGGTCGCGCCGTCGGCGGCCGCCACCTTCAGGCTGATCACGCGTGCACCGGGGGCGATCCCGTCGAAACGCGCCTCACCGGACGGGGTGGCCGCGTCGCTGCCGGCGATGATGCCGGCCATGTGGGTGCCGTGCCCGAAGGTGTCCATCTGCCGCAGGTTGGGCGCCTGCGACTCGAAGGACAAATCCGGGCCGTGGACCACCTTCCCGGCCTTGTCCAGGCCGGGTACCGGGGCCACGCCGGAGTCGATCAGAGCGACGCCGATGCCGCTGCCGGTCGGCTCGGCGTCGTCGCCGCCCCACCAGTTGCTCGAGCCGCTGTCGCCCCAGGAGCTGCCGGACCGGCTGTCATCGTCGTCCTCCTCATCGGCGGCGGAGTCCTTGATGTCGTCGACGGAGTTCCAGCCGGAGTCGTTGCGCCAGGAGTCGCCCTTCATCCGCACGGATCCGTCAGGCGTCACCTCGGCCACGCCCGCGCTGGCGCGCAGGGACGGCAGCAGGCCCCCGGGCACGCTGGCGGCGAATCCGGAGATGAGCGGCAGCGGGCTTCGGACGGTCCCGCCGCCGTCGCGGACGAGGTCCTGCGCCGCACGTGACTCGACTGGCCCCTCGGTGCGGATGACGACGTCCACCGTTGTTTCCGAGCCCGGGTCCGCAGAGGCCGGTGTCCCGGCGGCGGTGAGACCGACGGCCACGGCCAGCCCCGTCATGCCGGACGCCACGCACCCGAGCCAGCCCGGCGCCACAGTCGGCCTCTTACGCACGTTGTCCTCCTCCGACGCTCACGGCCGGCGGGGAAGGCAACCCCTGCCGTGACGCAGGGGGAACCATCGTCCGGCGGCGGTCAAACTTGAAGGCTTGACGACAGAAGCCGCGGTACCGGGGTCCGGAGTCGATGCAAGGTCGGGGTCCGGCGGGGTCAGCGCCGGACTTCACGTCGACCCATCGCGGCTGCCGAATCGGAACGCCCGGGTGGGTGTCGGCACTTCTACCAATACCGGCCGGGGGAGTTCGCCGCGTGTAATGAAGACCCCGGCCCAAGCCCGGAGCGGTGGGACGCAATCTGCGGCGAGGAGGCACCATGAAGGCAGTGGTCTACGACGGGCCGCGACAGGTCAGCGTCAAGGACGTACCGGACGCGCAGATCGAGCGGCCGACCGACGTCCTGGTGCGGATCACGTCGGCGAACATCTGCGGCTCGGACCTGCACATGTACGAGGGCCGGACCGACTTCGAGCCCGGTCGCTGGTTCGGGCACGAGAACATGGGCCAGGTGGTCGAGGTCGGCGAAGGAGTCGACAAGGTTCGGGTGGGCGATTGGGTCGTTCTGCCGTTCAACATCGCCTGCGGGCACTGCAAGAACTGCGAGCGTCAGCTCACGAACTACTGCCTGACCGCCCAGCCGGAGCCGAACATGGCCGGCGCCGCGTACGGCTTCGCCGACATGGGCCCGTACGGCGGGGGACAGGCGGAGCTGCTGCGCGTGCCCTGGGGGGACTTCAACTGCCTGCGGCTGGGGGAGGACGCCGAGCAGCGCCAGACCGACTACGTGATGCTCGCTGACATCTTCCCGACCGGCTACCACGCCACGGAGATGGCCGGCGTCCAGCCGGGCGACCAGACGGTCATCTACGGCGCCGGCCCGGTCGGGCTGATGGCCGCCCTCTCAGCGACCATCCGTGGGGCCGGCAAGGTGATGGTCGTCGACCGGCATCCCGACCGGCTGAAGTTGGCCGAGTCGATCGGCGCGATCGCCATCGACGACTCGAAGGTCGATCCGGTGCAGGCCGTTCTCGACGAGACGATGGGGCTGGGCGCGGACAACGGCTGCGAGTGCGTCGGCTACCAGGCGCACGAGCCCGACGGCCAGGAGCGGGCCAACCTGACGATGAACCGGCTGGTCGCCTCGGTGCGCTTCACCGGGAAGATCGGCTGTGTCGGCGTCTTCGTGCCCCAGGACCCCGGGGCCGGCGACGAGCTGGCGAAGCAGGGCAAGCTCGCCTTCGACTACGGCATGTTCTGGTTCAAGGGTCAGCACATCGGCAGCGGCCAGGCCCCGGTCAAGAAATACAACCGGCAGCTGCGCGACCTGATCGCCGGCGGCAAGGCCGAGCCGTCCTTCATCGTGAGCCACGAGCTGCCCCTCGACCGGGCGCCGGAGGCCTACGAGCACTTCGACAACCGCGACGACGGCTGGACCAAGGTCGTCCTCCACCCGGCGATGGCCGGGGCGTGACATGGCCACGACGCTGAACGGACGGCGGGTCGCCATCCTGGCGGCCGACGGCGTGGAGCGGGTGGAACTCGAGCAGCCCCGGCAGGCGCTGGAGGATGCCGGAGCGCGTACGGATCTGGTCTCGATCAGTAGCGGCGAGATTCGGGCGCGCGACCACGACCTGGAAGACGCCGGCACCTTCGCCGTCGACCGCCTGGTCAGCGCGACATCGGTGGACGAGTACGACGCCCTGTTGCTGCCCGGGGGGACCGTGAACCCCGACAAGCTGCGGATGGAGCCGGCCGCGGTGGCCTTCGTCCGGAACTTCGTCCGGTCCGGCAAGCCGGTCGCCTCGATCTGCCACGGTCCGTGGAACTTCGTCGAGGCCGACGTCGCGCGTGGCCGCCGGCTGACCTCGTGGCCGAGCGTGCGCACCGACCTGCGCAACGCCGGGGCGGAGGTGGTCGACGAGGAGGTCGTCACCGACGGCAACATCACGACGAGCCGGTCGCCCGACGACCTGCCGGCCTTCTGCGAGCGCATCGTGCAGGAGTTCGCCAAGGCCCCGCAGTCCGCCGGCGCGGGAGGTCGGGCGTGACGTCGTTCGTCGGGACCGTGGCGTCCCTCGCCGCCCGTGCCGGCGGGAGCGCCGTCCGTCAGGTGCGGTCGGTCGTCGACCCGTCCGCTGCCCGGCCGGCCGGTGCGAGTCAGCCGGCGTCCGGGTGGCTCGTGGTCACCGTGCTTCGCGAGCAGTCCGACATCGACACGGCCCGGCTGCCCGCGCCCCTGGCCGACTTCGGCGGCCGGATCGAGGTCCGCGTCCGCCCGGCCGCCGACGGCAAGGGCACCGAGCTGGCGGTACGGCTGCGCGACCGGCGCTCGTCGGGAGGCGTCCTCAGCCGGCTCGGCGGCAGGGACCCGCAGGCCGAGCTGCGATCCGCGCTGCGCCGGGCCAAGCAGCTCATCGAGGTCGGTGAGGTGCTGGCCGTCGACCCCGCACCGCACGGCAAGCGGACGGCGACCCCTGGCGGCATGCTGCTGGAGGCGTGGACCAAGGTGGCGCCCAAGGCAGGTGTGCGGTGAAGGCGGTCACCTGGCGCGGGGTCAACGAGATCGGCGTCGAGGACGTCCCCGAGCCCACGATCATCAACGACCACGACATCATCCTGGAGGTGGGGCTGACCGCGACCTGCGGCTCGGACCTGCACCTGATGGGCGGCTACATCCCTGCCATGCGCGCTGGGGACGTGCTCGGGCACGAGTTCATGGGCACGGTCGCCGAGGTCGGTCGCGGCGTGACGAAGCACCAGGTGGGCGACCGCGTGGTGGTGGTCTCCTTCACGAGCTGCGGGCAGTGCTGGTACTGCCGGCAGGGACTGTGGTCGCTGTGCGACAACGGCAATCCCAACCCGGGGATCACCGAGGCGCTGTGGGGCCAGGCCATCGGCGGCTGTTACGGCTACTCCCACGCCCTGGGCGGCTGGGCGGGCAGCCACGCCCGCTACATCCGGGTGCCCTACGCCGACCAGGGGGCCTTCCCCATCCCCGACGGCGTCTCCGACGAGCGGGCGCTGTTCGCCTCGGACGCGGCGCCCACCGGCTGGACGGGGGCGCACCAGGCCGAGGTGCGGCCGGGGGACGTCGTCGCGGTATGGGGTGCCGGCGGCGTGGGGCAGATGGCCGCCCGCGCGGCCATGCTCATGGGCGCCGAGCGCGTCGTCGTCATCGACCGGTACGACAACCGGCTCGCACAGGTCCGCACGCACATCGGGGCGGAGACCCTCGACTACGAGAAGGTCGACGTCCCCGCCGAGCTGCGCGAGTTGACAGGCGGCCGGGGTCCGGACGTCTGCATCGAGGCGGTGGGCATGGAGGCGCACAGTCCAGGCCCGCTGTACCTCTACGACCAGGTGAAGCAGCAGATGCGGCTGCAGACCGACCGGCCGACGGCGGTGCGCGAGGCG
The DNA here is from genome assembly GCF_016863475.1 of Spirilliplanes yamanashiensis. Lineage (GTDB taxonomy): Bacteria > Actinomycetota > Actinomycetes > Mycobacteriales > Micromonosporaceae > Spirilliplanes > Spirilliplanes yamanashiensis. Next base: position 55,270 of record NZ_BOOY01000039.1, read on the forward strand.
ATCTACGCCTGCCGTAAGGGCGGGACGGTGTTCACCCTCGGCGTCTTCGCCGGCGTCGTGGACAAGTTCCCCCTCGGCGCGGTGATGAACAAGGCGCTCACTCTGCGCGGCGCCCAGCAGCACGGGCACCGCTACATCCCGGAGATCCTCGACCGGATGAGCCGGGACGAGGTGAAGACCGAGCACCTCGCGACTCACGTGATGTCGCTCAACGACGGGCCGAAGGGCTACCGGATGTTCAAGAACAAGGAGGACGGATGCGTCCGTGCCGTGTTCCGTCCGGGTGCGTGAGGAGTCACCGAGCGGACCGTGCGCGGCCCCCGCGCCGAGGCCGACGGCGGGTCGGCGCCGGCGCCGAGCCCTCGCGGCCGCGGTGCGGGGGTCCGTGGTGAGCACCGGAACAGCGGTGGAGGCGGGGCCGCGGACCACGATTCTGTCGTGGCGCCGCATGCTGATTTGTCTCGCTGGCGGCCTGGTCGCCGCCGCACTGGCGACGGTCGCCGGCACTCCCGAGATCGCGGTCCTCCTCGGCTGGGCCGTCGCCGCCGGCGGTCTGTTGCTGTGGGTGTGGCGGATCAGCTGGCCGCGCGACCACGACGGGACGAAGCGGCTGGCCGAGGAGGAGGGACGGACCCGCGTCACGGACACCGCCGTGCTGGGCGCGGCGGTGGCCAGCCTCGCGGCCGTCGTCGAGGGCATCCTCCGGGCCGGCGCTCAGGACGCCGTCGGCGTCGCCACCGTGGTGCTCGGCGTCCTGGTGGTCATCCTGTCGTGGGCGCTGGTCAACACGGTTTTCGCCCTCAAGTATGCGCGCCTGTACTACTCGGGCGGCGACGGCGGCATCGATTTCGGCCAGCGGGAACCACCTGCCTACAGCGACTTCGCCTATGTCGCGTTCACCGTGGGCATGAGCTTCGCGGTACCCGACACCCAGCTCGCGGACACGTCGATCCGTAAGGTAGCCCTCGGGCACGCTCTGCTGTCCTACCTGTTCGGCACCGTCGTCATCGCCGTGGCGGTGAACCTGGTGACCAACCTGGGGCAGTCGTCGTGATGGAGCGCCGCCGCCCTGCCGGCGCCGTGAGCCGGGCGGTACCCTCGACAGGACGCTGTCGCATCCGATCAACCGTCGCCGTGGCGGGCGGGAGGTGGAGGCCTACAGATGGCTGAACTCCCGCTCGGTGGCTTCGAGGTGGTGTCGGAGCTCGGTCAGATCGCCGCCTCCGGGCAAGGCACGGTCGCGCAGCGGGCCGAGGCGGTGTTGGAGGCGCTGCACCGGCTGGTCCCGTTCCAGGCCGCTGTGATCCACCTGCTTGATCCGGACCGTCGTGCGGCGACGCCGGTGGTGAGCCGGGGCTATGGTGCGGCGGTGTCGGAGTTCATGGCCAGCCCGGCCAACTCCGAGGAGATCGAGCTGTTCGGACTCGCCCGGGATCGCGCTGCCCTGCGTCTGCGCGACCTGCCCGTGCCGGCCGAACGTGTTCGGGTCTGGGCGGAGTATCTGTGGCCGGCCGGGTTCCGGGAGGGCCTGGCGGTCGGCCTCTTCACTGCCGACGGCCGCCATCTGGGGGTCCTTGGCCTGAACACCGACACCGACCGGCATCCGACCGAGGCCGCCCGCGACCTAATCGGCGCGCTGGCCCCCACGATCGCGAAGGCGGTCGATCCCACGCGGTCGATCGCCGAGATGGCGCGGATCGTCAGTCCCGCCCGGGCCGGGATTCTGCTGACCCGGGCCGGAAACGCGCTGCCGCTGTCCGGCCTGCCGGGCCACCCGCTGCTCGACGTCGGCTCGACCGTCCTGGCCGTGGTGGCCCGGCAACTGCTGGGCAGCGGCGGCTACGGATCCTTCCTGTGCCCGGACGGCGCGCCCGACGCCGTCCGCAGCCACGTCCGGATCACCCTGCTCGCCTGCCCTCCTGATGCGCCGCAGTACATGGTTGCGGTGGTACTGCTGTCCCCTCCCGGCGACCTGCTCGGCCTGACGGACCGCGAACTGGAGATCCTCGGCCTGCTCGTCGAGGGCTGGCCGAACCGCCGGATCGCCGCCGCCCTGTACATCGCCCAGCGCACCGTCGCCGCCCACATCGAGCACATCCTCCCCAAACTCGGCGCACCGACCCGGACCCTGGCCGCCGTCCGCGCGCTTCGCCTCGGCCTGTACGTCCCATTGCCGCTCGCCGTCATCTGAGGAATGCGGTCAGCTGGGTCGGGACGTAGAGCCCCTCGCGGGCGGCGCGCGAGCTGGCCGTGGTCCGGTCCGGAACGGCGAGCTTGATCCGGGCCATCGACGTAGATCAGGCCTCCGTCCCGGTAGGCACGTCGATGAGCCGGTACGGGACGTACAGACCATGCCGCGCCGCCATTACTGCGGCGGCGGTCCGGGTCGGCGCGCGCAGCTTCACCCGGATGTGTTCGAGGTGGGCCGCGGCGGTCCGCGCGGTGATGGACAGCCGGTCGGCGATGCCCTGATTGGCGTGTCCTTCGATCACCAGCCCGAGAACGACCAGCTCGCGGTGCGTCAGGGCGCAGAGGTCCCCGGCGGGCGAGATCAGGACGAGCGCCACCAGGTCGTCCGGTGTGCCCGGCGGACAGGCGAGGCCGGTGACCCGGACGTAGCGCACCTGGCCGTCGTCCCCCCGGGCCGGGCAGAGGAACGCCGTGTGCCGGACCCGGTCGGTCAGACCGTCGACCGCTGCGGGCACGACGCCGGGGTGTCTGGTGAGCAGGGCATCGGTCGCCATCCCAGGCAGTGGGCCGACGCTGCCTCGGCGGTCGACGACGACGGCGGCGGTGGCGCCGTAGACCAGCCGCGTCAACCCGGCCAACGAGTTCATCGGATCCAGGACGGCGGTGATCGTGTGCGCGATCGCGCCGATCGCGTCCCGCGCCTCAGTGGTCGGCTGGCTGGCCCTGTCCGTGTGCAACGCGAGCGCCCCGAGGTGGCGGCCGTCCTGGGTGACGAGTGGGACGGCGAGGCCTTCGCGGAAGCCGGCCGGCCACCAGTGTTCGGACCAGCACGGCAGCTCGGCCGAGTGCGGCGGCGCATCCTGCAGGCGCATGGGCCAGCGTCGCTCCAGCATGCCGACCTTCTTGCTCAGCTCGGTCAGCTCCTCCGATTCCATGTACGCGCGGCTGTCCCGATCGTGGCCGGCGGAGGTGACCGTGGTGTAGCGCCGCTGATCCGCGTCGAGCGTGCCGATCCACCCTGCTGCGAACGGAACGACCCGTTCCATGGAAGCCCACATGGATGCCAGGCCCGCTCCCGGGCCGCCGCGGGCACGCGTCAGGCGGTTGATCTCTGCCGCCAACTCCAGCGTCACCGTCAGCAACTCGGTCACGGCCCGACCTCCCCACGACCCGGACGGGTGGTGTCGCTGCCGCGTACCCCCCGAGCCGGTGGCAAACGTCGCCGCCGCGAGCGGATGGGTAGTTCTGCCAATCGACATCCACCGGAGTGACTGTTGCGATTTAGGAGAGGGGAGCCCGCTCGTTCCGAGCCGTCTCCATCGGCTGGACGGGATTCCTACGCGGAGGGCGCGCCGTTCGGGGCTCGCCGGCGCCCGGGTGAAGGGATCGGCTCCGTGCCTGGGGCGCGGGGCACACAGAGGAGAGTCCATGGAGCTGACGGCTACGACAACCATTCGCAAACCGGCGCCGGAGGTCTACGCGTTCTGGCGCCGGCTGGAAAACCTGCCGACGTTCATGGCGCATCTCGAGGAGGTCCGCGCCACCGGTGACCGGACGAGCCGCTGGGCTGCCCGTGCCCCGTTCGGCACGGACGTCGCGTGGGACGCGGAGATTACCGACGAGACGCCCGGCGAGAAGATCGCGTGGCGGTCGACCGGCGACGCCGACGTGCCGAACGCCGGCACGGTCTTCTTTGTGCCCGCCCCGGACGGCGTGAGCACCGAGGTGCACGTTCTGCTGACCTACGACATCCCGGGCGGCGCGGTCGGCAAGGCGGTCGCCAAGTACTTCGGCGAGGAACCGCACCAGCAGCTCGACGACGACTTGCGCCGGCTCAAGCAGGTGCTGGAGACGGGGGAGGTGGTTCGGTCAGACGGCGCCCCTTGGGGCAAGCGGGCCCGCCAGGAGTTCCCGCAGCGACCGGCGCAACCGCTGTCGGACGCCGAGCTCGCGAAGGGAGCGGACGCATGAGGGCAAACACCTGGGCGGGTCGCAACTCCGTCGAGGTCCGTGACGTGCCGGACCCGAAGATCCTGAACAGCCGCGACGCCATCTTACGGATCACCAGCACCGCGATCTGCGGCTCGGACCTGCACCTGGTCGACGGGTACGTGCCCACGATGCAGGACGGCGACATCATGGGTCACGAGTTCATGGGCGAGGTGATCGAGGTCGGCCCGGGCGTCGATTCCGGCCGGCTGCGGGTCGGGGACCGGGTCGTCGTGCCGTTCCCGATCGCCTGCGGAGCGTGCGCCGCCTGCGCCAACGACCTGTACTCGTGCTGCGAGAACTCCAACCCCAACGCCGGGATCGCGGAGAAGATGTTCGGTCACCCGGTCGCCGGGATCTTCGGCTACTCGCATCTGACCGGCGGCTTCGCGGGCGGCCAGGCGCAGTACGCGCGAGTGCCGTTCGCCGACGTCGGCCCGCTGAAGATCGAGTCCGATCTGACCGACGAGCAGGTGCTGTTCCTCTCCGACATCCTGCCCACCGGTTACATGGGCGCCGAGATGTGCGACATCCAGCCCAGCGACGTGGTGGCGGTGTGGGGTGCAGGCCCGGTCGGCCAGTTCGCCATGGACAGCGCCCGGGTCCTCGGCGCCGCGAAGGTCATCGCCATCGACAAGGAACCGTACCGGCTGCAGATGGCCGAACAGGCAGGCCACACGCCGGTGAACTTCGACGAGGTCGACGTGCGGTCCCGGCTGCTCGAACTGACCGGCGGGCGGGGACCGGACAAGTGCATCGACGCGGTCGGCATGGAGGCCACCCACGGCAGCGCCCACATCTCGGCGTACGACCGCGTCAAGCAGGCCGTCCGGTCGGAGACCGAACGCCCGCACGCGCTGCGCCAGGCGATCCTGTCGTGCCGCAGCGGCGGCGTGGTGTCGGTGATCGGCGTGTACGGCGGGCTGATGGACAAGTTCCCCGCCGGGGCGTGGATGAACCGGTCGCTGACCCTGCGGACCGGGCAGTGCCACGTGCACCGTTACATGAAGCCGCTGCTGCAGCGCATCGAACGCGGAGAGATCGATCCGACCCGGATCATCACCCACACCCTGCCGCTCGACGAGGCGCCGCACGGCTTCGACATCTTCAAGAACAAGCAGGACAACTGCGAGAAGGTCGTCCTCAAACCCTGACAGCGGGAGTCGGCGTGCGGTCCCGCCCTGGCGGGGCCGCGGCCGAGCGCGCCCGGAGTGGCACTACGCGTTTTTCTCGTCCCGCCAGCCGCCGGGTTCGGGATGGTAGCCGTAAGCGGCGGCCCGCACCGTGTCCTCGTCCTCCAGCCCGGAGCCGATCGCGCCGCCGACGGTGGCCAGCGAGCTGATGATCCAGGCCAGTATTAGGTAGTCGGTGACGTGGACCGTCCGCTGCAGGGTCTGTTCCAGCACGGATGTGTCGATCAGCAGCGCCGCGGCGAGTACCGTTCCGGCGAACAGCACCAGATAGGACACCGCGGTGGCCAGAGCCAGGGTGAGAACCGTGCCCAGGTTGAACAACCGGGCCAGCTCAGCCGATGTCTCTCGGTCCGGTTTCTCCCAGAGGTCGTGCGCGACGATCAGCCAGGCCACCAGCGCGGTCAGCCCGAGCAGCATGACAACGGTGAGGCGGAGTCCGCCGAGAGCATCGCCCATCTGCCAGATGGTGCTCGTGGTGAGCGCGACCGCGGCCGTGCCGAAGGCGCCGACCAGCAGCTTGGACAGGCCGAGCAGGGCACGCCCCGGGCGGTTGGCCCGAACCATTCCGGTCACCAGTCGCACCCGGCCGGTCAGGCGCGAGGCGACGTAGCCCCACTCCCCGGCGTCAGCCTCGCCGACCACCCGGCTGATGGCGCCGACCCGGCTTGCCAGCTCGGCCGGTTCCCAGCCGGCCGGCGGCACCCGCTCGTCGGAAGCGTCAGTGAGTAGCCGGGACACGAGATCCGGGACGGCGGCGCGGACCGTCCCCAGCTGGCGCAACCCCAGCGCGGGCAAGGACACCATCGCGACCCGGCGCCGGGCGGACGTCTGCGCGACCAGCGGCACCCGCTCGGCATGCAGCGGCAGGTCGGTCAAGCAGATCGCGACGTCCCACCGGGCGTCTTTGCGCCGACGGGCACAGTCGTCGAGCAGCGCCTCGACGCCGCCGTCGCGGCGCGGGGCCACGTCGCCCCAGCCTTCGCGGACGGTCCACTGCACGTCCGCGTCCACCCGCTCGCTGAGCTGGTCGGCCAGTTCGGCGGTGAGTCGCGCAACCACCTGGGCCGGGTAGTCCGGTGGGGTCGCCACCACCCCGACGACAATTTCCGGCCGGCCCTGCTGACTGTGGGTCATCGGCGCTCCTCGCAAGTAGCCTGGCGAGTCCCTCGGGACAACCTACCGGACCCGGAAGGCCGCGGATCGCGTCGCAGCGCAGCGTCTGCCGGCCGAGCCATACACCTGATCGCCCAGCCCGATGGGCGCCAGCTCGTCCGGCGCGCACCAGTCAGCCAGTGACACGGCCTCTGGAGTCGCAAGACTTAAGACGGCTCAAGTTGGGTCGAGTTAGCCGGCGGTCGCTAGCCACTCATGGCTGAGAACGGCGTACAGCAGGGAATCGCGCCATGCGCCGTTGGTGAAGACGTGGTCTCGGATGCGGCCCTCGTACTGCATGCCGAGCCTGTCCGCGACGACGATGGAGGCGGCGTTGTCGGGGCCGATCGCGGCGGAGATGCGGTGCAGGCCCAGGTCCGCGAAGCCGAACTCGATCATCCGGCGGGCGGCGTCCGTGGCGTAGCCCTTGCCCCAGCGGTCTGCGCGGATGGCGTAACCCAGCTTGGCGGCCTCTACCCCGGCGAACGCGAGGCGGGCGAACCCGACCAGTTCCTCATCGCCGACCGTGACGGCGAGGTAATACTCGGTACGCGGGTCGAGCTGGGCGCGCTTGGCGGCGCCGTCGACCATCGCCTGGGCTGCGGCCATGTCGCGGCTGTCGAAGGACAGCCAGTGGGTGACGCGGTCGTCGCCGATGATCGCCAACGTGTCGGCCGCGTCGTCGCTGCGGAATTCCCGCAGGGTGACAACGCGGCCGGTGAGGGTGACGGGATACATGGACCGATCCTGCCCTACCGGGGCAGCGCCTTGAGGGGCGTGTGTGTGAAGTCCTCGATCTGCTCGATGAGGTCGGAGGCGTCGTCGGCGAGGCCGGCGCGAGTGACGGCCTGGTGGACGCGCTGCACGGAGTGCACGATGCCGTTGATGCGCTGCTCGGGCACCAGTTCCAGGACCGGCGCGAGCGCGTCCGCGGCGCCCTCGACGTCGCGTGCCGCGACGCGGGCGATAGCTAGGTCGGCGCGGGAGCCGGCCTCGTCGCCGAACGCCCACGACGGGTCCGACCGGTCCTCGTACGCGGCGACGGCCCGGCTCGACAGGGCGACGGCCTCGTCGGCCTGGGCGGGCAGCCAGGCGAGCGCGTCGGCGCCGTAGTACAGCGTCCGGGCCTGGTTGAACGTGCAGATGCCGCCCAGCTCGTCGACGGCGTCGGGCTCGACGGAGTCCCAGGCGTCCTCGGCGGCGCGGATCGCGGCAACGGCGCGGTCGCCGTTGCCCAGCGCGGCGTACGCCCGGGCGGCGCTGACCGGCAGCCACACCGACGTCCCTGACCTCTGGTGAGAGCTGGCGCGTCTAGGAAAGGGGCGGCCTCCCGCACTCCCAGATTGCTGACCGTCACCCCTGCCAGGCGGAAATGGGCGGTAGCGCCAGCCTGGACCATGTGGCTTTCCACGATCAGGTTCGGACTGGCGCTCGGGTTGGTCCAGCTGGTCGCGAGCTGCGTCATCGGGATCCCCTTGGTGACGACGGCGGGAGTTGAAGTGCCGAGCCCTTCCTCCGCCGCTCCCTCTCAAGAGCCCGTGACGCCTGGTGTCGGTGCTGAACCATGTTGGCGAGAGGGGAAAGGCCACCACTGGTTGTCGGTGTCGCAGTCACCGCCTGGCATCAAGTTCCGCGAATCCTCAATACCGCCAGTTCGCGAGGGGTCCGGCACCTGGCTCAGACCTCGCGCACCTAGTTCGTCTCTCAGGAGGGCAGCAAGCCGGCGGCCGTCCGCTGCGCTTTCGGTGTGACCTACTCGCTCCGACACTTCAGCCCAGTGCTCCAGTCCGTGAATCGCCATGCCCCACTGACGGGCGGTGAAGGCGAACACCTCCGTTCGCTCGGGCGCCGGCCACGTCTGCATGCCCTCGCCCGTCGTCGGCCAGTCCGGCAGCTGCCGGCTCCCGACGTCTCGGATGCTCCTGCCGAGCTCCATGAGGTCCGCGACCTCTTTGATCACACCCGCCTCCTTCGTCTCGACCTCCTCGTCGTCGCCGATGTCGAATGCGTAGTGGGTGAGCCGCAGCTCTTCTTCGATGACGTCGCCGCTGATGCTGAGCCAGTCCGTGACCGCAAGCTCAAGCGCGTACGTCGCCTCGTCAGGCACTTCGCTCATCCTGGGATCATGACCCCGGCCCATGATGGCGCGTGGCCCGTTGCGACGAACCGGCGCTCCGAGCGCTGCGATCGCCGTCGGCGTCGGACGTGAGCCGCCGATGGAAAGCGGCTCCCATGCGGATCGCCTATCTGGTCAGCTTCCCGGACCGGGGTACGCGCGCGGCCTTGATCCAGTACAGGCCAATTCGGCAGTAGTCACATGGCGGATCACAAGTTCGGATCAGAAGTCGTGTCTTCAAAGCGATCACGGTGCCCCTGTACGCCGGTCGTCCGCCGGCCCGGGAGGTCGAGCGTGCCGCGACGGTGGCGGTGTCGTCAGGTTCAAATCGGGGGCGGGCTGATGACGGCTTGGACGACGACGAACACTGCAATGGCGAGGACGAGGTAGGCGAAGGCGCGGCTGAGGCGTTGCGCGGGTAGGCGGGTGGCGAGGCGTCCGGCGGCGAGGGAGCCGGCAATCGCGGCGGCGGTGAAGGCGGCGGCGATGCGGTAGTCGAGGGTGGCGTCGCCGGCGTGGGCGGCGAAGCCCGCGGCGGAGTTGATGACGATGATGACCAGGGAGGTGCCGACGGCAGCGGGCATCGGCAGGCCGAGCAGCAGGACGAGGGCGGGGATGATGAGGAAGCCGCCGCCGACGCCGAACAGCCCGGTGAGGAATCCGACGAGGACGCCGACGCCGACGGATTTGGGTAGGCAGCCGCGCCAGTTGACGCCGCCGCCGGGCAGGGCGCAGTCGCCGCCGGGTTCGGTGTCGCCGCGCAGCATCCGGATCGCGGCGGCGACCATCAGCGCGGCGAAGCCGATGAGCACGACGCGGGGGTCGAGCAGGCGGTTGACAGTGGCGCCGGCGAACGCGGCGGCCGCGCCGGCGGCGCCGACGATGCCGGCTATGCGCCAGCGGATCTGCCGGGCGCGTAGCCGGGGCAGCAACGCGGTGGCCGAGGAGACCCCGACGACCAGCAGCGACGTCGGGACGGCGGCGGCCAGCGGCAGGCCGGCGCCGTACACGAGGGCGGGGACGGCGAGGATGGACCCGCCGCCCCCGAGCAGTCCGAGCAGGATCCCGATCAGCGCGCCGAGCCCGAGGGCGGCGGTCACGGCCGAGGGCCGGCCAGGGCGGCGACGACGCCGTCGAGGTCTGTCTGGGGGCTGCGGTTGTAGGGGAGTCTGGCCAGCAGCATGCCCATTGTGCAGGTGTTCGACAGCGCGGCGAAGCTCAGTCCGGCGCCGATGAACGCGGCAACCCATTTCGCCGGCGGGTACACCACGCTGGTCAGGATGGAGGTGAGCACGATGCCACCGGCGACCAGGCGGGCCTGCCGTTCGAGGTCCCAGCGCTGCTTACCGGCACGGACCGGGTTGCCGGCGGCCTGCCAGGCGGTGATGCCGCCGTCCAGCACGCGTAGGCCGGGCAGGCCCGCGGCGGCGAGGGCCTGTTCGGCGGTGGTGGCGCGTTGCCCGGAGCGGCAGACGAGCACGACCTGCTCATCGAGGTGGGCGCGCAGTTCGTCGCGGTGTTCGCGCAGCACGTCCAGGGGCACGTTGTAGGAGCCGGGGATGTGCGCGGCGGCGAACTCGCCCGGAGTGCGCACGTCGATGAGCCGCGGCGCGGCACCGGTGGGGGTGGTGAGGTGGTGCAGGGTGGCCGCGTCGAGGGTGGCCGGCGTCCCGGTGGGCGGGGTTTTCATGCGTTCTCCTTGGCGTTGACGATGTCGAGGCCGGCGTCGCTGGCGGTGGCGTAGGCGTCGTCGATGTGCACGACGTGGCGGCCGGCGCGTTGCAGCAGGCTGCTCGCGGCGGCGGCGCGGTAGCCGGACCCGCAGTGCACCCAGACGGTGCCGGCGGGTACATCGTCGAGGCGGTGCGGCAGGTCGGGCAGCGGGATGTGGACGGCACCGTCGATGTGGTCGGTGCGCCATTCGTTGCTCATCCGCACGTCGAGGAGCACCTCGGGGGTGGGCAGTCCGTGCGGCAGATGGCCGGTGCGGGCGGCGGCAAGGTCGCTGAACGTGGCGGTGGTCAACTCCGTCAGCCGGGTGTCGTCACCGGCGGCCCAGTCGTCGGGGTCACCGGTGGCGGCCGCGGCGGGGCGGTCGATGCCGATGCGGGCGAGTTCGCGTTGGGCGTCGGCGACCTGCTGGGCGCTCTCGCCGAGCAGGGTGATCGGGGCACCCCACGGGGCCATCCAGCCGAGCCAGGTCGACATGGGCCCGTCGAGGCCGAAGCTGAGCGTGCCGGTCAGGTGCCGCTGCGCGAAGGCCTTGCGGTTGCGCAGGTCCACCACCCACTGCCCGTCGGCGATCCGCTCGCGGAGCTCGGCCGGGTCGGCGTGCCGGACCGGGCTGAGGTCGATCGGGGCCGCGCCGTCGCTGTTGCGGGCGCCCATGTGCGCGTAGTAGGCGGGGTAGGCGTCCAGCCCGGCGAGGGTCTCAGTGACGAACGCGTCGGTTTCCAGCCGCAACGCCGGGTTCACCTGCCGCTCCCGGCCGATGGTGGAGACGGGCGCGTCGGACTGCGTCGCGGAGCAGAAGCTGCCGAAGCCGTGCGTGGGCCAGACTTGCGCGCCGTCGGGCAGCAGGTCGGCGAGCCGGCGCACCGAGTCGTGCTGGTGCTCGGCCAGGGTGTGGGCGTGCTGCTGGCCGAGTAGGTCGGTGCGCCCGGTGGTGCCGAACAGCAGCGACCCGCCGGTGAACACCCCGACCGGGCCGTCCGGGCCGTGCAGCACGAACGACAGGTGGTGGAAGGTGTGACCGGGGGTGGCCACCACCGCCAGGCGCATCGCGTCCGACACGCTGAATTCGTCACCGTCGGAAACCGCCAGCCGGTCGAAGCCCACCTCGTCGTCGGCGGCGACCAGGTATCGCGCCCCGGTCAGTCTCGTCAGGGCCAGGCCGCCGGAGACGTAGTCGTTGTGCAGGTGTGTCTCGGCCACCTGGGTGATCCGCACCCCGAGCCGCCCGGCCAGGGCCAGGACCCGGTCGATGTCGCGCTGCGGGTCGATCACGACCGCGACCTGCCCGTCGTGGGCCAGGTAGCTGCGATCGCCCAGCGATGAGGTCTCCACGACCTCCACCTCGATGCCGTTCATCGTCGTCTCCTCTGCTCGTTGCGGTTGGTCGGCCCCTCGGGCCGTCATCGGGTCGTGCTCCGCTCGATCGGGTGCCCCGCCGTCACCCAGGCCTGCGTGCCGCCGGTCAACGACCACGCCCGGACGCAGGCGGCGTCGAGAACCTGCGCCGCCATCGCGCTGCGCCCAACGACCTGGCACATCGTGACCACGTCACGCCCGGCGAACCGGCGTGCGGCCGCGACGGGTCGTCCAGAGGCAGGTTCACCGCGCCCGGCACATGGCCCTGCGCGAACTCCTCGGCACTGCGCACGTCCAGCACCATTGCGTCGCCGTCGCGGCGGCGCAGCTCGTCCGGACCGATCTCTCGTACCGTCACAGAACTACTCCTCTACGTGTGTACCCCCGGGGGTATATGAAAGACAGAGTTCTGGTCAGGCGTCATCCGGGCGCCACCCCGCCACGCGGGCGGGAGCCGCGCCGGTCAGGTCAGGACAGGGCCATGAACAGCTTCTCCAGCTGCTCCTCGCTCATCGGCGGCTGCTCGCCACGCTCGCGCGCGGTCTGGCACTGCCGCATACTCGTGGCAATGATTTTGAAGCCGGCCTTGTCCAGGGCCCGCGACACCGCCGCGAGCTGCGTCAGCACCCGCTCACAGTCGTCACCGTTATCGATCATGGCGATCACCGCGCCCAGCTGACCATGGGCTCGCTTCAGCCGCGTCATCGCGTCCGACAGCACCTTGGCATCCATCTCCACCCCGCCCACCTCCACGACCCAGCATACCCCCGGGGGTACCCATGGTGGGTGTGGAGCGCCTCACTGCCTGTAGCCGGGTTCCGCGGCGTTCGCCGGAGCCGAGCTCGGCGGCTCGACCAGCGCGGCGACCGGGCGGCGACGCCGGCACACCGTCGATGCACACCGGTATGCGGCCGATCATGGTGCGGGGGTCGCCGCGTGGTCGGCGGAGGTTGAGTCCGCGTGACTGCGGCAGCGTCTCCAACAGGTGCCGGCCCTGGTCGAGTGGCCAGTTCGACCTGCCGTCGGTCGCCGAGCCGCGCCCACGCCTTCGCCCGTTGGGCGATGAGCTGTACGGTCACGCTTTCATCGGGTGCGATCGCCTCGTCGCCTTCGGCAGCGGCGATGGCTCCTCGCAGGTTGCCTCGGGTGAGCGTGAACCATGCCCGCATCTCGTTCGCCCAGCCCATGACGTCCGCCTTGCCGGACTCTTCGCCGAGAGAATGCGGCTCGCCTCGTTGCCTCGGCTTCCGGCGTCTCCGAGGCGTTCGCGTGCCACATAGCTGTCTGCGCCACCTTCACGTGGACCCTTGCGAAAACAGCGCCGACGCGAAGCAGTACCGTGGGCCATGAAATGTCGCGTTCGCGGACGGGATTGGTGCGACACGTTTCCGCGCGCCGCACAAATGACCTATTCGCAGGCGTCCCCGTCATTGTCGCGGTCCAGGCCGGAGCGGTAACCGGGGTCGCCCCGGTAGAGCGGGGCCGCGCCAGCGCGTTCGGCGGCGGCGCAGTTCGCGTAGTAAACCGACTCGGCCTCGTCCTCTTCCTCTTGGTCGGCTTCTTCCTCGGCTTTGCGACGCTCGGCCTCCTCGCGCTCGGCGGCCTCCTCGGCCTCGCGTTCGGCTTCTTCGGCTTCCTTCTCCCATTGCTTATTCAGCCGGTCGGCCTCAGCTGATCGGGACGCCGAGATGGACGCCTCGACGGAGCGGCTGGCGGCGACGGAGGCCTCTAAGGCCGGATCCGCCTGATTGATGGAAGGCGGCGGCGCGGTGGCGACGACGTCGACGGGTGCGGTCGGCTTACCGGCTTCGTCCCGGCCTGCAGCGATCGCACCGCCGCAGCACATTGCGACGAGAGCTGCCAGACCTCCGCCGATCAAGCCTTTGTCAACCTTCGTCAGATTCTGCGGCACCCTCATCGTTGCCCCCCCTGATCCGGCGCGTCGCTGCGAAGCCGAGTAATGCGCTGACAAGCGTTGACCGCGTCCGGCGCGGCGAGCAATGGGCCACTCGGTCATACAGGGGGGACGACAATCCACGATAGAATTCGACTCGGCGCATATTCGCTGACAGATATGCGACAGCGGACCCGACCAGCAGTCTCCACAGACGAGATGGCGGGAACAATGCTGACCCAGGCCGGCGTGGCAGCTCGAAGCCCGGCCCCACCACGAACGACGAATCGCGGGCCGGCCTCGACCGCCCCGTCAGGCCCCGAGATCGGCCGATGTGGTAACCCTCGCCGAGCGCGAGCGAGGCTGTCCCGCCTCGACGAGAACATCGGGGCGCCTGTCGGACGACGACCTGACCGCCCTGGGCGAGGCCGCGACGCGCGTCGGCGTGGCCGGCGCCCGCTACAACGAGGCGATGCAGAGGATGACCGGCCTGTAGGTCCGGGCGGCGCGTCCGGCCCAGCGGGGGATCGGCGATCCCTGGATGAGCGCGCCCTTAATGCGGCGGCCGAACCTTGCGACATTCGTCCTGTCAGCCGGTTTTCCGGCCACCCACCTGATGAGGACGATCGCCATGCCGCGCACCCTGAAGGACATCACCATCGCCGACCAGTCCGGCAAGCTCGCCGTCGTCACCGGCGCCAGCGACGGCCTCGGGTTCGGTCTCGCCCAGCGGCTCGCCGCCGCCGGCGCGGACGTCGTCATGCCGGTCCGCGACGAGGCGAAGGGTGCCGCCGCCGCGGAGCGGATCCGCGCCCGGGTGCCCGGCGCCAAGCTGACCGTCCGGCGTCTCGACCTGGCGGCGCTGGCGTCGGTGCGGGCGCTGGCCGACGAGATGCTCGCCGAGGGCCGGCCGATCGACATCCTGATCAACAACGCCGGCGTGATGACGCCCCCGGCCCGCCGGGAGTCGGCCGACGGTTTCGAGCTGCAGTTCGCCACCAACCACCTGGGCCACTTCGCGTTCGCCGCCCACGTGCTGCCGCTGCTGCGCGCCGGCCGGGCCCGGGTCACCACCCAGTCGTCGGTGGCGGCCAACCAGAACGGGATCGCCTGGGACGACCTGCAGTGGCGCGAGCGGTACCACCCGATGCGGTCGTACAGCAGCTCCAAGATCGCGGTGTCGCTGTTCGGCATCGAACTCGACCGGCGCAGCCGGGCGAACGGCTGGGGCATCACCAGCAACGTCGCGCACCCCGGCATCTCCGCCACCAACCTCCTCGCCGCCCGCCCGGAGATGGGCCGCTCCGGCGACACGGCCGCGGTGCGGTTCATCCGGTTCCTGTCCCGCTTCGGGTTCCTCGCCCAGACCGCGGAGGAGGGCCTGCTGCCCGCCCTGTACGCGGCGACCAGCCCGCACGCCACCGGCGGCGCCTTCTACGGCCCGTCCGGGTTCCTGCACAGCGCCGGCCTGCCCGCCGAGCAGCAGCCGTACACCCGGATCGCCGACGCGGACGCCGCGGCGCGGATCTGGCGCGAGTCCGAGCGTCTGGCCGGCGTGCGGTTCCCCGCCTGACATCCTGGCCAGGGCGACGAGAGGGGACACACCAGTGATCGATCGGACCGGACTGGCCGGCTTCCTCCGGCGCCGCCGGGAGTCGCTGCAACCCGAGGACGTCGGCCTCCCGCGCGGCCAGCGCCGCCGCACCAACGGGCTGCGCCGGGAGGAGGTGGCGTCGCTGTGCCACATGTCGACCGACTACTACGCCCGGCTGGAACAGGAACGCGGCCCGCAGCCGTCCACCCAGATGCTCGCGTCGATCGCCCAGGGCCTGCACCTCTCGCTCGACGAACGCGACCACCTGTTCAGCCTCGCCGGCCACAACCCGCCGGCCCGCGGCGTCGCCAGCGACCACATCAGCCCCGGCATGCTCCGCGTCCTCGACCGGCTCAGCGACACCCCCGCCGAGATCGTCACCGAACTCGGCGAGACGCTGCGCCAGACCCCGCTCGGGGTGGCCCTCACCGGCGACACCACCCGGTACACCGGCCCGGAACGCAGCATCGGCTACCGCTGGTTCACCGACCCGGAGACCAGGCGGCTGTACGCCCCCGACGACCACGACTTCCTGTCCCGGCTGTTCGCCTCGGGCCTGCGCGGAGCCGTCACGCGCCGCGGCCCGCAGTCCCGGGCGGCCCAGGTCGCCGACCTGCTGGCCGCCCGCAGCGCGGAGTTCCGGGCGCTGTGGGACACCCACGAGGTCGGCCTCCGGCCCCGCGACATCAAGACGTTCATCCACCCCCAGGTCGGCGCCATCGAACTCAACTGCCAGAGCCTGCTCGACCCGGACCAGTCCCACATGCTGCTCGTGTACACGGCCGTGCCGGGCAGCGAGAGCTACGAGAAACTGCAGCTGCTCTCGGTCATCAACGCGCAGTCGCTGGGCGGGCCGGGCTGATGACGCGTTCCGGGTCCGGCTGTCCCGGCGGCGGGTTAGCGTGGGCCCGTGGGTGACGCCGGCGGCCTGGTGCTGGTGCTGCTCGGCCTCGTCCTGCACGTGGTGCTGGTGGCCGTGGCGGTGCGGTGGGGTGTGCTGCTGGCCGTCGAGTCGGCGCTGCGCCCGGGGTCGGGCACCAGGAAGCAGATCGTCGACCTGCTGCGCGAGGGGCGCCTCGGCGGAGCCGGTCCGCCCGCCGGCGATCCGTCGACATACCTTTGAGGAGCCCGGATGTCGACGTTCATGGGCGCCGCCTGCGTCGTCGGGGCACCGATCGGGAACCGGATCGGGCTGTTCGTGGGTGAGGGTTACCTCGAGGCGAAGCCGGCCTTGACCGGCGTCGCGCCGACCGATCCGCCCGGCGCCGCCGCCCGGGCGTCGCTGGCCCGCCTCTTCGACGTGCCGGTGGAGCGGGTGGCGGCCGCCGCGGCCCAGGCCGCTTCCGCGCACGAGGGACTGGAGGTCGTCGGCGCGCCGTTCGCGGCGTGGCTGCGGGCGTTCGGGCTGCCGTGGATCGGGGAGAGCGGCGCCGAGCCGGTCACGCTGCGACCGGCCGGGTGACGGGCCGGGTCCTGGGCGTCGTCATGTCGACGGTGTTCGCCGGCGGCCTGGCGTCGTCGGCGGCCGGCCACCTGACGCGGGGCGCGTGGTGGGGGTGGGTCGTGGCCGGGGCCGCGGTCGTGGCCGTGGTCTGCCTGGTCCGGGCGTTGCGACGCGAGGTCGGCCGGGATCGCGCCGCGCCGGACGTCCGGTGGGAGCGGTCCGACACGGCGAACGCGGCGGCC
This sequence comes from Spirilliplanes yamanashiensis, assembly GCF_016863475.1. GTDB lineage: Bacteria > Actinomycetota > Actinomycetes > Mycobacteriales > Micromonosporaceae > Spirilliplanes > Spirilliplanes yamanashiensis. Next base: position 72,174 of record NZ_BOOY01000039.1, read on the forward strand.
GCGTTCGGCGGCTCGTTCGCGGCGGAGCGGATCGCCGCCGTGATCACGGCGGTGCTGCTCGGGTCCTGCGCGTGGTGGTTCGCGGCCCGGCGTCGCGCCGTCGTCCGGCGCTCGCGGGCCTGAGTCGCGCCCGCCGGCCGGGTACGGTCGCGGGACAGCCTCCGACACGAGCGGGACGACGCATGGACGCCCTTCACCGCCTGGCCACCTACGGCACGCTCGCCCCCGGCCGCCCCAACCACCACCAGCTCGACGGCCTCGCCGGGCGGTGGCTGGAGGGGCACGTCCGCGGGGCGCTCGTCGAGGCGGGCTGGGGGGCGGAGCTCGGCTTCCCGGCGCTGGTCCTCGACGGCGACGGGCCCGCCGTGGGCGTCCACGTCTTCGAGTCGGCCGACCTGCCGGAGCACTGGCCGCGGCTGGACGCGTTCGAGGGGCCCGGCTACGAGCGGGCCGTCTGCACCGTGCACACGGCCGGCGGCGACCTCAGCGCCTCGATCTACGTCCTGCGGGCGGCGGGCTGACCCGGCTGCCCTGCGGCGCGGGCGGCGTCCTCGCGCTTGAGGGCGTTCGCCTCGCGGACGACCAGGGCCGCAGCTGCGACCTCGCCCGCCAGCACGGCGACGATCGCCGGCGTGCCGGCGGCGCCGCCTGGGTTGATCCACAGGACGGCGAAGCCGCCGCACAGGAACATCAGCGCCAGGCCGAGGTACGACAGGACGCGCACGCGCCGCCGGTTGCGGGTCATCACGCCGTCGATCGTCTCCGCCGCCGCCCCCGGCCGTGGGGCCAACGGCGAAATCGCGGCGACGCCTTGTCCGGTTGACGTCCCTGACAGGCTGGGCGGCATGCCGATCACGATCCGGGCGTACGCCGTCGGCGACGCCGACGCGGTGGTGGCGCTGTCCATGCGGGCGTGGGCGCCGGTGTTCGCGTCGTTCGAGTCGGTGCTCGGCGCGGACATCTACCGGCGCGTGTACCCGGACTGGCTCGCCTCCCAGGAGCGCGACGTCCGGCAGGCCTGCACCACCCACGCCGCCACCACCTGGGTGGCCGACCTCGGCGGCGCACCCGCCGGCTTCGTCACGGTCGTGCTGAACCCGCAGGCGCGCAGCGGCGACATCGAGATGGTGGCCGTCGACCCGGCACACCAGCGCCGGGGCATCGGCGACGCCCTCATCGGCCACGCCGTCGACCGGATGCGCGCGGCCGGGGCGACCGTCGCGGGCGTCGTGACCGGCGGCGACCCGGGGCACGGGCCGGCGCGGCGGGCGTACGAGAAGGCGGGCTTCACGGCGCTGCCGCTGGTGCGCTACTACCGGGCGCTGTAGCGGGCGGAAGTGTCGGGGGCGGCTGCCAGACTCGGGCGCATGGGTGCTGAGGTGCGGCTGCGGGACGTCGTCGACGCGGATCTGGAGACGTTGTTCGCGCAGGAGCAGGAGCCGGAGGCCAACCGGCTGGCGCACTTCCCGGCCCGGCCCCGCGACGCGTTCCTCGCCCACTGGCGCACCAGGATCCTCGGCAACCCCGACGGGCGCGCGCAGGCCGTCGAGGTGGACGGGGAGCTGGCCGGCAGCATCGTGGCGTGGTGGCAGGACGGGCGGCGGTTCGTCGGGTACTGGTTCGGGCGCGCGTTCTGGGGGCGCGGCGTCGGCACGGCCGCGCTGCGCCTGTTCCTCGCCGGCGAGGCCGCCCGGCCGCTGTACGCGGACCCGCACGCCGACAACGTCGCGTCGGTGCGGCTGCTGGAGAAGTGCGGGTTCCGGCGGGAGGGCACGAACGAGGACGGGTTCGTGACGCTGGTGCTGCGCGACTGAAAGCGCCGGGGCCGTGCCGGACATGAGGCAGGGTGGAGCTGGTGGACGCGCAGGCCCGGCGGGCGCGGTTCGAGGCGGTGGCGCGCGGTGTCGTGGAGCCGTTGCGGCGCTACCTGGCGCGCCGGGCCGACCCGGCGACGGCCGAGGACGTGCTGTCGGAGACGCTGCTGGTGTGCTGGCGGCGCCTCGACGAGATGCCCGCCGAGCAGTTGCCGTGGGCGTACGGGGTGGCCCGTAACTGCCTGGCGAACGCCGAGCGGGCCCGGCGACGGCAGGACCGGCTGGTGGCCCGGATCGCCCGGGTAGACCCGCCGCCGGTTGCGGCGGCCGGGCCGGGCGGTGACGACGGAGGAGTGGTCGAGGCGCTGGCCGCGCTGCGCGCCGGGGACGCCGAGCTGCTGCGCCTCTGGGCGTGGGAGGAGCTGACGCCCGCCGAGATCGCCGTCGTGCTCGGCGTCAGCGCCAACGCCGTCGCCATCCGGCTGCACCGGGCCCGGCAGCGGCTGCGCGACGTGCTGCGACAGCAGGCGGCCGATGCCGGACATGAGGAGTCGACAGAGGGGAGGCGGCCGTGACCGACGACGACCTGCGGGCGCGACTGCGCCGGGCGGACCCGGCGGGCACACTGCCGCCGCTCGGCCCCGGCCCGACGCAGAGACTCCTGGAGAACGCCATGACCATCGCCCCCGAACGCCCCGCCGCCCGCCGCCGCCCCTGGCTGGCGGGCGCCGCGGCCGCCGCCGTCGTCGCCGTGATCGCCGGCGTCGGCCTGGCCCGGTCCGACGACCCCGGCCCCGGTACGGTCGCCGCGCCGCCGCCCACCGTCACCCGGGTCGTCGACCGCTCCGGCGGCACCGAGAAGTGCCTGCCGCCCCGCGCGGAGCGGCTGGCCGAGGCCGGGCTGGCGTTCGAGGGCACGGTGCGGTCCGTCGACGGCGACGTGGTGACGCTGGTGCCCGCCCGCTTCCTCACCGGGCCCGCCACCGACCTGGTCGAGGTCGAGCAGGCCGACGAGAGCTCGGAGGCGCTCGTCGGCGCCACCCGGTTCGAGGTGGGCGAGACGTACCTGGTGGCGGTCGTCGACGGCACGGTGCTGATCTGCGGCTACAGCGGGCTCGCCACGCCGGAGCTGCGGCAGCTGTACGACGAGGCGTTCTAGAGGTACTCCTCGATCAGCAGCATCCCGGCGAGCAGCGCGGCCACGGCCGCGACCAGCCACGGCCACCAGCGGGCGGGCCGGCGCATCCGCACCCACGCCGCCGCGTAGCACCCGGCCCCGGCGGTGAACGCCGCGAGCACCGCCCACCAGGCGCGCTCGCGCACACCGCCGGGGTCGCACTGGGCGGGCACCACGCACGCGTCGGAGCCGGTGACCTCGGGCGAGAACCAGAGCAGCAGGTACGCCTGCAGGCCCAGCAGCGGCACCGCCACCAGCGACGCCAGCACCAGGCCGACGACGCGCGGCACCGGCGGCAGCGGCGAGGTCATGGGCACATCCTGGCGGCCGCCCCGGCACCCCGACAAGGCCGTCGCGCGGGGCTCAGGAGGTGAGGGCGTCCGCCACGCCGGTCTCCTGGCGTCCGAGGTGGACCGGGTCGCGGCCCGACACCAGGTCGGCCACCGCCTTGACGTGGGCGAGCTGCTCGCGCGCCGACGCCGCGAACCACGGCAGCCGGTACCGGGCCACCGTGTCGTCGCCGACCCCGGCCGCGTCGACGCCGAGGCGGCGGCACAGCGTCACGGCCCGGGCCAGGTGGAACGTCTGCGTCACCACGATCGCCTGGCGCACCCCGAAGACGCGGGCCGCGCGGGCGCACGAGTCGTACGTGTCGAAGCCGGCGTGGTCGAGGACCACGTGCCGTTCCGGTACGCCCGCCGCCACCAGCCAGTCGGCCATGGCCTGCGGCTCGTCGTACTCCCAGCGCATGTGGTCGCCGGAGACGAGGATCGCGCGGACCCGGCCGGTGACGTAGAGGTCGCGGGCGACGGCGAGGCGGGCGGCGAGGAACTCCGACGGCCGGCCGTCGGGGTCGACCTGGGTGCCGAGCACGAGGGCGACGGGCGCCGCCGACACCGTGGCGACCGAGTGCAGGTGGCCCTCGGCCTGCGCCCGCACCCACGCGCCGGCCGCCCCGGCGGTCGCCGCGCCGAGCACTCCGGCGGCCGCGACGAGCACGACCAGGCGGCGGAGCAGCCGGCGCCGCCGCGCCGCGACCCGGGCCACCAACCGACCAACGAACCGGGGCACGAGCCGGGCCGCGAACCGGGGCGCGAGCCGGGCCGCGGCCGTGGGCACGAGCCGCGCCATGAGCCCGGGCGCGAGCGGAGCGAGGCCGCGCCGGGCCGGCGCCACCACGACACGCGCCGCGAGCTGGTCCCGGACCGCGATGTGGCCGCGCGCCGCGAGCCGGTGGCGCAGGGAGCGCCGGTCCGGCGCCGCGGATCGGGGGAGCAGGGAGGGCTGGTCTAGGGCCGGGAATCGGTCCCGCGCCGAGATGTGGTCCCGCGCCGCGGGCGGGTTGTGCAGCGGGCGCCGGTCGAGCAAGGAGTGGGGGTCGCGGGCCGCGAGCCGATCGCGGGCCGCGAGCCGGTGGAGCAGCGAGGGGCGGTCCGGGGCCGCGGGCCGGAAGCCCGCCCCGAGCCGTCCGCGCACGCCATCCACCCTGGCCCGGCCGCGGAGGGCGGGCGGGAACCGCACGGTCAGGCGGCGGCGGGGGACGGGTCGGCGGCTGGGCATGATCCAGAGCCTGGCAGGTCGCCGCAACCGTTAACACGGATGTCATAAATCGGGCGACCTGGACGCGCGTCGCGGATAACAGAGAAAGCGCTTCCCGGAACCACCAGCAGGCATTGACCGCCGTAGAAGCGTGGGTCCACAGTGTCAGGCGTAAGAGCGCTTCCCCACGCTCGACGCAATGCGGTAACGCCCCCGACACATTTCCGCTCCCCCGGAAGGAACCCGCATGATGCCCGTCCCCCTTCGTGCGCGCCGCCGCCTCACCGCGCGCACCGGCGCCCTGGCGGCCGCCCTGGTCGGCCTGCTCAGTGCGTACATCGCGGTCACCGTCGCCTCCGCGGAGGCGGCCGAGACCCTGCTCTCGCAGGGCAAGCCGGTCACCGCCTCCAGCAGCGAGAACGCGTCGTTCCCGGCCACCGCGGCCGTGGACGGCGACGCCGGCACCCGCTGGGCCAGCGCGTTCAGCGACCCCCAGTGGATCCGCGTCGACCTCGGCAGCCCGCAGGCGATCAGCCGGGTGGCGCTGAACTGGGAGGCCGCGTACGCCCGGGCCTTCACGATCGAGACCTCCACGGACGGCTCGGCGTGGACCCAGCGGTACGCCACCACCACCGGCGCCGGCGGCGAGCAGAGTGTCGCCGTCACCGGCACGGCCCGGTACGTGCGGCTGACCGCCACCGCGCGGGCCACCCAGTTCGGGGTGTCGCTGTGGGAGTTCCAGGTGTTCGGGGGGTCCGCGGCGACGCCGTGCGGCACCGCGAACGCCGCCCAGGGCCGCCCGGCGACCGCCAGCAGCACCGAGAACGCCGCGTTCCCGGCGTCGGCCGCGGTCGACGGCGACGCGGGCACCCGGTGGGCCAGCGCGTTCAGCGATCCGCAGTGGCTGCGCGTCGACCTGGGCAGTGTCCAGGCGATCTGCGGGCTGACCCTGACCTGGGAGGCCGCCTTCGGGCGGGCGTTCACGGTGGAGGCCAGCGCCGACGGCACCACCTGGTCCCAGCTGTACGCCACCACCACCGGGGCGGGCGGGGTGCAGAACCTGGCCGTGACCGGCAGCGGCCGGTACGTGCGGCTGACCGGCAACCAGCGCGGCACCGCGTACGGCTACTCGCTGTTCGAGTTCGCCGTGCGCACGGCAGGGGGAAGCACGACGACCCCGCCGACCACCGGGCCTACCACCGGCCCGACCACCCCGCCGCCCACCGGGGCGCGGCTGCTCAGCTACAACAAGCCCGCCACCGCCAGCACCGAGCAGAACGACGTCAACTGCAACCCGTGCACCGCCGACAAGGCGTTCGACTACGACCCGGCCAGCCGCTGGGCGACCAGCTCCACCACGGGCTGGGTCGACCCGGGCTGGATCGCCGTCGACCTCGGCGCCACCGCCCAGATCAGCCAGGTGGTGCTGCAGTGGGACCCGGCGTACGCGTCGGCGTACCGGATCGAGGTCAGCCCCGACGGCCGGGCCTGGACGCCGATCTACTCCACCACCACCGGCCGCGGCCTCAAGGAGACGCTGAACGTCTCGGGCAGCGGGCGCCACGTGCGGATGTACGGCACCGCGCGGTCCGGCCCGTACGGCTACTCGCTGTGGGAGTTCCAGGTGTACGGCACCGGCGGCAACCCGCAGTCGCCGCCGGCGCGGCCCGCCGACCCGGTGTTCCCGGCGACCCGCCTGATCTGGCAGGACGAGTTCAACGGCCCGGCCGGCAGCAAGCCCGACGGTGCGAAGTGGACGATGGACCCGGGCCTGCCGCAGAACAACGAGGTGCAGTACTACACCGACAACAGCGCCAACGCCGCGATGGACGGCAACGGCAGCCTCGTCATCGAGGCGCGCCGCGAGTCGGCCGGCGGCCGGGACTACACCTCACACCGCATGAACACCAGCAACAAGTTCCACGTGCAGTACGGCCGCATCGAGGCCCGGGTGAAGGTGCCGAAGGGCAACGGGCTGTGGCCGGCGTTCTGGATGATGGGCGAGAAGTTCCTCCAGGGCCGCCCGTGGCCGTACAACGGCGAGATCGACATCATGGAGGTCCTCGGGCGCAACACCACCGAGGGGTACTCGACCCTGCACGCCCCCGCCTACAACGGCGCCGGCGGCTATGGCCAGAAGTACACCACCCCCGGCGCGCTCGACCTGTCGAACGACTTCCACGTGTGGGCGGTCGAGTGGGACAGCAAGGGCATGAGCTTCAAGCTCGACGGCCGCGAGGTGTTCTACGCCGACAAGAACACGGTCGAGACGACCCGCGGGCCGTGGATCTTCGACGACAAGCACTACATCATCCTCAACCTCGCCGTCGGCGGTGACTTCCCCGGTCCCATCGACGCCACCACCCCGTTCCCGTCGCGCATGCTGGTCGACTACGTCCGCGTCTACCAGTGACGTCTCGGCGCCGGGGGCCGGCGGATCCCCAGTCCCGGCCCCCGGTGCCGCTCCACTCCCCGAGGAGGCAAGCCCCCATGCGTCCATTGAGAAGACCGAGAACGAGAATCCTGGCGGCGTCCGTGGCGGTGGTGCTCGGCGGGTTCCTCGCCGTCACCGCGCGCGGCGCGGAGGCCGCCGACGCCCTGCTGTCCCAGGGCCGGCCCGCCACCGCCTCGTCGACGGAGGGCCCGGCGTTCCCCGCGTCGGCCGCCGTCGACGGCAGCCGCGGCACCCGCTGGTCGAGCGCGTTCGCCGACCCGCAGTGGTTCCAGGTCGATCTCGGCGCGAGCGCCGCACTGTCGTCGGTGGTGCTCGACTGGGAGGCCGCGTACGCCCGGTCGTACCAGCTGAAGACCTCGCCGGACGGCACCACCTGGACCACCGTGCGGTCCACCACGGCCGGGGCCGGCGGCCGGGAGACGATCCCGGTCACCGCCACCGCCCGGTACGTGCGGCTGGAGACCACGGCCCGCGCCACCCCGTACGGCGTGTCGCTGCTGGAATTCCAGGTGTACGGCGCCGGCGCCACCACCCCCACCCTGCCGCCGAACGTGGTGCGGGTGGCGGAGTTCCTCGCCGACTGCCCGTTCTCCCACCGGCTGCCCGACGACCCGATCGTCTTCCCGAAGATGCCGGGCGCCTCGCACATGCACAGCTTCTTCGGCAGCACGGTCACCAACGCGATGAGCGAGGTGCAGGACCTGCTGAACGCGAACAGCAACTGCAACCCGTCGATCGACAAGTCGTCGTACTGGGTGCCCACCCTCTACGACGGCGACCGGCCGGTCGAGCCGGTCACCGGCATCTTCTACTACCTCGGCGAGGGCGTGCGCGACGACCTGATCGCCCAGGCGCAGCCGCTGCCGCTGGGCCTGCGGATCGTCGCGGGCAACGCCCGGGCCGCCGGCCCGGCCGACAACACGATCAGCCGCTGGTCGTGCCTGCACGCCGGGCACGTGGGCTCCTCGCCGGACTTCGTCAACTGCCCGGCCGGCACGATGCTGGAGTCCTACCTGGACTTCCCGCAGTGCTGGAACGGCCGCGACCTGGACTCGCCGGACCACAAGAGCCACATGGCGTACCCGGTGAACGCGGCCTGCCCGCCCAGCCACCCGGTGGTGGTGCCGAAGCTGCGCCAGGTGCTGCGGTACCCGGTCAGCGGCGACCCGGCGCGGCTGCGGCTGGCGTCCGGGCCCGGCTACACGATGCACGGCGACTTCTTCAACGCCTGGCCGGTGGAGGAGATGGAGCGGCGGGTGCGCGACTGCATCCGGCCGATCATCAAGTGCGGCGTCGACGGGCGGCCGTGACGTGACGGCGCCGCGGGGCCCGGGAAGCGCTCTATCGACCGCGCCCCGCGGTGCTATAACAAACGGCGTGCCCGCCCGTCCGCCCCGCGGCGTCCGGCCGCCGACCATGGACGAGGTGGCCGCGGCGGCCGGCGTCTCCCGCGCCACGGTCTCGCGGGTGATCAACAACGCGCCGACGGTCGAGGCGAAGATCCGCGAGCGGGTGCAGCGGGCCATCAGCGCCACCGGGTACGTGGTCAACTCCGCCGCCCGCACGCTGGTGACCCGGCGCACCGGCTCCGTCGCGCTGGTCATCAGCGAGCCGGAGCAGCGCGAGTACGACTCCTCGTTCCTCAACCGGATCTTCACCGACCCGTTCTTCGGCCGGATCACGGCGGGCGCGCAGTCGGCGCTGCGCCCGCACGACGTGCACCTGGTGATCCTGCCGACCGACTCCAGCGACCACCACCAGGTGGTGCGCTACCTGCGGCAGGGCCACGTCGACGGGGTCCTGCTGATCAGCAGCCACGACGAGGACCCGCTGCCCGAGCAGGTGCACGCGCTGGGCATCCCGGCGGTCATGTCGGCCCGGCCCGCCGCCGCCATTCCGGCCAGCTTCGTGCACACCGACCAGCGCCTCGGCGCCCGGCTGGCCGCGGAGCACCTGATCCGCCGCGGCTGCACCCGGCTCGCCACGGTCAGCGGCCCGCTCGACATGCCCGCCGGGCAGGAACGCCTCGACGGCTTCCGGTCGTTCCTGCAGCGCCGCGGGCTGGCCGACGTCCCGTGCGTCGAGGGCGACTTCACCCGCGCCGGCGGCGAGGACGCGGCCCGCCGGCTGCTCGCCGAGCACCCCGGCGTCGACGGGCTGTTCGTCGCCAACGACCTGATGGCCGAGGGCGCCATGCTGGTCCTGCACGACCTGGGCCGCCGGGTGCCCGACGACGTGGCCGTCATCGGCTTCGACGACAGCAGCGCGGCGCTGGCGTGCCGCCCGCCGCTGACCACCGTCCGGCAGCCCGTCGAGGAGATGGCCGCCGAGATGGCGGAGCTGCTGCTCGCCCACATCGCCGACCCGGACCGGCTGCCCCGGTCGGTCAGCTTCCAGCCGACCCTGGTGATCCGCGGCTCCGCCTGACCCTCACACCACCGCGGGGTCGGGGACCGGCTCGGCCGACGGGACCGGCGGGCGGGCCGGTTCCGGCGTCGCGTCCAGCGGCTCGACCGGCTCCCACGGGCCCACCCCGAACCGGCCGGTGCTGCCCAGGTCGAGCGGGCCGTCCGGCGTCACGGTGCGGGCCCGGTGACCAGGGACGGCCACCACGGCCAGGTGGACGACGGCCACGGGCGGCTCGCGCACGTCGTCGTAGGTGCTGCGCCACACGATCCCGGCGGCCGCCCGCGCACCGGGCCGCAGGGTGAACGCGCGCGGCGGCCGGTCCAGCGCCGGCACCTGGGCGATGCCGCCCGTGCCGGCCAGCACCCGCACGTCGAGCCGCCGCCGGTCGGCGCCCAGCGGCCGCACGTGCGGGCGGCCGTCGACGGCGACCGGGGCGGTGCCGCAGTTGACCAGCCGCAGCGTCATCACCCGCAGGCCCATGGCCGCGTCGGTCTCGCCGGCCTCGACCCGCAGCCCGTCCGCCGGGCACTCCGGCGCGGACCCGGACGGCGCCGCCGAGCGGCCGATGCCTGTGCCCGATCCCGTGTCCGTGCCCGATCCCGGGACGGTGCCCGGGGCGGCGCACCCGGCGGCGAGCAGCAGCGGCAGCAGGCCGGCGAGGCGTCCCCGTTCCATGCCGCGACTCTAGGGGGGCGCCGCACACGCAACCGCATGGCAACCCGGCCGCACTTCACCGCCGGGCGGGCTCCGCCGATCGGACATCTGTCGTCGGCCCGAGCGCGGAGGAGTGCGTCCTTGCAGGGAATCACCGGAGTGACCGCACGGATGGCGGAGATCCAGACGCGGATGGTCGCGCTCGCGACCGGCAACGCGGTCGGGTCCACCACCGCCACGAGCAGCTCCTCGTCGGCCGCCACGGCGACGACGAAGACCTCCGGGACGGCGTTCGCGTCGGCGCTGGCCGACGCCGTGGCCGCCACCGACGGCACGGCCGCCACCGCCGGCGCCAAGAAGGCGGGCGGCAGCCACACCGTCAACAGCAAGGGCGTGCCCACCGAGCTGGCCGCCTACGGCAACGGCAAGATCCCGGCGAACGCGCTGGAGAAGGTCGCCGGCACCAACCACAAGCTGTGGGCGCCGGCCGCCCAGTCGCTGACCAACATGCTGGCCGCCGCCAAGCGCGACGGCGTGACCATCGGCATCACCGACTCGTACCGCTCGTACGACGAGCAGGTCGACGTGGCCCGCCGCAAGGGCCTCTACTCCCAGGGCGGCCTCGCCGCGAAGCCCGGCACCAGCGACCACGGCTGGGGCATGGCCGTCGACCTCGACCTGAACAGCAAGGCCCAGGCGTGGATGCGCAAGCACGGCAAGGAGTACGGCTTCGAGGAGGACACCCCCCGGGAGCCGTGGCACTGGGGCTTCAAGCCCTAGCCAGCACCTCCCCGTGCAGGATCGTCAGCCAGCCGTCGGGGTCGGCGCCCCACGCCCGCCAGGCCGCGGAGATGCGCTCCAGGTCGGCGTCGGTGGCGCCCTGCTCCCGCGCCCGGGGCGCGAAGTCGGAGCCCAGGGCGCGGTCCGCCCAGAGGCCGCCCCACCAGGCCCGGTCGGTGTCGTCGGCGAAGCACCACACGCTCGCCGACGGGGTCACGTCGGTGAACCCGGCCGCCCGCGCCCAGGCGAGCAGGCGGCGGCCGGCGTCGGGCTCGCCGCCGTTCGCGGTCGCGGTGCGCCGGTACAGCGCGCGCCACTCCTCCAGGCCGGGCACCTCCGGGTACCAGGTGAAGCCCGCGTAGTCGCTGTCGCGCACCGCCACCACGCCGCCCGGGCGGCACACCCGGCGCATCTCGCGCAGGGCGCGCACCGGGTCGGCCACGTGCTGGAGCACCTGGTGGGCGTGCACGACGTCGAACGTGCCGTCGGGGAAGTCCAGGGCGTGCACGTCGGCGACCGCGAAGTCGACGGTGCCGAGGCCGCGGCGGGCCACTTCGGCGCGGGCCAGGTCGAGGGCGTCCGCGGTGACCTCGACGGCGGTGACGTGCGCGACGTGCGCGGCCAGGTCGGCGGTGATCGTGCCGGGTCCGCAGCCCACGTCGAGCAGCCGCTGGCCGGGGCGCAGGTGCGGCAGCAGGTACGCCGCCGAGTTCTCGGCCGTGCGCCAGCGGTGGGAGCGCAGGACCGACTCGTGGTGCCCGTGGATGTAGGTCGCCATACCGCCGACGCTATGCCCACCGTCCCGAAATTCGGAACGACATTCCCGCTCTATGGAATCACAGGCGGCGGAGCTGCACCGGGCCGTACCGTTGCACCCCATGAGGATCGGCATTGTGGGCGCGACGGGGCAGGTCGGCGGCGTCATGCGCCGCATCCTGGCCGAGCGCCAGTTCCCCGTTGACCAGCTCCGGCTCTTCGCCTCCGCCCGCTCCGCGGGCCGCACCCTGCCCTGGCAGGGCGCTGAGGTGACCGTCGAGGACACGGCCACCGCCGACTACAGCGGCCTCGACATCGTCATCTTCTCCGCGGGCAAGGGCGGCTCCCTGGAGTACGCGCCCCGGTTCGCCGAGGCCGGCGCCGTCGTCGTCGACAACTCGTCGGCGTACCGGATGGACCCGGACGTGCCGCTCGTCGTCGCCGAGGTCAACCCCGACGCGGCCCGGGTGCGCCCCAAGGGCATCATCGCCAACCCCAACTGCACCACGATGGCCGCCATGCCCGTGCTGCGCCCCCTGCACGAGGAGGCGGGCCTGGTCGCGATGGTCGCCACCACGTACCAGGCGGTCTCCGGCGCCGGCCTGGCCGGCGTGGCCGAGCTCGACGAGCAGGTCCGCAAGGTCAGCGACCGCGCCACCGAGCTCACCCACGACGGCTCCGCCGTCGAGTTCCCCGCGCCGAAGTCCTTCCCGCGCACGATCGCGTTCAACGTGATCCCGCAGGCCGGCTCGATCGTCGACGACGGCCGCAACGAGACCGACGAGGAGCAGAAGCTCCGCAACGAGAGCCGCAAGATCCTCGGCATCCCCGACCTGCGCGTCTCCGGCACGTGCGTGCGGGTGCCGGTGTTCACCGGCCACTCGCTGCAGGTCAACGCCCGCTTCGCCCGGCCCATCACGCCCGAGCGGGTGCGCGAGCTGCTCGACGGCGCCCCCGGCGTCGAGCTGTCCGACGTGCCCACGCCGCTGCAGGCCGCCGGCGCCGACCCGACGTTCGTGGGCCGCATCCGAGCCGACGAGACCGTCGACAACGGCATCGCGCTGTTCCTGAGCAACGACAACCTGCGCAAGGGCGCCGCCCTCAACGCCGTCCAGATCGCCGAGCTGGTCGCCGCCGAGCTGCGCTGAACCCTGCCGCGCCGAGGCGCCCGGACCCCGCGGGGACCGGGCGCCTCAGCGCAGGTGCAGCACGTTGCCCGTCACCAGGGCGCCCGCGTCCGAGCACAGGAACGCGATCACCTCCGCCACCTGCGCCGGCGTCGCCACCGTGTGGTGCTCCGTGCTCGTGCGCACGTACTCGCGCACCGCGTCCGTCACCCAGCCCGTGTCCGTCACCGGCGGGTGCACCGCGTTCGCCGTGATCCCGAAGCCGGCCAGCTCCACCGACGCCGACATCGTGTAGTTCGCCAGGGCCGCCTTCGCCGCCCCGTACGACACCTCCTCCGGGAAGCCCAGCGCCCCGCCCGAGATCAGGCTGACGATCCGCCCCCAGCCCCGCCCGGCCGCCACGCTGCGCCGCGCCAGCTCCGCGATCAGCAGCGCCCCGCCGCGCGCGTCCACCCCGGCGTTGCGCTCGAACGACGCCGCGTCCACCGGCCGCAGCACCCGGCCCAGGCGGTCCTCGCGCGTCGGCTTGAAGGTGTCGGCCACCCAGCCCGTCGCGTTGTTGACGAGGATGTCGACCGTCCCGAACACCCGCTCCGCCTCGTCGAACACCCGCGCCGGCGTCGCCGGGTCCAGCAGGTCCGCCTCCACCGCGGCCGCGCGCCCGCCCGCCGCCGCGATCCGCGCCAGGACCCCCTCGGGACCCGCCGCCCGGTGCCGCCGGTACGCCTCCGGCACGCCGGGGTCCGGCTCGTCCACCACCCGCAGGTACGTCACGAGCACCGCCACCCCGTCGGCGGCCAGCCGCTCCGCCGTGGCGGCCCCGATGCCGTGGTTCGCGCCGGTGACCACGGCGACCCTGTTCGCGTTCATTTCACTCCTTCGATAGCTGTCCACAGTAGAACTGCCGGACTTTTTGCCCGAATCGGTAGCGCATGGTCGGTTTGAGGTGCACAGTGATGGCATGAGCGACGGTGGGCGCAGCGGCGGCTACTTCTGGTGCCTGCGCCACAGCCGTGTCGAGACCCTGGCGGACGCGTGTCCGATGCAGTACCGCCTGGGTCCCTACGACTCCGTGGCCGACGCCGAGCGGGCACTCGACACCGTCGAGAAGCGCAACGCGGCGTGGGACGCCGAGGACGCTCGCTGGAACGGGGAGGAACCGTAGGCCGGCGTCGGACTTCTGTGTCCACGCCGGATTTTCGCTGTCTCCAGGCGGAGACGAGCCCGCAGTCATCGCAAGGAGGAACACCCATGGCCGCAGCCACGAAGGCGTCCCGGGCGGGCGTCAAACGGACGAGCGCCGCCGCCACCAACGGCAGGAGCGTCTCGACCATGTCCGCCGACGGTGCCACAACCATCACCGGGAGCACCACCCGCACCACGGGTACCGCGAAGACCGCCGCGGGGGCGGCCAAGCGCGGCACCACCACCGCCAAGCCGGCCACCAAGCCGGCGGCGAAGTCCACCGCTGCGAAGCCGGCGGCGAAGTCCACCGCGGCTAAGCCGGCGGCGAAGTCCGCCGCCAAGACCGCTGCCAAGCCGGCCGCGAAGCCTGCCGCCAAGCCGGCGGCGAAGACCGTCGCCAAGCGGACCGCGGCGACCGTCGGCGCGGCCGCGAAGAAGGCGGCCGGCACGGTCGCCAAGGCCGCCTCGGCGGCCAAGGCGAAGGCGCCCGCCACGAAGGCCGGCAGCACGCGGCCCTCCAGCACGGCGTCGCGCAGCACCACCGCGGCGAAGAAGGGCCCCACGGCCAAGACCACCGCGGGCACCAGGACCACCGCGGGGACCAAGGCCACCGCGGCCAAGGCCACCACCAAGGCCACCACCAAGGCCACCGCCGCGGGCACCGCGGGCACCGCGGGCACCGCCACCAAGGCGGCCGGGACCAGGACCACGGCGAGCCGGACGGCCGGGACCACCGCGACCAGGGCCCGCAAGACCACCTCGGCGGCGACCTCGGCCCGCCCGGCGGTGAAGACCACCAGCCGGACCACCACGGCGAAGACCACCGCGGCCCGGCCGGCTGCGACGACGACCGCGACCCGGTCGTCGGCGGCGAAGACCGCGGCCAAGAGCCCGGCGAAGTCGTCGGCGAAGGCCACGGCGAAGGGTGCGGTCAAGAGCGCGGCGAAGACCGTCGCCGGGACCGTGGCCAAGGCGACCGGCGGCAAGGCGACGACCTCGGCGGCGAAGCCCGCCAAGACCTCGACGTCGAAGACCACCGCGAAGCCTGTCGCGAAGTCCACCACCAAGCCTGCCGCGAAGACGGCGTCGACCCGGCCGACCGCCACCAGGTCGGCCGCCACCCGGACCACCGCCGCGAAGCCGGCGGCGACCCGGACGACGGCGACCAAGGCGACGGCGACGAAGTCGGCGGCGACCGCGGCCAAGGCCACCGGGACCCGGGCGACCGCCACCACGGGCACCGCCGCCAAGGGCACTGCGGCCAAGAGCATCACCGCCAAGGGGGCCGCGGCCAAGACCACCGCGGCCAAGGCCACCGCGGGCAGGACCACCGCGGGCAAGGCCACCGCCGCCAGCGGCGGCCGGGCCACCACGGCGGCCAAGCCGGCGGCGGCGAAGTCGGCGACCAAGCCGGCCGCCAAGCCGGCCGCGAAGGCGCCGGCCAAGTCGGCGGCCAAGGCCACCAAGAGTGCGGCCAAGACCGCCACCACGGCGGTCAAGACCGCGGCCAAGACGGCGGCCAGGTCCGCCGCCAAGGCCACCAAGAGCGCGGCCAAGACCGCCACCACCACCGCCACCACCGCGAAGAAGGCGCCCGCCAAGAAGGCGGCCGCCAAGGGTTCCTCGCGGCCCGCCGCGGCGAAGAAGGCCGGGCCCGCCCGGCCGGCGACGAAGGCCGCCACGAAGTCCACGGCGGTCAAGGCGACCGCGGCCCGCAAGGCCGCCGCGAAGCCGGGCGTCGCCGCGCCGGCGACGGTGTCGGCCGCGCGGTCCACGGCGGGCGCCCGGCGGGTCACCGCATCGGCCGCCAAGCCGGCCCGCACGGCGGCGGGGAGCAAGCGCGCGCGCTGACCCGTACCCTCGAAACACCCCGGCCGCGGCCGGCGCCCGCACGCGGCGCCGGCCGCGTCCTGGTAGGAAGGGGGCGTGGTGATCCGACGGCTTCAGGCCCCGCACATCGACTTCTCGGCGCTGCGGCGCGATCTGGAGCTGCCGGAGGGGTTCCCCGGGCCGGCGCAGAAGGAGGCAGACGACGCCGCCCGGGCGACGCCGATGCCGCCCGCCGACCGCACCGCGCTGCCGCTGGTGACGATCGACCCGCCCACGTCGCAGGACCTCGACCAGGCCGTTCACCTGGCCCGGGTGGCCGGGGGCTACCGGGTGTCGTACGCGATCGCGGACGTGGCCTCGTACGTGCGGCCCGGCGGCGACCTGGAGGCCGAGACGTGGCGGCGGGGTCAGACGATCTACCTGCCGGACGGCAAGGTGCCGCTGCACCCGCCGTCGCTGAGCGAGGACGCGGTCAGCCTGCTGCCGGGGGTGGACCGGGCGGCCGTGCTGTGGACGATCGACCTGGACGCCGACGGCGCCACCACCGCGGTGCGGATGGAGCGGGCCCGGGTGCGCAGCCGGGCGAAGCTGGACTACGCGGGCGTGCAGGCGGCGGTCGACGCGGGCACGCCGCCGGAGCCGGTGGCGCTGCTGCCGGAGATCGGGGCGCTGCTGGCGGCCCGGTCCGCCGGGCGCGGCGCGGTCAACCTGCCGCTGCCGGAGCAGGAGCTGGAGTCCGACGGGCGGGGCTGGCGGCTGGTGCTGCGCGCCCCGCTGGCCGTCGAGGAGCACAACGCGGAGATCTCGCTGCTGACCGGCCGGGCGGCCGCCGAGCTGATGCTGACCGGCGGGGTCGGGCTGCTGCGCACGATGCCGCCGCCGCAGCCGGAGGCGGTGGCGAAGCTGCGCCGGGTGGCCGCCGCGCTGGGCGTCGACTGGCCGGACGGGGCGAGCGTCGGCGCGGTGGTGGCCGCGATCGACCCGGCGCAGCCGCGCGCCGCCGCGTTCCTCGACCAGGCGGCGGAGCTGCTGCGCGGGGCGGCGTACACGCCGTTCGACGGGGCGCCGCCGGAGCTCACCGGGCACGGCGGCGTCGGGGCGCCGTACGCGCACGTGACGGCTCCGCTGCGGCGCCTGGCCGACCGGTACGCCACCGAGGTGTGCCTGGCCCTGCACGACGGGCGGGAGATCCCGGCGTGGGCGCGTGAGGCCCTGCCGAAGCTGCCGGCCGTCATGGCGGGCACCGACCGGGTCGCGAACGCGGCGGACCGGGCGGCGGTGGACCTGGCCGAGGCGGTGCTGCTGCGCGACCGGGTGGGGCAGACGTTCCCGGCGGCGGTCCTCGACGTGGACGACAAGCGGCCGCGCGGCACGATCGCGCTGACCGACCCGCCGGTGCGGGCCCGCTGCACCGGCGAGCTGGAGCTGGGGGAGCGGATCGAGGCCCGGCTGGTGACGGCGGACCCGGAGACCCGCACGGTGACGTTCGAGCGGGTCTAGCGGGCGGCGCGCAGCAGCGCCGTCGCCGCCAGGAGCCACGCGGCGAGCAGGGCGAGGGCCACGATCACGCCGACGTGCGGCAGCGTGTCCGTGTCGGTGCCCGCGGCGGCGGCCATCCACGACAGCACGGTGCACACCAGCCCGGCGGCGGCCGCCACCACGCAGGTGCGGGCGGCGGCGCGGTGCCCGGGCGTGCGCCGGGCCAGCACCCCGCCGGCGATGCCGGCGACGGCCACGGCCAGCAGCAGCAGGCCCCACGGGACGGCGCGCAGCGGCCCGAGCGGCCCGCTGCCGACCGGCGCGACGGCCCACCCCGACATCCAGGCGTTGAGCACCTCGAGGTGGCCGTCGCCGGCGGGCAGGATGGTGGTGCGCGAGAACCACGGCAGCACCGTGTCCAGCGCCAGCACGGCGGCGAGGACGACGACCGCCGTGGCGTGGCGGCGGCGCGGCGGGGCGGTCTCGGTGGTCACGTGCGTCATGATCGCACGCCGTCGCGCCTGGTCAGGGCAGCTGCGGCACGCCGTTCGCGTCGTTGGGGAAGCCCGGGTTGTAGCAGACCTCCCACAGGTGGCCGTCCGGGTCGGTGAAGTAGCCGAGGTAGCCGCCCCACTCGGTCTCGACGCCCGCCTTCGCCAGCGTGGCGCCCGCCTGCACGGCCGCGCGCAGCGCCTCGTCGACCTCCTCGGCCCGGTCGACGTTGATGGCGACGGCGACGCCCCGGAAGTCGTTGCCGGCGCGGGGCAGCACGCCCGCGTCGGCGGTCAGGTCGGTGCTGCCGTACAGGGCGAGCCGGCCGCCGGCGGTGTCGAAGAACGTGACCAGGCCGGGCACGGACGCGCTGGACGGCTTCCAGCCGAGGGCCTCGTAGAACTCGGTGGCGCGTACGACGTCGGCCACCCCGAGGGTCACGACGCTGACGCGGGCGGGAACGCTCATCTGAGCACCGTACGCCGGGACCGGCCGGTCCCGGCGCAGCGGTGGACCATCAGTGGAAGGTGTGTTCGGCGGCCGGGAACTCGCCGCCGCGGACGTCGGCGGCGTAGCGGCGGGCGGCGTCGGACAGCACGCCGGCCAGGTCGGCGTACCGCTTGACGAAGCGCGGCGCGGCGCCGCCGCGCAGGCCGGCCATGTCCTGCCAGACGAGCACCTGGGCGTCGGTGTCGGGCCCGGCGCCGATGCCGACGGTGGGGATGGTCAGCTCGTGGGTGACCTGCTTGGCGACCTCGCCGGGCACCATCTCCAGCACCACGGAGAACGCGCCCGCCCGGGCCACGGCGCGGGCGTCGTCGAGCACCTGCGCGGCGGCGTCGCCGCGGCCCTGCACCCGGTAGCCGCCGAGCTGGTGCTCGCTCTGCGGGGTGAACCCGACGTGCCCCATCACGGGGATGCCGGCGGCGGTGATGGCGGCGATCTGCGCCTCGACGCGGACGCCGCCCTCGAGCTTGACGGCCTGGCAGCCGCCCTCCTTCATGAACCGCACGGCGGTGCGCAGGGCCTGGACCGGGCCCTCCTCGTACGAGCCGAACGGCAGGTCGGCGACGACGAACGCGGTGCGCGTCGCGCGGACCACCGCCTTGACCAGCGGCAGCAGCTCGTCGGTGGTGACCGACACCGTGGTCTCGTACCCGTAGACGTTGTTGGCGGCCGAGTCGCCGACCAGCAGCACGGGGATGCCGGCCGCGTCGAAGATCGACGCCGTGTACTGGTCGTAGGACGTCAGCATCGACCAGCGCTCGCCGCGCTCCTTGGCGGCCTGCAGGTCGCGGGTGCGCACGCGGCGCGTGGGCGGCCCGCCGTAGAGAGCCTGTACCTCGTCGGACATGGTGGTCTCCCGTCTTCCTCGAGGCCGCCGGACCGCGGTCCCCGGGTCGGTTTCCAGCGTCCCACCCGCAGGCCGCGCCGCGTCAGGGGAGCGTGGAAACCGTCACACCGCGCCCTCCCGGAACCTGTTCGTGATGGGCAGGCGGCGGTCGCGGCCGAACGCCTTGATGCTGATCTTCGTGCCGGGCGCGGACTGCCGCCGCTTGTACTCGGCGATGTCCACCATCCGCAGCACCCGGTCGACGAGCGCGGCGTCGTGGCCGGCGGCGACGAGGTCGTCGCGGCCCTGGTCGCCGTCGACGTAGCCGAGCAGGATCGCGTCGAGCTGGTCGTAGTCGGGCAGCGAGTCGGTGTCGAGCTGGCCGGGGCGCAGCTCCGCGCTGGGCGGCTTGACGATCGAGTTCTCGGGGATCACCGGCGTCACCGTGTTGCGCCAGCGGGCCAGCCGGTAGACCAGCGTCTTCGGCACGTCCTTGAGCGGGTTGAAGCCGCCGACGGAGTCGCCGTAGAGGGTGGAGTAGCCGACGGCCAGCTCGCTCTTGTTGCCGGTGGTGAGCACCAGGTGGCCCTCCTGGTTCGACAGCGCCATGAGGATGACGCCGCGCACCCGGGCCTGCAGGTTCTCCACGGACAGCCCGGACAGCGACATGTTCGCCAGGAACGCGTCGACCATCGGCTGGATCGGCTCGCTGCGGTAGTCGAGGCCCTGGCGTTTGGCCAGGTCGGCGGCGTCGTCGCGGGAGTGGCCGGAGGAGTGGCCGGACGGCATGGACACGCCGACGACGTCGTCGGGGCCGAGGGCGTCCACCGCGATGGTGGCCACGACGGCGGAGTCGATGCCGCCGGACAGGCCGAGCACGACGGAGCGGAAGCCGTTCTTGCGGACGTAGTCGCGCAGGCCGAGCACCAGCGCGGCCCAGACCTCCTCCTCGTCGGCGATCCGGTCGGCCAGCCCGCCGCGGGCGCGCAGCGGGGGGACCGGGCGCAACGGCAGGTCGACGGTGACCCGCTCGATGGTCATGTCGTCGCCGGGCGCCTGGGCGGGCCCGTCGGCCGTGCCGGCCGCCGGCACGTCCACGTCGTGGACCAGCAGGTGCTCGGCGAACTGGGGGCCGCGGGCCAGCAGCTCGCCGTCCGCGGTGACGATCAGCGAGTCGCCGTCGAAGACCAGCTCGTCCTGGCCGCCGACCGTGTTGACGTACGCGACGGTGGCCCCCGCCTCGGCGGCGCGGCGCCGCACCAGCGGCAACCGCACGTTGTCCTTGTTCAGCTCGTACGGCGAGGCGTTGATGTTCAGGACCAGGCCGACCCCGGCGCGCCCGGCGGCGGCGAACGGCCCGCCGGCCTGCCACAGGTCCTCGCAGATCGTCAGCGCGATGTCGGCGCCGCCGAGGCGCACCACGGTCAGGCTGCTGCCCGGCTCGAAGTAGCGGTCCTCGTCGAACACGCCGTAGTTCGGCAGGTGGTGCTTGAAGTAGGTGGCGACGACCCGGCCGCCGAGCAGCAGCGCGGCCGCGTTGCGCGGGCCGTGGCCCGGCCGGTGGTCGGCGCTGGTCGGCGCGGGGCCGTCCGCGTCGAGGTAGCCGCACAGCACGGCCACGTCGCCGAGGCCGTCCTGCGCCAGCTCGGCGGCCAGCCGCGGCAGCGCCGCCTGCGAGGCCCGCACGAAGGACGACCGGAACACCAGGTCCTCGACCGGGTAGCCGGTCAGGGTCAGCTCGGGGAAGAGGACCAGGTTGGCCCCCTGCGCCGCCGCCTCGCCGGCGACGCGGCGCACGAGGGCCGTGTTGCCGCCGATGTCGCCGACGATCGGGTTCACCTGGGCCAGGGCTAGACGCAGCGTGGGCATGTGCGTATCTTGCCCCGACGATCGTTTCGTCACGCCCGCGGCCTCCGAGCGCCGCGGCGGGCGTAGTGTGAAGTCGCAGTGGCCGTCGCGCGAGGGGTGGACGTGGACCGACAGCAGGAATTCGTGCTCCGGACGCTCGAAGAGCGCGACATCCGTTTCGTCCGGTTGTGGTTCACGGACGTGCTCGGCACGCTCAAGAGCGTCTCCGTGGCCCCCGCCGAGCTGGAGAGCGCCTTCGAGGAGGGCATCGGCTTCGACGGCTCCGCCATCGAGGGCTTCGCCCGGGTGTACGAGTCCGACATGGTCGCCATGCCCGACCCGACCACCTTCCAGGTGTTCCCGTTCGAGGGCGGCGCCAGCGGCGAGAGCGCCCGCATGTTCTGCGACGTGCTGCTGCCCGACCGCAGCGCCAGCTGGGCCGACCCGCGCCACGTGCTGCGCCGCATGCTCAGCAAGGCGGCCGAGAAGGGCTTCACCTTCTACACCCACCCCGAGATCGAGTTCTTCCTGCTCGAGAACGGCCCCCTCGACGGCTCCGTGCCCATCCCGGTCGACGCCGGCGGCTACTTCGAGCACACCACGCACGCCGTCGCCCGCGACTTCCGCCGCCAGGCCGTCCTCGCCCTGGAGCGCATCGGCATCAGCGTCGAGTTCAGCCACCACGAGGTCGCCCCCGGCCAGCAGGAGATCGACCTGCGCTACGCCGACGCCCTCACCACGGCCGACAACATCATGACGTTCCGGCACGTCGTCAAGGAGGTGGCGCTGTCGCAGAACGTGCGCGCCACGTTCATGCCGAAGCCGTTCACCGACCAGCCCGGCAGCGGCATGCACACCCACCTGTCGCTGTTCGAGGGTGAACGCAACGCCTTCCACGACAACGACGACCCGTCGAAGCTGTCCAAGGTCGCCCGCGCGTTCATCGCAGGCCTGCTCACCCACGCCCGCGAGTACACCGCCGTCACCAACCAGTGGGTCAACTCCTACAAGCGGCTGTTCCCGCTCCAGCTGCCCGACCGCATCACCGAGTCGCCCGCGTTCGTGTGCTGGGGCCACCTCAACCGCTCCGCGCTCGTCCGGGTGCCCGCCTACGGCAAGCCCAACTCGGCCCGCGTCGAGGTCCGCTCGCTCGACAGCGCCTGCAACCCCTACCTGGCGTTCGCCGTGCTGCTGGGCGCCGGGCTCAAGGGCATCGAGGAGGGCTACGAGCTGCCCGCCGGCGCCGAGGACGACGTGTGGTCGCTGTCCGCCGCCGAGCGCAAGGCCATGGGCTACCAGGCGCTGCCGGAGAACCTCGCCGAGGCCATAGACGTCATGGAGGGCTCCGAGCTGGTGGCCGAGGTGCTCGGCGAGCACGTCTTCGACTTCGTGCTGCGCAACAAGCGCGCCGAGTGGGAGCAGTACCGCCGCGAGGTCACCCCGTACGAGCGCCAGCGCTACCTCGGGGCCCTGTAGCCGCCGACACTCCGCCCGCCGGTGGATCAACGGTATGCGCCCGTCGGCTACCGTCACCGTGTCATCCGCGCACGCATCTGAGGAGAAGACTCGGTGGACCTGGAAGTGCTGCTCGAGGGAGCCGGCCGCAGCGTCGTATTCGGACTGATCGGCATCGGCCTCATGGCCGTCGGGTTCGTGCTGGTCGACGTCCTGACCCCGGGGAAGCTGCGTGACCTCATCTGGGTCGACCGCAACCCCAACGCCGCCCTGCTCCTGGTGGCCAACCAGCTCGGCATCGCCGCGATCGTCTTCACGGCGATCTTCACCAGCTACGACAGCTTCGCCCAGGGCCTGGCGTCCACGGTGCTGTTCGGCCTCATCGGCATCGCCATCATGGGCCTCGGCTTCCTCGTGCTCGACTGGCTCACCCCGGGCAAGCTCGGCGAGGTCATCTGCACGCCCGAACCGCACCCGGGCGCCCGGGTCAGCGCCGCCGCCCACTTCGGCGCCGCCCTCATCGTCTGCGCCTGCATCGCCTGACGCTGTCACACCCGGGGGTTAGCCTCCGCGGGTGAACCGGACCGACCGCCTGTACGCCCTCGTCGAGGAGCTGCGGGCGGTCGCTCCGCGTCCGCGCTCCGCGCGCTGGCTCGCCACCCGCTTCGAGGTCTCCACCCGCACCGTCGAACGCGACATCAGCGCCCTGCAGCAGTCCGGCGTGCCCATCTGGGCCGAGCCCGGCCGCACCGGCGGCTACGCCCTCGACAAGGCCGGCACCCTGCCGCCGGTCAACCTCACCCCCGCCGAGGCCGTCGCCATGGCCCTCGCCCTGCACCGCCTCGCCGGCACCCCGTTCCACGCCTCCGCCGCCACCGCCCTGCGCAAGGTCCTCGCCGTCATGCCCCCGGCGGCGGCCACCGCCGCCCGCGAGCTGGCCGCCCGCATCCACGTCGCCGGCCCCGGCCCGGCCACCCCCGTCCCCGCCGTCGTCGCCGACGCCCTCACCGCCCGCCGCGTCCTGCGCATCGGCTACGCCGACCGCGGCGGCGCCCCGTCCGCCCGCGACATCGAACCCCTGGGGTACGTGGGCACCCCGCACCACTGGTACCTGGTGGCGTGGTGCCGGCTCCGCGACGCCGTCCGCGCCTTCCGCACCGACCGCATCACGTCGGCCGTACCCCTCGCCGAACGCGTCACCCGCGACCTCTCCCCGGGCGACATCGACCTGCACGAGCCGGACGTACGCGCCCTCAGCCTCGGCTGAAAACACCGACACAGGGTTGTCGGTGAGGGGGTCGAGGCTGGTGTTCGAGCGCGTCGGGAGGGTGCCCGGCGCCACCGGACGGGAGGGCATCCGCGATGAGCGTCAACCAGGTCACGTGGTTCGAGATCGGCACCGACCGGCCGGAGGTGGCCGAGCGGTTCTACGGCGAGCTGTTCGGCTGGGGGTTCTCCGACGACGCCGAGCAGAGCATGCCGTACCGGCTGATCACCGCGCCGGGGGCCGGTGCGCCCGCCGGTGGGGTGTTCGGCACCAAGGGGGAGGTGCCCAACTATGCCGTGTTCGTGGTGCAGGTGGCGGACGTGGCGGCGACGTGTGCGGCGGCGGAGGCGGCGGGTGGGAAGGTGCTGGTGCCGCCGCAGCAGGGGGACGGCGCGCTGGTGTTCGCGCACCTGCACGACCCGTCCGGCAACCACTTCGGGGTGTTCAGTGACGGCACGTCGTGACGGGATAGCCTCGACGGTGTGAGCGCTGCCCTGGTGATCGAGAACGACCCGTCGGACGACCTGCGCCGGCTCGGCGAGTGGCTGACGGGGGCCGGGCTGGCGCTGGAGGTGCGGCGCCCGCACGCGGGTGACGAGCTGCCGGACGCGCTGGACGGGTACGCGGCGCTGGTGGTCCTCGGGGGCGACCAGAGCGCGTACCCGGCGCCCGACGGCACGCCCGGGGCGCCGTGGTTCCCCGCGCTGGAGTCGCTGCTGCGCAAGGCGGTGCGGCACCGGGTGCCCACGCTCGGCGTGTGCCTGGGGGCGCAGCTGCTGGCCACCGCCCACGGCGGCACGGTCGAGCGCAGCACGTCGGGTCCGGAGATCGGGCCGGGGCTGGTGGGGCGGCGCGACGCGGCCGACAACGACCCGCTGTTCAAGCGGGTGCCGCTGATGCCGGACGTGCTGCAGTGGCACGCCGACGAGATCGTCGAGCTGCCGTACGACGCGGTGCTGCTGGCGGCGTCCACCCGGTACCCGGTGCAGGCGTTCCGGCTCGGGGACCGGGCGTGGGGGGTGCAGTTCCACATCGAGGCGGACGCGGACATGTTCGCGTCGTGGGCGGCGCACGACGCGGCGGTGCTGGCGGAGCTCGGGTACGACCCGGAGGTGGTCGTGGCGGCCACGGCCGACGTGCTGCCGGACGTCGAGGAGGTGTGGCAGCCGTTCGCGGCGCGGTTCGCGGCGCTGGCGCTGGGCACGCTGCCCGACGCGGACATCCCGGTGGCGACGCCGCGCACGTTGCCGCTGCTGGGGAACTAGCGGTGCGGTCCGGCCGCCTCGCCCGGTACGGGTTCCGCGACAACTCCGCCCGCGCCGCCGACCTGCTGGGGCCGGACGGCCTGCGGCTGTGGGACGTCGCCGCGCACGAGCCGGCCGACGCCGACGCCGCCGAGCTGCTGACCGCGCTGTCCCGGGCGGCGGACCCCGACCTGGCGCTGCGCCAGCTGCACCGGCTGGTGGAGGCGGAGCAGCGGGCGGGCGCGCCGGCGGTGGTCGAGGCGATGGTGGCCGACGCGGGGCTGCGCCGCCGGCTGGTGGCGGTGCTGGGGGCGTCGTCGGCGCTGGGCGACCACCTGGTGGCGAACCCGGCGGAGTTCCGGGTGCTGGCCACCGGCCGCAACGGCCAGGCGCCGGCCGCGGAGGGCGCCCTGGAGCTGGCGACCGACGGGCCGCCGTCGGTGGCGGCGCTGCGGCTGGCGTACCGGCGGGCCCTGCTGCGGGTGGCCGCGGCGGACCTGACGGCGGGCCGCGGCCTGGAGCAGACGACGGCGGCGCTGTCGGCGCTGGCCGACGCGACGCTGCAGGCGGCGTACGGGATCGCCGTGGCCGAGCTGCACGGCGGTCCGGAGCCGCGGCTGGCGGTGGTCGCGATGGGCAAGTGCGGCGGCAACGAGCTGAACTACGTCTCCGACGTCGACGTCATCTTCGTGGTGGCGGGCGACGACGACATCGCGACGGGCACGACGGTGGCGGCGCGGCTCATCGAGATCTGCGGGCTGGTGGCGTGGCCGGTGGACGCGGCGCTGCGGCCGGAGGGCAGCCGGGGGCCGCTCGTGCGCACGCTGGCCAGCCACCTGGCCTACTACCGGCGGTGGGCGCGCACCTGGGAGTTCCAGGCGCTGCTGAAGGCGCGCCCGGCGGCGGGCGACCTGGAGCTGGGCCGCGCCTGGGTGGACGAGCTGGAGCCGCTGGTGTGGCACGCCGCGGAGCGGCCGGAGGCCGTCGAGGACACCCGGGCGATGCGCCGCCGGATCATCGACAACATCCCGCACAACCAGATGGACCGGGAGATCAAGCGGGGGCCGGGCGGTCTGCGCGACATCGAGTTCGCGGTGCAGCTGCTGCAACTGGTGCACGGCCGCACCGACCCGTCGCTGCGCGACCCCGGCACCCTGCCGGCGCTGCGCGCGCTGGTCGCGGGCGGCTACGTGGGCCGCCAGGACGGCGAGACGCTGCTGCGCGGGTACGTGTTCCTGCGCTCCGTCGAGCACCGGCTGCAGTTGCAGCAGCTCAAGCGCACGCACGTGGTGCCGACGGACGACGACGCGGTGCGCTGGCTGGCGCACGCCCTGGGTTACACCCACGAGCACGGCCTGAGCGCGGTCGAGGCGTTCCGCCGCGACTGGGTGGAGCACGCCGCGAACGTGCGCCGCCTGCACGCCAAGCTGCTGTACCGGCCGCTGCTGGAGTCGGTGGCCCGGGTGTCCGCCGAGGACCTGCGGATGACGCCCGACTCGGCCCGCAAGCGGCTGTCGCTGCTGGGCTTCGCCGACCCGGCCGGCTCGCTGCGGCACATCGAGTCGCTGACGGCGGGGGTGTCGCGCACCGCCGCGATCCAGCGCACGCTGCTGCCCGCGCTGCTGCCCGACTTCGCCGACGCCCCCGAGCCCGACCGCGGCCTGCTCAACTACCGCCAGGTGTCCGACAAGCTGGGCAGCACGCCGTGGTACCTGCGGCTGCTGCGCGACGAGGGCCCGGTGGCGCGCCGGTTCGCCCGGGTGCTGAGCCTGTCCCGGTACGCCACCGACCTGCTGGTGCGCGACCCGGAGGCGCTGCGGCTGCTCGCAGACGACGCCGAGCTGGTGCCGCGCGCCGCCGACGTGCTGTGCGCCGGCTTCACCGCGGTCGCGGAGCGGCACGCCGACAGCGACGCGCAGGCCGCGACGGTGGCGGTGCGGGCGCTGCGCCGCCGCGAGCTGTTCCGGATCGCCTGCGCCGACGTGCTGAGCCGGGCGGGCAGCCTCACCCCGGACCGGCCGGTCGGGGTGGAGACCGTCGGCAGCGGGCTGACCGCCGTCACCGACGCCACCCTGGAGGCGGCACTGCTCATCGCCCGGCGCGCCCGGCCCGCGCCGGAAGGCCTGCGGTTCGCGGTGATCGGCATGGGCCGGCTCGGCGGCTACGAGATGAGCTACCCGTCCGACGCCGACGTGCTGTTCGTGTACGACAAGCCGGCCGGCGTCGCCGACGACGCCGCCAGCTCCGCCGCCCTGGCGATCGCCGAGGAGCTGCGCCGCCTGCTCGCCGCGCCCGCCCCCGACCCGGAGCTGGGCGTGGACGCCGGGCTGCGCCCCGAGGGCCGGCAGGGCCCGCTGGTGCGCAGCCTCGCCGCGTACGGCGCCTACTACTCCCGCTGGTCGAAGGTGTGGGAGGCGCAGGCGCTGCTGCGGGCCCGGTTCGTGTGCGGCGACGCCGACCTGGGGGCGGAGTTCGAGGCGCTGGCCGACCGGGTCCGCTACCCGCGCGACGGCCTGACCCGCGAGCAGATCGTCGAGATCAAGCGGATCAAGGCGCGGGTGGAGACCGAGCGGCTGCCGCGCGGCGCCGACCCGGCCACCCACGCCAAGCTGGGCCGCGGCGGGCTCGCCGACGTCGAGTGGGCGGTGCAGCTGCTGCAGCTGCGGCACGCCCGCACCGTGCCGGGGCTGCGCTCCACCCGTACCCTCGACGCCCTGGCCGCGGCCCGCGACGCCGAGCTGCTCGACGGCGGCGACGCCACCGCGATGGCCGCGTCGTGGACCCTGGCGGCGCAGGTCCGCAACGCGCTGACCCTGGTCCGCGGCCGCCCCACCGACCAGCTGCCGCGGCACGGCCCGGAGCTGGCGGGCACGGTGCAGCTGCTCGGCGGGCGCGACCCGGGCGAGTTCGTCGACCACTACCTGCGGGTCACCCGGTGGTCGCGCGCCGCCGTGGAGCGCGTGCTCGATGCGTGAGCGCGTCACCCCGGCGCCGGTGGTCGCGCTCGCCGCGGTGATCGCGGCCGCCGCGTACCTGCTCGCGCCGCCGCTGGGCACCGACCTCGCCGCGCAGACCGCGCGGGCCGGGTTCGCGGCGCGCCACGGCCTCGCCGTCTGGGACCTCGGCTGGTACGGCGGCATCTCCCCGTACGGCTACAGCCTGCTGACGCCGTGGCCGATGGCGTGGCTGGGCGACGGCTACGACGGCCCCCGGCGCCTGGGCGCGCTGGCGCTGGTGGCGTCGGCCGTGCTGCTGGTGGCGCTGCTGCGGCGCACCGGCGCCCGGCGGCTGCCGCTCGCCGGGCTGCTCGGGGTGCTCGGCCTGGCCGGCAACCTGGTGTCCGGGCGGGTGACGTTCGCCGTCGGGGTGGCGTTCGGGCTGGCGGCGCTGCTGGCGCTGACCGCCCGGCGGGCGTGGGTGCGGCCGCTCGCCGGTGGGCTGTGCGCGCTGCTGGCCGGCGCCGCCAGCCCGGTCGCGGGCCTGTTCGTCGGCCTCGCGGCGGCCGCGCTGCTGCTCGCCGACCGGCGCCGGTGGGCCGAGGCCGTCACGCTGGGTGCGGCGGCGGCCGTGCCGATGGGCGTCACGTCGGTGCTGTTCGGCGCGGGCGGCACCATGAACATCAGCGCCTGGGACACCGTCCGCGCCGTGACCGCCTCGCTGGCCGTGGCGGCGCTCGTGCCGGCCCGGCCGGTGCGGGCGGGGGCGCTGCTGTCGGCGGCGGGCGTGCTCGCCGCGGCCCTGGTGCCCACCCCGGTGGGCCTCAACGCGGTGCGGCTGGCGGCCGTGTTCGCGCTGCCCGTCCTGGCCGGCTACGCGGTGTGGCCCGGCCGGGGCGCCCTCGCCCGGGTGCCCGCCACCGCCGCCCTGGCCGCCGTGCTGGTCGCCGTCGCGGTGTGGCAGCCGCCCGTCTCGGTCGCCGACCTGCGCAACGCGGGCGACCCGGTGGCCGCCGCGGCGTACACCGCGCCGCTGCGCGCCGAGCTGGCCCGCCGCGCGCCCGTCGGCCGGGTCGAGGTGGTGCCCACCGCCAACTACTGGGAGGCCGCGTACGTGCCCGCCACCGTGCCGCTGGCGCGCGGCTGGCTGCGGCAGGCCGACATCGACCGGCACCCGCTGTTCTTCGACGGCACCCTCGACGCGGACAGCTACGCGGCCTGGCTGCGCGACAACGGCGTCGGCCTGGTCGCGCTCGCCGCCGCCGAGCCGTCCTGGGTGGGCCGCCGGGAGGCCGCCCTCGTCCGGTCCGGGCTGCCGTACCTGACCGAGGTGTGGCGCACCCCCGACTGGACCCTGTACGCGGTGGCCGGGGCGCCGTCGGTCGTGCCGGGCGGCGCCGTCGTGGCGTCCACCGAGCGGGAGCTGACCGTCGACGTCACCGCCGCGGGCGACCACCCGGTGCGCCTGCGCTGGTCGCGCTGGCTGCGGGTGGAGGGGCCGCTGGGGCCCGTGGGGCCGATCGGCATCGCCTCCGACCGGGCCGTCGTGCGGCCGGGCGGCTGCCTCGCGCGGGCGGGGGAGTGGACCACCCTGCGCGTCGACCGGGGCGGCCGCTACCGCATCTCCGCCGCCCTCACCGGCGCCGGGCCGCGCTGCTGACGCCGGGCGTTTGCCGCCCCGCGGGACGGGTAGGGCCCGACCATGCGAGCGATGGTGTACCGAGGTCCGTACCGGGTGCGCGTCGAGGAGAAGGACCGCCCGGCGATCGAGCACCCCAATGACGCGATCGTGCGGGTGACCAGGGCGGCGATCTGCGGCTCCGACCTGCACCTCTACCACGGCATGATGCCCGACACCCGGGTGGGCATGACGTTCGGCCACGAGTTCGTCGGCGTCGTGGACGAGGTCGGCCCGTCGGTGCAGAACCTCCGGGTGGGCGACCGCGTCATGGTGCCGTTCAACATCTTCTGCGGGTCCTGCTTCTTCTGCGCCCGCGGCCTGTACGCGAACTGCCACAACGTCAACCCGAACGCCACGGCGGTCGGCGGCATCTACGGCTACTCGCACACCTGCGGCGGCTACGACGGCGGGCAGGCCGAGTACGTGCGGGTCCCGTTCGCCGACGTCGGCCCGAGCCTCATCCCGGACTGGCTGGAGGAGGACGACGCGGTGCTGCTGACCGACGCCGTCGCCACCGGCTACTTCGGCGCGCAGCTCGGCGACATCGTCGAGGGCGACACCGTGGTCGTGTTCGGGGCCGGGCCGGTCGGCCTGTACGCCGCGAAGTCGTCGTGGCTGATGGGCGCCGGCCGGGTCATCGTCATCGACCACCTGGAGTACCGGCTGCAGAAGGCGAAGGAGTTCGCGCACGCCGAGACGTACAACTTCGCCGAGTACGACGACATCGTCGTGCACATGAAGCGGATCACCGACCACCTCGGCGCCGACGTGGCGATCGACGCGGTCGGCGCGGAGGCCGACGGCAACCTGCTGCAGCACGTCACGGCGGCGAAGCTGAAGCTGCAGGGCGGCTCGCCGATCGCCCTGAACTGGGCGATCGACAGCGTCCGCAAGGGCGGCACCGTCTCCGTGATGGGCGCCTACGGGCCGCTGTTCAGCGCCGTGAAGTTCGGCGACGCGATGAACAAGGGCCTGACGCTGCGGATGAACCAGTGCCACGTGAAGCGGCAGTGGCCCCGGCTGTTCGAGCACATCCGCAACGGCTACTTCACACCCAGCGACATCGTCACCCACCGGATCCCGCTGGAGCACATCGCCGAGGCGTACCACATGTTCTCCGCCAAGCTCGACGACTGCATCAAGCCGCTCATCGTCCCGAACGCCTGAGACCCGCCGGGAGCATCGCCATGCCGTACACGTCGGACAAGCCGAAGCAGGCCGAGACCGCCGAGGAGCTGCGCGCCCGCATCCCGGGCTGGGGGGCCGACCTCGACCCGAAGGACCGGCCGTCGGTGCCGAAGGAGCGCTTCGACCCCACCCTCAGCGGCGCGCACTGGGAGTTCCCGGAGCGGCAGGAGGAGAAGTGGCCGCGGGAACGCTCCATCGAGCACTCGATGCTCACCCCGGTCTTCGGCACGTCGTGCCCGCCGAAGGGCCTGTCCGGGGTGATCCGCAAGTACGCGTACGCGCGGTACAGCGAGGGCCGCGCCGCCCACTGGCTGCTGCTGGTCGCCGCCGACCGGGTCGACACCGCCGAGAGCACGCTGCGCTCGTTCGCCACCCTGCGCCCCGACAACCCGATCACCCAGACCGGCGTGCTGAGCGAGGTGCGCCGGCACGGCTGGTCGTCGCGGGTCGGCCGCAAGCGCGTGGACACCGGCCACCAGCTGCTCGACCCGATCATCGTCGGGGCGCCGTGGGTCGCCGCCGGCCTGCTGGGGTACGCCGCGATCCGCCGCCTCACCCGGGGCCGCCGGTAACCGGCATGTCCCGGTAGCGGCCGGTTCCACCGGCGTCGCCACCGGGCGGACACCTGGCGTTCGCCCGGTGGTGCGCGGCGCGTCGGGCGGGGCCCGTAGGCAGTGCGCGTACCCCTCGAACCCGGAGTCCGCATGCCTCGCAAGCCCCTGGTGGCCGCGCTCGCGCTCGCCCTGCCCGTGCTGCTCGCCCCCACGGCCGCCCACGCCGCGCCCGACCCGGCGCCGGCCCCGGCGTTCGGGCGGCTCGCCACCGTCCCCGCGTACCTGAACTCGTCGGCCGCCGACGAGGCCGCCGCCGAGATCGCGGCCGTGACCACCGACGGCCGCACCGTGGTCTACAGCGACAGCCCCGGCGAGCGCCTCGGCTTCCTCGACATCACCGACCCGGCCGCGCCGAAGCCGGCGGGCACCCTCGCGGCCGGCGGCGAACCGACCTCCGTCGCCGTGCTCGGCCGGCACATCCTCGCCGCCGTGAACACCAGCGAGAGCTTCACGAAGCCGTCGGGCAAGCTGCTCGTCGTCGACGCCGCCACCCGGGCCGTCGTGCGCACCATCGTGCTCGACGGCCAGCCCGACTCCGTCGCCGTCGCGCCCAGCGGCAGGTACATCGCCGTCGCGATCGAGAACGAGCGCGACGAGGACGTGAACGACGGCGCGCTGCCGCAGTCGCCGCCCGGCCACCTGGCCATCGTGGACGTCGAGGACTGGGCGCTGTCGACCGTCGCGCTGACCGGCCTGGCCGCCGTCGCGCCCGGCGACCCCGAGCCCGAGTACGTCTCGGTCAACCGCCGCGACCAGGCCGTCGTCAGCCTCCAGGAGAACAACCACCTGGTGGTCGTCAACCTGCGCAACGGCCGCATCGTGAAGCACTTCTCCGCCGGCGAGGCCACCGTCGACGGCGTCGACACCGCCGACGACGGCGCCGTCACCCCGACCGGCAGCGTCACCGCCCCGCGCGAGCCCGACGGCGTCGCCTGGCTCACCGACGACCTGTTCGCCACCGCCGACGAGGGCGACTGGCGCGGCGGCACCCGCGGGTTCACCGTCTTCGACCGGCGCACCGGCCGGCCCGTCTGGCAGGCCGGCAACACCCTCGACCGGATAGCGATCGAGCACGGCCTCTACCCGGACGGCCGCTCCGACAACAAGGGCGTCGAGCCCGAGAACGTCGCCGTCGGCACCTTCGGCGGCACCCCGTACCTGTTCGTCAACGCCGAGCGCGGCAACTTCACCGCCGTGTACGACGTCAGCACGCCGACCGCGCCGCGGTTCGTGCAGGTGCTGCCCACCACGAACGGCCCGGAGGGCGTCGTCGCCGTCCCGTCGCGCAACCTGCTCGTGGTGTCCAGCGAGGAGGAGCTGCCCGACGCGGGCATCCGCTCCACCGTGCAGCTGTACGGCTTCGGCGCGCCGTCGCGCTTCCCGTCGCTGCACTCGCCCGGCACGATTCCGTGGGGCGCGCTGTCCGGCCTGTCCGCGGTGCCCGGCGAGCCGACGCAGCTCACCGCCGTCACCGACAGCGTGTACACCCCGACCCGCCTGCTGACCGTCGACACCGCCGCCGCGCCGGCCCGCATCGTCCGCGAGCTGGTCGTCACCCGCGACGGCGCGCCCGTCGGCTACGACGCCGAGGGCGTCGCCGCCCGGCCGGCCGGCGGCTGGTGGCTCGCCGCCGAGGGCTCCGCGAAGACCCCGAACCAGCTCGTCCGGCTGTCCGCCACCGGCGCCGTCGAGGCCGAGATCGGCCTGCCCGCGGCGGTCGCCGCCGCCGTCACCACCAACGGCCTGGAGGGCGTCGCGGTCACCGGCACCGGCGACGCCGAGCAGGTGTGGGTCGCCGTCCAGCGCGAGCTCAAGGGCGACCCGGCAGGCGTGGCCCGGATCGGCCGCTACACCCCGGCCACGAAGACGTGGGCGTGGTTCGGCCACCGCCTCGACGCGGCCCCGGCCGGCTGGACCGGCCTGTCGGAACTGGTCGCCGTCGACGCCGACACGTTCGCCGTGGTCGAACGCGACAACCAGCGTGGCCCGGCCGCCGCCGTGAAGAAGGTCTACACGGTCGACGTCCCGGCCGGGTTCGGCGCCGCCGACCTGCCGGTCGCCACCAAGACCCTCGCCGCCGACCTGCTGCCGGCGCTGCGCGCCGACGCCGGCTGGGTGCAGGACAAGGTCGAGGGCCTGGCGGTCGCCGGCGACGGCACTTTGTACGCGGTCACCGACAACGACGGCGTCGACGACGCCACCGGCGAGACGGTGTTCCTCAACCTGGGCCCGGCCGCGGAGCTGTTCCCGGCCGCCGGCCCCGACGGCGGTGGCGGCGGCGGTGGCGGCGGCGGGCTGCCCGTCACCGGGCCGGGCGGGCTGCTCGCGCCCGCCCTGGCCCTGACGGCCCTCGGCGTGGTGCTGCTGGTCGCCGGCCGGCGCTCAGCCCATGCGGGTGCGTAACCTGCCGAGGGCCCGGCTGATCAGGCGCGAGACGTGCATCTGCGAGATGCCGAGCTGCTCGGCGATCTGGGTCTGCGTCTGGTTGCCGTAGAAGCGCAGGGTCAGGATGCGGCGCTCGCGCTCGTCGAGGGTGGCCATGGCCGGGCCGAGGTCGAGGCGCAGCTCGGCCAGTGCGAAGCCGTGGTCGTCCTCGCCGAGGGTGTCGCCGAGTTCCATGGTGCCGGTGTCGCCGCCGGTGGGGGTGGCCAGGGAGGTGGCCTGGTAGGCGCGGGCGCCTTCGAGGCCTTCGAGCACCTCTTCCTCGGTGACGCCGAGGTGCGCCGCGATGTCGGCGACGGTGGGGGCGCGGCCGAGGGTGTGGGTGAGGACGTTGTTGGCGTCGTTGATGGCCAGGCGCAGTTCCTGGAGGCGGCGGGGGACGCGGACGGACCAGGTGCGGTCGCGGAAGTGGCGCTTGATCTCGCCGATGATGGTGGGGATGGCGTAGGCGGCGAAGTCGATGCCGCGGTCGGCGTCGTAGCGGTCCACGGCCTTGATGAGCCCGACCATCGCGGTCTGCTGCAGGTCGTCGGACGGTTCGCCGCGGCCGGAGAAGCGGCGGGCGAGGCGGTTGGCCATGGGCACCCAGGCCTCGATGGCGCGCTCGCGCAGGCGTTCGCGGCCGGGGGCGCCGGCGGGCAGGGCGGCCAGCTCCCGGATCAGGGCGTCGGCTGCCAGCTGCTCGGCGGTCCGGTCGTACGTCGGTGCGGTGGTCACGAGCTCTCCCGTCGGGGGGTGGCGACTGGCCAGGTGCATGCCAGGCGGAGCGGCCCACCAAACACCGCGAACGGGGGCTACGGAGCGTTGCGTCGGTTCGGCCGGCGTCAGATCGTGCGGGGCACGCCGTCCCGCACCCAGTCGCCGATCAGCGCGGCCGCCTGGTCGGCGACGGCGTGCCCGGCGGGGCGCGTGACGAGGTCGCTCAGCGCGAACATGTCGAGCACCCGCCCCACGTACGCCCAGTCCCCGGCCGGCGGCAGGCCCGGCGGCCGGCGCTCCAGGAAGCCCGCGCGGAAGCCGTCCAGGAAACCGGCCGGGTAGCCGCCGCCGAACCGGGCCATGTTCGCCGCGTCGGCGTACGGGCAGCCGGAGTAGCTGAACTCCCAGTCCAGGACGGCGGCCGTCCGCCACCGGCCGCCGTCGCGCCCGACCAGGATGTTCTTCGGGTTGACGTCGGCGTGCACGAGCCGGCTGTACCCGTCGGCGGCCGCCAGCGCCGGCGCGTGCGCGGCGCACAGCCGCACCCAGGCACGGCGCGTCGCGGCGTCGAGCCGGTCGCCCGGCACGGCGGCCATGCAGTCCTCGGCGGCCTCGGCCAGCTGCTGCGACCACGGCCGTTCCGGCGTCACCGTCAGGCCGCCGCCGGCGAAGAACCCCGGCCGGTCGAAGGTGACGGCGGCGATCCCGGCGACGACCCGGCCCACCTCGGCGCCCAGCTCGCCCGCCGCCGAGCGGCCCGGGTCGGCGGCCAGGACGTCGCTGAGCAGGGTGCCGTCGACGTACTCGACGACCATCGCGTGCCGCGCCCGGCCGTCGCCGCCGGGCAGGACCAGCAGCACCTCCGGGACGGGCACGTGCGGCCGCGCGGCGGCCATGACGCCCGCCTCGATCGCCGGGTCCGTCCCGCCGAAGCGGGCGACGACCCGGCCGCCGGGCAGCGTGAGCAGGCACGTCTCGTGCGAGAAGCCGCCCGCCAGCACGGACGACGTGACCACCGAGGTGCCCAGGGCCGCCGCGATGTCGTGCAGTTCGCCGGAGTGCATCCGCCCAGTAGATCGGCTTCGCACGCGGCGCACCAACGCCCGCCCGTCCCTGGACGCGCGCCGGACGCCGTGCTCGGATGAGCGCATGCGGTTCGACGTCGTGACGAAGGCCTCACCCGGGCAGGTACGCGACGCCCTCACGGACTTCACCGACCGCCGGCTGCGGATCTGGAACCGCACCCTCGACCCGAAGACGTACGAGCTGCGCGACCGCGGCGACACCTGGGCGGTGGCCCGGGAGAGCTCCCCGGGATCGCCGTTCTGGGTGGTGTCCCGGTACGACTGGTCCGACCCGGCCGTGATCCGCTGGACGATCGTGGAGAGCAGCTACGGCGGGGGTGGCGACGGGTTCGCCAGGATCGAGCCGGCCGGCGACGGCGGCAGCCGGCTGCACGTCGAGTGGGAGAACACCGGTGCCCGGGCCGCCCAGCGGGCGATGCTGGTCGTGCTGCACCGCGGCCCGATGGGCCGGCTGGTCGCGCGCATGTGGGCGGCGGCGCTCGACCGGTACGCCGCGGCCGGCCCGGGCTGACCGCCACGGCCGCGTCACCCGCGACGCTCGGCTAGGGTAGGTCCGGGTGCGCCGGGAAGTCTGGTCGGCAGTGGCTGACCCGACCCCGAAAGTGAGCACCGCAGTGAGCAACGGCTCCCAGCGTTCCCTGTTCCGGCGTGGTTCCTGGCCGGAGGCGCGCCGCATCGCGGAGGTGCTCCGGCAGGAGACCATCGGCGGCGCCCTGCTGCTGGCCGCGGCGGTGATCGCGCTGGTGTGGGCCAACTCGCCGTGGGCGTCCGCGTACGAGGCGCTGCGCGACTGGAAGGTCGGGCCGGCGTCCCTGCACCTCGACCTGAGCCTGGCGACCTGGGCCGCCGACGGCCTGCTCGCCATCTTCTTCTTCGTCGCCGGCCTGGAGCTCAAGCGCGAGTTCGTCGCCGGCGACCTGCGCGACCCGCGCCGGGCCGCGGTCCCGGTGGCCGCCGCCGTGGGCGGGGTGATCGTCCCGGCGCTGATCTACGTGGCGGTCAACCTCTCCGCCGGCGACGGCGCGCTGCGCGGCTGGGCGATCCCGACGGCCACGGACATCGCGTTCGCCCTGGCGGTGCTGGCGGTGGTCGGGCGGTTCCTGCCCGCCGCGCTGCGCACGTTCCTGCTGACGCTGGCCGTCGTGGACGACCTGCTCGCGATTCTCATCATCGCCCTCTTCTACACCGCGCAGCTGTCCGTGCTGCCGCTGCTCGGCGCGCTGGTGCCGCTCGCGGTGTTCGGCGTGCTCGTCCAGCGGCGGGTGCGCTCCTGGTGGCTGCTGCTGCCGCTCGCCGTCGCGACGTGGGTGCTGATGCACGAGTCCGGTGTGCACGCCACCGTCGCCGGGGTGCTGCTGGCGTTCACCGTGCCGGTCGTGCGCAGCGACCGGGCCGGCGGCCCGGACGCCGGTCCGGGCCTGGCGGAGCACTTCGAGCACCGGTTCCGGCCGCTGTCGTCCGGGTTCGCCGTGCCCGTGTTCGCCCTGCTGTCGGCCGGCGTGACCATCGGCGGGCTGAGCGGGCTCGGCGCCTCGCTGACCGACTCGGTGGCGATCGGCATCGTGGCCGGCCTGGTGCTCGGCAAGACGGTCGGCATCACCGCGGCGACCTGGCTGGTGGCCCGGTTCACCCGCGCCAACCTCGACGAGGGGCTGAGCTGGACCGACGTGATCGGGCTGGCCATGCTCGGCGGCGTCGGGTTCACCGTCTCGCTGCTCATCGGCGAGCTGTCCTTCGGCGCCGGCACCGACCGCGAGGAGCACATGAAGGTCGCGGTGCTGACCGGCTCGCTGGCCGCCGCCCTGCTGGCGAGCGTGGTGCTGCGCCTGCGCAACCGCGTGTACCGGCGCATCCACGACGCCGAACAGCTCGACGCCGACCGCGACGGCATCCCCGACGTCTACGAGACGGACGCCGGCCGGGAGCGCTGACCGCGGGCGGCTTCCGCCGCGTGACGGCACGGAGTACGGTCACATCAGGTGCGCCGGGAAGTCTGGTCGGCAGGTCATGTCGTGCTGTCGGCCTCTGGAGGCTCCGATGGGCGTTGCCGCCCTGTGCACCGAAAACCTGTCCAAGCGGTACGGGCGGCTGCTCGCCCTGGACGATCTGACCCTCGACGTCGCCCCGGGCGAGGTCTTCGGCTTCCTCGGCCCGAACGGCGCCGGCAAGTCGACCACGATCCGGCTGCTGCTCGGCCTGGCCCGGCCCACCTCCGGGCGGGCGTGGGTCTTCGGCGGTGACGCGGCGGACGTCGCCGCCGCGCACCGCCGGCTCGCGTACGTCCCGGCGGACGTGGCGCTGTGGCCGCGGATGACCGGCGCCGAGGTGCTCGACCTGCTCGGGCGGATCGGCCCCGGCGTCGACACCGTCTACCGCGACGAGCTGGTGGAGCGGTTCGCGCTCGACCTCGCCAAGCCGGCCGGCACGTACTCGACGGGCAACCGGCAGAAGGTCGCCCTGGTCGCGGCGTTCGCCACCCGGGCGCCGCTGCTGGTGCTGGACGAGCCGACCAGCGGCCTCGACCCGCTGATGGAGCTGGAGTTCCGGCGCGCCGTCGCGGCCGCCCGCGACAACGGCCAGACGGTGTTCCTCAGCTCGCACCAGCTCGCCGAGGTGGAGGCCGTCTGCGACCGGGTCGGCATCCTCAGCGCCGGCAGGCTGGTCGAGGTGGCGTCCGTGGCGCAGCTGCGCCGGTTGCACCGCACCGAGGTGGCCGCGACGTTCACCGGCGCGCCGCCGGACCTCACCGGCGTCCCGGGCGTCGACGGCCTGCACAGCAACGGCGCCGCGGCGGTGCGGTTCACGCTGAACGGCCCGCCCGCGGCGGCGCTGCGCGCCCTGGCCGACGCCGGCGTGGCGACGATCGCGGTCCGCGAGCCCAGCCTGGAGGAGATCTTCCTCGCCTACTACGGCCAGGATGCCCGATGACCGCCGTCGCGGCGCCGGCGGCCTCGGTGACCCCGGCCCCGGCGCCCGGGCGGGCCCTGACCGCGCTGGCCGTCCGGCAGGTCCGGCGCGGCGCCCTGACCGTCACCGGGATCTGCGCCGGCATGTCGGCGCTTGTCGTGTCCATGTACGAGAGTCAGGCGCTGGACCCGGCCGCCCTCGCGGCGCTGGCCCGCAACCCCGCCATCCGCACCCTGTTCGGCGAGCCGGTGGCGCTCGGCGACCCGGGCGGGTTCGCGGTGTGGCGCACCGGCGTCGTCCTGAGTGTCCTCCTCGCCGTGTGGTCGTTCCTGGCCGCCACCAGGATCACCCGCGGCGAGGAGGACGCCGGGCGGTGGGGCCTGCTGCTGTCCGGTCGCGCCGCCCTCGCCGACGCCGTCCGCGGCCACCTCGGTGTCGTGACCGTGGTCCCGCTGGTGGCGGGCGCCGCCACGGCGGCGGCGATGATCGCGGCCGGGGCGGACGTGGCCGGTTCGGTGCTGCACGGCACCGGCCTGGCCGCCGTCGGGCTGTTCTTCGTCGCGGCCGGCGGGCTCGCCGCGCAGCTGTTCGGCGACCGGTCGGCGGCCAACGGCGCCGCGGCCGCGGTCCTCGTCCTCGGGTTGCTGGCGCGGATGGTCGGCGACGGTGTGCCCGCCCTGAGCTGGGTGCGGTGGCTGTCGCCGTTCGGGCTGGTGGCGCTGACCCGGCCGTTCGACACCGGCCGGGGCCTGCCGCTGGCCGTGCTGGTGTTCGCCGCCGCGGTGCTGCTGGCCCTCGCCGTCCGGCTCGCGGCCCGCCGCGACGTGGGCGGCTCGATCGTCCCGGCGGCCGGGGGCCGGCCGGCGCGGACGGCGCTGCTGGGGTCCGTGCCGGCGTTCGCGGTGCGGCGCACCCTGCGGCCCCTGGCCGGCTGGGCGGCGGGCGTCGGCGCGTACTTCCTGCTGATCGGCCTGGTGGCCCGGTCGATGGCGGACTTCCTCGCGGCCAACCCGCAGTTCACCGCGATGGCGGCGCAGGCCGGCTTCACGCTCGGCACGGTCGAGGGCTACGCGGCCACCCTGTTCGCGCTGCTGGCCGTGCCGGTCGGCGTCTTCGTCGCGGGGCGGGTCGGCGCCCTCGCGGCGGACGAGGCCGCCCGGCGGCTGACGTTGCCGCTGGCCGCCCCGGTGACCCGCACGCGGCTGCTGGCGGCGGACGTGGCCGCCGCCACCGGCGCCGCGCTGGTGCTGGTCTCGGTGGCCGGCGCCGCCATGTGGGCGGGCTCGGCCCTGGTGGGCGCCGGCCTGGGCCTCGGCGACGCCCTCGCGGGCACCTGGAACGTCGTGCCGGTCGTCCTGCTCTGCCTCGGGGCCGCCGTCCTGGCGCTGGGGTGGGCGCCGCGCGCCGTCGCGGCGGCCGGCGCCGTCCCGGCCGTGGGTGGGTTCCTCTGGCTGGTCGTGGCCGACAGCGTCGGCGCGCCGGCGTGGGTGGGGGACGTGTCGCCGTTCGCGCACCTGGCCGCCGTGCCGGTGACGGGGCCGGACTGGCCGGCCGCGGCCGTCATGACCGGCCTCGCCGCCGCGGGGGTGGCCGCCGGCCTGGCCGGTTACCGCCGCCGCGACCTGACCACCTGACGAGGGCTCAGGCGGTGGCCGGCACGGTGCCGGCCACCGCGAGCAGGGCGGACAGCTGCGTCATGGCCTGCGGGCGGATCCGGTAGTACGCCCAGGTGGCGCGGCGCTCGACGTCGACCAGCCCGGCCTCTCGCAGCACCCGCAGGTGGTGCGAGATCGTCGGCCCGGAGACGTCGAACGCGTCGGTCAGGTCGCACACGCAGACCTCGTCGGTGGACGCGATGAGCGACAGCAGCCGCAGCCGCACCGGGTCGCCGAGCGCCTTGAACATCGGGGCCAGCTGCCCGGCGGCCTCCGGCGTCAGCGCCTGGACCGACAGCGGGGGACAGCACGCGCTCGGAGCAAACTTTGACATGCGTCTAGCTTGACGCTCATCTAGGTATCGTGCAACTCTCGTCTCGTACCTAGATGACTGTCTAGCTAAGGGGTCCCATGAGCGAGAACACCGCCGCCGGTCCGTGCTGCGGCACCGCCCAGGCGGCCGAGCGCGCCGGCGCCTGCTGCGACCCGCAGGCGAGGGCCGACGCCGTCGCCGAGGGCGCGAGCTGCTGCGGACCGGCGGACGCCACGGCCCAGCCGGCCGGCGGCACCGCCACCCGCCCGCACCCCGTCGTGGTGATCGGCGCCGGGCCCGTCGGCCTGGCCGCCGCCGCGCACCTGCACGAGCGGGGCCTGCCGTTCGTCGTGCTGGAGGCCGGCGACGCCGCCGGCGCGTCGGTGCGGCAGTGGGGTCACGTGGCCCTCTTCAGCCCGTGGCGCTACAACATCGACGCCGCCGCCCGGCGGCTGCTCGACGCCGCCGGCTGGGCCGCCCCCGACGACGAGGCCCTGCCCACCGGCGCCGAGCTGGTCGAGCAGTACCTCCAGCCGCTGGCGAAGCTGCCCGCCATCGCGCCGCACCTGCGCCTGGGAGCCCGCGTGGTGGCCATG
This sequence comes from Spirilliplanes yamanashiensis, assembly GCF_016863475.1. Taxonomy (GTDB): domain Bacteria; phylum Actinomycetota; class Actinomycetes; order Mycobacteriales; family Micromonosporaceae; genus Spirilliplanes; species Spirilliplanes yamanashiensis. The sequence continues at coordinate 113,134 of NZ_BOOY01000039.1, forward strand.
AGCCGCGCCGGGGCCGACCGGGTGCGCACCGCCGGCCGCGCCGACCTGCCGTTCGTCGTCCGCCTGGCCGACGGCACCGAGCTGCTCGCCGCCGCCGTCGTCGACGCGTCCGGCACCTGGCGCACGCCCAGCCCGCTCGGCGCCGACGGGCTGCCCGCCCACGGCGAGGCGGACGCCGCCGGCCTCGTCGAGCACGCCCTGCCCGACGTCCTCGGCGCCGCCCGCGACGCGCACGCCGGCCGGCACACCGTCGTCGTCGGCTCGGGACACTCCGCCGCCAACACCCTGCTGGACCTGGCCCGCCTCGCGGAGACCGCGCCCGGCACCCGGATCACCTGGGCGGTGCGCGGCGGCTCCGTGCAGCGCGCCTTCGGCGGGGAGGGCGCCGACGAGCTGCCCGCCCGCGGCGCGCTCGGCAGCGGCCTGCGGGCGCTCGTCGAGACCGGCCGGGTCACCCTGGTGCAGGGCTTCGGCGTGCACACCGTCCGCCGCACCGGCGGCGGCGTCGAACTGGCCGCCGCCGACGGGCGCACCCTGACCGCCGACCGCGTCGTGGCCGCCACCGGCTTCCGCCCGGACCACGGCATCGCCACCGAGCTCCGGCTGGACCTCGACCCCGTCCTCGGCTGCACCCGCACCCTGGCCGGCGTCATCGACCCCAACGAGCACTCCTGCGGCACCGTGCCCCCGCACGGCCACCGCGAGCTGAGCCACCCCGAGCCGCACTACTACGCCGTCGGCATGAAGTCCTACGGGCGGGCGCCCACGTTCCTCATGGCGACCGGCTACGAGCAGGTCCGGTCCGTCGCCGCGGCGCTGGCCGGCGACCTCGCCGCCGCCGACGACGTCCAGCTCGACCTGCCCGAGACCGGGGTGTGCAGCGCCACCCTGGGCGCGGAGAACACCGCCCGCGAGCTCGCCGCCCGCTTCCGGGTGACCCCCGACGTCCCGGTCCGGCTGGCGGCCGCCACGGTCGCGCTGCTGCCGGCCGCGGCGAGCACCGGCGACGCGGTCCGCGCCGCCGCCGAGCAGATCGGCCTCGACCCCGAGACCGCCCTGCGGATGGCCGAGGCGCCCTCCGTCACGGGGCTGATCAGCCTCACCCCGGCGGCGGGTGGCGGCTGCTGCTCGTGAGCCCGCCCGGCGCCGCGCCGGCCGGTGCGCGCACCGGCCCGCGCGGCGCCGCGGTCGTGGCCGCGCTGGCGGTCACCCAGACCGTCGGCTACGGTACCCTGCACTACGCCTTCGCCGTCCTGCTCGTCCCGGTCGCCGCCGACCTCGGCGCGGGCACCACCGCCGTCACCGGCGCCTACACGGCCGGCGTCCTCGCCGGCGCGGCCGTCGCGGTGCCGGTCGGCCGGTGGCTCGACCGGCACGGCGGGCGCGCCCTCATGACCGCCGGATCGGGCGCCGGGGCCGCGCTGCTGGCCGCCTGGTCGCAGGTCGGCAGCCTGCCGCAGCTCTACCTGGTGCAGCTCGGCATCGGCGTCGCCGCCGCGGCCAGCCTCTACGAGGCCGCGTTCGCCGTCGTCGTCGGCCTGACGGGCGCCGACCGGCGCGCCCGGGCGATCCTCGCCGTCACCGTGGTGGCCGGGTTCGCCGGCCCCGTGTTCCTGCCGCTCACCGGCCGGCTGGTCGACGCCCACGGCTGGCGCACCGCGCTGCTCGTCCTCGCCGCCGTCCAGGCGGCGACCGTGCCGCTGCACGCCCTGGCGGTGCGCCGGCCCGACCGCCGCCCCGGGCCGGCCGCCCTGCCCGCGCCGCCGCGCGCCGTGCGCACCGACCGCGCGTTCCGGCTGCTCGCGCTGGGGTTCACCGCGCACACCGCCGCGACCGGCGCCGTGGCCGTCCACCTCGTCGCCGCGCTGGTCGCCTGGGGACACCCGCCCGCCTTCGCCGCCACGGTCGCCGGGCTGCTCGGCGTGCTGTCCGTCGCGGGCCGGCTCGTCACCACCGCGCTGGGGCGCCGCGGCCGCACCGCCGCCGTCACCGCGGCCGTCTTCGCCGGGCAGGCCGTCGCCGCCGCGCTGCTGCCCGTCGCCGGGACCACCACCGGCGGTGCGATCGCCGCTGTCGCCGGCTTCGGGCTGGGCTTCGGCGTGGCCACCGTCGCCCGGCCCGTGCTGCTCGCCGAGCGCTACGACCCGCGCCACTACGCCACCCTCGCCGGGCTGCTCGTCGTACCCGTGACCCTGGCCCGGGCCGCGGGCCCGCTCGCCGCCGCCGCCCTGACCGACGCGACCGGCCACCACCTGCCGATGTTCGCCGCCGTCGCGGCACTGTGCGCGGTGGCCGCCGCCGCCCTGGCGGCGGCCCGGGAGGCAAGCTGAACGCGCCAGTTGTTCGCGGGCAGCACGATGGCATGCCGCGGGTTGACCCGTTCGCGGACGCAGGTATACAACCCGGGGTGGCGCGAGCCGAACCCGATCCGGCCCGCCGTGGAGGGACTATGCGAAGCCGGCGGTCCACCTCGCTCGCCGTGGCGGCCCTGCTCCTGGCGGCCCTGGCCGCCTGCAACGGCCGCGGCGGCGGACACCTTCCGCCCCAAGGTCCTTTGTACAACGGCCAGGCGTCGTTCGGCTTCACCTTCAGCTGCCAGGACCGGGGCGGCCCCAACCCGCCGACCGGGCAGCTGCGCACCCAGCTGAGCTACAACGACCACGGCGCCAACCCCATCGGCGGCCCGTTCGGCATCCACGGGACCGCCGACGCCCTCGACTCGGTCACCGAGAGCATGCTCTGCATCGGCCGGAACCCGCCGCCCGGTGGCAACGAGCTGATCTTCCTGGGCCGCTACCGGGCGACCACGCCGGCCCCGGCGGGCTACCCGGAGGAGTGTCAGGCCCGCGGCAGGCTCGCCGCGCCGCACTGCCGCTTCGAGGTGATCGTGCGCGACAACGACGGCGACCACGTCCCGTCGCCCGGCGACTTCTTCTCGATCACGCTGTCCAGCGACACCACCGTGGCATCCACACTCGACCCGGCGACCGTGTTCTACACCCGGGCGGGCGTGCTCGCGGGCGGCAACATCACGGTCAAGTGACACCCGAAGGGGACAGTCATGAACGCTGACGACCGCCCCGGCCGGCCCCTCGGCCGCCCGTCGCGCCGCACCTTCCTCGCCGGAGCCGCCGCCGTGTCGGCCGGCGCCACGGTCGGCTGGCCGGCGGCCGCCGCGCACGCCGCCCCCGGCGGCGCCCTGCACGGCAGACCGCTGCGCGGCATGCTGCTGACCAGCAAGGACCGCCTGGCCGAGGGCCGGTTCGGGACGATGTTCAAGCGGCTGCCCGCCTTCGCCCCGCGCGACGACCTGCTCGACGGCCTCGCCCGGTCCATGGTCGAGGACCAGACCGTGCCCGACGACAGCCACCTCAGCACCAGCCCGCGGCTGTTCGCCGGCTTCACCTTCATCGGCCAGTTCATCGACCACGACATCACGTTCGACAACACGCCGCTCGACCAGCAGACCGCCGACCCCGACGCCACCACCAACTACCGGTCGCCCCGCTACGACCTCGACTCGGTCTACGGCCGCGGCCCGGCCACCGAACCGCAGTTCTACGACCCGGCCGACCGCGACAAACTGCTGGTGACCACCAACGTCAACGGCGTGCCGGACATGGCCCGCGACAGCGCCGGCCGTGCGATCATCCCCGAGTCGCGCAACGACGAGAACCTCATCGTCGTCCAGCTGCACCAGGCCGTCGCCCGGTTCCACAACCGCATCGTCGACCTCGCCCGCGCCCAGGGCATCCGCCGCGAGTGGGTCTTCGAGACGGCGCGCCGGCTGACCCGGTGGCACTACCAGTGGGCGGTCACCCACGACTTCCTGCCCCGCATCGTCGGCGACGACCTCGTGGGCCCGAACGGCACGGTGTACAAGGAGGTCGCCGGCCGGGCGCCGGTCATCAACCTGACCTACTACCGGCCCACCAACCGCGACGGCCGCCCCTTCATGCCGGTCGAGTTCGCCGTCGCCGCCTACCGCTTCGGCCACAGCATCATCCGGCCGTTCTACGTCATCAACCAGGCGTCCCTCGACCGCGGCGGCGTCCCCGTCTTCGGCCCGGACGGCGGCTTCAACCTCAACGGCGGCCGCCCCGTGCCCGCCGACCTGGTCATCGAGTGGAAGAACATCCTGCCCGTCGACCCGGCGTTCCCGGCCCGCAAGCCCCGCAAGATCGACACCAGGCTGTCGCTGCCGCTCAGCACGCTCCCCGGCTCGGTCGTCCCGCCGCCCGACCCCACGGTCAACCTGGCGGTGCGCAACACGCTGCGCGGCAAGCACGTCGGCCTGCCCTCCGGCCAGCAGGTCGCCCGGGCGATGCGCGTCACCGCGCTGTCCAACGCCACCCTGGGCCTGAGCAACGACCCGGGCTGGGCGGGTGAGGCGCCCCTGTGGTTCTACATCCTCAAGGAGGCCGAACTGCCGCCGTACAACGGCGAACGGCTCGGCCCGGTGGGCGGCAGGATCGTCGCGGAGACCCTGGTCGGCCTCCTGCAACGCGACCCGAACTCGTACCTGTACCTCGACGCGGCGTGGAAACCGGCCCCGCCGATCGCCCCGGCGACCGGCCAGTTCGGCTTCGTCGACCTGCTGCGCTACGCCGGGGCCGCCTGACCGTCCGGTGCGGTCACGGGCCGTGCAGGGTCCGCGAGGGCCTGGCCTGGTAGCGGTCGCGGTAGGCGCCGGCGAAGCGGCCCATGTGCACGAAGCCCCACCGGTGGGCGACGTCGGCCACCGACGTCTCGCGCGGGTCGGCGGCCAGCAGGTCCTCGTGGACGCGCTCCAGGCGGACGTGCCGCAGGTACGCCATCGGGGTGGTGCCGAGGTAGCGCCGGAAGCCGGCCTGCAGGGTGCGGACGTTGGCGCCCGCGGCCCGGGCCAGCGTGCCCACCGTCCAGGGCTGGTCGGGGTGGGCGTGGATGACGTCGACCGCGCGGCGCACCGGCGCCGGCCGGTACGCCTGGTCGCTGCGCAGCAGGTGCTCGCGGTACGGGTGGTCGACGGCGAGCAGCAGGCCGGCGGTGAGGGCGTCCTGGAGGCGGTGGACGAGCAGGGGGTGGTCGAGCAGGCCGGTGTCCGCGCCGAACTCCGCGGCGGTCAGGCGGATCAGGTTGGCCCAGCTGCGGCCGGGGCCGTCGGCGATGTCGAGCTGGGCGGGCAGCCGGATCGGCTCGCGGATCGGCACGTCGAGGAGGGTCTGCAGCTGCTGTTCCAGGACGGTGGGATCGATCTTCACGCCGAGCTGGCGGCAGTCGGCGCCCCAGTGGTCGAGCGTGACGTCCTCGTCCACCCGGAAGACCGGCGCCTGGTCACCGGCGCCGACGATGGCCCGGCCGCCCTGGTGGGCGATGAGCCGCCCGGCCAGCGGCACCCCGACCTGGTAGGCGTCCGGCTGCTCGTAGCCGAGGGTCACGTCGGCGCCGTACCGGACGTCGCCGATGGTGAGGCCGCCGACGCGCAGGACGTTGAACTGCGCCGTCAGGCGGCCCGAGCGGCGCAGCGGGCGCAGGAACTTGCGCGGGTAGAACATGCTGCCGCCGAAGGCGCGCACCTGCTCGATGTCGCTGGAGGCGAGCGAGAGGCGCTGGACCGGCGCACCGCCGGCGGGAGGGGCCGTGCCCGCGTGCGGGACGCGGGGCGCCGGCCGCGGCCGGCGGTGGTCTCTCACGCCTCCACCGTAGACGGATCGACGCGGCCGCCGCGGCGGCGGCACCCGGACGTGGGACCGGCCTAGGATCTCCGGCCATGGACAACGTGACGCACACGCTGATCAGTGTCATGGTCGGTGAGTCGGTCCATCGGTCCATCGCCCCGTCCGCGGTGCTCAGCGACCGGGCCCGCCGGTTCACCGCCATCGGCGTCATGGCGGTGGGCGGCAACCTGCCCGACGCCGACGTGCTCTACACCGAGTGGGCGGGTAGCACGCTGGACTACCTGCTGCACCACCGTGGGCACACCCACACCGTGCTGGGCGCGCTCGGCCTGTCGGTGGTGCTGTTCCTCGCGGTGCGGCTCTGGTGGCGGTACCGGAAGGTCGGGCCGCGCCCGGCGGACACCTGGTTCCTGGCCGGGCTGTCGGTGGCGGCGCCGCTGCTGCACATCGGGCTCGACTTCACCAACAGCTACGGGGTGCACCCGTTCTGGCCGGTGGACAACCGCTGGTACTACGGCGACGCCGTGTTCATCGTCGAGCCGCTGCTGTGGGCGTGCGCGGCGGTGCTGGTGTTCACGCTGCGCTCGCGGGTGGCGCGGGTGCTGGTCGCGCTGGTGGTGCTCGCCGGGCTGGGCCTGAGCTGGTTCAGCGGGTTCGTGCCGCCGTCGCTGGCGGCCGTGCTGACGGTGCTGGCCGCCGGCCTGGTGGTGGTCGGCCGGTTCGCGTCCGCCCGGGTGGCGCTCGCCGCCGGCATCGCCGCCTGGCTGGTCGTCACGTCCGCGTTCGCGGTCACCGCCCGGGCGGCCGACAGCCGGTTCGAGGCGCTGCTGGCCGAGGGCTTCCCGGCGGCCCGCACCCTCGACGTCGTGCTGACGCCGATGCCGGCCAACCCGGTGTGCCGGGAGGTGCTGGCCGTGCAGCGCACGGCGGACACCTACGTCGTCCGGCGCGCGTTCCACTCGCTGGCGCCCGGCTGGGTGACGGCGCAGCGGTGCGCGGAGTCGTTCCCGTCGGCCGGCGGGGAGTCGACCGCCCGGCTGCAGAGCGTCGGCCGGCCGTCCACCGGCGAGGTCGTCTGGGTGGGGGAGCTGGCGCTCCCGGCCGGGCTGTTCGCGAGCCTCGCGACGGAGTACTGCGCCGTCGGCGCGCTGCTCCGATTCGCCCGCGCCCCGTGGGCCGCGCCCGCGGCCGGCGGCTGGGTGGTCGGCGACCTGCGCTTCGACCGCGAGGCGGGACTCGGGCTGGCCGAGGTCGCGGTGGGCCCGCCGGCGGACGACTGCCCGGGCCTGCCCGCGCCGTGGGTTCCGCCCCGGCAGGACCTGCTCGACGGCGAGTGACCGCGCCGGGGGTCAGCGTTCGGTGACGTCGCGGACCGTCGCCGCCGTGCTGACGGACGACGCGTTCCACTTCTGGAAATCGGTGCCGTTGCAGGTGCCCATCACCAGCTTGCTGGCGTTGATGTTCCAGGTCTCGTCCCACAGGTCCGGGTTGGGCGCGGCCGGGTCGGTGACGGTCAGGCACGTGCCGGGGCCGCCCGGGGCCAGCGACTCGATGCGGTAGCTGGTCGTCTTGTTGCCGGTGTCGCCCCACACCCGCCACTGGTGGGCGGCCGCGACGATGCCGCCCGGGTTGCAGGTGGTGACGACGACGTAGTAGCCCGGCCGGGCCGTGGTGCCGGGGCCGCGCAGGCAGTACGCCTGCGTGGTGCCCGTCGGCACGGTCCAGATGGGCCCGTCGGCGTGGTCCTCCCCCGCCGGCACCTGCGGCACGTTCCACCGCTGGTTCCAGAGCACCTCGCCGGTGAGCGGCTGCTTGCACGGGAAGCTGATCAGGTACTCGGAGGTGACGTCGTCGGCGGTGACGTCGATGCACCGGCCGAACTGCGCCCCGTTGACGAGCTGGCCGGTGGCCGGGCCCGCCTTGCCGCCGCCGGTCGCCGACGAGGTGAAGAACGTCTGCTGGACCTGCCACGTGCCGGGCTGGGTGCAGTACGAGGCCGACTTCATGGCGACCAGCTGCACGGTGGCGTCGGCGTACTCGGCGCTGGACTCCATGCACCGGCGGGTGGTCGCGTTCGGCATCACGTAGAAGGCGCTGGAGTCGTCCGACCCCCACACCTGCCGGGCCACCAGGTCGGCGGCGCACAGCTGGAACGTGACCGGGGCGTTCAGGGCCATCGTGCCGGCGTCCACGCACAGCCGCTGCCCGCCGGCCTTGATCTTGGTCAGCTGCAGGGTCAGGCCGGCGGTGTACGCGAACTGCTGCCGCGCGTCCGCCGGGTTGCACGGCCGGATGAGCAGCTGGGTGTTCAGCGGCGCGGTGGAGCCCGCCGCGAAGCAGTAGTCGGGGGTGCCGGCGTTGCCGAAGCTGCGGATGATGCCGCCGGGCACCTTCTCGTTCTGGATGACCGTGGTGAACGTGTAGGTGGCCGACATGGTGCGGCTGATGCCGGCGGTGCCGGTGGAGACGATCAGCGCGTACGCCGGCATCCCGGTGGCCGTGGGCCCGCAGCCCCACAGCGAGGACGGGACGGTGCCGGCGACCGGCGGGGTGGTCGAGTAGTACACCCGCACGCTGAAGGTGGCGCCGCCGCCCGCGCTGACCGGCCCGGACAGCGCCGGGCGCGGCGCGGTGGTGCACGGCAGCGCCTGCGGGTCGCCGGTGCCGTCGGTGCGCCGGGCGAGCCGGACAGCGCTCAGCGCGACGTCGAGGCCCGACTGGGCGGCGGCCAGGGCGGTCATCCGGCTGGTGTCGCGGCGGGTGTTGCGCTGCTCGGCGCTGACCACGGACGCCAGCACCATGCTGAGCCCGAGCGCGACGACGGTGAGCAGCATCGCCATCGGCATCGACCCGCGGTCGTCGCCGGCGCGTGGCGCGCCCAGGAGCGGCCCGCGCCCCGGCGCGGTCCACGCTCGCGCTCGACGGACCATGACGCTCACATCGGCCGCGGGGGCGCCGACCTTGAGGAAGACACTGATTTTATTACCGGCCGTACCATGCGCCGATGGGCAGATTTCTGGCGATCTTCCACGGCGCCGCCGACGAGGCCGGCCGGGCCGGCCTCTCCGACGAGCAGCAGGGCGAGTTCATGCGGGTGTGGGCGGCGTGGGCGCAGGCCCACGAGCGGGCCCTGGCCGACCCGGGCGCCCCGCTGTTCCGGAAGAAGCGGGTGGAGTGCCCGCCGCCGCCCGCCGGCTAGCGCTCAGGCGGGTGGCTTCACGGGCAGCTCGATGGTGAAGGTGGTGCCCGGGCCGGGCTGGTCGGCCAGGGCGATGGTGCCCTGGTGGCGCTCGACGATGGCGCGGGTGATGACCAGGCCCAGGCCCGTGCCGGGGATCCGCCGGTCGAGGGCGGACGACGCCCGGTAGAAGCGGCGGAACAGCCGCGGCCGGTCGGCGGGCGGGATGCCGATGCCGCTGTCGGCGACCGACCAGGTGATCCGGTCCACGCCGTCGTCGTCGGTGCGGGTGCCGGCGGTGACGGTGATGGTGCCGCCGGCGGGCGTGTACTTGATGGCGTTCGACAGCAGGTTGTCGGCGACCTGGCGCAGCCGGTCCGGGTCGGCGTGCAGCGGCAGCCGCGGCGGCACCGTGACCGTGACGGTCAGGTTCTTGTCGGCGACCGGCCGGGCGACGGCCTGCACGGCCGTGTCGATGATGCCGGCGAGGTCGACGGCGGTGGGGTGGATGGCCAGGTGGCCGGACTCCAGGCGCGCCAGGTCGAGCAGGTCCTCGGCCATCACGGTGAGCCGCTGCGCGTTGCGGGTGATGGTGTCGAGGTAGCGGCCCAGCTCCTGCGGCGTCAGCGTGCCGGTCTCCTCGCTGACCATCGCCGCGGTGGCGGTGATCGCCGTGAGCGGGTTGCGCAGCTCGTGGGTGACCAGCGCGAGGAACTCGTCCTTGGTGCGGGCCAGCTCGACGGCGAGCTCCTCGGCGCGTCGCCGCTCCAGGTACTGCCCGACGTGCGCGGCGACGCCGGACAGCAGCCCGGTGAGGGTGTCCTCCGGGTCCTCCGCGCGGTCGCCGTACACGCACAGGGCGCCGAGGATGGTGGATCCGGCCCAGATCGGCACGCCCACCGCGACGTGCAGGCCGATCGCCGCGGCGGCCCGGCTGCGCACGGACCCGGTGTCGGCGGCGAGGTCGGGGATCCACAGCGGCCGGCGCTCGCCGTGGACGCGGCCGGGCAGCCCCATGCCGTAGTCGAGCTCGTCGATCGCGAACGCGCCCAGCCGGCGGCCGGGCTCGGCGTGCCGGGCGGCGCAGAGCAGCAGCTGCCGGTCCACGTCCACCAGCCACAGCTCGGCCACCGGCCAGCCCATCTTCACGCCGAGCGCCTCCACGACCCGGGCGGCGGCCGCCCCGCTGGACTCCGCCTCGGCCAGCCCGCGCGACACCGCGGTCTCCACCGCGGAGAACCGGCCGGCGCGCACCGCGGTGGTCACGTCGTGGGCGAAGGCGTGGAACACGGGCCCGCCCGGGGTGTCCGTGGCGGTCAGCGTCATCTCGATCGGGAACTCGTGGCCGTCGCGGTGCAGCGCGTTCAGCTGCAACCGCTGCCCCAGCACCCGCCCGGGGCCGCCCGCCGCCACCCGGCGCAGGCCGGCGCGGTGCTGGTCGCGGAACCGCTCCGGAATGATGAGGGCGGTGATCTCGCGCCCGCACGCCTCGGCGTGGGAGTGACCGAACGTCGCCTCGGCGGCGGCGTTCCAGCCGACCACCCGGTCGGTGGAGTCGATGGCGACGTACGCCTCCAGCGCCGCGGCCAGCACGGCCTCCGGCTCGTGCAGCACCTGGTGGTTGCAGATGACCGGTGTGACGTCCGGACGGCCCATGCCCGGTCCCCCTTCGCCGCTGCGTTCGCCTCGTCCGCGTCGTGCGTGCGGCGCCGCCCGGGGGGACGGGGGACAGGCGCTGCCGGGGCAGCGTATCGCGATGTCCGGCGCGGCGACCCGGCATCGGCGCGACCCGGCGGCCGCGGTCTAGCCTGAGACCGGGCAGCCCGGCCGAGCAGGAGGAGACAACCCATGCGTGACCTGGTCTACACCGGTTTCATGTCGCTGGACGGCGTGGTCGACTCGCCGGGCGGCGGGCCGGGGGAGGGCCACCGCAGCGGCGGGTGGGTGTTCAAGGACCTGGAGTTCGTCGAGGAGGCGTGGTCGCTGAAGGGCGAGGAGCTCGCCGACACGACGGCGCTGATGTTCGGCCGCCGCAGCTACGAGGCGTTCGCGCCGGTCTGGCCGGGCTCGGAGGACCACGCCGCCTACCGGGACCTGCCCAAGTACGTGGTGTCGGGCACGCTGACCGACGACGCCCTCGTCGACGGCTGGGGGCCGACGACGATCCTGCGCTCGACCGAGGACGTCGCCGCCCTCAAGCGGGGCGAGGGCGGGGCGATCTTCATCCACGGCAGTGCCGAGCTGGCCCGCCGGCTGTCGGACGCCGGCCTGATCGACCGGTACCACCTGCTCGTCTTCCCGGTGCTGCTCGGCGCCGGCAAGAGCCTGTTCGGCCGGGCCGACCGGGACAAGCACATGCTGACGCTGCGGGAGTCGCAGAGCTATCCCAACGGCATCCTCAAGCTCATCTACGACGTCCGGCGCTGACCGCGATGCCCCGCACCGACGACGTCGCGCTCGACGCGGCACTGGACCCGCTGGTCCTGGCCATGGACATCGGGTCGACCGCCACCCGCGGCGGGGTGTACGACGCGTCCGGCCGGCCGGTGCGCGGCCTGCAGCACAAGGTGCCGCACGCCTTCACGGTCGCCCCCGACGGCACCTCCGTCATCGACCCCGACCAGGTGACCGCCGAGGTCGGGCAGGTCCTCGACGCGGTGACCGGCGACCGGCGGCTGGGCACGCGCATCGCCGGCGTCGCGATGGACACCTTCGCCGCCTCGCTGATCGCCGTCGACGCGGCCGGGCGCGCCCTCACCCCGTGCATCACCTACGCCGACTCGCGCAGCGCCGCCGCGGTCGCGGCACTGCGCGCGGAGCTCGACGAGCACGCCGTGCAGCAGCGCACCGGCACCCGCCTTCACACCAGCTACCACGCCCCGCGCCTGCGCTGGCTCGCGGCCACCCAGCCGCGCGTCGTCGCCGCGGCCGCGCACTGGTGGTCGCTGGGCGAGTACATCCTGGCCCGGCTGACCGGGCAGCCGCTCGCCGGGACGTCCACAATGGCGTGGACCGGCCTGCTCGACCGCCGCACCGGCGAGCTCGACGCCGAGCTGCTCGCCGCCGCCGGCATCGCCGCCGCGCAGCTGTCCCCGCCGCGCGACATGACGGAACCCGCGCCGCCCGCTGCCCCGGCCCGCCGGCCCGCCCTGGCCCGGGCCGTGTGGTTCCCCGTCATCACCGACGGCTTCGCCAGCAACATCGGCGCCGGGGCGACCGACGCCACGGTGCTCACCGCGGCCACCGCCACCAGCGGCGCGCTGCGGGTGCTGCTCGACGGCCCCGCCGATCCGCTGCCGTCCGGGCTGTGGAACTACCGCGTCGGGGCGCGGCACACCCTGCTCGGCGGCGCGATCAACGACGTCGGCCGCGCCGTCAGCTGGGCGCAGGAGACGCTGCGGCTCAGCCCGGCGCTCGGCGCCGTCCTCACCGCGCCGCCCACCGACGCCACCCCGCTCGTGCTGCCGTACCTCACCGGCGAACGCGCGCCCGGCTGGGTCGGCGGGGCCCGCGCCGTCCTCACCGGGGTGTCGGCCGCCACCGACGCCGACACCCTGTTCCGCGGGATCGTCGAGGGCGTCGCCATGACCTACGCGCGCGTCGCCGACGAGCTGCGCCCCGCCGCCCCGGGTGTCCTGGAGGTGGCGGCGGCGGGCCGGGTCAGCAACGACCAGCCCGAGTGGCTGCAGGTCCTCGCCGACGTCCTCGGCCGGCCCGTCACCCACGTGACCCGGCGGCGCGCCACGCAGCGCGGCACGGCCCTGCTCGCCCTCGACGTGCTGGCGCCCGGCGTGCCGCGCGCGCCCCGGGCCACCGGCGCCACGTACGAGCCGCGGCCCGCCCACGTGGAGCACTACGCGCAGCGTCGCGCCCGGTTCGCCGCGGTGTACGACGCCCTGGTGCGCGGCTGACGCGCGGGCGTCAGCGCCACCAGTCGTCGAGCGGGGTGACGGGCAGCGCCCGCTTGTGGCGGGTCGCCAGGAACGTCGCCTCGATCCGGGCGGCCACCTCCGGCGGCACGTCGGCGCCCTCGAGGTAGTCGTCGATCTGGTCGTACGTCATGCCCAGCGCCACCTCGTCGGGCAGCGCGGGCCGGTCGTCCTCCAGGTCGGCGGTGGGCACCTTCTCCCAGGTGCTGCGCGGCGCGCCCAGCTCGCGCAGCAGCGCGGCGCCCTGCCGCTTGGTCAGCCCGGTCAGCGGGGTGACGTCCACGCCGCCGTCGCCGTACTTGGTGAAGAAGCCGGTCACCGCCTCGGCCGCGTGGTCGGTGCCCACCACCAGCATGTTCAGCTGGCCGGCGATGGCGTACTGGGCCACCATCCGCTCCCGGGCCTTGATGTTGCCGCGCACGAAGTCGCGCAGCCCGGTCTCGCCGAGGCCCGCCGCCGCCTGCGCGGCCACCGCGTCGGAGCTGGGCCGGACGTCCACCGCGACGGACCGGTCCGGCTGGATGAACGCGAGCGCCACCTGCGCGTCGGCCTCGTCGGCCTGCACCCCGTACGGCAGCCGCACCGCGACGAACGCCGCCTCCGTGCCCTCGGCGCGCAGCTCGGCGCAGGCCAGCTGGCACAGCCGCCCGGCCAGCGTGCTGTCCTGGCCGCCGCTGACGCCCAGCACGTAGCCGGTGGCGGGCGTCGACCGCAGGTACGCCTTCAAGAATTCGACCCGGCGCCGCACCTCGTCCGCGACGCTGACGGACGGCCGGACGCCGAGCTCGGCGATGATCTGATCACGAAGGTTCGCCACCCGCGTTACTGTATGCGGCCCGCCGCCACCGGTCCCGGCGTCACCCGTCCTGCACTACGGTCGGGGGATGGTCACCGTCGCCGACGTGCGGGCGCTGACGCGGACCCTGCCCCGCACGACCGAGCACCTGGTCCGGGACCGCGTGAAGTTCCGGGTCGGGTCCATCGTGTACGTGGCGTTCTCCCGCGACGAGGCCACGATGGGCTTCGCCCACCCGAAGGAGGACCGGGACGCCCTGATCGCCGGCGAACCGGACCTTTTCTTCCTGCCCGAGCCGGCCGACCTGCGCTTCAACTGGGTGTGCTGCCACCTCGCACGGCTGGACCCGCCGCACATGACGGAGCTGGTGACGGAGGCGTGGCGGATGGTGGTGCCACAATTCGTGGCGCGGCAGCGCCTGGGCGGCTGACGCCGGCCTTCGACGACGAGGAGCGCGGATGTCACTCGCACGGATCCACAACCTGTCCATCTCCCTCGACGGCTTCGCCACCGGCGAGCCCCAGTCCGCCGACGCGCCGTTCGGCCACGCGGGGGAGCGCCTGCACGAGTGGATGTTCGGCACCCGCTTCTGGGACGCCGCCGCCGGCACCGCGGGCATCGACAACGCCTTCGCCGAACGCCACGGGCCCGGCATCGGCGCCGAGATCATGGGCGCGAACAAGTTCGGCCCGCCCGGCTGGCAGGACGACCCCGCCTGGACGGGCTGGTGGGGCGACGACCCGCCGTTCCACACCCCGGTCTTCGTGCTGACCCACCGCCCGCGCGGCCCGCTCGAGATGGCGGGCGGCACCACGTTCCACTTCCTCGACGCCACCCCGGCCGAGGCCCTGGAGACGGCCCGCGCGGCGGCCGGCGGCCGGGACGTCCGGATCGGCGGCGGCCCCACCGTCGTCCGCGACTTCCTCGCCGCGGGGCTCGTCGACCACATGCACCTCGTCCAGGTGCCGATCGTCCTCGGCCGCGGCGTCCGCCTCTGGGACGGCCTGGAAGCCCTCGAGGACGCGTACGCCGTCGAGGCGGTCTCGTCGCCCAGCGGCGTCACCCACCTCACGTTCACCCGCCGGGCGGCACGACAGGGCGCGCGCGGCGCCTGACGACAACCGCGCGGATCTCCGGCGCCCGCGCCCATGACGCTCGCGGCCGCCACCGCGGCCGACGGCTGCGGCGGGAGCTGCCACGGGACAGCATGACGGCGTTGTCGATGACCTCCATCACCTGGAAGGGGTGGCCCGCTCACGTCGGCCCCGGCGCGCCGGTGGTCCGGCGCCACCCGTAGCGGGTCAGCCCGCGCGGCTTGTAGACGGCCAGCACCGTGGCGGCGAGCAGCACGAGCAGCCCACCGGCCGCGTGCACGACGGCCGACAGCCGCGCCTGCGGCAGCTCGGTCAGGGCGCCGCGGGCCGCCGCGTCGGCGAGGGTTCCGATCGGCCCGAGCTGCAGCAGCAGCACCGCGGTGGCGACGAGGACCAGCGCGAACTTGATGAGGACCCACCAGTGCCGCAGCAGCCCCCACGACGTGCCCAGCGACGACACCAGGCCGGACGCCAGCGACGCGGCCGCGAGCGGGACGATGACGAGCCGGGCGGTCACGTCCATCGCGAGGTGCGCGGCGCGCAGCACCGCGTCGTCCCGGCTGCGCAGCGCGGTCACCGCGAGGACCAGGAACATCAGGACGGCGCCGAACCAGCCGACGGACGTGCTGACGTGCAGCACCAGCGCCGCCCGGCGCGCCCCGGGGCGCAGGACGGTCACCCCCGGACCGGCGGGGCGCCGCCGCCCGCCAGGTGGCGGCCGGGCCCGTGGTCGCCGGCCAGGCCGGTCAGCTGCGCGACGACCAGCACCAGCACCGCGGCGGCCACGACCAGGCCGACGACCTTCACCCACCGCGGTACGCCCGGCGGCCCCGCGTCGCGATTCGTCATCCCGTACCTCCCGATCGATTTATCGAGACACCATGTCCACATACCGTCAGGATGTCATGCCACGGGCGGCCTGTATGGTGGCGGGGTGCCGAAGCTGTGGAACGAGACGATCGAGGCGCACCGCGCCGCGGTCCGCGACGCCACCCTCGACGCCGCCGCGGCCCTCGTCGCCGAGCACGGCCTCACCGGCATCACGATGTCGCGCCTCGCCGGGGCCACCGGCATCGGCCGCGCCACCCTCTACAAGTACTTCCCCGACGTCGACGCCGTCCTGCACGCCTGGCACGAGCGGCACGTCGGCCGTCACCTGACCCACCTCACCCAGCTCCGCGACCGCCCCGGCGCCCCCGCCGACCGGCTCACCGCCGTGCTGAGCGCCTACGCCGCCATGGCCCGCCACGGCCACGACGGCGCCGTCGCCGCCGCACTGCACCGCGGCGCCCACGTCACCGGGGCCCACCAGCAGCTGTCCGCCCTCGTCCAGGGCCTGATCGCCGACGCGGCCGGCGCCGGGCAGGTCCGCACCGACGTCCCCGCCGCCGAGCTGGCCGGCTACTGCCTGCACGCGCTGTCGGCGGCGACCACCCTCACCTCCGAGGCGGCGGTCCGGCGCCTGGTCGCGGTCACCGTCTCCGGGCTACGCCCACCGGCCTGACCGCGGCCGCCGAACGGTCACCGGGTGAGGTGCACGCCGTTGAAGCCGGCGAAGACCGCGGCGTACTCACCGCCCGGCATCTGCACCGGGGTGCTCGCGTTGGTGAAGCCGCCCTGGCCGAGCTGGCCGTCGCCGTTGTTGCCCCAGCACCAGGCGGTGCGGTTGTCGCTGACGGCGCAGCTGATGTTGACGCCCAGCGCGGGCCGGTACCAGGTGGTCAGGGTGCCGACCCGGGCGGGCTGGTCCCGGTCGGTGGTGTCGCCGAGGCCGAGCTGGCCGCTGCCGTTGGCGCCCCAGCACCAGAGGCTGCGGTCGGTCCGGGTGGCGCAGACGTGGTAGTTGCCGGCCGACACGTGCAGCCAGGTGGTGCCGGGCACCTGCTGCGGGCTGGTGCGCTGGGTGGTGTCGTCGAGGCCGAGCTGGCCGCTGCCGTTCTCGCCCCAGCAGAAGAGGGTGTTGCCCTGCGTGCCGCAGGTGGTCTGCAGGAACGAGGTGACGCTCGTCCACGTTGTCGCGGCGCCGACCTGGGTCACGGTGGGCGTCGGCGTGTTGCTGTTGATGCCCAGCTGGCCGAGCCAGTTGGCGCCCCAGCAGTACAGCGCGCCGGTGCCGCGGACGCCGCAGGTGTGGTACGAGCCCGCGGTGATGCTCGTCCAGTCGGTCCAGGTGCCGACCTTGACGGGGCTCGACTGCCAGGTGGTGTTGCCCTGGCCGAGCTGGCCGTCGGCGTTGTAGCCCCAGCACCAGAGGGTGTTGTCGGTCTGCGCCGCGCAGGTGTGGTTGACCCCCGCCACGACCTCCCGCCACGTCGTGCCGGCGCCGATGCGGGTGGGCTCGGCCCGGGAGAGGTCGTCGCCGAGGCCGAGCTGGCCGTACTTGTTGTCGCCCCAGCACCAGATCGAGCCGTCGGACCGGACGCCGCAGGTGTGGTTGTCGCCGGAGCCCGCCCCGACCCACGTGGCGACGGCGCCGACCTGCGTCGGGACGTTGACGGTGTTGGTGCCGGCCTGGTTGTCGTTGTTGTCCCCCCAGCACCACAGCGAGCCGCCGGTCTTGATCGCGCAGGTGAAGTAGTCGCCCAGCGACATGGTCGAGGTGTAGCCGGTGTCGGTCGCCGTGGGGACCAGCCGCTGGGTGGTGTTGTCCTGGCCGAGCTGGCCGTGGTCGTTGAGGCCCCAGCACCAGAGTGAGCCGTCGGTGCGCCGGCCGCAGGTGTGCTCCCGGCCGCCGTCGGCGCGCGACCAGGAGGCGCCGGAGGACACGATCGCGGGGACGGTGCCGTCGGTGGTGCTGTTCACGCCGAGCTGGCCGCGGTTGTTGTTGCCCCAGCAGTACAGGGCCGTGCCGCGGGTGCCGCACGAGTGGTTGCTGCCCGCGGTGATGGTGCCCCAGTCGGTGTTGAG
The DNA here is from genome assembly GCF_016863475.1 of Spirilliplanes yamanashiensis. Classification (GTDB taxonomy): domain Bacteria; phylum Actinomycetota; class Actinomycetes; order Mycobacteriales; family Micromonosporaceae; genus Spirilliplanes; species Spirilliplanes yamanashiensis. Next base: position 130,698 of record NZ_BOOY01000039.1, read on the forward strand.
GCCGACCTGGGCCGGCGAGGTGCGCTGCGTCGTGTCGCCGCTGGCGACGCCGAGCTGGCCGTCGCCGTTCGCCCCCCAGCAGTGCAGCGAGGCGTCGGTCTTGATGGCACAGCCGTGGTTCGTGCCGACGGCGAGGGCCGGACCCCAGTCCGCCGCGGCGCCGACCCGCGTCGGGACGTTCCTGTCGCCGGTGGCGCCGAGGCCGAGCTGGTAGACGTCGTTGGCGCCCCAGCAGTACAGGTAGTTGTTGGTGCGGGTGGCGCAGGCGTGGTTGTAGCCGGCCGCGATGGAGCGCCAGTCGGTGAACCCGACGACCTGCGTCGGCGTCGCCGGCTCGGACGTGTTGCCCAGGCCGAGCTGGCCCCGGCTGTTGTCCCCCCAGCACCACAGCGTGCCGGTGTCGCGGATGCCGCAGGTGAACCCGTAGGCCCCGGTGACGGCGGTCCAGTTGGTGGCGCTGCCCACCTGCACCGGCCGGGACCGGGTGCTGGTGTCGCCCAGCCCCAGCTCCCCGGCGTCGTTGTCGCCCCAGCACCACAGCGTGCCCGGCGACTGGATGCCGCACGAGTGGGTGCTGACCGCGGCGAGGCCGGTCCACCCGGTGGCGGCGCCGACCCGGGTGGGCTGGTCCGGTGGCGTCGGATCGGCGCCCGAACGCCAGAGCTGACCGGAGGTGAAGTCCGCGCCCGCCGACAGCGCCGAGGCCGGGTTGGCGGTCGTGGCGGTGAACGCGGCCTCGACCCCGCCGAGCGCGTACAGGGCGGCCACGAGCAGAGCGAACGCCCCCGCCAGTAAGCCAGTCCCGTGCCGAGTCACCCCGCACCCATCGGCCACGGACCCGCCGGGTTGATGAATCCTCAACCAATGCCCGGCCGGGTCGATGGGACACCCCGGAGGTGACCGACAGATGAGGCCGCACGCCGTGCGCCGGACACGCACCGCCCGTGGTCCGGCGCTGGCGCTCACCCTCGTCCTGCTCGTCGGCGCCGTCCTGATGATGGGCACCTCCTCCTCGGCGTTCACCACCCAGTCCGCCAACCCCACCAGCACCTGGGCGGCGGGCTCGGTCACCCTCGGCGACGACGACTCCGGCCAGGCGCTGTTCACCACCGGCGTGCCCGGCACGGGCCAGGTCAGCGCCGCCGCCCTCAAACCCGGCCAGAGCCGCGTGAACTGCGTCAAGGTCGACTACACGGGCACCGCGCCGGCGGCGGTCCGCCTGTTCGTGACCACCAGGTCCGGCACCAACGGCACCGGCGGCACCGGCATCCTCCCGACGACGCACATCTCGGTGGAGGAGGGCACGGCCGGGGCGTTCGGCTGCGCCGGGTTCGCGGGCGCCACCACGACCTGGGACTCCGCCACCCACCCCAACGGCGCGACGGTGTGCAGCGGCGCCGGGTGCTTCTCCGACGTGATCAACTCGTTCCCGAGCACCTATGCGACGGGGTTGCCGTCCGCGCTGGCCACCTGGACCAACGGCACCTCCCGGGTGTACCGGATCACCATGCGCCTCGACATCGCGACCCCGGAGACGGCGGAGGGCGCGACGGCGTCGGTGGGCTTCACCTGGGAGGCACAGTCCGCGTGACGTGGGTGACCACGTCCGCATGGTGCGCGGTGGAGACGCGGGTGCACCACGACGGCCTGCTGCTGCGGTGCGCCACCGTTCTGGAGCACAAAGCATCCTGCGCGAGACGGCCACGCAGCCGAAGCCGACCGGTTCTTCGCAGGCGCGATCGACCCCGGGCGGCTCACCCACCAGCTGACGCGAAACCTCGGCGGCCCACCAGCGCTCAGTCGCCGACCACGGCGCAACGCCGGAGGGCGTTAACCGGTTCACCCGATGTGACCGACACGCCCAGCCGGCGGAGCCGCCGGACCGTCCCGATCCTCGCCGCCGCCGGCGTCCTCGTCGTCTCCGCGATCGGCGTCCTGCTGGCCCGCCGTCACCAGGACGTCCGTGCGCGGCGGTGTCGCGTCGCTGCCGCCCGCGTCGCCCGGCGTCGTCAGTGCCGGTTACCTGGGGAGCCACTGGCGTCTCGCCGCGGTGACCGACCGCCGCGGCACCACCGCGATCCCCGCGTCCGTCGGCGCGTGGCTGGAACTGGCGGCCGACGGCACGCTCCTCGCCTCCGACGGCGTCAACGTGATCAACGGGCACGTCACCGGCGCCGGCGCCGGCTTCGACGTCTACGAAGCGATCACCACCCTCGTCGGATACGCCGGCGACAACCCGGCCGAGGTGGCCGCCGTCACCGGCATCCACGCCGTCACGTCCGGCCCCCCGGTCACGTCGAGCGCGCCGGGCGACGGTTCCCAGGCGCCGCCCGTACACGTCACCGTGCTGGCTTCGGACGGTGAACAGCTCACCGTCCAGGGCAGCGGCGTGCGGCTCACCTTCGTCCGGACCGGCCCGGCCGGCAGGCTCGACATGAAGCCCGTGCCGGCTGAGAGCCGGTCGGCGGGGTAATGCGCTGTCGGTCGTCGGTGGGCGGTGGTAGAAAGCGACGGTGGATGGGACCGTGGAGTTCGCCGACCTGCTGCGCCTGATGGACGAACGCTCGACCGCCTTCCAGGCCGCGCTCGCCGCCGCGCCCACCCTCGACGCGCAGGTGCCGACGTGTCCCGAGTGGACGCTGTTCGACCTGGTGCAGCACCTGGGGGAGGGGCGCCACAGGTGGGCCGCCACCGTCGCCGCGGGGCCCGCCGACGGTCCCGCGGCCGTGTCCGCGCCGCCGGCGCCGCGGCAGCGCGAGGCCCTGATGGCCTGGTACGCCGCGTCGGTGCGGGAGCTGCTGTCCTCGCTCCGGGCGGCCGGGCCGGACCGTGGCTGCTGGACGTGGTGGGGCCGGTCGCAGTCGCCGCGAACCAGCGGCGCCGTCGCCCGGCACCAGCTCCAGCAGCTCGCCGTGCACACCTACGACGCCCAGGTCACGGTGGGCGCCCCGCAGCCGCTGCCCGGCGAGGTGGCACTCGACGGGGTCGAGGAGTTCCTGACCACCTGCTGCGCGACGACGACCCCGTGGCCGCACAAGCCGGCGGTCGTCGACTACCACGCCACCGAGGGTCGCTCCTGGCGCGTCCTGCTCTCCGCCGACGGCGCCCGGGCCACCCGGCTCCCGTCCGGCGGTGCGGGACTGGAGGCGGCCGATGTCGCCGCCTGGGGCACCGCCCACGAGCTGGTGATGTTCTTCTACGGCCGCATCCGGACGGAGTCGCTGCGCACCGAGGGCGACCGGGGCATCTTCGACCAGCTCATCGCCTGGGATCCGGGGGTGTAGGGGCGCCGAGTGGCGGGCCCGAGGAGCTACTGGGCGACGCCGGCGAGCAGCCAGCGCACGACGCGAACCTCCATCACGACCCGCCACGGGTGCAGGGTCACCCGGCCTTCCGCCACGACGGGAGCGGCGCCGCCCTCCAGCGCCACGGACACCCGCGGGTCGAGGCGGACGTTGCGCACCTTCCGGTTCTTCTCGGCGCTGCAGATCCACAGGGCCGACTCGTGGAAGATGAACCACACCGGGGTCTGATGCGCCACAGCCACGCGAGCTTCCCCCGCTCCAGTCGTTCGGCGACGCTGTGATCAGGTCGGCTGACATGTCCCCCCTAACGACTGGTGGCTCTTCCGTGATCGCCGGCGTGCTGCTTTACTATGTCACTAGTAAAGCAGCAAGGAGCAACCGTGTTCGTCTTCCGGCTCGACACCCACTCCGGCGTGCCGCCGTACCTGCAACTCGTCCAGCAGGTGCGCCAGGCGGTGCTGCTGGGCTTCCTCCAACCCGGTGATCGTCTCCCGCTCATCCGCGAGGTGGTCGAGGACCTGGCGATCAATCCGAACACCGTCGCCAAGGCGTACCGGCAGATGGAGCTGGAGAACCTGGTGACCGGCCGGCCCGGCCAGGGCACGTTCGTCAACGCACAGCAGTCGGCCGCGATGTCGGCGGCGACGTACACGTCGCTGGGCCGCGGCCTGGCGACGTGGCTGCGCCGCGCCTACGCGGCCGGCCTCGACGAGCAGGCGGTCAACGCGCTCTTCGCGTCCGTGCACCAGCAGACCAGGAACGAGGACGTGGCGTGACGGCGACGGAGTTCGCGCTGCGCACCGACGGGGTGGGCAAGCGGTACCGGAAGGGCTGGGCGCTGCGCGACTGCACCCTCGACCTGCCGGCGGGCGGCGTGATCGCCCTGGTCGGGCCGAACGGCGCGGGCAAGACCACGCTGCTGCGCATGGTCGTCGGCTTGCTGGCACCGAGCACCGGCACGGTCGAGGTCCTCGGCCACGACGTCACCGCCAGCACCCCGCAGACGCTGTCCCGGATCGGGTTCCTGGCGCAGGACCACCCGCTGTACAAGCGGTTCACCGTCGCCGAGATGCTCCGCTTCGGCCGGGCCACGAACCTGCGGTTCGACCAGGCGCTGGCCGAGCGCCGGCTGGCGACGCTGGGCATCCCGCTCGACCGCCGGGCCGGCACGCTCTCCGGCGGCCAGCAGGCGCAGGTCGCGCTGGCGCTGGCCCTGGCGAAGCGGCCGGACCTGCTCGTCCTCGACGAGCCGGTGGCCAGCCTCGACCCGCTGGCCCGGCGCGAGTTCCTCCAGGTCCTCATGGGTGCGGTGGCCGAGGGCGGGGTGACCGTCCTGTTCTCGTCCCACGTCGTGCACGAGCTGGAGCGCGTCTGCGACCACCTGGTCGTGCTCAACCACGGCCGGGTTACCCTCGCCGGCGACATCGACACCCTCCTCGCCGAGCACCGGCTGCTCGTCGGCCCGCGCACGGCGACCGACCTCGACCGGGCCGGCGCCGTCGTCGAGGCGGTCCACAGCGACAGGCACACCACCCTGCTGGTACGCGACGGCGGGCTCCCGGCCGCACCCGGCTGGCAGGCCCAGCCGGTCGCGCTGGAGGACCTGGTGCTGGCGTACCTGCGCCGGCCGTCCGAGCCGGGCGCCGCGGTCACCTCGGGGGTGGCGGCATGACCTGGTTGATCTGGCGCCAGCACCGTACCGAGGTCTGCGTCCTGGGGTTGCTCGTCGGCCTGTTCGGCGTCGGCCTGCTCGTGCTCGGGTCCCAGGCCCACGACCTGTTCCCCGGCGGTCCCGTCCGGTGCGCGGGAGACGCCGGCACGAGCGAGGCCTGCACGGCCGCCCTCCGCCGGCTCGACGAGGAATACGGGTACATCGAGAATCTCCTGGCCGCCTTCTACCTGATGCCCGTCGTCATCGGCGCGTTCCTCGGCGCGCCGCTGCTCGCCCGCGAACTGGAGGACGGCACCTGGCAGCTCGCCTGGACACAGGCCGTGCCCCGGATGCGCTGGCTGGCGGCGAAGCTCGCGGCGCTGGCCGCCGTCACGGTCGCACTCACCGGGCTGTTCACGGCGGTGATCACCTGGTTCCGCCAGCCCTTCGACGTGTGGGAGGGCCGGTTCCAGTACGACGCCTTCGACGTGGAGGGACTCGTCCCGGCGGCATACGCCCTGTTCGCGTTCGGCGTCGCCACCGCCGCGGGCGCGATCCTGCGGCGCAGCCTGCCCGCGTTCGGCGTCGCCTTCGGCGCGTTCCTCGCCGCCCGCATGGCGGTGGCCTCGCTGGCCCGCCCCGCGTACGCCACGCCCCTCACCGCCACCGAGCCGGTCGCAGCCGGCGGCGCGACCGACCAGACGGGGAGCCGGCCCGCACCCACCGTCGCCGACTGGATGATCGACAACGGCTACGCGGACGCCACCGGGCGCAGGCTGACCACGCTCGAGTACTACGAACTGAAGGACGCCGCCGACCGGGCGGGCGCCAACCTCAACCAGTTCCTCCACGCGCGGGGCATCCAGGAGTACTGGGTCTACCACCCGGCCGACCGGTTCTGGACGTTCCAGCTCATCGAGGCGGCTGTGTTCATCGCGGTCGCGGCGGTGCTGATCGGTGTGGTGGTGTGGCGGGTCCGGCGCCGGATCATGTAGTGCAGCTGATGTCGGGGCGTAGTCCTTCGAGCGGCGGCTCGACGCCGACCGCCACGACGTGGAGGTCCGGCTGACGCTCGGGGATCAGCGGATCAAGAATGTCGGCTGGGTGCGGGGCCGCCCGGGCAGGTCGAGCTGCCGGGCGTCGGGTGACGGGCCGCGAAGCCTGGCCGGGCCTCCCGGAGTCGCCGGGGTTCGGTGGCGGAGCCCCGGCCGCCGGAGGCAAGGTCCGGGCCGTAGGGCCGGAGGCTCTACCCGCTGGAGGCAGGCTCCGATTGCGGCCGCTGAACCCACTTCCACAACACGGGCGCAGGCGCCGCGGATTCTGCGGCGGCGACAGCCTCTTCCGGCGTGGTGAAGCCCTGCGAGTCGGGCCAGAACCCGTCCTCATGTCCGGCCAGCCTGGCCGGTGCCGCACGTAGTACAGGTAGCCGGCGGCGTTCAGCTGAGGGGCTTCGTCCAGGCCGAGGTCTCCGTCAGCGTCGCCGACGGCGTACCAGAAATCGTGGCCAAGCCGCACGATACGCACGGTCGTCGGCATGACGCCATCGTCATGTTCGCCGGTCTCGCGGTGGCCGCTGCCCACCGGCTGAATGCCGTGACCAGGAAACGCGGTGCCCTCGAACAACCCTGCCTCTACTGTCGCCTCGTGACGAGCTTCCCGGCGCAGGCTCGGCGGGTCCGAGACGAACAGCTTGCCCCGCACCAGCGGATGCCGGCGCTACGCGAGTGCGTCCTCCACTTCGGGCCATACGGCTTCCGAGCCACCTGGCATCACCTCATGCTGACTGCCCGGGTCCCCCAGGATCTCGATGCGGATCCCAACTCTCTGGTGCGTGCAGTGGTCGAGCTCGAGAAGGCTCGTGCCGTGTGGCTCGAGCACCGTGACACCTTCACCGAGCGGCGAAGGCGGGAGAAGGCGGAGGGCAGGCGTTCACCTCGGCGGTCGGAGGGCTGGTACTCGTGGGCAGGCCGGCTCGCGTTCTGCCCCGATCCGATGCGGCATCCGAGCGAACCCTTGCCGATCGTCATGGAACGCCTGATCGGCGCCTACATCACCGGCGATGCCTGGAGCTTGAGGTGCCCGGTCTGCGCGGGGGATCGGGCCGCGTCGGAGCCGTGCCCGGCCTGTGGGGTGGCCCCGCCTGGCCTCGCGATCGCTCTGCCGACAAATCTGCAGCACCGTATCGCTCGGGACTGGCACCAGATCTGGCAGCGGACCGGGCTGCCCGTCGACGGGGCGGTCGGCCGACGCGAAACGGCGGCCACGCGGGCGGGAAGCCCGGCGTGACCGCCGTCCGGCAGGTTGTACCCGATCTGTACCCAGGATAGGTGAGCCCCGGAGCCTCGATGGCGAGGGCGCCCGGGGCTTCGTCGTGTCCACCCGGTGTCGCGGTGGCCACCGCCGGCCCGCGCCGGGAGCGAAGGGCAAGGCGCGGACCGGCCGGCGGAGTGGCTCGCGCGGAGGTCGGAGGCCGCCCTTGAAGGCGTATGGGAAGTTGTCACCGACAAGATGGCTTGAGGATGTCGAGCTCCGCTTGATGCGTTACTAGCTGGCTCCAGATGATGCGTCACACTCCGCCGGGTGCTGGTGGTGACTATCTCCGTGGTTCCGAACACCGTTTGAACGCTGTTTTCGACGCCACCCGATCGTCGGCGGATTCCGTCTCGGCGAGTTCCAGAGCCTCAGATCGATCGCCATGCGGCGAGACGGCGTTGTGGACCGGCGGGGCAGCAGTCAGCCGCCGTCTACGGTGCGGCTACAAGCTCGGCCGTCGAGGCCACGGTGACGACGGCTTGGCCGACGGCGTCACCGCTGCGGCTGGTGATGGCGGCGGGGACGTCGTCGAACGTGTACTGGTCGGTGACGGGCGGGCTGATGGCGCCTTGTCGTAGGAGGTCGGCGAGGGCGTTGAGGGTTTCGTCGCGTTCGGTGTCGTGGCGGAAGGCGGACAGGGCTCCGCTGACGGAGTAGTCGTTGAACATGATGTGCTGGGGGTCGGGTTGGCCCCAGGTCCCGCTGGCGAAGCCGACCAGCAGGACGCGCCCTGCTCGTGCGATGGCGTGCGTGGCCTGGTCGTAGGTTTCGCCGCCGACGGTGTCATAGACGACGTCGACGCCGTGGCCGCCGGTGAGGTCACGGACCGTGTCGGTGAGGGGCTGTTCGCGGAGGTTGATGACGTGGTCAGCGCCCTGGGCCTGGCAGAAGCGGGCTTTGTCATGGTTGCGGGCGGTCGCGATGACGGTGGCGCCGAGGGCTTTGCCGAGTTGGATCGCGGCGGAGCCGGTGCGTCCTGAGCCGCCGAGGACCAGCAGTGTCTCGCCGGGTTGGAGCGCGGCCCGGTGGGCCAGGCCGATGTGGGCGACGTGGAAGGAGCCGGGGAATCCGGCCGCCTGGCTGTCGGTGAGTTCCGGCAGGACCGGCACCGCCCCGGTGGCCGGGCTGAGGGTGTACTCGGCGAGGCCGCCCACCGCGATGTCGGCGCGGCTGTTGCCCATGATCCGGGTGCCTACCGGGAAGGGGTAGCCGGAGCCGGCTTTGTCGACGATGCCCACGATCTCCTGGCCGGGAGATACCGGGGGTGCGGGGACGAAGGGGTAGCGACCCTGGACCATCAGGAGGTCGGGAAGGGCCACACTGGCGGCCAGAACCCGCACGCGTGCCTCTCGCGGACCCGGTTCGGGCAGGGCTACCTCGGCCAGTTTCAAGACGGCCTGCGGCATGCCGAACTCGGTTGCTTGCCAGCGCTTCATATCAGAACAGCTTCCTTGGAGCGGATGGTTGCGTGGGTGGTGCTGAGCGTGGTTCACGGGCCTGGGCTGCTGCGCCGGCATGATTCACCGGCAGATCGCGGGGATGCGGTGCCTGGAGCTACCTCCGAGAGCTACAGCCCGCGGGGAGAGCTCAGGTGCGGAAGCCGTCCTGGACGATGGCTCGCAGATTGTCCGGTGACGGCTCGTCGGCCAGCGAGGAGCCGCGGACCCAGCTCAATGCGAGGGCCATCAGGAACAGGTCGAGAGGGCGCAGACCGTCGCGGGCCTTGCCGTCCCGCTGGGCCGCCTGCAGGAACTGTGCAGTCTGGTCTACGAACCCGGCGCAGGTCACGGCGAGCCGGTTCTGCACCCCGGTCATTGCCGTACGGACCGGTCCTGGAAAGCCCTCGAAGGCGCTGAAGAACTCCTCGACCACCACGAGCCAGGAGCGCAGCGCCTCGCCGGTGTCGGCCAGTCGCTGGATCCGCTCGATCTCTGCTGCCATCTGGGTGGAGCGTTGCTCGACCAGTCCCGCGATCAGGTCGTCGCGGGTCGGGAAGTGGCGGTACAGCGTCGCGGACCCGACCCCGGCGTCGCGCGCGATCGCATCCAGCGAGGCCCCGACGCCCGACTGCGCGAAGTGCCGCTCGGCCTCGGCCAGTATCAGCGAACGGTTGCGCTCGGAGTCGGAGCGGATTCGCCGGACCCGCGCTGGGGGTGGAGCCATGTCGTGTCCTTCCCGTGGGGTGAGGATCCGTCGCCGGCTGTTCGGTGACCTGGTGTCCGGTCCCTGCGGGGCAGGGCCGGCAAGCAGGAATCGTGTCCAGCAGGGTGGTGGTGATCTCAGGCCGGGTCGGGGGTCAGGGTGATGGCGCGGTGCAGCCGGACGGTGTTCTCCCGGTCCAAGGCGTCGCCGAAGGACACGAAGGCCTGCATGCACAGGTCACGGCGCAGCGGTGCGTGCTGGCGGTCGGCCCGTTCGATCGCTGCGAGGAGGGCTTCGCGGGGCAGTTCGGTGCAGTAGGCGGAGGTGCCGGGGTGGGCGCGCCAGGTGTTGTCCAGCCCGCCGATGTCGACCGGGTCGAAGCCGGTGATGTCGGTCAGTTCCGCCGCGAGCCGCCGGGCGTCGGGGTCGTCGCCGGCGACGGGCAGGGCGATGCGTCCCGGGATGCCCGCCGGGGTGCCCTTCTCGGCGAGGGTCTGGGCGAGGACGGCGTTCCAGGCCTTGGTGACGGGGCGGCCGAGCTGCTCGGAGATCCACCGGGCCTCGAGCTGGCCGTCGTCGATGGCGGCGATGTGACCGTCGCGGTAGGGGTGGTAGTTCCCGGTGTCGATGACCGGCACGTCGTCGGGCACGCCGTCGAGCAGCGAGCGGATCGCCGCGTAGCTGTTGAGGTTGACCGTCGTGATGATGACGTCGACGTCGCGGACCGCGTCCGCCGTCCACGCCGCGGTGACGCCGAGCGAGGCCGCGAGCTCGCGCAGCGTCTCAGGGTCGCGCGAATTCGCAAGCTTCACGGCGTGGCCGTCGACGGCGAACGCCTTTGCCAGGGGAACGCCGACGTTGCCGGCTCCGAGGATGGCGATCTTCACGGAGAACCCTTCGAGGTACGGCGGTGCACGTCAGAGCTGCTGGGCCTCGATGATCCGGTTGGTCGAGAGAGCACGATGCCCTTAGGTGGGGGCTTACCCCGGTTATTAAACAGGGGCAGCCCCCGTTTAGCAACGTTGTCAGCCTCACGTACGCCCTCGCCACGGCGCGTCAGCGCGCCCAGATCAAGGACGTCCGGCCCAGCCGTGTCCGGGGTTGGGCGAAGGACCACTCCGGCGTCCTCGGCCCGGCGACGCTGCTGGTCGCCTGCACGTACCTGAGTTCGATGTTCACGATGGCCGTGCAGGACTGCCTGATCCCGGCCAACCCGTGCGACAGCGGCATCCGCCTGCCGTCGATCGACCGCGGTGCCCGGTCGGTCTGCCGGCCGACCAAGTCCACGGCTTGGGCGAAGCTCATGCCGGCGCGGCTGAGCCCGATGGTGTACCCGTGCGGCGGCAGCTCAAGGTGCTCCAAGGTCGCCAGCCGTTCCTCGGTCAGGTCAAGACGAAGGCCAGCGTCCGGACGGTCGAGCTGCCGGACGTCGTGGCGGCGGCGCTCACCGCACACATGGGGGAGCGGTGCGAGCCGGTCGAGGTCGACGACGACACGGACCGCCGCCGGCCCCAGCGGCGCGGTGCCCGTTTGCTGTTCCGGAGCGTGAACGACGAGCCGATGAACGCGGCGATGTTCTCGCGGATCTGGACGACGGCTCGGGCGGGTGTCGGTCTGCCGCCGCGGTGGGGGATCCACGGGCTGAGGCACTACTACGCGACGGTGCTGATCCACGCGGGCGCGTCGGTCAAGACCGTGCAGCTCGCCCTCGGGCACAGCACGCCCACCGTCACGCTCGACACCTACGTGCACGAGTGGCGGGACGTCATCGACCGGACCCGGCTGGTCGTCGACGGGGCACTCGGCCGACGCGAAACGGCGGCCACGCGGGCGGGAAGCCCGGCGTGACCGCCGTTTCGCAGGTTGTACCCGATCTGTACCCAGGATCGCTGGCGAACCTGGAAGTGCAGGTCAGGAGCCTGTTGTGCGTCAGCAGTCGTAGAACTGACCCCCGCGATTTCCTGACCTGCGGGTCGTATGCCGAGATGGCATGTGAGCTGGGTCGACGGGCTCTACTGACTCTCGTCGTTTGCTGGTGCTTTCGCGTACGTGTTGTTCCCAATGTGTTCCAGTGGATCATGAGCCGGTGGGCATCCCGTCGCGCAAGCTTCGCTCGGCCGGGCCGCGCCCGCCTGGTCCAGGTGGAGCGCCCCGCCGGACGTACGACCTGGACCAGGCGGGCGCGGTCTGGTTGCCTCCGGTGCGCGATGGGTCGGCGGCGGTGGCGGCATCCCGGAGTCGCCGAGGGTCCGGGGCGAGTAGCCCCGGCCGCCGGAGGCCGGTTCCGGGTCGTAGGGCCGGAGGCCCTACCCGCCGGAGGCGTCTTCGGCGCGAGGCGCCGTGGAATCCTGCGGCGGCCACACCTGCGTGAAGGCAGCGGCGGGCCATCCCGATGGGAGCTCGCGCCTGATGGTGACGTACACCGGCCCGTGCGTCGTCTGGAGCTGCCAGTCCTCAAACTGGTCGAGGTCGTGTTCGACGTAGCGCGCGAGCAGGCGGGTGAGGTCGCGCAGGTCCCCGTCGGTAAGTGCAGCGCCCGGTTGGTCCGTCACCCGAACAGCATGGCAGTTCCCTGACGTAGCGGTCTGTGTCCCTGCGCGCTGAGCCCCGGCTTCCTCGATGGTGAGGACGCCGGGGCTTCGGCGTGTCCGCCGGTCTCGCGGTGGCCACCGCCGGCCGCGCCGTGAGCGAAGCGGCAAGGCGCGGACGGCCGGCGGAGTGGCCCGCGCGGCGGCCCGCAGGGCCGCCCTTGAAGACGTGTGGAAAGTCCTCACCCATGGAACCCGGACGGTGTCCGACAGGAAACCCGGACAGCGGTGATCCGTTGTGCGGCGGCGTTGTGGGTAGTGAACGGTGTCAGCGCTCGTCGTCCCAGGCGAGGTCAGGGCTGGTCGACGACATGTCTGGGTTTAACGCGCCGTCGTGCGCCGACTGCCCGGCACATTGTGCGGTTGCCGTCACCGCTTGTTCGGAAGGCAAGAGAGGGGATCAGGGGGGTGTTCCTAGCGTCGCAGGACGGGACGAGGCTGTTCGTCACCGTGCGCGGGCCCCGAGATGCGCCGTGGATCGTGCTGATCCACGGCCTCGGTCTGTCATCAGGTTCGTGGGATGCCGTCAGCGATCGGCTCGTCGGCGACCATCGGGTGGTTACTTATGACCTGCGTGGTCATGGCCGTAGTGAGCCGTCAGCCGATCAGGACTATGAATTGTCGGCTCACGCCGCCGATCTGGACGCCGTGCTGTCGGCGGTGGTCGGCGACGAGGGCGCTGTCCTGGTTGGTCACAGCTTGGGCGGGGCGGTCATCCTGGCGCGCGCAGAGCGCTCGCTGCTGCGCATCAGAGGGGCCGTCTTCGTCGGCTCAGCGGGATCGGCCGTCACCGTGCCAGGGCTGCCCGGTACCGCTTTCCCGCGCCCGGTACAGCAGGCCATACGCCGGTCGTGGTTGCTGCTGTTGCAGGTGGGGGCGCAAGTGGCGGTCCGCCTCCGCGGGGTGACGTGGCTGACAAAGGTGCCGGCACGCTGGTGGGTGTTCACCGCACAGGATCCTTCGCGGGCCGTGAACCGAGCCACCGGTGAGTTCCTGCGCACCGACCCCAATGTGCTGGCCCGTACCGCCTTGGCCAGTGTGAGCGACGACGGATCCACACGCGCGCCGCTTCTACGGGTCCCCGCCCTGATCCTGCACGGTGACCGGGACAAGCAGGCTGGCAAGGAGGATGTGCAGAAGTTGTTGGGCAGGCTGCCGGACGGGCAGCTGGTGACGCTACCCGGAGCGGGGCACATGCTACCGACGACCGATAGCGTCGCCGTGGCCCTGCACGTGGCGGAATGGGTCCACCATGTCGCCGGCAGCGCACCCGGCTCGGAGACACCGTCGCCACCCGTGCCGTGACCGTCGCATCACGCGTCGCCGCATCGCGGCGCCGGATCGCCGCCGGATCCCATCAATTCACGGTGAGATCGCCAGCACGGCGCCGACTCCTGATCGCACGCGTCCGGTTCGAAGTAGACGAATCAAGCAGTGGGCGGTGCCTGCTCGACGTTGAACCCGGCGTGCAGAACAGCCGGTGATACGGGGGCGCGGGCGCCCGGCGAGCCCGGACCCCCGCTGCGGTCGCCGGCCATCTACACCGCCGGGGTGGAGGGCTTAACCCTCCACCCCGATGGCGACGTACGCAACGGCCACGCCATCGCGCGGGTGCCGCCGACTGCTACCTTCGTCAGCTTTGGGTGGGCCGGCCCGGCGGTCATGCAGCCCACCGGCTGCAGTCAGCGGGCCGCCCTGACGGTTGTCGTAGGCCGGCGAACCCTGCGGGCTCCAGGTGATGCGACCGGTACGGTGCCGTCCAGCCTGTCAGACCCGGGTGCGGCCCTTGACGCCGGCGACGATGG
>NZ_BOOY01000040.1 GCF_016863475.1 Spirilliplanes yamanashiensis
CTACACTCGAGGGCCACCCCTGACACGGGGTCGGCCCTCGAGTGTTTTTGTGCTGCATGGCGCAGTGGTGACTGGGAAGGACAAGACCCGTGAGCGCAGGACCCCAGGACGGCGAAGACCGTTACCGCGACGACGACCGCCGAGGCGGACGTGACCGCGGCCGCGACGAGAACGCCTCCGGCAGGGACCGCGGCGGGTTCAGCGGTGACCGAGGCCCGCGTACCCGCGGCCAGGGCGACGCCGGCGGCCGTTCATTCGGCGACCGCGGCGCCGGCGGCGGAACGAGCGGCGGCCCCCGCGGCGGTTTCGGCGGTGACCGCGGCGACCGCGGTGGCGACCGCGGCGGAGACCGCGGTGGTTTCCGTGGCGGCAGCCAGGGCGGCGACCGCGGCGGCTACCGCGGTGGTGCCGGGAGCGGCGACCGTCCGGGTTACCAGGGTGGCGGCGATCGCGGCGGGTTCCGCGGTGGTGACCGCGACCGTGGCCCGCGCGAGGGCGGTTTCCGCGACCGGGGTCCGCGCGACGCCGGCGGTCCGCGCGGCGGCTTCGGCGGCGACCGTGATCGCGGTGGCTACCAGGGTGGCGGCGACCGCGGTGGGTTCCGCGGCGGCCAGAGCGGTGGCGACCGGCCGGGTTACCAGGGTGGTGGCGATCGTGGTGGCTTCCGCGGCGGCGACCGCGGGCCGCGTGAGGGTGGCTTCCGGGGCGGCGACCGCCCCGGCTACCAGGGTGGCGGCGACCGCGGCGGGTTCCGCGGCGGTGACCGTGACCGCGGTGGGTTCCAGGACCGCGGGCCCCGGGAGGGTGGCTTCCGCGGCGGTGACCGGCCCGGCTACCAGGGCGGTGGCTCCCGCGAGGGTGGCTTCCGTGGCGGGGACCGCGGTCCGCGCCAGGGCGGGTACCAGGGCGGCGGTGACCGCGGCGGCGACCGTGGCGGCTTCCGTGGTGGGGACCGTCCGGGTTACCAGGGTGGTGGCGACCGCGGTGGGTTCCGTGGTGGCGACCGGCCCGGCTATCAGGGTGGTGGCGACCGCGGCGGTTTTCGTGGCGGCGACCGTCCGGGTTACCAGGGCGGCGGTGACCGTCCCGGCTTCCGTGGTGGGGACCGTCCGGGTTACCAGGGTGGTGGCGACCGCGGTGGGTTCCGCGGTGGCGACCGGCCCGGCTATCAGGGTGGTGGCGACCGCGGCGGTTTCCGTGGCGGCGACCGTCCGGGTTACCAGGGTGGCGGCGATCGTCCCGGCTTCCGCGGTGGGGACCGTCCGGGTTACCAGGGTGGTGGCGACCGCGGTGGGTTCCGTGGTGGGGACCGTGACCGGGGTGGGTTCCAGGACCGTGGGCCGCGCCGGGACGACTCCGGGCCGCGTGACGCCCGGGGTGGCACGCGTGAGGGCTTCCGCAGCGGCGGCGGGTATCAGGACCGTGGGCCGCGCGAGCGTGGTTTCCGTGGTGGCGACCGGCCCGGGTACCAGGGTGGCAGCGACCGCGGCGCAGACCGTGGTGGTGACCGCGCTGGGTTCCGTGGTGGGGACCGTGACCGAGGCGGGTTCCAGGACCGTGGGCCCCGGCAGGGTGGCTTCCGCGACCGCGACGACCGTGGGCCGCGCGACGACCGCGGTTTCCGCGACCGCGGGCCGCGCGAGGACCGTCCCCGTGACGACCGCCCGCGTGACGACCGGCCCCGCGATGACCGGCCTCGCGACGAGCGGCCCCGTGACGACCGTGGGCCCCGTGACGGGGGCTTCCGGCGGCCCGAGCGGGACGACCGGGCGACGCAGCAGGGTGTCGAGCGGGAGCGGGAGGCACGCGACCGGGAGTTCGGGCGGGTGCGGTCCGACGAGGCCGGGCGGGCGCCCGGTGCGCCGCAGATCCCGGACGAGATCCAGGCGTCCGACCTCGACAAGGAGGTGCGCGCCGAGCTGCTGACGCTCGCCAAGCCGATCGCCGACACCGTGGCGCGGCACCTCGTCGCGGCCGGGCAGCTCATCGACGAGGACACCGAGCTGGCGCTGTCGCACGCGATGGCGGCGCGGCGGCTCGCGTCGCGGATCGCCGCGGTGCGGGAGGCCGTCGGGCTGGCCGCGTACGCGGCGGGGGAGTGGCAGACCGCGCTCTCCGAGATCCGCACCTACCACCGGATGACCGGCCGGCAGAACCACGTCGCCGTCATCGCCGACTGCGAGCGGGCCCTCGGCCGGCCGGAGCGGGCCATCGACCTGTTCCGCACCGCCGAGCGCGACAAGCTCGGCCGGGAGGACGCGATCGAGCTGCTCATCGTGGCCGCCGGGGCGCGCACCGACCTCGGCCAGCACGACGCGGCCGTCGCGATGCTGCAGGTTCGCGAGCTGACCAGCGGGTCCGACGAGTGGGCGGCCCGGCTGCGGTACGCGTACGCCGACTCGCTGCTCGCGGCCGGCCGGCCCGAGGAGGCCCGCGCCTGGTTCGCGAAGGCGGCCGAGGTGGACGAGGACAGCGTCACCGACGCGGCCGAGCGGCTGCTGGAGCTCGACGGCGTGCAGCTCGAGGGCGACGACCTCGACGACGACGAGGACGACGAGCTCGACGACGTCGACGACATCGGGGCCGCCGACGAGCAGGGCGGCGCCGAGGCCCGCGACGCGGCCGGCGACGGCGAGTTCGACGACGAGGACGACGACGACCAGGGCGACGACCAGGACGACGAGGAGAGCGCCGGCGGGGCCCGGCCGTTCCACGCCGACCCGGACGACGACGACACCGGCGACGGCGACCGCTACGGCGCGGAGGAGACCCGCGCTGCCGACGACCAGGGCGACAAGGGCGGCAAGGGCGACTCCGACGACGACGACAAGGACCTTGCCGCCGAGGAGGAGCTGGTCGCGGTCGAGGGCGGCGACACGCCGCCCGCCGGGGACGCACCCGGCGACCGGGAGCTCGCCGAGGCCGACCTGGTCGACGCCGGCGAGGACACCCCCGGTGACGCCGCGGACGGCGGGACGGGGCGGGCGTGAGCGGGCGGCTGGTCGACTCGTACGACCTCGTCGCGTTCGACCTCGACGGGGTCGTGTACCTGATCGACCGGCCGATCCCCGGGGCGGTGGAGGCGATCTCCGCCCTGCACGCCGAGGGGACCGCGCTCGCGTACGCCACGAACAACGCCTCGCGGCGGGCGGCCGACGTCGCCGGGCTGCTGACCGGCATGGGTGTGCCGGCGCAGCCCAAGGAGGTGCTGACGTCGGCCGGCGCCGCCGCGGCCATGCTCGCCGACGAGCTGCCGGCCGGGTCGCGGGTGCTCGTCGTCGGGGCGGAGGCGTTGCGCGCGGAGGTGCGTGAGGCCGGGCTGGTGCCGGTGTCCACGGTGGACGAGCAGCCGGTGGCGGTCGTGCAGGGCTACGGGCCCGAGGTCGGCTGGCAGGTCCTCGCCGAGGCCAGCCTGGCCGTGCGGGCCGGTGCGCGCTGGTACGCCACCAACACCGACAAGACGCTGCCGAGCCCGCGCGGGCCGTTGCCGGGCAACGGTTCGCTGGTCGCGGTGCTGCGTACCGCGCTGGGGCGCGAGCCCGACGTGGTGGTGGGCAAGCCGGAACCGGCGCTGTTCACCACGGCGGCGAAGCTGGCCGGGGCGCAGCGGCCGCTGGTCGTGGGCGACCGGCTGGACACGGACATCGAAGGCGCCGTGCGGGCCGGGATGGACAGCCTGCTGGTGCTGACCGGGGTCAGCGGGCCGGCCGAGCTGCTGGCCGCGCCGGCGTCGCGGCGGCCCACGCACGTCGCCGCGGACCTGGCCGGGTTGTTCGCCGCCGAGGAGTCGGTGCGGGTGCCTGCGTCCGGTGAGCACGGTGGGTGGCGGTTGACGGCCGAAGGCGTACTCGAGGGGGAGGGCGACCCCGTGGCGGCGCTGCGGCTGGCCGTGGGCGCCACCTGGGACGGCCTGGCTCCGGCCGCGCTGCGGGCCGGCTCGCCGGCCGCGCAGGCGGTGCTGGCGGACTGGAACCTAGAGTAGTTTCCGCAGCTTGAGCAGGTCGAACGGGTTGGCCTTGACGGCGACGCGGCGCGACGTGATCGCGCTGGTGACGTCGAGGCGGCCCGCGACCAGGGCGAGCAGGTCGTCACTGGACGACGTCAGGGCGATCTTCGCCTTGGGGTCGTCGCCGTCGGCGATGTCGACCAGCCGGCCGCCGTCCAGGCGGGCGTGGAACGCGGTCGCCAGGTCGGTGACGCGGCACGCCAGGGTGCGGTCGAGGTCGAGCTTGCCGCGGGTCTCCGCGTTGCGGTCCAGCCGCGCCGCGAGGTCGTGCAACGCCTGCCGGCACTCGTCCACCGTGGCCACCCGGGCCTCCTCGCGCTGCTCGGGCGTGGCGTTCTGCGCGCCACGCGGGCTTCGCCGCACGGTACCGCACCGATCTGTCGGACGCGCCCGGTAGCGTGGTGGCGTAACCGCACGAGGAGGGGAGCGGGCATGACCGACGCGTGGCGGGCCTACCTGGAGATGGCGCTCGGCCTGGCCGAGGTGCCCCGGAAGAAGGCCCAGCAGGTGGCCGGCGAGCTGATCGGCAAGGGCGGCGCGACGGCCGTCCAGCTGCAGGGACTCGTCGAGGACGCGCTGTCCGCCGGCATGGCCAACCGGGAGGCACTGACCAAGATCGTGCGGTTCGAGGTCGACCGGGCGCTCGGCGTCGTCGGCCTCGCCACCGCCGACGAGGTGACCGAGCTGACCGACCGGGTCCGCGACCTGGAGCGTCAGCTCCGGCTCGCGCAGGACCGGCTGTCGGCCACCGAGTCCGGCACGGCGCCGCCCGTGCGGCACGCCGACCGGTCCGACAAGCCGGCGCCCGTGCCGCAGACCTCCGCGGTGGCCGAGGTGGCCGCCGCCGGCCGGGCGAAGTCCGCCGCTGCGCCGGCGAAGACCGCCGCTGCGCCGGCGAAGAAGGCCGTCGCCAAGAAGGTCGCGAAGAAGGCCGTCGCGAAGCCGGCGCCGTCGCCGTCCGCGCAGGCCACCACCGCGTCGGTCGCCGACGCGGCCGCCGCGGCCGGGCAGCCCGCGCCGGTCACCGACGCCGTGCCGGGCCCGCCGCCCGGCAAGGCCGCCGCCCCGGCGAAGAAGGCCGCCAAGAAGGCGCCCGCGAAGAAGGCCGCGGCCGGCGACGCCGCCGGGCCCGCGCAGCGGACGCCCGCGAACAAGGCCACCCGCAAGGCCACCACGCCGTCGGCGAAGCAGGGCAACGCCCGCGGACCGCGCGCCGGTGGCGCCGGCCCGTCCGCCGCGTCGCCGCAGGCCTCCCCGCAGCTGCCCGCCCCGCCCGAGCCGCCGCGTTTCGAGGCGCCCGGTGACGGCGAGCCGACGCCGTGACGGGGCCGGTCCCCGGGCCGCCGCGGCCCGGCGCGTTCCCCCGGCCGTTCCCGCCGCAGGGCGAACGGCCCGGCATGCCGCCGGGCGTGCGGCCCGGTGTGCCGGCGGGTGTGCCGGCGGGTTTGCCGGCGGGTTTGCCGGCGGGCGGCGGCCAGCCGCCGCGGCCCGCGCCGCCGCCGCACCGGCCCGACGCGCCGCACCGGCCCGACGCGGTCTCGTTCGGCGACGTGCCCGACGGTGACGGCACCGGCCACCCGGCCGTCGACGCCGCGCTGCAGGCCATCGACAACGCCGCCCGGCTGAGCCCCGCCGAACAGGTCGCCGCCTACGAGGAGGCGCACGCCACGCTCCAGGAGACCCTGGCGAGCATCGACCGCACCTGACCCCGCCCGCACCCTTCGAAAGAGGCCGCACCCCCCGATGGCCCGCCGCGCCCGACTCGACGCCGAACTGGTCCGCCGCAAGCTGGCGCGGTCCCGCGAACAGGCCGGCGCGCTCATCGACGCCGGCCGCGTGCTGGTCCGCGGCACCGTCGCCCGCAAGGCCGCCGCGATGATCGACCCGGCCGACCCGGTGCTGGTCACCGGCGAGGACCCGGCCGACGAGTGGGTGTCGCGGGGCGCGCACAAGCTGATCGGGGCGCTCGACGCGTTCGCCGCCGACGGGCTCGTCGTGCAGGGGCGGCGGTGCCTCGACGCGGGGGCGTCCACCGGCGGGTTCACGCAGGTGCTGCTGCGGCGCGGCGCCGCGCACGTCGTCGCCGTCGACGTCGGGTACGGCCAGCTGGCCTGGCCGCTGCGCACCGACGAGCGGGTGACCGTGCTGGAGCGCACGAACGTGCGTACCCTCACCGCCGCGGCCATCGGCGGCCCGGCGGCGCTGACGGTGGCCGACCTGTCGTTCATCTCGCTGCGGCTCGTGCTGCCGGCGCTGGCGGCGTGCACGTCGCCCGGCGGCGACCTCGCCCTGATGGTGAAGCCGCAGTTCGAGGTCGGGCGCGAGCGGGTCGGCACGGGCGGCGTGGTGCGCGACCCGGAGCTGCGCGTCGAGGCGGTCCTCGACGTGGCGGCGGCGGGCCGCGAGGTGGGCCTCGGCGTGGCCGGGGTGACCGCGAGCCCGCTGCCCGGGCCCAGCGGCAACGTCGAGTTCTTCCTGTGGTTCCGCGACGACGCCCCGCCGGTGCTGCCCGAGGCGGTGCGCGATGCGGTCGCCGCCGGGCCGTCCGGCGCGGTAGCTTCTGGCGAGTCCGTCGGCCGAGATTGAGGGGCGAGGCATGACGCGGTCCGCGCTGCTGGTGACGCACACCGGGCGACGCCAGAACACCGAGCACGCGCGGGCGGTCGCCGCCGACCTGGTCGCGGCCGGTTTCGAGGTGCGGGTGATGGCCGACGAGGTCGCCGACCTCGACCTGGGGCCCGGCGTGGTGCCGGTGAGCGGCCCGCACGCCGCCGACGGCGCGGAGATCGTGTTCGCGCTCGGCGGCGACGGCACGTTCCTGCGGGCCGCCGGGCTGGCCCGCCCCTGCAAGGCGCCGCTGCTCGGCATCAACCTCGGCAAGGTCGGCTTCCTGGCCGAGGCCGAGGTCGGCGACATCGACACCGCCGTCCGCAAGGTGGTCGCCGGTTCCTACAGCGTGGACGAGCGGCTGACGATCGACGTGCGGGCCGAGTTCGACGGCCGGCTCATCGCCGAGTCGTGGGCGCTCAACGAGATCAGCGTGGAGAAGGGCCGCCGGGCGCAGATGCTGGAGCTGCGCGTCGACGTCGACGGCCGGCCGCTGGCCCGCTACGGCTGCGACGGCGTGGTGTGCGCCACCCCGACCGGCTCGACGGCGTACGCGTTCTCCGCCGGCGGGCCCGTGGTGTGGCCGGAGGTCGAGGCGCTGCTGCTGGTGCCGATCAGCGCGCACGCCCTGTTCAGCAAGCCGCTGGTCACCGCGCCGACGTCCACGTTCGAGATCACCGTCGACCCGTACACGTCGTTCGCGGTGCTGACCAGCGACGGGCAGCGCTCGTGGGACCTGCCGCCCGGCGCCAGGGTGACGGTGCAGCGCGGCGCCCTGCCGGTGCGGGTGGTGCGCCTGGAGCCGCGGCCGTTCACGGATCGACTGGTGGCGAAGTTCGAGCTGCCGGTCGAGGGGTGGCGGGGCAGCCGTCGCTGAGACGGGCTTCGTTGTCCACACCCGCTGGGCAAGTGTCGGACCCCGCCGCTAGTGTCCCCTCTGTGCTGGAGGAACTGCGCATCACCGGGCTGGGCGTCATCGACGACACGACCCTGCCCCTCGCGCCGGGGATGAACGTGATCACCGGTGAGACCGGGGCGGGCAAGACGATGGTCGTGACGGGCCTGGGGCTGCTGTTCGGCGGCCGGGCCGACGCCGGCCGGGTCCGCGCCGACCCGGGCCGCGCCGTCGTCGAGGGCCGGCTGCGGCTGGCCGGGGCGGTCGCCGACACGGTGCACGCCCGCATCGCCGACGCCGGCGCCGAACCCGACGACGACGGCTCGCTGCTGCTCAGCCGCACCGTGACGGTCGAGGGCCGGTCCCGGGCGCACGTCGGCGGGCGCAGCATGCCGGTGGCGATGCTCGGCGAGGTCGGCGAGCAGGTGGTGGCGGTGCACGGGCAGTCCGACCAGCTGCGCCTGCTGCGCCCGGCCGAGCAGCGGGCGGCGCTCGACCGGTTCGCCGGCGCCGAGCACGAGAAGCTGCTGGAGACCTACCGCGAGGCGTACGTGCGCTGGCGCGCCGTCGAGGACGACCTGGCCGACCGCCGGCGCAACGCCCGCCAGCGCAGCCAGGAGGCCGACCTGCTGCGCCTGGGCCTCGACGAGATCAGCCGGGTCGACCCGCAGCCCGGCGAGGACGACGAGCTGAAGGCCGAGGTGCAGCGCCTGGAGCACGCCGAGGGGCTGCGCACCGCCGCCGCGGTGGCCGCCCAGGCGCTCGCGGGCGGCATCGAGTCGGCCGACGACACGCCCGACGCCACCGCGCTGCTCGGCACCGCCCGCCGCACGCTGGAGGGCCAGGCGTCCGTCGACGCCCGGCTCGGCGAGCTGGCCGCCCGGGTCGAGGAGGCCGCCACCCTGGTCGGCGACGTGTCGGCGGAGCTGTCGGCGTACCTCGGCCTGCTCGACGCCGATCCGGCCCGGCTGGAGACGATCTACGAGCGCCGGGCGGCGCTGCGCGCGCTCACCCGCAAGTACGCCGACGACGTCGAGGGTGTCATCGCGTGGGCCGAGCACGCCCGCACCCGGCTGAGTGAGCTCGACACCTCCGACGAGGTGCTCGAGGAGCTCGACCGCGAGCGTCAGCGGCTGGCCGGCACCGTCGGCGAGCTGGCCGGCCGGCTGACCGCGGCCCGGCAGGAGGCGGCCGGCCGCTTCGCCGAGCAGGTCAGCGTCGAGCTGGCCGGGCTGGCCATGCCGCACGCCCGGGTGCAGGTGGCGGTGCTGCCGCGCGGCGGCGGCGAGCAGGCCGAACCGGGCCCCGACGGCGCCGACGAGGTCGAGCTGCGGCTGCTGGCCCACCCGGGCGCGCCGTCGCTGCCGCTGCAGAAGGGCGCGTCGGGCGGCGAGCTGTCCCGGGTCATGCTGGCCATCGAGGTCGTGTTCGCCGGGGCGGGCGGCCCGCCCACCCTGGTGTTCGACGAGGTCGACGCGGGCGTCGGCGGCACCGCGGCGGTCGAGATCGGCCGCCGCCTGACCCGCCTGGCCCGCACCCACCAGGTCCTCGTCGTGACGCACCTGCCGCAGGTGGCGGCGTTCGCCGACCGGCACCTGGTGGTGGCGAAGGACACCGGCGGCGCGGTCACCACGAGCGGCGTGCGGGTCGTGGAGGACACCGACCGCGCCCGTGAGCTGGCCCGGATGCTGGCGGGCCTGCCGGACTCGGACCTGGGTATCGCCCACGCGGAGGAGCTGCTGGCGGTGGCGGCGCGGGAGAAGCGAGGCTGACCGATTCACCCCTTATCGGTGATCTGGAGCGCGTCGGGCCCCGGCGGGCGTGATCCGGCGTGTCAGGATGGGCCCTGATGCGACTTCCCACTGTGCGCCGCACCCGCACCGTCGAGCCGGGTGTCATGGCCGGCACCGCGCGCCTCGACCGCCGGACCAAGCGTCTGGTCGGCCGGCTGCGCCCCGGTGACATCGCGGTCATCGACCACGTCGACATCGACCGGGTCGCCGCCGACTCGCTGGTGGCCGTCGGCGTCGCCGCCGTGCTCAACGCCAAGCCGTCGATCTCCGGCCGGTACCCGAACCTCGGCCCCGAGGTGCTGGTCCAGGCCGGCATCCCGCTGATCGACGACCTCGGCGAGGTGGTCTTCGAGAAGCTGCGCGAGGGCGCCCACATCACCATCGAGGGCGACGCCGTGCTGCTCGACGGCGAGACCGTCGCCACCGGCGCCCGGCAGGACGCCGAGACCGTCGCCAAGGCGATGGCCGACGCCCGCGAGGGCCTGTCGGTGCAGCTCGAGGCGTTCGCCGCGAACACCATGGAGTACCTGAAGCAGGAGCGCGACCTGCTGCTCGACGGCGTCGGCGTGCCCGACGTCGAGACCCGCATCGCCGGGCGGCACTGCCTCATCGTCGTGCGCGGCTACGACTACAAGGCCGACCTGGACGTGCTGCGCCCGTACATCCGCGAGTACAAGCCGGTGCTCATCGGCGTGGACGGCGGCGCGGACGCGCTCATCGAGTCCGGCTACACCCCCGACATGATCATCGGTGACATGGACTCGGTCACCGACGACGTGCTGCGCTGCGGCGCCGAGGTGATCGTCCACGCGTACCCCGACGGCCGCGCGCCTGGCCTGGCCCGGGTGCAGAGCCTCGGCGTGCCGGCCACCACCTTCCCGGCGGCCGCCACCAGCGAGGACCTGGCGATGCTGCTCGCCGACGAGAAGGGCGCCGAACTGATCGTCGCCGTCGGCACGCACGCCAACCTCATCGAGTTCCTCGACAAGGGCCGCGGCGGCATGGCCTCGACGTTCCTCACCCGGCTCAAGGTCGGCGGCAAGCTGGTCGACGCCAAGGGCGTCAGCCGCCTGTACCGGCAGAACATCTCCGGGTCGTCGCTGCTGCTGCTCGTCCTGTCCGCGATCGCGGCGCTCGCGTCCGCGGTGGCCGTGTCCACGATCGGCAAGGCCTACCTCACCGTCGTCTCGGAGTGGTGGGACAATCTGGTCTTCCAGCTCGGGCAGCTGTTCTGACCGCCGAGTGATCAAGAGGCAGCTTTCGTGATCAACTTCCGGTACCACGTCGTGTCCCTGACGGCCGTGTTCCTGGCCCTCGCGATCGGGCTCGTCGTCGGCACGGCGGCGCTCAACGGCCCGGCGGCCGACTCGCTGAAGGACCAGATCGAGACCTTCCGCAACGACAACAACAACCTGCGCGGCCAGGTCGCCCAGTTCAAGGACGAGGCCGGCCGCGAGGAGGACTTCGCCGTCGAGGCGGCCCCCATGCTCGTCGGCGGCAAGCTCGCCGGGCGCAACCTGCTCGTCGTGGTCCTGCCCGGCGGCGAGGAGCACGCGGACGGGGTCGTGTCGATGCTCGGCGTGGCCGGCGCCCGCGTCACCGCCCGGGTGGCGGTCACCGACAAGTTCCTCGCCCCCGAGAACGGCGTCGAGCTGCTCGACTACGCCGAGAACGCCACCCAGCCCACCGTCACCGCCGCCGGCCTGCCGCTCAACAGCGACGGCGTCGAGACGTCGTCGGCCCTGCTCGCGCGGGCGCTGCTGGCCCAGGCGAGCCCGGTCGCCCCGGCCGACCTGACGGCCGTGCTGACCGCGTACGCCGAGGGCGGCTACCTGGCCGTCGAGGAGAACGCGGCACCCGGCGCCGAGGCCACCGTGCTCGTCTCCGGCACCGCCGCCATCGACAAGGACGCGGCCCGCAAGAACCAGAACGCCGTCACGCTGGCCACCCAGTTCGCCGCGGCCAAGCCGCTGGTCATCGGCGGCAGCGGGATCGGCGACGGCAACCTCGTCGGCGAGGTCCGCGGCGACCCGACGCTGTCGAAGACCATCTCCACCGTCGACAACGCGGCCACCGCGCGGGGCCAGCTGGTCACCGCGCTCACCGTGGTCGAGCGGCTCACGGCGAACAAGGCCGGCCAGTACGGGCTGGGCGCGGGCGCGACGTCGCTCATGCCGTCGGCCGCACCCTGACCCGCCGACGCGGTTGTCCACAGGCCCGCGTGCCGCTCGCCCACCGTTCGCCCGGAGTTCCTAGACTCCTAGCGGTCGTGCGGGTAGCGGAGTCCGTGCGGCGGTGACCGGCGGGAGGCGTTCGATGGGGTTCGTGCGGAAGGCCGCGGCCGCCGCGGCCGGAGCGGTGCTCGCCCGGGCCGCCCTCGACCGGGTCCTGCGCGACGCGCGCGCCGCCACTCTCGAGCGCACCAACTTCCACGGCCGCACCGTCAGCCTGGCCGGCGGGCCGGCGCTCGCCGCCGGGGCCACCCTCGGCGCGGTCCTCGGCGCCCCGGGCGGCGCCGCCGCCGCGGCCGCCGCCACGGCCGGGCTGGCGTCCGGCGCCGTCGGCCTCTACGACGACGTGGTCGGCAACCGTCCCGAACAGAAGGCCGCCAAGGGCTTCCGCGGGCACCTCGCCGCCCTGCGCGAGGGCCGGGTCACCAGCGGCCTGGTCAAGATCGCCGGCGTGGGCGGGGCCGGGCTCGCCGCCGCCGCGCTGCTGCACGCCGACCCGTCCGTGCGCTCCCGCCGCCCCCGGCAGGGCCGGGCCGGCGCCGTCGCCGACGTGCTGCTCGGCGCGGGCGTCATCGCCGGCACCGCCAACCTGGTCAACCTGCTCGACCTGCGCCCCGGGCGGGCCGCCAAGGCCGGCGTCCTGCTCGGCACGCCGCTGGCCGCCGGCGCCGCGGGCGGGCTCGCCGCCGGGCCCGTCGCCGCCGCGGTCGCGCTGCTGCCCGACGACCTCGACGAGCGCGTCATGCTCGGGGACTCCGGCGCCAACGCGCTCGGCGCCCTGCTCGGCGTGGCGCTGGCCGCCCGCACCGGCGTCGCCGGCCGCGCCGCCGCCCTCACCGTGCTCGCCGCCCTCACCGCGGCCAGCGAGAAGGTCAGCTTCACCCAGGTCATCCAGCGCACCCCGGCCCTGCGCCGCATCGACGAGTGGGGGCGCCGCACCGGCACCGACAGCGCCGCCGCGGCACCGTGACCGCCGCGCCCGCGGCGGCGCGGATCGCCGGCGCGGCCACGCTCATCGCCGGGCTCACCGTGCTGGCCCGGCTCGCCGGGTTCGGGCGCACCCTCGTCTTCCTGCAGACCGTCGGCGCCAACGACCTCGGCGACCTCTACCTCGCCGCCAACACCGTGCCGAACATCCTGTTCGAGCTGGTCGCCGGCGGGGCGCTCGCCAGCCTCGTCGTGCCGCTGCTCGCCGGGGCCGTCGCCGCCGGCGACATCGACCGGGTCAGGGCCACCGCGTCGGCGCTGCTCGGCTGGACCCTGCTGCTGCTCGTGCCGCTCGCCGCGCTCGTCGCGCTGCTCGCGCACCCCGTGGTCAGCGTGCTCGCCGCCGACCTGTCGCCCGCGGCCACCGACACCGCCGCCCGCATGCTGCGCGTGTTCGCGGTGCAGCTGCCGCTGTACGGCGTCGGCGTGGTCCTCACCGGCGTGCTGCAGGCGCACCGGCGCTTCGCCTGGCCGGTCATCGCGCCGCTGCTGTCCAGCGTCACCGTCATCGCCGCCTACGTCGCGTACGCCGCCGTCGACGGCCCCCGCACCGGCGCCGCCCGGCTGAGCACGGCGGGGGAGTACCTGCTGTCGGCCGGCACCACCCTCGGCGTCGTCGTGCTGTCGCTGTGCCTGCTCGTGCCGCTGCGCGGGCTGCGGCTGCGGCTGCGCCCCGCGCTGCGCTTCCCGCCCGGCGTGGCCCGCCGCACCGTGCGCCTCGGCTGGGCCGGGGCGGTCACCGTCGGCGCCCAGCAGGTCGTCCTCGCCCTGGTCATCGCCCTGTCCGCCGGGGCCGGCACCTACACCCTGTTCAACGCCGCCTGGACGGTGTTCCTGCTGCCCTGGGCCGTGCTGGCCGTGCCGGTCGCCACCGCGGTGTATCCGGCCTTGGCCGCCGCCCACGACGGCGGCGACGCGGACGGCTACCGGCAGGCGCTGAGCCGCACCGGCCGCTCCGTCGTGCTGCTGTGCTGCCTCGGCGCCGCCGCGCTGGCCGCCGTGGCCGGCCCGGCCGCCCGGCTCATGGGGGTGCCCGGCGCCGCCGGCGGCATCGCCTGGCTCGCCCCCGGCCTGCTCGGCTACGGCCTGTACGCGCTGCTGTCGCGCGCCCTGTACGCCCGCGGCAACCCGGCCGCCGTCGCCGGCGCCGTCGCGGCGGGCTGGGCGGCCGTGGCGGCGGGCGCGCTGCTGCTCGTCACGGTCGTGCCGGACCGGGTCGCCGCGCTCGCGGCCGCCCACTCGGCCGGCCTGCTGCTGCTCGGCCTGCTGCTCGCCGTGGCCGTGCGCCGCCACGCGGGCGCCGGCTCGCTCGCCCGGCTCGGCCGGGTCACGCTCGTCGGCGTCGCGGCCGGGCTGCTCGGCGCCGCCGCCGGGCGGCTCGTGGCATCCGCCCTGGCCGGCCCGCCCGCCGCGGCGCCCGGCGCCGTCGCCGCCCTGGTCGCCGGGCTGCTCGCCGGCCTCACCGTGCTCGTCGTGTTCGCCGCCGTGGCGCTCGCCGCCGGCCGCCACGACGTGCGCCCCGTGGCGGCCGGGCTGCTGCGCCGGGTGTCGCGCCGCCGCGCCGCGCCGGACCCCGTACCGCACCCGGTGGCGTCGTCGGCCACCGGCCCGGCGGCTAACCTGCGGACTGACGCCCGGCCGCCCGGCACCGGCGCCGATGACGACGGACAGGGGGAGCGGTGACCGACCGACAGGACGCCTCGTGGCGCGCTCCGGTGGCGCTCGTGCTCGCCTCCAGCACCGGCGGCGTCGGCCAGCACGTGCTGTCGCTGGTGCGCGGGCTCGTCGCGGCGGGCTGCCCCGTGCTCGTCTGCGGCCCGGCCGCCACCGACCAGCTGTTCGGCTTCACCGCGGCGGGCGCCCGCTTCGCCCCCGTCGAGATCCCCGCCATGCCGGGGCCGCAGGACGCGGGCGCGGTCCGGGCGCTGCGCCGCGCCCTCACCGGGACGCCGCCGGTCACCGGCCGCCCGGCGGCCTCCGCCGCGCCGTCTCCGCCCGCCGGCTCGCCCGCCGGTGCGACGGCGCCGCCCGGGCCGGTCGCCGTCGTGCACGCGCACGGGCTGCGGGCCGCGTTCGTCGCCGCGCTCGCCCGGCCCGGTGTGCCGCTCGTCGTCACCCTGCACAACGCCGTGCTGGCGCGCGGCCTGCGCGGGCACGCCTCCAACCTCGTCGAGAAGGTCGTCGCCCGGTCGGCCGACGTCATCCTCGGCGCCTCCGACGACCTCGTCGAGCGGGCCCGCAAGCTCGGCGCCCGCGACGCCCGGCCCGGCCCCGTCGCCGCGCCCGCCGGCGCGCCGCCGCGGCGCAGCCGGGCCGCCGTGCGCGCCGAGTTCGGCATCCCCGCCCGCACCCCGCTGATCCTGTCCGTGGGGCGGCTGCACCCGCAGAAGCGGTACGACGTGCTCGTCGACGCCGCCGCCCGGTGGCGCGCCCTCGACCCCGCCCCGGTGGTCGTCATCGCCGGGTCCGGGCCGTCGTACATGGCGCTGGCGCAGAAGGCGTCCGCGCTGCGCGCCCCGGTCACGCTGCTCGGCCACCGCGGCGACGTGCCCGACCTGCTCGCCGGCGCCGACCTCGCCGTCATCACCAGCGACTGGGAGGCCCGCCAGCTGTTCGCCCAGGAGGCGCTGCGGGCCGGGCTGCCGCTCGTGGCCACCGCCGTCGGCGGGCTGCCCGGGCTCGTCGGCGACGCCGCCAAGCTGGTGCCGCCCGGTGACGTCGACGCGGTCGACACCGCCGTGCGCGAGCTGCTCGCCGACCCGGCGCTGCGCGAGCGGTACGCCGAACGGGCCCGGCAGCAGGCCGCGTCGTGGCCCGGCGAGGCCGACACCGTCGCCGCCGTGCGCGCCGTCTACGCCGACGTCACCGCGCGGGCGTCCGCCACCGGTGGCGCCACCGGCGGCGCGGCCGGCAGCCGGGCGGGCCGCCCGTGACGGTCGGCCGGCGGCTCGTCGCCTTCGGGATCGTCATGCTCGCCGTCGCGGCGAGCATCGCCAGCATGGCCGGGCTGGCGCCGCGGCCCGCCGCCGGGGCGCCGCCCGCCACCGTCGACTACGTCGTGGTCGCCGGGGCGGCGGGGCTGCGCTGGGACGACCTCGACCCCGCCCGCACCCCCGCGCTGTGGCGCGCCGCCGACCGCGGGTCCATCGGCTGGCTGTCCGTCCGCTCCGCGAAGCGCCCCACGTGCCCCGTCGACGGCTGGCTGACCCTCGGCGCCGGCAACTACGCGGCGTGGGACGGCGAGCGGGTCACCGGCGCCTGCCCCGTCACCGACCCCAACATCGGGGTGCCCGACAACATCGGCGCCAACATCCCCGCCCAGCAGACCGTGGTCCGCTACAACCAGGACCGCCAGCCGTACGGGACGGTGCCCGGCGCGCTCGCCGAGTCCGTGCGGTGCACCGTCGCCGTCGGGCCGGGCGCCGCCGTGGCCGCCGCCCGCCCGTTCGGCCGCGTCGACCGCTACGAGCCGGACCTGCCCGCCGACGCCGCCCTGCGGCCGCTGCTCGCGTCCTGCGTGGTCAGCGTCGTCGACCTCGGCGAGGTCGTCGGCGACGGGCCCGCCCGGCAGCGCCGCGTCGCCGCCGTCGACGCCCAGCTCGCCCGCGTGCAGGCCGCCCGGCCCGCGAACTCGCTGCTGCTCGTCGGCGGCGTCGCCGACACCGGCGTCCCGTCGCGCCTGCACCTCGCCATCGCCGACGGGCCGGGCTGGGAGGGCGGCTGGCTCACCTCCGGCAGCACCGGCCGCACCGGCTACGTGCAACTCGTCGACCTCGCGCCGACCGCCCTCACCGCGCTCGGGCGGACCCTGCCGGAACGGCGGTTCACCGGCAAGCCCGCCACCACCGAACCCGGCCGCCCCACCGACCTGGCCGAGGCCATCAGCGGCGACCGCGACGCCGACCGCCGGGCCGGCACCCAGCGCGCCGTCAGCACCCCGTTCTTCCTCACCCTCGCCGCCGTGCAGTTCCTGCTGTACCTGCTCGTCGTACCCCTGATGGTGCGGGCCCGCCGGCACGCCGGGCCGACCGGCCCCGCCGCGCCCCCGCGCCGCCTGATGACCGCCGTCGAGGTGGCGCTGGTCGCCGCGGCGCTCGCCGTGCCCGCGGCCCTGGTCGCCGACGCCCTGCCGTGGTGGCGGGCCGGCTGGCCCGGCGCCGTCTTCGGGGCGACCACGCTGCTGCTCGCCGCGGCCGGCGCGGCCGCCGTGCGGCTGTCGCCGCGGTTCCCGCGCACGCTGTGGCCGATGGGCATCGTCGCCACCGCGGGCACACTCATCGTCGGCGCCGACGTGCTCACCGGCTCCCGGCTGCAGCTCAACGGCGTCGCCGGCTACTCCACCCTGGAGGGCAACCGGTACGCGGGCGTCGGCAGCGTCGGCCTCGGCGTCCTCGTCGGCTGCCTGCTCATCGTCGCCGGCTGGGCCGCCCAGACCGTCCGCCGCGGCTGGCGGCCACTCGTCGTCGTCGCGCTCGGCGGCATCGGCGTCGTCATGATCGGCAGCCCGTTCCTCGGCGCCGACCCGGCCGGCGCCATCGCCGTCACCGCCGGCGTCTGCATCGCCGCCGCCGTCAGCACCGGCGGCTGGCTCACCTTCCCCCGCGTCGCCTGGGCGACGATGGCCGGCCTGGCCGTCACCGCCGGCTTCGCCGTCATCGACCTGCGCCGCCCCGAAGCCGAACAGGGCAGCCTCGCCCGCATCCTCACCGCCCTCGCCGACGGCACCGCCGGGCCCGCCCTCAACCGGGCCGCCGCCGCCAACGCCAACGCCCTGCTCAACAGCCCACTCACCGTCATCGCGGTCGTCGGCGGGCTGATGATCGCGTTCGCGCAGTTCTCGCCGTGGGGCGGCCTGCAACGCCTGTTCGGCCTCCACCCGGCGGTCCGGGCCGCCGCCGCCGGCACCACCGTGGCCACCCTGATGGCCGGCGCCCTCGGCGGGGCGGCGCTGGAGGTGGCGGGCGCGGCCGCGACGGTGGTCGTGCCACTCGCGGCGCTGACGGCCCTCCGCGTCCTCGACCACGCCGCCGACCGCACCCGGCCCCTCGACCTGGATGCCGACCCGCCGTTGCCGGAGGTTGCGGCGGCGGCGATGACGGGGCGCGCGCCGGCGGCGGTGGGGCCGTCAGCGGGTCGGGTGGTTGCCCGGGAGGACGCGGCCGGGCCGGAAGGTGTAGCCGTGCCGAAGGCCGGAGCTACGTCGAAGGGCGAGGCCGGGTCGCAGGCCAGGGCCGGGTCGGAGGGTGAGGCCGGGTCGGAGGGCGAGACGGGCTCGAGGGCCGAGCTCGAGTCGACGATGGAGGCTGACGCGAAGGACGAGGCCACCTTGCAGGCCCCGCCGGACACCAAGCTCAAGGGCCGGCCCAAGGGCGAGGACCCCACGAAGGCTGCGGGAGTCCCGAACGCTGCGGGAGTCTCAAACGCTGCGGGAGTCTCAAACGCCGCGGGAGTCCCCGACGCCGCGGAAGTCCCCGACGCCGCGGAGGTCCCGAAGGCCGCAGGCGAGCGGAAGACCGCAAGCGCACCGAAAGCCGCGACAGCACCCAAGTCGGCTAAGCCGTCCAAGTCGGCGAAGAACCCCAGGCCGGCGAAACCGCCGACCCCCAAGACCGGCGGCGCCCCGGCGGCCGGCGCTCAGGCAAACCCCGACGCCCCCACGAAGGGCGCGACCGCCCCAGAACCCGCCACCCGGGATGCCGACGCCCTGTCCGCGCCCGGTGACGCCGCGGAGCCGGGACGCGACAATCCGGACCCCACCCGCCGTCCCACCCCTCGCCGCTAGAACCGGGACACGCGCCACGACCAGCCCCGACGCGCGCCCGGCCGCGTTGGTGTTACCGTGGAATCCCGTGGATGACGCCTCCGGCGCCCGTCTGCACCACCGATCGGACGACCACGGGAGCAGGTCTTGGCAACCCCGAACGCGCGTACCACCCGGCACATCTTCGTCACCGGGGGCGTCGCCTCCTCGCTGGGCAAGGGCCTCACCGCCTCCAGCCTCGGCAACCTGCTCACCGCCCGCGGTCTGCGGGTCGTCATGCAGAAGCTGGACCCGTACCTGAACGTGGATCCCGGCACGATGAACCCGTTCCAGCACGGCGAGGTCTTCGTGACCGACGACGGTGCGGAGACGGACCTCGACGTCGGGCACTACGAGCGGTTCCTGGACCGGGCGTTGTCGGCGAAGGCGAACGTCACCACCGGGCAGATCTACTCGGCCGTGATCGCCAAGGAGCGGCGCGGTGAGTATCTCGGCGACACGGTGCAGGTGATTCCGCACGTGACGAACGAGATCAAGGAGCGCATCTTCGCGATGGCCGCCCCGGACGAGACGGGCCGGGAGCCGGACGTCGTCATCACGGAGGTGGGCGGCACGGTCGGTGACATGGAGTCGCTGCCGTTCCTGGAGGCGATCCGGCAGGTGCGGCACGACATCGGCCGCGACCGGGTGTTCTACCTGCACGTGTCGCTGGTGCCGTACCTGGCGCCGTCCGGTGAGCTGAAGACGAAGCCGACGCAGCACTCGGTGGCGACTCTGCGCAACATCGGTATCCAGCCGGACGCGCTGGTGTGCCGGTCGGACCGGGAGATCCCGGAGAAGCTGAAGCACAAGCTGTCGCTGTACTGCGACGTGGACCGGGAGGCCGTGGTGGCGGCGCCGGACGCGCCGAGCATCTACGACATCCCGAAGGTGCTGCACCGGGAGGGCCTGGACGCGTACGTGGTGCGCCGGCTGGGGCTGTCGTTCCGCGACGTCGACTGGTCCACGTGGGACGACCTGCTCGACCGGGTGCACAACCCGCACCGCACGCTGACGATCGCGATGGTGGGCAAGTACGTCGACCTGCCGGACGCGTACCTGTCGGTGAGCGAGGCGGTGCGGGCGGCCGGGTTCGCGAACCACGCGAAGATCCAGCTGCGCTGGGTGCCGAGCGACGACTGCGAGACGCCGGCGGGCGCGGAGAAGGCGCTGGCCGGGGTGGACGGCATCGTGATCCCGGGCGGGTTCGGGGTGCGCGGAATCGAGGGCAAGATCGAGACGGCCCGGTACGCGCGGGAGAACGGCGTCCCGGTGCTCGGCCTGTGCCTGGGCCTGCAGTGCATGACGATCGAGGTGGCGCGGCACCTGGCGGGCCTGGCGGACGCGAACTCGCTGGAGTTCGACGAGACGACGTCGCACCCGGTGATCTCGACGATGGCCGACCAGCAGGACATCGTGGCCGGCAAGGGTGACCTGGGCGGCACGATGCGGCTGGGCACGTACCCGGCGAAGCTGGCGGACGGGTCGATCGTGGCGCAGGCGTACGGCAGCGACCTGATCGAGGAGCGGCACCGGCACCGGTACGAGGTGAACAACGACTTCCGCGACGCCCTCACCAAGGCGGGCCTGGTGTTCTCCGGCACGTCGCCGGACGGCCGGCTGGTCGAGTTCATCGAGCTGGACCGGGAGCAGCACCCGTTCTTCGTGGCCACGCAGGCGCACCCGGAGCTGAAGAGCCGCCCGACGAACGCGCACCCGCTGTTCGCGGCGTTCGTGGCGGCGGCCGTGCGGTACTCGGTCTCGGACCAGCTGCCGGTGGAGCTCGAGGACGCGACGGCGTGACGTTCGCGCACGAGGTCCGGGCCCAGCACGTCCGCTACGAGGGGCCGATCTTCACGGTGCTCACCGACGAGGTGACGATGCCGGGCGGCGGCACCGCCCACCGCGACATGATCACGCACGTGGGCGCGGTGGGCGTGGCCGCCGTCGACGACGCCGGGCGGATCGTGCTGGTGCGCCAGTACCGGCACCCGCTGCGGCGGCGCATGTGGGAGCTGCCGGCGGGGCTGCGCGACGTCGACGGCGAGGACCTGGCGGTGGCGGCGGGCCGGGAGCTGGTGGAGGAGACCGACCACCGGGCCGGGCGCTGGGACCTGCTGCTGGACCTGCACACCTCGCCCGGGTTCTCCAACGAGACGATCCGGCTGTTCCTGGCCCGGGACGTGTCGCCGGTGCCGGCCGCGGAGCGGCACGAGCGGCACGACGAGGAGGCGGACATGGACGTCGCCTGGTTCCCGCTGGACGAGGCGGTGGCGATGGTGCTGCGCGGCGAGGTCACCAACGGCCCGGCGGTGGCGGGCATCCTCGCGGCGGCCCGGGCGTACGAGTCGGGCTTCGCCGACCTGCGCCCGGCAGACGCCCCCGGGCCCTCCTGAGGGAAGGGCCGAAGGCGGCGGGGGAGGCGGGGGCGGCGCGGGGGCGGCGCGGGGGCGGCGCGGGGGCGGCGCGGGGGCGGCGCGGGGGCGGCGCGGGGGCGTCAGCGCTCGTCGAGGACCTCGCGGACCCGGGCGAGCAGGTCGGGGGCCGAGAACGGCTTGTCGACCAGCCGGACGCCCGCGTCGAGGGTGCCCTGGGACGCCAGCACCGGCTGGGCGTACCCGGACATGTAGAGCACGGCGGTGCCGGGCCGGATCTCCGCGATCCGCCCGGCCAGCTCCGTGCCGAGCATGTGCGGCATGACGACGTCGGTGAGCAGCAGGTCGATGGGCCCCGGGGTGTCCTGGGCGACCTTCACGGCCTGCGGGCCGTCGGCGGCGGTGAGCACCGTGTAACCGTGCCGGTTGAGGATGCGCTCGGTGACCTCGCGCAGGGCGTCCTCGTCCTCGACGACGAGGATGGTCTCGCCGCCGCTGCTGTCCCGGGTCTCCGTGCCGGCGGTGTCGCCGGACGGGGGCGGCGGGGCCTCGTCGGTGGCGGGCAGCAGGACGGTGACGGTCGTGCCGGCGCCGGGCGTCGAGGCGATGGTGACGGCGCCGCCGGCCTGGGTGACGATGCCGTACACGGTGGCCAGGCCGAGGCCGGTGCCCTGGCCCTTGGGCTTGGTGGTGAAGAACGGCTCGAACACCCGTTCGGCGATCTCGGGCGGGATGCCGCCGCCGGTGTCGGCGACGCGCAGCTCCACGTGCCGGCCGGGGCCGAGGCCGGGGTGGGCGCCGTCGTCCAGGACCCGTTCGGCGGTGGTGATGCTCAGCGTGCCGCCCTCGGGCATGGCGTCGCGGGCGTTGACGGCCAGGTTGACCAGCACCTGCTCCAGCTGGCCGGGGTCGGCGAGCACCGGCGGCAGGTCCGGGGCCAGGTCGGCGTGCAGGCGGATGTGCTCGCCGAGGGTGCGCAGCAGCAGCTGCTCGACCTCGCCGACGACGGCGTTGATGGTCAGCACCCGCGGCTGCACGACCTCGCGGCGGCCGAACGCGAGCAGCTGGTGGGTCAGCTCGGTGGCCCGTTCGCCGGCGCGCAGCACCTGGGCGATGTCCTTGCGGGCCTGCTCCCACTGGCCGGTGGGGTCGTCCTCGGCGGCCTCGGCCACCTGCTCGGCGAGGAACGTCGTGTAGTTGAGCATGACGGCGAGCAGGTTGTTGAAGTCGTGCGCCACCCCGCCGGCGAGCTGGCCGAGGCTCTCCAGCCGCTGCGACTGCTGCAGCCGCGCCTCGAGGCGTTCCCGCTCGGCCTGGTTCTTCAGCCGCTCCCGGGCGGCCTGCATCTCGAGGCGCTCGGTGACGTCGCGGACCGCCGCGGACACCATCGTGCCCTCCTCGGTCTCCAGCGCCGACAGGCTGATCTCGACGGGGAACTCGGTGCCGTCCTTGCGCCGGGCGCTGAGCTGCATGCCGGCGCCCATCGGCCGGTGCGCCGGGCCGCCGAAGTACTGCCGGCGCAGGGCGGCGTGGGCGCCGCGGACCCGGTCGGGCACGAGGATCTCGATGGGGCGGCCGATCAGCTCCGCGCGGGCGTACCCGAACAGGCGCTCGGCCTGCGCGTTGACGAGGGCGATCTCGCCGTTCTCGACGATGCCGAGGATGGCGTCGGGGGCGCTCTCCAGCAGCCCGCGGAACTTCGCCTCGGCGCGGACCCGGTCGGTGACGTCGCGGACGGCGGCCGCCACGAGCAGCCCGGCCTCGGTCTCGATGGACGACAGGCTGATCTCGGCGGGGAACTCGGTGCCGTCCTTGCGCCGGGCGGCGAGGTGCGCGCCGCCGCCCATCGGGCGCGGGCGCGGGTCGTGCAGGTAGCGCCGGCGGTGCTCCGGGTGGGCGGCCCGCATGCCCTCGGGCACGAGCAGCTCGACGCTCTGGCCGAGCAGCTCGGCGCGGGCGTACCCGAACAGCCGTTCGGTCTGGGCGTTGACCAGGGCGATCGTGCCGTCGGCGGTGACGGCGACGATGGCGTCGGGGGCCGCCTCGAGCAGCCCGGCCGACGCCAGGGGCAACGTTCCCGTCATGCCGTCCTCCGCCGTCGCTGAGCGGCGGGGTCCCGCGGCCCGTTCCAGCGTAAAAAGCAGGTGGCAGGCGCGGAGGCGTATCGGCGGATCCGTGTGCGGGCCCGCCCGCGGCTGCGAGCGGGCCCGGCCAGGGCGGGCGGTCAGTCGCGCAGCTGGCGCCCCTGGGCGTCCGTGCCGCCGTTGACGAGGATCAGGATCCCGTCGATGAGGCCCCAGAAGCCGCCCAGGCCGAAGGTGCAGATGCTCACGACGAGCTGGAGCACCGCGATCTTGGTGTGGCCGGTGTAGAAACGCCCGACGCCGAGGCTGCCGAGCAGGATGCCGAGGATGCCGGCGACGACCTTGCTCTTGTCGGAGAGGCCGGCGGGGTACTGAGGAGGATAGGTCATGACCGGCGACCTTAGTGATCACCACGCGTCCGGTGGTGGACCCTGTCCAGTTTTTGGGACGCTATTCTCCAATCGTGTCCGTTCGGCTATGGGCGGCACACCCGACGGGAGGGCTACAGCGTGAAGGTCGGAGTACCCCGCGAGGTCAAGAACCACGAGTACCGGGTGGCGATCACCCCGGCCGGGGCGTACGAGTTCAGCAGGGCGGGACACGAGGTCTACGTCGAGGCGGGGGCCGGCGGCGGCTCCTCGATCCCCGACGCCGACTACCGGGCGGCGGGGGCGACGATCCTCGACAGCGCCGACGACGTGTGGGGCACCGCGGACCTGATCCTCAAGGTCAAGGAGCCCATCGCCGAGGAGCACCACCGCATGCGCGAGGGGCAGGTGCTGTTCACCTACCTGCACCTGGCTGCGTCGAAGGAGTGCACCGACGCGCTGGTCGACCGCAAGGTCACCGGCATCGCGTACGAGACGGTAGAGCTGCCGGACCGGTCGCTGCCGCTGCTCGCGCCGATGAGCGAGGTGGCGGGACGGCTGGCGCCGCAGGTGGGCTCGTACCACCTGATGCGCTCCGGCGGCGGCCGCGGCGTGCTGATGGGCGGCGTCCCCGGCGTCTACCAGGCCAAGACGGTGGTGATCGGCGCCGGCGTGTCCGGCATGAACGCCGCCGCCATCGCGCTCGGCATGCAGTCCGAGGTGCTGGTGCTGGACAAGAACATCGCCCGGCTGCGGGCCGCCGACGCCGACTACCGCGGCCACCTGCAGACGATCGCGTCCAACTCCTACGAGGTGGAGAAGGCGGTCCTCGACGCCGACCTGGTCATCGGGGCGGTGCTGGTGCCGGGCGCGAAGGCGCCGAACCTCATCTCCAACGACCTGGTCAGCCGGATGAAGCCGGGCAGCGTGCTGGTCGACATCTCCATCGACCAGGGCGGCTGCTTCGAGGACTCGCGGCCCACCACCCACGACGACCCGGTCTACCAGGTGCACAACTCGATGTTCTACTGCGTGGCGAACATGCCCGGCGCGGTGCCGCACACCAGCACGTACGCGCTCACCAACGTCACCCTGCCGTACGCCCTGGAGCTGGCGAACCGGGGCTGGCAGGACGCGCTGCGCCGCGACCCGGCGCTGGCCCTGGGCCTGAACACGCACGCCGGCCGGGTCACGTACGGCCCGGTGGCCGACGCCCACGGCATGCAGGTGCTGCCGGTGTCGGAGGTGCTGAGCTGACCGACGCGCGGGAGGTGGTCCGGGCCTACCTGGACCACCTCGGAGTCGAGCGGGGCCTGTCCCGCAACACCCTGGCCGCGTACCGCCGGGACCTGCAGCGGTACGTGGACGGGCTGCCCGGCGCCGACCTGGCGGCGGTGACCGAGGCGGACGTCACCGCGCACCTCGCCGCGCTGCGCGAGGAGGGCCTGGCCGGGTCCAGCGCCGCCCGCGCGGTCAGCGCCGTGCGCGGGCTGCACCGCTTCGCCCTGCGTGAGGGCGTCGTGGCCGTCGACGTGGCCGCCGAGGTCAGGCCGCCCGCCCCGCCGCAGCGGCTGCCCAAGGCGCTCGACGTCGACCAGGTGGAACGGCTGCTGGCGGCCGCCGGCGACCCCGGCGGCGCCG
>NZ_BOOY01000041.1 GCF_016863475.1 Spirilliplanes yamanashiensis
GGCGACCCCGGCGGCGCCGAGCCGCTGCCGCTGCGCGACCGGGCCCTGCTGGAGTTCCTGTACGGCACGGGCGCGCGCATCTCCGAGGCGGTCGGGCTGGCCGTCGACGACCTGGACCTGCGGCACGCCGACCCGGCGGTGACGCTGCGCGGCAAGGGCGGGCACACCCGGCTCGTCCCGGTCGGCGGGTACGCGATCGCGGCGGTCGACGCGTACCTGGTGCGCTCCCGGCCCGGCCTGGCCGCCCTCGGCCGGGGCACCCCGGCGGTGTTCCTCAACGCCCGCGGCGGCCCGCTGTCGCGGCAGAGCGCGTGGGCGATCCTGCGCCGGGCCGCCGAGAAGGCCGGCCTGCCCGCGGCGAGCCCGCACACCCTGCGCCACTCCTACGCCACCCACCTGCTCGACGGCGGCGCCGACGTGCGGGTCGTGCAGGAACTGCTCGGGCACGCCTCCGTCACCACGACGCAGGTGTACACGCTGGTCACCGTGGACCGCCTGCGCGAGGTGTACGCCACCGCGCACCCTCGCGCACGGCATTGAGGACCGTTCACGAAGGAGGGCGACACGCCGGGAGACTGAGCGCTGAGCGCGTGCAGCGTGGCGTACAGTCGGGCATCGGCGCTCGTCGGAAGGGCCGGGCTCGCCGGGGCCCGGACGGCGGTCCGCAGCGGGAGCCGGCGATCCGTTGGCGGGTCGGGAGGGGGCGTAGACATGGTGGGAAGCGAAGACCGTGCCGAGGCCTGGACCTCGGTGCTCCGCGAGCAGCAGAACTCCATCGGCCTCGGCGCCGACCTCGGTCCCGCCGACCCGACGGCGTACACGATGCGCCGCCCGATCCCCGAGCCCATGCCGACCGACCGGCACGGCCCCGCGCGGATCATCGCCCTCGCCAACCAGAAGGGCGGCGTCGGCAAGACCACCTCGACGATCAACCTGGGCGCCGCGCTGGCCGAGTACGGCCGCCGCGTCCTGCTCGTCGACTTCGACCCGCAGGGCGCGCTGTCCGTGGGCCTCGGCGTCAACCCGCACAACCTCGACCTGAGCATCTACAACCTGCTCATGCAGGACGACGTCGGCATCGAGGACGTCATCATCAAGACCGACGTGGCGGGCCTGCACCTGCTGCCGGCCAACATCGACCTGTCGGCCGCGGAGATCCAGCTGGTCAACGAGGTCGCGCGCGAGATGGCGCTGGCCCGGGCGCTGCGCCCGATCCGCCGCGAGTACGACTACATCCTCATCGACTGCCAGCCGTCGCTGGGCCTGCTCGCCATCAACGCGCTGACCGTCGCGCACGGCGTGCTCATCCCGCTGGAGTGCGAGTTCTTCAGCCTGCGCGGCGTCGCGCTGCTGCTGGACACCATCGACAAGGTGCGCGAGCGGCTCAACTTCGACCTGGAGCTCGAGGGCATCCTGGCGACCATGTACGACAGCCGCACCACGCACTGCCGCCAGGTGCTGCAGCGCGTGGTCGAGGCGTTCGGCGACAAGGTCTACCAGACGGTCATCACCAAGACCGTGAAGTTCCCCGAGTCCACGGTGGCGGGCGCGCCCATCACCACCCTGGACCCGGCCTCGTCGGGCGCCCGCAACTACCGGCAGCTGGCCCGCGAAGTGATCGCCGCTCAGGCCGAGCGCTGATCCCTCCGTGCTCTACGCTCTGGGCCAGCCCGCGTCCCTCGCGGGGCTTTTGGTCGGATTCCTCCTGGCTCTGACGGTCCGCGCCGTCGCCATCCGCGCCGTCACCCGCGGCCTGCGCCTCAGCTGGGACCGGGGGCCCTGGTTCAGCCCCCGCCACGACGTCGACCCGTTCGGCGCCGTCGGCGCGGCCGTCGGCCTCGGCTGGGGCCGGCCCACCGACGTGGGCGAGGTGTCCCGCCGCCGGGGCCGCGGCGCCGCCGCCCTCGTGTTCGCCGCCGGGCCGCTCGCCGCGCTCGCCCTCGCCCAGGCGCTGCTCGCGGTGTACGCGCTGACCTACGGCACCGACCGCGAAGCGTTCCTGGTCAACACCCCCGCCATCATCATGTACGGGGTGTACGACGTCGACTTCGGCGCGCAGTTCCTGCTGTCGCTGGCCGTCGCGCCGCTGTGCTTCGCCGTCCTCGCGCTGCTGCCCATGCCGCCCCTGGACGGCTTCGGCCTGCTCTGGTGCTGCTTCCGCGCGCCCGGCCCCGGCATCGGCAAGTACAAGCACTGGTTCGCCGACAACAACATCGGCATCGCCGTGCTGCTGGCCGTCATGCTCATCCCGTTCCTGGGAACTCCGTTCTTCCTCGTCATCGACGCGGTCGCCACTCCGTTGATGAGGGTGTGGACATGATCTCGGAAGCTGCGAACGACCTGGAAACGCCGGTGGTCTACGGTCAGCGGGTGCCCGAGCAGCTCCCCGACCAGCAGGAACCGGTCCCGACCACCGGTTTCCAGGTCAAGCTGAGCAACTTCGAGGGCCCGTTCGACCTGCTGCTGCAACTCATCGGCAAGCACAAGCTCGACGTCACCGAGATCGCCCTGCACAAGGTCACCGACGAGTTCATCGCCTACATCCGGGCCATGGGCGACGACTGGGACCTCGGCGAGACCAGCGAGTTCCTGCTGGTCGCGGCCACCCTGCTCGACCTCAAGGCGGCCCGGCTGCTGCCCGCCGCCGACGTCGAGGACGAGGAAGACCTCGCCCTGCTGGAGGCCCGCGACCTGCTGTTCGCGCGGCTGCTGCAGTACAAGGCGTTCAAGGAGGCCGCGGCGCACATCGCCGAGCTGGAGGGCGTGGGCGTGCGCCGCTACCCGCGCGCCGTCACGCTGGAGGAGCGCTACGCCGAGGCCCTGCCCGACCTGGTGCTCGGCATCGGCGCGGACCGCCTGCTCAAGCTGGCCCTCAAGGCGCTCACCCCGAAGCCCGGCCCGCCGCAGGTCTCCATCGCCCACATCCACCAGGTGCGGGTCAGCGTCCGCGAACACGCCGGCATCCTGCGCGACCGCCTGCAACGCGCCGGCGTCGCCACGTTCACCCTGCTCACGGCCGACTGCGAGAACACCCTCGAGGTCGTCGCCCGGTTCCTGGCGCTGCTCGAGCTCTACCGCGAGGGCCTCGTCGCCTTCGACCAGCCCGAGGCCCTGGGGGAGCTCACGGTCCGCTGGACCGGCGGCGAAGCCGCCGTGGACCTCGACATCGATGAGTACGCGGGCTCGCCGCCCCCGCCGGACACCGCCGCCACGCCGCCCGAGGCCGACGACGAGTTCCCGGACGACGACGAGTTCCCCGACGAGGAACCCGGCGACGACGAGCTCTCCGGCGACGACGAGCTCTCCGACGACGATCTGAGTGAGGAGCCGGCCCGGTGACCACCGACGAGCGCCCCGATTCCCTGGCCAGCGCGGCCGCCTCCTGGGTGCCGCCGTGGGAGCGCGCGCCCCGCGCCACCGCCGCCCCCGACCCCGAGCCGGACACCGACACCGAGCCGGAGACCGACGCCGCCGCCGACTCCGACCTCGACACCGAGCCCGACCTCGATCTCGACGCCGACCTCGACGCCGACCTCGACGCCGACCTCGACGCCGAGCCCGGCGATGAGCCCGACGGTGAGCCCGGCGGTGACATCCCCGACGAGCTGCCCGCCCTGCCGGGGGAGGCGCCCGGCGCGCCCACCGTCGACGCGCCGCAGCCCACCGGCGACCCCGACCCGCTCGAACCCGACATCCCGATCCCGGCCGCCTTCCCCGACCCCGCGGACGACCCCGTGGGCGAGCCGGGCGACGACGGCGACGGGGGCGTCGGCGTGCCGGTGGACGCGCCCACCCCGATCGGCGACCAGCTGCCCGCCGGCGCGGTGCCCGCGCAGGGCCGCGGGCGGAAGGACACCCGGTCGCTCGGGGTGGCCGCGGACCCCCGTACCCAGGAACTGCCGCCGCTGACCGACGACGCCGACCTGCGGGCCGCCCTCGAGGCGATCCTGCTGGTCGTGGACCAGCCGGTCGCGGAGATGCAGCTCGCCCAGATCGTCGAGCAGCCCACCGAACGCGTGGCGGGGCTGCTCGAGGCGGTGTCCGCGGAGTACACGGCGGCCGGCCGCGGCTTCGACCTGCGGCGGGTCGCGGGCGGCTGGCGGCTCTACACCCGCCCGGAGTACGCGCCGTACGTCGAGCGCTTCGTCCTGGACGGCCAGACCACCCGCCTCACGCAGGCCGCGCTGGAGACCCTCGCCGTCGTCGCGTACAAGCAGCCGGTGACCCGCTCGCGCATCTCGGCCATCCGCGGTGTGAACTGTGACGGCGTCATGCGTACGCTGGTGACCCGCGGCCTCGTCGAGGAGGTCGGCACGGAACCGGAGTCGGGCGCGTACCTGTACCGCACGACCACCCTGTTCCTCGAGAAACTCGGCCTCAACTCGGTCGACCAGCTGCCGGCGCTGGCCCCCTTCCTGCCGGACGACGTGGAAGAGGAGTTCGATGCGCAACGCTGATCCGGATACCGCCGAACGGCTGCAGAAGGTGCTCGCCGCCGCCGGCCTCGGATCGCGGCGCGCCTGCGAGGACCTGATCTTCCGCGGCCGCGTCAAGGTGAACGGCCGGATCGCCAAGCTCGGCGACAAGGTCGACCCCGCCACCGCCGAGATCTACGTCGACGCCGAGCGGATCATCACCGACACCAAGCTCGTCTACCTGGCGATGAACAAGCCCCGCGGCGTCGTCTCCACCATGGACGACGAGAAGGGCCGCACCGCGCTGGCCGACTTCCTCGGCCACGTGCCGGAGCGCGTCTTCCACGTCGGCCGCCTGGACGCCGACAGCGAGGGCCTGCTGCTGCTCACCAACGACGGCGACCTGGCCAACAAGCTCATGCACCCCAGCTACGGCGTCGCCAAGACGTACCTGGCCGAGGTGGCGGGCCCGCTGCCGCGCGCCGTCGGCCGCCAGCTGCTCGCCGGCGTCGAGCTGGAGGACGGCTTCACGAAGGTCGACTCGTTCAAGCTGGTCGACACGTTCGGCAAGAGCGCCCAGATCGAGCTGGTGCTGCACGAGGGCCGCAAGCACATCGTCCGCCGCCTGATGGACGCCGTCGGCCACCCCGTGTCGCGGCTGGTCCGCACCCAGATCGGCCCGATCCGCCTCGGCGACACCCGCCCGGGCCGCACCCGCCGCCTCACCAACTCGGAGATCGCGGGCCTGTTCAAGGCCGTCTCCTAGGCCACCGCCTCCGGATCCCGCGCGGGGGTCGGCGCCGCCGGC
Source organism: Spirilliplanes yamanashiensis (assembly GCF_016863475.1). Lineage (GTDB taxonomy): Bacteria > Actinomycetota > Actinomycetes > Mycobacteriales > Micromonosporaceae > Spirilliplanes > Spirilliplanes yamanashiensis. Next base: position 5,224 of record NZ_BOOY01000041.1, read on the forward strand.
CCGTCGCCGGTGTTCGCCGACGCCGTCAGCGCCAGCCCCACCACCAGCAGCGCGGCCCCGCCGAGCAGCGCCCCGGTGACCGGCTCGTGCAGCACCAGCACCCCCAGCGTGGCGGCGGTCAACGGCTCGGTGAGCGTGAGCGTGGTGGCCACGGCGGGCGGCGTCGTCGCCATCCCGCGGATCCACACCAGGTACGGCACCACGGTCGCCACCACGGTGAGATACGCGACGACGAGCAGCCCACCCGGCTCCGCCAGCCACTCGCCGGTCTGCCGCCACGCGAACGGCAGGCTCAGCAGCGCCCCGCCCACGAACAACCCGGCCAGCAGCGGCACCCCCGCCACGCCCCGGTCGATGAGATGCCGGCTGGCCCACGTGTACAGCGCGTACGACGCCCCCGCCGCCAGCCCCGCGGCGACCCCGGCGGCGTCCAGCGACCCGCCGTCCCCGGGCGCCACGAGCAGCACCAGCCCGGCGATGGCGATGCCGGTGGCCAGCAACCACCGCCGGCTCGGCCGATGCCCGGTCGCCGCCGCGATCGCCCCGGCCACCAGCGGCGCCGACCCGATCGCGGTCAACGTCCCGACGGCCACCCCCGTCTCCCGGGTGGCCGTGAAGAACGACAACTGGTAGCCCGCCATGGCCGCGGCCCCGACCGCGAACCACCCGAGATGGTCCCGCACGAGCCGCCCCAGCCGCCCCCGCACCGTGACGATTGCCACGAGCCCGAGGATCAGCCCGGCCCCGGCGAGCCGCGCCGTGCCGAGCCCGACCGGCGACCCGGCTAAGGGACTGAGCGCCTGCGACGTGCCGGTGGTACCCCACAACACCCCGGCGGCCATGACAAGGAACGCGCCGGAGCGCACGGACTGGGACACCCGTCGGTCATACGCGCCCCGGCCCTCCCGGGTCAAACCGCTTCCCGCCCGCCCGCGGTTGCTGGCCTCGGCGCTTCGCTCGGATCCGGCGGCCTCACGCCCGCTCGCCCGTGAGCTGCCCCACCCTCCGACCGTCAGCGGCTCGCGGCCGGCTCGCCGCCCGCTGCTGCCTCCTGGCCCGCCGGCCGCGATCGGCTTGCCAGCTCCTGGCGCCGACCGCGGCCCGCTGGGCGTCGGCCGCGACCGCGTCGCCTTCCGCTTCGCGGCCGACGCCGGGTCTCCGCCCCTGCCGCACGTTCTCGTGCCGGGCCTCCGGCCGATCACCCGACGCGGCCAGGAGTGCCGTGTCAGGGCGACCGACGGCGTGCGTTCCGTGGGGGTGGCCTGAAGGCCGCGCGCCGTACCGACCTGGTCGGCATCGACCCGGTTGGGCGGCGGGACGCCGCCGCAGGCGTGCGCTGCCGATCCCCCGCGACGCAGTCGGTGCACGGCGGAGGGGCGATTCTCGCTGCCGTGGGCTCCGCGACCGACCCGAGCCGGGCGCGCGGGTGGGCGGGGTGCGGTACTCGGGGGCGGGGTTGGTTGTGGCTCGCGGACCCGGCAGGGGGGCGGGGGTCCGGGTGCGAGCGGAGCGAGTGGGCCGCCGCCCCCGGTGCGCGCGGGAGCGAGCGGTCCGGTGTGCGGCGGACGTGCGACATCCGGCTTTTGATCTTGGTTGGGGTGGGGCCGGGTGATGGCGGTCGGCGGTGGGTGCGGGGGACCGGGCAGAATGGGTGGGGTGCCGGGGCGGGAAGCTCGCGCCGGCGGATGGTCGAGGAGGAGAACGGTGGCGGAAGTTTCGCGGTCCGAGCGGTGCGTGGTGGCCGTCGACGGGCCGTCCGGGTCGGGCAAATCCACCGTTTCGCGGCGTCTCGCCAGTCGGCTGGGCGGCGTCTACCTCGACACCGGGGCCATGTACCGGTCGATCACGTGGGCCGTGCTGCGGTCCGGGGTCGACCCGCAGGACGCCGACGCCGTCGCGAAGGTGGCGGCCGAGACCGAGCTCGAGATCGGCACCGATCCGCTCGCGCCGCACTTCCGGGCCGACGGGATGGACGTGGACGCCGAGATCCGCGGGCCCGAGGTGACCGCGCACGTCTCCGCCGTCGCGGCCGTGCCCGCGGTGCGCAAGCAGCTCGTCGACCAGCAGCGGGCCATCATCGCGGCCGCCGGGCACATCGTGGTCGAGGGGCGCGACATCGGGTCCGTCGTGGCGCCCGACGCCACCCTCAAGGTCTACCTGACCGCGTCGGCCGCGGCGCGCGCGCAGCGGCGCAGCGCCGAGGTCGCCGCCGACGTCGACGCCACCGCCGCGGACCTCGCGCGCCGCGACCAGCTCGACTCGACGCGGGCCGCCAGCCCGCTGAAGCAGGCCGGCGACGCCGTCGAGCTCGACACCACGGGCATGAGCATCGACGAGGTCGTCACCGCACTGCACGATCTTCTCAAGACACGGGTGAACGCATGACCTCGCCGGAACTGTCGGACGCCGAGTTCGACGGCTGGACCGAATTCAACCTCGACGTCGACGACGAGGAGGCCGGTCAGCCGCACGCGCCGGCGCCCATCCTCGCCGTGGTGGGCCGGCCGAACGTCGGCAAGTCCACGCTGGTCAACCGCCTCATCGGCCGCCGCCAGGCCGTCGTCGAGGACGTGCCCGGCGTGACCCGCGACCGGGTGCCCTACGACGCGAACTGGAACGGGCGCCGGTTCACCGTCGTCGACACCGGCGGCTGGGAACCCGACGCCAAGGACCGCGCCGCCGCCATCGCCGCCCAGGCCGAGGCCGCCATCGCGACCGCCGACGCCGTCGTGTTCGTCGTCGACGCCACCGTCGGCGCCACCGACGTCGACGAGGCCGCCGTGAAGATGCTGCGGCGCAGCCACAAGCCCGTCATCCTGGTCGCCAACAAGGTCGACAACGCCGCCCTCGAGAACGAGGCGCACGGCCTCTGGTCGCTCGGCCTGGGCGAGCCGCACCCCATCTCCGCCCTGCACGGCCGCAACTCCGGCGACCTGCTCGACCTCATCCTCGCCGCCCTGCCCGAGCCGCCGCCGATCATCGAGGGCGGCCCGCGCGGCCCCCGCCGCGTCGCGCTCGTCGGCCGCCCCAACGTCGGCAAGTCGTCCCTGCTCAACCGCCTCGCCCGCGAGGAACGCGCCGTCGTCGACTCCGTCGCCGGCACCACCGTCGACCCCGTCGACAGCCTCGTCGAGATGGACGGCGAGGTCTGGCAGTTCGTCGACACCGCCGGCCTGCGCAAACGCGTCAACCAGGCCTCCGGCACCGAGTACTACGCCTCCCTGCGCACCGCCGGCGCCGTCGAGGCCGCCGAGGTCGCCGTCGTGCTGCTCGACTCCGGCGAGGTCATCTCCGAGCAGGACCAGCGCGTCCTCACCTCCGTCGTCGAAGCCGGCCGCGCCCTGGTCATCGCCTTCAACAAGTGGGATCTCGTCGACGCCGACCGCCGCTTCTACCTCGACAAGGAGATCGAACGCGAACTGCGCCGCATCCCCTGGGCGATCCGCGTCAACATCTCCGCCAAGACCGGCCGCGCCGTCGAGAAATTGGCACCGGCCCTGCGCCGCGCCCTCGCCTCGTGGGAGAAGCGCATCCCCACCGGCCAGCTCAACCAGTGGCTCACCGCCCTCGTCCAGGCCACCCCGCACCCGGTGCGCGGCGGCCGGGCGCCGCGGGTGCTGTTCGCCACGCAGGCCGGTGTCGCGCCGCCCCGGTTCGTGCTGTTCACGACCGGGCCGCTCGACGCCGGATACCAGCGGTTCGTGGAACGCAAGCTGCGCGAGGAGTTCGGCTTCGAGGGGTCGCCGATCGAGGTGTCCGTCCGGGCGCGCAAGAAGACCGGGCCCGGCGGGCGGGGCAAAGCTCACGGGTGACGGGTCGGTGGGGCGTGTGCGCGAGAGGTTGAGGTCTGCGCTACGCTGTACCGGCTGCCGCACGTTGGGGTTTGAGCGTGCGGCGACGGGACGTGGCGCAGTTTGGTAGCGCACTTGACTGGGGGTCAAGGGGTCGTCGGTTCAAATCCGGCCGTCCCGACAGAGAATTCGCAGCTCAGAGCCGGTTTCCTGAAGATCAGGAAACCGGCTCTTGATCATTTGACCCCCATTTGACCCCGGGACCAGACGTACCCAGCCGGACGCCGTCGGCATGGCCCCGACCTGCGCGATCGTCGTCGTCACCCCGGGCATCCCAGTCGTGTTCAAATCGATGTGGGGCCATGGCGGCAAAGCGGGCTGGAGACGGGGAGTGGCGGCGGCCCCTCGCGGGATCCGCCGCCACTCTCATGGACGGGGTCAGACCTTGAAGATGTAAAGGCCGTAGTCCCGGTCGCTGGCAAGCACGTACTGCTTTCCGCCGATCTTGTGGACCTCGACGCCCCAGAAGTTGTTGCCGCCCTTGTCGATGAAGGCGCCGACCTCCTTCAGGCCGCGCTCTGGATGCCGAGATCCATCGCCTGGTGGGCCAATCCGTGGATACGGAGCGGGGAGTTGACTTCGTGCCCCGGCCCGCACCGCCGCCGGTCGATGCACCCGGCTACGCCGGGGCATGGGTGGCGCTGTTCGCGCGCCCGCACCCATTCCGGCGCGAAGCCTGCATGCCTGTCGGCACCCCGTGGTGGCGCGGCGTGATGCGCCCGATGATTCCGCGCCGCGGCCGCCGGGACCGCTGCTGGTACCACGGCGGGGACTGGCACCGGGTCTCCGTGCTGGCGCATGGGCTAATGCGTGACACCGAAGCCATTCGCACGCCCTTCGAAGACATCGCGCGGTACGTCGACGACGGGGCGGACGAGCTTGACCTCAGCGGCTGGGAGCGCGAAACCCCCAACTGGCTGTTCAACGACCCGATCGTGCCGCATGGACGATTGATCGACGGGATAGCGGGGTGGACAACGGGCAGCACCGCGCGCAGGCCATGCTCGACGCCGATGTCCGGCGGACTGTTATCGAGCGATGCTGACCGGCCCTGCCAGCCGCTGGGTCGCTCCCGGAGGGAGCCGGAGGCGACGAGCGCGGCGACGGCGCCCCTGGTGGCGCCCCGGCGGGCGATGGCGTCAATGAACCAGCCAGCACTGTGACCGCGCGCCCGACACACGCTCATATTCAGCGTTGATGTGCCGATCTTTCTTCTGCTCCTCATGCGCTGTCTCATCCACACCGGACCACAGTCCGGCCTGCCTTTGCGCAGCTGAGCTTCCCCGCGCCGTGGAGAACGACATGATGGTCGTGATGACGTCTCGGCGACGGCGTCGTCCAGGCGCCACTGCTGCTCACCGAAGATGGCGGCGGGGCGGGTCATGGTGATCCGTCGTAGCTGGATCGGGATCCGCTCGGGCGCGGTACGCGGGCCGATGGGGATGCCGAGCGTCGCGGCCGCCTCGTGCAGGGCCTTCACGCTCCGAAAGCGAACAGTCAGGGCGGCGAGGACTTCGCCATGCATCTGCTGCCGGCGCTGCTCGATCGCGACGTCGGCCGCGTTCACTGCCTTCTCGAGCCGCTCGATGAAGGCGTCACGCGACTGCTTGAGGGACGCCTCGTTCATACTGGGGCCGAGGTCGGCGTCGGTGACAACGGCTTCCTCGACGAGGAAGGCGCCCTCCGGACCCGATCGGCGGTTCATGGCCACGGCACCGCGCCGCGTGCAGGGATGTCCCACCCGAACAGGATTTGGGGCGTCACGTGCTCCTCGCCGGGCCTGCCGCCCATCGGGGTCCGGAGCGGTCGCACGTGGTCGATGTGGCAGGTCACCGGCTTGGCGGCGAACTGCTCGACGATCCGTGCCATTCGGGCCCTGCCCGCAGGAGATCTTCGTCGGTGACAACGTGGGCGTGGCGCCAGCGCGATCTTCAGCCGGTCGTCGTATCGGGTCTCGAACTCGGTGAGCCCGACGGTGTGCCGGGTGAAGACCAGTTCGAGGGCGCCGGCATTGTCGCGCAGCTCGAGACCAGCATTGATGCGCAGACCACCACCATGGGGAGATTGCATTCCGGGATCGTACGGACACGCTCCGACAACAACGTTCCAGCTGCAGGACCCGACCGACGAGGCCGATGCCGTACTCCAGCGCGCCCGTCGGGGCGCTCCATCACCATCCAGACGGCGGCCGCCTGACCTCGGGCCGCACCGCACCGGAAGGGCGCCTCCCGCGGGAGGCGCCCTTCGGCGTACCGGGATCCCTGGAACCGGGCAGGGGCGCGGGCGTCGACTCGTGCGGCTCATTCCCCGGCGTTCGTGGCGAACCGGATGACGGAGAGCATCAGCCACATCGCGCCGGTGAACGAACCTGCGCCGGTGAGGATCGCCGCAGCCGGATTTAGCCCGCTGGTCCAGCCGAGCAGGCCGCCAGCACTGCCCACAAGGATGGCGACGAGGGTCGTGATCGCGAGCCAGAGCGCGCGGGTCGACGGTGTCATGCAGAAGTCCTTCACGTTGGGCTGCGCGGCACGGCAGTGCCGCCACCAACCATCGTGGAGGGCCAGAAAAGTGGTTGACCTGCATGGACTCTCTTCGTCACGGCAGGGCAACCGTTGTCAACAGGTTGACATACCGATGTGGATCCGTGTCGATAGTTGACAAAGCTTGCCGCGGTGTGACCATTCGAGTCATGCCGCAGCTGCTGAGGATGCCCACGAAGGCGGAGCTCCCAGAAGGGCCGCGCCGCGAGTTCGTCGAGGAACTGTTCACGCACTACCGCGAGGCCGGGCGGCCACCGCTACGCACCATCGCCAGATGGATCCAGGAGAACTGGGAGGCACGCAGCCTTCGCGGCACGGCAAGCACCGAGACCATCCGGCGAACACTCACCGGCACCGTCGTGCCGCGCAACTGGTCGACCGTCGAGGCAATCCTGGAAGCACTGTGCGGCCTGGCCGGCCGGGACCCGGGTGAAGATCGCTGGCCGGACGACAACTGGGTCAACTACTCGTTCAAGGACGAGCTGAAGAAGCGATGGAACTCGGTTCTGGATCACTACGAGACGGAGCTTCCCACCCTGCCCCCTCGTCCGAGCCCGCCTGCCCCGGCGCCGCGATCCAGCTTCGGTGACCCGTGGGCCACCGCACCTGCCCCCACATCGTCACGCTTCGACGACGAGCCACCCTTCTAGCTCAAGTGCAACTGCCCGACGCCGACGTCGAGCTGCTGGTGCGGGGCTGCTACTGGACATCGCTGCCCGCCGTGCGGGGCTGCAGGAGTTCTACGACACCCACGGCGATCACTGGCGCGGCGAACTGCACGACGGCCGCCTCGGCCGGCGCACCGCCCCCGGGGACGAGCCCCTGCGGACCCGGGCGCGGCTCGTGGCCCGGATCGTGACCACTGGGCTGGTGCTGCGCCAGGACCTCGCCATCACCGTCGGCCGCCCCGACCTCGCGGAACCCGTAGGCCCGTCCGCAGGTTTCCAGACCAAAACAACGCTAAGCAGTTGACGGCGGCCCACCACCGGGCGTCACCCGACTGGGCCCGTCCGCAGCGTGTCGGTGGCTGCCCAGCTGGTGAGGAGTTTGAGTTTGTCCTCGGAGTCACTGCCGGGCTGTGCGATGTAGCTGGTCAAGGTGTGCGCTGTGTGCACGGAGGTGGGCAGGACCAAGGGGTAGTAGGTGAGTTCGAGGGATCCGACGGCGTGGTGCCGGAAGCGTTTGACGCCGCCGTGGTGCAGGCGGACGTCGTGGGCGGCCCACCGTGTGCGGAACTCGGCGCTGACCGTGGACAGTTCGCCGACGAGTTCCCGGAGTGCCTTGTCGTTCGGGTACCGACCGGCTTCGGCGCGTAGCAGCGCGACGGTGGTGTCGGCGGCGGCGTCCCAGTCGGCGTAGAAGTCGCGGGCTGCCGGGTCGAGGAAGTTGTACCGCGCGATGTTGCCGGTGCCGCCGGCCGCGGCAGTAGGCCCGTTCAGCATTGCCGAGTAAAGCGCCCGGCCGAGCGGGTTGGCCGCCACCATGTCGAGGCGGCCGTTGGTGACGAACGCGGCGGACAGGGTCATGGAGTCCAGCAGCCACTGCACGCTTGTTGGGACGTCGACGGCCCGCCGGCGCCGTGGGCTCTTCGCGCTGGCCGCCCTGGCGAGGTCGAGCAGGTAGGCGGTCTCTTCCTCGTCGAGGCGCAGCGCCCGGGCGACGGCTTCTAGGACGTCGTCGGAGACGCCGCTGATGTGGCCCTTCTCCAGCCGCGTGTACCACTCGATGCTCACCCCGGCGAGCACAGCGACCTCCTCGCGGCGCAGCCCGGCCACCCGCCGCCTGCCGCCGCCGGTGGGCAGCCCGACCTGTTCGGGGGTGAGCCGGGCGCGGCGAGTGGCGAGGAAGTCGCGGATGTCGGAGCGGTTGTCCACCCCTTAACGGTAGGCCCGGCCACGGGCCGAGGGAGGTTGTGCTTCTGCCCCCCCATAACGTCAGCCTGCCGCGCACGCCCGGGAGAAGGTGACATGGATACGACACACCGAATTTCCCCTGATGAGGAGTACCTCCATGCGTGGAGTGGTCATGCACGCGCCCGGCGACGTCCGCGTCGAGCGACGCGAGGACCCGCAGATCATCGAACCCACCGACGCGATCATCCGGCTGTCGGCCAGCTGCATCTGCGGGTCGGACCTGTGGCCCTACCGCGGCGTCGAGAAGCTCGACGGACCCTCGCCGATGGGACACGAGTACGTCGGCGTGGTCGAGCAGGTCGGCGACCAGGTCAAGAACGTCAAGGTCGGCGACTTCGTGGTCGGCTCCTTCGTCATCTCGGACAACACCTGCGAAATCTGCCAGGCCGGGTTCCAGTCCAAGTGCGTGCACGCCGAATTCGTCGCCGCGACGATCGGCACCCAGGCGGAGAAGGCCCGCATCCCGCACGCCGACGGCACGCTGGTCGCGACACCGGGCCAGCCGGATCCGGAGCTGATCCCCTCGCTGCTGGCCGCCTCCGACGTCCTGGGCACGGGCTGGTTCGCCGCGGTGGCCGCCGAAGCCGGCCCGGGCAAGACCGTCGCGGTCGTCGGTGACGGCGCCGTCGGCCTGATGGCGATCCTCGCGGCCAAGCAGCTCGGCGCGGAACGGATCATCGCCATGTCGCGGCACGCGGACCGGCAGGCGCTGGCCCGCTTCTACGGCGCGACCGACATCGTCGAGGAACGCGGCGACGACGGCGTGGCGAAGATCAAGGAACTCACCGGGGGTCTCGGCGCGCACAGTGTGGTCGAGGCGGTCGGCACCCAGGAGGCGTTCATGCAGGCCGTTGGCGCCACCCGCGGCGGGGGGCACTTGGGCTACGTCGGGGTCAACTACGGCGTGACCATTCCCGGCTTCGACCTGTTCCTCGCCGGCATCCACACTCTCGGCGGTCCGGCGCCGGTACGCCGGTTCCTGCCCGACCTGATCCAGCTGATCTGGGACCGCAAGATCGACCCGGGCAAGGTCTTCGACCTCGAACTCCCGCTCGACCAGGCCGCCGAGGGCTACCAGGCCATGCACGAACGCCGTGCCACCAAGGTCCTGTTCACGGTCTAGTCGAGGTTCAGGTCGGTACGCGCAAGCGCCGGGCCGAGGGGTTCACGCACACGTACGCCGTCGCACGGCTGGACGGCTGGACCACCCCGCCCGGCGCTGGCCCGGCTGCGGAGCCGGAGCGGCGGGCGCCGTACCGGACGCGTGCGATCTGGTACAAGCGCCGCAAGTGATCAGGTCGTCGGCCCTGGCACGCCCGGGGGCCGACGCCTGCTGGGGCGGCCGCAGGTGACGGGGATGGCGGGTTCGGTCACGATGCTCGAGTGAGCGACCGATGGCAGCGCGTACTCCGGCGGGTCCGCGGGGCCCGCGGATGGCGGTGGGCGACCAGCCGGGCGGCCGCCGGCTGGCGGTACCTAGCGCGCGGCTGGCGGTGGCTGCGGGCCCACCCGCTGCTGCTGTGGACCGGAGCGGCGGTGCTGGTTCTGGTCGGCTACGGGGTGGCGGTGTGGGCGGCGCCGCGGCTGCTCGGGGTGCCGGAGCTGACCGGCACGCCGGGGCCGGGAGAGGTGCTGGCCGCCCGGCACAACGCCCGCCTGCTGGTGGTGTCCCTGGCCGGCGCCCTGGTGGTGGCCGTTGGTCTGCTCTACACCGCCCGCAACTACCGGCTGGCGCAGCGGGGGCAGGTCACCGACCGGTTCACCAAGGCCTTGGAGCGGCTCGGCTCGCCCGAGCTGTACGTGCGCATCGGCGGCATCCACGCCCTCGCCCACGTCATGCGCGACGCACCCGGCCACCACGGCGACATCGTCGAGGTCCTCGTCGCGTTCATCCGGCACCGCGCCCCCCGCGCTACCGCGGATTCGAACATCCGATCGCCGATCTACCCCCGGCCCGCGCTGCTGGCCGAGCCCGAGCCCGACGTGCAGGCAGCGTTGACCGCCCTAGCCCGGCGCCCGCACCGCCCGGGCGCCGAGTACCGGATCGACCTGCACGACCTGCACCTGCGTGGCGTGAACCTGGCTCAGGCGCAGCTGCAGGAGGCGAACCTGAACGGAGCGCAGCTGCAGGGGGCGAACCTGTTTAGGGCGCAGCTGCAGCGCGCGATCCTGGTCAGGGCGCAGCTGCAGCGCGCGAACCTGTTCGGGGCGCAGCTGCAGGGCGCGGTCCTCGGCGGGGCGCAGCTGCAGCACGCGGTCCTCGGCGGGGCGCAGCTGCAGCGGACGATCCTGGGCAGGGCGCAGCTGCAACGCGCGATCCTGCATGGAGCGCAGCTGCAGGGCGCCAACCTGGACGAGGCCCAGCTGCACGGCGCGGACCTGACCGAGGCGGTCCTGGTGGGCGACGCCGGGCGGTGCCGGGTGTCGGCGCAGCAGCTGGCGGTGGCCCGGTCGCTCGTGGGGGTGGTGTTGCCAGACGATCTGCGGGGCGAGCTGGTGGAGCTGGGGGTGTTAGAGGCCGACGCCGGTGAGCGGGTTGGCTTTCCACCGGTCGACGGTGTCGATGTAGCGGGCCAGGACGGGGGAGCCGTCGGTCCAGCCGGCGTGCCGGGCGATGCGCAGCGGGTCGGCGCCGGCCCGGTAGGTCTCGGTGGCGAACCCGCGCCGCAGCGAATGCCCCGAGTACAAGGTGGCGGCGTCCAGGCCGGCGCGGGTGGCGGCGCGGCGGATCAGGTGGGCGACGGCCTGGCCGGTGAGCCGGCCGTCGAGGCTGCCGAGGCCGTGCGGGGCCCGGCCGAGGGTGCCGTGGCGGTCGATGCGGCGGAACAGCGGCCCGCCGATGATGCCGCGCTCGGCGAGGGCGGTGGTCCACGCGCCGAGGGTGCGCACCGGGCAGGTGTCCGGGTGCGTTCCGTAGGGCAGCGCGCTGATGCGGCCGGCGGTGCCGGTGCGGGTGAAGGTGTCGGTCTTGGACCGGCGGATGGTCACCTGCAGGCCGGCGCCGGTGACCTCCAGGTCGGCCAGGTCGAGGGCGACGAGCTCGCTGCGCCGGGCGCCGAGGGCGAACCCGGCGACCAGCAGCGCCCGGTCCCGCAGCCCGGCCAGGGTTGACACGTCGCAGGTGTCGACCAGGGCGCGCAACACGCTTACGGTGACCGGCTTGGCGGTGCGGGTGCGGCGGCCGGCGTCGGCGGCCTCGCGGCGGTAGCCGCGCAGCACCCCCCGCGCCGCGTCGGTGGGCAGGGGCCCGGCGCCGGCGGTGCGGTGCGCCACCGCCAGGGCGGCCAGGGCCCGGTCGATCGTGGACGGCGCCCGGCCGGCGGTGGCGAGGGTGTCGACGTAGTCGGCCGCCAGGACCGCCATCTGCCCGGGCCCGGCCCGGTCCAGCACGGCGGCGAACCCCGCCGCGAGCACGGCGTCGCCGACCCGCCCGGCCGCCGGCGGCGCCAGCCCGGCGGGCAGCAGCCCACGGCCGGCCACCCAAACCAGGAACCGGCGCAGATCCCCCCGATACGCCACCCGGGTCGCCTCCGCCGTCGCCCGGCGCAACCGCGCCCGCGCCGACACCGACAGGCCGCCCTCCGGGCCGGAGATCGGGAACACCACGGCGGCCTCCGGCCGGGGGCCCGGCACCACCACGATCTCGGCGGGGGAGACGTCGGCGGCGCCGGCGGCCACCGGGCGGCCGGAGTCGTCGGCGGAGTCGTCGGCGGAGGCGTCGGCGGAGGCGTCGGCGGAGGCGTCGGAGACCTCGGCCGGGTGGTCCGCAGGGCCGGGGTCGGCGGGGGTGTTCTGATGCACGGGAAGGAAGCTTATCGGGAATCAGGGCTCGCGGTTTTCCGGGACGAAAGATGCTGAGATTCCTTTCGATGACGGTCGATGCCCGCGTGGAAGCCGGGGGCTCAGCGCAGCTTGTCGATCAAATCCGTCAGCGCCCCGATCCGCTTGACCGCGTCGGCGCCGTTCTTGTTGAACAGCGCGATCAGGCTCGCCGCCAGCACCGGCGTCCCGACGACGACCAGCTGGCCCGCCACGATGACGGCGGCCGCCACGGCGCCGGCCGTCGGGTGCCCGGCCAGCGCGCCACCGCCGGCGGCCGCGCCCGCACCGACGGTGGGCAGCACCCGGGCCGCGACGGCCCGACCCCGGCGGGCGGGGGAGGAATTCTTCAGCATCTCTCACCTCCCTTCAAGATCATTTCCTGGGCATCAAAAAAGCCCGGGCCGGGACGGCTCGGGCTTGGGCAGGTCAGAGGGCTCGTGTCGTGGCCGGCCGCCAGCAGTGCGGTGGAGCGGGTTGGCCGGTCGCGGACACAAAAAAGGCGGGCCCGGGTGGGTCCGCCAGATGACTTCCTATTTTTGGGTGCAATTGTAGCACCAACAACATCGTTGCAAGATCTTGGCGGGATGTCAAGGTGCCGACGTTTCCGCAGGTCAGTGAGTAGGGCAACCGCTTCGCCGCTTCTTGACAGCGACAACTACGGTTGTCGCGTGGCCGCCACGTCCAAAGGAATCCCGATAGACCGGCAGCTCGACGACCTGGTGACCGAGTTCGCGCTGCTGATCGCAGGCGCGCACCGGGCCCCTTCTGACGGCTCGGCGCCGCAGGACGACGTCCGGGCGTACACCTTGGCCGTCATCGAAGCCTGCACGTCCTTCACCCGGCTGCTGGATCAGCGAGCAGACGACGCGGCCCAGCACGCCCGCGACAGCCACGCCAGCTACGCCGAGATCGGCGCCCGGCGGGGCATCAGCCGTCAGGCCGCGCGCCAAGCCATCCTGCGTCATCGGCACCGCGCCCGCGAGCGCCACGATGCCTTGCGAGCGTCGCTCCCTGCGGATCCGGACGACGACCGGGACTTCCGCTACCAGCAGAACCTCTTCCTGGACGACATGGAGAGCCGGTGGCCGCCCCGCTCCTGGCAACACCGGGCGCCCACCGGCCTGCGCACGGTCCGCCTGCTCGACGGGCCCGCCGCCGATCACACCTTCCGACTACCGGCCGGCGACGACGCGTTCCCGTTCATCGACCACTACGAGGTCTTCGGCCGCCAGCACGACCGGTACGCCCGGTACACCGCAGTCTCTCCGGCGAGCGACCAGTACCGGTTCACCGGTGAATACTTCGTCCGCTGGTTGTAGCCCACAGACCTGTAGCCCCAACGTTGCCGTTGGTTACGGGCTAGCTGCGGCTGGGCCTGCTGGTGCCGCCTCGACGGCGGCAGCCCGTGCCGCGCCGACGTCCTGCTCCTGGTGGCCCCCGGCGCCGGCCCGCTCACCGCGTACGCCCGGCTGAGCCGGTGACAGGTCCTCGAGTCACTCGTAGACGAACCGGCCGGCCATGTTGCGGAGCAACCGGGCGGCGAAGCGCAGCCGCGACGGGCCGGGCTTCCGGGCGAGGGGGCCACCGGAGGCGTCACCAACGGGGCGTTGATACCGACCCCCGGGGTAGACGCGACGGACGGTACGGCGGGGTCGGTGCGGCCTTCGTGTTCTAATGCCGGGGAACGGTCCGTAGGTACTTCATCGCGCTCAACGCGTGGTCGTCTCGGCTGAGCCCGGCCACCCTTCATCGGCGTCGGGAACGGTTGGACACCAGGTGCCGCCGGAGTACAGCACGATCCGTTCGGACCACGTCGATGAGTCGACGGCGAGGTCCAGGCTGCGGCCTGGGGTGCGGTCTAGCCAGTGCCGCAGGCACGTCGACAAGTGGGTGACGCTGTCCGTGGTGTATCGGAACACCATCGTGATGATGATGGGCGGCTCGGCCATCGTGGCCGGAACGTCGTCGACCCGAGGCCGACACCGCACGGGCATCGCCCCGACCTGCTCGTGCAACTCGGTGAAGAGCAGGTGCAGTTCGTCACGCCACGACGGATCGTCACCGGCCAGGCGGTCGCTAGCCGGCGCAAGGGTAAGCGTGGCGATCCCCGTCTCCTTTTCGTCGCGTGACTGCCTCGTGCTGCCCTGCGGAGCGGATCGGGCAGAGTGCAGGAGCGCCACGGCCGCGAGGTTGGCGATCGCCCCTCCGTCGGCCGGGAACCACTCGTGAAGAACGTGGTCAGCCTGCCCGTAGTAGCCCAGCTTGACGAGGAGGTCGACCAGCTCGGCCGCCGCGGCGGCGACATCGTGGTCACCGCGAGGGTGCACGATGCTGTTGCGGAGGTGGGCGATGCGCCGGGCCGCCGCCACTTGCACGGCTGGGGTGCGCCGGCGTAGCCGCTGCGCGCCGGGTGTGCCGAGGGAGGACCGTTCGAGCAACTGGTCGATGCGTTCCACGTCTACGTTGCGCTCATCCATCGGACCCGCCTCCTGGCTGCTGGTTCTGCTCCTTCTGGCGCCACCGGTAGAGCACGCCCTCGATCGCACGCACGGAAACCTCGTCGAGCAGTTCGACGATCTCCTCCTGGGTGTAGCCGTCGATCGTCAACGCGAGGACCGCCCGGGTCCGGTCATCGACGCGGCCGAGGTCGTCACACACCCGCTGGTTGCCGACGGTGATCACGCACGGGTCATCGATCCGGCCTTCGGTCGGCGGCGGGGCGGTCCCCGGGTCGCCGCTGTCCTGCAGCCGCCACTTCTTGCGCTGTGCCCGGCGTTTGCGCACCTCGTTGGGGAACACGTACAGACAGGCGCCCATGAAGTAGGTGGAGAGGCTAGCCCCGCCTTCGAGCCGCCAGCCGCCGTTGACCAGGGCCTGCTCGCGGAACCGCGGCAACGCGAGCGCGACGGTCATGATGGCCAGCTCCTCGCGGGCGTCGGACTTTCGGAATAGCTCCTCCAGCTCGTCGCCGGACGGATTCAGGGAGAACCCGCGCGCCGCGGTGAGCTTGAAGATGAAGCCGGAGTGCATCCAGCCGCGCAGCACCGACATGGCGTACGCGGCGAGTTCGTTCTCGAACCGCTCGTAGGCGCGGCCGGTGAAGTTGCCGGCGGCGAGCTCGACCAGCAGCGCCTGGTCGGCCTCACGCCGCTGGAGGCTTTCCTGCAGGCGCCGGGCCTCCTTGGCGAACGCCGACGTCATGTTGGTCAGCACCTGGTCGACCGACACGGGCCGGCCGAGTTCGTCGCCGAGCCGGACGCCAGGTTGTACGACAGCAGCCGCGCGCGCCTGCCCCGCGGGCGTCTCGCCCGCCGCGCCGCCGCCGTCCACTCTCACTGTCCGCCCTTTCGGTCGTCGCCGAATTCGCCCCAAACCCGGGGGCGCCTTCGGCGCCTGGGACCACCTTCGGCGGCCCTGCCGTGCGGGTGGCTGATCAACCAAAATCTGCCTGTCAGTCACGACGCAAGCTCAAAACAACTGTCTTGTAAGTGCGCCGCCCGGACCCACCCCACGGACATTTCCGAACTTTTTCTGTGAGCTCTCCGGCTCAGATAAATGTGCAGGTCAGGCGTGGGGTGCCCCATCCTTCACGACTTACTAGCGGGTGTCCTTTTCACTACCCGACTGGAGGTTCTCCGGTGACACCGACACCCCCCGGCCCGCTACTGACCGTTCGCGCCGCCGTCGTCCTGCTGATCACCCTGATCCTCGGGGTGTTCGCTGGCTGTCTCGCGTACCTGGCCGACCATTCTGTCCCGGCGGCCGTGCTCTGGGGCGGCGGCGCCGCGGGCGGATCCCTGCTGCTGTTCCACACCATCATCGGACGGTGACGGGCGGCCACCTTCCGGCGCCGACCAGCAACGCCGGCGCCAGGAGGTGGCCGCCCGCCTGGGCGGTCCCACCCTCTCCCCATGCTGGACCCGCTCCTGCCGCTCGGCACCGGCACCGTGCCGTCGGCGACGCTCAGGCCGTGCGCGACGCCATGCGCCGCGTGTCGTACAGGTTGATGGCGTCCCGCAGCATCCCGCTCGCGAGACCGAACGACACCTGCGCAAGGCCCGCGGGTGTTTCGACGTGGAGGGTCACGACCCCGTCGACGTCGTCGCCGACGGGGGTGGAGAGCAGGATGTGGGAGGGCCACTCCTCGGCGTGGGAGAGTGCGCTGCACATGCGCCACTGGAACAGTTGAATGTCGCTCAACCGCGGGTGTTTGGTCGCCGCCTTGACGATGTCCGCCCAGCCCGGCAGCCGCTTGTCGATCTCGCGCCCGGGAATCCCGTGGGCCTCGCCGATCCCGCGCAGCCGCTCGAGAACTTCTGCCAGCGGGGCGGCCGCCGCCTGCTCATCGGGGCCGGCGTTCCTGAGCATGAGGGTGAGCGCGGTGTCGCGGTTCTTCGCGTTACCCGCTTCCAGCTGCAGCCGGCGCCGCACGCGCTCGGGTTGATCAGCCGGCTGAAGGAGCCAGCTGACCACCGCCGCGTTCTCCATGCCGGCGCGGATCAGCGTGAAGGTTGCGAACGTGGGCAGGGTCGCGGCGTCGACCAACAGCAGCTTGACCGCGTGAAGGTTGTCGATGGCGCTGTGGAGGCGGTGCTGCGCTGCGTGGCTCACGCGGTATGGATCGGCCCACCGGTCATCGCCGTGCAGCGCGGAGCCGGGCTCGACGGCCCAAGCACCGAGGTCGGTGCGCCGCTGACTCCACTTCACGACGTCGTCGAACAGCGCGAGCGGGATGCTGGTGGTCGGATCCGGCGCAGTCACGCCCAGGACAGTAAAAGCCGGGTCCGTCGCTCTCCACCTCATTACGCCTCCGCGCTGCGGCTAAGCCCCGTCTGGACTCTCGGAATTGTCGGAGGCCACCGGCATCATCTGGGCAATAACCTCCAAAGGAAGGATTCGGGCATGAGAGTCGTGCCGGACCCGGGTGGCCGGGCATTTCTGCAAGTTGACCCCGCCGATGCCGGCGATCCCCTACTGGCCTCCATCGAGGACTGTCTGCGCATCTGGACTCACGGCCACATGTGAACGACTCAGCCGTACGGCGGGTGCCGGTACTTCCGGCTGAACGTGCAGCTCAGCGAGGCCCACCGGCAGGAGTTGACCGCCGTGATCTCCACGTTCGGACAGAGCCAGGTCGAGCCCGGGGAGTACGTCCTGCGGCTCGGCGCCGACAGCCCCGAGCAGCGAGAGGCGGTGCGCCAGCTCCTCGATGCCGCGGCCGACCGCGCCGGCTACGCCCTGGGATGACGCGGGATGCCGCGCCGGCAACGCTGGATGCCGGCGCGGCCAGCACACCTGCGCTGGCCCTCGGCTGGCAGCCGGGCGTAGCGTGCGATCGGTGGAGGTGCTGGTCGAGGCAGCGATGCAGACCCCCGACGGCCGGTGGCGCGTTGAGGTGGTGCGGCGTCGCGGGCAGCGCAGTCAGTGGTACCGGGTGCTGCGCGACGACGAGGTGGTCCTCGACTGGCTGTCGATCACCGCGGTGGAACGGATCCTCGTCGAGGCCGGCGTCGACATGGCCGCCCTGGCGCCGGTCGTCGCCGACGCCGCGGCGCCGACCGACACCGCCGAGCCCGAGCGGATCCGGACGCCGCGGCGCCTCCGCGGTGGTCCCGACGCAGGTCACGGCGCGGCCTGACCCAGTTTCGGTCGTACCCACCCCGTACGGCCCGGGAGTGGTCCAGGGGATGCAGCCGGTCGACAACGCGGACGAGACGACGGCCGCGCACAACCTGGTCGCCCTCCTCGACGCGGCCCGCGACCGGGGCGCCGCCCCGGCGGGCGATCCGGAACGCGACCCGGCGGCCGACCGCGGCGGCCGGTTCGCCTGGAGCGTCCCGATGGCCGGCGAGTCGACGATCCGGATCCTCATGCCCGGCGTCGACCTCAAGCAGATCCGCGCGATGTCCGCCGACGCCCCCTGCCTGTTCCCCAACGCCGGCGGCGAGTCGCCGTCGCAGCGCGACGCATGGTGGTGGAACGACGCGGTCGGCGTCCTCGCGTCGTCGGCGCGGTGGTCGACGGACCCCGGCGAGTAGGCCCTTACCCCGCGGCGAAATCTGAACTACGGACGTGTAGTTCGTCGATGACTCTTGCCCTTGACCTGGGCGAATGCGAGCGTTGATCGAGTAGGGGAGCCTCGCCGGCGGCAGCAATGGACCTCTGAAGGTCATGTCCACCCATCGGCCGGGCTCCCCGCTTCGCGTTCGCGTGCGTCGCGCGCCTCCTGCTCCTCCAGCAGGGTGAGCCACCGCTCCACCGACGTCTGCCGGACGAAGGCCGGCGCCGTTCGCGGTCCGCGGTCCGCGCATGAGGGCGGGGCAGCGACGTGTCGATCTGCCGGGGCCGGGCAGCGCTGCCGCGGCCGGTCGCGCGCAGGGTGACGTCCTGACGGCGCAACCGCCCGCGCCCGTGCCCGAGGCCCACCCAGCGACGCTCGACCAGCTCGAGGCGCACGTCGCAGCCCGGCCAGGATCAGCACCGCACCCTTCTTGCGGGCACGCGCCGCCAGCGCGCGGGCGACGGCGGCGCTCGGCGTGGCCGGTGGCCTGACCACCACGACGTCGATGCCGTCGAGCAGGATCCCGGCCACCGTGGGCCAGTCCGGTGCCGTACTCGTCGGAGAGGACGACCGGTGTGCGGTGTCAGCTGCGGGAGGTATTCGCCGCTACCGGCTTTCAGACTTAGCGATTCTGGCCGCAATTAGGTCCACGATGCCGAACAAGTCGCCCGCGATTGGGTTGACCAATTCTGACCACTTGTAGTCGATGGAGTGGATTTTCCGGGCCGTGTCCAGTATGCCGACGGTCGCTCTCGTCTGGCCGTCAGTCTCCACGTGTGCGAATTGCAGTGGTCCGACATTAGGATTATATCCCACCAGGGCATCCGCGTTCGCCCCTAAGTCGTACAGAAGTTCAGAGTACATTTCGAAAGGTTCAGTTTCGGCCGGCGGCCGAACAGTCCGTTCCGTGTTCGCGCGCTGCTTACCTAAATCTGCTGCCAGGAGAGAGCCGATTTCATCGATTTGGCACGCGAAAGTCGAAGGCTCGCCGGAGCTGTTGAGTACATGCAGGGCAATCTGTCGATTAGTGTCGAACTCGACGCGTGCTGCATAAAGGCCAAAGGCGATGCTCTCGCGCTGCCATGCTGAGATGTGAACTAGAGCGCGGCCCTGACCGACAGCGATATTGAAAGCGTCGCGGTCGTCGGTCAGGGCCATCGTTCCTCCAGTGGTTACATCCGTCGGTTCTTCACCCAGTTCGGGCACTTCCCGTCGTAGCCCTTGCAGAATGCAGTGATGACGCCGAAGGACTTGTGGTCTGCTGGCCAGATTCGGAAGTCGTGCCCGAGGATGATTTCGGTGCGTGCCACATTCTTGCACTTCCGCGTGAAAAAGTTGCCGGTGCACTTTGTGCGGATGATCGGGTGGCTTGTGTAGTTGTACTTCTGGCCGGCGACGTGCTGTTTCAGCTTCGGAAATCGGGTTACGTTGCGCAGGTTCCGCTCGTCCAGGTTGTGCTTCTGGATCACCTTCGTCAACCCGAAACCGTTGTCTTGGCCGTTCGCGTGGGTCTGGTAGTAGCCGTAGCGAAGAACGATCCGCCCCCAGTTAACATCATCCCACATAGAGACGATATCATGCCGTCCGGTGCCACCCATGGCCGTCATTTGTTCTTCAGGGTTCTCGGCCTGGTACGGTGCCGAATTCTCGAACATGGATTGCGCCATTACGCCATCTGCGGGAGGCGGCGTGGTGCCCGGGTATGCCTCCGCCCATTCTTCCTCGAAGGTGTCGTCGTTCGCGAACTCCTGGGCGAGGTCAATTCCGTTCGGGGTTTCTGGTTCGTCGATCTCGCTAGCTGTTGCGGTGGCTCCGTCACCCGCGACGACGGAGGTGATCGCCTGCTCAGAGTACCCGGCCGCCTGCATTTTTGCCTTCAGATCCTGCGCGGAGATCTCGGTGTTGAGCGGCCAATCGATGCCGGTGATCGCAACGTCGGTGTCGACGGGGTCGGAGTAGTTGATCAGCGTGCGGGGAACCATGCTGGCAGGTGCGTTGCGGCTGCTGAACTTCTTGAAGCTCGCCCAAGCATTTTCGTTCGTGGCCCTGATCCCCATGAACGCCAAGCTCTGGCCGGCATCGGCGGCGCGTTGCCAGAAGCTGGTGGCGTCGACGGTGGCCCAGTTGTTGTCGCAGGCAGTGGTGGCGCCCCAGGTGGCGTCGGTGGTGGCTTCCTTGACGTACCAGACGGGCTGACTGGTCCAGGTGTGGAAGTTGTACCAGCGTTCGGTGGACCAGATCTCCCAGTTGGCCTTGGCGCAGGTCGGGGCGTTGATGTTGCCGCTCTCGTAGTTCCACAGGCTGACGGTGGCCGAGGAAATGTACTTGCCGGTAAGGGTGTGGCTGTTCCAGCCGATGAATGCGCGGCTGCGCTTGTTGTTGGCCGGGTTGTACCCGATCTGGATCCAGCCGGTGGAGTCATTGGCAGCGGTGCTGCCCTCCTCCATCCAGCGGCTGTAGTAGGTGTAGCTGCCGTTGAGCTGCGGATCGACCGTCACCGGGTACACGGTGTCGGGGCTGTTGAGGAAGTTCTGGTCCGGCGTCAGCGTCAGGGTCGCGCCGGCGCCGGCGAGCTCGGAGGTGGTGCTGGCGACGCGATCGGCCGTCGTCATGGTGATTGGCTTGATCGCGGCGGGGTCGCCGTCGGCGGTGGTGCGGGCGTCCCACATCAGCGGCGGCGGGGTCGAGGCGACCGCTTCGCCGCTGTCGTCGACGAGGGTGACGGTGCCGTCGGTCGAGCGCTGATGGTCAGCGATGTCGTCGCCGGCGATCGGAACGACCAGCTTGGCGACCTCGTCGGCGGCATCGCGGTTCTTCACCACGTAGAAGCTCTCGATGCCGGTGTAGGTGGCCTCGACAATCAAGTCAACACCGGGTTTGACCTCCCGGTACGTGGCCTTGGGTCCCTCGAGCTCGGGCTCAGGCAGCGGCCCCGTCCAGCCCATCGCGACCTCATCGTCGCCCGACCCAACCGCGGCGAGTTCGTTCTCCCCGGAGTGGCTGGTGGCACCGGAGAGGGTCACCCCCAGTGGGTGTGCCTTCGCGGCAACGGTGCCGTCCGCCTGCTCGGTCAGAGTCAGGTCGACCGGGACCCAGTCGTTGTCCTGCTTCACCCGCACCGGCAGCGCTTGGATCTCCTGCTGGAAACCGCCGGAAGGGAGCGCCCACACCAGCGTGGTCTCCGATGTCATGGCTGCAACACCGACCTTGCCGCCACACTTAAGCGCGGCCGCCGCCGCCTCGACCTCCGTTGGCAGCTCCGCCGGGCAGGGTGCCTGCCGCGACTGGCTCGGTTCCTGCGCAGCTACCGGCTGCGCCGTCACCTGCACCAGCCCGCCAGCCAGAACCGCCGTCAACACGCCGGCTACGCGTGTATTGCGGCGCCGCCATGCCGACCCGGCGGTCGGCCCTACCCGTGCTCGCACTGTGCCCTCCGTCTCGTTGAGTGAACCGAGGGCACCCTTCGACACGGCAGACTCCCAGGTAAGGGTTCCTAACGAAGCAGCAGATAATGGAGGTAACGCTGGCATGCAGCGAACAGGGCCTGCGGCGTGACCCGTCGCGCCAGGACATGGGCGCTAATGGCCCTTATGTCAACCTAGGTTGACACGGAGTTGGCCTGGCGGCGCTGGGCCTGCCGGTAGGCACGCTGCCGACAGGCGTTGCGGCAGAACGCCCGCTCGGGGCGGGCGTACGGAGGGAGCGGCCGCCCACACCCCCATCTCGCACACAGCCTCGGCAGCCACTCGACCTGGAAGGGAACTCGGAACTCCTGGCGATATGCGAGGGCCAGGTGCGCCGGCAACACCGGTTCCGGCAGGCGCCTCGCCAGCATGTCGACCAGGGTGTAGAGCCGCCCCAAGGCGAGCGAACGGGCGGGATCTGTCCTCCGGCGCCGCCGGCTGCGGTCGTACCGGCGTTGCCGACACCCGTTGGAGCAGAACTGGCGGTCGCTGCGGCTACCGGCTGGCAGTTGAGCTGGGCACATCCGGCAGTAGCGCTGCGCGTCAGTCACAGTGACTCATGGTATTTGCGTTACGCGGAAACCTTACGCCTGTGCACCCGCACATGATTTTGAGCAGCGGAAACGCCGCGACGTCCACTTTGATCAGCCTGGCATAAGTGCCCAGCGCCGTCCGCGGCGGCCCGCACCCTGTTGACGGAGTTCGGGGGCGACGCGAGGGCCTGACACTCGACGGCACCCGCATAGCTAGACGCCGCTTCGGGCTCCTGACGCGCGTTTCAAGATCAGGAAGGCATGGAGTCTGTGAAAGACGGGGTAACGCCGAAGATGATCAGCAGCTCGCGCTGGGCGGATGACGAGGCAGGCTCGCGAGCGCACAGCGGGCGTCAGCAGGCCCCAGCCGGACCAGCGAGCTACCGCCTTGTCGTTCTGGCGCTCCTGGTGCTCTTTGCACTGGTGGTAGGGCTCCTGGGTGGCGCGCTGTCAGCGCTGGCCGGCGTCCATCCCGCGCTCGCGGTCATGGCTGGCGCCGGATCGTTCGGCTCCACCATGCTGCTCGGCGTAGCCGTCTGGCAGGTGATGAAGTAGCGGCCCGCACCGCGTTTCACTCGTCGAGCGGCAGGACCAGGCGGCCGCCACCGTGGGCGCTACGTCCAGGAGTTCCCGGGTTCCGACATGGTCGCTCCGGCGATCGAGCAACTGGCCCCACCGACCACGTCGGCGGTCCTTCAGCGGTGGATGTACGACACGCTCCTGGCCGTGCCTGAGCTGGCTGCTCAAGCCTTCAGGGGGTCGGAGTATCTCGTCGGGCCCCGGCCGTTGGCGTACGTGGCCGGAAGTGCAGCTGGTCCTGCTGCCCACGACGTCGCAGTGGCTCGCTCCCGCCTGGGTGTCCTACTTCGGAGCAGCCCGAGAGAACGGCTATCCGGCGTGGGCTGCCGCGCTGCGCCAGTGGGATGAGCGGTGGGGTGCCGCTCTAGTTGCCGCCTGGGGAACGATGCTGCAATTCGTCACAGAACGCCGACCGGCGCCCGGGCCCCAGGCGTGGGACCTTGCCGGACAGTTGATGGCCATCGGCGGCAGCCTGCAGTGCGAACAATGGCAACTCGCTCTCGCCCTCACTCGCAGTGATGCTTGGTTCGTGCACGATCGGCCCTAGTGCTTTTACCCCTCGCCTTTCGACAGGTCGACGCCGCGCTGCGCCATGAAGATCACCGGATCCACCGCGCCCGCCGCACTTCGGTCTCCGGCGAGATGCACCTCGAAGTGGAGATGCGGTCCGCTGCTGTGGCCGGAGGATCCGACGTAGCCGATGATCTGTCCGGCGGCCACCCGCTGACCAACAGCGACCGTCGGCTGGACGAGCATATGGCAGTAGCGGGTGATGATGTCGTCGGTGTGTTCCACGTCGACGTACCACCCACACCCGGGCGTGGCGGGTGAGCCGTCGCGGTTGCACCCGTAGCTGGCGGGTTCGATGTCGCAGCGCACGATGATCACGCTGCCTGCTGAGGCGACACGGATCGGTGTGGCGCGGGCCGCACCCAGATCGACCCCGTCGTGGCCCGGCCGCGCAGACGTGCGGAACCCTGAGACGATGCCGGCCTGTACCGGAGCGACCCACTCGCATGTCGGTCGTGCTTCGTCGTCGCCGCTTGGTGGACACACGGGCTGGCACGCGCCAGTGAGGACGATCTTGCCGGTGGCGGCTGCTGCATCGGCGGCCAGTGCCGTCGCGAGCGGTTCCCACTTCGCATACGCCGCCGGGTATTTCGAGCGCTGCACCGCTTGCGCCGCCTCGGTCAGCGGCATCCGTTCCCAGCCGTTGACCGCGCGGAGGCGCCGGTAGAACGCTGTTGAGGCGTACACCGGGTCGAGGATCTGCGCCGCTGTGCCCCACCCCTGGCTCGGACGCTGCTGGAAGAGCCCCAGGCTGTCGTGGTCGGTGGCGACCGCCTTGTTGATCAGGCTCGACTCCTGCAACGCCGTCGCGATGGCGATCACCTCGCCCCGGTACGGGACGCCGAGCTGGACCCCGACCGTGTAGATCGCCCGCGCGTTGCTGCGCTTAACGGCGCTGAGTTGCTGAAGGCCCGGAGAGGACTCGCCGGAGGCGGTTGGCGGGACCGGTGAGCTGCACGTGCTCCGCTCCAGGGCGCCGGCCGCCGCGGCCGTCACCGCGATACCTGCCGTCATGACGGCGGGCAGCGTCAGGACGGCGAGGAGGACCGCTCGAAGCTTCACGCGGCGAAGCCCCCCTTCGTGGCGCGGCGAGGGCATGTGGAGGTATCCCGTGGCGTCGACGGGATGGTGGTCCCGGTGGACCGGGCGAGGTGTGGGATCGGCAGGGCGTGACCGAGATCGGGTCAGGCTACGCCCGGTCCACGCATCGTTGTCAACGGATGTACCCGCCGCAGTTTCGGCTGCTCACGGCTGCGTGGATCACGACTGCGGCCAGCCGTTCCGGTGATGTCGGCGTGCCGCATCGGCCCTGCGGAGATCCGCCGAACGGCTATATCGACGCAGAGCCATGAACCGATTGCTTGCTTTCCGTTGACTTCGACCGTCGTCTCGCTCTTACAGTGGCGATCTCGCGTGACGAGAAGCTGTTTCCGCAGCTCAACACGCATTTTCGTGCGCCTGCCGGGGCGTACGGGGAACAGGAGCCGATCCATGTCGTTGCTCACCGAGACCGCCATAATCCTGGCGGAAGTCCCAAATCCGGCACCGGTCGATCCCACGGGTGGGGCCAAGGGTGTCAGCCTGCTGATCTCGTACGCGAAGTGGGGCGTCGTCATCGTCTGCGCCGTGATCACGCTGGTGTCGTTCGGTTACATGGCGGCCGGGAACCTGCAGAACCGGCCGGAGGCCGCGGAGCGCGGCAAGCGCGCGTTCGTCTGGTCGTTGATCGCGACCGTCGGGGCCGCGCTGGCCATCCCGCTGGTCAATAACGTCTTCGGCGCGGCGTCCTGATCGGGGTCCGGTCGTGTCGGGGGACTTCCTGGCGGCACCGCGCGCCTCGGCGCGTTGGCGGCTGTCGGCCGTGGTCCTGGCGGTGGTCGTCGGCGCCGGGCTCGCGCTGTGGGTGACGGGTCGGGGCGACGATCGCGCGCCGGCGGCCTTGCCCAGCGTCGCGCCGAACTCCGGGACCGCGCCGCCACCGAGTGCCGTCCGGCCGACCGGTGAGCCGCTCCGGCTGGTGCGCGGCGGCAGGGTGGTCGACGGCCTCCACGTCGGGTTCCCGCGGTCGACTGCCGGCGCGGTGTCGGCGGCGGTCGAGTTCTGGACGCAGCTGGGGTCCACCCTGGACCCGGATCGGGCGCGGTCGATCGCCCGGCGGATCGCCGTGCGGTCGTGGAAGACGGCCGGCGAGGAGCTCGCCGCCGGAACGGTCAGCACGCGCCGGCAGCTCGCCCTGCCGGCCGCAGGCGACGTCCCGCCGGGTACCTCCGTGAGTCTCGGCCCGGTGGCGTACCAGCTGCGGGATCCCGGCGAGGACCGGGTGACCGTCCTGGTGCTCGCCTACCTCATCACGACGACGCCGACCGTCGGCACGCAGAGCAGGATCGGAGTGTTTCCGGCACCGCTGCGGTGGGACGACGGTGACTGGCGCATCGAGCGAGCGCAGGGGCGCAGCGACTATCGTGGCCTGCAGGCACAGCCGGGCAGCCCGGAGGCTGTCGCGGCCGGCTGGCTGGACTTCGTGTCATGAGCGCCCTGGCGGAGGCGCCGGCGGCTGAGCCGTGCGGCTGGGCCAACCCCTTGGCCTGCGCCGGGGACGTGGTCGGTGGCGTGGCGGGCGGCGTCGCGGGTTCCGCGTGGGAGGCGGTGTGCCGGTCCTTCGCCGACGCCGCGGTGAGCCTGCTGGAATTCTTCGCCAACGGATTCGTCACCATCGGCTCGGTCGACCTGCAGTCCCCGGGTGTGCGTGACGTGTACGCGACCAGTCTCGGCTTGGCGGCGCTCGTCGCCGTGTTCTTGCTGCTGGTGCAGATCGCGCGGACGGCGATGACGCACGAGGGATCCGCTCTCGCGTACGGGCTGGTCGGCCTGGGCAAGGCGGCTCTGGCGTTCATGGTGACGCTGACGGTCGGCGGTGTCGCCCTGGTCGCCGCGGACGAGGTGACCGCGTTCATCGTCAACCGCGCGTTCGGCAGCTCCGAGGGCCTGCGGGACAAGCTGGCCGGGTTGTTCGCGGTGGCCCCGACCACCTCGCCGTCGCTGCTGCTGATCCTGGCGATCGTCTGCATCCTGCTGGTCGTCGTGCTGTGGTTCGAGCTGCTGCTGCGCAACGCCGCGCTGGTGGCCCTGATCGCCACCTCGCCCATCGCCGCGGCCGGGCAGATCAGTGAGACCACCAAGGCGTGGTGGCCCAAGCTTGTCGGCGCGACGATCCAGCTGATCGTGCTCAAGCCGGTGATCGCGCTGGTGTTCGCCCTCGGCCTCAACGTCACCGGCGGCGCCCGGGACGTCGCCACGCTGCTGTCCGGGCTGGTCGTGTTGCTGCTGGCCGCCCTGGCGTGGCCGGCGATCGCCCGGTTCTTCACGTTCGCCAGCGTGCAGATGGGCGGCGGCATGGGCCTGGCCGGGCTGCTCGGCGCGGGCTCCAACGCGGCGAACGCCCGCAACGGCATGCCGGTCGGCGCGGACCCGAACCAGTTCTCGCAGACCGCCGAGGCCCGCACGATGGGCGCGCACGCGGGCCGCGCCGGGGGCGCGGCAGGGACGTCGTCCGGCGGGGTCGGCGGCGCGTCGGGCGGCGCGGCGGCCGGGGGAGCGGCAGCGGCTACGGGTGGGGCGGCCGTCGCGGTATTTGCCGCCAAGGCGGTGCTGGATACGGCGCAGAAGGGCGCGAACGCGCTCGTCGGCAAGTCGGAGCAGATGGCCGGGCACGCCGGTCTGGACCGTGCGAACCCGCACGCCAACCCGGCCGGATACCCCCGCCACGCGGCACCGGCGTGGCCCGCCCGGCACGGCGATCCGCCGCCACCGCCGGCCCACGAACCGGCCCACGGCGACGACGACGATCCACCACCACCGGTACCGCCGCCGACCGGGTCATCGCCGGTTCAGCACCAGCGCGCGCCGCAGGCGCAGGCGGTCGAGCAGGAACGGGAGCGTGATTGACGATGGGCCGACGCGACCGCGGCGACGTCGCGCACCGCGACTCGGGCGCGCGCACGTACTTCGGGTGGCAGCAGGAGCGGGTGGCGTTCCTGTTCGGCCTGTCCGGGCAGCGGGTGGCCATGCTCGCCGCGGCGGTCGTGGCCGGCGCGTGGCCGCTGTCCGCCTCCAGCATCGCCACCGCCGTGGTCGCCTGGCCGGTCGCCGGCGTCCTGGCTGTCCTGGCGTTCCTGCGGGTGGGCGGCCGGACCGTCGACGAGTGGGCCGTCGCGACTGTCTCGTACGGCGCCACCCGCGGTCGGGGGCAGCACAAGTTCATCTCCGGAGCCTTCAACCCGAGCGGCGGCAACGACGCGGCCAAGCCGATGGACCTGCCCGGCATCCTGGCCCCGGTGCGGATCCTCGACGCCCGGATGCCCGACGGGCAGCCCCTCGCCATCGCCCACCACGCGATCGATCGCACCTTCACCGCCGTCGCCTGCGTGCGGTTCCCCGGCATCGGCCTGGTCGATTCCGCCCGCCGTGACCAGCGGGTCGCCGGTTGGGGTGCCCTGCTCGCCGGGCTGTGCACCGAGGGCAACCCGATCACCCGGGTCCAGGCGCTGCAACGCCTTATCCCCGAATCCGGGGCGGCGCTGCGTCGCTGGCACGCCGACCATGTGCACCCGGACGCGCCCGCTGTAGCCGCGGATGTCACGGCCGGGCTGCTGGCTACCTCCACCCTGGCCACGTCGCAGCGCGAGGCGTACCTGGCGTTCACGATGGACGCACGCCGGCTGGCTCGGCAGATCAAGAACGCCGGCGGGGGCACGGTCGGCGCGGCCGCCGTGCTGACCCGGCAGTTGCGGGCGCTGGCCGCGGCGATCGGCACCGCGGACCTGCAGGTCGAACGGTGGCTGGCACCCCGGGACCTGGCCGAGGTGATCCGGACGGCGTACGACCCGGACATCACCCGGCACCTGGCCGACCGGCGCGCCGCCCACCAGCACACCGCAACCGGCACGCCGCCCGGCGTCGACCCGGGCGTCGCCGGCCCGGCCGCCGCCGAGTCCACGCCGGGCTGCTACCTCCACGACGGCGGCCGCTCCGTCACCTACTGGGTGCACGACTGGCCGCGCTCGCAGATCTACTCCACCGCGCTGGCGCCGCTGCTGGGCGAGGGGCAGCACCGCCGCGCGTTCTCGCTGCACGTCGAGCCGCTCGGCCCGCGGGAGGCGGAACGGGAGGTCATGCGGGAGCGCACCTCCCGCTCGGTGGCCGTGCGGATGCGGCAACGCACCGGCCAGATCGTCCCGGAGCACGAGCAGGCGGCCCTGGACCGGGCGACCGCGCAGGACGCCGAGCGCGCCGCCGGGCACGGCCTGGTCCGGTTCACCGCGTACGTCACGCTCACCGTCACCCGGCCCGACGAGCTCGAGGACGCCTGCGCCGCGCTGGAGGCCGACGCGGCAGCGGCGCGGATCGAGCTGCGCCGGATGTGGTTCGCGCAGGACGTCGGCTTCGCCATGTCCGCCCTTCCGCTGGGGTTCGGGCTGCCCCGCCGGCGGTGGTGATGTCATGTTCCGACGCCGCGCAGAACTCCCGGTCGCCGACCTCGGCGGCATCCTGGCACCCGCCGTCGCCGTACCGAAGGCGGGTAAGCCGCCGAAGCCGCCGCGGCAGCACGGTGATCAGCACCGAGTGCCGCCGCGGCGCGGGTACGCGCGCCCGTTCGCCGGCCGCGCCCCGATCCCGCCCGCGGTGCCGACCTTCCGTGGCAGCACCGGCCAGGTCCAGGGCCTTTACCCCTGGCTGTACGGGGCGTCGCTGCCGCCGGTCGGCGCCTACATCGGCGTCGACACCCTCTCCGGCGGCGCCTTCTCCTGCCACCCCCTCGAATGGCTGCACCGCGGCCTGATCACCAACCCGAACATGCTGATCACCGGCGTCCCCGGCGCCGGCAAGTCGGCGACCATCAAGGCGATCGGGCACCGGCTCATGGCGTACGGCGTGCGCATGTTCATCCCGGGCGACCTCAAGAACGAGTACGCCGACCTGGCCCGCGCCGTCGGCGTCGAGCCGGTCGAGATCGGCCCCGGCCTGCCCGCCAGGCTCAACCCCCTCGACGCCGGCCCGCTCGGCCGCAACCTGCCCGCCGACGAGCACCGGCTGCGGGAACGCCTCGACGAAGTCCACCGCCGCCGCCTCACCCTGCTCGCCGCGCTCCTCGTCGTCCGCCTCGACCGCAAGCTCACCCCCACCGAGGAAGCCGCCGTGTCACTGGCCGTCCACCACGCGGCGGGCGGGGGAGCCCGGTACCGGCAGCTGCGCGACCCGACCATCCCCGAGGTCTGGGCGCTGCTGCGCGACCCGACCGCGGACATGGCGCACGAGCTGCGCATCCGAGGCGACGACCCGCACGAGCTGCGCGAGATGATCCGTCCCGCCGCCGACGCGCTCGGCAACATGGTCCACGGCTCGCTGTCCGGCCTGTTCGACGGGCCCACCACCGTCCGGCTGGACTTCGACGCCCCGATCCAGACGGTGGACCTGTCCCGGCTGGAAGGCCGCGGCGACGACACCGTCGCCATGACCCTGGCCTGCGTGTCCTCCTGGGGGCAGGCGGCCGTCGACGAGCCCGACGGCCCGGTCCGCTTGGTGGTGCGCGACGAGCTGTGGCGGGCCATGCGGATCCCCGCGATGGTCCGCAAGATCGACTCCGATCTGCGGCTGTCCCGCGCCCAGGGCACGATCCAGGTCCTCGCCACCCACCGGCTCGCCGACTTCGAGGCCGTCGGCCCGGAAGGTTCGGCCGAGGTCGCCATCGCGCAGAACCTGATCGCCTCCTGCGACGTGCGGATCTGCCTGCACCAGGACACCAAGCCGCTGCAGATGACCCGCGACGCCATCGGCCTGACCGACACCGAATGCGCCCACATCGCCTCCTGGTCGGGCGAGCAGGTCGGCCGCGCGATCTGGAAGATCGGTCTGCGCGCGTCGCACGTCGTGCAGACCGTGCTGCACCCGGTCGAGCGCCGGCTGTTCTACACCAACGCCCGCATGACCATGCCGCCGACCGGCGGCGCCGCCCGATCCACGTCGGTGGAGGTCGGCCATGGCTGATCACACGATGGTCCGGCGGCCGCTGCTGCAGTCGCCGACCGACTACCTGTTCGCCGTCGCCCTCGCCGCCGCGGCGACGGCGCTGATCGGCGTGTGGACGGTCGGCCAGCTGGCGGGCCTGGTCTTCCGCGGAGCGTGGCCGCACACCCGCTTCGGTGACACCAGCGCCATCCTGGCCCGGCTGCCAGGGCACCTGGCCGATCCTCGCCAGGCGTGGCCCGTCGCTGCGCAGCCCGACCTGCCCGGGCCTGCCGGCTTCTACACCACCGCCGGCGTGATGCTGGTGCTCACGACGCTGGGCGCCATCGGTACATCGCGCTGGCTCGGCGACCGACGCCAGCACCGTGGCTTCGCCTCCCCGCGGCAGATCCGCCACGCCTTCGGCGAGAAACAGGTCCTCGCCCGCACCGCGACAATGCGGCCGTCCATCAGCATCTGCACGATCGGCGACGTCGCCGTCGACCTCGGCCGGGCCCTCGGTCGGCGGCTGTGGCTGCCCATTGCCACCAGCGTCCTGCTGCTCGCCGCACCGCGGCAGGGCAAGACTTCGCAGGTGATCATTCCGTGGCTGCGCGCCTGGCCTGGGGCCGCGCTCGTCACGTCGGTGCGCCGCGACGTCGTCCTGAACACGATGACCCTGCGCGCCGACCGCGGCCCGGTCGCCGTCATGGACCTGTCCGGCACCCGCTGGCCACACCCGCTGCGCTGGTCCCCGACCAGCGACTGCGAGCGTTTCGACAAGGCCCGCCTGCGCGCCGACGTCATGGTGCAGGTCGGCAAGCCCGAGATTGGGGGAGCGGACTCCACCAACGCCGGCTTCTTCGGCGCCACCGCCACGAACCTGCTCGCCGCGTGGCTGCACGCGGCCGCCCTGACCGGGCGGAGCATGTCCGACGTGCTGCGCTGGGCCCTCGACGAGTCCGACGACGAGCCGATTCGGCTGCTTGCCGCCGCACCGGGTGCGGCGCCCGGCGTCGCCGCGATGCTCGACACCATCTACCGCTCACCCGTCGAGACCCGCTCCAACATGTGGACGACCGTGCTGACCGCCGTCGCGCCGCTGCTCTCCGACGCCGCCCGCGACGTGTTCTGCCCCGAGCCGGGCGACAGCATCGACCTCGAAGACGTGCTGACCCGGCGGGGAACGATGTACCTGCTCGTCGACGAGAAACAGGCCGGCGACCTCGCCCCGCTCATCTCCGCCTTCGTCGACGAACTCACCGTCGTCGCCCGCCGATTCGCCGACCGCACCACCAGCGGACGCATCGACCCGCCTTTGGCACTGATCCTGGACGAGGTCGCGAACGTCGCCCCGCTGCCCAGCCTGCCCGCGCTCATGTCCTACGCGGCCGGGTCCGGCATCTTCGTCGTCGCCGTCCTGCAGGACATCGCCCAGGCCCGGCACCGCTGGGGCCGCGACGGCGCCGACATGCTCTGGGGCGCCGCCACCACCAAGATCGCCCTCGGCGGACTCTCCGGCGACGAACTCGCCGAGTTCTCCAAGCTGGCCGGGGAGTACCGCGAGACCGTCCACTCGTGGACCCACAACCACCGCCACGGCGTCACCGACCAGGCCAACCTCACCGACCGCAAGACCCTCGCCCCCGACCGCGTCCGCACCCTGTCCGAAGACCGCCGGCAGGCGCTCGTCGTGCACGCCACCACCCCCGCGGTCCTGGTGTCGATGGTCCGGCACTACGAATCCGAGAACGCCGCCGACTACGCCCGCAGCGTGGCCGACACCCAGACGGCGCTCACCGCCCACGCCGACGCAGCGCGCCGTGGCTGACTACGACACCACACCCGTCGCCCGGCTACGACCGGGCGGACGCGGCGCCGCCGGCCCGGCCCTCCGGACTCGCCGCCTGCCCAGCGGCCCCGCCGGCGCCGGCGGCAAGCCACGCGTTGCGGGCCCGCTGGTGCGCGAATGGCACGCCATGACGCCCACCGACCGCAAGGCGGCCTGGATCGAACTCGTCGAGTGGGTTATCTGGCTGCACGACCGCTACGAACTGGCCACCGAGCACCGCCTGCCCCAATGCTGGCCGTTGCACCCGGGCCTCATCGAGGAGCTCGCCGCACTCAAGGCCTGGCGCGGGGAGATCTATACCGCCGACCAGCCGGCCGGGCAGGCCGCCCGCTACTGGCACGCCGAACTGCGCCACGTCATCCACGCCGCCACGACGATCTACGCCGCCGGCTGCCGCGCCGGACACCGCACCCCGGCCGCCCTCGCCGCCGCGGACACCGACCTTTGCGCCCAGTGGCTGAGAGCTGACCCCCTCGCCGCCGTACCGGCGGCCCTGCTCGCGAGCACGGCCAAGCCGCGTGCCGGCGACCAGCGGATAGGAGACCCGATGATCCACGACGCCCTGCACCGCGGTGAAGCGCGACCTCTCGGCCAGCAGATCACCGACTACGTGCACTACCGCGACCAGTGGTGGACCGCCCACCCCGACGGTGGTTGGACCGTCGTGACGGATCCCGTGTTCACCGCCGAACTCGACTCCGCCGCCGACCGGATGGCGGTCGCCGACGCCGCGGTCGCGGCCGAACGCGCCCGCCGCGCCGCCCTGGAAGGGGGAACCAGCTGATGCATTCCCTGGCCGACCAGGCTGAACTGGCCCTCATCGGCGCCCTGCTCGCCGAGGAGCCGCCGCCGGCCGAGGTGAGCTACCTGCGCGCCGAGGACTTCGCCCACCGCGCCCACGGAACCCTGTTCGAAGTCATCACGAAGCTGCGGCACGATTACCCGGCGTTGTACGGCGACGCCTTGATCAATGTCGTCGCCCTGCGCGCCGACACCCGAGGCGTCGACGCGTCATGGCTCGCCGACGTGCGTAACGCCTGCCCCGAGCCCGCCCACGTCGCCGCCTACGCGCGAATGGTGCAAGCGGCCGGCTTCCGGCGCGACGTCGCGACGCACGCCGAGCGCATCGCCACCGCCGCCGCCCACACCGTCGACGTCGACGGCCAGGCCCACCTCGTCAAGCTCGCCGACGCGCTCGCACGCCAGGCCGAGGTGTACGCCGCGTTTCACACCTTCCAAGCCGCCGATCCCGACCATGTCGGCACCGGGCCCGTGGACCAGTGGCGGGTCGCCACGGAGGAGGAACTCCTGGCCGACCTGCTCCAGCACCCGGAGCAGGCGTCCGACATCGCGGTGTTCGTGCACCGCGACACGTTCACCAGCGAGCAACGACGGGAGGTCTTCGAGACGCTCGTACGGCTCGGCTACGACGGCGAGGACATCGACGAGGTCATCGTCTGCTGGGAGATGGCGCGGACGCGCGCCCTCACCCCGCGGGACCCGGATGGGGTTCGAGCGGACGCCCGTGAACCGGATGTGGCGCTGCTACACCGCCTCGCGACCACGCGAACCACGCGCAGTGCCATCGAGGCCGGTCGCGACCTCGTTGCCGATGACATCCAAAGGTCCCTGGCTACGCACCTCGGCGGGCTTGACTCGACCCGACCACGGACTGAGCCGGTAGCTGAGCGGACGGCGGGCCTCGATCCGCATCTGCACCCACCCGCGCCCCTGGCACCGCCGGCGTCGCCGATACCCCGCATCGAGCGATAGGCCGGAGGTCGAACCATGGCCGAGCCTGCTCGCCGGTTGAACGAGGACAGGGATGCCGGGTATCCGCTGGAGGTCACGTACGAGGAGATCCGCGCAGCGAGCGAGCGCGGCGACGTGGTGCCGCTGTCCGACATCATCACCGACATCGTCCGCTACCGCGACCACTGGTGGATCGCCCACACCCATACATGGCTGTTGATCACTGATCCGGCCACGATCGCAAAGCTGGATCGTCATGCCGACTGGGCGAATCCGAAGCTTCTGCAGGATCCGTAGGGCTCCGATCGGCGATCAGTCACCGCGCATCCTCAGCGGCATGTGAATGCTTGGCCCAGGTTGCGTGCTTGGCGCACGAGGGCGGCGACCGGACTCATTGAGAACGCCGTCGAATGGTTCGACGGCATCATCTCGTCTAGCCATCGAACCGAATCATCTGTGAATCCGGCTCAGCGTCATATCACCACGAAGGGCACGGTGTCCCGTTGAAGGCAGGATATTGCGGCGGCCGCCTGGGAGGCGGCGGTGACCAGAATGAGCAGGCGCTGTGCGCGGGATGCGCCGACGTACAGTACCCGTCGGCTCTCGCCAGGAACGCCCTCGCTCCAGAGCCCTACCCCGTCGGGCGTGGTGGCGCGCTTCGGTAGCGGCGGAATCGCGACAGCGGTAACCGTCGCTTGGAGCCCCTTGAAGCCGTGGATCGTCGACCAGTCGAGAGCGTCGGGTTCGTCGACCAATAGGACGGGCCAGGTGTCACCGCTCGGGGAGCGAAGGCCGCCAGTGTTGATCCAGGCGTCCCACCCCAACGCCTTAATGCCGTCGCGCATCTCGGCACGGAAGGCGCTTGGTGGGCCGTCGAAGGGTGCGGTTCTGCAGGCGAGCCGCAGGCAACCGTCCCGGAACGTGCGAGGGGTGAGCCCGACGGAGTCGAGGAATTCAGCGTCGGCGCGCACGCAATCGTCGTCTTGGCCGAGCCCGCGGAGGATCCCTTCGATCGTCTGCATGGCCGTTGTGCGGACTCGAGCGCTGGCGCGGAGATCTCGAAGGGTCGCTGCAGCTTGGGCAAGATGTACGAGTCGGCCGCCACCCTTATCACCCGGCGGGGAGGCTCCGGCGCATTCGCGGGCGTCCTTCTCGGCGTAGGCGAGCACCTTTATCTCCTCGGACGCGAAGCCCATCGACCCAGCGACCTTGATGATCTTTAGCCGCGCTTGGCCGAACCCGCTCACGGGGAGGAGCACCACGGGGGAGTGGTCGTCCTTCCATCTGCCGAGCGGGATGTCGGTGCCGTCGCTGGCGCGCAAGCTGTTGACGACGGCGCAAATCGCCGGAGAACTTCGATAGTTGCCGTCGAATCGCGTTCCTCTGGGGACCCTGCCAACGAGGCTCTTGACCGCCTCGATGGTAGAGCCGCGGAAGCCGTAGATGGACTGGTCGAGGTCGCCCACCATGACGGTCTCGATGCCGCAGTCGATCAGAAAGTTGATGAGGAAGATGTCGCTGCTGTCACAGTCCTGTACCTCATCTACGATGACGGATCCGAACCGGGCGCCCATTAAGCGACCCAGACGGGTCCGGTTGGTCGTATCGGTGAGGTAGTGCTCCATCAGCACCCGCGTCGCCGCACAGTCCATCACCCCGTTGGCGAGGAACCGGCGAGCGAGC
Organism: Spirilliplanes yamanashiensis; assembly: GCF_016863475.1. Taxonomy (GTDB): domain Bacteria; phylum Actinomycetota; class Actinomycetes; order Mycobacteriales; family Micromonosporaceae; genus Spirilliplanes; species Spirilliplanes yamanashiensis. Next base: position 40,846 of record NZ_BOOY01000041.1, read on the forward strand.
CGTGAGGCACTGGCGCTGGCCTTCTTCACCTGCCAGTCGGGGAGGTTTGCCACGGTGCTGCGCTGCGCGTACGGGATCTTGTGGCTGACGAGCCGGGCGTTGGCGCCGTCGTGGTCGAACGCGAACCAGCCGAGCTGGAACTCCAGCGGCACCCCCACCACCCCGAACGCGGTGCCCTGGACGGAATGCCACGAGTCCTTGAACGTGGGGACCAAGCCCGTAAACGCCTTGTACAGCGGCGTGACGATGAACCGGTTGATAAAGCCGTCGATAGTGCCGACGAAGTTCGGTGACATGAGGAGGTCGGGCCGCTGGTCGCACCGTTGACGCGCCTCGCTGATGGCGGCGTTGGTGAACGACAACAGAGCGACGCCCTGTCGGGGTGGGACGCCAGGGCGTTGGATGAAGCGCTCGACGATGCTCTGAGTTTTCCCGGCTCCCGGACACGCCGGGACGAAGACGCTGCCCGGCTTGTCGATTAGGGCTCGCTGCGCGGGCGAAAACTCGATCTCCTCCATGGCCCCGCCTACCGCATCGCCGACTGTATGGCCTGCGTGAGGTAGTCGGGACAGTTGAACGTGCGGCCGCTCTGGATCAGCTCGGCGACGTCGTGGGCAAACTCACCCTTGCCGATGTACCGCTTGCTGGTGCGCAACTTGCGGTAGAAGACCTCAGCCGGGTTCGGGCTCGCCTTCAGCGTGCTCCAGAACTTGCCCGACCTTGGCTTCTGACGCTTGAACGCGATCTCCAACAGCGGTCCGTTTATAGGGAACGGGTTCATCAAATCGGCCTCGAGCGTGAACTCGGCGGCGAACACGGCGAGGATCGAGTCGGCGCCCAGCTGGGTGGCGATCTTCTCGAGCCGGTCGTGTCGGCTGAGCGTGACCGCCGGCTCCTCCTTCGCCGCCGCCTCGTCGGCCTTGGGCGCATCGTCTAGGTCGTCGTCTGGGTCGTCATCTAGGTCGACCTCGTCATCGACAACGTCGGGATCCCCGTCAGTGATGACCACCAGCCGGTCGACGAGCCGAACGCCGTTGACCTCCTGTAGGAGCAGTTTTAGGTAAGGGCCGAAGTCGACGCTGCCAATGTTAATGATCGACACAGCCCGAAATTCGCGGCACCTTGCCCCATAGTTAGCCGCCCTCTTGTCGAGGACGCAGTTGCGTGCGAGCGGCGGCAGGATGACGGCCTCGGAAACCCCCTCGACGAGGACCGCGCGCCGGGTGAATAGCAACTCGGCGCGGCTCACATCCAGGTACTGGTCGATCTTGCGACGTTCCTCGTCGGTCAGGTCGATGTCGCACAGAGCGATAGCGGCCGTGCCACGCTGAATGCCCGTCGGTGCCGCCTCGGCCTCCTTGTAGCCCTCAGCCGTCTCCTCGATGGCCGGGGCCTCCTCGGTGATTTCCTGGGTTGTCCGGATCTCCTGGGTGCGCAGGACCACAATGTTGCGGATGCCCACTGCGCTGGCCAGGTTCGGCGAGTGGGTCGTAGCGATGACTTGAATGCGGCCGGCCGGACCGTCGGTGTCGTCGCGCGGCGACTTGGCGGCTTGTTCCTGGAGGTAGTCCAGGAGCACGGCCTGCAGCTGCGGATGGAGGTGGGCCTCCGGCTCCTCCACGAGGAAGAGCGTGAGCTCAGCATCCTGCGCGTTCCGCAGCTCGATGATGACCGACGCCATATAGAGCAGGTTGGCGTAGCCAAGGCCCGAGTCCTCGATGTCGGCGAGGTCGACGCCGTGCTCGGCAATCTTCAGGCGCAGGCCACGGGCGAGCCGTTGCAGCCGGACGTCGCGAAAGCTGAGCCCGATCACCTGCGCCCGCACCGGGTCGGTGAGGTCGCTGACGTGTTCTTGCAGCCGCTTCTGAGTGCCGGTGATGACGTCGTGCTCTTCGAGCTTGCGCAGCCCGTCGATCGCCCGGTCGAGGAAGTCCGTACGGTCCGCTTCGCTCGTCAGGTATTTGATGATGAGCGCCATGCGGTTGCCCGTGGCGGAGTCCAGCTCACGCTTGGCGTCACGCAGCGGTGCCAGGTAGACGTGCCGGATCTGGTCGCGCTTCTCGGGTTCGGCGTCGGACCCGGCGGCCCGGCCGGCCAAATTCTCCACCCTGGAACGGCGAGGTGCGTCCACATCCGGCCGGAACCTGGTCATGTAGTGCGCCTTGTTGGTCCCGATGTCGAGTGCGCCGATGTATTGGCCCAGCTGGAACCGTGTCAGGCCATCAAAGACGCCTTCGATTTCGATAGGCCCGTTCGCGCCGGTGGAGACGTCGTCGATCTCCAGGTAGCGGACCCGCCGCCCGCTCAGCGGCGCGGTCAGCAGCCGCATCGCGTCCACGATGTTGGACTTGCCCGAGTTGTTGTCGCCGACGAGCAGCGTCAGGCCGGGCTGGATCTTGACCTCGACGTTGCGGCACGACCGGAAATTATTGAGTCGGAGGGAGGCCAGGTACATGCCGCTTCCCGTGGTCAGCGTGCTTAGAGGGCTCGGTGCCATGGACATGCTGGTGGGAACCTCCCGCCTGAATGCAGGAGGCTTATCTTGATCAGCCGCTCTGGACGCCGTCAATGATTCACATCCCACAAGCGGACAAGTTGGTGTAAAGGGGGCCAGGATTCACCCTTCTAGGTGACGGGCGCGTTAGCGACGGACTTGGCAAGCCGTTGGCCCGCTGGTCGGGGTCTCCAGCAACCGTGAGCGACCGACACCGAGCCCTGTTCTCAGATGCGCGATTGGCATCCGGAATGTCAGCCTGCCGGCTCTGCAATGGACCGGTAGATCGATCTAGACGGCGTCCGCTCATCGGCAGAACAGGACGCCGAGCAGCCGGAGTCGACCGTCACCGAGTGACAGGCGGCGGGATGAGTCCGCGTGCACGGGCGGCGGAAAATAGGATGTTGGCTGCATGGTTTGAGGGCGCTGGTCGTCGCCAGCGCCAATGGTGCTCTCGCCCATTTGTTCTGCCAACTCACCTGGCAGCTCACCGAACCCGCTACGACCGTCACCGGCTGAGAGGTGTATAGGGTTTCTGCCGGGGGCCCCGAGCAATCCGACTCTACGGCGGTTACAAGCACGTTGCTGTCCGCGACGGACCTGGCGAGCGGCTCCAAATCGGCGTCGAGGGAGCAGGGACGCTGGAAGTGGGCGACGCGGTCGGAGATGGCACTGCTGAGGTTGTTGGCGCCGGCGGAGACGGCTCACCCGAAGTAGCGTCACTTGGGAGCAATGCGCCGGCTACGTCGGCGTCGGTCAGTGTGACCCCGTCGAGGTTGGCGCCCGAGAAGTCTGCCCCTCTTAGGCAAGCCCTGGTGAAGTCAGCCCCGCGCAAGTCCGCGCCGCGGAAGATGGCCCTGCTCAGTTGGGCGTCGCGAAAAGACGTTCCCTGCGCGATGATGCCGGAGAAGTCGCGTCCGGTCAGCGTGAGCTTCTCCAAGCGGGCGCCCGATAGCTGGGCGCCGCGCAGGTCCGTCTCGCGTAGTTCGTGGATCTCCTTACCGCGCAGGTCCGCCCCCGCTTCGGGGACCTTTGGTAGAGCGTCGGCCCAGGCCAGTAAGCCTATGGCGACGACGAAGCCGGCGGCGATTCCCAGCAGACCGCGAACGCCGCCCGCCCGACCGGCGAAGAGTTGTTCACTGACCCGGACCGTGGCGACGGCGACGACTACCGCGATGATGACCAGGGCGCCGATCTTGCCGAATGCGGCACCCGCCAGCGCTGCCGCGACGACTGCCGCCGCGGTCCACGTCCACCACGACCTGGACAAGGAACTCTTGTCGGCGAGAATGATCAAGCGCTGCAGCCACGGCGACTCCGGGTCCGTGCGAGACTCGGTCAACCGGCTACTCCAAGGTCCACAATGGCGCCTTCCGTTCCGTCGGTAATGATCAGCCGACGGCGGTTACGATGCTCCTGACCGAAGGAGCAGTCATGCGAGCCGCTTCGACCCGCGCCACCTCCGCTGGCCTGATCTTCAGCGCTGCCCTTCTGGCCCTGGTGATACTCCACCTCATGACCCAAGGGCCGACCTTGCGACCCCCGGGCATCGATCCGCCCCGTGGAGGTGGTGGCGACCCGGGTAAGCGACACAATGTTGCGCGTTGCCGGCGCCTCTTGATCAAGAAGAACGGGCGGCTCTACTGCGAGGGACGCGACTGCAACTACTTCGTCCCAGAGGATGAAGTGATCGACAATGACCCGCTCGGCGCATGACTGGGTTATTGTCAGGCGCCCGCCAGGCGATCGGTCAATACTTCAGCCTGGTGAGCTTCCTTCCGTCACTCTTTCTGGTGACGTACTGCTCAGTGCTGATCAGCAGCGGAGGACTCACCGGCCCTCCCGACCACATTGGCATCCGCGACGCCGTCTCCGAGCTGGATCTTGGCGGAGCCGCAGCGCTGACCCTCGTGTCACTCGCCGTCAGCGTCGTCATGCATCCCTTGCAGTACATGATGGTGCAGTTAGCCGAGGGCTATTGGGGCCTGGGAGCGTTGTCGCGGCGCATGCGCTCCCTAGCGGTCGATCGCCACAGGCGGCGCCGGGCGGCCCTATACGAACTGCGGCGGGACGCGAAGCATGTACGGGGCGAGCTCGAGCGATTGCATAAGTCTGCGGGCGCAAACGCACACCAGGAGTTGCTTAGCCTGCACTTCGAGTCGTCAAGACTGAGTTCCGATTACCCAGATTCCGCTGACAATGTCATGCCGACGCGCCTAGGTAATGTCCTCCGCCGCTATGAGGTGGGTGCAGGCGAACCCTTTGGGTTGCCCGCCTCCGCGCTTCTACCGTTGGTCGGACTCGTAGCCCCTGACACCGAGCTGAACTATCTCAACGACCGACGCTCGGCGATGGACCTGGCCGTCCGAACCGCAGCCATCTTCGGGATCGCTTTTGTCCTCAACGTTGCCCTCTTTTGGGATGACGGGCTCTGGTTGCTGACTGCTCTCATCCCCTACACCTTCGCGTACGTATCCTACCGAGGTGCCATCGTGCAGGCGCACGACTACGGCAATGCGATGACCAATATCGTCGCTATGAACCGATTCACCGTATACGAACGTCTGCATCTCGAACTGCCGAACAACGTTTTGGAGGAGCGCGACCTCCACCAGAAGCTGCGCCCTATGTTCGATCTGCAGCCGTTAGAGGCACTGAGGTATCAGCATCCCGCGCCCCCGCCGTTTGCAGTCGGCCCCGCAATGAATGCGCCCGCCGGCGACCAGCCTGCGCCAGAATGACGAGCCTGGCACAGGCCGACCAGTGTGCTGGGGCGGCAAATCGTTAGCCGCGCATCATCAGCAGATGGGCCTCTAGCGCGATAACGATTTCGGAAGGCTCGCCCTGGCACGTTCACATCGGCATGTCAGGTCCATCACGTGAGGACGGGCACCCCTGGAGATTGATCAGTTGACGCCGTAATGAGGGGCAGCCAGGTCATCGACACGATGTATTACTGCCTGTACGAGCTGCCAGAGATCGAGACTGACGCGGTGGGGAGGCTCCGTCGCTCGATCCAACCGGCCGCGATGATGTCACTGTGAACCGAGCAGGAAGCGCGCCGTCAAGCGGGGGGAGGGCGATCCACGTGCAGGAGCCCTTGCAGCGCCCGGGCTTGGACGCTGCATGGGTCGCTCATGCGGTGGCGTCCTACGACGCCGTCAGCCTCGCTCGCGGTGCGGCGTGGTGGCTGCAATCGCTTCCTGGCGACGGGGGTCGTGTAGCCCTGATTCGGGCGGACCTAGTCAGCGGTGAGCTCGCCGAGGTGACGCCGCCGGGTGCTGACGTGGGTTCGACTATCCATGCGTATGGGGGTGGCGCCTATGCCGTGGACGGGTCGCGAGTTTGGTACGTCGACCGCAGTGACGGTCGAATCCATCTGCTCGACGTGGGTGCCGGCACTCAAGTGCTGCTCGACGGCGTGGCGGGCTTCGGCGATCTGACACCCGACCGCAATGGTCTCCTCGCTGTTGGTGAAACGGCGGACGGGGATTGCTTGGTCCATGTCGGGCCCGGCGCGTCGTCCCAGGTCCTGACGTGCACCGACGGCTTCCTGGCCGCTCCTCGTCCGTACGGTGACCGCCTCGCCTGGTTGCGTTGGGAGCGGGACCGCATGCCCTGGGACGCCACCGAGCTGTGGGCAGCGAACCGCCGGAACGGCGAGCTGGCTGAACCCGTGTTGGTCGCTGGCGGTGACGACGAGTCGGTCCTCGAGCCGCAGTGGAGCGCTTCACACGGGCTCACGTTCCTATCCGACCGCAGCGGCTGGTGGAGCCTCTACGCGTGGGACGGCACCGACGTTCGACCCATCGTGACGATGGACGCCGACATCGCGGCAGCGCCGTGGGAGCTGGGGTACTCCAGCTACGTGCACTTGGCCGGTGGGGGATTGGCCATGACGGTCCACGACGGCCCGCGCCAGCGCCTGCTCGTCCAGCAACCGGACGGTCGGCGGGAGCAGGTGGACCTGCCGTTCAGCGTGATCAAGCCGTATCTCGCAGCGGCCGGTAACCACGCGTACTGCATCGTGTCCTCGCCAACCGCCTTGTCCCGGGTCATCGAGATCGATCTTGACGCTGGCGAGGCGTGGCGCCGTTTGAGCCGACCGCCGAGCAAGGATTGGGCCAGTTTCCAACCGATCGCGCCGACGGAGCTCCGTGTCGACGGACCGGGCGGCCGGCTCAATGCCCTCGTGTATCCGCCGCATGGCGCCGCCGCGGACTGGGCGGCTCCCACGGTGGTGCGGGCTCATCCCGGGCCGACCGCCTCGATGACGCTGCGTCCTGATGCGCAGGTGCAGTTCCTGTGCAGCCATGGCTTCGCCGTGGTGGATGTCGACTACCGGGGCAGCACGGGCTACTCGCGCCGGTTCCGGCAGGAGCTGTACGGGCAGTGGGGTACGGCAGACGTCGACGATTGCGTTGCGACCGCTGAGCTCATGATCGCCGAGGGCCGCACCGCCCCCGGCCACGTCTTCATCACCGGGGCCAGCGCTGGGGGCTACACCGCTTTGCAGGCGGTGTCCCGCTCGGGTGTCTTCGCCGGCGCGGTAGCCCGCTCAGCAATCATCGACCCGGCGCGTTGGCAACAGACCGCACCACGTTGGCAACGGCCACACGCGGCCGCCCTTGCTGGCCCCGCTGGTCCGGTCCGCGCCGCGGCGGTCAAGCGGCCGGTCCTGCTGATTCACGGATCGGATGACCACGTGGCGCCGTTCTCCGACGTGGCACAGTTGGCCGATGCGCTGGCGGCTCATGGCAAGCCGCAGGAGCTGCTGGTGCTCGGTACCGCCGGCCACGAGCTCGGGGCCAAGGACGACACCACTCGCGCCCTCGAAGCCGAACTCGCCTTCTACCGACACCGGCTACGAGCGCTCGCGGGCGGCTAACCTGCGGCCGGCAGCACCTCGTGCAGGTAGTCGAAAAGGTCGACCACCTCGCGCTCGTGTTCGTACGGGGAGAGATCGAGGCGCAGCTGGGCGACCCGCTGCACGGTGCGCATGGAGGTCGTGCGCCGAGCGAGATCAGTGGCCTCCCGGCCCCGGGCGCACGCCTCGTCCACGCGGCCTGACCTGGCGAGCGTCGAAGCGAGCAGGGCGGTGTCGATCGCGAGTCGCCGTACCCGGCTCGCGCCGACGCCGGCGACCGCCTGGTCGATCTCACGACGGGCGGGCTCGTAGTGACCAAGGTCGAACAGGCAGTGGGCGACCTCGTCGGCCAGGTACGCGGGGCTCAGGTAGCGGACCCACGGCGGTTCGTCGTCCACGTCGGCTCGGGACAGGGACGCCTCCGCGACGGCTAACGCGTTGGAGCACTTACGCTCCTCGCCCAGACGCGCGTGTGCCCGGGCGAGCACGGCATGGAGTGCCGCGCCGACCAGAGGTGTGGTGGCCGGGCCGCCGCCTTGGATGGCTGTCTGGACCATGCGTAGTCCCCGGTGAGGGTGCCCGCAGTGCAGGGCGAGATGGCCAATGCTCACCGCCAGGAGGTAGGCACCGTACAGCCGATCGCCCTCCGCACCCGTCAGCGCGAGGGCACGCAGGTAGTGCTGCTGTGCCACACCGTCGGCGCCCAGGTCGACTGCCTGGTATCCGGCCAGCTCGAACGCGCCGAGAGCGACGGTGTGGGCCCGTCGGCCGATTGGTCCGTCTGCGGGACTGATGGCGACGAGGCGGCGCACGTCGGTCTGCAGGAAGCCCATGACGTCGGGGTAGGCGGCACCCGCACCAAGCTGGTGGTCACGGTCCCGCAGTGTCGCCAGCCGCCGCTCCGCTTCGACAACGAACGCCTCGTCGAGGCGACAGCCATCTCGAACCGGACGGCGGGGGTCCTCACCGACCAGCCAGTCCAGCGCGGGTCGGTCCAGAGCTGCCGGCAGGAACGGCACATAGGCAGCTGCTGGCCGTGATGGTTGCGGGAGTACGCGCCGATCGATCGACGGCATCGCGAACACGCTGGCTGCGGCGCGGTTCTCGGCAGCACGTAACTCCACAAGACTTCGGTACGCCCGCAGCAGTTCACCGTTCGCGGCGACCGCATCGTCCGCACGCTGCCAGAACGCCTCGACCGCGTTCTGCAGACCGACCTCCACGCTCGCCACGGTGCTTCGCCCGTAGTGCACCTTGTCGGCGAGTGCTTCCTGACTCAGACGGACGGCGCGGCGGAACGACGCGAGCCTGCGCCCAAGCGATCGCATGGCCTCCCGGACCTCCGCCGAGTCCGCCATCGCCACCACCTCCCGTAGGCGTGGAAGAACGCATTGTGTCAGATCCGCCGGACGGCAGACATGGTGCTTCGACCGTCCGAGCGAGACGGCGGCCGCCGATGTCGGCGATATGTCGGAGGCCGTCGGCAGACCTGTCCGACATCGCCGCGTCACCGGTTAGCTCAAGACGCGACGGCGCCCGAGCGCCGGAACCGGCGGCAGGGGGTGTGCAGTGGCGAGCGCAGGAAGGTCTCCGGTTGTCGGGCACGCCGACGCCGTCGTGCCACAGGCGGCTCCGGGGCGGACGCGCGATAGGTCCGTCCGCCTCGGAGCGTCCCTACGCCCGCTCTGCATGCACCAGGAGACGTTCGGCCCGAGCACTGTTGCCGCACCCCGACAGACAGTTGTGTGCGGGAGCCGGTGGCTTGATCGGATTCCACCTGGGTGGTGTTGTGGGCGTCCATCGATCATGCGGTGCCGAGCGAAGGACGGGCACCGATGACCATTCACACTGCCACCCGGCCGTGCTGGGATTGCTCGGCGTGCGAGGCGCCGTGGCCCTGTGCACCGGCCAAGGTAGATCTTGCGGTCGAATACGCCGGTCAGCCGACCAGTCTGCGCATCTACTTGGCGGTTTGCTTGGACGAGGCGGCTGAACCTCTAGCCGCCAAGGGGGCAACGCCGACCTGCCTGTACGAGCGCTTCATAGGCTGGTTGCCCGTCGACACTGACGCCGAACTTCGCTAGGAATGGCCATGTCAGGAGCGAATGGCTGGCTCGGGCGCGTGCCCGAGCATTTGCGCAAGCCATGATGGTGTGGAACGTCGCCGACCGTCGCTGCCGAAGCGCGGCCCGGACCCGTCCGTGGCGCACCGGTCGACAAGGGTGAAAAGACAGGCTCCGACGTCGTCGTTCGAAGGTTGCACGATGTACGTCCGTACCTCGCCGAGTACCGAACTGACCGGCACGTACGGCACCTGGACGCTGAGATCGCACAACTCAGCACGACGTGAGCCTGACAGCACGCAATGCCCGGACGACGAGAGGACGCCCTGTGTCGGTGGAGAACGGCCGCATCTTCCGCGAGGCATGGATTGCCGGGGTACGGCGGCACTATCCCGGTGACCCGAAGCCCGGCTATGTCGCCCCGTGGGAGGAGACACCGGACTGGGAGCGGCAGAGCGCGGCGGCCGTATACGACCTCGTGCGCGCGTTCGTGGCGGGCAGCGATGGCGCCACCCGGCACCTCACGCGTACCCAGAAGGGCCAGTTCGTGGCGCTGTGCTGGGTCGCACACATCTACCGCCACTTCCCGGACCCCAAGCCGTCCTACGTGGCCCCGTGGGACCAGCTGCCGGGCTGGCAACAGGAGACCGACGCTGACATCTTCGAGACGATCGAGCAGTCCGTCGTCGAGTCGATGAATAGCCAGCCATAGCGGCCCGGACTCGCTCGCGCCGCAGGTCCATGGCGCCTGCCTCTACAGCCGGTACCGCGGTCCAGGATCTTGCTGTACCGGCCGCGGCTCAGTGACGGGCGTCGGCCCGGAGCGGCCAGCAGGCTCCTGTCGCGGCACGGCACGAATGCGTTGACGGGGTCCGGCCGTGGTGGGTCTCCTGAGGCGGTTCATCCGGGATGGCCGGGCGTCTTCACCCCTGGCCCGCGTCGCCTCGACATGCGGCTTCGGATCGGGAGCCAGGTGTCCGTGGTCGCGTAGGGCGCGACTCAGGTGGAAGCGGTATACCGGCTGGGTGATCGCCTCATCCGGTGACGCAGTGTCGCCCTGCCACAGGATGCCGACCCTGCCGATGACGGTGGTCGCCACGGCTCGCCGGGCGGGCTCGGGAAGCGCCCAGTAGGTGTCCACGGCAACCCGGTGGGTGGCATTGTCGCTGGGAACCGAGCTGCCGGTGTGGGCTCTTGCCAGCGCGTCGACGGCGTGCCAGTAGGCGTGGTAGCCGGCGCGGCCCGGCTCGATGTATGGGCCGAGGGGGTGGCGCGGGTCGTCGTCGGCGGCGGCGTACTGGTCGCGGTACGCGGCGGCTATGCCGAGCTGGCGGCGCCAATGCGCCCGTTTCTGCGGGTCGTGCGGTTCGGCGCCGAAGGCGGTCGTCCAGGCCGGGCGGCGGGTCGCGGCGTCGTCAGCGAGCCGCGCAACGCGCGCCTCGATCGCCCGTTCGGAGTCGGTGAGGTAGCCGGTGTAGGCCGCGGACTTCCCGGCTCTTGAAGCGTCGGCCGGTGGTGTCCACGGCGGGACGGCACGGTGGTCCCGGCGGTCGAGCGCGGCCGCCTGGGCGGCCTCGGTGATGTGGGCGGCGAGGTCGTGCAGCGGTACGCCGCCCGGCGCGGCGGCCAGGAGGGTGTCCGGGTCGCCGCCCGCGCGCTCGTGGCCGGCGAGGATCCAGCCGATGGTGGCCCAGGTGCCGTTGTTCCGCTCCGCCGCCGCGGGGGTGGGCTGGGCGGCGAGGTAGCGGTTGAGCCGGCAGGCCAGTACCTGGGCGGTGTCGCCGGCGTCAAGCAGGCTGCGGGATCCCGCGACGGCGCTGAGGACCCGGCTGGCGTCGTGGTCGGCGTGGTGGGCTCGGGCGACGGCGGCGTGCAGGGCGGACCATCCGGGCTGCCGGCGTACGACGTCGGCGAGCCGGTCGCCGAGCGCGTCGGTGACGGCTTGATGGTGGCGCAGTGTCTCAGGCGGCCGTTGCTCGGCGCGCGCGACGCCGTTGGCCGCGAGATGCCGCCGATCCGCTTCGGTGATGGCCTCGAGCCGGGCGGGGTCGCCGGCGGAGGCGTTGTCGAGCGTGATGTGGTCGAGGTCGGCGGCGTCGACCGGCGTGTACCCGTCGTCAGGGGTGCGCCGCGCCGGGGTGCCGTTGTGCAGCGCCGGCGGCGTGCATTGCAGCGCGCCGACGGGTGGACGGGTGCCGGTGTGGTGCTCCAGCAGCGCCGCGTATCGGGCGGCCTGCGCGCGGTCGGGCGGGGCCAGCGGGGCGGGGACCGGGGTGTGGTCGGTGACGTCGGACAGCCGCCAGGCGAGCAGCTGCGCCGCGGAGCGGGCGTCGTCCATCGGTCCGTACCGGGTGGCGGCGGCCAGGAGTTGTTCGGGCTGCCAGCCCTGCTGGTGGGCAGTCATGAGCGTGTGGACGACGATCGGCCAGGCGGGATCGTGGGCGACGCGGGCGGCCATCGCGGGTCCGAACACCTGCTCGGTGAGGTGCCGGTAGTGCGGCTGGACGGCCTGTTCGGCGGCGTGGACCATGCGGGGCATGAGGGTCGCCAGGGAGGCCGCGTCGTGTTGGGCGGCGCGGATGGTTTCGGTGGCAGTCAGTTCGGCGGTGTCGGTGGCGAGGATGCCCTCAAGCACTTCGCGGGCGGCGCGGCCGTCGGGGTCGTAGCGGGTGCGGTCGAGGCGGCGGTCCTCGTCGAGGTCGAGCAGCTCGTGGGTGACGGTGTAGAGGTGGGTGCGTTCGCGGGCGCGGGTGGCGGCGACGTACAGGTTCTCGCGGGCGACTTCGCCGGTGACGAGGGCGTGGGTGGTGTCCACGGTGTCGCCCTGGGCGCGGTGCACGGTGGTGGCGTAGAGCAGTTCGACGTGGGCGGCGACGTAGTCGGCGGGCAGCCGGAGGGTGCCGCGGTGGCGTAGGTGCCGGACGGTGAGGGAGCCGTCGCGGTGGCGGGCGGTGACGGTCCAGCCGTCGCCGTTGCGGACGAAGTCCCGGCCGTTGTGGTGGGTGAGGCGCCGTTCGTTGCGGCGGGCGATGACCCAGTCGCCGCGTCCGGCGGTGTTGCCGTCGTGCAGGGCGACGCCGCCGGGTTCTACCCGGCCGAGCGTGACGCGGTCGAGGCGGGCTCGGGCGGCGAGGGCGGCGACATCCCGGTTGGCGGCCGCGCACATGATCGACACCTTCCCGGCGGCGATGTCGGCGTGCCAGCCGGTGTAGACGCCGTCGAGCATGGCGTGCCGGGATCCGCCCCGGATGCGGTTCCGCGTCTCGTAATGGTCGAGGGCGGTGCTGTCGCCGACGCGGAGTTTCGTGGTGGCGGCGGCCTCGGCGGGGTCGGTGAAGCGGTGCACGGTCTCCAGTTCGGCGGCGCCGACGTCGGTGGCGATCAGGCGCAGGACGCCGCCCGACTCGACGGCTGCCAGCTGACGGTGGTCGCCGAGCAGGCGGATGACCGCGCCGTGCCGGACGGCGACGACCCGGAGGCGGTCGAGGTTGAAGGTGCCGGCCATGCCGGCCTCGTCGACGAGGATGACGTCGCCGGGTCGGACCTCGAACGCTGCCGCACGAGGCGCGGGCTCGCCGGGGGGAGTGGTGGGGGCAGCGTGGCGGTGGTCGTGGAGGAACTTGTGCAGGTTCTCGGCCGGCACGCCGAGGTCCGCAGCCAGGACGGCGGCGGATGCGGCGGACGTGGCGAGGGGGACGACGCTGCGCCCGTGGGCGCGTGCGGTGTGCAGGTAGGCCCGCATGGCGGTGGTCTTGCCGGTGCCGGCGGCGCCGATGCCGACCGCGAGCAGCGCGTCGCTGGTGGCGAAGGCGGCCACCAACCGGCGCTGTCCCGGATCGAGTGGATGGCGGGTGCGTTGGTCGAAGTCGCGCAGGGCGGCGGTGACCGTGTCGGCCGGCATAGCGTGCTGGGTGGCGGTGCGGGCGGCCGTCAGGAGGCGCTGTTCGGCGTCGAGGACGGCCTGGCTGGTGTAGCGGGTGGCCCGGTGCTGAACAAAGACCGAGGTGCCGTCGGCGCGGCGCAGGGCGGCGGGTTCGTCGACCAGGCTGGGTGCCTCCACGCTGATGCTGGCGCCCGGTGCCAGCGCCGCCGCGACTACCCGCCCTACCAAGGCGGCGGCCGCCGCGGCAGTCGTGGCGGGCGTGACCGCCCGGACGAGGCGTTCGGCTTCGGCACGGACGTTCCACTCGGTCCAGGTCGCGCGGTGCTCGGCCACGGCGGCGAGGACACGACCCGCCAGCGTCGTGACGTCCGCGTCGGACGGAGCCGCGAAGGCACGCGGTGCCGCGTCCGGCGGTGGTACGGCTGCCATCACCCTCGCCACGGCGCCCGGCCCGAACGCGTCGCGCAGTTCCCCGGTCCACGCGGCGCGCATGGCGGCGAGCGACCGCGGCGGCTTCTTGCCGTGGCGGGTGTCGAGGGTGGCCTGGCGGGCGAGCCGGTGGCACACGGCGGCATCGGGGTCGTGGCCGTGCTCGCGCCGGTAGGCGGCCAGCAGCGTCTCGTACCGGGCGTAGAGCCGGTTGCGCCGCCGGGAGTAGTGCGCGATCAGTTCGGCCGGGATGCCGGTGATCTCGTGGATCGGGTCGTCCTTGCCGGGCACCGTCCGAGGCGTCCAGGCGACGCCGAGCCGTTCGGTGAGCGCGGCCTGGAAGGTGGTGTTGTAGTGCTCGGACGCCGCGACCGTGAGCCGGTACAGCGCCCGCCCGTCGAGGGCCCGCCACACGCCGTCGTCCCCGCAGATCTTGTTCGAAATGGCGACGTGGGTGTGCAGGTTGGGGTCGCCGTCGCGGGAGTCGTAGTGGTCGAACGCCACCGCCACCAGGCCGTGGGTGCCGATCTGTGCGATGCCGCCGGTGCCGGTGCGGGTGAACGCCGCGTGCTCCTCCAGCATGGTGAGGGTGTCGTCCTTCGCCGCGTGGTGGGCGTCCCAGACGGCCTGCCGGACGTGCGGGCGGGGATCGAGCGCCCAGAGCAGCGCGGCCGATTTCACGGGCGCGAAGACGACGTCGTAGCCGGCGACGCCGCCTCGGCCGCGGGCCGCCTCCTCCCGGCGGATTTTCGCCGCCTCGGCGTCGGTCGGCGCGCGCCCGGTCTCCGCGGTTATGACGGCGAGGCGCTCGTCGACGCGGTCCTCGAACGGGGCCAGGGCGGCGTAGACGGGAAACGCCCGGCCGAGGCGGGCCGCGCGGCGGGCGTCGACCGCGACGCGGGCGAGCTGCCTGTCCGTCGTGCCGGCGTGAATGTGGGCGGCCTGGTGCCGGGCGATGGCGGCGTCCGCGTCGGGGTGCATGCCGTGGCCGAACAGCGCCCGCATCTGCTCCTCGGTGACGTGGGTGCCGGCGAGGCCGAGCAGCGGAGCACCGCGGCCGATCCACGTGCCAGGCGGGTTGCCCTCGGCGGTGTAGTACGCGGCGGCGTCCTGACTACGGGTGCGGTCGACGTCGCCGCCGGCGATGTTGCGGGTGAGGTACGTGTACCCGTCGCCGGCGGAGAGCTTGTGGACGGTCATCACCATGGCCGATTCACCGCCGAGCTCCCAGCTGCGGCACGACGATTCATTGGACCACTGCGCCGTCTTTCGCGGCCGTTTCCTGCCATTGCCGGTCGCCTCCGGTCGTGCCAGTAGGAGCACCACGATGAACCACTTTCACTGGTAGTGCAAGAGGTGTCTCGGCATTGCTGAAGTGGATTCTACTGACGTGTCATGCCTGCTCAATGCGGCTCGCCCGATGCATTTCGATGCTTTACGTCGAAGTGATGAGCGGGGTTGACTGGGGTTGGCTGCGGTTGTCGGTGTTATTCGGCGAACGAATCGGCCGCCCTTACCGTTCGCGATATGACACGAATGAAGGGCTCGCGCCACGCCGCATTGCGCAAGGCGCAGCAGATGAAGCAGGAACGGGACGCGCGCCGCCTCCGGCGGGAGCGGCAGGTCGAGGCCGCGTTGGCGGACTTCTACGAGCACGGCGCTGCCGCGGCGGCGATCGTCGAGCAGGCGCAGCAGCGGGCGGCGCGGATCCTCGACGACGCCGAGCGGGTCGCTGCCTCGGAGCGGGCGCTGGCGGCGGTGGCGGTCCGGACGCTCGCCGAGCTGGGTGAGCAACGGTCCGCGATCGCGGAACTGACCGGGCTGTCGATCACTGCGGTGCGGGAGGCGCTGGCTGCGGCGGGGGAGCCGCGGGCGGTCGAGGCAGTGTCCGCGACGGTGGCGCCGCCCGAGAACGACGGTCCCGATGCGATCGGATGGTCGTACGCCGACGTTTGGCGCTCGGACGATCAGGTGGATACGCCGATGGAGGCACCGGAGCCGGCCGCGGCGGTGGTGGGGAGCGATGGATGGGCGGGGCTACCGGTGTGGGACAGATCGGCGGAGGATCCGTGGCCCCGATGAACCTCGGGGACGGTCACGACGGCCCGGTGTCCCGCGTTGCTGGGCTTCGGGCCGTTTCGTGTGGACCGCCGGCGGCCCGGACCCGGGGATGGCGTTTCCCGGCGGTGAGACCGGATGCGAGCGTGCGCCGTATCTCAGCTGGCGGTAGCGCGGTCAGGAGCGCCGCCTCGGTGAGCCGGGCCCGGACGGTATCCTCGTCGAGCAGGTCGGCGGCGACCAGCTGGCCGAGGTTGAACGCCGCGCGGTTGAGGCTGTCGTTGCGGTTGCCGGGCCGTCCGGCGAGGGGAGGCCGGGCCGACCGTACCCGCTGGGTCTCGGCGAGCAGGGCGGCGGCCGCGTACGCGCCCCGGTGCGTCACCGTGCCGGCCGGGGCGAGGTCCATGGCCGGGAGCCGTCGAACGATGGCGAGCAGTGCCGGCGGGCAGGGCGGGGGCGGATGCGTGGGCCTACGCAGCCATCGGTACCGGACGCCGGTGGCGTGCAGCGACGGTGGTACGACGACGGTGGCGTCGCGGCCCCGCCAGTCGACTCCGCCGAGGATCGCGGCGCGGCTGCCGGCGCCCGTAGCCGCGAACCACAGGTGCCATCCGCGGCCCGTTGCGGCGAGCGGGCCGTGCGGGGCGTGGCGCTGCAGCAGGGCGGTGAGGTGGTGCCACGCTGCGGCGTCGTCGATGTCGCAGACGTCGAACTTCACGCCGGTGCGCAGGCCGATGTTCGCGGTCGGCCACCGGCTCCACCACCGCCGCAGGGTCTCGGGCTCGGTCGTGGCGGCGTGAACGCCACGGCGCACCCGCGGGTGCTTGCCAGGGCTCGCGCACTCAGGCTCTCGGCAGGAGCATCCGCCGTCATCGGTGGGTGTGTGAATGGGCAGGACGGGGAGGCCGGCGCGGGCGTAGTCGAGCGCGGCGCGAAGGTGGAAGGGCATGGACTCGTCAACCCCTGGCGCGGGTACGTCGCACCACCGCGATGCCGCCGGCGCCCACGCTGATGTCGCGGTACGCGCTGAACAGGTCGGCGCTCAGCGTCGATCGGTCGACGTAGCGGTCGGGCATGCCGGCGGTCGTCATGGCCGCGCGCCATCCGCGTTCCGTGAGGACCTGGTCGACGAAGCTGTCCCGGTTGGGGTACAGGCCCTGGTACGCCGCAGCGAATGCGGCGGCGAGGGCATCCGGCTGCCCGGTGGGCTCGGCGTCGGCGAGCCAATCGCCCACCACCGACGGCGGCACACCGTGTGCGTCGGCGAGGCGGTGTACGGTGCACAGCACCGCCAGGTCGAGGCGGTTGGACCGGCGTGCGTAGTAGCCGTAGCCGACGGCCTGAATGACGCGGATTTCGTGCGTACCGGCCAGCTGCCCGGCGGCGTGCAGAGTCGCTGCGCGATCGCCGCTGATCGGCAGCCACCAGGTGCGGCTCAGGTCGTGCTGCGCGGCGATCCTGATCTGCGGAGGATGGTGCCGGTTCGCGCAGGGATCGCCGGCCGGGCCGTCGGCGGTGCGGCCTTCGCGGCGGTCGCGGGCGTCGGCCAGGTCGACGATCACCCACAGGTGCACGTCGGTGAGGGCGCGCGCGGACTCGCGCTGGTGCCGGGTCTGGAAGGGGCTCAGGTCGGCGGCCGGAGTGACGACGCGGGCGTGGTGGGTGAGCCAGGCGATCGGGGTGCCGTCGCAGGAGACGGCGTACACCGGCATGTCGGGGTCGATCGGTGCGCCGGCGGTCCGGTCGAGGGTGCGGCGGAGAAGGCGCGCCGGCTTGGCGTGCAGGGTCCCGGCCGGGATCGTGGCGGCACGGTAGCCGTGGAGCCGCACTGCGGACAGGCGGCCGGTGAAGGTGTCGGCGGCGTTGCGCATCGCTCGGTACGCCTCGGCGTTCGTGGACTTGCGCATCGCGATCAGGCCTCCCTCGGCGTCGCGGCGGCGCCATCGCTCGCCTGTGCCTCGGTGCGGGTGACGTGGTGGTGCAGGCGGACCCACTCGGCCTCGACGAGGTTGCCGTACGCGAGGGCGTCGTCGAGGCGGTCCCGGCAGGTCGGGTAGTCGCCGCGCTGGAACGCGGCGAGCGCGTCGGCGTACGCCTGGCGGCCCTGCTCGGCGCGCAACTGGAACCACTCGTCGTGGCCCCGTGGGGTGGTCTCCTGCCACACCTCCGGGTGGGCGGCGGTGTGCTCGGCGAGCCACCGCCACTCGTCCGGTGTGGCCTTGGCGATCTCAGCGACGTACCGGACACCGTCGCCGGTGATCCGCTGGTAGCCGGGCCCCCACTGTGCGAGGAGCAGCAGAATCGTGGTGCGGCGCACGTCGGCGCGGCGCGCGACCAGGTCGTCATCGGTGGGGGTCGGGTTGGGGCTGGAGCTCATCGGTCGGACTCCTTGAATGTGCGGCGAGCCCGCCGACCAGGCGGTCGGCGGGCTCGCCAGGCGGGTGCCGCGGCTCGCCGCGGCGTCGGTCAGTGGTGGACGAGTTCCGGGTCGCTGACGCGGTCCGGGTACGCCTCGGCGGCGATGCGCTCGCCGTCGGCGGTGACGACGACGTCGCCGCTGCGCTGGCGCACCCGAGGGCCGGTGTGCGCGGCGGTGTAGCGCATCGACAGCGACACGTTGCGGGCGTGGACCTTTAGCGCGGGCAGCTCGGAGTCGCTGAGGTAGGGCAGCAGCTGCCCAGCCTCGACGACGACGCGGTCGCCGCGGGCCAGGTCCTGAACCCGGTCGGCGAGGTCGCGCCAGCAGACGATGTCGAAGAACATCGGGCGGCCGTCGATCCAGCGGCCGGCGTGGTCGCGGTAGCGGTCCTTGACGACGACGGGGAACTGGACCCAGACCGCGCCGTCGCGGGTGTGGCCGCGGGTCGGCGTGCTGGTGAGGCTGCCTTCGATGACGCAGGTGAACATGTGGTGCCTCCAACGGGGCGGCGACGGGCGTACCGGATCGGGCAGGCGGGCCGGCCGGCTGGTGTGCGGCCGGCCCGCGACGGTTGCTCAGGCGTCCTGCATCTCGGTGATGGCGGCGGGGCTGTCCGGCACGTCGGTCGGCTCGGCGCCGGCCCACGGGTCGTCCATGTCGTCCGTCGCGGCGGCGCGCGGCGTGCGGCTGGCCGTGGCCTCGGCGAAGCGCATGCTGACCGCCACGTTGTTCGCGGTGACCTGCAGGCGGGCGGCCGGCTTCTCGGTGCTCTGGGCCAGGTAGGCCCAGGCGGACAGGTCGTCGCGGGCGTCGACGACGACGGTGTCGCCCTTGCGCAGCTGCGCGACGCGCTCGGCGAGCTCGCGCCAGCAGGTGACGTCGATCCACAGCGTGGGCCCGTTGACCCACTTGCCGTCGGCGGTGCGGCGGCGGGTGTTGTGCCCGACGGACATCTTGGCCACCGCGACGCCGGACGGGGTGAAGCGCAGCTCCGGAGCGGATCCGAGGTTGCCCTCGAAGGTGAACGTGTACTGCATGACGGTCCTCCTGACCGGTCGGTGGGTGCGCCGCCTGGCCCGGGTCGGAGGCTGGGCCCCCGTGGCCAGTGCCGCGCTGGTAGGGCCGGTGGAGCCCGCGGGGCCGGGGGCGTCAAGGAACCAGCGCGAACGATCTTGACGTCGCGCCAGCGACACGGGTGTCAAGATGGTTCGCGCCCTTGACGTCCCCCGGGCGCGTGGGCTCACCTGGCGTTCCGACAGCGCGAGCGCTGCCCACGGCAGGCCGGTGTCACGGCGCCGGGCATACGCGCGCCTTGGCCGGGCCGCCTTGTAGCAGCAACGCGGACGCCGGCGCGCGCCCGCGGACCACCGGACGCCGGGGCGTGATTTCGGCGGCGCGTGGCTACCGCGACGCCCCACGCGGGGCCAGGATGAGGTGATGCGGGTGTCGATGCTGTACTTCGCGGGCTGCCCCAACTGGCGGGCGGCCGGTGAACGGCTGCGCGCGGCACTCGACCGAGTGGGCCGGACCGACACGCGGATCGAGTTGGTGCCGGTGGAGACGGAGGCGGCGGCCGCGGCCGTCGGCTTTGCCGGGTCGCCGACGTTCGTGGTCGACGGTGAGGACCTGTTCGGTCCGCCGGCGACCGTCGGTGGGCTGACCTGCCGGGTGTACGGCACGTCCGCGGGACTCGCCGGAGTGCCCGAGGTGACCGACCTGGTCGCCGCGTTGCGAGAGAGGGCGGGTCGATGACGCTCACCGAGGGGACGGCGCACGCCTCCGATCACCGGCGATGCGGCTGCTGCGGTCGTCAGCTGCCCAGCCGGCGGGTCGCCGAGCTGGGCGTGACGCCCGGCGTGTTCATCTGCGCGGGCTGTGCGTTGTGGGCGGCGCGGCGCGCCGGGTGGGTCTCGCTGCTGCGGCAGGTACGGCTGCGGTCGCTGCTGCCCCGGCGGCGGCGCCGCGCCGGCCACGTCGTGCGGGTGGCGATCCCGATCCTGCCGAGCAGCGACCTGGACCGGACGGCGGCGTACTACCGCGCGCTCGGGTTCGTCGAGGCGGAGCGGCACCCCGGCTATCTGCTGTTGCACAGCGGCGGCGTCGAGCTGCACTTCGCGGACCAGGACGGGACCGGACCGGGGACGTGCTTCCTGCACGTCGCAGACGCCGCGAAGCTGTGGAAGCAGGTACGCGACCTCGGTGCGGCGGGCGTCGGTCCGCTCGCCGACCAGGACTACGGGCTGCGTGAGTTCACGCTGACGGACCCGGACGGCAACACGGTGCGGGTCGGCAGCCCGTCGTCGTGACCGGGCGCCGGTGCGGGTTCGGTTCGCCGCCGCACCAGCGCCCGGTGGTTCAGTGCTGCCGGCGGCGTCAGGCGGCGACCGGCTCGCGGTGCTCCGTCTCATCCACTGGCTCCACGAGGCCGTCGACGACCACCTCGTGCCCGGGATCGTCGCCGTCCGGAACGACGGGCTCCGGGTCCTCCTCACCGGCGGTGTCCTTGTCCGCGTCCTCGTCCTCTTCGCCGCTGTCGTCCTCCGTGCCGTGGGACGAGGACGCGGTCAGCCGGTCCTGCAGCTGCGTCTCGGCCTCCGAGAGCTGATAGCCGCCCGCGACGAGCAGGTCGAGGTACTCGACGGCCGTGCGCGGGTCGACGCCCCAGCTCAGGTCGGCGGCGAGCCGCACCAGGTTGTCCTCGGAACCGCAGATCCACCGGGAGACCAGCATCCGGGTGAGCCGGTCGATGCCCGCGGTGGCGGTGACCGCCGGGTCGAACGGCGCCCCGGCGACCCGGAGGGCCAGCTCCTGCAGCTTGTCCTTCGGGTAGCTCAGCCGGTCGGGGTCCGTGACCGCGGCGCGCAGCGCGGTCAGGTAGAGGTTCTTCGCCGTCTTGGCGCTGCCGTACGCCTGGCTGAGGAACTGCCAGCGGACCTGTGTGGCGGCGGCGAAGGACTCGACGAACTCCCGCTGGCGGGCGGCGGCCGCGTCCCGTTCGGCGCGGGCGTGCTCCGCCGTGCCGGCGGCGGGGGAGTAGCCCCAGGCGGCCGGGTCGGTGCAGACGATCTCCGTCCGAGGCGTCCCTGCGCCGTCGCGGGTGATGATCGCCGCGAAGCCGGGCCGGGTCCGGACCGCGTCGGGGTCGAGGCGGTTGCCGTCGGCGTCGGCGAGGTCGCGCGCCCTGACGACGGTCTGCTCGCCGTACGGCCAGTTCTTTGGGGTGGGGATCACCTTGACTCCCGCGAGCACGAGTTCGGCCTTGCACCGGTCCAGGGACTCCTGGACCTCGCGCTTGTGGCGTTCGTCGGCGATGGCGTGCCGGAGCCGCCACCCGTTGGCGCCGCGCTTGAGCAGCTTGTCGACGGTGCCGGGGTCGGAGGTGAACTCCGCCAGCGCGGCCGCGTCATCGAGCGTCAGCTCACCCACGTCGGCGGCCGCCTGCGCCGCTGCGGGCAGGCGGGTCAGGGTGATGGCGGCGCGCACGTGCTCGACCGGCTGGGCCGTGAATGCAGCGATGCGCTCCTCGTCCCAGTCCAGCAGGGCCAGCTGGGCGTACATCTCGGCCTGCTCGCTGGTGCTGAAGTCCGCCCGGTGGGTGTTCTCGGCGATCATGGCGGCCAGCTGCATCGCCACACCCTCGTCCGGCGCGACCAGGCACGGCACGGTGGGCAGGCCGAGTTCCAGGGCGGCGCGGTGCCGACGGTGCCCGATCTCGATGCGGTAGGTGCCCGGATCCTCGGTGATGGGGATGACGACGAGGGGCTGCAGGATCCCCACGACGGGGATGGACGCCTTCAGGTCGTCCACGGCGCCGGTGGTCGTCCGGCTCTGCGGGTTGCGGTCGTTGCGGACGAGCTTCTGCGGGTCGATCTCTTCGATGGTGAGCATGGGACGTACTCCTTCCAGGGGTGAAGCGATGACGTGCCGGATCTACTGCGGCTGGGTGGAGTAGGGGCGTGGCGGCGGAGCGCCGTCGATCTCGACCGTGTACGGCCGACGGGGGTGGCGGTTGCTGACGCGGACGTGGACGGCGCCCTGCTCGTCGGCCCAGACGCGGACGGCCTCCTCGCCGTCGACGTGGATGGCGGCACGAGGCAGCCCGTGCGGGCTCTGGTGGGTGCCGGCCTCGATGACACAGAGGTCGTCGACGTAGGGCCGGCCGGCGGCTCGGACGATGAGGGTGACCTCCTGCACGACGTCGGCGCAGCTCGTCACGGTGTTGAGCGCGGCGCAGATGGCGTCGAGCGCATCGGCGTCGCGCAGTGGGACATGGGTCTCGCTGGTCACGGCCTCTCCTTCCGCGGAGGCTGTGAGGCGGCGACGGCGCCTCTGACACGCCGCCGCCGGTGTCGGTGTACGGGCGGCTGCTCAGGCGTAGGCCGCCACGCGCATGGCCTGCACGGCGGTGGCCTCCAGCTCGTGCGCGGCGTCGGCGTCGGTGAGGGTCTGCGCCACCGAGGTGACGGCGTGCATGATGCCGCCGGCCGACAGGTCGCCGCCGCGGATGAAGTGCGCAAGGATGCCCGCCTGCTGCTCGTCGCTGTAGCGCAGCCGCTGGCCGACCAGCTTGATCCTCGCGTCGGGGTCGTCGACCGGGGCACCCGCGTCGGTCTCCAGCTCGCGCACCATCCGGGTCACGTAGTCGACGTTGAGGAACGAGCGGACCGCGTCGGCCGTGCGGGACGTGATGAGGTCGAGGTTGCGGCGCTGCGTCTCGGCCGAGGCCGCGACGACGCCGTCGTCGTCGGTCATGCGGGAGCCGAGGTGGGCGCGGCGCCGGGCGTTGTGCTGCATGGTCATGCCGTTGCGGCAGACCTCGACCCGGATCCACGGCGCGAGGCTGAACGCGCCGCAGCCGGTCTCGCTGTTGGAGATGAGGAAGCCCCCGGAGACGTACGGCAGGTCGGCGCCGCGGCGGCCGTCGAAAGGGGATCGGTAGTTGGCCAGCAGCCGGGGTGCGACCACGCGGACCTCGGGGGAGACGACCCGCAGGTACATCCGCCGGTCGGTGAGGTCGCAGCCGGTGACCTCGGCGCGGACCCCGGCGTCGCGGATGCCGGACAGGGCGGCCATGAGCACGTCGAGGTTGTCGATGCGGTTGTACCGGTCGGACAGGAAGGCCCGGGCCACCCCGGTCCCGCCGTCGGTGCGCACGCACCGGACGAGGAACCGGCGGTCGGTGCGGGCCAGCCAGCTGTTGACGTTGACGTCGAGCAGGCCGAAGTTGTCGGCGGCCATCCGGCGCAGGTAGGCGATCGGGATGCCCAGCTTGTCGGCGATCCCGGTGAGCGCGATGTCGTTCATCGTGTAGGTGCCGGCGGTCATGGTGACCCCGTCCGGACCCAGCTGCGGCTGCGTGCCGTCGAGCACGAGCATGCCGTCGGCGGCGCGGATGGCGCCGGAGCCGGCGATGACGTCGACGGCGCGGCTGGACTGATCCCGCAGCAGCGTGACGAGTTGCTGCAACTCGATGTTGCGGTTGGGGGCGACGGCGGCGGTGGGTGGCATGGGCGTGGTTCCTTTCCGGGTGGAGGTGTCAGTTGGGCGCACGGTGGCGCGGTGTGCCGGCCCTGGGCTGCGGGCCGGCGCGCGACCGAAGGCCGGGGCTGCGCCGACGCCGTCACAGCCCCGCCCGGCCGCTGGTGTTGGTGGCGCCGTCGACCAGGCCGATTGAGTTCGGAGGAACGGCAGGCGGCGGCTTGACGGCGGCCAGCGGGACCGGACGGTCGAGGCGCCCGGTCCCGCAGTCCGGGTGCGGTCTACCGGTTTCCGTCGCCGCTACCGGAGTCCACGAGACTCACGTCGTCGATGTGGACCGTGATCTCGTCGCTGTCCTCGACGACGTTGTCCAGGCTGCTCAGGTCCGCCTTGAGGTAGCCCTGGGCGTCACTCTCGGCCTCCCGCGTGTTCTCGGCGGCGACGAGGTAGGAGCCGGTGATGGTGAACGTCACCCGGATCCGCGGCTCGTACGGCGGCATGTCGAACGCCTCCAGGAAGCCGTCGAGGCCCCGGCGGCAGATGTCGCCGTCGCGGTGCTTGCCGATGGCGTACGCCCGGACGGCGGCGAGAACCGAGGTGTGCCGCTCGGTGTCCTCGCGCAGGCTCCGCTCGGCCGTGACCGCCCGCGCCTCGACACTGCGCAGGGCGCGGCGCAGCAGCTCCGCCTCGCGGGCCGGCTCGGTGATCGGGCGGGCCGTGTCGCTGACGTGCAGGGTTCGCACGAAGCCGTTGTCGAGGATCACGTCGACGGTGCGGTCGCGCCGGGCGAGCACCACCGCGTCTGTGTCGGGGGCGGTGAGCCGGACAGCGGGGAACAGGGACGGCGGGTCAGTGAGGATGGCCTCGAGCGCCCGGGCTGCGGGCTGGTGGGTGAGGGCGGAGCTGGCGGGCTGCGTCATGACGGTGTGGCCTCCGGGAGTCGTGCCGCAGGTTGGTGCGGCGCGGGAACGCGCGCTCCCGGGAAGTGGTCGTCGCTGTGGCCCGGGGCTGCGTGCTGGCCGCAGGGCGACGCGCCGGCCCGCGGCGGGCGGGCGGCAAGGCGAAGCTCGAGAAGATCTTGGCCGCAGGCCACCAGATGTTCTCGAGCCGCCTTGCGCCCGGCCCGCGGGGCGGCCAGCGTGACCTGCCAGCACGCGCCCCGGCTCGGCGCGTCCCGCCGTGCGCGCGATCGCCGCGTGACAACTCGCTACGGCCGCACAGATGCCTCTACGACAGCGGCCGGCGGCTGAACCCGATGTCGGACCGTCTCCAGCACCTGCAGGAGGTCATCGGTCGGCACACCGCTGCCCACTGACTCCTCCAGATAGGTCACCAAGTCGGTCACCTGCTGGCGCACCTTGCCGAGGAATTGCTGGGCCTCGGCCTCGTACTGCGCCGCC
The DNA here is from genome assembly GCF_016863475.1 of Spirilliplanes yamanashiensis. Taxonomy (GTDB): domain Bacteria; phylum Actinomycetota; class Actinomycetes; order Mycobacteriales; family Micromonosporaceae; genus Spirilliplanes; species Spirilliplanes yamanashiensis. The sequence goes on from NZ_BOOY01000041.1 coordinate 65,937, forward strand.
AGCCCGGCCGCGCGCGCCTTCAACGCTTCCGCGGCCTGGGGCTGGGCCCGGCCGGTCGGCTCTGCGCGCTCGACGGCGTACGCCAGATACGCCGCGGCGTTCGCGGGAGGAAGGGGTGCCTCGCCGCGGATCCACGCCGCGGCGGCGAGCGGGTCGGCCGCTACCTGGTCGGTGACGGCAAGGTCGGCACCGTGACCGATCGGTGGTATCAGGAGGTGAACCGGCGCGACGTCCAGCGCTAGGGCCAGGACGAGCAGCTCGTCGACCGACACGCCACGGCCCCGCACCTCGATGTTGGTGAGGACGTTGGCGGTCAGGTGAGCGCCGCCCAGCTCCGCGCACCGGGCTGCCAGCGCTCTCACCGTCAGCCCTCGGTGACCGCGGATCTGCCGGATCTGTGTGGCGACGAGGTCCGATGCTCGCACGGGAGTGGCTTCCGCACGGTCTGTCATATCGACAAGTTAGTCGCTGCTCGATTGACACGCAAGCCGCTTAGGCCGATCGTGGCCATGGTAGGAACGCCAGCTCAGGTGAGGTGTTGATGTGGAAACGACAAGCTCACGTCTGTTGACTCACGACGAAACCGCCGCGTTCCTGCACATCTCTCCGTGGACCTTGCACTACCTCTGCATGCACGGCCGGGGTCCACGGCGGTACCGCGTCGGCAAACATCGCCGGTACGACCCGGCGGACGTCCTCGCCTGGCTGCGCACCACTCAGACGGACGCGTCAGGTGCGCGCCCGGGCACCGGTCGATGACGGCATCCGTAGGAGGGATCGACATGACTACTGAAGCGCAGCGCCGCGACGTCTGGACCGTTGACGCCGTCCGCGCCCTGGGGATGACCACCGACATCGAGACGGCGGCGCTGATCCTCGGTATCGGACGGACGCTGGCGTACGACCTCGTACGGACGGGTTCGTTTCCAGTGCGACTCATCCGGCTAAGGCGCCGTATCCTCGTGCCGGTTCCAGAGCTGCTGCGGTTTCTCGGTGTCGGGGAGTTCCGGCAGAGCTGACGGCTCCGGCGTGAGAGCCACGAAGGGTCGCAGGCCATGGAGCAGTGGAATTCGGCGAACGTAGCCCATCCACTACAGCCGCGAGGCCGAGCTGCCCGGCGCCGATCGGGCGGCGCAAGAAATCTTCATGCTCACCCTGCACCTGCTCCAGTCAGCCCTCGTGTTGGTCAACACCCGCCTGGTCGACCTGGTCCTCGACGACCCGCAGTGGCCCAGCCGGCTCACCGCATACGATGTGCACGGCCTCAGCCCGCTGTTCTGGTCGAACGTGGCGCTGCACGGCACGTTCACTTCGATCTGGATTGGCCGGACTACGGCGCCTCGCCGCGTGTGCCCGGTTCTGCCGGGGCCTGCGACGGTGACACGAGCACGGGATGTGGATCGGCGCCGGGGGCCGGCGGGCCGTGCGACGAACGGCGTCACTGCTCGCCGTCGGTGTTGTGGTTGAGCTCGACGAGCCGGTGCAGGCAGTGCTCGCGTAGCGGTTCGGGGAAGTCGTCGGCGAGGCGGTAGGACGCCACGCGTCCCTCCCGGTGGGTGGTGACACAGGCCGGCGGTGCGCAGTATCCGCAGCCCGTAGCCGGTGGCGTCTTCCCCGGTTCCGGGCGCGAGTGCGAGGTCGCCGACGCAGAGCTCGTCGACGGTGTCCAGGGCGTAGATGATCCGGGCGCGGTTGGCGTCGGCCAGTAGGTCCACCAGCGACGCCAGCCGCTGTGCGTCGTCGAGGCTGATCACTCGGCCCGCGCGGCCGCGACCCGGTCCAGATGCACTGGGTGGTCTGCATCTCCTGGCAGGCCTCGGTCGGCGCCTGAGCGCGGGGCCTGCTCCGGGGTCAGGTTGTACCACTGGCGCAGCCACCGGGTGACCTGGTAGATCTGGTGCTACTGGTTGGCGATGATGTTCTCGGCGTGGGTGCGGGATGTCGGCGCTGCGGCCCCGCTCCAGTTCCAGCCGCGACATCCCGATCGCGGCCCGGTGATGCGGGATGATCGCCGCCATGAAGGTGATCTCCATGCTGCGCCCGTTCAGCTTGGCCAGGGGTTTCCCCGAACTCGTAGGCCGTCGGTGAGGTCGGCAGGGGCATCGGCGCGGCGCCGGTGTGACGGTCGGCCGCCCTGGCCGCCGCGGCGGAGCGGCCGGGGCGGTCACGGGCTGCGCCGCAACCAGAGCCGGCGTGCCGAGCATGAGGACGAGACCTGCGGTGGCGGCGGTGACGGTGCGGCGCATGCCAGAACCGGTCATGACGGTCCTCCCATGGGGTGAAAAGGGGATCGCTTCTCGCATCGACGAGCGTCACACGCACACCCGCCACGTCTTTACGGATAACCGGTGGATCTCACCCGGGTCCGGCGAGTGCCGGCCGCTCGTCGCGGGCACCATCCAGCCAGCAAGTACGTACGTGAGGAGCCAGGAGCATGACGCAGCACGCCGCCCGCCGTCGCCGGCACGCCACCGGTACTGCAGTTGCCGGGGTGGTGGACCTGCCCCCGTCGGCGATCGGGAGCTGCGCGTCGCCCGGGAGCGCCGAGTGGTGAGAGACGTGGTCGTCACCGTGCCCGGCGTCCTGCTGGTGCTCGCAGTGCTGCGCGACGTGTTCCACACCCTGTTTCATCCCAGCGGCCAGGGCAGCATCGCCCGACAGGTGATGACGCAGGTGTGGCGGCTCACCCGGCGGTTGAACCCGCGTCGTCAACTCGCCTCGCTACCCGGCCCGCTCGGCATGACCGCAGTCATCGCCACCTGGGGGGCGCTCGCCGTGCTCGGCTGGACGCTGATCTACCTTGCGCAGATGCCCGACGGCCTGTCCTACAGCCCCTCGCTGGACCGTGCACAGCGCAGCGACCTGCTCGACGCCGTCTATTTGTCCCTGGTCACCGTCGCCACACTCGGGTTCGGCGACATCGTGCCCACCTCCCCATGGCTGCGCCTGGCCGCTCCCCTGGAAGCCCTCGTCGGCTTCGTGCTGCTCACCGCGGCCGTGTCGTGGGTGCTGCAGATCTACCCCGCGCTGCACCGCCGCCGCGTACTGGCCCTGCAATTGGCGACCCTGCACCGCGCCCGCCGCACCACCGGCCTCGGCGTCGACAGCGTGCCCACCGAGGTCCTCACCGACCTGGCCGCCGACATCGTGCAGGCCCGCCTCGACCTGACTCAGTACTCCGCCACCTACTTCTTCCGCGACGCCAACCCCGACATCGCCCTGGCCGCCAACCTCGACTACGCCACCGAACTCGGCCACGACGCCAGCACCAGCACCGACCCGCAGACCCGCCTCGCCGGCGCCCTGCTCCTCACCGCCCTGGACGCGCTCGCCGAACTTCTCGACCAGCAGTTCCTGCACGTCGGCGCCGACACCACCATCGTGCTGCACGCCTACGCCGCCGACCACCGGCATGCCAACTGACCCATGATCCGCAACGACCGACGGCCGCACCGCGATCTCAATGGAGCTGGTTTTCTGACTGCCGCCGACTGGTGCACCGCGTGAGTTCGTTGCGTGGCCCCTCCCGAAGGTGCCACAGGGAAATGGGTTCTTCAGACGAAGGGAAAGGACGATTTCACCCCGTGGGGCACTGGCGGTCGGCGGCCTCGGTGAAGTCGGGCACGGGCCGAGCCTGTGCCTGCTGGGCGGTCGCGGCGACGCCGTTGCGCTCGATGTCCTCGATGAGCCACTTCATCTCCAGGATTTCTTCCCGCTGTGCCTTGCTGATCTGCTTCGCGAGTTCGCAGACCCGTACGTCGGAGATCTCGGCGCGCTCCGAGCGGGTGATGGCCATCGAGTGGTGCGGGATCATCGAGTTCATCCACCCGCTGTCTTGCACGGTGGTCTGGCTGCGGTCGAGGAACACGCCCACGCCCAGCAGGAGCAGACTCGCCGCGACGACGCCCAGGTTGGCCTTGATGTTGCGGTACATGTTGAGCATGTAGCCGAGCATGATCAGGCCCATCGTGCCGCCCATGGTGAGCGCCATGAACACCCGGCTCTCGCTGAACCGGATGTGACTCCACTGCCAGCTGCTGACGAACATCACGGCGTACATGACAACCATGGCGGTCAGGATCATCGCCCCGAACCGCAGGTACATCTTCTTCATGTCGTGCGACTGTCCCTCGCCGTGAGCAGTCTTGTCCGAGTTCCGCTTGTCCATCACGCTTCGGCCTCCGTTGCTTTCGTCGCAAAATTCCTGTCGTGATCCCGTGAGGTGGAGCGGCCGCGGCTTCCCGCGGTTCCATTGAGCATGATCGCCGTTACCCGAAGCTCGGCTGGCCTAATCGGCCGGTCGGGCGCCGAGAGGTCATGGTGGTATCGGGTGCAGCCAAGGTGGGGTGCGGGTAAGAAGCGGGTCACACGGCAAACGCAGCTGATCTAGGGAGTGCCTTGGCCGGGCCGCTGGTTTCGTGCCGGAGGGCGGTTCAGCCGATGGCGGCGCCGTAGACGGCAGGTAGGCCGAGCTGGTCGGCGGTGATGCCCCTGGCGGTCAGGGAGATCACCCGGCCGAGCTGCCAGGTGAGGTCGAAGCCGGCCAAGGACGCGGCCGCGGATGGTGGCCGGGATCTGGGCTTGCAGCAGGGACTTGAAAGTGACGGCGCCGGTCGAGGTGCCGATGCCGTAGCCGGCCAGCGCGATTGGGGCGGTGGCGGGAATCCGGATGAGGGCGAGGACGGCGTCGACGCCGGCGCGCAGCAGGGCGCTGGTGGCCCCGGCGGACAGGCGGCCAGCAGTTGCCCGATGGCCAGGGCGCGTAGAAGCCGGTTGCCGGTGATGACTGCGATGCCCTCGCACACCATCGCCGTCCAAGCGGCGGACGGGGTGGCGTCGCGGGGTGGGCGCGAAGGCCGCAGCGCGAGCATCAGCACAGCGGAGTTGGCGATGCTCGCCGCGTTGATCAGGAAGCGGAGATATAGCCGGCGGTGCCCACGACGACGCCGGCGGTCGGGGCGAGCACGATCTGCGACAACACGGCGGCGGTCCAGATGCCGCTGTTGGTTGCGACGAGTTCGTCGTCGTCGACCAGCGCGGGCAGCACCGCCCCGGCGGCAGGGTTGAGGAGCACCGCGGCGGCGGACATGGCGAGATCGACGTATAGATCGCCGCTGGGGAGCCAGCGAGCAGCGACAGCAGCGCGGCGAGGCCAATGCGCACGGCATCGGCGGCGACCATCACCCCGATCGCGCCGAGGCGGTCACGACCGCGCCGGCGAACGGGGCCAGCAGCAGCACGGGCATGATCTCGGCGGCGACCACGCCGGCGACACCGAGGCTCGAGCCGGGGACGCCAAGACCAGCAGGGTCAGCGCCACGGTGTTGAAGGCGTCGTCCCAGGCCGATGCGGTTCGGGCGGCCCGCAGCCGTCGGTAGGCGGGTTGGGCGAAGACGGTCCGCAGTCCGGGGCGGGAGTCGGTCACGTCAGGTGACCGGTGCTGTGGCCGGGCAGGGGCCCGCGCATCGGTCGGTTGCGGCCGGGCCCGGCGGGCGGCGGAGCTCGCGCCGGTCGGGTGTGGTTGTAGAGGGTGTCAGGGCTGACACCAAGCAGCCGGGCGATGACGGTGACGCATGCGTCGGGGTTGGGGTTGGGGTTGGGCAGCGTGTCTCGGGCCGCGCGGAGAATCTCCGGAGTGACCACGCTGGGGCGACCGCCGGCGCGGTCGCGAGCGCGGACAGCGGCCAGGGCCTCGCGGGTGGCGGCGACGATCAGCTCGCGGATGAACTCGGCCAGGGCGGCGAAGACGTGGAAGACCAGTCGGTCACCCGGGGTGGTGGTGTCCAGGTTCTCGTGCAGCGAGGTGAACCCGACGCCGCGGCGGCGCAGCTGCCCGATAGTGGCGATGAGATCCTGATGACGCGCCGACGGCGCGCACTGCCTGGCGCGATCGAACGTGGGGCGGGCACAGTGTCCTGTGGGCTGTCGATCCTGCTCTGCAGAGGCCGGTCCTCGTATACGGGCGACGGCTCCATCGAGCCGGTGATCTCGTGTTCGAAGATCCCGCGAAGCCGGGTCTGCACCTGAACACGACGCCGTACGAAGGTCAAAGCGGTGGATGAAAGGAATACCCGAGCTTCACGCGGCTTCGTTCGCCAGGCTGTTACCTGTACCGGGGTCGACACCGGTCAAGGAACCTGGTCGCCGTCTTCCTCGCGCGTGGGCCACGCCTCGCGCCCTCGAGCCCAAGCTGAGTGGTCTTGTCGCTGACTGCGACGACGGGCGACTGACGGTGTGCGCCCGGCCTGAAGATCCCGTCTCGAGGACACGTCCGCCACATGTGTCATACCTTCGGCATATGAGGTCGCCAGCGTGCTGCGGTGTAGTCCAGGCCGGGCCGCCATGTCCCGAGTGAGTCGCCGCCGCCCGACCGACACCATGGCGTGGCTCCGTAGCGACCCGTCACTGGAGGAACTCGTCGAGGCGTACCCCGACGAGTGGCAGCAGGTTCAACGCGACGTCGGCGCACTCATCGAGCGCGACGACGCCCAAGAGATCACCGCCTACATCACCCGGGTGTCCCGGCCCCAGGCTCCGCTTCCAGGCCGGACCCGGTCCGCGAAGGAACGGCTCAGCACGGAGCTTCGCCGGCAAATGACCGTTCACCTGCTCAAACAGGCGATCCTCAGTTCAACCACCGGCGTGTCCGAGGGCCGGATCCGGTTCAACCTGGTCAATGGTTTCGTCGCGCAGAAGCTGCTGTTCCGCCGGGATCTGGAACGCAAGCCGGTCTCCCTCTGGCAATTCCGGGTGGTCTGGCCTTTGCTGAGCCAGCGGCGGCTGCTCATGCCGCTGGTGCAGAAGAAGGGCATCTGGTGCTTCTACTCCAGGCCGCTCATCAATCGGCTCGCTGACCTCATCGGTGACCGCTCCTGCCTGGAGATCGCTGCCGGCGACGGCACCCTGTCGCGCTTCCTCGCCGACGCCGGGGTGCGCGTCACCGCCACGGACGACTACAGCTGGAGCGACAGCATCACCTTCCCCGACACGGTGCTGAAGCAGGATGCCCGCACGGCCCTGCGCATCCACCAGCCCGAGGTGGTCATCTGCTCGTGGCCGCCCGCCGACAACCCGTTCGAGCAGCACGTCTTCACCACCGCCAGTGTTCAGCAGTACATCGTCATCGGCTCCCGCCACGAAGCCAGCACCGGCAACTGGGCCGCGTACCGGCAGCAGAACGGTTTCGACCTTCAGCACGACGAGCGGCTGAGCAAGCTCGTGCTGCCGCCGGAGGTGGACCATGCCGTGTACGTCTTCACCCGTACCGCCGGGTGAGTGGCTAGCCGGTGTCGCCAGGTGCTTCGTGTCGGCGCAGGCCGTCGTCCCCGACGCAATGAGATCGGGCTGCCCAGGCCGGTCAGGGTCCTACGGGTGCTGTCTGGTTGACACCCTTGGCCCGGCGCCGTTCCTCCTGCTTGCGCCACCCGTGCGGGGTCAAGCCCTGCGGCTTGAACACCGACAGGATCACGGTGAGAAGCAGAACCACGAGCCCGCCGACGGAGTGCAGCAGTGTGCCGGGAAGGTCGCGCGGATCGGTGCCGGACGCTGCTGCATCGGCCAGGTTTCTCACGGTCTCTGTCTCGATCAGCAGGACAGTGGCGGCAAACGCCGTGAGCAGAACCTTTACCAGCACCCAGTAGTGCCGGAACAGGCCCCACGACGTCCCCAGTGCATTGAGGGTCCCGATGAGCACCGACGCGAGAGCCAGCGGGACGATGGCATACAGGAGGATGACTTCCATCGCGAAATAGGCGCCACGGACCGCCGTGATGTCACGGCTGGTGACGGCGGTGATGTCCAGTGCGAGATAGGCGATGACCGCGCCGAGCCAGCCCACCGAGGTGGCGACATGGATGGTCAGCACGACCTTGCGAAGGCGGGGACGCATGGTCATCGGTGGCTGACCACTCGCAGCTGCGGGTCCGCCGGGTTGCCGGGGGACGGGAAGTCGACGACATCGACCGGCGCTGTGTTGCTGAGACCGGTGTGCCGGCCAGGACCGTGAGAGCCACCGAGACCCGTGAGCATCAGGACGGCGATCACCAGAATCAGGATGCCGACGATGAGGGCGGACACCTTCACCCACCGCGGCGCCCGGGGAGGGGCGCTGCGCGGTGACCCATCAGGCTCCAGGTCGGTGTCGTCGCGGGCTTCGGGGGAGCGGTGCGGGTCGGCCACGAGGAGCCTCCGTGTTGGCATGAGGGTTTGCAATACGCTGTGGATACATAAAACCATAGTGTCTCGGTCCGAGACATCGCGTTATAGTCAGGCGTGCCGAAGTTGTGGAGCGCGACGATCGAGACGCACCGCAGGACGGTGCGTGAGGCGATCCTGGAGACCACCTGGGCACTCGTCAGCGAACGCGGGCTGATGTCGGTGACGATGAGCCACATCGCCGAGAAGGCGGGCATCGGACGCGCCACGCTGTACAAGTACTTCGCGGATGTCGAAGCGATCCTGGTGGCGCAGCACGAACGGCACGTCGCCGACCACCTGGCGGACCTCGCCAAGCTCCGCGACCAGCCCGGCGCTCCGGGCGACAGGCTCGAGGCGGTGCTCGGGAAATACGCCCACATCTGCTACTCCCGGGAGCGGCACGGAACCCGGGAGCTCGCCGCAGTCCTGCACCGGGGCGAGCATGTCCCGCAGGCGCAGCAGCAGCTGGCCGACCTGTTCCGAGACCTGCTGACCGAGGTCTCCGCCGCGGGTGGCCTGCGCCGCGATGTCGCCCCCGACGAGCTGGCGAGCTACTGCCTGCACGCCCTCGGCGCAGCGGGCCGCCTGCCATCCGAGGCCGCCGTCGAACGGCTGGTCACGGTCACCCTGGCGGGACTCCGTCCACCACGTCCGTAAGTAGGTGGTTCAGGCGGGATGGTGGACGCCGTGACCGCCCGGCAACACCGCCCCAGCCGGCGCCTGAGGCACCATGGTGCTGTGATCCCGCCCGATTCGAGGCCAGAAGACATGGCCGCCACCGCACGTACCCCTGCACCTGCGCTCACCCGCAGGCGAGTCCTCGCCATGCTCGGCGTCGCGGCGGCCGGCGGGAGCGGCCTCACCGGCTGTACCGCTGACGAGGCGCCGCGCTGGAGCGGGCCGGACGCGTCCCGGGCCCCGAGCGGGTCCTCGCTCTCCATCACGGCTCCGGCAGCCGACGCGATCGATGTACCGGCGGGCACCGAGATCACCTTCACCGCTTCAGGCGTCGCAGCACCCGAGGTGACGCTCAAGGATTCGTCCGGTCGGTCCGTGCCCGGCGCCATGCACCCCGATGGTGCAGGCTGGCTGCCGGAGAAGGCATTGGAGTTCGGGCAACGCTACACAGCCACGGTCACAGGCGCCGGTGACGATGGTGCCGCCCTCACGGCTACCGCCGCCTTCACCACGATGCAGAAGCCGGATAAGGTCGTCAGCTTCGTCAGCTTCCTGCCCGATGATGCCGTGGTCGGGGTCGGTATGCCGCTCATCTTCCGGCTGAGCCGGGCCATCGAGAAGGAGCATCGCGCCGCCGCCCAGCGCCGACTCCTGGTGCGCACGGAGCCGGCGCAGGAGGGAATCTGGACGTGGTACAGCGACACGGAGTTGCACTGGCGTCCCCGTGAATACTGGCAGGCGGAATCCAAGATCTTCGTCGACGTGCGAGTGGGCGGCCTGCCGCTGGGCGGCGGCTTCTTCGGTAAGCGGGACTCCACCTTGCAGTGCAGCATCGGCCCCTCCCTCACCATGACCATCGACGACGCCGCGTCGCCCAAGGTGATGAAGGTCGTGAAGGACGGAGCCGTGGTCAGGAGGATTCCGGTCAGCCTGGGGCGGCCCGGCATGCCGTCGTCGAGCGGGACCGCCGTCGTCATCGAGAAATTGGCGAAGACCGTCTTCGACACCATGGACAACCCGAACCCCGCCAACCGGTACCGCCTCGACATCGAGTACGCGCAGCGCACGACGTGGGGCGGAGAGTTCATCCACGCCGCACCCTGGTCCGTGCAGGACCAGGGCAAGCGCAACGTGTCGCACGGCTGTGTCAACGTGTCGGTGGCCGACGCCAAGTGGCTGTTCCAGAACACCCTGATCGGCTCCCCGCTGACGATCAAGGGCACCGGACGCCGACTCCAGCGCGGAAACGGCTGGACCGACTTCGACATGCCGTGGGACGAATACGTCAAGGGCAGCGCCATCCCGTACCGCCCGAGGCCGTCAGCGGCGCCTAGTGGGGTTGGTCCGTCCGCCGGAACGCCCGCCTCATGAGCGGTGACGGTGGGTGCGTCGGTGGGGCGAACACGACTGAGCCAGGCCCGGCGATGCCGGGCGGCTGTACCGCTCGACGGACCGTGCTCGGTGCGCTGGGCGCATGGGGCGCCGCAAGCCTTCTCGGCAGCTGCGCGTCCGGCGAAGACCCCGGCGCGGCGGACGGAGGCGCTGACGGGAAGGCCGGTCAGCAGTCGGCCGGCTCCGCCGATCGCCGGCTGCTGACCAGCACCGCCGATGTCGCGGTGGGCGGCGGAAAGTTGCTGGGCCAGATCCTCGTCGTTCAGCCCACCGCGGGTGAGTTCAAAGCGTTCAGCGCCGTCTGCCCGCATCGGGGCGCACGCGTCAGCCCGCCGGAGAACGGGCTCATCACGTGCTACGAGCACATGTCGACGTTCAGGGACGCCGACGGCACCGTCGTCAGTGGCCCAGCAGTGAGCGGACTGACTCCGATTGCCGTCACGGTCGAAGGAACAGCGATCTACCTGACGTGAGGCCCGTGGGCGTTTCGCTCGGTCCCCGTCGTTGCCGCTGATGCGCCGCCGTGCCGGTTTCCGTCTCGGTGCGCTTCGCGGCGCACCGACCAGGCGAACCAGCCCACCACCATAAGCGCGAACACCCACCACTGCACCGCGTAGGCGCCGCTCTGCGAGGCGTTGTCGGTGGGGATCGGAACTGCGGCCAAAGCAGGGTCGGCCAGTGGCGTCTGGACCGTCAGCACCAGATAGGCGTTGAAGAGCGGATAGGGCAGTTCCCGGGCAAGCTGATCCAGCGAGATCCGTCGTACCTCGATGCGCCCGTTACGGCGCTGCACCGGACGGGGTCCACTCTCGGAGAAGCGCACCCGGCCACTGAGGTCCACCTGCCCGGTCGGGGCAGGCGGAACAACGGGCCTGGCCGACGCGTCGCCGGGCGGTGCAGGGAGGAAGCCCCGGTTGACGAACACCGCCGTTCCGTCGGCCAACACCAGCGGCGTCACGATCTCGAAGCCCACGCTGCCGTTGACCGTTCGTCCACGTACCAGAACCTCCTCTGTCGCGTCGTACCGGCCGGTGACCGCGACGGTGGCCCACTCCTGATCCGCTGCCGGTGGGGGGCCGATGTCGTCGCCGACGCCAGGACGGGCCAATACGTCGCCGAGCGGCGTCGGCGTGGCGTTGTCGCCTGCCGCGATCCGCGCGTTCCGGGCGGTGCGCTCCTCGTATCGCTGCCACTGCCAGTCACCCAGCAAGACCATGACGGCCGTGGTCGCGAGCGCCGCGGCGGCATAGCCCGCCCAGCGGTGACTGACAAGGAACCGGTACACACGGGAGAGGTTACCGACGGGCCGAGCCGGGCTGAGGCCGGCTCTCACCATGACAGCCATCCAGCGGGCGAACCGCACTGTCTGTGCCCTCTGTGATCCGGAGGCGGATACGTGCGCCGTTTCCCCAGATCTTGGTTCTGAGGTCGCGCCTGCGGCGGACTGGCCCCCGGGCGATTACAGGCGTCCGTCACCCCGCCAGCGGGACCCGCAGCGGTGCGGATGAGCATCCGCTGCCCGCGGGTTGTTCTTGCGGTGAAGGCACCGGGGTCTACGGCCGGTCGGCGCGGACGGTGGTGGGATCGGCTCCACTGCCCCCGGGGTTGGCGACACCGAACATCTGACCGAATTGGTGTCCCAGGTGCACCCCGGTGAGTCCTCGGGCGCTGAACTCGCGGGTGCTGTTGTCAGCCATGTGCAGGGTCACGCAGATCGCGCCGGTGTCCTGGGCGCTCTGCGCCGATGTCACCTGATCGGCGATGATGTCCGGTTGGGTTGCGTTCCGGCGAAGGGCTCGCTCCTCACGAGAGGTCAGCCACCACGCGGTCACGGCTGCGACGGCGGCTGCCGCGGCCAGCGCGAGGGCTGCCATCGCCAGCGCTGCACCGGCAGCCGCGTCCACGGCGTGACGGACTCCCAAGCCGGCCGCGGCCAGGGCCGCCGCTGCGAACACGGCACCGCCGGCGATCCGGAGTTGATGATGTCGCCAACCGGTCGTGGCGAGCACGTGGACGCCTGTGTCGACGAACAGGAGGGTGACCTGTGCGCCGGTGGAGGTGCGGACCCCTGCCAGTCTCACGCCGCCACGATAACGCTGCTCGGTGGAGCCGCCGCGGGCCCAACGCGTTGAGGCGCAGATCAACAGCTTGCCCGGACGGCTTCCGCCCGGTCCGGACGAGGCGGACCGTCGCCCGCGAGCTCAGCCTGCAGCCGCAGAGCGGCCGCGTTCCGCTCGGCCACCATCGCAGCGGCGTCAGCAGCCGCGGCGGCGGCCTCGTCAGCCGCCCGCTGCGCCGTGACCAGCTCGGCGTGTGCCTCGTCGACGAGGACCTGCGTGCAGGCCAGCAGCTGCGCCGCGGCGACGAGATCGGCGTGCGGGCCGCGGGCCGGCTGGTTCGGTGACGCCACCGTCGAGCTAGTCGCGCCTCCGATCACCGAGGACGGGATCGGGATGGTGCTCGACCACCACGACCTGGTCAGCCTGCAGGCGCTGGCGCAGCGAGTGATCGGCGCGGCGGAGTACGACTACGACGATCCGGATCGCACGATACCCGCCTACCCCCGGGCCGCCGCCGTCGAGGCGCCCGCGTCCAGCCAGGAGCAGATCCATGACCTGCTCACCGAGCAGCTCGACGCGGCGGCAGGCGAGGACCGATGAGCGCCGTCGCCGGCGGCCGGCGACGAGATGCTGGGAGAACCGGTACCAGCGTCGCCTCGATGCCGGGGGAAAACCCGGCGACCGTTTGCAACAGCTACATGCAAAATGTCATACGTCCGACGTAGCCTCGCGCGCGGACGATGCGGAGGTTGCTGTGCCACGAAAGATCACCCCCGCCCAGGCCAAGCGGATGGTCGACGACTACAACCGCAAGGTCAGGGCGCATAACCGCGAGGTGAAGCGCGCCGTCGACCAGTACAACCGCGAGGTGCGCGCGCACAACGCGCGGGTGCGGTCCAACCGGCAGCGGCTCAACGCCGAGATCGCACGGCTCAACCGCCAGCGGTCGACGACCCGCTACGTCACCGTGCAGACCTCCACCATCGAGCTGCACACCGCATACTCCCGCGTCGACGAGCTATCCGAGCAGTGGAACGCGCGCGGGCAGGAACTGGCCGACCTTGCGGAAGCCGAAACGGCCAACAGCGCGCGGGTCGCCAACGTCCTGCTGGACGAGACGGCCGTCGACGCGGACGACATCGAGGAGACGTCGCTCACCGACGAGTTGTCCGCGCTGTCGCAGGACCTGCACAACCGCTGGGAGGGTGCGCGGTTCGCGATCAACCCGCGAAACCCCGACGCCGCGCGGCATTTCTGCACCAGCGCCCGCGAGGTCATCGTGGAGCTGATCAACATGAGGGCTCCGGACGCTGCGGTGCTGCAGGCCAAGCCGGAGTGCGAGCGAGGCCCGGACGGCAGGCAGGTCGCGCGGCGGGAGAAGATCGGTTACCTGCTCGATCGCAACGGTGCCGGCTACGAGGCCCTGGGTGACTTCGTGGAAACGAACGTCAACGACGTGATGAACCTGTTCGCCCAGTTCAACAAGGGCACGCACGGCAGCGCGGGACGCTTCGACATCCCGACCCTGCGGACGATCAAGCACCGCGTCGAGGACGCCATTCGCTTCCTGTCCTCGCTGGTGCGTGGCGTCCAGCCGCCGCAGGACCGCGGGTAGTGCGGTAGGCCGCGGCCCCGGACGGCCGCGCGCAGACGGGTGCGGCGGCTACTGCGCGGCCGAGGCCATCTGCGCGGGCACGGGGGGCCGCCCGCGCCGAGAGCGCCGACGCGGCCCAGAAGGATGTCCGAATTCAAGGCGGCGGTCGCCGTAGCGACCGCCCGTGCCGACAGCTCGGAAGCCCGCTACGACCAGCTCCTCGCCGCTCTAGCGGCGGGTCAACCTGCGGCTGTCCGTCGACGAGTTCGCCGAGCTGGCGGCCGCGGCCGCGCGGTCGGGGAGACGCCGTCTGGATACGCCGCCCGGGTCGCGCTGGCGGTCGCGCGCGGCAACCAGGCCGCCGGCGTCGACGTCGCCGAGCTGCGCGAGCTGGCATACGACCTGTTGGACGCCCGAGCCGGGCTCGCCGACGGCAGCCCGGTGGCGGAATCGCCCGGCGAGATGCCGGCCGCGGCCGAGCGATGCCGGGTGGCGGTCGAGCAGGCCGGGCTGGCGCGGAATCGAACAGACGTACGACACGCCGGAGAACGTCGCCGCTTTTGTCATGACCTCGGTCTATGGTCTGAGGCAAGCGTCGAGATCACCTGGGAGATCTTGCGAAAGATCAAGGTCCGTGAGCTGGCCCGCCGGCTCACGGCTGTCAACGAGACCGCGATGACGCCGAGCGACGTCGTCGCGATGGCCGAGGTTGTGGTTAAGGCGAGGCCGAACGGGAGCGGGGCGTGGCGAGCCCTGCGCCGCTCGGCGGGACCCCCGGCACGCGTTCTGTCGATCATCATCCAGAACTGATCAGTTTGATGCCCTCCCGCATAGCCACCAGGGCCGACCCATCCAACCGCAGTCCACACTTCCGGTCGAAAATGGACCTATGTCGACCGGGGCTGACGAATCTTGGCCGGCGGTCATCGGTAAGGCAGATGTCGGTGCCCAACCCCTAACCCGCGCAGCAAGGGTCCGAGCAAACGCTCGACAACCTGCTGCGGCTGGGCAATCAGGTCGTCCGTCACGGCGGTGGTAACGCGTTGATAGCGCTCTCGACCATAGACAGCGTCCTTGAGTTCCAGGTGCATGCCCTGCGTGTGGTCCCACGCGACGGCGTCGGCCAGCCCGGTCAGCCTGACGCCGATGTTCCACTCACCCTGGTAGCCGGCGTACTGATCGGCGATCCGGCCTGAGAGCGCCAGAACGGCGTGGGTCAGGCTCAGGATGACTCCGGGGTGGACGACCTTCTGCGGCTCGGGCCGGGGGAAGAAGCGGTAACCATGCTCGATGTCGGTGCCTCGGCCACAGATCAGCGAGACGGTGCCGCTCTCGCGGACTACCAACTCGAGCACGTAGCGCTCGATGAGTTGGGCCAGACCCAGACCAGAGGTCAGCGCGACGCCCTCAGCGTGCTGTCGGCGCCGGTTGGCCTCATACAGCGCTGGATCGATCCGCGTCAGCCCAAATTCTCGGGCGATCTCCTGGTTCATGCCGACGACGAGGTGGGTGAAGTTCGGGTCGGTGAGCAGCGGCACCAGCACGTCGTCCGCGGCGGTGGCCGGCTGCACCAGCACGTAGAGGTGTCCAGACTCATGCTGGCTAGCAGGCACCGGGCAGTGTGCAACGAGATCTTCGAGCGCTTGTTCGACGTGTCGATGGCCGGCTTCGCGCTCGCGGTGAATGCGCCGTACGTCGTCGTCGCCGAGCTTGGTGTTGGCGCGGTCGCCGCGGCCGTAATAGACGTAGTCGACCATGTGCGGCGCCCGAGAGCTGGCAGGAACGTGCACGAGCAGGCACCCCCATCCGGGGCGATCCGGGTCGGCGATCTCCGTCGACCGAACGTCGAGCCGTGGTCGAACCTTGTCCCTGGCGACCTGGTCCACACGATCGGCGAGCTTGGCCAGCTCGACTCCGCAGACCTCGCCCGCGCGACTTTCGTCATCCTCGATGCCGATCACCAACAAGCCGCCGTCGACGGCCAGCGAGGCCAGGTCCTTGGCGAGATCGGTGTTGTGCTTCGGCTTACCGGTCGGCAGCTCCCGCTTGAGGTCGACCCAGTGGGACTCGTCGAGCAGTCCGCCCGCGGCAGCATCCAGAAGGTCTTGCCACGTGTCGGGCCGCCACCTGCCGTGGTCGGGACCTAGATAGGCGGTCGCGCTCGAGTTCATGCGCTATGTCCTACACCGCCAGCGGGCACCGCAGTAGTAGATAACTCGCTGAGCCGCGCCTCGGGTTCTGGGAGCTCGCTGGGGCGAAGTTGCGTGCCGCTCGCCAAAGACGGCAAGCGGGCCCTGGCCGCTCCAGGAAGCACACCTGTGCACGGTTGCGACGTCTGGGGTCAAACGGCAGTCTTTCGTAGCCGGCCAATCCGGCGTTTTAGCAAGTTAAAGTGCTCACCATGCCGATTAGCTTCGGGATGTCTCGTGATCGAGGAATTCCTGGTGCTGCACTGGCCGGTCGAGCCGATGCGGGCGGCCGGCACCGCCGAGCTGCCCGCCCGTCGCGTGCCAGGAAGATCGTCTACGAGCCGAAGTGGGACGGCTGGCGGGTACTCGTCTGGACCCAGGCCGACGGCGTCCGCCTGCAGTAGCGGCACGGCCGCGATCTGACCGCCTACTTTCCGGACATGTGCCGCGCTATCGCAGGGCCCTTACCGCCGGGTCTAGTGCTCGACGGCGAGCTGCTCGCTTGGGACGCCGACCGCGGCCGCACGGCCTTCGGTCAGCTGCGCCGCCGCGTCACCGCCGGCCGCGGCATCGACCGGCCCCGCACCGGTGTGCGACCCGCGTGGGCATCGCGCGCGTCTTCTCCTAAGATGCATAGGAGGTGAGTGCCGTGGCGACCGTCCACCGGCGCTGACGCGACAGGGAGGTGCTGGGGTGGGCTGTCCTGGTGTGTCCTGCCGGTGGCCGCCGGCCTGGGGCACGGGGCCGGCCGACGCCGCGGGGCCGAACAGCTGATGAGTGTCGTGGATGCCATGGCGTCTGACGCCGCGGATGCAGGGCCGGAGGCGGTGCTGTCCCGTCGGCCTCGGCCATGGCTCGCCGTGGCGTTCAGCGCGCTGGCCGGCGTCGCGATGCTGGCGGCGTTCCCCCCGTACGGCCTGTGGTGGGCCGCCCTACTCGGCGTGGCCCTGTTGGCCGTTGCCGTGCACCGGCGTCGGGCCCGGGTGGGAGCACTGCTGGGTGGGCTCGCCGGTCTGGGACTGTTTGTTCCGCTGCTCAGCTTCACGGGCCTGCAGGTGGGCTGGGCGCCGTGGTTCTTGCTGGCCGGGCTGCAGGCCGGGTTTCTTGCAGCGCTGGGCGCCGCCGCAGCGGCGACGAGCGCGCTCGTGGACCGGCGGCCGTGGTCCTGGCCGCTGGTGGCCGGTGTCCTGTGGGCGGGCCAGGAGGCGTTGCGGGGCCGTGTCCCGTTCGGCGGCTTCCCGTGGGGACGGCTGGCGTTCAGCCAGGCGGATGCCCCGGCCGCCGGGTTGGCGGCCCTCGGCGGTGCGCCGATGGTCACCTTCGCGGTAGCCGTCGCCGCCGGGCTGGTGGCCGTCGCCCTGTGGTCCTGGTGCTGGGGCTGGCAGGGTGTTGCCCGGCCGGTCTGGCAGCGCACATCCGCCGCCTTGGCCGGTGCCGTGACCGTCGTGGTCGGCGGTTTGGTGGTGCCGGCCGGTGCCGCGGACGGGCGCAGCATCGTGGTGCAGACCAACAACGCCACCTTCAACACCGCGCAGGCGGAGCAACAACTCGCCATGATCCGGCTGCGCGCCGTCGAACACGGCCGGCCCGCCGTCATGGCCTCCACCGTCGGGATCTCCGCAGTCGTCGCCCCCGACGGTGCATTGCGCGACGCCACCCGGTTCAACACCGCGGCGGTGATCGTCCGCGAGGTACGTCTTTCGGCCCGGACCACCGTAGCCACCCGGCTCGGTGTGCTGCCTGAGGTCGCCTTCGCCGTGGCGGCGCTGTCGGCACTCGTTCTGGCTCTGGTCCTGCGGACCCGCTCCTCTCTTCCCCGCCCGACACCGGCCTCACGGGGCCGGTCCAGCCATCGGATCGGCGATGCCTCGACAGACGCCCCATGACCGCTTCCTCGCCGTCGTGCAACCGATGGCACGCACCGACACGGAGCAGACTGCCCGCCTGCATGTCGCCCACCTGCCGGACGGCTTCTTCCCGCAACTCGGCGAGACCTACCTGCGCCGATGGCATCAGACGTTCATCGATGTGCCGTCGGCCGTCGCTCTCGTCATCAAGGATCGTGACGGACGGGTCGCAGCGTTCCTGCTCGGCACCACCGACCAGCACGCGTACGTCCGCGACGTGCTCGAGCGCGACCGGTACGCCCTCGCCTGGAGGGGTGTGGCCGGGATGCTGTCACATCCGGCCGTGGCGCGGCGGTTCCTCCGGACCCGCGCCGAGCTCTACGCCCGGAAACTGTGGTCGGGCGGCAGGCAGACCTCGGGGAGCAGCGGCGACGCCGGCCCCGGCACGCCGGCCGGCGACACCGCCCTGGCCCCGGTCGGGGTCGTCCACGCCATCGTGACGCGTCCCCCGTGCCGCGGGAAGGGGTACGGACGTCTGCTGCTGAGGCGGTACGAGTCGGAGCTGTCGGGTGCGGGAACGCCACACGCCGTGCTGGTCACCGGTGCGACGAACGCCGCGGCTGACTTCTATCGCCGGCTCGACTGGCGTGAGACGGGCAGGCATGTCGATCGGGATGGTCGGGAGATCATCCATTTCGAACGGATTGTCGGTCCGGCCTGATGGCCACGACGGGGCGGAACATCCGGCGGCGCACGGCCCTGGCGGCCCTCGGCGGTTCCCTGCTGTCCGCCTGTACCAACGAGAGCCGACCGGACCCCGCCGCGTCGGTCCCGCCGAATGCGCCGCCCTCTGCGCCGCCGGCAGCGTTGCCCGGCGCCGCCGCCTACCGGGCGTCACCTGGCGAGGTGGAGCCTGCCTGCAAGAACGCCGCGGTGGCGGCCGTCACCGCGGCGCTCACATGGCAGCCCGGGCAGCCGGCCCGGGCACTGGACGACCGGCTCCGGCAGGCGGGGGCCACGCCGTCCCTGGCACCCGACCTCTACGCGCTGGTCGACGACCATCTCACCTCCACGCTCGAGGTGGTCTATCCGCAGTACGGCGGTCTCGGCCGTGGCCGTAGGGATGCCAGCGTCATGATCGTCGCGCGGCAGACGTGGCGCACAGCGGCAGGCGCCACGCCCCAGACGCGGGAACTCACGATCGATGTCCGGCTCCGGCATGCGAATCGGCGCTGGGCCGCCGAGTCGGCCTCCGTGTCGGCCCCGCCGCCCCTCGCCGCGAGCCTGGATGCGGCCACGCGCCGGCTGCTGGGCAACGACGGCGTGGTCCTGCCCGCGGCCGCCCGCGCGGACCTGCTCAGTGGCGCCATCGACCCGCGGTTGGTGCGCGTTCTCGGCGCGTTGAGCCGCACCTGGCGCATCCACGTGCAGGTTCTCAGATCCGGGCACCCCAGGAACGTGTACGGGACCGCTCGCCTGTCCAACCACACCCGGGGACAAGCTGTTGACGTGTGGGCGATCGACGACATTCCGGTCATCGAACAGCGAGCATCAGTGGCGTCTGCCGTGATGCGTCAGGCGGCCGCGGCGGGTGCGGACGAGATCGGAGGACCGCTCGACCCCGACGGCCGTAACGGGCGGCCACCGTATTTCACCAACGACGTGCACAAGGACCACATCCATGTAGGTTTTGAGGTCCGTTGAGGACACCCTGCTTGGGCACCCGGGCGGCGCCTCCGGACGTATGAACTGGGCGGAGGCCTGCCGGCGACAGACCTCATCCCGGCGCCAGGCGATCGCAACGACTGAGCGGTAGACGTGGGCCGGCGTGACTGTCCGGGTCGGGTTGCCCTCATCGTCGTAGTCAGCCAATTCCGGCTCGTCCCGGCCGCTTCAGGGCGTCCGTCTGCAGTGCTTGACTCGGAAGGTCCACCACAGAGAGAGGTGTTCGTTCGGGAGGTCAGCATGCTGAAGCCAATCCGGGTAGGTGTCGTGGTGGCGGCTGTTCTGGCGCTCCTGGCGCCGGCCACGCCGAGCAGCGCCGGGCACGAGAGCGACCCGCGTACGAGGAACCTGCAGCCGTTGGGTCACACGGACGAGGACCGGCGGGTGACCGACTTCTTCCAACCGTTCTTCACCGATGCGGCGTTCTGGGGGAAGGTGGCCTACCAGGGTGTCTGGTGGGGTGGCTTCCGTACCATCGACGTGTCGGACCCGCGGCGGCCGAGGGTGCTGTCCGAGGTCGACTGCGGCGTTTTCCAGGGCGACATCGGTGTGTGGGGCGACCTGGTGTTCCGATCCGTCGACTCGCCGGTGACGGCGACCAACGCGCAGCAGACCTGCGCCAACGACAGCCCGGCGGTGCTCGCCCCGGCGGGCGGCTTCGAGGGTATTCAGATCTTCCGCGTCAAAGATCCACGGCGTGCGTCCGCGCGTGACCTTGTG
Source organism: Spirilliplanes yamanashiensis (assembly GCF_016863475.1). GTDB lineage: Bacteria > Actinomycetota > Actinomycetes > Mycobacteriales > Micromonosporaceae > Spirilliplanes > Spirilliplanes yamanashiensis. The sequence continues at coordinate 86,338 of NZ_BOOY01000041.1, forward strand.
ACGGTGGTCGGCACGGACTGCGGCTCGCACACGCACACGGTGGTGCCGGATCTGCGCAACGGCCGGATACTGCTGTACGTCTCGAGCAGCGGCGCAGCGCCCGAGTACGCCGCCACCAGATTCGGCAACAGCTGTTCCGCGGAGCACGGCAAGTTCCAGGTCGTCGAGGTGCCGATCCGCGCGCCGCAGCGTGCGCGCGTGATCGCCGACGTGCCGCTCGGGCGCTCGGCGGATGCGACGGTCGCCAACGACTGCCACGACATCGGCGTGCTGATGAACCAGGGCCGTCGCCTGGCGGTGTGCGCGGGCGACGTGGCGGTGCTCTTCGACATCACGAATCCGGCGGCTCCCCGGTTCCTGCGCAGTTTCTCCGCGCCGGGGGTGAGCTCGTGGCACTCCGGTCAGTTCAGCTACGACGGCCGGGTGGCCGTGATGGGCTGGGAGCCCGGCGGTGGGGTGGCCCCCGAGTGCGAGGCGGCCGACCCTGCGGTCAACAAGAGCATCTTCTTCTTCGACACCCGCACGGGCCGCCTGCTCGGCACCTGGCAGCTGCCGCGCCCGCAGTCAGCGACCGAGAACTGCACCATCCACAACTACGGCATCGTGCCCACCGCTCGTCGTGACGTCCTTGTCACGGGGGCCTACCAGGCAGGAACCTGGGTCGTCGACTTCACCGATCCTCGGCGGCCCCGCACCCTGGCGTGGACCGATCCACCGTCCTACGACCCGGCGAACCTCACCCTGGCAGGCGCGTGGGGCAGCTACTGGTACAACGGGCACATCTACGAAACGAACATCACCGAGGGGCTCAACATCTACCGACTGCGGCACCCGGCCGTCCGCGGCGCCCGTTGGCAGCCCTTCCTGAACCCGCAGACGCAGCTCGGTCCTGTCCGGTGAGGTGATCGACTGCGCACCCGGTCACCCGCGCGAACCGCGGGTGACCGGGCGGGCCGATCAGGCCAGATCCTCCCCGCTCGGCGGGATGACGATCACCGGCCGGCGCGTGTGGTGCAGCACGGCGGCGGACGTGCTGCCGAGCAGCGCCGCCGTGACACCGCTCCGGCCACGGCTTCCGAGAACGATGGCCCTGGCGCCGAGCCCATCGGCCGCCTCGACGATCGCCTCGGCCGCGGTGGCGAGGGTGGAGGAGACGTGCGGATCCGCGGTCAGGCCGGCCTTGCGTGCCAGCTCAGCCCCCTCGGCGGCGATCCGTTCCGAGGCGTTCAAGGTCGCCGCGTCGATGCCGCGGAGATCCTCGAGGGCGGGATGGCCCTCGAGGTGCGCCGCGAGGCTCTCGAGGGGCTGGCGGGCGTAGAGGACGACAGCGGCGGCGCCCGGAAGCAGGTGAGCCGCGGTGCCGATGGCGGTGCGGGAGTTGGGCGAGCCGTCGTAGGCGATCAGCAGCGGGCCGGTGGTGGTCATGGCGGTCTCCTTCGTGATCTGTCTGGTGGGGAAGGGGGTGCGTCAGCCGACCTGCGCCGGTTCGGCGGTGGTCGTGGTGTCGCGCTGGGGGGTGCTGCGCAGGGTGAGAGCAGCCAGGATGGCCCCGGCGGCGGCGATGGCGCCGGCGCCGATCAGGGCGGCGGAGTACCCGTCGGTGAGGGCGACGGTGTCGCCGAGCCGGCCGGCGCCGTATGAGGTGGCGACGGCGGTCATGGCGGCCAGTCCGAGCGCGGAGCCGACCTGGTAGCTGGTGTTGACGATGCCCGCGGCGAGACCGCCCTCCTCGGGCCGGGCGCTGGCGATGGCGGTACCCAGGGACGGGATGAACGCCAGCGACATGCCGAGGGCTGCGACGAGCGAGGCGGGCAGGACGTCGACGAGGAAGCTGCCGGTCGGCCGGATCAGGGCGAGCCAGCCGAGGCCGGCGGCCAGCACCGCCAGGCCGGTGACGATCATGGGCTTCGGCCCGAACCGGTTGATGGCCCGCGGTGCGATCGCGATCATGCCGATCATGATGAGGATCGTCATGGGCAGCAGCGCGGCGCCGCTGGGGAAGGCGCTGTAGCCGAGGACCTGCTGCAGGTACAGGTTGAGGTAGAACCACATCGGGATCCACGCCGCGCCGAGCAGCAGCTGGGCGAGGTTGGCGGCGCCGAGGTTCGGGGTGCGGAAGATGGACAGCCGCATCAGCGGCTCCCGCCGGTTCGCCTGGATGGCGAGGAACGCGATGAGCGCCGCCGCGGCGCCGGCCAGCGCGATCCAGGTCTGACCGGAGGTCCAGCCGACCTCGGGGGCCCGGACGATCGCGTAGACGGCCGCGCCCAGTCCGACCGTGACGGTGAGGGCGCCGGCGATGTCGAGCGAGCCGCGGCGGACACCACCGGCGGGCATGAGCGCGGGGGTGGCGATCAGCGCCAGCGCGGCGATCGGGATGTTGATGTAGAAGACCCACGGCCAGCTGACGTACTCGGTGATGACGCCGCCGAGGAACACCCCGGCCGTGCCGCCCGCCGGCGCGGCTGCCCCGTAGAGGGCCAGGGCCTTGGTGAGTTCCTTCGGCTCGGCGCCGAACAGCAGCATCAGCAGCGTCAGCGCGGACGGGGCGATCAGGGCCGCTCCGACGCCCTGCGCGGCGCGGGCGGACAGCTCGACCGCCACGCTGTCCGCGAGCCCCGCCGCGGCGGAGCCGGCGAGCAGGATCAACCAGCCGGTGCTGAACATCCGCCGGGCGCCGAAGAGGTCCGACAGCCGGCCGCCCAGGAGCAGCAGGCCGCCGAACGCAACGACGTAGGCGTTGAACACCCAGGACAGGTTCTCGGGCGAGAAGCCGAGGTCCTGCTGGATGCGGGGGAGGGCCACGCCGATGATCGACGTGTCCATGATGACGATGAACTGGGCGAGTGCGATGAGCCCCAGGGCCCACCACCGCTTGTTCCGCTGTGCCATGACGACCTCTCCTCGATACCCCCGGCAGGTATCCGGGACGTGTGAAGAGATGTACCCCCAGGGGGTATTGGACGTCAAGTGTCTGGCTCAGATGTGTTCCCGGCCACTCGCGGCTGCCGCCTGTGGCCGCTGTACCCTAGGGGGGTAAGGTAAGTCTTCGACAGGACGAGGATGAGGAGAAGCCCATGTGCTCCAGCGAATCCAGCTGCGGCTGCGCCACCGCTTCCGCCGGGCCGGTTGCCACGGGGAACAGCGGCGTCGAGGCCGTCTACGCGGTGTCGGGGATGACCTGCGGCGGCTGCGCCAACCGCGTGACGGAGCAGGTGTCCACGGTCGCCGGCGTGACGGGGGTGCAGATCGACGTCGCCAGCGGCACGGTGACCGTCACGAGCGACAGCCCCGTTCCGGCCGGGGATGTGCAAGCAGCCGTCGAGCGGGCCGGCTACCAGCTGGTCAGCTGACTGTGTCGCGTCCGCCGGGACGCGTGAGTTCCGGCGGACGCGTCGTCCTGTCATGTGGTCGGTTTGTATCCCCAGTGCCAGGGCTCCCGCGGCGTGTCCTCGTGGAAGCCGAATCGGGGCCCGTTTGCGCGCATCCAGGACTGGGCCTTGGCGTTCAGGTTGAGGTCCGCGGCCATGCCCCAGCCGTGGTCGCTGGTGCCGGGCTTCGCGGCCAAGCCCCCCTGTGAGTAGAGACCCTTGCGGCGAACGAGGTCGACCTGCTCGGCATAGGGACGGTACGAGTCGGTGATGCCGATCGTCACGCCGTCCCGCCGCGCTGCCGCGATCATCGACTCAAGGGCATCTGCCGCTGGAGCCCAGAGGCGGTGCCCAGTGTTGCCCACCTTGCTCAGCGCCTGCTCGGGAATCTTCCCGTTGCCGTACGCCGCCAGGCTGACCGGAACACCGTTCGCATTCAGGGCAGTTGAAGCGCCCGATGGCGTCGTGGTAGTCGCCCTGACGGCCTGGTCGAGCGCGGCGGCGAAGGTGGAGCCCGACGTCGCGGTGCGAACCGGGGCGGCAACCGCCAGTTGGGCGACGTGAGCCTGGATCTGCGAGATTCGAGCCGTGACTCCCTCGATGCCCTGCAACGGTGTGATTCCTCCCCGGCGCTGAACTGACCCTTTCTTCATCGGTCGCCCGGAGCGTGTACTGAGAGGTTCAGGTCCCCATTCACGTCAGGTGAGTGGCGCTGCGGCGTCCCGGTACGCCTGGACGACGGCCACGCTGAGGCCGAGCAGCACGGCGCCGGCGATCACATGGTGCCAGAGGGCGCGGCGCACCGCGGGGTAGCGCGCGGCGGCCGCGCCGAGGAGAAGGTGGCGCCCGCGCAGCGTGAAGATCAGCAGCAGTGCCGCAACGAGCCACTGGCCGGACGAGAACGCCTGAACGGCGGCACTCGCGTCGCCGGCCACGGCGGCCAGCGTGCGGAGGGTGCTCGTGGCGAGCACGACGACGAGCACGATGGTGACTCCGCGAGCCCACCGCTCAAGGACCTTCACAGTGTCGGGGCCGGGCCCGCGGCGGAGGGCCCAGCTGGCGCAGGCAACCGTCCCCGCCCAGGCGGCCGTCGCCACGACCTGCGCCACGTCGAGGGCCGCGGTCGCGACATCCGAGGGCGTTCGAGCGGCGTGCGCGGTCAGGGGCCAGGTCGCCGTACCGGCGACGGCCAGCACTGTCAGGAGTGCGTAGTCCGGGCGGCGCACCTGGTCCGGAGGCCGGTTGAACAGGGGTCGCAGCAGCCATGCCGCCACGCACAGGACGGCGAGCCGCAGCGTGAGGAGGGCGCCGTACCCATCGCTGCCCGGCTCAGGGGCGGCGGTGTGCCGCCACAGCTGCGCCGCAGTCCCGGCGGCCAGCAGCACGATACCGAGATGGGCAAGCCAAGCAGCCGTGCGCCCGCGACGAGGGGCTGATCCCAGCAGCGCCGAGGTCAGCACCGCTCCCACAACGAGCGCGAGTCCGGCCAGCTGCGCGTAGGTGATCACTGGGATGGCGCTGGTGAACGACGAGCTGGCGAGGATCACGGCGGCGCTTAACCCCTCTGGGCGGTTGCTGGACGGTCGTCGCTTCACCCTGTCACGTCGTCGAGGCCCGAGTCGGCACGGTCGCACGTATCGGCGGTCAGGTAGACGTCCCGGGAGGCCACCCATGCCACCGGGCCGGTGCGCACGTCCGTGTCCGGCGCTGCAGCTGGGCCTCGCCGCACGTGCCGGCGTGCAGGTCCTAGGCGACGCGCGATTGACCTACTATGTCGGTTAGGAGATGCCCGCCTGGCTCCGCTATCGTGTTCCGGATGCGTGGCTGGTCCGCCGTCTGGCGAACATTCGTCTGCGGGATCACTCTCTGGGGCGCCCTCTGCGTAGCCGTCGTCCCGCACGCGCCTGCGACGAGTGGCGCCCTCAGTGGTGACGGCCGCTTCGCCGACATGGCGTCCGGGAGTCCGGCTCTCGTGGCCGCCGTGGCGTCCACCGACGGCGACGGCGGTGGATGGCACCGCGCCGGCGTTGCTCCCCACGGCGCCGGCTGTGTCGACGTCGGCGCATTCGTTACGGCCAGGGCCCCCGGGATGGCTGCTGACGTGTCGGCCGGCAACACGCCGATCGTGGGACAGGCTGCTGCCCACGGCAGTCCGCGCGCATGCCCGGCGAAGCCGCCAGGGGCGCTCATCGGGCTCACCCTCACATCTGCCACGGTCGTCCGCGTCTAGGAGCGGTCCGGCCCGGTACGCAGCCGCCTCAAGGTACGCCGCTGCCGCCGGCACCGTGACCGTCAACTTAGTCGTTCACTCCGCGCCCTCGCTGATCGGCGATCCGCGCGACAGCGCTGTGTCCACGTCTCCCGCGCCTACTGCGCCCGGGACGGTTGTGACGGGCTGTGCGGGCCTGCCTGGGGGGCCTGGCATACCGGAGACCGATGTGCAAAAGCATTCGAACAAGTTCTTCCCGCTACGGCAGGTTCTCGCACTGTCCGTTGCTGCCGCGCTTCTCGGTGCCGCAACCTGGGTGGTCGCCCAGCGACCCCGTGCCGCGCCCGTGCGGTTGGTGCCGACGGGGCCGTACGTGGCGGCGGCGATCCGGCCGTCGGCATCCCAAGCCGATCAGGACGCCGCGGTGCAGCGCTTCTATGCCGCCTGGAAGTCCGCGTTCCTCCGCGAGGGGTGCGGGGATGGGGCCTACCGGGTCTATTCGCCGGACGCGGCGTACCCGTATGTCGCCGAGGCTCAGGGGTACGGCCTCGTGATCACGGCATCGATGGCCGGAAGGGATCCGGAAGCCAGGACCTTCTTCGACGGCATACTTCGATACGTCCTGGCGCATCCGTCGGTGAACGATCCGGCCCTGACGGCCGCCGAGCAGAATGCAGACTGCTCGGACGTCGGCGGCGGCGACTCCGCCACGGACGGCGACCTCGACATCGCGTACGCGCTGCTGCTCGCCCACAAGCAGTGGGGGAGCGGCGGTGGGCTCGACTACCGAGCGCTGGCTCTCCGTCGCATCCATGCCATCAAGCGCAGCGAGGTGAATCCGTCCACCCGGCTGATGCTGCTCGGTGACTGGAGTAAGCCCGGCAGCCCGCTGTACCGGACCTCGCGGACCTCGGACTGGATGGCGCATCACTTCCGGGCCTTCCGCGCGGCCACGGGAGACAGCGAGTGGGACGCCATCCTTTCCGCCCACCAGAAGGCCATCGTCGCCCTGCAGGCCACCGTCAGCCCCGAGACCGGGCTGCTGCCCGACTTCGTGCAGGCCGCCGAGGGAGGTGTCGTACCGGTCGAGGGCAAGGTCCTCGAGTCCGACTACGACGGCGCCTACTACTTCAACGCCTGCCGCGATCCATGGCGGATCGGCCTGGACGCCATCACGTCCGGCGACAAAGCGTCGCTGACTGCGGCCCGGAACATCACCGCGTGGGCGGTGTCCGTCACCGGAGGCGACCCCCGCAACATCGGCACCGGCTACACGCTCGCCGGCGAACGCCTCAGCGAGCAGAATGATCCTGCCTTCTGGGCTCCGCTGGCCGTGGCGGCGATGACCGATCCCGGCGGACAGGCCTGGCTCGACGCCCTCTGGACCATGATGGCGGGCGCCCGGGTTGAGGCGGGAAGCTACTTCGGGGCAACGATCCAGCTTCAGGCCATGCTCATCGTGACGGGGCGTTACGTCCCTGTGTGACAGCGCCACATCGACCGGAA
>NZ_BOOY01000042.1 GCF_016863475.1 Spirilliplanes yamanashiensis
GCCCCAGCGGGCCTGTTCGAGGATCTCCAGCGCCTGCGCGCAGGCGTCCGGGCTGCCCGTGGCGCCGCGCAGCACCCGGGTGGCCTCCTCGACCCGGTCGGCGAGCGCCGCGAACTGCGCCTCGCGCTCTCGCACCGCCTCCGCCTGCGCCTTGAGCTGCTGCGTCTTGGTCCACAGCTCCACGAACACCGAGACCTTGGCGCGCAGCACCCACGGGTCGAACGGCTTCGTCAGGTAGTCGACCGCGCCGACCGCGTACCCGCGCAGGGCGAGCTGGGCGTCGCGGTCGGCGGCCGTCAGGAACAGGATCGGCACGTGCCGGGTGCGCTCGCGGCGTTTGATGTGGCTGGCCGTCTCGAAGCCGTCCATGTTGGGCATCTGCGCGTCCAGCAGGATGACCGCGAAGTCGTCCACGAGCAGCTGCTTGAGGGCGGCCTCGCCGCTCTCCACGGCCACGGCGTGCACCGGCAGGCCCTGCAGGATCGCCTCCAGCGCGATCAGGTTGTCCTTGCGGTCGTCGACCAGCAGTGCCTTGGCGGTGTCACCCACGCCCGTCACCCACGCCCGTTCCCGTTGTCGGCGTTGACCCAGCGGGCCATCAGCTCGATCAGCTCGTCCAGGTCGACCGGTTTGGTGATGTAGTCGGTGGCGCCCGCGGCGAGCGCGGACTCCCGGTCGCCCGGCATGGCCTTCGCGGTGAGGAACACTACCGGCAGGTCGACGAAGCGGTGATTCCGGCGGATGCCGCGGGTCGTCTCGTACCCGTCCTGGTCGGGCATCATCGCGTCCATCAGCACGATGTCGACCTCGGGGTGCTCCGCCAGGACGCGGACGCCGTCGACGCCGTTGTCGGAGTAGAGCACCCGCATGCCGTGCAGCTCCAGGGCGCTGGTGAGCGCGAAGACGTTGCGGACGTCGTCGTCGACGATGAGCACCGTGGCGCCGTCGAGCTGCCGGCTGGCCGTGCTGACGGTGTGGTTGTCGCGGTCGGTGCGGGCCGTCAGCATCGGCAGCTCCAGCTCCAGCTCCGGCGGCGGCGTCAGGGCGGGCAGGGCCGGCTGCGGGGTCGCGGCCGCCGGACCGGCCACGCCCTGCAGCACCAGGGCGTCCGGCACGTACAGCGTGAACGTCGAGCCGGAGCCCGGCGCCGACTCCACGGTGATCGTGCCGCCGAGCAGCGTGGCGAGGTCGCGGCTGATCGACAGGCCCAGGCCGGTGCCGCCGTACTTGCGGCTGGTGGTGCCGTCGGCCTGCTGGAACGCCTCGAAGATCAGGCCCAGCTTCTCGTCGGAGATGCCGATGCCGGTGTCGGACACCGAGAACGCCACGACGCGCTGCGCGGCGGACAGGCCGGGCAGGTCGGCGGCGGCGTCCGCCCCGGCCGGGGCGATGCGCAGGGTCACCGAGCCGCTGCCGGTGAACTTGACCGCGTTGGACAGCAGGTTGCGCAGGATCTGCTGGAGCCGCTGCGCGTCGGTGATGATCGACGGCGAGAGGTCCGGCGACAGCTCGACGGCGAACCGCAGCCCCTTCTCCTCCGCCTGCGGCGCGAACGCCTGCTCGACGTACCCCCGGATCTCGTCGAACGACACCTCGTCGGGCTCGACGTCCATCCGGCCGGCCTCGATCTTGGCCAGGTCGAGGATGTCGTCGATGAGCGACAGCAGGTCGGAGCCGGCGCTGTGGATCGTGCGGGCGAACTCGATCTGCTTCGGCGACAGGTTGCGCTCCGGGTTGTCGGCGAGCAGCCGGGCCAGCAGCAGCAGCGAGTTGAGCGGGGTGCGCAGCTCGTGGCTCATGTTGGCGAGGAACTCCGACTTGTACGCCGACGCCCGCGACAGCTGCTGCGCGCGCTCCTCCAGGGTGAGCCGGGCCAGCTCGATCTCCCGGTTCTTCGTCTCGATGTTGCCCTTCTGCTCGCTGAGCAGCTGCGCCTTGTCCTCCAGCTCGGCGTTGGTTCGCTGCAGCTCCGCCGACTGGTCCTGCATCTCGCGGGCCAGGCGCTGCGACTGGGCCAGCAGCTCCTCCGTGCGCCGGTTGGCCTGGATGGTGTTGAGCGCGACGCCGATGGTGGCCACGAGGCGCTCCAGGAACGTCAGGTGCAGCGCGGAGAACGCGGCGACCGAGGCGAACTCGATGACGCCGAGCATCTCCCCCTCGAACAGGATCGGCAGCACCACCAGGTCGTTGGGCTGCATGCTGAGCAGCCCGGAGCGCATGTTGAGGCCGCCGTCGTAGTTGGTGGTGACCCGGATCGTGCGGCGCGACACGGCCGCCTGGCCGACCAGGCCCTCGCCGGGGCCGAACGTGACCTCGTGGTCGCGCTGCACGTACCCGTACGCGGCGGCCAGCCGCAGCCGCAGCACCGCCTCCGCGTTGTCGACCAGGAAGAACGCGCCGAGCTGGGCGTCCACCAGGGGCGTCACCTCGGTCATGATCATGCGGCAGACCTCGCCGACGTCGCGCTGGCCCTGCAGCAGGCCGCCGATGCGGGCGAGGTTGGAGTCCAGCCAGCCCTGCTCGGCGTTCGTCTTCGTCGTCTCGCGCAGCGTGACGATCATCTGGTTGATGTTGTCCTTCAGCTCGGCGACCTCGCCCTGCGCCTCGACGGCGATGCGCTGGGTCAGGTCGCCGCGGGTCACCGACGTGGACACCTCGGCGATGGCGCGCAGCTGGGTGGTCAGCGTGGAGGCGAGCTGGTTGACGTTGTCGGTGAGGTCGCGCCACGTACCCGAGACGCCCTTGACCTGGGCCTGGCCGCCGAGCTTGCCCTCGATGCCCACCTCGCGGCCGACGCGGGTGACCTCGTCGGCGAAGCTCGACAGCTGGTCGACCATCGTGTTGACGGTCGACTTCAGCTCCAGGATCTCGCCGCGCGCGTCGACCGTGATCTTCTGGCTCAGGTCGCCGCGCGCCACGGCCGTGGTGACCGAGGCGATGTTGCGGACCTGGCTGGTCAGGTTCGACGCCATGTAGTTCACGTTGTCGGTGAGGTCGCGCCACGTGCCGGCGACGCCGGGCACCTGGGCCTGGCCGCCGAGCTTGCCCTCCGAGCCCACCTCGCGGGCCACGCGGGTCACCTCGTCGGCGAACGACGACAGCTGGTCCACCATCGTGTTGACGGTCGACTTCAGCTCCAGGATCTCGCCCTGCGCGGCCACCGTGATCTTCTGCGACAGGTCGCCCTTCGCCACCGCGGTGGAGACCTGGGCGATGTTGCGGACCTGGGCGGTCAGGTTCGACGCCATCGAGTTGACGTTGTCGGTGAGGTCGCGCCAGGTGCCGGCGACGCCGCGCACCTGCGCCTGCCCGCCCAGCTTACCCTCGGTGCCGACCTCGCGGGCCACGCGGGTGACCTCGTCGGCGAAGCTCGACAGCTGGTCCACCATCGTGTTGACGGTCGACTTCAGCTCCAGGATCTCGCCGCGCGCGTCGACGGTGATCTTCTGGCTCAGGTCGCCCTTCGCCACCGCCGTCGTCACGCTCGCGATGTTGCGCACCTGGCTGGTCAGGTTCGACGCCATGTAGTTCACGTTGTCGGTCAGGTCGCGCCACGTGCCCAGCACGCCCTTGACCTCGGCCTGGCCGCCCAGCTTGCCCTCCGAGCCCACCTCGCGGGCCACCCGGGTCACCTCGTCGGCGAACGACGACAGCTGGTCCACCATCGTGTTCATCGTGTTCTTCAGCTCGAGGATCTCGCCGCGCGCGTCGACGGTGATCTTCTGGCTCAGGTCGCCCTTCGCCACCGCCGTCGACACCTGCGAGATGTTGCGGACCTGGTCGGTGAGGTTCGCGGCGAGCTGGTTGACGTTCTCGGTGAGGTCGCGCCAGGTGCCGGAGACGCCGCGCACCTGCGCCTGGCCGCCCAGCCGGCCCTCGGTGCCGACCTCGCGGGCCACGCGGGTCACCTCGTCGGCGAAGCTCGACAGCTGGTCCACCATCGTGTTGACGGTGTCCTTCAGCTCCAGGATCTCGCCCTGCGCGGCCACCGTGATCTTCTGCGACAGGTCGCCCTTCGCCACCGCCGTGGAGACCTGGGCGATGTTGCGGACCTGGCTGGTCAGGTTCGACGCCATCGAGTTCACCGAGTCGGTGAGGTCCTTCCAGGTGCCGGCCACGTTCGGCACGTCGGCCTGGCCGCCCAGCTTGCCCTCGGTGCCGACCTCCCGCGCCACCCGGGTGACCTGCTCGGCGAACAGCCGCAGCGTGTCCGTCACGCCGTTCATCGTGTCGGCCAGCTCGGCCACCTCGCCGCGCGCCGACACCGTGATCTTCTGCGACAGGTCGCCGCGGGCCATCGCCGTCGCCACCTGCGAGATCGACCGCACCTGGTGGGTCAGGTTCGACGCCATCGTGTTGACCGAGTCCGTCAGGTCCTTCCAGGTGCCCGCCACGCCGCGCACGTCGGCCTGGCCGCCCAGCTCGCCCTCCGTGCCGACCTCGCGGGCCACGCGGGTCACCTCGTCGGCGAACGACGACAGCTGGTCCACCATCGTGTTCACGGTGCGCCCGATGCGCAGGAACTCGCCGCGCAGCGGCCGGCCGTCCATCTCCAGCGCCATGTGCTGCGACAGGTCGCCCTCGGCCACCGCCACGATGACCCGGCTGATCTCGGTGGTCGGGCGCCCCAGGTCGTCGATGAGCATGTTGACCGCGCGGGCGCTGTCCGCCCACGCCCCGTCGAGGCCCTCCTCGTCCAGGCGCTCGGTCAGCTTGCCGTCCCGGCCCACCACCCGGCTGATCTTGCGCACGTTCAGCGTCTGCCGTTCCTGCAGCTGAACGACCTCGTTGAAGGCGTCGGCGACCTCGCCGGCCGCGCCCGAACGGCGGGGCAGGCGGACCTTCAGGTCGCCGCGCTTCACCCGGCGCAGCGCGTCGGTGAGCTCGCGGAGCAGGGCGGAATCCTCCGCGACGGCCTCTTTCGCCGTGGTCATGGCGTCCTCACAAGTGATCCTGGGTCCTTCATCATGGCGCGTGCGGCGAGACCGAACCAGGCCGGAGTCACTCCGGCGTGCCCGGCAACTTGGTGACAGGCCGGTCGCCGGTGGAGGATGCAGGCGTGTCAGTCGAGGCCGCCACGGCGGAGTTCGTCCGGCGGGTGCGCCTGCCCAACGACCGCCGCACCCCCGCCGCCGCCCGCGCCGTCGTGCGCTCGGTGGTCGAGGAGGCGGTCCTGCACGAACTCCTCAACGAGGCGCTGCTGCTCACCACCGAGCTGTCCACCAACGCGGTCGTGCACGCCGGCACCGACCTCGACATCGAGGTCGTCGGCGACCCCGACGGCCTCACCGTCACCGTCACCGACTTCGCCCCCGGCCCCGTCGAGCAGCTGGCCGTCGGCCCCCGCAACGACTCCGCCGACATCGGCGAGGTGTCCGAGCGCGGCCGCGGCCTGCTGCTCGTCGACCACTTCGCCAGCCGCTGGGGCACCGTGCACAGCGCCGCCGGCAAGGGCGTCTGGTTCCGCCTCGACCGCCGCGGCGCCGCCCGCACCGCCGAGCCGCCCGGCCTCGCCGAACCCACCGCCGCGGTCGCCAGCGACGCCCCCGGTGTCACCGCCCTGCAGGAACTGCTGGAGGTCGGCCCGTCCACCCCGGCGCCGTCGTCGTCCGCCGGCGACACCCTCGCCGAGTTCGCCGGCGAACTCCTCACCCGCCTGGCCCGCCTCACCGGCGCGTCCGGCGCCGTGGTCCGCCTCGACCGCGGCGACGGCATGCGCCAGTTCGCCCGGTACGGCCGCACCCCGCGCGCCGACGCCGAGACCGTCCGCGTGCCGCTCACCGTCCGCCGCCCGTACGCGGGCGACCTGGAACTCGACGCCGCCCCCACCGGCTACACCGCCCCGCTGGCCGCCCTCGTCGCCGAACGCCTGTCGCTGCACCTCGAGAACGACCGCCTGCACCGCACCGACCTGCGCCGCCAGACCTGGCTGACGTTCCTCGCCGAGGCCAGCGAACTGCTCGCCCAGTCCCTCGACGTCGCCCTCACCATGGCGCTCATCCCCCAGCTGGTGGTGCCGCGCCTCGGCCAGTGGTGCGCCGTGCACACCACCGACGAGTGGGGCCGGCTGATCCTGGCGTCCGCCACCCACGCCGACGAGAGCGCCCTCGCCCAGCTGCACGCCACCCTGTCCCTCACCGGCGACGAATCCGTGCTGGCCCGCCTCCAGGAGGCCTCCCGCACCGGCACCCAGGTGCTCCTCGGCGCGCCCCTCGAAGGCTTCGCCGTCCCCCTGGTCGCCCGCGGCCAGCGCCTCGGCACCCTCGCCGTCGGCCGCCACACCGTCGGCCGCCACGACGCCGACGAGGTCAACGTCCTGGAGGACGTCGCCCGCCGCTCCGCCCTCGCCATCGACAACGCCAGAATCCACGACGAACGCCACAAGGTCGCCCGCACCCTCCAGCAGTCCCTGCTCCCCCCGAAACTGCCCACCGTCCCGGGCATCGGCTTCGCCGCCGAATACGTCCCCACCGGCTCCGAGGTCGGCGGCGACTTCTACGACGTCGTCGCCCTGCCCGACAACCGCTGGCTCGTCGTCGTCGGCGACGTCTCCGGCAAGGGCGTCCAGGCCGCCACCGTGACCGGCCTGTGCCGCGACGTCATCCGCATCCTCGCCGGCGACGGCAGACCGCTGCCCGAGGTCCTGTGCCGCCTCAACCAGACCCTCGTCGAACGCGGCCACGGCCGCTACTGCACCCTCGCCGTCGCCGAGGTGTGCCGCACCGGCAGCGGGGCGCTGTCCGTCTCCCTGCACCTGGCCGGGCACGACCGGCCCGTGCTGGTCCGGGCCTCCGGGCGCACCTCGTTCGTCGGCGAAGGCGGCACCGCACTCGGGCTGCTCGAGACCATCACGTCGCCCGCCACCGCGCTGACCCTGGACGCGGGCGACTCGCTGATCTTCTACACCGACGGGGTGACCGAGCGGCGGCGCGGTCGGGAGCTGTTCGGGATCGAGCGGTTGCGGCAGGCGTCCGTGCCGCTGGCCGGGTACTCGGCGGACGTGGTGGCGGCGCGGCTGCGGGCGGCGACGATCTCGTTCTCCGTCGAGGAACCCCGCGACGACATCGCCATCCTTGTGCTACGCAACGACGCCTGACGGCTAAGCCTGAACTCTGCCCTCAGCGTCACAAATCGCTGCATCACCAGCATCTAACTCATCGAACGTTTGACGGCACTGACACGGCCGGCAACCCACTCCCCTCGAGTGAACTGCGCGACCTAAGCGGTCTACCACCTCAATGATCGATGGACTCGAGCCACCGCCGCGCAGCATGCCTCTCCTGCTGCGGCGTTCCAGGCCAGCCGGCCTTCCAATCCGCGAGTTCGCGCAGTCCAGTTAGGTCATGAAATTTGTTCACTACCACAGCGCCGATCATGTCCCCGCCGGCCGTGCCACAAACAATGACATCTCCGGCAAGCGACAGCATGGCGAAATCCGGCACTCCGAAACCGGTGCCGAGCGCAGCCGCCGAGCCTGCGCCCATCATGTCCCAGCATTCGGCAAGCTTCACGTGCGCCCACCACCAGTCGCCCTCAGAGATTTCGACGGCGACCAAGAATTCTCGATCGTCAACGACGAGTCCCCCTCGAAGGGAAATCTCGAACCACCCGGCATTCGCAATAGCTATGAAATCCGGAACGTCGGTGCCAACGACCGCTCTTGGCCATGCACCAGATTCTGGCGGATAACCCGGAGCAAGAGCGGCGAGTGTTGGTGGGACAAGAGGGCTCTCCCGGCCCATCAGCCCGAGAAAGATCAGACCCGCGGGAGCCAATCTTTCAGAATAGTTCGCCTTATTCATTTCCTCAGGCCCTCGGATCTGCTAGAAACGCCAGCGAAGCGGTGCTTGGCGCCATGGGCAAATGCCGTGCATCGCTCAGCTTATCAATCATAGAGGGTGGTGACCCGTAGCTGTGTACACAACCCCCGCTCAAGGGAAAAGGCAACCTGACCATTGGCGAGCCTATCCAGATATTCCAGCACCGCCTAGCCGGACCATTCAAATTTCAGCTGGAACGTGTCGACACTGCCGTTCGGGTGCAGTCGCGGCGATGCCCCAAGCCGAGGGCGGAACTTCGCCTTACCGCATGCATTAGCAGCCAGTCCGGCGAGTCGGGCAGCACCGGCTTACCGTCGGCCGAGCCGCACAGGCTGCCTCTTGGCGAGCCACGCCGACCAAGCGCAACTGGGCAGGCCGACACCGGCCTGCCGCGCGAGCCCACCCAGCCGGGGTCCGGCCGGTGGGTTGCTCGTTCGACAGCGTTCGGTTCACGCCCGGCAGGTGGTGACCTCGCAGACCCGCGGGCCCTGCGGCCCGAGGCGGACCGTCACCCACTGGGTCACGGAGTCGCCGCCGGCCAACGTCAGCCGCACCGGGTACGTCAGCTCCCCCGCGCCCGCCCGCGGCTCCCCCACGTCGAAGGCGGTGAACTTGGGCCACGCGGGCGCCGACCCGGACGGGCAGGTCAGGTCGGCGGGCGCGCCGCCGGTGCGCACCTCGGTCAGATAGGTCGTGAGGACGGACGTGGCCGTCGCGCGACGGTCGCGCGGTGACGGCGTCGGCGAGGCCAGCGCAGCGCCGGAAACCACCACAGTAAAAGCCGCAAAGAGGACACCACCTCGTACAGAGAGCCGATAGGTCACAGGAGATCCCTACGTCGGAAGGGTCGGACGGACATGGAGCGTCATGGAGGAGGCGACCGACCCGGCCCTCACGTCCTCAGGAGACGCCCGAGGACCTGACGGGTCGAGTTCCGTGACGCGAACCGGACATGATCGCCGCCGGGAACAGGTGCCGGTCCGACTCCGCCCCCGGCGCAGCGGCGCGGAAGCACCACCACCCGGAAGCGGACGCCGACATGGCACCGCGCGCTGCGCCACCCACGCCTGCGAGCGACGCAGACGCGCAAGGCCAAGGCCCGCAGCGGCCCAGCGCGTGGTGGCCCGCCACGTCGGCACCGCGCCGTGGCCCGCCACCGCCGACAACGCGCCGTGGCCCGCCACCGCCGACAACGCGCCGTGGCCCGCCACCGCCGGCACCGCGCCGCAGCCCGGCACCGCCGGCACCCACCGTGGTCCGGCATCGCACCCTGGCCCGGCACAGCCGGCACCCACCGTGGTCCGGCACCGCACCCCGGCCCGGCACCGGCAGCACCCCGCGCCCCGTCACCCGGCAGCACCGAGGCACAGCGGCCGCCGCGCCGGGAGGGGCTAGAACAGGTCGTCGCGGGAGGCCACGTCGACCGCGGCGCGGATCGCCGGTGGCGCCGACACCACCACGCACCGGCCGCCGCGGGCCAGTAGCACGCTGCGGGCCGCGTCGAGGATCTGTTCCACGCGCAGCGGGGACAGCCCGCGGGGCAGGACCGCGTGCACCGAGCCCACCCCGGCGCTGCCCCGGACCGGCACGGCCACCCCGGCGGCGTCGCGCAGGGCGTAGACCGCGGCGTGCAGGTCGGCGATGGGGACGGTGACGCGCAGGGCCACGTCGTCGGGGCCGAACGGGTAGCGGCCCCACCACGGCGGTGCGGTGCCGGAGACGGTGGCCGACGGGCCGAGGAGGTCGGCGATGCGGGCGGCGCGCTGGCGGGCGGAGACCGGGCCGCCCTCTACGAGGACGACGAGGGTGCCGGGCTGGTCGGCGCCGGGGGCGGGCAGGTCGACCTCGATGGCGGACGGGTCGGCGTCGGCGGCGAGGATCTGGGCGACCAGGTCGTGGACCTGCAGCGGGGTCCACACGGGGCAGCCGGCGTAGATGCGGGTGTCGGGGATGGTCTGCACGCGGACGGTGGCGGCGAGGATGACGCCGTCGGGCGGGCGCAGGTCGTCGGGTGGGGCGGTGACGGCGGCGCCGCCGGGCAGGACGTAGGAGACGGCGCTGACCTGGGCGCTGGGCGGGCCGTAGCGGTGGCGCAGCGGGCCGGCCTCGTTGGTGGCGAGGACGCCGCCGAGGGAGGCGTCGGCGGACGGCGGGTCGAGGGCGAGGCGCTGGCCGTGCAGGGCGAGGGCGCGCTGGACGGCGCGGACGGGGGTGCCGGCGCCGACCTGGGCGGTGCCGGCCTCGGGGCGGTGGTCCCAGATGCCGGCGAGGCGGGCGGTGTCGAGGATGAGGTCGACGCCGGGCGGGGCCCAGCCCCAGTCGATCTTCGTGCCGGAGCCGCGGGGGACGACGGCGAGGTTGCGGGCGGTGGCAAGCTGGAGGGTGTCGGCCACGGCGGCGTCGGTGCCGGGGGCGGCGACCCAGCGGGCCTGGCGGCCGGCGACGGTGTCGGCGGGCCCGCCGGGGCGGGCGAAGTGGGGGCCGCAGATCTCGACCAGTGCGCGCAGCACGGGTTCGCGGGAGGGCAGCGGCGTGGTCATCTCGCTGGATTCCCGGACATCACGGCCTCCCCGAGCTTCGCGGCGGATTCCTGCATCGAACAGCCGAAGATCGTTCACTCTGCCCATCGTACACATGTTCGAACGCACCCGGTCGGCCAATCCGTCGATCTGTCGGAACCGGGCGGTAACGTCTGGTGTCGTGACAGACGAAATGAGCCCGCCCGCGGCCCGCCGCGTTCCCGTCGAGCGCACGCACCACGGCGACACGGTCGTCGACGAGTACGTCTGGCTCACGCAGAAGGACGACCCGGAGGTCCGGGCGTACCTGGAGGCGGAGAACGCCTGGACGGAGCAGCGCACCGCGCACCTGGCGAAGACGCGCGAGGCCGTGTTCGAGGAGATCCGCGGCCGCACGCAGGAGACCGACCTGTCGGTGCCCACCCGCAAGGGCGGGTACTGGTACTACACCCGCACGGTCGAGGGCCGGCAGTACGGCATCCAGTGCCGCCGCCCGGCCGCGCCGGGCGAGACGGCGCCGCCGGTCACCGGTGACGGCGCCCCGCCGGCCGGCGAGGAGGTGCTGCTCGACGGCAACGAGCTGGCGGAGGGCAAGGACTTCTTCGCGCTCGGCACGTTCGACGTGAGCCCCGACGGCACCCGGCTGGCGTTCTCGACGGACTTCGCCGGCGACGAGCGGTTCACGCTGCGGGTGAAGGACCTGACGACCGGCGAGGTGCTGGCCGACGAGATCCCCGAGGTGTTCTACGGCAGCGCGTGGTCGGCCGACGGCTCGACGCTGTTCTACGTGACGGTGGACGACGCGTGGCGCCCGCACCGGGTGTGGCGGCACACGGTCAGCGGCGGCACGAAGGACGAGCTGGTCTTCGAGGAGCCGGACGAGCGGTTCTGGGTGGGCGTCGAGCTGACCCGGTCGCAGAAGTTCCTGCTGATCGAGGCGCAGAGCAAGGTCACCACCGAGGTGCGCGCGATCCCGGCGGACGACCCCACGGCGCCCGCGACGGTGGTGGCGCCGCGCCGGCAGGGCGTGGAGTACTCGGTGGAGCACCACGGGCACCGGTTCCTGATCCTGCACAACGACGGCGCGGAGGACTTCGCGCTGGCGTACACGTCGGCGGACGCCCCGGGCGACTGGGTGCCGCTGATCCCCCACGAGCCGGGCACCCGGCTGGAGTCGGTCGACGCGTTCGCCCGGCACCTGGTGGTGTCGCAGCGGCGCGACGGGCTGACCGGGCTGCGGGTGATCACCGACGGCAGCACCGACAGCTACGAGATCGACTTCCCGGAGCCGCTGTACAGCGTCGGCCTGGACAGCAACCCGGAGTACGACACGGCCGTCATCCGGCTGCACTACACGAGCCTGGTCACGCCCGACTCGGTGTACGACTACGACCTGACCACCCGGGCGATGACGCTGCGCAAGCGCAAGCCGGTGCTGGGCGACTTCGACCCGGAGGCGTACGAGCAGCACCGCGAGTGGGCGACCGCGCCGGACGGCACCCGGGTGCCGATCTCGCTGGTGGCGCGCCGGGGCACGCCGAAGGACGCGCCGCTGCTGCTGTACGGCTACGGCTCGTACGAGCACAGCCTCGACCCGTGGTTCTCCATCGCCCGGCTGTCGCTGCTGGACCGGGGCGTGGTGTTCGCGGTGGCGCACGTGCGCGGCGGCGGCGAGCTGGGCCGCCGCTGGTACGACCAGGGCAAGATGCTGGCGAAGCGCAACACGTTCACGGACTTCGTGGCGTGCGCCCGGCACCTGACGGCGGCGGGCTGGACCAGCGCGGACAAGCTGGTGGCGCGGGGCGGTTCGGCGGGCGGCCTGCTGATGGGCGCGGTGGCGAACCTGGCGCCGGACGCGTTCGCGGGCATCGTGGCGGAGGTGCCGTTCGTCGACGCGCTGAACTCCATCCTGGACCCGACGCTGCCGCTGACGGTGACGGAGTGGGAGGAGTGGGGCAACCCGCTGGAGTCGCCCGAGGTGTACGCGTACATGAAGTCGTACACCCCGTACGAGAACGTGGCGCCGGTGGCGTACCCGGCGATCCTGGCGGTGACCAGCCTGAACGACACCCGCGTGCTGTACCACGAGCCGGCCCGGTGGATCGCCCGCCTGCGGGCGACCGCACCGGGCGGCGACTATCTGCTGAAGACCGAGATGGGCGCCGGCCACGGCGGCCCGAGCGGCCGGTACGACTCCTGGAAGGAGGAGGCGTTCGTGGTCGCCTGGATCCTCGACCGGGTGGGCCGGGCCTAGCCGGCGCGCAGCTCCTCGACGCTGGTGGCGGACCGCATGAGCGCCAGGCCCGCCACCAGCGCCAGCAGCATCAGGGCGAGGGTGCCGCCGCCGAGCAGGGTGAGCTCGGGCAGCGGGACGGGGATGTCCCGGACGACCTGGGGCGTCCACGTCCAGAACGGCGACGACTCGTCGGCGCACTGCGCGTCGGTGCCCGAACAGGTGCCGGCGCGGCCGGTGGTGACCTCGGTGCCGAGCACGGTGCGCGGCAGGCTGGTGCCCACGGTGAGGGCGACGAGCACGGCCGGCACGAACGGGGTGAGGGCCTGCCAGGCGAGCGCCCCGGCGATGGTGCGGCGCGGCACGCCGGCGGCGAGCAGCGCGGCCTCGGTGCGCCGCCGGGCGACGATGCCCTCGGTCATCGCGACCAGCAGCCCGGCGGCGGCGAGGATGAGCCCGATGCCGACGGCCACGTTCACCAGGGCGAAGGCGTTGAGGTAGAAGGACGTGTCGCCACCGAGGCTGATGCCGCTGCCGTCGGTGGCGCCGGCGAGCCGGTTGGCCTCGTCCATGGCGGCGATCTCGGTGACGAAGTACTGCCGCACGCCGAGCGCGACGGCGCCGAACACCACGGCCGCGAGCAGGGCGGCGAGGGTGCGGCTGCCGCTCCACGGGTCGGCCATGAGGCGGCGGCCGGCGAGCAGCGCGGCGGGCCGGCGGCCGTACCGGACGAGCAGGCGGCCGGCGGTCCACGCGATCCAGCCGGTACCGAAGACGATGCCCAGGGTCACGAGCAGCACGCCGAGGATGGCGAGCGTGTAGCCGGCGTTGCGGGGCACGGGGAGCGGCGGGTCGTCGCGGTAGACGGGGATCAAGGCGACGATGAGCACGCCCAGCACGATCGGGGCGCCCGTCCAGGCCCGCGGCGCGCGGTCGCGAACACGCCGCGTCACGCCGAGCGGGGTGATGATGACGCGGCGCAGCAGCAGCGCGCCGATCAGCGCGGCGGCGAGCGGGACGGCGAGCACGACCGCGGCGACGGCGACGGGCGACGGCAGCACGTCGGTGGGCAGGTACCGCTGGCCGGAGGGGTCGCGGCGGTCGAGGGTCGCGCGCAGCACGAGGAAGGCGGCGAGCCCGGCGACCGTCCCGGCGAGCGCGGCGAGGCCGGTCTCGGCGGCGGCGATCCAGACGGCCTGGCGCGGCGTGGCGCCGGCGAGCCGGACGGCGGCGAGCCGGCGGTCCCGGGCGGGAGCGCCGAGCCGGATGCACTGCCCGGCCAGGGCCAGCACCGGCAGCCCCAGCAGGATGAGGGCGGTGATCACCCCGGGCCGCAGGCCCGCCTCGTTGAGCAGGGCGTTGGTGTACGGCTCGGGCCAGGTGCCGGGGGCGCCCGGCCGGATCGCGGCGACGGTGGCGGCGGCGAGCAGCGCCACCGCGGCGAGGGCGGCGCTCAGCGCGGTCAGCGCGGCGCGCAGCCGGTCGGTGCGGGTGCCCGCGTAGGCGAGCCGCAGCATCGTCCCCGGCTTCACGAGCCGATCCCGATGCCGAGGCCGCTCGGGTCGGCGGCGCCGTCGAGCAGGACGAGCTCGCGGTCGGCGTAGCCGGCGACGCGGGCGTCGTGGGTGACGAGCAGGACGGCCATGCCGCGCTCGCGGGCGGTGCGGACGATCTCGGTGAGGACGGTCTCGCCGGTGACGGTGTCGAGGGAGCCGGTGGGCTCGTCGGCGAACAGGACCGCGGGCTCGGTGACCAGCGCCCGGGCGACCGCGCAGCGCTGCTGCTGGCCGCCGGACATGGTGCCCGGCCGCTGGTCGGCGCAGTCGGCGACGCCGAACCGGTCGAGCCAGGACGTCGCGGCCTCCCGCGCCGCTCGCCGCCCCGTGCCGGCGAGGAGCAGCGGGAGGGCGACGTTCTCCGCGGCCGTGAGTTCCGGCACGAGCTGGCCGTACTGGAACAGCACGCCGAACTCGGTGCGCCGCAGCTTCGAGCGGTCGGCCTCGGACCGCGTGGTCAGGTCGGCGTCGCGGTAGTGCACGGCGCCGGAGTCGGGGGTGAGGATGCCGGACAGGCAGTGCAGCAGGGTGGACTTGCCGCAGCCGCTGGGCCCGGTGACGGCCAGGATCTCGCCCGGGGAGAGCTCCACGTCGACGCCGCGCAGGGCGAGGGTGGGGCCGTAGCTGCGGGTGAGTGCGCTCCCGCGCAGGATCGGGGTCATGCGTGTACCTCCCGGTACAGGTCGGCGACGCGCAGCAGGGTTGCCTGGAGCCAGCGCAGGTCGGCGTCGAGGTGGGCGATGGCGAAGTCGGCGGCGACGACGTCGCCCACGCTCGCGCCGGGTGCGGTCTTGGCGGCCGTCAGCTCGCGCAGCCGGGCCATGTGGGCGGCGCGCTGGTCGGCCAGGTAACTGCGGGCGCGGTCGGCGTCGGCGGCGAGCAGCGCGACGACGACCTTGTTGAACAGGGCGCTCACCACGTACGGGGCGGGCGTCTCGACGGTGTGCAGCCACTCGTCGAGGGCGACGCGGCCGCGGGACGTGAGGGCGTACGCGACGCGTTCGGGCCCGCCGTCCTGGTCCTTCTCGGCCTGTTCGACGAGTCCGTCGCGTTCGAGCCGGCCGAGGGTGGCGTAGACCTGACCGAACGCGAGCGGCTTGGCGCGGGGCATGCGCTCGTCGTGGGCGCGTTTGAGTTCGTAGCCGTGCCTGGGGCCGCCCGCGAGCAACCCCAGCAGGACGTGCGGGGTGGACATGGCCGGTACTATTCACTCAGTGAATAGCCGCGTCAAGCCCCTTCGGGGTGGCGGCGCAGGGCGACGACCGCGATGTCGTCGCCCTGGTTCTGGCTGCCCGCGAGCGACACCAGCAGGCGCTGGCAGAACGCGTCGAGGCTCGGTTCGACCTGCTCGGCGCACCGGGCCAGCGCCGCCAGCCCCACGTCGATGTCGGCGTCGCGCCGCTCGATCAGGCCGTCGGTGTAGAGCACCAGGGTGCCGCCGGGCGGCAGCTCGAACTCCGTGTCGCCCGGCCGGTCGGCCGTCAGGCCCAGCAGCGGGCCGCGCTGCTCCAGGAACGACACGCCGTCCGCCGAGTGCAGCAGCGGCGGCAGGTGCCCGGCGCTGGCCATCCGCACCCGGCCCGTCGCCGGGTCCAGCATCAGCAGGCAGATCGTCGCCGACTCGACGGGCAGCACCGTGCGCATCAGCTGGTTGACCCGCTCCAGCACCGCGCTCGGCGAGTGGCCCTCCACCGCGTACGCCCGCACCGCGTGCCGCAGCTCCGCCATCACCGTCGCCGCGTGCAGCGAGTGACCCGCCACGTCGCCGATCGCCACCAGCAGGTGGCCGTCGATCATCGTCAGCTCGTAGAAGTCGCCGCCGACCTCCGTCTGGGCGCCCGCCGGCTCGTAGCGCACCGCCAGGTCCACCCCCGGCACGTCCGGCAGGCGCGACGGCAGCAGGCTGCGCTGCAGCGTCACCGCGATGCGGTGCTCCTCGTCGAACGAGCGCTGCGCCTCGACCGCCGCCGCGACCGCCTGGGCCAGCTGGCGCAGCACCGGGGCGCCCGGCGTGTTCGCGCTGTGCGGGACGGCCACGTAGGCCGGCGGGCGGTCAGCCCGCAGCCGCGCCGACGCCACCGCCACCGCGTCCCCGTCCGGCCACTGCGCCAGGTCCCACGCCGACGGCTGGTCCGTGCGCAGCGACGAGCCGACCCCGGCCACGCCGTCGGGCACCGTCCAGGGGCGTACCACCGCGGCGGAGCCGGCCCGCTCGACCACCGCGGCCAGCGACTCCCCCTCGGACGTCTCGGTGACGACCGCCGCCGGGCCGCCGAAGATGCGGCTCGCGCCCACCGCGGCGGCCTGCATCAGGCCGACGAGCGTCGCCGACGAGTTCACCGCCAGCGTCGTCTCGGCCAGCTGGAGCATGCGCCCGGCCAGCAGCTCCGCGCGCTGCCGGGCCCGGTAGTACCGCAGCACCGCCTGCGCCGTGGCGATCAGCTCATCCGGCTCGATCGGCTCCACCAGATACGCGTCCGCGCCGCGGTTGAGCCCCTGCGCCCGGTCCACCACGTCCACCGCGTGCGCCGACACGTGCACCACCGGCAGGGCGCTCAGGCGGGGGCTCTTCTTGATCCGCTCGCACACCTCGAAGCCGCTGATGTCGGGCAGCTTGACGTCGAGGACCACCAGGTCGACCTCGGTCGGGGCGCCCTCCAGCAGCTCCAGCGCCGACAGGCCGGTCTGCGCCTCCCGGACCGCGAACCCGGCCCGGGTCAGCCAGCTGACCAGCAGGTAACGCTTGGTCGCGCTGTCGTCGACCACGAGCACGGTGCCCGGCTCGGCCACCATGTCTGCTACGCCTCCGGAAGGGTGACGGTGAACGTGCTGCCCACGCCCGGCGTGCTCTGGAGGGTGAGGGTGCCGCCGAGGATCGTGACCAGCCGGCGCGCGTACGGCAACCCCAGGCCGGTGCCGGTGCCGCGCGCCGTCACGCCCGACGGCACCTGGTAGAACTCCTCGAAGATGCGTTCCTGCAGCTCCTCGGGGATGCCCACGCCGGTGTCGGCGACGGTGAACACCGACCCGCGGGCGGACAGCCGCACCGACCCGCGCTCGGTGAACTTCAGCGCGTTCGTCATCAGGTTGCGCAGCACCCGGGCCAGCAGCACCTCGTCGGTGCGCAGCGTCACCGGGTCCGGGTCCTCGACGATCAGCTCGACCTCGGGCCGGGTCGCCAGGGCGCGCAGCGTGCCGCGCAGCTCGCCGAAGACCACCTTCAGGTCGACGTCGGAGATCTCCGGCTCGATCCGGCCGGCCTCCGCCTTCGCCAGGTCCAGCAGGTCATTGACCAGCGTCAGCAGGTCGGTGGCGGAGCCGCGGATCAGCTCCACCTGGCGGGACTGCTCCTCGGTCAGCGGGTCCGACGCCGAGTCGGTGAGCAGCCGGCCGAGCCCGATGATCGCGGTGACCGGGGCGCGCAGCTCGTGGCTGACGTTCGCCAGGAACCGGCTCTTGGCCTCGCTGGCGGCGCGCAGCTGCACCGACTTCTCGTCCAGCTCGCCGTAGAGGGCCACCACGCCGCGGTTCGTCTCCTCCAGCTCGTCGGACAGCTGGTGGTACAGCGCCATCACGCCGCGGTTGGTCTCCTCCAGCTCGGCGTTCAGCCGGGCCAGCTCGTCGCGCTGGGCCCGCACCTCGTCGAGCGCGGCGATGAGCTGCTCGTTCTGGTCCGCCAGCTCCTCCAGCGGCGAACCCGGCGCCAGGTGGGCCAGCTCGTCGCGGATCTCGTCCAAACGTTTGCGGGTCAAGGGCGGCGCCTGTGTCGGCAGCCGGCGAGACAACCGGACGACTGTCCCGAACCGGGCATCCGACACCTCCAGCGAATCCACGAGCCGGCGCACCGGCGCCGTACCCTGCGTCACCGCGTCCGGCGCCGCCGCCGGACTGACCATCACCACCCACAGAGTAGGTGGGTTCGCCCCGTCCGGCAGGAAGGCGATGTCGGCCGCGCCGCCCGCGGCGAGCAGCACGCGGCCGATCTCGCTCAGCGCCGTCGCGAACCGGGTCTGGTCCTGCCGTTCGAGGCCGACCGCGCGGGCCACCTCGCGGCCGAGCTTGCGGGCGACGAAGATGTCCGGCTCGGCGCGCACCCGCACCTGCAGCAGCGGCTCGCCGCCCGACGGCGTCACGCCAGGGTCCCGGCCCGGGCGACCAGCACGCACGCGTCGTCGCGGCGGGTGCCGGCGTCACGCAGCAGCGTCGCCGCGATCAGCTGGGGGCTGCGCGACGCCAGCCCCGGGTAGACGGCCAGGTCCCACCGGTCGACGACGCCGTCGGAGTGCATGACCAGCACCGCGCCGGGCGCCAGCTCGTACTCGTACTCCCGGACCTGCCGGCGCTGGTGGCCCGCGATGCCCGGCAGCGACACCAGCCCGCGGCGCTGGCCGCCGGGCGGCACGATGGTGCCGCCGATGTTGCCCAGGCCGGCGTAGCGCAGCACGCCGTCGCCCGGCTCCGCGACCGCCAGCGCGGCGCCGCGGGTGTGCCGCATGCTGCGGTGCAGGTGCTCGACCACCGCGGCCGGCGGCCCCGCCGGCGCGGTGTGGAAGGCGGCGACGGCCGCCTGGGTGGCCGCCGCGGCCAGCGGGCCGTGCCCGAGGCCGTCGCACACCAGCACCTGCCGGCGGCCGCCGGCCTCGCGCGTGGCGTAGCCGTCGCCGCTGACCGTCTCGCCGGTCAGCGGCCGGGTGAGGCCGGCCGCCCACGCCGGGGGCGGCACCTCGCCGGGCCAGACCTGCGCGGCCAGCACGGTTCCCTTCCCGGGTACGGAGTGCAGGTCGCACCAGGACGCCAGGCGCGCCACCGCACCCAGCCCGATGCCGAGCGTGCCCGAGGTGGAGTGGCCGTCGTTCAGCGACCGCTCGACGTCGGCCATGCCCGGCCCGCTGTCGGCGGCGATCAGCTCGACGCCCGCCTGCCCGGCGGTCCGCACCGGCCGCAGCACGAGCACCCCCTGGTCGGCGTGCTTGACCAGGTTGCCGGCCACCTCGGCGGCCACGATCGCCAGGTCGTTCGCGCGGGCCTCCGGCAGGCCCAGCTCGGCGGCGACGCGCTCGGCGGCGCGGCGCACGGCCGCGGCGGTGCTGCTCGCCTCCACCCGGAACCACAGGCCGGACTCGGCGAGTCCCTCGTCCGGCGCCAGGCTCATCGACACCACTTGGTGACCGTGATGCTGGTGCCGCGCCCGGGTTCGGTGTCGATGTCGAACTCGTCGACGAGCCGGCGCGCGCCGCTCAGCCCGAGCCCGAGGCCGCCGCCGGTGGTGTAGCCGTCGGTCAGCGCGAGGTTGACGTCGGCGATGCCGGGGCCGGAGTCGACGAAGGCGATGCGGATGCCGGCCCGGCGGCCGTTGTCGACGCGGTCCACCTCGACGGTGCCGCCGCCGCCGTAGACCAGGGTGTTGCGGGCCAGCTCGCTGGCGGCGGTGACCAGCTTGGTCTGGTCGACGAGCGACAGCTTCACCGCGACCGCGACCGTGCGGACGAGCTGCCGCACCCGGACCACGTCCTGGTCGGAGGCCACGGTGAGCCGCTGCGGCTCGGCGTTCATGACGCGGCGGCCACGGTCTCGTCGTCCTC
Source organism: Spirilliplanes yamanashiensis (assembly GCF_016863475.1). Lineage (GTDB taxonomy): Bacteria > Actinomycetota > Actinomycetes > Mycobacteriales > Micromonosporaceae > Spirilliplanes > Spirilliplanes yamanashiensis. The sequence goes on from NZ_BOOY01000042.1 coordinate 19,711, forward strand.
GCCGGCGTCGCCGCCGCCCTCGGCCTCGAACCGCGCCCGGGCGAGCAGCGCCATGCCGAGCTCGACGTTCAGGGCGGTGCGGATGCCCGGCAGGGACAGGCCCAGCTCGACCAGGGTGATGGCCACGGCGGGCCGCATGCCGACGACGACCGTCTCGGCGTCGAGCACCTTGGAGATGCCGGCGATGGTGGCCAGCATCCGGCCGACGAACGAGTCGACGATGTCGAGGGCGCTGATGTCGATGATGACGCCGCGGCAGCCCGTGGCGACGATCTTGTCGGCCAGGTCCTCCTGGAGGTTCAGCGCGGTCTGGTCCTCCATGTCGACCTGGATGGAGACCAGCAGCATGTCGCCGATCTTGAGAACCGGCACGCGCTCCACGTCAGCCGTCCTTGCGGCCGTTGCGGCGGGTGTCCACGCCCGACAGGCGCAGGACGTGCCGCAGGGCGTCGGCCAGGCTCGCCTTCGTGGCGATGTCGCCGAACTCGATGCCGAGCGCCACGATCGTCTGGGCGATCTGCGGCCGGATGCCGGAGATGATGCAGTCGGCGCCCATCAGCCGGGCGGCCACCACCGTCTTCAGCAGGTGCTGGGCGACCTGCGTGTCGACCGCCGGCACGCCGGTGATGTCGATGATCGCGTACGGCGAGCCGGTGGTGACCAGCGCGTCGAGCAGCCGCTCCATGACGACCTGGGCGCGGGCCGAGTCGAGCGTGCCGACCAGCGGCACGGCGACGACGCCCTCCCACAGCTTCACGACCGGGGTGGCCAGCTCGAGCAGCTCCTCCGCCTGGTCGGCGATCAGCTCCTCGCGGGCCGCCGCGTAACTCGCGAAGGTGAACAGGCCCAGCTCGTCGATGAGGGCCGAGAAGGCGATGAAGTCGCGCAGCGTGCCGGCGTCGGCCTGCCGTGCGTCCATGGCGGCGAGCAGGGCGTCCTTGAGCGCGAAGACGCTGACGGCCGTCTCGGTGGAGGTGAAGCCCTGCCGGGCCCGGCTGCGCGACAGCTCGGACAGCACGGCGCGCAGCTCCGCCGCGTTCGGGTCCTCGACCGTGCCCGCACCGCCGTCGAGCGCCTCGCTCAGCGCCCGGAACAGCTCCTCGATCTGGCGGTTCAGCTCGGTCTGGCTGAGCCGCCCGCGCAGGCCGTCGGCAACCCGGTGCGACCAGCTCTCGACGAGCGCGGCCTCGTGCTCCTTGAGGAAGCCCGCGAAGCGGCCGATCTCGTCCGTACCCAGCGCCATCGGTGTCTCCTCCGCCTTGTCACGGGCCAGGGAAAACCGTAGCCGGACGACGCGCGGACTCTATCACCGGGCGCAATCGATCACTTGTCGTGCGGCAACTAACATCGCCGTGGCAGATGATCCTCCCCGTCCGGCGGTGGACGGCCGCCGTGGAGTACCTTTCTCGATGACAGGAGGTCGTCCGATGTCTTTGACCGTGCAGACGGAGCAGCGCGCCGACGTGGTGGTGGTGTCGGTGGCGGGCGAGCTCGACATGGCCACGGCCCCGCGCCTGCAGGACCAGATCACTGACCTGCTGGAGAAGGGCCGCACCCGCCTGGTCTTCGACCTGGCCGAGGTGTCGTTCTGCGACTCCACCGGGCTCAGCGTCTTCGTCCGGGCCAAGAACAGCACCGACGAGGCCGGCGGCGTCGTCCGGCTCGCCGCCCCGCAGCGCGGCGTGCTGCGCATCCTCGAGGTCAGCGGCCTGGTCGAGGTGCTGCGCACCTACCCGACGGTCGACGAGGCCGTGACGGCACAGGAGCCCGCCCTCGACTGAGGCCGGGCCCTCCCCCTGCGCGGCCCGTTCGGCATAGTTTGTCGTCGACCGGTCGAGGGAACCGCGGTGCTCGCCCTCGATCCCCACGGCTCTCGCAGGAGTGCAGATGCTCAAAGGCTTCAAAGACTTCATCATGCGCGGCAACGTCGTCGACCTGGCGGTCGGTGTCGTCATCGGCGCGGCGTTCACAGCGGTCGTCACCGGCTTCACCAACGCGTTCCTCAAGCCGCTGATCCAGCTGCTGGGCGGCGGCACGGGCGTCGGTGCGGGCTCGTGGGACGTCGACGGCGTCAAGTTCGACTACGCCACCTTCATCAACGCCGTGATCACCTTCCTGCTCACCGCCGCGGTGATCTACTTCCTCGTCGTCTACCCGCTGAACCGGCTCGCCGAGCGCCGCAAGCGCGGCGAGGAGCCGCCGCCCTCCGCGCCCAGCGAGGAGGTCAAGCTGCTCACCGAGATCCGCGACGCGCTCGTCGGCGCCCAGCTGTCCGGCGACCGCCGGTCCGCCCTCGACGACGTGCTGAACCGGGAACGCCGCGAGCAGTAGAAACGTCGCCGTGCCCCGCACCCGTTCGAACACATGTTCGATTAGAGTGCGGGGCATGGAACAGCGCAAGCACTGGTGGAACGGCAAGTGGGGCCGCGCGGTCCGCAAGGACGTCTACCTGCGGACCAACGGCGATCAGTGGTACGTCGAGCAGCGCGCCGGCGGCGCGGACGGCGTCTCCCACTTCTTCGAGTACGACAGCGAGGACGCCGCCCTCGACACCGTCCGCGCGCTGCTCGTCGGCGCCGACGACTGGCGGGAGCTGAGCCCCCGCCCGCCGGGCGTCTGACGCGCCCCGCCGGGACATGTGTAGCCGTCCGCCGGACGGGGAACGCCGGGATCATGCATCCGCACACCTCGAACGTTCCGGGCATGCCCACCGAGCCCGACCCCCTGGCGCAGGTCAACGACGGGATGACCGTGTTCGACGTCGCCGGGGAGAAGGTCGGCACCGTCACCGCCGTCCAGACGCCGGGCACCGACGTCCGGCCCGAGCTGGTCGCCGGCCAGGCCGAGGGCTACATGGCCGACGGCTACCTGCGCGTCGACACCAGCGGCGTGCTCAGCGCCGACGCGTACGTCTCCGGCAGCGAGATCGCCGACGTCAGCGAGGTCGACGGCGGCGTCGTCACCCTGCGCGTCCCGAAGGAGCAGCTGCCCCGCGCGGGCCAGGGCGGCACGCCCTGACCTGCCCGTAGCGGCGTCACGCCGCCCGGCGCGGCGCGCGGGGCGACCCCGGTGCGGGGTGGCCGGCGCGGGCCGTCGCGGGCGGCGGCCCGCCGGGCAGCAGCCGCAGGCGCGGGCCGGGCTGCGGCTCCGGGGCCGCCTCGTGCTCGTCCGGGAACGTCGCGCGCCACGGCGCCGGCTCGCCGAGCCCGTCGCGCGGGTCCGCCGGGCCGGCCGGGCGCCGGTTGAGCGCCACCACCAGGGCGTAGCCCGCCAGCACGAAACCGTGGCTGACCAGGCGCTGCACGTCCACCCGGCCGGTCGTGAGGTCGTTGAGCGACAGCAGCACCAGCATCGCCACGAACGCCGTCAGCATCGGCACCAGGCCGGTCGGGCGGCTGCGCCGCAGCGCGACGAGCAGGAAGCCCGCGCCCAGCGCCACGTTCCACGCGGCCGACTCGTGCCACAGGTGACCCGCGGTCGCCGTGAGGCCGGCGCCCGCGTGCGAGTGCGCGCCCGTCGTACCCCCGCCGACCTGGGCCAGGCCCAGGACCAGCTGGACGGCCCCGACCAGGCCGAGCGCCGCGTAGAGGGCGGTCACCAGGCGGCGCGGGCGCCGCGGCGCCGCCGCCGGCGGCAGCGCGGCCAGGATCGCCGCGCTCAGGTCCGGCGGCGTGACCGCCGGCCCGGTCCGGGTGAGCCGGTTGACGGCCGCCGCCCGGTCCAGCCACTGCCGGCAGTCCGCGCAGCCGGCCAGGTGCGCGTCGACGTCGTCCCGGCGGGCCGGGTCGTCCTCGCCGTCGAGCTGCGCCGACAGCAGATCACGCCAGTCATCACACCGCATGGTCCTATGGTCGCGCGGCGGGCCCCGCTGGTTCCCGCCGGTAAACCGCTTGTCTTGTCGTACCCCGGTTGCAGAATGAGGGCGTCCTGTCGGCTACGGAAGGCGCTGTGGCGATGAGCGACCGCACCACCGGTCCCGCGATCGAGACCTCCGGGCTGGTGAAGACGTTCGGCGACAACCGCGCCGTCGACGGCGTCGACCTGACCGTGCCCGCCGGCTCGGTCTACGGCGTCCTCGGCCCCAACGGCGCCGGCAAGACCACCGTCGTGCGCATGCTGGCCACGCTGCTGCGCCCCGACGGCGGCGAGGCCCGCGTGTTCGGCCACGACGTGGTGCGCGAGGCCGCCGAGGTGCGCCGCCGGGTCAGCCTGACCGGCCAGTACGCCTCCGTCGACGAGGACCTGACCGGCTCGGAGAACCTCCAGCTGCTCGCCCGCCTGCTCGGCCACCGCAAACCCGCCGCCCGGGAACGCGCGGCCGAGCTGCTCGCCGCGTTCGGGCTCACCGAGGCCGCCGACCGCCAGGTCAAGAAGTACTCGGGCGGCATGCGGCGGCGCATCGACATCGCCGCCAGCATCCTCAACACGCCCGACCTGCTGTTCCTCGACGAGCCCACCACCGGCCTCGACCCGCGCAGCCGCAACCAGGTGTGGGACATCATCCGCGAGGTCGTCGCCCACGGCACCACCGTGCTGCTCACCACCCAGTACCTCGACGAGGCCGACCGGCTCGCCTCCCGCATCGCCGTCATCGACCACGGCAGGGTGATCGCCGAGGGCACCCCCGGCCAGCTCAAGAGCTCCGTCGGCGCGGGCAGCGTGCACGTCCGCCTGCGCGACCCGCACCGCCGCGCCGAGGCCGCCCGCATCCTCGCCGACGCCCTCGCCGGCGACGTGCAGCTCGACGCCGACCCGGTCGCGCTCGCCGCCCGCGCCGGCGCCCACGGCAGCGACCGCGGCGCCGCCGAACAGGCCTCCGCCGCCCTCGCCGCCCTGGCGGCCGCCGGCATCGTCGTCGACGACTTCTCCCTCGGCCAGCCCAGCCTGGACGAGGTCTTCCTGGCCCTCACCGCCCGCACGGAGGTACCGGCGTGAGCACCGTCGCGGACAACACCACCGTCACCGAGGCGCCCGTCGCCGACCTCACCAACGTGCTGGCGCGCGGGCCCCGCCCCAAGCGCCCCAGCGCCTGGTCCGCGTCCGTCACGTTCGGCTGGCGCGCCGTGCTGAAGATCAAGCACGTCCCCGAGCAGCTGTTCGACGTGACGGCGTTCCCGATCATCATGGTGCTGCTGTTCACGTACCTGTTCGGCGGCGCGCTCGCCGGCTCGCCGCGCGAGTACATCCAGTTCCTGCTGCCCGGCATCATGGTGACCAGCGTCGTCATGATCACCATGTACACGGGCGTCGGCGTCAACACCGACATCGAGAAGGGCGTCTTCGACCGCTTCCGCACCCTGCCCGTGTGGCGCCCCGCGGCCCTGGTCGGCGCCATCTTCGGCGACATGCTGCGCTACGCCATCGCGTCGCTGGTCATCCTCGGCATCGGCCTGGCCCTCGGCTTCCGCCCCGCCGGCGGCGTCCTCGGGGTGGCGGCCGGCATCGCCCTGCTCATCCTGTTCTCGTTCGCGTTCTCGTGGATCTGGACGATGTTCGGCCTGCTGCTGCGCTCGGAGAAGTCCGTGATGGGCGTCAGCATGCTGGTCATCTTCCCGCTGACGTTCCTCAGCAACGTGTACGTGCAGCCCAGCACCATGCCCGACGTGCTGGAGGCCTTCGTCCAGGCGAACCCCGTCACCCGGCTGGTCACCGCCGTGCGCACGCTCATGGACGGCGGCTGGAACACCGGCGAGGTGCTGTGGGTTGTGGTGGCCAGCGCTGTTCTCGTGGCCGTCTTCGGCACGCTGACCATGCGCCTGTACAACCGCCGCTGATCATGTGAGGTGCGTAGCCACCCGTGATCGCGGTAGTGTAGGGCGGTGCGGGCTGGAGGTTCCGGTCCCTGACGGTCCGGTCTCGGCCCCGCCCGCCCTCGTCTGACGTCGCCGTCACGTGCCGCGACCCAACGGTCAGCGCCGTCCGGCTGACTCACCTCTACGTTCGGAGAACCGCATGGCGGCCCGCCGCCCTCGAAACAACACGCTGTCGCCCGCCGCTTCCCCGGAAGCCCGCTCGGACGACCACCGCACCCTCTCCTTCACCGCGCCCGCCGTGACTCGCACTTCGGGCGCCGATGCCGGCCGCGCTGCCGGCTCTGGCCGCTCCGCCGGCCGCGACTCGGGTCGCGTCGCCGGCCGCGACGCCGATCGTGTCGCGGGCCGTGATTCGGGCCGTGACGCCGGCCGGGCTTCCCTTTCTGCCCCTGTCTCCGCTTCTGCCCCGGCCTCCGGGGCGAGTGCCGAGGCCGCTGGGTCTGCGCCTTCCCGGTCGTCGCGGTCGCGCGGTCGCCGTGGCGGCGCCGCTGCCGTCTCGTCCGCCGCCTCCGCGCCGTCGGCGGCCTCCGCGCCGTCCGCCGCTCCCGTGGTCGACGCCGCTCCCGTCGCCGACGCTCCGGCCGCCGCCGAGGGCTCGTCGTTCGGTGACCTCGGGGTGCCCGCCGCCCTGGTCCAGGCCCTCGCGGCGCAGGGCGTGCACGCCCCGTTCCCGATCCAGACCGCCACGCTGCCCGACGCCCTGCGCGGCCGCGACGTCCTCGGCCGCGGCCGCACCGGCTCCGGCAAGACGTACGCGTTCGCCATCCCGGTGCTCGCCCGCCTCGCCGCGTCCGGCGCCCCGCGCCGCCCCGGCCGCCCGCGCGCGTTGATCCTGGCGCCCACCCGCGAGCTGGCCTCCCAGATCGACGCCAGCATCGCCCCGCTGGCCGCCGCCCTGAACCTGCGCACCCTCACCGTCTTCGGCGGCGTCGGCCCGCGCCCGCAGATCAACGCGCTCCGCGCCGGCGTCGACATCCTCATCGCCTGCCCGGGCCGCCTCGCCGACCACATGTCGAGCGGCGACGCCGCCCTCGACGCGGTCGAGATCACCGTGCTCGACGAGGCCGACCACATGGCCGACCTGGGCTTCCTGCCCGTGGTGAAGCGCCTGCTCGACGCCACCCCGGCCGGCACCCAGCGGCTGCTGTTCTCCGCCACCCTGGACGCCGGCATCGACGTCCTCGTCAAGCGGTACCTGTCGCGCCCGGTCACCCACAGCATCGACTCGCCGAAGAGCCCGGTCGCCACCATGACCCACCACGTGCTGCGCGTCCGCCGCGACGACCGCCTGCCCGTGCTGGTCGACCTGGCCGCCGCGCCCGGCCGCACCCTCGTGTTCACCCGCACCAAGTCCGGCGCCCGGCGCCTGACCAAGCAGCTGGTGGCCTCGGGCGTGCCGGCGGTCGAGCTGCACGGCAACCTCGCCCAGAACGCCCGCACCCGCAACCTCGCCGCGTTCTCCACCGGCGACGCGCACACGCTGGTCGCCACCGACATCGCCGCCCGCGGCATCCACGTCGACGACGTCAGCCTCGTCATCCACGCCGACCCGCCGGCTGAGCACAAGGCGTACCTGCACCGCTCGGGCCGCACCGCCCGCGCGGGCGCCGCCGGCACGGTCGTCACCCTGATGACCGAGGACCAGGCCGCGGACGTCCGCGCCCTGACCCGCCAGGCCGGCATCAACCCGACGGTCACCCCGCTGGGCCCGGGCGACGCCCTGCTCGCCCAGCTGGCCCCGGGCGAGCGCGTCTTCGTCACCCCGCCGCCCGCGGCCGCCCCGCAGCCGCAGGGCCGCCCGTCGTCGTCCACCGGCGGAGGCGGCGGTGGCCGCCGCCGCTCCGGCACGACCCGCTCCGCGTCCTCCCAGGGCAGCGGCTCCGGCCGCGGCGCCGCCCCGTCGGCCGCCCCGCGCAGCGCGGCGGCCTTCTCGGCCGGCACGCGCGTCGGCGGTCGCCGAGGGCGCTGACCCCGACCTCTCCACCAGTACGGCCGCGGCAGGCACACTACCGCGGCCGTTTCTGTCGGCGCATCTTGACAGTGTCACGGTGACAGTGTCAACGTTATGGGCGTGTGGACGATCGACGAACTGGTGGAGCGTGTCCGGGCGGCCCTGGAGGCCGAGTACCCGGGCGCGCCGAACGGCCGCGTCCGCGACGTGCCCGACCGCCGCGCCATCCGGTGGTACGCGACCACCGGCCTCATCGACCGGCCGACGATGCAGGGGCGCACCGCCCAGTACGGCATGCGGCACCTGCTGCAGCTCGTGGCCCTCAAGCGGCGGCAGGCGGCGGGGCTGACCCTCGCCGAGATCCAGGCGGAGCTGACCGGCGCCCCGAACCGCGCCCTCATCGACATCGCCCGCATCCCGCCGGGTCAGGTCCGGATCGCCGACGACTTCGGGGAGCCGGCGGCGGAGCCCGACCGGCCCCGGTTCTGGGCCGACGACGCCCCCGCGACCGTCGTTTCCTCCACCTCCCCGGCTGCGGCCGGGCCTGGCGGCACGGCGGGTGGGCGACCGCCGCGGAGAGGCTTCAGGGCCTCCGGGTCAGCGGCCGCGGCCGACACCGCGCCTGCCTCGGTCGCCGCCGGCGACTCCCCCGCCTCGGCCGCCGGCGGCGGCGCATGGCCCACCTCCGTCCATGTCGGAACCGACTCACCCGCCTCGACCGGGCCGTCGACCTCCACACCGCCCCCCTGGTCCCAGCACCCCACCGGGGCGGCGGCCGTCCCGCTCGGGGCCGTCGCTCTCGGCGGCGGGGCCGTGCTGCTCCTGCCCGGCCAGGCCGGCGAGGCCGACTGCGCCGCCATCGCCGAAGCCGCCCGCCCCCTCATGACCGAGCTACTGCACCGCGGCCTGCTCGCCCATCCGCCCGGAACGGAGCCGGACGGACGGGAACATCCCGCCGGCTGACGCGATCCAACAGACCACACCACGCAGGAACGACCACCCCGCACCGCACCGCGAACCGCCCGACAGGAGCTCGTCATGACCTTCTCCATCAGCCCGATGAGCCCGGCCGAACTCGACCGGGTGGGGCGCGCCGCGCCGGACTCCGGGCTCGGTGCGCTGCGGACCGAGCGCGGCAACCTGCCGCTCGACCGCCTCGACGTGCAGGCCGACATCACCGGCCTGGTCGGGCGGGTGCGGCTGACGACCGAGTTCGTCAACGTGTTCGACACGGCACTCGAGGCCACGTACGTCTTCCCGCTGCCGGACCGGGCGGCCGTGACCGGCATGACGATGACGGCGGACGGGCGCACCGTCGAGGCGGAGCTGCAGGAGCGGGGCGCCGCGCGGGAGGCGTACGCGGAGGCGGTGGCGAGCGGGCGGCGCGCGTCGATCGCCGAGGAGGAGCGGCCCGACGTGTTCACCATGCGGGTCGGCAACATCCTGCCCGGCGAGCGGGTGACCGTGGAGCTGCGCCTCGTCGGGCCGCTGGCGTGGGAGGACGGGGCGGCGACGTTCCGGTTCCCGCTGGTGGTGGCGCCGCGGTACGTGCCGGGCGTGCCGCTCGACGGGCCGTCCGTGGGCGACGGGTTCGTGCCGGACACGGACGCGGTGCCGGACGCGTCGCGGATCTCGCCGCCGGTGCTGCTGCCCGGCTTCCCGAACCCGCTGCGCCTGACGATCGGCGTGGGCATCGACGCGGGCGGGCTCGACCTGGGCGAAGTCCGGTCCAGCCTGCACACGGTCACCGCCGAGGGCGACCGGCTGACGATCACGCCGGGCGCACGGGCGGACCGCGACTTCGTGCTGCGGCTGCCGTACGCCGGTGACGGTTCGGCGGCGGTGTGCGCGCCCGACTCCGCCGGGGACGCCGAGGAGGGCACGTACCGGCTGACGGTGTTGCCGCCCGCGGACGCGGCGCCGGCCCGGCCGCGGGACGTGGTGCTGCTGCTCGACCGGTCGGGCAGCATGGGCGGCTGGTCGATGGTGGCGGCGCGGCGTGCGGCGGCCCGGATCGTCGACTCGCTGACGGCGGACGACCGCTTCTCGGTGGTGACGTTCGACGACCGGATCGACCACCCCGCCGATCTGGGCGCCGGGCTGGTGGCGGCGTCGGACCGGCACCGGTACCGCGCGGTCGAGCATCTGGCCCGGGTGGAGGCGCGCGGCGGCACCGTGCTGCTGGAACCGCTGCGCGCGGGCCTGCAGCTGCTCGGCGGCGGCGACGAGGCCGGCGGTGCGCGCGACCGGGTGCTGGTGCTGGTCACCGACGGGCAGGTCGGCAACGAGGACCAGATCCTGCGCGAGATCGCGCCGCTGGTGGGGCGCACGCGCGTGCACACGGTCGGCATCGACATGGCGGTCAACGCGGGCTTCCTGGCGCGGCTCGCGGCCGTCGGCGGCGGCCGGTGCGAGCTGGTCGAGAGCGAGGACCGGCTGGACGAGGCGATGGAGCACATCCAGCGGCGCATCGGCGCACCCCTGGTCACCGACCTGTCGCTGACGGCCGACGGGCTGTCCCTCGTGGACGACACGCGGACGCCGTCGAAGGCGGCCGCCATCTACCCGGGTGTGCCGCTGGTCGTCACGGGCCGCTACCGCGGCGCGGCCGCCGGGTCGCTGACGCTGCGCGGCCGCACCGCGGACGACCGGGACTGGTCGGCGACCGTCCCGGTGCAGCGCCGCGACGAGCCGGCGATCGCGCACCAGTGGGCCCGCGCGCACCTGCGCGACCTGGAGGACCGGTACGTGACGGGCAGCCGCGACCTGGCCGACCGCATCGTCGCGACGTCGCTGAAGCACGGCGTGCTGTGCCGCTTCACCGCGTTCGTCGCGGTCGACACGGAGGTCGTCGCCGACGGCACCCCGCACCGGGTGGTGCAGCCGGTGGAGATGCCGGCGGGCTGGGACATGCAGGCGCCGGCCGCGCCGTCGTTCGCCCCGATGGCGTACGCGGCCGCGCCGCCCGGCACGGCCCAGTTCACCACGAGCCTCGCGCCGATGGCCGCCCCGATGCCGATGGCGGCGGGCGGGCCGGTCGGCAGGCTCTGGGCCGCGGCGGCCCGCGCCGGCGCGCCCAAGCGCGGGGGCGCACCGACCCCGCCGCCCGGCGCGCGGCCGCACGCCGCCGCCCCGGACGACTCGCTGCGCCAGATCGTCGCGCTGGAGGCCGACCGCCTGCGCGCGGCGGCGGGCCAGGGCGTCGCCGAGAAGCGCCGCCTGGTCGCCGACCTGCTCAGCCGCCTGACCGTCCTGCTCGGCACCCCGGGCCAGGGCGCCGACGACAGTCCGGTCGTCAGGGCGCTCGAGCTGATGCGGCGGTCCGGCGAGATCGAGGCGAACTGGCCGGAGATCATCCGGCTGCTCGACGAGTACGCCGGCACGGGGCAGTCGCCCGCCACTCCCGCGCAGCCCCCGGCGGGCGAGGGGAAGCGGCGCGGGGCGTTCTGGCGCTGATCCCGCCGCCCACCGTGACCGGCCCGGGAGCCGCACCCGGGCCGGTGGTGGCGGGCTGCGGGGACACTGGCGGGATGAGACGGAACGGGTGGGCCGGGACGGCGCTGCGCTGGGCCGCCGCGGCCGCGGTCGTGACGGCCGCGACGGGCGCCGTCGCCGGATGCTTGGGGCCGGATGCGATCTGCCGGTCGGGCGAGTACCCGGTCAAGGCGGTGGGGAACACGACCGGCGCCGCGTGCGTGCCGGACGGGGAGGAGCCGCCCGCCGGGTACGTGCGGTATCCGGCCGGGAAGGAACCGCGGCACGTCGACGACAAGTGGGACCGCTACTGGCGGACGGTCGTCGTCGACGGCAACGGCGCCGTGGTGAGCGAGGGCTGACCCGCCGCGCGCCGCGGGTCACACATTCGGAGCCGGCAGCAGGCCGCCGGCGGTGGCGGGAGCCACGGCAGCTGCCGCCAGCACGCCGCCGGCAGTGAGAGCCACGGCAGACGCCGGCAGATCCGGCGTCCGCGCCGTGCCGGCGGACTACACCACCGTGCCGCCGGTCACGGACGCCAACCGGTCGGGCCGCGCCGCCGGCTCACCGCCCACGAACACCGCCTTCGGCCCCGGAGCACAGGCAGCCGGAGGCCTCTGCCCCAGCGCCGCGCCAGACGACGGCACGACCGCCACACCAGACGACGGCATGGCCGCCGCCGCACTCCCGCCCGGCGAAACCGCCGCACCGCCGGACACACCGTCCACAGTGCCCCGCCTGCGGACCGACACGTTCTGGCCCAGGATCAGCCCACCCAGCGCCACAACCATCCCCACCACCTGCACCACCGTCAGACTCTGACCCAGCACGACCCACCCGATCACCGTCGCGACCAGCGGTGACAGCAACCCGAGCAGGGACACCGACGCCGCCGGCAGGCGTTCCAGCCCGCGGAACCACAGCGTGTAGGCCAGCGCGGTGCCGACGAGGGACAGGTACGCGTACCCGGTGAGGTTGGTGGGGGTGAGCATGCGGGGCAGGCCTTCCGCGACCAGGGTCAGCGGCAGCAGCACCAGCCCGCCCGCGGTGAGCTGCCAGCCGGTGACGGTGAGCAGTGGGGCGGGCCGGCCCCAGCGCTTGGTGAGGACGAGGCCGAACGCCATGGACGCGGTGCCGAGGGTGCCGGCGGCGATGCCGATGGGGTCGAGGGTGGCCTGGGCGGTGAGGACGGTGAGGGCGACGCCGGCCGCGCCGGTGAGGCCGGCGAGGACGGTGCGCAGGGCGACGCGTTCGGTGAGGAGCAGGACGGTCAGGGCGGCGACGACCAGGGGCTGGGCGGCGCCGAGGACGGCGGCGACGCCGCCGGGGAGGCGGTACGCGGCGACGAACAGCAGGGCGAAGAAGGCGCCGATGTTGAGGGTGCCGAGGACGGCGGCGCGCCACCACCAGTCGCCCGTCGGGAGGCGGCGGGTGATGGCGAGGAGGAGCAGGCCGGCGGGGAGGGCGCGCAGGGTGCCGGCGAGGAGGGGGCGGTCGGGCGGGAGGAGTTCGGTGGTGACCGCGTACGTGCTGCCCCAGACGGCGGGGGTGACGGCGGTGACCAGCAGGACCGTGGACCGCATGAGAAACTCCTTCGACGGAAAGTATCTCGACGTAAAGAGAGTCTCTCCGCGATGCCTCCTTGTCAAGAAGCTTGATGTCGAGAGAATGGGCGCATGGCACACGACGGCGTCGACCTGATCGTCGAGCAGTGGAGGCGCGAGCGGCCCGACCTGGACACCACCGCGATGGCCGTCTTCGGCCGGATCTACCGGCTGGCGAAGCTCGCCGGGGACGTGGTCGAGCGGGCCTACGCCGAGTTCGGCATCGGGCGGCCCGAGTTCGACGTGCTGGCCACGCTGCGGCGGTCCGGGGCGCCGTTCCAGCTGTCGCCCGGGGCCCTCGCCGCCTCCATGATGCTCAGCTCCGGCGGCACCACCGCGCGGCTCGACCGGCTGGAGAAGGCCGGGCTGGTGCGGCGCTCGCCCGACCCGCAGGACCGGCGCGGGGTGCTCGTCAGCCTCACCGACGCGGGGCGGCAGCTGATCGACCAGGCGGTCGGCGCGGGGCTCGGGCGGCAGCAGGAGCTGCTCGCCCACCTGCCGAAGGACCGGCAACGGCAGCTCGGCGACCTGCTCCGCGAGGTCCTCACCCAGCTGGAGGGGTAGCCGGCTCAGAGGCCGAAGGTGGGGTCCGCCGAGCCGGGGGCGCGCAGCATCGCCGTCACCTGCGCGCACGTGCCGCCCGGGCAGTCCCGCGACGGCCAGGTCACCGCCACCACCACCCGGTACAGGTGGACGCGGCCGGCCCGCTGGTCCGCCGGCACGACCACGCAGTCGCCGCCGGACGCCGGTCGCCAGCACTCGCCGACGTACCAGGACTGCCGGAACTTCGTCGGGGCGCCGCCCACCAGCACCGGCTGCGGGCTCGTGGGCAGGGACAGCGCCGCCGCCGGGCCGCCGGTCGCCGCCGGGTCCTGCCAGACCAGGGCCGTCTTCGCCGGGTCCAGGTACGCGTCCACGCCGGGCGCCCGCACCTGCTGGCGGACGGCCTGCTCGGTGCGGCCCGCCAGCAGCGCCGCGCCGGTCAGCAGGCTCACCCGCTCCATGCCGCTCACCGCCAGCTGCGTGGCCGCCTGCGCGTCGGCCTGCCGCCGGGTGGCGGCCGTGGAGGCCAGGTAGAACAGGGTCAGCGCGGCCAGCACGGTGGCCAGGATGCCCAGCGAAACCAGGGTCTCCAGCAGGGTGTGGCCGTCGTCGTCGCGGCCCGGCCGGGCCCTCACCGCTCGCCGATCCCGGCGAACCGGGGCGCGGACGACTCCGGCTCGGCGTTCCACTTCTGCCGGTGGTCGCCGCCGCACGGGGCGATGCCGGCCTTGTCGGCCGTGCCGTCCCAGATCGGCTCGACCGGCGTCAGGCACCAGCCCGCCCACGGGCCGGTCCCCTCGATCCGGTACGCCTCGTCGTACGTCGAGGTGTCCGCCCCGCGCACCAGCCACGTCATGTCGGCGCCCGGGAACGCCGGCGTGCACGGCCGCGCGTCCGCCGCGAGCACGCCGCCCTGCAGCGGCGGCAGGGTCAGGCAGTACGGGCCCTTCGGGGTGTCCGACCACAGCGGCCCGGTGCCGTCGGCCGGCAGCTGCCACTGCTGGTTCCAGTCCCGCACCGTCGGGTCCGGCGTCTGCTTGCACGGGAACAGCACCTCGAACGGCAGGTCCGGGTCCTCCAGCTGCACGTCCAGGCAGCGCCCGTACTTGCCGAAGTTGACCAGCTGCCTCGTGACCGGCAGCACCGCCGCGGCCGCGCCCACCTCCGGCGCCGGGTCCCACGTGTGGTGCGGGCCCTTGAGGCGCTCGTTGCACCGGTACGTGCCGAGGCCCAGGCTGTCGGCCATGTCGTTCAGCACCAGCCGGGTGCCCGCGGCGTTGCCCTGCTCCCGGGCGAAGCACTTGTCGTTGGTGGTGACGCCGTCGTCGGTGCCCACGTACGAGGCCGCGAAGTTGAAGCTCCACTGCTGCCGGGGCAGCGTCGTCGCGCCGCACGCCTGGAGCGTCACGACGTTGCCCACCGCCTGCGGCCAGCCCGCGTCCAGGCACAGGTCCGCGCCGACCAGCGACAGCGTCACGTTCGGCTGGTAGGCGAACGTCTGCCGGGCCACGGGCCCGCCGTCCGGGTCCGTCGCGCACGGCTGCATCCGGACCACCGTGCCCGCCATCGGCGCCGGGCCCGCGTCGAGGCACAGGCCGACCCCGGCGAGGCCGCGGATGTCGCCGCCGCTGACGTTGCCGCTCATCGCCGTCTTGAACCGGTACGTGCCGTACAGCCGCCGCCGGTGCGTGCCGCCGGGAGCGATGCCGGTGGCCTCCACGTACGCGAACCGCGGCACCGCACCCAGCAGCGCCGCGCACGGCCGCCCGGCCGCGCGCGCCCACGCCGCGTCGTGGCCCGTCGGGTCCTGCGTCAGGTACGTGATCGTCGCCTCGTACCGCACGTCGCCGCCCACCACCGACCCGGTGAGCTGCGGCACCCCGGCCGGGCCGCACGGCAGGCCGTCGACCAGCCCGACGCCGTCGGCGTCCTGCGCGGCGCGGATCCCGGCCAGCGCGTCGTCCAGCCCGCTGCGGGCGGCGAGCAGCGCCGCCGCCCGGCCGCGCTCCGTGCGGGTCGTCGAGATCGACTGCAGCACGGTCGTGGACAGCAGCAGGCTGATGCCCACCCCGACGACGGTCAGCAGCATCGCCAGGGGCATCGAGCCGCGGTCCGTGGCCCTCACGAGCGCACCAGGTCGCCGCACACGTCGTCGCCGGTGCCGGCGGACGTGTTCAGCGCCGTGAACGTGAACGCGGCCGGCCGGCTCGCCGGGGCCCCGCGGGATCCGGCGGCCAGGGTGAGCGTCACGGTGAGCTGCTGGTGCCGGGCCCCGCCGGCCGTCGCCGGGGTGCGCGCGAAGTCCCGCGGCCCGGACAGGAACGACGCCAGCGTGCGCCACGACCCGACCGGCCCGCCGCCGCGCCGGCCGCGGCTCTCCAGCCGGCCCGTGGCGTCCGCCATCCGCAGCTGGGTGCACGACGGCACGCCGGCCGTGGTGGCCGAGTACTCCACGTACCAGGCGCCGGCGGCCCGGCCGGGAGGGCTGATGCCGTCCGCGTACCGGATCTCGCGGTCGAGGCGCTGGAACGCGGCGTGCAGCTGCGCTTGCGCGACCGCCAGCCGCTCGTTGCTGTCGGCGCTCGCCCGCATCTGCAGCATCCCACCGGTGAACAGGGCCCCCACCAGGCTCACCACCACCAGCACGACGACGAGCTCGACGAGGGCCGCACCCTCGTCGTCGCGCGGCGGGCGCGACGGGGCGGGCGCCGCCGGAACCCGCTGAGCCCGTCGCCTCACGTCCGGTACTTCGGCCGTGGTGGCCCCGGCCATGAGCAATCGGTCAGGGGTGGCGCGGCAGGCACATCCGGACGGTGGTGCCGACGCCCGGGGCGCTGTCGACGTCGATGGTGCCGCCGTGGGCGTCGACGATGCCCCGGACCGTGGTCAGGCCGAGCCCCAGGCCCTGCGCGACCAGGTCGTACGCGGCGGGCGCGCGCTGGAACGGCTCGAACAGCCGGGGCAGCAGCGGGGGCGGGATGCCGATGCCCTGGTCGGCGACGCGGATCCGGGCGACCGTCCCGTCGCTGCCGTCGACGGTGACCACCACCTCGCCGCCGCCGACGGTGAACGTGATCGCGTTCACCACGAGGTGCCGCAAGGCCTGGAGCAGCCGGTTCTCGTCGGCGGTCAGCGGCACCGGGGCGGCGCCGGTCACGGCGTGCACCGGGACGCCGCGGCGGGCTGCGAGCGGCTCGCAGGCGGCGACGGCCCGCCGGACTACGGCGGCGAGGTCGGTCGGGGCCGGCGTGAGGCGCACGCCGCCCTGGTCGAGCTGCGCCACCAGCGACACGTCGTCGGTGAGGTGGCGCAGCCGGTCGGCGTTGCGGCGCATCACGCCGAGGTGCTTGGCGACCACCTCGGGGGTCAGGTCGTCGAGCGAGTCGAGGAGGACCTCCAGGCGCCCGGACAGCGACGACAGCGGGGTGCGCAGCTCGTGGTCGACGGTGGCCAGGAACGTGGCCTTCAGCCGTTCCAGCTCGTGCAGGCGCTCCTCGGCGGCGCGGGCGCGGCCCTCCTGCCGGCGCCGGTCGAGCAGGCTGCCGGCGTGGTCGGCCAGCAGCCGCAGGGTGCGGCGCTCGCGGGGGCCCAGCGTGCGCGGTTCCTCGCCGACGACGCACACGCTGCCCACGGCGTGGCCGTCCTGGAGGACGACCGGCGCGCCCGCGTAGTGGCGGATGCCGCTCGCGGTCAGCAGCGGGTTGCCGGCGGACCGCGGGTCGGCGGCGGTGTCGGGCACCTCCAGCAGCCCCGGGACGGTGATCGTGTGGGCGCACATGGCCAGGTCGCGCGGGGTCTCGCTGACCCGGGTGCCGATCCGCGCCTTGAACCACTGCCGGTGTGCGTCGATGAGGGTGACGAGCGAGACGGGCGCCGCACAGGTCTCGGCGGCCACCCCGGCGATCTCGTCGAACGCCGGTTCGGCCGGGGTGTCGAGCACGGCGGCCTCCGCGAGCGCGGCGAGCCGGCCGGGCTCGTCGTGGGGCAGGGGCGCCTTCATCGTGCCCGGGCCTCCCTCCGCCGGCACCCGGCGACGTCGGTCAGACTTTACTGCTTTTGCGCTGCTAGAAGGTGGTTTAGGCGGACTGCGCCGGCCGACTACCCTGACCCGCATGACGTTCTCCTGGGACGACTCCCGCCGGGCGTTCGCCGCCGCCGCCGTCGCCTTCGTCGGCGTGACCTCCCGGGCCGCCGGCCGGTGGGACGAGCCGGGCCTGGGCGAGTGGGACGTCCGCGCCCTCGTGGGCCACACCAGCCGGTCGCTGCTGACCGTCGAGGAGTACCTCGGCCGGCCGGCCGCGTCGGCGGAGCTGGCCTCGGCGGCCGACTACGTGCGCGCCACCCGGGCGATCGCCGCCGGTCCGGACGTCGCGCCGCGCGGCGTCGCCGCCGGCAAGGCGCTGGGCGACGACCCGGCGGCCGCGGTGGCGGAGATCGCCGGCCGGGTCCTGCCCCTGGTCGACGCCTGCGACGGCACGGAGCTGCTGACCACGATCGCGGGCGGCATGCGGCTCGTCGACTACCTGCCGACCCGCGTCTTCGAGCTGGCCGTGCACACCGCCGACCTGGCGGCTGCGCTCGGCACACCGGCGGAACTGCCGCCGGACGCGGCGACGCAGGCGCTGCACCTGGTCACGGAACTGGCGGTCGCCGACGGGCGGGCGGCCCCGCTGCTGCTGGCGGCCACCGGACGCCCCGCGGGCCGGTTCACGGTGCTCTGAGCCGGCGCGACCCGCCCGGCGCAGCACCACAAAACGGGCCCCGCATCGACGTAGGGTGTCCGCCATGACGCGCATCGTGCTGATTTCGGGCAGCACCCGCGACGGCTCACTGCACACCGCCGCCCTGCGCACCGCCGCCCGCCACGCGCCGCCGGACGTCGCCACGATCCTGTACGACGGGCTGCGCACCCTGCCCGCGTACGTGCCCGGCGCGACCAGCCCGTCCGCCGCCGTGATGCTGCTGAAGCACTGCGTCGAGACGTCCCACGCCCTGCTGTTCGCCACCCCCGAGTACGCCGGTTCGCTGCCCGGCTCGCTGAAGAACCTGCTCGACTGGCTCGTCGACGCCCGCGCGCTGGACGGCAAGCCGGCGGCGTGGCTGTCGGTGTCCCCGCCCGGCCGCGACGACGGCGCCCGCGCCACCCTGGAGACCGCCCTCGACCACGGCAACGCCCAGCTCCTGCGGTCCGCCTGCATCCGGGTGCCGCTCGGGCCGGGCGCCGTCGACGGGCAGGGCCTGATCGGCGACCCGCAGCTGCACCGGGCGCTGCAGGACATGCTGCCCGCGCTGGCCCGCTCGGCCGCTCCCCCGCACCAGCGGCAGGAACCGTCCTGGCAGGCGTACTCCAGCGTCTACCCGATGGTGATGCGCCGGCCGCCGGAGGGCCGGCACCACCGCCGCTGACGCCGCGCCGGACCCAGCCGCCGTCCGATGTGCTCCGAATCATCGGTGTCGTTCGTTGAACGGGCCGCCGGCGGGGCACACCACCGGGGGTACGCGCGACGATCCCGAGCACAGGTGGGTGGTGACCATGCCGAAACGCCCCGACGAGTGGCCCCCCGGACGTCCCGATCACGGGTCCGCCGCGGCGCCGCTGAGCGACCGGGGCGTGCAGCGCCTGGTCGTCGGCCGGCTCACGGAGCACGCCCATACCGCGCTGGCGGACATCCGCGTCGAGGTGCAGAACCGGGTCGTCATCCTCGAGGGGACGGTGCGGTCGGCGCCGGTGCGGCTGCTCGCCCACCAGCTGGCCTGGAACACCACCGGCGTCTTCGACGTGAGCAACCGCCTGGCCGTCGCCGGCGAGGAGACCCCCCGCAACGACCTCGCGCCCTGAGCCCCCGCCCCGCCCCGTTCCCCGGTTGACGCCCGCCCGGCGCCGCCCCGGGTGAGGATCGGCGTGGGAAGAAATTCCCGGCCGATGTGTCACATCCGCGGCGCCGGTGGTGCTTACCGGGTGTGGAGCATGACGTGGAACTTGTGCGGGGCCGGGCCGCCTGGTCGGTCCTGTCCCCCGGCGGCCGCGGGCTGCCCTCCGGGCGGGCCGGGCGGAAGGGCGAGGCCGTGGCGACTGTTCCGGGGCGCGAGGCCGTCCGGGCCGACCTCGAACAGGTGTTCCGGGCCGCCTACCCGCGGGTCGTGGCGGTCGCCGCCCGGGTCCTCGGGTCGCGCGACGAGGCCGAGGACGTGGCCCAGGAGGTCTTCCTCACGTTCGGGCGCTCGTCCGTGCCCGCCGGTGAGGCGCTGGGCTGGCTGTCCGTGGCCGCCGCGCACACCGCGCTGAACCACCTGCGCTCCGGTCGCCGCCGCGCCCACCGCGAGGTGGCCGCCGGCGACGGCGCCACCGTGACGCCGGACGTCGCCGACGCCGTCGTCACCCTCGACGAGCGGCGCCGGGTGCGCGCGGCGCTCGCCCGGCTCCCCCGCAAGCAGGCCGTCGCCCTCGTCCTGCGGCACAGCGGCGTCAGCTACGCCGACGTCGCCGCCGCCCTCGACCTCTCCCCCGGCAGCGTGGGCACCACTGTGCGACGCGCCGAATCCGCCCTACGCAAGGAGTTGAACCGTCATGCGTCATCCGACTGACGGCACGCTGCGCCGCCTCCTCGACGAGCCGGCGGGCGTCGCCGACGCCGACCGTGAGCACGTCGCCGGCTGCGCGGTGTGCCGGGCCGGGCTCGCCGCCGCCCAGCGGGACGCGGCGCTCACCGGCGCGGCCCTGGACATGGACGCCGACGTCGACGTCGACCGCGCCTGGTCGCGCCTGTCCGCCGCGACCGCCGCGACCGCCGCGGACGGCCGCCGGCCGCAGACCGCCGCCGCCGGTTCCCGCTGGCGGACCGCCCTGCGCAGCCCGGTCATCGCCGGCGTCGCCGTGGTGACGCTGCTCGCCGGGGCCGGCGCCGCGGCCGCCGCCGACTGGCTGCCGATCTTCCGGACCGAGCGCATCGCCCCCATCTCGATCTCCCAGGCCGACCTGCTCAAGCTGCCCGACCTCTCCGGGTACGGCGACCTGGAGGTCACCGAGGAGGTGCAGCTGCGCGGCGTCGCCGACGCGGCCGCCGCCCGGCAGGCCACCGGCCTCGACGTCCCCCGCGTCGACGACCTGCCGCGCGGCGTGACCGGCGAACCCTCGTTCCAGGTGGGCGACCGGGCCAGCGCCGTCTTCACGTTCTCCGAGGCCAAGGCCCGGCAGGCGGCCGCCGCGGCCGGGCACACCCTGCCGCCCGCGCCCGCCGGCCTGGACGGCAGCAGCTTCCGGCTGACCGTCGGGCCCGGCGTCGCCGCCGTCTGGCAGGAGGCCCGCGGCCTGCCCGCCATGCTCGTGGCCCGCGTGGTCGCGCCCAAGGGCTACTCGACGGGCGTCCCGTTCGAGACCGCCCGCGACTACCTGCTGTCGCTGTCCGGCCTGCCCGAGCACGTCAAGTCGCAGCTGCGCACCTTCTCCGCCGACGGCCGGACCCTGCCGGTGCACGTGCTGGCCGAGGAGCTGACCAGCGCCTCCGCCGACGTCGACGGCGTGCCCGCCACCGTGTTCAGCTCCCGCGACGGCGCCCTGACGGCCGTCGTCTGGGTGCAGGACGGCGTCGTCACCGCCGTCGCCGGCTCGCTGAGCACCGAGGAGGTCCTGTCGGTGGCCCGCGACCTGGAGGACCGGTGACCGGCCCCGCCCTGGACGCCGTCGACCGGGTGCTCGCCGAGCTGCCCGAGACACCGGCGGTGTGGTGCTCCGGCCTGCGCAAGCGGTACCGGCGGCAGACCGCGGTCGACGGGGTGTCGTTCACCGTCGGCCGCGGGGAGGTCCTCGGCCTGCTCGGGCCCAACGGCGCCGGCAAGACCAGCGTCATCAAGATCCTGCTCGGGCTGGTCCGGCCCGACGCCGGCGAGGTGCTGCTGCTCGGGCGGCCGGCCCGGGACCCGCGGTCCCGCGCCCGGGTCGGCTACCTGCCCGAGCTGTTCCGCTACCAGCCGTGGCTGACCGCCACCGAGGTGCTCGACCTGCACGTCCGGCTGTCCGGGGCGGCGGTGCCGGCCGCCGAGCGGCGCGAGTGCCTGGCCCTCGTCGGCCTGGCCGACCGCGCCCGCGACCGGGTCGGCGGCTTCTCCAAGGGCATGCAGCAGCGCCTCGGCCTGGCCGTCGCGCTGGTCGCCCGCCCGGAGTTCGTCGTCCTCGACGAGCCGACCAGCGCCCTCGACCCGCTCGGCCGGGCCGACGTGCGCGACCTGCTGCTGTCGCTGAAGGACCGCAACGTCGCCGTCCTGCTGAACTCGCACCTCATCGGCGAGGTCGAGCGGGTCTGCGACCGGGTCGTCATCCTCGACAAGGGCCGCGTCGCCGCGTCCGGCACGCTGCCCGAACTGCTCGGCCGGCGGGAGCTGCGGCTGCGCCTCGACGGGGTCGGCCCCGACGCGGAGGCCCGGCTGGCCGCCGCCGGCGCCCTCACCCGCAGCGGGGACGCGTTCACGGTCACGCTGCCCGCCGAGGACGACGCCGCGATCGTGCCCGCCCTGGTCGCGGACCTGGTGCGCCTCGGGGTGCGCGTGCACGCCGTCGAACCCGGCCGGATCAGCCTGGAGGAGCGCCTGCTCGACATCCTGCGCGCCGGTGACACGGAGGAACACCCATGACCGCCCGCATCGTCCTCACCGTCGCCGCCCTCACCCTGCACGAGGCGGGCCGCCGCCGGGTGGTGCGCTCGCTCGCCGTGCTCATGGTGGCGCTGCTCGCCCTCAGCGCGTGGGGGTTCTCGCTGCTCGACGCCGAGTTCGGCACGTTCACCAGCGGCGAGTCCAAGATGGCCGCGTCCACCGTGCTCAACCTGGTGATGTTCGGCCTGAGCCTGATCGCCGCCCTCGGCACCGCCTTCCTCGCCGGCCCCACCCTGGCCGGCGAGACCGAGTCCGGCATCGCCCTCGCCGTGCTCGCCCGGCCGGTCCGCCGCTCCGCGGTGCTCGTCGGCAAGTGGCTGGGCCTGGTCACCTTCGGCAGCGCGTTCGTCATCCTGGCCGGGGCCGCCGAGTTCGTCGTCGTCCGCAGCACGGTCGGCTACTGGCCGCCCGACCCCGTCGCCGGCCTGGCCCTGCTCGCCGCCCAGACGACCGCGCTGCTCACCCTCGGCCTGCTGCTGTCCACCGTCATCTCCCCGATGGCGTCGGGCATCGTGTCGGTCGGCCTGTTCTGCGCCACCTGGATCGCGGGCGTCGTCGGCGGCGTCGGCGCCATCTTCGACAACGAGTCCCTGGCCCGCGTCGGCACCGTCTCCCAGGTCATGCTGCCCACCGACGGGCTGTGGCGGGGCGCCATGTACGCCTTCCAGGACCCGTCCCTGCTGGCCCTGGCCGGCTCCCCCGCCGAGGGTCACCCGTTCCTCAGCCAGGCGCCGCTCACCGGCGCGTACCTGGCGTGGGCGGGGTTCTGGGTCGTCGGGGTGCTCACCCTGGCGGCACTGTCGTTCCAGCGCCGCGACCTCTGACCGCGCGGGTGGCCCCGGCCGGGGCCACCCGCGGACCGGTCAGCGGGCGGTGCCGCTGGCCCACAGCGGGCTGCGGGCGTGGTGGTAGATGACCAGGTTGCCGTCGTCCTGCATGGACAGGTACGGGGCGATCCGGTTCGCGCCCCAGCTGCCCGACGCCCACACCGGCTGGCCCGCGTCGGTGTAGAGGACGAGGTTGCCGTCGGGCTGCAGGTCGGCGCGGGTCGGGCGGCGGTCGGCCGGCAGGTTCCAGGTGCCGGTGGCCCAGATCGGGTTCTGCTGCGGCGGGCCGTCGTACAGGACCAGGTTGCCGTCGGGCTGCATGAGCAGCGTGTAGCGGCCGTTCGGCGAGACCAGGCGCTGGTTGGCGGTCAGCCGCTGGCCGGCCTGGAGCTGGTTCGCCGCCCCGCCGGACGGGGGCTGGGCGTCGGCGGCGGTGCCCCACGCCGACGGGCTGCCGCCCAGCGTGTGGGCGAGGGTGCCGCCGCGGGCGAGCGCGTCCCAGCCGAGCCAGGACCGGGTCACCGGGGCGCCGCCCAGCGTCACCGACTGGATGTAGCGGACGGTGTCGGTGGCGCCGGGGGCGTTGATCGTCAGCGTGCCGCCCTGGCCGTTGGTGTGGCCGCCGATGCGCACCTGCGCCGAGGGGAACTGCGGGCTGGACAGGGCGAAGAAGTTGCCGCCGGCGGTGGTCGGGTAGAGGCCGAGCGAGGAGAAGACGTACCAGGCGGACATGGTGCCGAGGTCGTCGTTGCCGGTCATGCCGTCCGGGCCGGTGGTGAACAGGGTCATCGCGGCGCGTACGACCGTGGCGGTCTTCGCGGGGGCGCCGGCCCAGTGGTACATGTACGGCGCGAGCAGGTCGGGCTCGTTGTTGGGGTTGTAGGTGGGCTTGCCGTAGTAGTCGTACGGCTGGGTGATCCACGCGGACCGGGCGGTGCCCGCCGGGTCGGTGAGCAGCCGGTCGTAGGCGAAGAACGCGTCCAGCCGCTGCTGGGTGGCGGCCCGCCCGCCCATGAGGGCGACCAGCCCGGCCGGGTCCTGCGGCACCAGCCACTGGTACTGGTAGGCGCCGCCCTCGTGGAACTGCCGGTCGGCGGCCACCGGGTCGTACGGGGTGAGCCAGCCGCCGTCGGTGGTGCGGGGCCGGAAGTGCCTGGTGCCGGTGTCCCACAGGGTGCGGTACCACTGGCCGCGCGCGGCGAACAGCTGCGCGTCGGCGGTGCGGCCGAGGGCGCCCGCCATCACGGCCAGGGCGGCGTCGGCGAGCGCGTACTCCATCGTCGCCGAGGCCGGGTGGGCGCAGTCGTTGTCGCCGCCCTTGTGCGCGCAGTCGGTGCCGACCCGCAGCCCGGACGGGATGTAGCCGCGGCTGAGGTAGTGGGCGACGCCGCTGCGGCCGTTGAACGGCGAGGACGCGGGCGGGGTGCTGGTGGCGTTGCGGCGCATCAGCTCGTACGCCTCGGTCTCGTACCCGGCGAGCAGGCCCTTCGACCAGGCCTCGACGAGGAACGGGGTGACCGGGTCGCCGGTCATGATGTTGGTCTCGCTGTTGACGAGCGCCCACCGGGGCAGCCAGCCGCCGTCGCGGCCGATCGCCACGACGGACAGTGCCACGTCCCGGGCGACCTGCGGGTACAGCACCTGGAGCAGCTGCTGGTGCGGGCGGTACGTGTCCCAGAGGGAGAAGTTCTGGTACGGGGTGTAGCCGTTCGCGGTGTGCACCTGCCGGTCGAAGCCGATGTACCGGCCGTCGACGTCGCCGGCCAGGTTGGGGTGCAGCAGCGAGTGGTAGAGGGCGGTGTAGAACGCGGTCTGCCGCTGCTCGGAGCCGCCGGTGACCCGCACCGCGTCGAGGTGCTGCCGCCAGGTCTCGCGCAGCCGGTCGCGGGTGGCGCCGAAGTCGTAGGAGCTGCCGGTCTCGGCCGCCAGGTTGCGCCGGGCGCCGTCGACACCGGTGTACGACAGGCCGACCTTGACGACGACGTCCCGGTCGCCGGTGGCGTCGAACGTGACCCAGGCGCCGTTGCCGCCGGCGCCGGCGGCGTCGCGGCCGCCGGGCGTCAGGGTGGTGTCGCGCCAGGTGCCGTGGGCCCGGAACGGCCGGTCGAACGTGGCGCTGAAGTACACGGTGTGCCGGTCCTGCCCGGCGCAGAAGTTGCCGGCCTCGACCCGCCCCTCGACGGTGCGGTCGCCGACGACGTGCACCTCCGAGCTGAACACCCGCTGGTTGGCCTTGCCGGTGTTGAACAGCACGTTGGCGGCGTTCGTCGCCGGGAACGTGTACCGCTGCCAGCCGGTGCGGGCGGTGGCGGTCAGCTCGGCGTTCACCCCGTAGCGGGACAGCCCGACGCGGTAGTAGCCGGGCTCGGCGTCCTCGTCGTCGTGCGAGAACGCCGACCGGTAGGCGGTGTGGTCGCCGCTGGTGACGGCGCCGGTGGTGGGCATGATCGGCAACTCACCGGCGACCTCGCAGCCGACCCCGGACAGGTGGGTCTGGCTGAAGCCGTGGATGGCGTTCTGCTGGTAGTCGTAGCCGCCCTGGCCGCCGGTGTCGGGGCTGACCTGGACCATGCCGAACGGGGCGGTGGCGCCGGGGAACGTGTTGCCGAAGTTCTGCGTGCCGACGAACGGGTTGACCAGGGCCGACGGTTCGGCGGCGGCGGCCGGGGCGGCGGGGGTCACCACCAGCGACCCGGCGATCAGCAGCGCGGCGGTGGCCGCGCGCCTGCAGAAACGAGCACCGAGCATGGCAGTCTCCTCGCGCGGCCGGCGTCACCGGTGTGCAATGAACTGCACGCTGACACGTAACATTTAAGCGAGTCAATAGTCGACGGTCCTGAGTGGCCGGTCGGGCAGCCAACGGGGGTTTGGATGCCGGGGACGGTCCTGCTCGACCGCGCCGTCTTCGTGTCGTACGCGACGGCCCGGGCCAACCCGGGCGACGACGCCGGCCACGAGCCGGACCGGTACTGGCGCGGCCAGGCCAACGGGCTGTGCGGCGCCGCCGTCCGCGGCCACCTCGTGCTGGTGACCGGCCTGCACACCGGGTACGTGCGGATGACGGTCGAGCTGCACCCGGCGGAGCCGCCGCTCGGCGACGAGTGGGAGGACGCCGTCGAGGCCCCGTTCCGGCAGCGCGCCAAGAAGCTGTGGGTCGGCGGCCTGATGGACCGGACGTACCCGGCGAGGCTGCCGCCCGGCGACTACCGGGTGCGCTACTGCGCCCGCGGCATGGAGCAGGGCCGGCGCCAGGACACCGCGGGCAGGGACGAGATCGTCGACGCGTACCTGCTGCAGTTCTGGCCGGCGGACCCGGCGCCGGACCGGGTCGTCCGGCAGACCACCGACATCGCCGCCCGCTACCACGCCAAACCCCGGAAACCCGCACCCACCGCGGCGGAGCGGGCGGAACGCAAGCTGCGCAAGGCGGAGCGCCGCCGCCGCAAGGCCGCGGCACGGCCGCGATGAACGCCCTGTGGGCGGCGGCCGGCGCCCACGGCGAGGACGGGTACCGGCAGTTCTTCGCCGACCTGCGCGCGGCGTTCCCACGGCTGGGGCGCTGACGGCCCTGCCGCCGTGCCCTTTCGGGCGGGCGTGGCGATGGCACGATGCGGGCCGACCGCCCGGGCAGCGCGGGCCGCCGAAGGGATGCCGGAGTTGTACGAGGAGCGGGTTCGGTTCACGCCAACGGTCGTCCTGGCGATCGGGTTCTTCCTGGTCGTCGCCGTGGTCTGGGCGGCGCTGTTCGGCACCGACCCGGCCATGCGCGGCGACGCCGAGGGCTGGGCCGTCATCCTCGTGCCGGTCGCCGTGTTCGGCGGGGTGGGCGTCGCGATCCTCGCCGACGTCCTGCGCCACCCGCTCGCCCTGCGGGTCGACGGTCACGGCGTGACCCTGGGCCGCTCGGCCGGGCTCGTCTCCCACCACGGGTGGGCGTGGCGCACCCCGCAGGTCACCGTGCCGTGGGAGGACACCGACGCCGTGGTGCTCTACCGGGTCGGGACCTCGAACGGGTCGTCGATGGCGTACGTCGGGCTGCGCTTGCGGGCCGGGGCGGCGCTCCCGTCCGGGGAGCCGTCGGAGCGGGGGTTCTGGCCCCGGCTGGGCCGGCTGCTCGGCTCCGACGAGGCGCCCTGCGGCGTGGCGGTGTACCGGCAGGTGTTCGGCTGGCGCATCGACGAGAAGCGCCTGAAGCGGCACGTCCGGCAGCGCACCCGCGGGCGGGTCGAGGTTCTCGGGGGGTTGTGACGGTCACGTCCGCGCCGGGGGTCCGGGCGGGGGCAGTCGTCTCAGGTTGCCCCCGCGGATGCCGACAGCACGTCGAGCACAACTCGACGAGAGGCCCCCGCGATGATGGACGACCGCACGACGCCGCCCGACGCGGCCCGCCCCGAGCGCCGCAAGGCCCCGCAGACGGCGGGTCCCCGCGACCGCCGCAGCACGCCCCGGGGTGCCCCCCGGCGGGCGCCGCGGGTCAGCGTGGTCATCCCGACCCTCAACGAGGCCCGGAACCTGCCGCACGTGTTCGGCGCGCTGCCGGACGGGCTGCACGAGGTCGTCCTGGTCGACGGCGGCTCGACCGACGACACCGTCGAGGTCGCCCGCCGGCTGCGGCCCGACGTGGTGGTCGTGCGCCAGACGCGTACGGGCAAGGGCAACGCCCTGGCCAGCGGGTTCGACGCCTGCACCGGCGACGCCATCGTGATGATCGACGCGGACGGCTCGACCGACCCGGCCGAGATCACGAAGTTCGTGGAGACCCTGGTCGCCGGCGCCGAGTTCGCCAAGGGCTCGCGCTTCGGCGAGGGCGGCCACAGCAAGGACATCACCCCGTTGCGCCGGGTCGGCAACGAAGGGCTGAACCTGATCGTCAACAAGCTCTTCACGACCAAGTTCACCGACCTCTGCTACGGCTACAACGCCTTCTGGCGTCGCGTCGTGCCCGTGATGGACCTGCCCTCCACCGACCTGGCGCCCGGGCCCGACGGCAAGAAGCTGTGGGGCGACGGCTTCGAGATCGAGACCCTGATCAACATCCGGGTGGCGAGCAGCGGGATGCGGGTGAAGGAGGTCTCCAGCATCGAGCACCTGCGCATCCACGGCACCAGCAACCTGAACACCTTCCGCGACGGCACGCGGGTGCTGCGCACCATCCTGAGCGAGTTCCACCGCCGCGCCGTGCGGCGCCGGGCCGCCGCCAAGGCCGCCGCGCCGTCGAAGCGGCGGACGGTCAGCAAGACCGTGCCGGTGCTCGCCGTTCCGGGCGGCAAGTGGTTCGGCCGGGTGGACGCCCTGCTCACCGCCGAGAAGAAGGCCACGGAGAAGGCGGAGGCGGCCTGATGGGCGGCGCCGCCGAGGTCAGCATCGTCATCCCGTGCCACACCGAACGCAACTGGGACACCCTGGTCGGCGCCGTCGCGGCGGCGCTGGGCCAGCACCCGGTCGCGCCGGTGGAGGTCGTCGTGGTGGTGGACCACAACCCGGCCCTGTTCGAGCGCGCCCGCCGCGAGCTGACCTCCGTCACCGTGCTGGAGAACCGCTTCGAGCAGGGCGCCTCGGGCAACCGCAACACCGGCGCCCAGCACACCACCACCCCGCTGATCGCGTTCCTGGACTGCGACATCGCGGCGGGCCCGGACTGGCTCGCCCAGCTCACCGAGCCGTTCGCCGACCCGGACGTGGTCGGCACCGGCGGCGCCATCGCGGCCGGCTGGAGCCGCTCGCGCCCGAGCTGGCTGCCCGACGAGCTGCTGTGGGCGGTCGGCGCCTCGTACACCGGCATGCCCACGACGACCGCGCCGGTGCGCAACGTCTGGTCGGCCAGCATGGCCGTCCGGCGCGACGCGTTCACCGCGGTCGGCGGCTTCCGCGACGGCTTCGGCAAGATCGGCAAGCGCAACCGGCCGGAGGACACCGACCTGTGCCTGCGGATGAGCGCCGGCGGCGGCCACTGGATGTACGTGCCCGGCGCCGTCGTCGAGCACGACGTGCCGCGGGAGCGGTCCACGTTCCGCTTCCTGATGCAGCGCTGCTACGCCGAGGGCCGCGGCAAGGTGCAGATGGCCCGGCTGCTGCGCGGGTCGCGTTCCCTCGGCGCCGAGCGCTCGTACGTCAGCCGCACCCTGCCGCGCGCGGTGCTGCGGGAGGCGTCGGGCGTGGTGCGCCCCACCGGCCGCGGACGGGCCGGCCACGCCGCCCGCGCCGGGACGGTGCTGGCCGCGGTGACGGCGGCGGCGGTCGGCGGCGCGGTGGAGGCCCTCGGCGGCGTCCGGCGGGAGCCCCACCCGGCGACCGAGCCGTCCCTGGTCACGACCTGACGGGACGGCCGGCCGCCGGCCGGCTCAGGAGAAGCCGATCCAGTTGACGTTCACGAAGTCCGCGCGGGACTCACCGGCGAAGGTCACGTACACGTCGTAGACCCCGCCGACCGACCGGGTCATGGCGACCGTGTCGGTGCGCCAGCTCTGCCAGCCGCCGGTGTTGCCGACGGCGATCTCGCCGATCACCGGCCCGGTGATGCTGTCGAGGCGCACCTGCACGGTGCCGGTGACGTGCGGGCGCGCGCCCGAGGCGACGCGGGCCTTGAAGAAGTTGAACGGGAACTCGCGCGGGAAGGCGACGTCGTCGAACCGCAGCCAGTCACCGGCGGCGATGTAGGCGGCGTTCTGGCCGCCGTCGACGTCGGTGGTGGGCTCGTTGACGACGCCGTGCTGCGCGTTGGGCAGCTCGGCCTGCACCCGCGCCGCGAACCGGGTGGCCGGCGGGGTGTCGGCGGCGGCAGCGGGGTGCTGGGCGGCGAGCAGCCCGCCGCCCAGGGCCGCGGCGGCGCCGACGGAGGCGATGGTGCGGATCAGACGGCTCATGGGGGTGGGTCCTTCCGGCCGGCGGTGGCGGGGCGGGTACCCCCGTGGCGGCAGCCCGCCGGAAAGAATTTCACTTCATGAGCCGTTACGGCGTCAAGAATTACGACGAAGTCCTGCCCTGACGCACCTGGAACGTGGTCAGCACGGCGGCGTGGTCGGACGTCCAGGCGTTGGCGCCGTGGTTCGGGATGGCCTGCGGGGCGCCGACGACGAGCGCCTATGAGCCGAGGACCGGCCAGCCGCACTTGGCGTAGACGCCCGGGTCACTGTGGACCTGCCGGACGTGTCGACCCGCGCGTTGAAGTTGCCGGTCAACAGCACCGGCGTGGTGGCGGACCGGTCGAGCTGAGGATGCCCACGTCGGCGCCGTCGTCGTGGTGGCACCAGCCCAGCGCCGCACCCAGAGCGGCCGCGGCGCGGTCGTTCTCCTGGAATCCGACCACGTCGACGGCGCGCTCGACCAGGAACCGCAGTTGCTTGGCCCGCACGTACTGCCACCGGTGCGGCTCGCCCACGAACGTCTGGTCGACGGGGCCGTTGCCGGGGTCGGTGCAGACGCCCACCCAGTTGGTGGGGTCCGCCGCGCCGACCCGGAAGTCCGCCTGGACGCTCTCGCCCTGCCGGACGGACGACGTCCGGACGCTCAGGCTGCCGCCGTCCGGGCCGCCGCCGCAGGCGCCGTCGTCCTGCCACACACCGGAGCCGCCGGCCCGCGGTCAACGGTTGTCAGAGGTCTTTGAAGATTGATTGCTCCGCAGTTTTCGATTTCGTGGAAATGGCCCCGGAACACGGCGGCGCAGCTAATAATATTGGTTTCCGGAATTGACGATTCTTTGGCGCTGATCGCGCAGGTCCGCATGGGTGACGCCGAACAGTGATGACATGGGAACCAGCAGGCGACAGCTCGCGTCGCGCGCCCTTCTGGCGTCCCTGCCTGCCCTCGCACTGGTGGGTACGGCGTTGACACTGGACGATACGTGGAGTGCCTTCTCCGGGACGACGAGCAACCCCGGCAACGTGTGGCGGGCGAACGTCCCGGCGATCACGCTGTCGCACACGGCGGTCAGGGGACCGTTCCCCCGGGCGCTCACCGGCTCGCTGACCGGTTTTCTGCCGAACGAGACCGTCACCTACCGGCTGGACGCGGCGACCGCGCTGACCGGCTCCCCCGCGGCCGTCGACGGCGCTGGGGCGGCGGGCATCACGTCGCTGTCGATCCCGGCGGCGGCCGAGGGCGCCCACGTCGTCCACGCGATCGGTGGGCAGGGGTCGCAGGCGTCCGTCCCGATCGTCGTCGACACCGTCGCGCCGGTCGTGTCCTCGTCGGCGAGCCCGGCCGCCAACGGCAACGGCTGGCACAGCTCGGTCCCCGTGCAGGTCACTCTCGCCGGCACCGACGGGTCCGGCAGCGGAGTCGCGCAGATCCGGTACACGACCGACGGCTCCGACCCGGTGTCGTCGGGCACCGCCCAGACCTACGCGGCCCCGTTCGCGGTGACGTCCAGCACGACCGTGCGGTTCGTCGCGACGGACGTCGCCGGCAACTCGTCCGCCACCGGCACCCGCGCCGTCACCATCGACACCACCGCCCCGGGCACGCCGGTGCTGTCGTTCTCGGCACTGTCCAACGCGTACTGGAACGGCGGCGGCTCCACCGTCTGGTACCGGGGCGGCCAGTCCGGCGGCTCGTTCACGGTGACGGCGAGCTCGTCCGACGCGCAGTCCGGGATCGGCTCGTGGGCGATGCCGAACCTCGGCACCGGCTGGACGGCGCCCGGCACGACCAGCCCGCAGACCTACGCGTGGTCGTCGGCCCATCCCGCCGTCCCCGGCACCGTCACCGTCACCGCGCACAACGCCGCCGGGCTGTCCGCGTCGGCCCCGTTCTCGGCGACCCCGGACAACACCGGGCCCGCGGGCGGCTCGGTCGACTTCGTGAACGGCGCCGCACCCGCCTCGATCACGGTCACCTTCAGCGCGGGGACCGACGCGGGCGTCGGCGTGCTCGGCGCCGCACCGCTGCTGCAGCGCGCCCAGGCCACGCTGACCGGCAACACCTGCGGGTCGTTCGGGGCGTTCGCGACCGTCACCGGCGGGACGAACCCGTCCTCGCCGTTCACCGACGCCACCCCGGCGATCGGCCGCTGCTACCGCTACCAGTACGTCGTGGCCGACGTCCTCGGCAACACGACCACCTACGGCAGCGCGAACGTCGCCAAGCGGTACAGCACGTACGCCGCGGCGGTCGGCGGCGCCCCGTCGCTGGGCCGCTGGTACCGGCTCGGCGAGGCGACGATCTCGGCCGACAACATGACCGGCGCGACCGGCGCGACCCTGCAGAGCCGGGCCGGCGAGACCGCCGCCACCTGGACGAAGCTGCTCGGCAGCGCGGACGGCATCATCACCGACCTCGGCCGGCTGCGCAAGGGCGGCAACAGCACGTACGGCAACGTGTACTACACGAACGCGATCCCGCCGAGCGCCGACTACAAGGTGGAGGCGTACTCCTCGCAGAAGGCCGACAACGACATCCGGCTCACCGAGGACGCCGGCGGGCTCGTCGGCCGGGTCAACACCGGCACGAACTCCTACTACATGGCCCGGCGGGAGCACTACGCGAGCACCGGCTACCTGCGGCTCTACCGCGTCGTCAACGGCACCCCCACCAAGATCGGCGAGTACGCCGGCATCGGCATGAACCCGATCGGCGACTGGTTCAACCTGAGCCTGGACATGAACGGCACCACGATCCGCGTGCTGGAGGACGGCCTGGAGCGGATCAGCTACGTCGACACCACCGCCAACCGCATCACCGCCGCGGGCCGGGCCGGCATCACCCTCGGCGACGCCCTGGGCGCCATCGCCAACACCCACACCAACAGCCACGGCCTGCACTTCGACAACTTCCGGGTCACCCCGCCCATGGCCGACGAGACCGGCGCGGCGGACGGGCTGTACTACGTCACGACGACCCTCGGCGGCTCGGGGGCGCTCACCGGCGACAGCAACACCGCGGCCGCCTACAACGGCGGCCAGGACTCCAGCCGTGCCGCGCGGCCGGTCCTCGACACCTTCACCGCCGAGTACTGGTTCAAGTCCACCCAGGGCCTCTACCTCAACCCCGGCTTCGCCGGCGGCGCCGCCCTCGTCGACGCCGACGCCACGGGCGCGGCCGACGACTGGGGCAGCAGCCTGCGGTCGGACGGCCGGGTGGTGGCGGGTGTCGGCGACGCGGGCGGCTCCGACGTCGCCATCCAGTCGGCCACCGGCTTCAACGACGGCGCCTGGCACCACGTCGCCTTCACCCGCAACGGCGTCACGGGCGCGCTGGCCCTGTACGTCGACGGCGTCCTGCAGGCCACCGGCACCGGCCCGGCCACCACCCGCGACGCCGGCACCCTCATCCGGTTCGGCCGACGGGCCAGCGACGGCGCCAACGCCTACCTGGGGTCCCTCGACGAGGTGGCCGTCTACCACGGCGAGCTGTCCGCCCAGGAGATCCTCGCCCACCACAACCTCGGCCGCGGACAGGGCTGAGCAGAAGGGAACCTGGTCGATGAACGAGCCGCGCGCGCCCCGCCTGCGCCTCGCCGGTGACGGCGGCATGACCCTGATCGAGACCCTGGTCGCGATGACGGTCATGACGCTCGTCGGCGCGCTGGCGCTCGCGGGGATCGTGCAGCTGCGCCGCACGACGGCCTCCGTCGGCGACCTGTCGGCCGTGTCGTCGGGCCTGCACGTGACGTTCCAGCGGCTGGACCGCGAGATCCGGTACGCGTACGGCATCACCGAGCCGGCCACGGGCCTGTCGCCGGCCGGCTACCGCTACGTCGAGTACGAGCTGCACGCCGACGGGGTGCGGCGGTGCACCCAGCTGCGCGTCGGCGGCTCGCCGGGCACCTTCCAGGCCCGGTCGAGGGACGGCGCGGCCGCGGCCGGGGGGTGGCGGACCCTCGCGTCCGGCGTCGGCGCCGGCGCCCGGTTCACCCGCCGGGACGCCACCACGAGCGGGTCCCCGCACCAGCAGCTCACCGTCAACCTGGCCGTCGCGGCGGGTGGCGCCGCCGCCCGCTCCGGCGAGTACACCTTCACCGCGCTGAACACCCACACCGGCACAGCGACCGAGCAGCCGGTGTGCGCCGGCCTGGGCCGGCCGTGACCGGGCGCCGCGCCGGCGACGAGGGGTCGATGCCGCTGGCGATGCTGATCGTCATCGTCGGCGCCGGGCTCGGCCTGCTCATGTCGAACGCGCTGCTGGTCAACATCACGGAGACCCGGACGAGCAGCGGGCGCGCGGCGTCCCTGCTCGCGGCGCGCAGCGGGCTCAGCAGCGCGCTGGGCACCCTGCGGGCCGCCCGGCTGTCCGGCGGCGGCGGCGACACCGGCGAGCTGCCGTGCCTCCCGGCGGGCGGCCCCGCGGTGACCGGCACCGCCGGTTCCGGGTCGTCGGCGTACGCGGTGACGATCCGGTACCTCCTGCTCGACCCCGAGGGGCGCAGCCTGGCCTGGGTGCAGGCGAACAGCCGGCCGTGCGCCGACCAGCTCGCCGCCACGCCCAACTTCGCGCACCTGACGGCGGTCGGCACCACGGCCGGCGGCAACCGGCGGACGCTGAGCGCCACCTACGTGTTCAAGACGGAGGGCCGGACGAACACCGCCGGCGGCCGCATCAAGGTCCTCGACGTGGGCGGCACCAACCGGCTGTGCCTCGACGCCGGCAACCTGGCGACCGTCTACTCCGGCATCCCGCTGCGGATGCGGCTGTGCAACCCGGCGGACTTCGCCCAGCCCGCCGTCCCGCAGCAGCGGTTCGGCTACCAGCCGAACGCCACCATCAACCTGGTCGGCGCGGACCCGGCCCGGTTCCCGACCGGCCTGTGCGTCGACACGTCCGGCGTAGGCGCGCAGGCGCTCAACCAGAAGCTGGTCCTCAAGCACTGCGCAAGCGGCAGCGGCCTGGCCCGCCAGCAGTGGTACATCAACACCGCCAGCGGCTTCTTCGGCCCCAACGCCGACCGCACCGGGTTCAACAGCTTCTGCTGGAGCGTCCAGCAGCGCGACACCGACGGCAGCGAGATCCTGCTCAACAGCACCAGCGGCGGCGTCACCGGCGGCAACTCCGCCTGCAACACGTCGTTCCCGAACAACTACCAGTCCTGGCACCTCGACGGCCCGACCGGCTCGGGCCCGGCCGGTCCCGCGACGCGGCAGCTGGTCAACTACGAGACGTTCAGCCGGTGCTTCGACTACGACTCGATCAGCAACATCGTCAAGACGTTCCCGTGCAAGGGCCACCCCGACCCCGCCTCGACGAGCTACTGGAACCAGATCTGGTACCTGCCGGAGCCGGGCCAGGCGGCGGGCCCGGTGTACTACCTGACGACCGGCGGCACCAAGCGGTGCATCGTGGCGCCGCCGAACCCCCACGCCACCGACTCGGAGGACCTGAAGGCCGGCATCGTGGACTGCCCGGCCGTGCTCCCCCGCAACATGCTGTTCGTGAACCGGGGCGCGGACACCCCCACGTTCGACGAGGCGTACCGCATCGAGGGCACGGGCACCTGGGCCGGCACGTGTATGGGCACCCTGGGCAGGCAGGCCGGCGAACAGGGCGTCGTCGTGGGCTTCGAGCCGTGCACCGGCCACGCGGCCCAGAAGTGGAACGCCGACGCGCGCACGGCCGCCGGCGGCCTGACGGGCGTCGTGGAGCGATGACCCGCCGGCTCGCCCCCGAGCGGGACGGCGACGCGGGCGTCACGCTGCTCGAAGTCGTCGTCGCCCTCGCCGTCATCGCCGCCGCCCTGGCGTCCCTGCTCGCCTTCTTCGTCCGGGCGGTGGAGACGACCCGCGTGCACACCGACCGGCAGGCCGCCACCCGCTACGCCGTCGTGGCGATGGAGCGGGTGAGCCTGCTGCCCGGCACCGCCGTGCTCGTCAACCGCCCGCACGCGGCGGTCCAGGCCCAGTGGAGCCGGTCGCGCCCGCCGCAGGTCGACGCCCTGCTCGCCGCGACCCGCACCGAGATGGCCTGGTCGGCGCAGACGGCCGCCGTCGAGGGACTGCCCACCGCGCCGGAGCGGGTCACCGACGGCGGCGCGCCGACGAAGTTCACCCGGCACTGGTACGTCGGCCGGTGCTGGCAGCAGCCCACGGGCGGTGACTGCGTCGTGGTGCCGGCCGCGCAACGGCCCGCCCGGGTGGCGATGTTCCGCGTGGTCGTCGCGGTGCAGTGGGCGTCGGCCGACTGCGACGGCGGCCAGTGCTTCCACGTCGAGTCGATGCTCGCCAACGTCGACCGCACCGACCCCGCCTTCGAGTGAGCGCTCCGGCCGTCAGCGCACCGCCAGCTCGACGAGTTCCGGGCCGCCGGCCCGCCAGCCGGGCACGGCCACCGCGACGTAGCGGGCGCTCGCCGGCCCGGCGAAGGGCGTGTAGGTCGCCCCGTCCGTGGAGGTCGTGACGACGGCCGCCGGGCGGGCGCCCCCGGTCCAGGTGAGCGCGACCGTGGTCACGGTGCGCGCCGTGCCGAGGTCGACGACCATCCGCCCGTCCGGGCCGGGGCGCCAGGCGGTGCCCGGGTCGCCGTCGACGGCGCGGGCCGGTTCGCCCATGCCGGCGGGCAGCGGCGAGGTGGGGAACGTGATCCGCCCGCGCGCCAGGTCGGTGCTCGGCGTGACGGGGCCGGCGACCGGCCTGGCGAAGCTGCGCGTGGCGCCGGCGGGCACCTGCGCCGGCGCCGACCAGCCGCCCGCCGTCAGGGTGACGTCGACGGCCGCCCCGGCCGGGGCGGTGACGGTGACGTGGTGCGAGTCGGCGACGGAGAACCTGGTTCCGGCGGGGGCGCGGCCGGTCACGGTGAACCGGGTGGGCCGGACCGCGCCGGTGCCCGCGGGCACCGAGGCGGTCAGGTCGAGGCCGCCGTCCGCGCGGACGACCGACACCCCCCGGTACAGGCGGTCGCCGCGCGGCAGGGTGAGCAGAACGCCGGTGACGGCGGCCGCGGACAGGTTGAGCAGGGTCAGGTAGCCGTCGGCGTCGCTGAGCCGCAGGGCGGCCGGGCCGCCGGTGGGCAGACGCCGGGCCGCCGCCGCGGCGAGGTCGGTGCCGCTGCCGACGTACCCCTCGACGAGGGTGGCGGCCGGGATCGTGACCCGGGCCGCGGAGGCCGTGATCGGGCTCGTGGCCCCGTGCGCGACGACGCCCGCGCGGCCGTCGATGCCGGCCCACGCGCCGAGCGCGGAGGAGGCCGGGGCGGTCACCGCCGTGGTCCAGGTGGCGCCGTCGGTGGAGGTCTGCACCAGGTACGCGGTGGCGTACGCGGACTCCCACTGCAGCCGCACCCGGCTGAGCTGGACGACGGCGCCGAGGTCGACGGCGAGCCAGCTGTCGGCGCGGCCGCGCTCCTCGCGGGCGACGGCCCACCGGGTGCCGCCGTTGCCGTCGACGGCGTTGGCGGCGGGGTAGCCCGGGTCGGCGGACGAGGCGGTGACGGTGCGGCCGCGGGCCCGGTCGGTGCCGCCGGTGTCGTACGCCTCCAGGGCGTACAGCGAGTAGCCGTACTGGTCGGCGGCGGCGCGGCCGAGGAACCGGACGTGGCGCGCGGCGCGGGCGGGGAAGGTGACGTCGTCGGTGCCGCCGTCGCCGAGCCCGGCCGCGGGCGTGACGGTGCCGGCCGGGCCCGTGAAGGTGCGGCTGCCGTCGAGCCCCGGCACGCCGGGCATGGTCAGGTTGAACAGGGTCAGCGCGGACGGCCCGGGTCCGGCGTACACGACGGTGCCGGTGGGCAGGGTGGCGTAGCCGGCCCAGCCGGCGGCGGTCTGCAGCACCGTGGCGGTGGCGTCGACGCCGTCGCGGGCCGCGGTGTACGCGGCCGTCCAGGTCCGGGTCGGCGGCGTCGCCTGCGCGGGCAGGAACGCGGACGCCCGGGTGTCGATCAGCCAGTTGTCGTGGCCGGGCTGCCACAGGAACCGCACCTGGCCGGGCTTCGTGACGGCCGCGGCGAACCCGGCGGTGCTCTGGTGCGCGGTCAGCCCGACGGCGCCGCCGAAGTGGCGGACGCCCGCGGCCGCGGCGAAGAACTCCGCGCCGGTCACCGGCTGCACGGGCGTCGCGCGCCAGCGGTGGAACAGGTACGCGATGGCCAGCTCGGCGCGCGCCTCCGGCTCGTACTTCTCCTCGCCGCTGAACTTCGTCAGCCGGTACTCGGGGGCGTAGCGCAGGTACGGCATCAGGCGCGCGGCCAGGTCGGCCTCGGCGCGGGCGGCGTGCCGGTCGCCCTGCACCTGCGCCAGGAACGCCAGCGGCAGCACGTCGCGGCCGTACAGGTGGTAGCGGTCGGCGACCATCGGCATCACCGGCTCGCCCGCGTCGCTGGCCAGCAGCCGCAGCGTCGCCCACAGCTCGCGGCCGTTCGGCTGGCGGGTCAGCACCTGCGGCAGCGGCTTGCCGGCGGCGAGGAAGTGCGCGGCGGCGCGGCCGGCGGTGCGCCACAGTTCCGCCTGGTAGTGCGGGTTGACCGAGTTGTGGTTCTCGACCACGAACGTGTCGTGCAGGTTGTGCGCGGTCATCAGCTGGTCGATGCGCCGGCCGTCGACGACCGCCGGGTTGGCCCGGTCGGCGGCGGGCAGGCCGCTGGAGTTGGCGGCCCAGAACACGAACCGGTCCCGCCAGCGCGCCGCCTCCGCGTCGCCCGCCGGGGCCCAGGCCAGGCCGGGCGCGATGGCCTGCGCGTAGACGCCCATCTCCTCCAGCTTGGTGTCGCCGCGGTGGCCGCCCGTGCCGCCGTTCGGCGTCCACGCGCCGCTGAGCGGGTCGTCGCCGGTGCCCAGCGCGTACGCGTACGCCGCCTGCCCGCGGGCGATCGCGTCGACGTGCCCCCGGGTGGTGGCGCTCAGCTCGGCCCAGAGCAGCCGTGCGGCGAGCACGAAGTACAGCTCGAACGTGGAGTCCCAGAACAGCCGCCGCCCCCACTCGCTGCCGCCGGCGAGCCGGTTGGTGGCCGCGAACCGGGTGATCGTGGCGAGCGTGCGCTGCCGCAGGGTGGCCGCGTCGACGCCGGCCAGCCCGGCGTCGTAGCCGTCGGTGGTGAGCAGCACGGCGTTGCCGAGCACGGCGGCGAACCGGAAGTCGGCCAGGCGGTAGGCGCCGATCGCCGGGTCCCACTGCTGCTGCACCCAGCGGGTGTGCGCCAGCAGCAGCCGGTGGTACTCGTCGGCCACCGGGCCCGCGGCGCGGGCGCCGGCCGGGGCGGCAGCGGCGGTGGCCGGCAGGGCGAGGGCACCGCCGGCCGCCCCGGCCAGGGCGAGCAGGGCCCGCCGGGAGATCGCCACCGAACCGTCGGCACGGCGCGGGTCGTCAGAGGGGTGCATCAGAAGGGCTCCAACCGTCTCGTTGCCGTCACTGCCCGCGAAGCTGCTCATTCATGATGAGGAATGCGCCGATGCCGTGGGTGTCGTTCACCCGCCGCAGCCGGCCGAAGTAGTAGTCCTCGTCGCCGATGTTGGTGCCCTCGCAGATGTCGGCGATCCGGGTCAGTCCGTCGGCTCCCACGGACAGCTGCTTCAGCACACCGTTGTATCCCTTCGTGGCGACCGCCCGGTACTCCTCGCCGAGCCAGCCGCGCTGCACGCCGCGCGACAGCATGAACGTGAACATCGCCGAGCAGGAGGTCTCCCGCCAGTTTCGGGCGTCGGTGCTCCTGTTCACGACCTGGTACCACATGCCGGTGTGGGCGCCCTGGTACCGGCGGTACCCGGCGGCCAGGTGCCGGACGATCTCGATCAGCCCGGCCCTGCGGGGGTGACCGGCGGGCAGGATGTCGAGCAGGTCGACGGCGGTCATGCCGAACCAGCCGATCGCGCGCCCCCAGTGCACCGTGGAGCGCCCGCCGTTGCCCTTCGCCCACGGCGCCGAGCCGTCCTGGTCGTAGGCGTGGAACATCAGCCCGTTGGCCGACTTCAGGTGCTGGAAGTAGACGGCCATGTTCTTGCCGGCCTGGTCGTAGCAGTACTCGGCGTCGCCGAAGGTGCGGCCGTACGCGGCGAGGAACGGCAGCGCCATGTACACCCCGTCGCACCACAGCTCGCCCCGCATGTTGACGTTGTGGATGAGGGCGCCGTCGGTCGTGCGCGGGTACGTGCCGATGCGCCGCCGGACCTGCTCGGCGGCCGTCCGGTACTTCCACAGGCCGGTCTCGGCGTACAGCAGCGGCAGCAGCTGCGCGGGCCGCATCGCATCGAGGCTGTTGAAGGAGTTGGCGATGCCGGCGTCGGTGACGAAGCGGTCGACCCACGCCCTGATGAAGTCGAGGTAGCGGCGTTCGCCGGTGCGCTTGTAGACCAGGTACTGGCCGTACAGGTAGAGGGCCTTGTGGTAGCTCCAGCCGCCGAACGTCGCCGGCGTGAAGCGGGTCATCGTCGAGTCCACGATCGCCCGCGACACGTCGGCCGGCAGTTCCGCCGCCCCGGCCGTACGGGGCAGGGCGACGGCGCCGCCCAGCCCGAGCGCGCCCACGGCGGCGGCTGATCCGGTCAGTACGGATCGGCGGGACATCTGCATGTCGAAACTCCGGTTTCTCGGGGTGTCCCGGGTCAGTAGCGGGACCATTTCTGGCTGGAGCCGCCGTGGCAGGTCCACAGGTGCAGCTTGCCGCCGTTGCTGGTCTGCCTGTTGCGCACGTCGACGCACTTGTCGGCGCTGATGTTCACCAGGTCGCCCGCGCCGCTGAGCGTGAACCGCTGGGCCGGGTTGCCGTTGCAGGTGACCAGGTTGACCTCGGTGCCGTCGGCGGTGCCGGCCCAGGCCGGGTCCATGCACTTGCCCATGGCCCGGACGGTGCCGTCGCCGTGGAAGGTCCACCGCTGCGCGGCGGTGGTGTTGCAGTTCCAGATCTGCAGCTTCGCGCCGTCGGCCGCGTTCGATCCGGGGATGTCGATGCAGCGGCCGCTGTGCGCCTGCCGCAGCCGGTCGCCGGCCGGCGGCGGGGTGCCGCCCGTCGTCCACGAGCGCACCCGCACCCAGTCGATCAGCATCTGCTGCGGGAACTGGGTGGAGCCGTCGGGGAAGCCGGGCCAGTCGCCGCCGACGGCCACGTTGAGCAGCAGGAAGAACGGCTTGTTGAACACCCACTGCCGCCCGCCGAGGCTGGCCGGGGTGACCCGGTGGTACTCGGAGCCGTCGATCATCCAGCGGATCAGGTCCGGGGACCACTCGACGGCGTAGGTGTGGAACGCGTCGGCCAGCGGCCGGCTGACGGTGCGGCTGCCCAGCAGCCCGGCGCCGCCGGAGTAGCCGGGGCCGTGGATCGTGCCGTGCACGGTGTTCGGCTCGCGCCCGATGTTCTCCATGATGTCGATCTCGCCCGAGTTGGGCCAGCCGACGCTGCCGATGTCGTGGCCGAGCATCCAGAACGCCGGCCAGATGCCCTGCCCGCGCGGCACCTTGATGCGCGCCTCGAACCTGCCGTACCGCTGGGTGAACTTGCCGGACGTGATGAGCCGCGCGGACGTGTACTCGCACCGCCCGTAGTGGCACTGGTAGTTGTTCGGGTTCTCCCGGCGCGCGGTGATGACCATGTTGCCGTTGCCGTCGTGGGCGGCGTTGCGCGTCGAGTTCGTGTAGTACTGCCGCTCGTTGTTCCCGAAGCCGTGCCCGGCGACCTCCATCGTCCATTTGCCCGCGTCGACGGGCGTGCCGGCCGCGCCGTTGAACTCGTCGGACCAGGTCTGCGCCCCGACGGCCGCCTCGGCGTCGTCGGCCCGGCCGGGCAGGTAGAGGGCCGCGGTGAGGCCGAGGACCGCGACCGCGGCCAGGACGAGGGTGCGTGGTCTTGCCTTGCTGGGCACAGTGGACTCCTGCGTGTCGCCGCGGACGGTGCTGGGGGCTGCCTACTCGAAGAACTTGAGGCTGTAACCGGTGTCGGTGGTGGCGCCGGGGACGTTGGCGCGGCGGTAGGTGGTCTTGCCCCACCAGACGGCGGTGCCGGTGTACCAGTAGCGGGCCGACCACGAGTACGGCGTGCCCTTGGCGACCCCGTGGTACATGATCGGGAACCGGTTGCCGGACGGCGGGCTCGCGGTGACGTCGCCGTGGTCGAGTACGAACGTGTTCTGGCCGGGCCCGTCGACCTGCGTGGTGGGGTGCCAGCCGGTCCGCATGTTCGGGGCGTGCGAGCCGAACAGGCAGCCGTTGCTCTTGTACCAGTCCCACACGTTGGTGGGGTTGCCGCCGGCGCGCAGCCGCAGGTCCGCGAGGCAGTACCTGCTGCTCCAGCTGCCGTTGGCGGAGTACACGACGTGCAGCTGGCCGTTCGGGTCGACGATGGGCTGCGGCGCCTCGTTGATGAACGGGTTGCCGACGGTGCGCTCCCACGACTCGCGCGGCTGGGAGATGACGAACCGGCCGCCCGTGGTCGTCGTGGGGCTGGTCATGCGGGCGATGTAGAGGTTCTGCTCGTTGGCGCCGGCGGCACCGGACCACCCCGACCAGACGAACCAGCGCTGCCCCTGGAAGGTGAACGGCGCGCCGTCGATGGCCCACTGGTCGCCGGGCAGCTGCACCTTGGTGTGGGCGCTGTAACCGGTGTCGGGCTGCGTGGAGCTGATGTGGTACATCCGGTGCGCGGAGCTGCGCCCGGCCGTGAAGTAGATGCGGTACCGGCCCTCGTGGTGCACGATCTCGGGCGCCCAGACGTCGCCGAGCTTGCCGGTGTCGGACCACACCTTCTTCCGGGGGGCGGTGGCGATGCCCTCGAGGGTGGTGGCGCTGCGCACGACGATGCCGCCGTCGGCCGTCTTCGCGGAGACGTAGCGGTCGCCGACCTTGATGACGCTGGGATCGGCGCCGCCGAGGGTGGTGCGGCCGAAGGTCTGGACCGGCGGCGCGGCGGCCCTGGTCTCGGCCCCGGCGGAACCGGCGACGGTCAGCCCGTACCCGGCGGCGACGGCGGACGCGAGGGCGAGG
Source organism: Spirilliplanes yamanashiensis (assembly GCF_016863475.1). Classification (GTDB taxonomy): domain Bacteria; phylum Actinomycetota; class Actinomycetes; order Mycobacteriales; family Micromonosporaceae; genus Spirilliplanes; species Spirilliplanes yamanashiensis. The sequence continues at coordinate 62,395 of NZ_BOOY01000042.1, forward strand.
GCGGCGAGGCCGGCGAACCGGCTGCGGTGCGGCATGGGTTCTCCTGATCGTGCCGGTGGGGAAACGGCAACGCACGGTGGGCCGGGGCGGCCCCGAAAAGCGTCCTCAGAGGAGACAACGAATATGCATGTATGTCAATGATGGCAATTAATAATCTGCCGGATCATGGGCGGGCATAATTATTGCTCCGTTATATGACTGCAGTGTTTTTATTAGCGTCCGGTCCCTACCCCCGGCCGCCCTCGCCCCCTGGGACGATTGCCGCCACCACCCGGCGAAACCGTGCCGGACGGCGCGTCAACCTTTCGAGCCCCGACTCCGTCTAGGTGACCATGAGGATCAGATCGCCCCGGCACCACGACGACACGTTCTCCGCATTCGTGGCGAACCGCTCCGGACGTCTGATCGCCTACGCCGAGCTGCTCTGCGGCGACCGCGACCAGGCCCGCGACATCGTGCAGACCGCCCTGGTCCGGGCCTACACGCGCTGGCGGCACATCGAGCACGACGACCCGTACGGCTACGTGCACCGCTCGGTGACCAACGCGGTCACCGACCACTGGCGCAAGGCCCACCGCCGCTACGAACAACCCGTCGACGAGATACCCGACGTGCCGACGCCGGACGACACCACGATCGAGGACCGCCGCACCCTGCTGGCCGCCCTCGCCCGGCTCACCCCCCGCGAACGCGCCGTCGTCGTGCTCCGGCACCTCGACGACCACCCCGAACGCGACGTCGCGGACATGCTCAACGTCAGCGTCGGCACCGTCAAGGCGACCTGTTTCCGGGCGCTGCGCAAGCTCCGCGTGATCATCTCCGCCGAACCCACTTTCCAGGAGTAACTTCATGCCGACCCAGGATGAGTTGAGAAACGTGATGAACGACGTCGCCGCCACGACCGAACCCCTGTCCGCCGCGACCGTCCTGCACGCCGGCAAGCGGTACCGCAACCGCCGCCGCCTGCTCGCCGCCGGCGGCGCCGCCGCGGCCGTCCTCGGCGTGGTCGCCGGCATCGCCGTCCTGTCACCCGGATCGCCCGACGGCACCACCGGCGCGGGCGACGCCACTGCCCAGCTGCGCCAGTCCGTCGTGGCGCTGCAGGACGGCAACTACACCTTCACCCGCACCGGCGCCTACTTCCGCCAGGACGTCGCCCGCGGCACGATCGCCCTGCCCGACGGCTACCTGCTGGACCACGCGCAGGGCTCCACGGTGATGCGCGCCGGGGACAACGTCTTCCTCAAGTACGTCGGCGGCGGCAAGGAACAACTGGAGCAGATCAAGGCGGTCGCGCTGCCGCAGGTCCCCGCCAAGGACCGCCCCAAGTTCGCGGAGGCGTTCACCGCTCTGCTCGGCCCCGAGTGGATCCGCACCGACGAGAAACGCCTCACCGACACCGCCGCCGTGACGGAGCAGAGCAGCCTCGACTACATCACCCAGTTCCCGTCGGCCGCCCAGCCCGACGTCACCGGCGCGGACGTCCTCATCAAGGCGGTCACCACCGCCGAACGCGACGGCAACACCATCACCGGAACCCTGAACGGCACCGAGGTCGACGAGAACCTCGGCCTGCTCGGCCCGGTCGACGGCCCCGACGGCAAGACGATGTCCTACCGCGCGACGCTGGACGACCAGGGCCGGCTCACCGAACTCACCGTCCGCCCGGCCGCCCCGGCCTCCGCCCCGGCCGGCCCGTCCGAGCCCGACCCCGACCTGGTCATCACGATCTCGGACTACGGCCGCACCACCGCGCCGACGGCGCCGCCCACCAGCACGACGCTGAACGAGACGGGCTACGACCTGCTCGCCCGCGACGTCGACTGACCGGCTGTCCCGCCAGGCCGCCACCCGGCGACCGACGCGACCGCCGCAGCCCCCTCACCAGCCGAAACCCGATCAACCGCCGAGCACCGACACCGCCGGGCAGAGCCTCCCAGTACGCTGTCCCTCGCGGGCCGCTAGCTCAATGGCAGAGCTGTGGACTTTTAATCCATAGGTTCGGGGTTCGAGTCCCCGGCGGCCCACAAAACCGCAGCTCAGCGGCCCGGCTCACACTCCGGCCGGGCCGCAAAGCGGCAAGTACAGCAGCGAAGTACAGCAGTAGGCCCTTCATCGCTCCAGCGCCTTCCCCAGCTTCTTGAGCGCTTCGCGGGTCGCTGCCGATGACACCACGGTGTAGATCTCCATCGTGATCGCGAACTGGGCGTGCCGGAGAATCTGCATCGCGACCCGAGGATGCACGTCAAGGTCGGCCAGCAACGAGGCGCAGGTACGCCGGGCATCCCGCACCGTGATCCGACGGACGCCGGCCGCGTCGCACCGCCGGTTCCACCATGGGGGGCGAGGCGGCCCTCCGCTCGGGCTGCGGATGAAGGCTGGGGGCCGGGCGGCTCGCGGGTGTCTTGACTAGGACCTCGCAGCTCTGGTGGTCATTGTCAGATTGCCGGTAGTTACCGAGTGGGAACAGGCTGGTTCGGCGGTTCGATGCCCAATCTCGTGACGGCCGTGACGAAGCTGTCTCAGGACCTACGTGACCCGGCTAGGTGGGTCGACCGACAGCCGTGGCGCTCCGTTGGCACTCGCCCGGTCCAGCCGTAGTGTGCCGTCGCGTTCCACCCGGCGACCTTGCTGACATATTGCGACTGCTCGGCACGCCGTGTCTGGTGCTCACGGCTCGCCGACGTCCGGACAAACCGACGACAGTGTGTTCGGCGGCCCGTCGACGACCGGTCACGGCGACGACACGATGTCTAGCGGGTGGGGTCCCTGTCCGAACACTCGCCTTCCTGCAGGGGCGTGAGCCAGGAGGCTGGTCAATCGTCGCTGTCCTTCTTGACAGTCGCGGTGATGAAGGAGCCTGCTGCTACCGTCGAGCCGGCCTTCGGGTCCTGTGACACTACGATCCAGTTCGAGTCGATGACTGGTATCCGGTTCGCGCCTGTGGCGTCTTTCGCCGGCGCCACGTGCAGGCCAGCCGCGCGCCAGAGGTCCTGTGCTGATTGATAATCCAGGCCAACCCCACGCGGTACCTCAACCTTGGCGGCCTTTGGCGGGGCCTGCGTTGCGTCCTTCGAAGCCGTCGACTTCGTAGGAGCCGCCTCCGAACTCGCGATTGCTGCGGAGGGGGTTGTCGCCGCCATAGTGGTCGCCAAGGGAGCCGGTTCCGCAGCCTTGTCAGAATCACCGCAGGCGGCTATTGCGAGCATGATCGCTGTCATGATTGCCGCGGAACTGGTTCGTCGCAAACCAGGGCTAAGGCGTCGACTACTCACGTTTCCTCCATGCGTTGATGGTGCCCGATCCAGTGTCTGCGCTCAGACGCTGACCGCCATGGAACTTACGGTCAGGCTAGAGCCTCAACCGGGCCTCTGGCGACCAGCAGGACTCGAGGGAATTGGGGTAAAGGGTACTGGTTGTAGATCAACCGCTAGCCTCACGCAATTCCGCATCCGGTGACGTACACGGTGTCCGTTCAACTCCACTCGACTCACGCTCACGCGATGCCGGGGACGAGCTCGGCCCCTCCCTGATGCCGAGGTATAGGTGGCCGCCCCTGGAGTTGGCGAAAGCAGCGAACTGCTGCGCGATCAGGGCTGGCGGAGGAACGCTGGACTTGAACTCAGTCTCGTCGTCTTCCATCTTCGAGAGCAGCTCGCTTAGAGCGTCTAAGTCATTAGGTCAGGATATTTGGCCCATCAACGAGGGCGGTCGTCGACCGCCCTGAGTGAAGGTTGTGTCCGGGTGCCTTCCTCCCCGATGCATGTTCCGCATCGGAGGTGTCCGCACCGGTGAGGAAGTCGCCCTCGGTGTGAGGTGGCCGGCGTCGCGGAAGGCCCGCCGCGGTACAGCAGCGAAGTACAGCAACGCCTGCAACCACACGACCCCGGAAGCCGACGCCACACTACGTTCGACCTCGTCAGCGCATGATCCAGACCGTCCGGCGATCAGTTCGGGACGAAGCGATCGTGCCCGCCGCGTAGTGGCGACTTCGATTGGCCTGTGCGGTCATTGAGTCGCTTCTGCCGGTGCCGGGTCGCAGGTCCGGACGGTGGCGGGATCACCGTCAGGTGATCAATGGGATCCTGTGGAAGCTGCGCACTGGAGCGCCGTGGCGCGATCTGCCGGAACGCTATGGGCCGTGGAAGACCTGCCATGAACGGTTGCGGCGGTGGACCGATGACGGCACCTGGGATGCGATCCTGGCCCGGGCGCAGGTCTACGACGACGGGCAACCGGTCGAGTGGATCATCAGCGTGGACTCCAGCGTGGTGCGCGCTCATCAGCATGCTGCCGGGGCCCGTCAAAAGGGGGATTCGCGGGCGGGATCACGGTCGCGGCGACGGACGGTGAAGCGCTGGGTCGTTCCCGGGGCGGCCTGAGCACGAAGATCCACCTCGCGGTCGACGGCCGCGGCAGGCCCCTCGCGGTGGTGCTGACCGCCGGGCAGGCTGGGGATAACCCGCAACTGTTCGCCTTGCTCGACGCGATCCGGGTCCATGACGGCCGGCCGGGCCGGCCCCGGAAGAAGCCCGACATGCTGGTCGCGGACAAGGCCTACGCCCACGACCTCACCCGTACGGGCCTGCGGCGGCGCGGTATTGCCCACGCGATTCCTGAACGCGCCGATCAGGTCGCCCGCCGGGCTGCCAAAGGCAGCCATGGCGGACGCCCACCGGTCTTCGACAGGCAGGTCTATCGGCAGCGAAACGTCGTGGAACGCTGCTTCAACCGGTTGAAGCAATGGCGTGCCCTGGCGACCCGCTACGCCAAACGAGCTGCGCTCTACCGGTCATCGTTGCTGCTCATCGCCGCCCTGATCTGGCTCAAGTGATCGGCAGGACAGGCCCTAGTCGAGGAACCGACCGGCAAGGGCGGGAGTCCAGACGATGACTGAACTGGGCCGCGTACCGGTGGCCCGCCAGTGTTCGACGGCCGCCGGGGCCCAGACGCGGGCTCTCGGGGCGCCTGCCCGACCGAGCTGGACGGAATTGGCCTGGCGGGAATCGTCTCGGCCGCCGCCCAAGTATGGACGTGGCTGCGCCGCGACCACTCTCCCGAGGAGCCAGGTCGCGCCAGATAGGCGACGCAACCGAAGCACCCGTCACGATCCGGTTGACGGTGGGTACCGGAAAAACGCAGTGATCAGGACGGACCAGCGTTCTCACGATCACCCACATCCGCGCCTCGCCGAACGCGAATCAACCGAACTCGGAGAAGTCCCCGCTGATCATCCTGACCCTCGCGTGACCAGCTTGCGGACCATTTCCAGCAGTCGCGCGTTGGCTGCCTCGTCTATCGCATCCTGCGCGGCGGGGCAGAGCAGCAACTGTGGCTGACCACCGCGGTAGTCCTCGTCGAGCACCAACAGTACGGACTCAGCGCTCACCCTCTCAGCCTGGTCGCCCCATGTCCGAACCACCGTGAGCGCCGCTGGGAGCGTCACGGCCGGATCCGAGATGAACACGTGCCGCAGGTCGATCGGTAATTGCTGCAGGGACAGGTCGACGCCGGCGCGGAAGCCGCCTCCTAGCATCACTGCGTCACGGAAGTCGTTGCCTGCGACCTCATTAGACCGTTCCGGTGATGACCCGAAGACGGTCAGTCCCGGAAATTCGCCGCCGAAAATGCAGTCGACAAAATCGCCGTACGGAGCGATCCAGTCGCGCATCACGACGTTCCGGAACGTGCATCGTTCGAATCGCACCTGGTCCAGGCTGGTGCGCGCGAACCCGGATCCATCGAACGAGCAGTCCCGGAACACTGTCGGCGCCGAACCCACTCCCAATTCAGCGACATCGGCGCGTACATTGTCGAACCGGCACCGTTCGAACGTGCTCACTCCGACGGTCCAGTGCGAGATCCGCCGTTCGCTGAAGTCCTCGTCGCGATGCGTCTCGTCGATCATCACTACCTTGTCGCGGGCACTCGGCACTCCCCTAACCTCCCGACGGTCGTCGCCTCGATCTTGGCACCGTTCTTGGTATCGGTGATGTCAGGACCGTAGCTGGTGCTGTAATCGAACTGGCCGGGGAACCGGCGGTCGAGGGCATGTTTTGTGGCGCGGTGCACCGCATGCCCGTACCACCTCCGCAGCTTCCGCCCGTCACCCACCGCTACACCGCCTCCGCGCTGTCCGTTTAGGACTGGCGCGCGTGAATTCGGATGGCAGGCCAGAGGCCCTAGGAGGTACTCCCAGCCTGCCCTGTGCTCGTAAGGCGGATCACTAGAAGGAGTGCCGCTATCCGGCGATCAGCTAGCCGCGCGGTGCGTGAGCCGCGGATATGACCACGGTAGGGCCGACCGGCACATCTGACCTGCCGCAACTAGACGACGACGAATGAGTTCGGCCCGGCATCACGGACGCCCATATGCGGCGTCGTACAGCCGTGGCTGAAACTGTTTGAAACGCTTCATAGCCGACCGGGCTGCGCACTCCTACACCGGAATGGCGCCTGCCTGCCCCTGCAGTGGGGCCACATCGTCGACCGGGAGTGGCTATTCTCCTCCGGCCGCCCGCCGCAAGAAGTGAGGTCCAATGGCCACCGCCCCTGCCACCCGCGCGCGACTCCGACGCCCGGCCCGAGCCGTGCTCGTCGCAGTGACGGTCGTGGCCGTGACCGCCGTTGTCGGTGTGGCAGTGGCCGCCCAGCAGCCCACCGTCCCGACTCGAGTCCCGGCGCCAACCGTCCAAGTCGCGGCCGCGAAGCCGGTGACCGGACCGCAGCCGGGCACCTACGCCGGGCCGGCGTTCGACGCCTGCACCGCCCCGTCGAACGCACAGATGACGGCGTGGCTGAAGTCGCCGTACCGGGCGATGGTCGTCTACATCGGCGGCAAGAGCCGAGGCTGCAAGCAGCCCAACCTCACCGCCTCGTGGGTGAAGACGCAGAACAAGGCCGGCTGGCGGCTCATCCCGATCTACGTCGGCCCGCAGGCTCCGTGCACCTACTCCAAGGCCAAGCACAAGATCTCCACCAGTACGCCGGTCGCCGATGCCCAGACCGCCGCCACCGACGCCGCCGATCAGGCGAAGAAGCTTGGCCTCGCCCGCGACAGTGTGATCATCTATAACCTGGAGCGGTACCGCACCGGCGACGCCGCCTGCAAGAAGGCCGTGCTCGCCTTCCTCAGCGCCTGGACCGCCAAACTGCACGACCTGAGCTACCTGTCCGGCGTCTACAGCGAGATGACCTCCGGGATCCCCGACCTGGTCGGCGCCTACCGCACAGCCGGCTTCGTGCGCCCCGACTACATCGACTTCGCCCGCTGGGACAACGTCGCCACCGTCGACGACGCCGCCATCCCCGCCGACATGTGGGCCCCGAAGCGCCGGATGAAGCAGTACCGCGGCCCGCACAAGGAGACCTGGGGTGACGTCACCATCAACATCGACAACGACCACCTCGACATGGCCACCTTGCCCGCCACCCGCACCGGCGACGTCACCGGCAACGGCTGGTCCGACCTGGTCACCGTGCACCCCACCACCGGCGTCGTGGACCTGTGGTCCGGCAACGGCACCACGCTCGCCCGCAAACGCTTGACCACGACCGTCAAGGGCATGGACGCCGTCACCCGCACCGACTTCAACCGCGACGGCCGCGACGACCTCATCGCCCGCGAGAAGGCCACCGGCTACCTGTGGCTGCACCCCGGCACCGCCACCGGGCTCGGCGCCCGGGTACGGATCGCCACGGGCTGGAAGCACCCGCGCGAGATCACCGCCGTCGGCGACCTCACCGGCGACGGCAACCCCGACCTCGTCGCCGTCGACCCGGCCACAGGCCGCCTCATCCTGCACCCAGGCCTGCGCACCCGGATCGGCGCCGGCATCCGGATCGGCAACAGCGGCTGGAACGGCATGGACGAACTCACCGGCGCAGGCGACATCGACGGCGACGGCACCGTCGACCTCATCGCCCGCGTGAAGAGCACCGGCGTGCTCCGGCTCTATCCAGGCAGGCGCAACGCCCTCGCGACCCCGAAGGACCTGACCACCACTCACGCCCTTGGCGCCGGTATCACCGGCGTCGGCGACTTCGACCGCGACGGAATCCCCGACGTCATGGCCGTCGACACCACGGGCGCCGTCCACCGATTCGCCGTCACCGGCCGAGGATTCGGCCCGCGGATCAGGATCACTACCGGACTGAAGGGTTTGATCCCGTCCTGACGGCGGACCAGAACACAGCGGTTGCAGCACACGGGCCGCGATACCTGCGTCTGCTTGGCCGACATCTCAGTCCGTCACTGAGCGCGGTTTCGCTCCTCCGATCAACGGTCCTGCCGGCCCGCGCCGCGCAATGCTTAGGTGTACGGGTGCGTCCGACGAAGGTCCTCTTCTGGCTTCCCCCGCTGCTGATCGGTGCCTGCTCCGTCGGACCGGCGTCGGACAACACACCGGCGATCTGCGCCGAGTTCCGGCAGAAGGTCGTCGAGTTCGCCAAGCCCGACAGCACCGAACCTGAGGCGGTCGCGTACGCCGACGCCGTGCGTGCGGGCTTCGACGGCACGCCGGCTCTCCCGCCCGAGGAGTTCGCGAAGGTCAGGCGGACGTACTTGCAGGCACAGATCCAGCGCGCCCGAGACCTCGCCACAAGAGCCACGAATCCGACCACCCGGGATGGCCTCAACGCCTTTGCCGATGAGATGGAGCAGGTCGCCGACGGTGCGGATCTGGATGCCAGCCGACCGCCACTCATTTACCAAACCTGCCTGCGCTGACCTCACGGCCGGGCGAGTGCGGCGCTCACGTAGGCGCATCACACCCGAACGCCGTCCGACCACGATCGGTCGTCGGCCGGTTCACGAGTTCGCCGGTGAGCTCGCGGCCAGCGACGCTGACTGCGAAGAAGCAGCGATGATCTCGCTGCCGAGAGCCTAGATCAGGGCGGATGCAACCGGACCGAAGTGGACCGGATGGTATTGCGCATTACCGGTCCGTCCACATTCGGCAAATCACGACACCAGGGACCATTTCTCCATGGGTTCGGGGTTCGAGCTCCCGGTGGCACAACGCCGCAGCGGTCACCGCAGCCCGGCAACTTGCCGCAGCTTCCTGGCCCGGCTTCGCCGGCCCCCAGACCGCTGACCGCGCCCGGCTCGACGGAGCATTCAGCCGGGCGCGGTCAGGTCGGTTATGCCACGAAGCGCGAACGGCGGCGGCGGCCGATCAGGTAGCCGGCGCCACCCAGGAGCAGGAGCACACCGCCGACTCCCGCCACCATCCCGGTGTCGGAACCCGTCACGGGCAGGCCACCGCCCTCACCGTCGGGGGTGTCCGTGCCGGCGGACGGGGTCGGGACGGGTGCGACGGTCGGCGTGGTGCTCGGGGTGGCGGTCGGTGTGGCGGTCGGCGTCGGTGAGGGCTGGGACGCGCAGTCGAGCGCGCGGGCGGCGTACAGGCCCTCGTTCAAGTAAGCCAGGTAGGCGTCGAACGTCGCGTTGTCGAGCGCCTCCTGCGAGGCCTTCCGCACGTTGGTGCCCGCGCCGCCCATCGTTCGGCCGATCGAGATTCGCAGATCCGCCGTCCAGGCGTTCAGCATGCCCTGCTTCAGGAAAGCGCGCAGCTCCTCCGCAGGGTCTTCCAGCTGCTGCTCCATCGCGCGAGGCAGGACGGGCAGCTTGTCAGCCTTCGCCGCGTCCAGGACCCGGTTGGCGACATCCAGGAGCTCGTCATCGGTGGCGGTGTCCAGGTCGACGGTGACCAGCTTACGGATGTCCGTGAAGAGCTTGCGCTCGACCGTCTGGCAGGACGCGTCGAGTCCGGGCGTTCCGGCCTGGGCCGCTGCCGGTGCAGCGGGAACCAGTAGGGCCATTGCCAGCAGGACGCCGGCCGAGACCTTGCGATACATGTAAATCTTCCTCCCCGTGGGACCCAAAAGCCGGTAGATACTAGCGTCGATGGACGACCGGCATGATCCGTCCCGGCGATCAGGTGCGGGGTGGCTGTCGCGGCGGCGGAGCGTGATCCCTCCGTGGCCCACCGGATGCCATTCGTCGATACGCCGCGAATTGCATGGTTCTGACATCGCCGGCGGCGATGTCAGGCCGGGGACCGCTGCACCTGGGCGGCGCGCACCCGGAAGACCGTCGTCCCGTCCTCGGCCTCGACCCCGTCCGGCACAGCCGTGGAGATGGTGACGACGCCGTCGGTGTCCTGGTCGGCAATCCGGCAGCGGATCAAAACCGGAAACGGGAGGGCGGGCGGCGGAGCCGCGTCCGAGAAGAACACCGGCACCTTGTCGACGAAGTGCCACGGCCGGCCCAAGGCGTCGATGAGCCGCACCCGCAGCCAACCGGGCCAGCCGTCGTCGACCCACGCGATCGCCTCGGAACGCACGACGACGGCGGCATCGGGTCCGGACATGAGGCTGGACCATACCCCTGTCCACCCTGGCCGGCGACCGTCCGCAGTAGACCCCCGCCCGGACATCGACTTTAGTCAGATCGTACAAAAGTTTCCGGTAGATGACGCGAAGTTGTTTACTTTGTTTCGGAAAGCGCCTAGCGTGCCGTTCACCGGTTCATCGGCACGAGTCGATGTGCGAGCCCGTCTGGAGCGCCTCCATGAAGAAACTGGTGCTGCTGTCCGCCGCCGCCCTCGTCGGCGCCCTCCTTCCCGCCCTGCCCGCCGCCGCCGCCCCGCCGCCGCAGGAGCCCGGTGTGACACTGCGGACGTTCGATCTGCAGGTGTCGCGGGACTCGCTGTGCACGTTGAAGACGGGGCAGACGCCGAACGTCGACAAGAAGATGTCGGTGATCAACTGGACGACGGCGGCGGACTTCGGGCTCGAGGACCGGTTCCAGTCCGAGGTGATCGCGAACATCACCGTCGCCACGGCGGGGGCGCACCAGTTCCGGCTGACCAGTGACGACGGGTCGCGGTTGTTCATCGACGACGCGCTGGTCGTCAACAACGACGGGGCGCACGGCTCGTTCGCGGTGGAGGGGGCGGCCACCCTGACGACCGGGTACCACTCGCTGCGCATCGATTATTTCGAGCGGGACGGCGGGCAGCAGCTGACGCTGGAGTGGCGGCCGCCGGGCGCGAGCGCGTTCTCGGTGGTGCCGGCCAGTGTGCTGAGCACCGACGCCGGTGTGGTGCGGGTGACCGCGCCCGGTCGCAAGGATTGTGAGGGCGCCGGGGACAACCCGGGCGACGGGCTGCCGCTGAATTCCGTGCACCCCGGCTACACGCTCACGAACCTGCGGCCGGCCGGCTTCCAGCCGCAGGTCAGCGCGATGGACTGGTTCCCGGACGGGCGGCTGGCGATCGCCACCTGGGGCGGGCAGGAGAAGACGGCCGGTGAGGTGTACGTCCTCAGTGGTGTCACCGGCAGCACGTCGCCGGGGCAGGTCACGTACCGGCGGATCGCCACCGGGCTGCGGGAGCCCATGGGGCTGAAGATCGTCGACGGGAAGATCTACGTCTCGCAGAAGCACGAGCTGACGGAACTCAACGACACCAACGGCGACGGGACGATCGACCAGTTCCGGCGGGTCGCCACGTGGCCGTTCGACGGTAACTTCCACGAGTTCGGGTTCGGGCTGTTGTACAAGGACGGGTTCTTCTACCTGAACCTGTCGGTGTCGATCGACCTCGGCGGGGCCACCACCGAGCCGCAGGGGTCCACGAACCGTGGCACCACGCTGAAGATCAACCGGTCCACCGGGGCGGTGCAGTACATCGCGGGCGGGCTGCGGACCCCGAACGGCCTGGGCTGGGGGCCCGACGGTGACATCTTCGTCACCGACAACCAGGGCGGCTGGCTGCCCGCCTCGAAGCTGGTGCACATCAAGCAGGACCGGTTCTTCGGCCACTACACCAACCCGGACGGGCCGTTCGACACGCAGCCGGTGACCCAGCCGGTGCTGTGGCTGCCGCAGAACGAGATCGCGAACTCGCCCTCCACCCCGTTGCAGCTCACCGCCGGGCCGTACGCCGGGCAGCTGCTGTTCGGCGACGTCACGTACGGCGGCATCCAGCGCGCGTTCCTGGAGAAGGTCAACGGCGAGTACCAGGGCGCGGTCTTCCGGCTCACCCAGGGCCTGGAGTCGGGCGTGGTGCGGCTGACCCAGGGCCCCGACGGGGCGCTGTACCTGGGCGGGCTCGGCGCGGGCGGCAACTGGGGGCAGGAGGGCAAGCTCACGTACGGGCTGCAGAAGCTGACCCCGAACAGCACCAGCGTGTTCGACATCAAGGCCATGCGGGCGGTCGCGGGCGGCTTCGAGCTGGAGTACACGCAGCCGGTGTCCGCCACGACGGCGGCGCAGCTCGCCGCCCGCTACCGGGCGACGCAGTGGCGGTACGTGTCGACGCCGCAGTACGGCGGGCCGAAGGTGGACGAGGAGGCGCTGCCGGTCAGCTCGGCGACGCTGTCCGCCGACCGGTTGAAGGTGACGCTGAAGCTGTCCGGGCTCAAGCCGGGCCGGGTCGTGCACGTCCGCTCGCCGCGGCCGTTCACCTCCACCTCCGGGGCGTCACTGTGGAGCACCGAGGCGTGGTACACGCTGAACAGCCTGGTCGACGGCGCGACGCTGCGCACCGACCAGGTCGAGGCGGAGAACTCCGGGCTCAGCGGCACCGCGGGCCGGTCGTCGGAGCACGCCGGGTACACCGGGGCCGGCTTCGTCGCCGGGTTCGGCTCGGTGGGCGCCGCGGCCACGTTCAGCGTGAACGTGCCGGCAGCCGGGTCGTACCCGGTCACCCTCCGGTTCGCCAACGGGCCGAACCCGGCGGCGGGCACCAAGACCGTGAGCCTGTACGTGAACAACACGAAGGTGCGGCAGGTCAGCCTGGCCGACACCGGCGGCTGGACGTCGTGGGCGACCAGGACCGAGACGGTCACCCTGCGGGCCGGCGGCAACACGGTCACGTACCGGGTGGACACCGGCGACGTCGGCCACGTCAACCTCGACAACCTCACCGTCGGCACCGGCGGCGGGAGCACCGACACGACGACCCGGACCGGCCGGATCAGCGGCATCGGCGGCAAGTGCCTCGACCTGGACAACGGCGGCAGCGCCGACAAGACCAAGGTGCAGCTGTACACGTGCAACACCTCGTCCGCGCAGAGCTGGACCCGGGTCGGCGACACGCTGCAGGCCCACGGCAAGTGCCTGGACATCGACAACGCCGGCACCGCCAACGGCACCAAGGTCCAGCTGTACACCTGCAACAACAGCGCCGCGCAGGTGTGGCAGCCGCAGGCCAACGGCTCGCTGCTGAACCCGATGTCCGGCAAGGTGCTCGACGTCGCGGGCGGCTCGACCGCCGACGGCGCCCAGATCCAGATCTGGGAGTGGGCGGACGTGGCCCAGCAGCGCTGGACCCACAACGCCGCCACCCGGGTCAACCTGTTCGACGGCGGCCACCTGGGCGCCTTCCAGAACGGCGACGGCAGCGCACCGACCTGGCCGGTCGCCGGCGGCGCGGCCGAGGTGCTCGGCGGCGACATCCGCACCAAGCAGGCGTACGGCGACTTCAAGCTGCACATCGAGTTCAAGATCCCCAACCTGCCGCCCGAGGTGACCGGCCAGACCCGCGGCAACAGCGGCATCTACCTGCAGGACCGCTACGAGCTCCAGGTGCTCGACTCGTACGGCAAGGCCAACCCGGGCCTCGACGACGCCGGGGCGATCTACCAGAAGCGGGCGCCGTCGGTGAACGCGGCGACGGCCCCGGAGACGTGGCAGACCTACGACATCACGTTCCGGGCGGCGCGCTGGAACGGCGCCACGAAGACCGAGAACGCGCGGGTCACGGTGGTGTGGAACGGCCAGACCGTCCACAACGACGTGGCGATCGACGGCCCGACCGGTGCGGGCGCCGCGGAGAGCCCCCTGCACCTGCCGATCCGCCTGCAGGACCACGGCGACCCCGGCGCCAACGTGCAGTACCGCAACATCTGGATCGAACCGGCGTGACCCGGTCCTGAGCGGGGGCGCCCCCTGTGCCGATCATGATCGGTGCGGGGGGCGTTCCCGTGTCCGGTCATGTGCGCAGGGCGGCCCAGACGACCTTGCCGCCGGCCCGGGGGACGCAGCCCCACCGGGCCGACACCAGCCGCACCAGGTGCAGGCCCCGGCCGTCCGGCGCGGTCGGGAGCGGGCCCGGGTGCAGGACCGGCCGGGTGTCGGCGCCGTCGAAGACGCCCACGTACAGCAGGCGCGGCCGCAGCCGCAGCTGCAGGGTCGCCTCGGTGCGGGCGTGCGCCACCGCGTTGCCGACCAGTTCGCCGGCGACCAGGACGGCCGAGGCGGACAGGCGCGGCAGCGCCCACCGCGCGCACGCGTCGGTGACGACGTCGCGGGCCCGGCGGGCGGCGCCCCGGACGGGGAGGATGAGCTCGCTGATCAGGTCGTCGTGGTGGCGCAGCGTCGCCAGCCCGTCGGCGACCGTCGCGAACATCGGCACCGGCCCGCCGGCCGCGGCCGCGATCAGCGCGGCGGCGGCGGGCCGGGCGGCGCAGAGCAGCAGCGGCGTGCCCGGCCAGGTCTCGGCCGACCGCAGCAGCGCCGGGAAGACGGCCGCCGCGTCGCGCCCGGCCACCGTCATGCCGGACAGCTCGACCACCACGGCCACCGGCTCCCGGGCCAGGCACGCCAGGACGCTGCGGCACAGGGCCGCGCCGGCCGCCACGTCGAGCACGCCGCCGACGGTGAGGACGACCGGCTCCTGCCGGGAACCGGCCCGCCCGGTCGGCGGCGGTGGTGACACGGCATCAGCTCCTCGGGCGGAGGAACCGTACCCCTGTGGTGCGGTCGCTCAGGACGAGCAGCATCCCCCGATCGAGTGGCCTCAACCCTCCCGGCGGGCCCGGTTGGTCACTCCTCGTCCTCGTCGGCGGTGGCGTTGTCGCCAGCCCGGTCCTGGAGGAACGCCTTGAGCTGGCCCGGCCAGCGGAACGTGCGGCCGGACTGGTCGGCCCACTTGCCCCCGGCGATCCACTGCCCCGACTCCGTCAGCCGGTGAGCGACCTCCGACGGCACCACGTCGGCGTGGCGGTGCTCCAGGAAGAGGGCGCGGTCGGCCTCGGCCAGCCCGTCCCACCAGTTCGGCAGTGAAGTCGTCATGCCTGAACCGTACGCCAGCGGGTATGCCCGGCGGAGCACGCAGGGTGCGATCCGGGGCGGTCCTGCCCCTTCACCCCCGCGCCGGGCGCGGGCCGCCCGCCCACCGCCGGGGCCGGTGGCCGCGGCGGGTCAGCTCGGCGACGAGGTGGCCCTCGCGGCAGCAGGTGGGCTCGCCGCAGCCGGGCAGCGCCCGGGCCAGCTCGGCGAGCCAGCCCCCCGGCTCGGCGAGCAGGCGCTCCAGGTGGTCGGCGTGCTCGGCGGCGGCCCGCCGCGCCTCGTCGTCGCCGGGCGGCGGGTCGGCGCGGGACCACGCCGCGGTGGCCAGCATGAGCTGGGCCCGCTCGCGTACCCGGTCGGTGGGGTGGCCCAGCACGCCGGCGACGGCGCGCCAGCGCTCGGCGGCCGGCAGGGGCGACCCGGGGTCGAACAGCTCGACGAGCAGGTCGCCCGCCCAGGCCTCACCGTCGGCGTCCGCGGCGGTGACGACCCCGGCCGGGACGTACCGCCACGCCTCGGCGGCCGTCGTCGCCGCCTCGGCGACGTGCCGCGCGAGGGCGCGCCGCCGGCCGAGGACGGGCGCCACCCGCGGCCAGGCCGCGCAGGTGGTCAGCCAGACGAGGACACCGGTCAGGTCGTGGGTGCCCGCGGCGGCCTCCAGGACCGGGGCGGCGGCCTCCGCGAACCCCTCCGGGCCGGCGGCGGCGACCCGCTCCAGGCGGTCGGCCGCGGGGTCGGTGAGGACGTCCTCGATCCCGCGGCCGACCAGCGCGCGCAGGTCGGCCATGTCCGGTGGGGCCACGCCCGGAGGCTACCGGCCGGACGGGGTGGTGGTCGTGTCGACGCGCGCCACGAGCGACACCCGGTAGCCGCCGGCGACGTCGCCGGTCACCGTGCCGAGCTGGGCCGCGCCGCCGTCGTCGCCGAACACGTTGTCGTCGGCCAGCGACAGCTGCGCGAGCTGCGGCACCGACGCCTCGTAGCCGGGCTGCGCGTACACCGCCGTGCTCGCGTCCTGCGGCAGGGCGACCTGGGAGGTGGCGATCGCGTTCGCCGCGTCGGCGATGCCCGCCCGGTCCGGGTACACCTCGAAGTGGACGTGCGGCCACCGCCCGGGGTAGCAGGCGGGGAAGACGCTGGTGAACCGGACCACCCCGGCGGCGTCGGCGATCTGCACGCCGCGCAGGTAGTTCTCGCCGGTGACCCCGTCGGAGTACAGCGAGTACCGGCCCTCGCGGTCGCAGTGCCACACGTACACGGCGGCGCCGGCGAACGGGGTCGTGGCGCCCTTCGCCAGGTCGACGATCGTCAGCTCCAGCGTCATCGGGACGCCCTCGGCGATGCCGCTCGCCCCGCCGAAGCTCGACCGGATGTCGCTGCGCACCACGCCGCTCTGCCCCAGCACGTCCGGGCCGTTGGAGCCGTCGCCGGGGTACGGCCCGGCCGTCTCGTCGGGGATCTCGCCGGTGGCCGCGGCGCCCGTGGCCGTGGCCGACACCGCCGGCGCCGGGCCGCCGCCGCCCGAGCAGGCCGCCAGCCCCAGCGTGGCCGCGCCCAGGCCGAACACCCGCAGCACCTGCCGGCGCCGCGCCAGGGTGCCGAGGTCGAAGCCCAGCCCCTGGTCGACGACCTCCTCGCCGGGCCGGGGCAGCCGCCGCCCCTCGTACGTGTGCTCGCGCTCCATCGTTCCTCCGCTCGCCGGGACCGGGCCGGTGCCCGCTCCACCCCCACGCTGCCCGGCGAAGCAGTGAATCCGCTGTGACCCGGCTGAGAGCCGGTCAGGCGTCCTGGGCGGCGTGGTGGACGCGGTCGTACGCGGCGAACGCGATGGCGACGATCTCGCTGCCGGCGGTGCGGGCGTACGCGGCGGCGGTGTGCACCGCGTCCAGCTCCGTGTCGGTGAGGTCGGCCGCCGTCGCCGGGCGGTGGGTCAGCTCGGTCAGCTCGGCCACCGTCTGCTGGAGGCGTTCGCCCAGCTGCGCCAGCCGGAACAGGTGCAGGGACGCCAGCATCGGCGGCGCCGGCGACGGGTCGGGGTCGGTCATGCCGCGACCCTACGACCGAAGGCGGCCCCGACGGACCACCGCGCACGCATCGGCCGCGCTTTTCGGCCGGTGCCTGCGGGATCCGGCAGTCACCCCTTCGCCGGACACGGCGCGCGTCCCGCGCCGGGCACTATGGAGGAGACGGTGCAGGACGCGGATGTGACGGAGAGCGAATGGTCGACGGCCGTGCCGCCGGCAGGGTGTCCGTGCGGACGAACGATGTGGACCAGGCGTGCGACATCGTCGGCGAGCAGTTCTATCCCAACCGCCTCGACCTGCTGGATCCCGCGCAGCGGCTCGACGCCGCGTTCAGCGTGGTCCGCTGCGGCGGCGTCACGGTCGGCGACGTGCGGTTCGGCGGGGACGTGCGGATGCGGGTGGGCGAGCTGGGGGCGTACCACGTGGACCTGCCGCTGTCCGGCCGGCTGACCTGGCGGCAGGGCCGGTCCCGCGAGCGGCTGGCGGACACCGGCCGCGCGGGGATCTTCGCGCCCGTCGGCGACACCGTGCTGGACAGGTGGGAGGCGGACTGCCGGCTGATCGCCGTGAAGATCTCCCGGCCGGTGCTGGAGGCGGAGCTGCACCGGATGACCGGCAAGCCGCTGCGCGGCCCCCTGCGCCTGGCCGCCGAGATGGACGTGACGGGCGGGCCGGGACGCAGCTGGGCGTGGCTGGCCCGGATGCTCGCCGACGAGGCCGGCAACGACGGCTCCCTGGCCGACCACCCGCTGGTGGGCCCGCGGCTGCGCGAGGGGCTGGTGCGCGGCCTGCTCGTCGCCGCCGGCGACCGGCACCGCGACGGCCTGACCGGGCCGGGCCCGGCGACGGCCGCGCCGAAATCGATCCGCCGGGCGATGGCGGCGGTGCAGGACGAGCCGGACCACCCGTACACCGTCGGGCGCCTCGCGGAGATCGCCGGCGTCAGCGTCCGCGCCCTGCAGCAGGGCTTCCGCACCCACGCCGCCACCACGCCGATGGGCTACGTCCGGGACGTGCGGCTCGGCCGGGCCCACCGGGACCTGTGCGCCGCGGCGCCGGGCACCGTCGGCGTCAGCGAGGTCGCCCACCGCTGGGGCTTCGTGCACCTGGGCCGGTTCGCCGAGCAGTACCGGGCCCGCTACGGGGTGAACCCGTCGGCGACCCTGCGCGCCGGCTGACCCGGCCGCGCAGGGGCCGCCGCGCGCTCAGACGCCCGAGATGCTGCGGATCCAGGTGCGGTTCGCCGGCACGCTGCCGTAGTACTGCCGGGCCTGGCCGTCGGCCGTCGAGGCCACGCCGACCTGGGCGCCGTTGTAGACCTGCGGGCCGCCGGAGTCGCCGCGCCACGCGTTGCCGCTGATCTCGGTGCTGGCGATGGCGCTGCCGCCGTACGCGTCGGTGACGCCGGTCGACGTCACCCGCACCGTGGCGGTCTTCAGCGTCGGCGAGGCGTCGCAGCCGCTGTAGCAGGTCATGCCCCAGCCGTAGATCGAGTTCGTCGAGTTGACCGGCGGGTTCGTGCCCGCCAGCGGCATGTACGACGTCGACACCGGCGAGCTGAGCCGCAGCAGCGCCAGGTCGTACCGGCTGGACGTCGAGCTGACCGAGCGGGTCTGCCCGCCGGAGGTGCGGCTGACGCTGCCGACCCGCACCGACATCGCGCCGCTGACGCAGTGCCGCGCGGTGAGCACCCAGTCGGCGGAGATGATCGTCCCTGAGCAGGTGAACCGGCCGTTGCTGTAGACCACGGCGGCCCACGGCGCCGACGACACGGCCGACCCGCCGATGATCCGGCTGGGCCCGTCGCCGGCGGGCGCGGCGAGGGCGGCGGCCGGCAGCGCGAACGCGCCCGCCAGGGCCGCGGCGAGGGACACCGTCATCAGTCGGCGCATCGGGCACTCCCCTTCGGTACGGCCGCACGAGCACGACCGGCGATCAGGGTGCCGACGATAGATGCCGGTCGAAGTGCCGGGGAAGAGCGCATCCCGTACCTACCGCGACGTGATGACGCCGGTCACCGGCCCTGCGGGCGGCCGTGGTGTGACATCGCGCCGCCGCCTGCCTAGCATCGGTGGCGGCGCCGAGGGACCGGGAGGGGGCCGATGGGCACCCTGGTGACGCCGGCGCGGTGGCCGGACCGGACGCTGGACGTGCCCGCCCTGCTGGCGGCGGGCTGGCGGCCGACGCCGTTCCGCGACGTGGTGCTGAAGGTCCACCAGCGGTGCAACCTGGCCTGCGACTACTGCTACGTGTACACGATGGCGGACCAAAGCTGGCGGGACCGCCCGCTGGTGATGGAGCCGGCGACGTGGCGCGCGGCGGCCGGGCGGATGGCGGAGCACGCGGCGGCGCACGACCTGCGCCGGATGCGGCTCATCCTGCACGGCGGCGAGCCGCTGCTGGCCGGGGCGGCGCGGCTGCGCGACCTGATCGCCGACGTCCGGGCCGCGTTCACCGGGCCGTGCCGCCTCGACGTGCAGGTGCAGACCAACGGCGTGCTGCTCGACGACGAGCTGCTCGGCCTGTTCGCCGGGCAGGGGGTGCGCGTCGGCGTCAGCCTGGACGGGACGGCCGCCGACAACGACCGGCGGCGCCGCCGCCCCGACGGCGGGGGCAGCCACGCGGCCGTCGACCGGGCGCTGCGCCGCATCGCGGGCACGGACACGTTCGCCGGGCTGCTGTGCGCGGTGGACCCGGCGACCGACCCGGTGGCCACGTACGAGGCGCTGCTGGCGTACGCGCCGCCCGCGATCGACTTCCTGCTGCCGCACGCGAACTGGTCGGCGCCCCCGCAGCGCCCGGCCGGCGGGACGCCGCACGGCGACTGGCTGGTGGCGGCGTTCGACCGCTGGTTCGGCGCGCCCCGGCAGGAGACGGCCGTGCGGCTGTTCGAGGACGTCCTGGCGCTGCTGCTCGGCGGGTCGGGCCGGTCGGAGCAGGTGGGGCTGAGCCCGGTGGCGGTCGTGGTGGTCGAGACGGACGGCACGATCGAGCAGGTGGACACCCTCAAGTCGAGCTACCCGGGCGCCTGCGCCACGGGCCTGACGGTCGCCGCCGATTCGTTCGACGCGGCGCTCACCCACCCCGGCGTGGCCGCCCGCCAGATCGGCGCGGCCGCCCTCGGCGACACGTGCCGCGCGTGCGCGCTGCACCCGGTGTGCGGCGGCGGCCACTACGCGCACCGCTACCGCGCCGGCGACGGCTACCGCAACCCGTCGGTGTACTGCGCCGACATGGCCCGGCTGATCACCCACGCCCGCGCCCGGTTGACGGCCGGCCTGGGCCGGTACGCGCGCCGCTGAGCCTTCCGCGCAGGGCAAGTTCCGCGGATCCTTCGCGGCACGCAAGGTTGCGACTTCCGGTGTCCGCCGGGCGCTGGCCCGGACGCCGCCGCGCCGGAGACAGTCCTGACCATGACTCTGCGCCTGGCCCCGGGCACCGCCTGGGACGACGTCCTGTCCTCCGTCGCCGCCGCGGCCCCCGAGGCCGTCGCGCCCGACCGGCTGCGCACCCTGTTCGCGGGCGCGTGGCACGACGCCGGCACACCGGCCCCGCTGCACTCCCCCGTCGACGGCCGGCGGCTCACCGCCCTGTCGCGGCTGGGCCCGGACACCGCCCGGGACGCGGTGCGGGCCGCCGCCGCGGCGCACCAGCGGTGGGCGTCGGTGACGCTCGGCACCCGCAAGGAGCGGGTGGCCGCCGCCGTGGCGGCGCTGGCGGAGCACCGCGACCTGCTGGCGCTCACGCTCGCCTGGGAGATCGGCAAGCCGTGGCGGCTGGCGTGCGCCGACGTCGACCGGGCGCTGGACGGCGTCCGCTGGTACCTGACGCAGATCGACCGGCAGGTGCTGGACCGCGACCCGCTGCCCGGCCCGGTCAGCAACATCGCGTCGTGGAACTACCCGATGAGCGTGCTCGTGCACGCCGAGCTGGTGCAGTTGCTGGCCGGCAACGCCGTGATCGCCAAGACGCCGTCGCAGGGCGGGGCGGTGTGCCTGACGCTCGCGCACGCCCTGATGGCCCGCGCGGGCCTGCCCGTGACGCTGCTGTCCGGCGGCGGCGAGGAGCTGTCGGCGGTGCTGGTGCGCTCGCCGGAGATCGGGGCGGTGGCGTTCGTGGGCGGGCGCAGCAACGGCGGGAAGGTCGCGGCGGCGCTGCTGGACACCGGCCGGCGCCACTTCATCGAGCAGGAGGGCCTCAACGCGTGGGGGGTGTGGGAGTTCTCGCAGTGGGACCTGCTGGCCGGGCACCTGCGCAGGGGCTTCGAGTACGGCAAGCAGCGGTGCACGGCGTACCCGCGGTTCGTGGTGCAGCGGGAGCTGGTGGACGCGTTCCTCGACGTGTACCTGCCGGTGGTCCGCGCGGTGCGGTTCGGCCACCCGCTGGCCGTGGAGTCCGCGGGCGACCCGCTGCCCGACCTGGACTACGGCCCGCTGATCAGCGCGGCGAGGGCGGCCGGGCTGCGGCACCGGGTGGCGGACGCGATCCGCGGCGGGGCGGTGCCGCTGTACCGGGGGTCGCTGTCGGCGGGGCGGTTCCTGCCGGGGCAGGACACGTCGGCGTACGTGGCGCCGGTGGCGCTGCTGGCCCCGCCGGGGCGGTCGCGCCTGATGCACGCGGAGCCGTTCGGGCCGGTCGACACGATCGTCGTGGTGGACACCGAGGAGGAACTGCTGGCGGCGATGAACGCCTCGAACGGCGCGCTGGTGGCGAGCCTGGCGGTGGACGACGAGGAGCTGGGCGCGAAGCTGGCCGCCGACGTGCAGGCGTTCAAGGTGGGCATCAACCGGCCGCGGTCGCGCGGGGACCGGGAGGAGCCGTTCGGCGGGCTGGGGGCGTCGTGGAGGGGCGCGTTCGTCGGCGGCGACCTGCTGGTGCGGGCGGTGACGCTCGGCGAGCCGGGTGAGCGGCTCGCCGGCAACTTCCCCGGTTACGTGGCCTGCCCCTGAGCCGCCCGGCGGGCGGTGATGAGCCAGGCGGCGGCGTCGAGGCAGACGCCGTCCGGGCCGGCGTGCGGGGCCAGCGCGGCGCGCAGCCGGGCGCGGGCGGCGGCGCGGCCGGGCTCGTCGAGCAGCCCGAGCAGCCACTGGGCGATGCCGGTGCCGGCGGCGAAGCCGGTCGCGTCGTCGGCGTCGGCGCCGAGGACGAACGGCGCCTCGACGGCGTCGAAGCGCACGTCGGTGAAGCCGGCGCCGGTGAGCAGCGGCCGGACGCGGGCGGGGTCGGCGAGGGCGAACGGGCTGGGCGCCTCGGGCGGCGGCAGGGGCGTGTGCGGGCCGCCGAGGGTGCCGACGATGGTGGTGACCCAGGTGTTGCGCTCGGCGGCCTGCCAGGCGAGCAGGGTGAGCCGGCCGCCGGGGCGCAGGGCGCGGGCGAGGTTGGCGAACGCGGCCGCCCGGTCGCCGAAGAACATCGCGCCGGTGCGGCTGATCACCGCGTCGAACCGGCCCGCCGGGAACGGGTGCACCTGCGCGTCGGCCTGGACGAACCGCACGCCGGTCAGGCCCTCGTCGGCGGCCCGCCGGGTGGCGCGGCCGATCATGCTCGCCGACAGGTCGACGCCGAGGACGGTGCCGCCGGGTGCGGCGGCGCGGGCGGCGTCGCGGCTGGACTGGCCGGTGCCGCAGCCGACGTCGAGGACGGCCTCGCCGGGGCGCACGCCGGTGGCCGCGTTGAACGGCGCCCGGAGGTGGCGCAGCGCGCCGTCGTAGCGCGCCTCGTGCGCGGTCCAGTGCTCGCCCTCGTCGCCGTCCCACGCGTGGGCCTGCGCGGTGTTCTCGGTCGCCACCGTCAGGATCATGACTCCTCCTCCTTTACTCCCCTGGGGAGTATGGCGGTGACGGTACTCCCTAAGGGAGTATCTGGCAATGCCTCCGCTGACCACCACCGCGCACGCCCTGCTCGGCCTGCTCGCCGTCCAGCCCTGGACCAGCTACGAGCTCACCAAGCAGATGGGCCGCAGCCTCCAGCACTTCTGGCCGCGCGCCGAGAGCAAGCTCTACGAGGAGCCGAAGAAGCTGGTCGCCCAGGGGCTCGCCACGGCCACCACCCGCACCGTCGGCCGGCGCACCAGCACCGTCTACGCCATCACCCCGGCCGGCCGGCGGGCGCTGCGCCGCTGGACCGCCACCCCCGGCGCCGGGCCGGTCCTCGAGTTCGAGCTGCTGCTCCAGGTCTTCTTCGGCGACCACGGGACCAAGGCCGACCTGCTGGACAACCTGGACGCCTGCGCCGAGTGGGCCGCCGAACGCACCCGCACCAACATCGAGGTCGCCCGCGAGTACGCCACCGGCACCGGGCCGTTCCCCGCCCGCACCGCGCAGAGCACCCTCGTGGCGGCGTTCCTCACCCGGCACTGGGACGCCGTCGCCGACTGGGCGGCCTGGGCGCGCGGCGTCGTCGAGCAGTGGCCCGACGACCTCAGCGCCGCCACGCCACCGTGGGAGGTCATCCGCGAGGTGGCCGCCCGCCCGCTGCCGCCGTCGCCGATCGGCCGGATCCGTTCCGCTGAGGAGGCATGACCGCGCGGATCGGGGCAAACTGACAGGCGAGTCGTCGGAGCTGGGGTGTGTCGCGGGTGTCGGAACCGGAACTGGTCGCGTCGGGGGTCGAGCAGGCGCCGTTCATCCTCATCCTCTGCGAGGGCCCGGAGCTGCGGGTCGCCGCCGCCAACGCCGCCGCGCGGGCCGTCGCCCCGGAGCGGAAGATGGTCGGCCGGCCGCTGAGCGAGGTGTTCGACGACCTGGCCGGCCAGCAGTGGGTCGACCTGTACGGGCAGGTGTACCGCACCGGCGAGCCCGTCACCGGCCAGCAGTGGCGCGCCCACCTGACCGGCCCCGACGGCACCGTCCACGAGCTGTACGCCGACTTCTCCATCAACCCGTGGCGCCACCCGGACGGCACCATCCGCGGCGTCATCGGCAGCGGCGTCGACGTCACCGCGCTGGTCCGCGCCCGGCTCGACGCCGAGCAGCAGAACGCCGACCTCCAGCAGCGCTACCGGCGCACCCGCGACGTCGTCACCACCCTCCAGCGCGAGCTGCTGCCCCGCGGCCTGCCCGTGCTGCCGGGCGCGCAAATCGCCGCGAGCTACCTGCTCGCCGACGCCGACACCGCGGCCGGCGGCGACTGGTTCGACGCCATCGCCCGGCCCGACGGCACCGTCGCGCTGGTCGTGGGCGACGTCGTCGGCCACGGCGTCACGGCGTCCGGGGTGATGGGGCAGCTGCGCGCCGTCCTGCACGACCGGCTCGACGACGGCGCCGGCATCGCCGAGGCGCTCGCGGCCGTCGACCGGATCGCCCGCCGCCAGAGCGCCGCGCGCGCCGCCACCGTCTGCGTGGCGGTGCTCGACCCGGCCGACGGCACGCTCACCTACTGCACCGCCGGCCACCCCGCCCCGCTGGTGCTGCCCACGGGCGGCGGCAGCCGGCACCTCCCGGTCACCGGCGGCGCGCCGCTGGGCACCGGCTCCGCGTTCGACGTGCGCACGGACCGGCTCGGGCCCGGCGACGTGCTGCTGCTCTACAGCGACGGCATCGTCGAGCGACCCGGCCGCAGCGCCGCCGACGGCACCGCCGAGCTGGCCCGCACCGCCGAGCACGCCGCGGGCGGCCGGGCCCTGCACGAGCCCGGGGCCGCGCCCGCCGACCGGGTGTGCACCCAGACCGTCGAGCTGCTGGTGCGCGCCACCGGCCACAGCGACGACATCACCCTGCTCGCCGCGCAACTCGTCGAGGCCGTGCCCGGCCTGGACCTGCGGCTGCCCGTCGAGCTGTCGTCGCTGAGCGCGGCGCGGCGCGAGCTGGGCGACTGGCTGACCGCCGCGGGCGCCGGCGACGACGACACCTTCGTCCTGCAGCACGCGCTCGGCGAGCTGGTCACCAACGCCATCGAGCACGCCGGCCCGCAGGACGACCCCGTGCTGCTGCGCGCCGCCGTCGGGCCGGACGGCTGCCTGCACGCCGAGGTCGTCGACCGCGGCCGGTGGCGCCCACCGGTCCACCACCCCGACCGCGGCCGCGGCCTCGCCATGACCAGCCAGCTCGTGGACACGCTGCACGTCGAGCGCACCGCCACCGGCACCACCGCGACCGTCGGCCACCGGCTGAGCCGCCCGCCGCGCCTGCTGACCGGCGAGCGCGCGGCCGCCGCCCCGGCGACCTCCGCCGACGCCCTCACCGTCGACGAGGACGCCGGCGGCGTGCGGGTGAGCGGCCCCCTGGACGCCGCCACCGCCCCCGTCCTGCAGCGCGACCTGCTGCGCCGCTCCCGCGGCGGCACCGTCGCGGCCGCCGTCGACCTGTCCGGCGTGACCCACCTGGCCAGCGCGGGGGTGGCCGCGCTGCACGCCGTCGCCGACCGGCACCGGCAGCAGCGGACCACCCTGCGCCTGCACGCCGCCGACGGCACCCCGGCCGCCCACGTGCTCGGCCTGGTGGCACTGCCGTACTCGCCGCCGCCCGGCGCGTAAGCGGGCCCGAAAGCGAACCGTAAGCGCCCCCCGGCAGAGTTCGGGGTGTCAGACGAACACGGACCCGGAGGCGCCGACATGCGCAAGCTCATCAACTCGACCTACATCACCCTCGACGGCGTCATCGAGAACCCCGTCTTCACGATGCCGTACTTCGACGACGAGGCGTCCGCCTTCGCCGGCGAGCAGACCGATGCCGCCGACGCCCTGGTGATGGGCCGGCACACCTACGACGGCTTCGCCGCGGCGTGGCCCAGAATGGACGAGAGCGACCCCAGCACCGGCGCCGCGTACTTCAACAGCGTCAAGAAGTACGTCGCCTCGACCATCCTGACGAACCCGGAGTGGAACAACACCGAGGTGCTCCAGGGCGACCTGATCGAGGCCGTCACCCGGCTCAAGGAGCAGGACGGCAAGGACATCCTCTCGTACGGCTACGGCACGGTCACCCACGCGCTGCTCAAGGCCGGCCTGGTCGACGAGGTGCGGTTCTGGATCCACCCGGTGCTCACCGGCGGCGCGTCGATCAGCGCCCCGCTCGGCGACCTGCCGACCACGCTGGAGCTGGTCGGCACGCGGGTCATGAAAAGCGGCGTCATCATCGCCTCCTACCGGGCGGCGGCCGCGTAACCGGAACTCCTCAGCCGACCAGGGCCCGGGCCTCGCCCGGGCTCAGGCCGTTGCCGGCCGCGAACGCGGCGGCGAACCGCTCCGCGCCGAGCGCCGCGACGAGGCGTTCGGTGGCGCGCTCGACCCCGTCCCGCTCGGCCGGGGCGGCGGGCACCTCGCCGGCCGCCCGCGCCGCGTGGGCCGCGCCCAGCAGCCGGGCCGCGGTCTCCGGTGACGGCGCGGCCGCGGCCATGCCCTCCAGCGCGCCGACCGTGTCGCGGGGCGCGCCGATCGCCACCGCCCGGTCGAACGCCCGCGCGTGCAGCGCCAGCGCCCGGGCGGGGTCGCCGGCGTCGGCGGCCGCGTAGCCCAGCTCGCTGAGCACCATCGGCAGGTGCAGCTCGTCCTCGCCGGCCCGGTCGGCGAGCCGCTGGAGGTGCTGCACGGCGATGTCGAGCTTGCCGTCGCGGCGGGCGGCGAAGCCGAGGCCCAGCTCGGCGAACACCAGGGCGCCGGACGAGTCCTGCTCCTCCGCCAGCCGGTACGCGCGTCCGGCCAGCTCCCGGGCCCGGGCGTAGTCGCCGGTCTGCACGGCGATCCAGGCCAGCCAGGACAGCTTGCCGCCGACCGCCGGCCACAGCGTCAGCTCCTCCGCCCAGCGCAGGCCCTCGGCGTGCAGCGCGGTGGCCTCGTCGTACCGGCCGGTCATCTCGGCCAGGCCGCCCAGCCAGTCGGACGCCTGCAGCCGGCCCCAGTCGTCGCCCAGCTCCGCGAAGCGGGCGGCGGCGTCCTCGGCGTGCCGCCGCAGCTCGGCCGGGTCGCCGGCGGCGTGCGCGATGAGGGCCCGCGACACCGCCACGGCCGCCGCGGTCCACGGGTCGTCGCCGGCGGCGAGGGCGCGGTCGAGCAGTGCGGCGGCGCCGGTCAGGTCGCTGACGTCGAGCAGGCCCGCCGCCACGAACCAGACGGCGCGCGGTTCCGCGTACCCGGCCAGCGCCGCCTCGATCTCCCCGGGCGCGACGGGGTCGCCCTGCAGCAGCGCGAACCCGGCCCGCCACACCGCCGCGCGGGCCCGGTCGTCCGCGTCGCCGGACGCGCCGGCCAGCGCCCGCCGCGCCTCGGTGTACCGGCCGCGCAGGTACCAGTACCAGGTCAGCGCGTTGGCCAGGCGCAGGCTGCCGCCGTGCGCGAGCGCCGCCCGCAGGTTGGCCGACTCGGCGTCGAGGCGGGCCAGCCACTCCCGCTGCCCCGGGCCGCGCAGGAGCGGGTCGGCCCGCTCGGCCAGCTCCGTGTAGTACGACACGTGTCGTGCGCGGACCGCGCCGGCGTCGTCCAGCCGGTCCAGGCAGAACGCCGCCACCGACTCCAGCAGCCGGTAGCGCGGCTCCGCCCCCGACTCGTCCACCACGACCAGCGACCGGTCGACCAGCCGCGCCAGCACGTCCAGGTCGGCCCCGCACACCGCCTCCGCGGCGGCCAGGGTGCAGCCGTCCGCCGGCACCGCCAGCCGGGCCAGCACCGCCCGCTCGTGGTCGTCCAGCAGGTCCCAGCTCCAGCCGATCACCGCGGTCAGGGTGCGCTGCCGCGCCGGCACGTCCCGCTGCGCGGTGCTGAGCAGCCGGAACCGGTCGTCCAGGCGGTCCACCACCCCGGCCAGGCCGAGCGAGCGCACCCGGGTCGCGGCCAGCTCCAGCGCCAGCGGCAGGCCGTCCAGCCGGCGGCACAGCTGCGCCACCGCCGGCGCCGTCCGCTCGTCCAGCCGGAAACCGCGCTGCTGCGCGGCGGCCCGGGCCGCGAACAACCGGGCCGCGGCCGACCGCCGGACCGCGTCCACGTCGCCGCCGTCCGCGGGTACGGGCAGCGGCGGCACCTCCCACAGCAGCTCACCGGCCAGGCCCAGCGGCTCCCGGCTGGTGGCCAGCACGGTGACGCCCGGTGCCTCCCGCAGCAGCCGCGCCACCAGCGCCGCGACCGGCTCGACGACGTGCTCGCAGTTGTCCAGCACCAGCAGCACCCGCCGGTGCCGCACCGCCGCGACGAGCCGGTCCTCGGCGGCCACGCTCGCGCCCGGCACCTCCCGCACGTCCAGCGCCGCCAGCACCAGCTCGGCCACCGCCGTCTCGCCGGGCCGCAGCGCCGTCAGCTCCACCAGCCGCGCCCCGTCCGGGAAGTCCTGCTCGCGGGCCGCCTCCGTGGCCAGCCGCGTCTTGCCCACCCCGCCCGGCCCGATCAGCGTCACCAGCCGCTGCCCGGGCACGACGCCGCGCAGCTCGGCCAGCGCCTCCGCCCGGCCCACCAGCTCGTCCACCTGCGCGGGCAGGCTGTTGCGGATCAGCGCGGCCTTCGGCGGCGCGCTCAGCGTCGTGTCCTGGGCGAGGATCTGCCGGTGCAGGGCCACCAGCTCCGGGCCCGGGTCCAGGCCCAGCTCGTCGGCGAGGCGGTCGCGCAGGTCGGCGTAGCTGTCCAGCGCCTCCGTCTGGCGGCCGGCCGCGTACAGCGCCCGCAGGTGCAGGGCGCGCAGCCCCTCCCGCAGCGGGTGCCGCGCCACCAGCTCCGCCAGGTCCGCGGCGACGAGGGCGTGCTCGCCGCGGGCCAGCCGGGCGTCGGCCAGCTTCTCCAGCACCACGAGCCGCGCCTCCGCCAGCCGGGCCGCCTCCGCCCGCACGTACTCCTCGTCGGCCACGTCCGCGTACGGCTCGCCGCGCCACAGCCCCAGCGCCTCGGCGAGGCTGTCCACGTCGGGCTCGGCGGCCAGCTCGGCGAACCGGTCCGCGTCCACCCGCGCCGTGCGCAGCACGTACCCCGGCGGCCGCGACTCGACCAGGTCCCGCGCCCCCGGCTCCGCGTCGTTGAGCGCCTTGCGCAGCTGCGACACCCGCACCTGCAGCGCGCCCGCCGCGTTCGCCGGCGGGTCGTCGCCCCACAGGTCGTCGATCAGCCGGTCCGCCGACACCACCTGGTTGCGGTGCGCCAGCAGGTCCGCCAGCAGCGCCCGCACCTTGGCGCCCGGCACGGTGACGGCGTCGCCCGCGTCGGTGGTGACCGCGAGCGGCCCGAGGACCCCGAAACGCATGGCCGCCACCCTACAAGCGGTAAGCGGTCCGTAAGCGCCCCCGCGCACCGTGGACCCATGACCCACGCACCCGTGAACGGCCTCGACCTCTACTACGAGTCACACGGCGCCGGCGGCGGCCGCCCGCTCGTGCTCGTGCACGGCGCCCTGTCCGGCATCGGCACCAGCTTCGGCGCCCTGCTGCCGCTGCTCGCCCGGACCCGCCGCGTCGTCGCCGTCGAACTCCAGGGCCACGGCCGCACCCCCGACATCGACCGCCCGTTCACCGTCGAGCAGTTCGCCGCCGACGTCGTCGCCCTGCTCGACCACCTCGGCATCGCCACCGCCGACGTGCTCGGCTGGAGCATGGGCGCCGCCGTCGCGCTGCGCCTCGGCACCGACCACCCGGCCCGCGTCGGCCGCCTCGTCCTCGCCTCCGTCAGCTTCGACGACGCCGGCGTCCACCCCGGCCTGCTCGACGGCATCCAGGACCTGCAACCCGAACACCTGCACGGCTCCGAGTTCCACGAGGAGTACGTCCGCACCGCACCCGACCCCGCCGGCTGGGCCCGCCTCGTCACGAAGATGAAGGTGCTCGACGCCGACCTGCCCCAGTGGCCCGCCGCCGCCATCGCGGCGCTCGCCGCCCCCACCATGCTGGTCCTGGCCGACTCCGACATCGTCCGCCCCGAGCACGCCGTCCACATGTTCCGGCTGCTCGGCGGCGGCGTCTGCGGCGACCTCACCGGCCTGCCCCGCTGCCGCCTCGCCGTCCTGCCCGGCACCACCCACACGACCGTCCCGCACCGCGCCGACTGGCTCGCCCCGATGGTCGACGAGTTCCTCGACGCCTAAGCCGGCCGCCACCCCGGCGGCGGATCCTCCCCGACCCGCCCGTCGACGGCCTCGCGCAGGATGTCGGCGTGCCCGGTGTGCCGGCCGTACTCCTCCACCAGGTCACACACCAGCCGCCGCAGACTCGCGTGCCGCCCGTCCGGCCCGGCGACGTGCACGAGCCGGTCGAGCCCCCCGTCGGCCAGCGCCGCCGCCAGCCGCTCCCGCGACCGCTCGACCGCCCCGTCCCACAGCGCGTACAGCTCGGCCGGGTCGTCGTCCGCCGCGCTGACGAACACCCAGTCGTCGCCGCTCAGCGCCGGCCGCCACCGCTCGCCCGGGTCACCGCCGCTGAGCTTCGCCGTGAACGTGTAGTCCTCGACCAGCGCCAGGTGCTTGAGCAGCCCCCCGATCGTCAGCGCCGACGCACCCACCCGGGCGCACAACCCGTCCGCGCCGAGCCCGTCCGCCTTCCACCGGAACGTGGCCCGCAACCGCTCCAGCGCCCCGACCAGATGCTCGACCTCGCTGCCCGCGAACGGCGGCTCCCAGGGCGTCTCACTGTCACTCATCAGCCGACCGTAACCCGCCCGGCCCCGGCCCGAGCGGCGGCAACCAGACCCGCACCCCCAGCCCCTCGAACCGGGCCACGTCGTCCCGGATCGTCCACCAGTTCACCCGCGTGAACTGCACCTGCTCCTCCGGCCGCGGATGCCGCTTGCCCAGCGCCGAACAGATCGGGCCCAGCGCGTCCAAGGGGAAGGCCAGCACGCCGACGACGGTGAAATCCTCGAAGACGACGAGCGCGTAGACGCCTGGACCAGGGCCTCGCTGAACTCGGCGAGCGGGTCCCGGTTGGACGCCGGGGTGCCGATCTCGGAAAGGAACGCCCGGCGCGCCGACCGGTACGCCTCGAGCCCCGCGAGCAGGGCGCCGAGCCGCTGGGCGTCGTGGTCATCACTCATCGGCGGCCTCCCACCGCAGTCTCACGCACCGCCCGGCGCGCGGCCATCGGCCGACCGCTCACCGCCGTGGGCGCCGCCCGGCGTGGATGGCGCGGCGGGCGGGTATCGACGGCGGATGGACGTTCTCGTGGTGGGTGGGCACGGCAAGATCGCGTTGCGGCTCGGCCGCCTGCTGGCGGAGCAGGGGCATCGGGCGCGGGGCCTGATCCGCAGGCCGGAGCAGGCCGCGGACCTGGAGGCCGCCGGCATCGTCCCGGTCCTGGGTGACCTGGAGGCGGAGGCGAGCCTGGAGGCGTACGTGCGGGGCGCGGACGCGGTGGTGTTCGCGGCGGGCGCCGGGCCGGGCAGCGGGCCGGAGCGGAAGCGGACCGTCGACCTGGGTGGGGCGGTGAAGCTGGCCGACGCGGCGGTGGCGTGCGGGGTGCGGCGGTACGTGCTGGTCAGTTCGATCGGGGCGGACCGGCCGGAGGCCGCGACGGGGGCGATGCGGCCGTACCTGGAGGCGAAGGCGGAGGCGGACCGGTACGTGATGGCGGCCGATCTGGACTGGACGGTCGTGCGGCCGGGTTCGCTGACGGACGATCCCGGCACCGGGCGGGTCCGGTTGACGACGGAGGTGGGCGGGCGGGGGCCGGTGCCGCGCGACGACGTGGCGGCCGTGCTGGCGGCGGTGCTGGTGGCGCCGGGGACGGCGGGGATCGTGGCGGAGCTGTTCGCGGGGGACGTGCCGGTCGCGGAGGCGGTGGCCGGGCTGGCCGGCTGAGCGGCGGGGGCGCAGGATGCGGGGATGACGTCCGACGACCTGGACGGTCTGGTCAGCCGCACGGCGGCGGCCGCGTCCGCGTACATCAACGGCGACATCCACGCCTACCTGGCCCTGATCCCGCACGCCGACGACTACACCCTGCTGCCACCGTACGGGGGCGACCCGCCGCCGCGGGGGTTCGACCACTCGCCGGAGCACCTGGCGGCGATGGCGGACACGTTCCACGGTGGCGAGGCGGAGCTGGAGGTCGTGGCGTCGTGGGCGTCGGGCGACCTGGCGGTGCTGGTGGTGGTGGAGCGCCAGCGCGGCCGGGTGTTCGACCTGCCGGAACAGGACTGGTCGTTGCGGGTGACGCTGGTGTTCCGCCGGGTGGGCGGCGAGTGGCGGCTGGCCCACCGGCACGCCGACCCGCTCGTGCACCGGGTGCGCCCGGCGGTCTTCGCGGCGCTGGCCCGCGGTGACGCGTGAGGGCTACCCGGCCCGCAGCGTCAGCAGGGTGATCTCGCTCGGGGCGAACACCCGGAACGGCGGGCCCCAGAAGCCGGTGCCGCGGCTGGTGTAGAGCTGGGTGCGCTCGCCGTGCCGGCTGAGGCCCTGGAGCACGGGCTGGTCGGTGCGCACGAGGTAGTGGAAGGGCCAGATCTGGCCGCCGTGGGTGTGGCCGGACAGCTGGAGGTCGATGCCGTGGGCGACGGCGCCGTCGATCTGTTTCGGCTGGTGGGCCAGCAGCAGGACGGGCAGCGCCGGGTCGGCGCCGGCGAGGGCGGCCTCGTGGTCGGCGTGGTGGTCCTCGATGCCGGAGAACTCGGCGGTGCGGTCGTCGACGCCGGCGATGACGAGGCTCGCGCCGTCGCGGGTGACGACGACGTGCTGGTTGTGCAGGATCTCCCAGCCGAGGGTGCGCATCCGGTCGAGCCAGCCGAGGGCGCCGCTGTAGTACTCGTGGTTGCCGGTGACGTAGACGCGGGCCATCGTCGCGCGGATGTCGCCGAGCGGGGCGGACTGCTCGGTGCGCTGGTCGGCGGTGCCGTCGGCGATGTCGCCGGTGTGGCAGACGACGTCGGGGTCGAGGGCGTTGACGGCCTCGGTGACGCCGCGCGACCAGCGGGCGCGGTCGATGGGGCCGTAGTGGGTGTCGGTGATCTGGACGACGCGCAGCCCGTCGAGCCCGGCGCCGAGGCGGGGCAGCCGGACCTCGACCTCGCGGACGCGGGGCACGCGCATGGCCTCGTAGTGGCCCCACAGGGCCAGCACCACGACGACCACGGCGACGGCGGCGGCGGCGATGCGGGCCGCGCCGTCGACGCCGAGCAGGGCCAGGCGCAGCACGTTGCCGATGATCGACCACACGAAGGCGATCCACACGAGGCCGAGGATGGTGTCGCCGATCGTCGACGCGGTGTCGTTGCCGCGGGCGTGGCCGAGGAACATGCCGGCCGGGAACGCGAGCAGCGCCACCAGGAAGACGGCGGTGGCGGCGACGGTGACGGGCAGCGGCCAGGCGGGCGCGAGGACCAGGGTCCACCACGGCACGCCGAACAGCAGCAGCAGGACGGCGGCGATGGTGACGCCGGTGCGGACGGCGCGGCCGCGGCGCGGGCGGGGGCGGGCCTCGGTGGTGGTCACACGACCCAGCATGACACCGCCGTCAGGCGGCCGGCGGCGTCCAGATCATCCGGACGCGGTCGGCGACCCGGGCGGCCTGGGCGCGGCCGGCGTGGGCGGACGCGACCCGGTTGGCCGGGTCGAGCACGTTGCGGCCGATGGCGGCCAGCGCAGGCGGGTCGGGGGTGAGCACGATCGACGGGACGCCGAGCGCGGCGGCCTGCGCCTGCGGGCGGTCGCTGCGGCGCAGGGCGCGGCTGAGCGGGGCGATCACGACGACCCGGTCGGCGCCGGCGGCGAGGTCGACGTTGGCGACGGTGCGCATGCCGCCGTCGAGGTAGCGGCGATCGCCGATGGTGACGGGCGGCCACACGATGGGCACGGCGCAGCTGGCGCCGACGGCGTCGGTGAGGGGGACGCCGCTGTCGCGGTCGAAGACGACGGGTTCGCCGGACCCGGCGTCGACGGCGGTGACGAGCAGCCGCCGGTCGGGCCACCGCTGCTGGGGCACGCGGTGGGCGATGACGGCGCGGCGTTCGCTCTCGGGGACGGTCTTCGCCCGCAGGGCGGCGCGGCCGAGCCAGGCGCGGCCGCGGTGGCGGGGGCCGGGGATCGCGGAGGCGATGACGAACCGGGCGAGGACGGCGGCGCCGATCTCGGCCCGGCGTTCGGCCGCGGGCGGCTCGGTCTGCTGGGCGAACATCTCGGGCAGGGGCGTGCCGCTGCCGATCTGCGCGGCGACGACCGAGCCGGCGGAGGTGCCGATGAGCGTGTCGGCGCCGGTGAGGTCGACGCCGTGTTCGGCCAGGCCGTGCAGCAGCCCGATCTCCCAGGCCACGCCGGTGACCCCGCCCCCGCCGAGCACCAGCGCCCGGCCGCCCTGTTCCGCCATCGGCCCATCGTGGCACGTCGATGAGCGGTTGGCGATCTAGGGATTTGTCCGTTCGGCGGGGCAGGACAGCCGAACGCGCGACCGCGGGAGAACGGCTGCGGCGCAGCACTACCGTTACCGTGGTTCGCGTGTATTCGACCCGCTCTGTCCTAAAATCGTCGCTCCGGCTGGGGGCGGCCGTCGCCGCCGTCGCCGCCGTCTGCCTCGTGGCCCCCGCCGAGGCCGCCGTGAGCACCGCGCCCGCCCCGAGCTTCGACGGCCCGGTGCACGCCGTCGCGTTCCGCGGGGACACCGTCTACGTCGGCGGGTCGTTCACCAAGGCCATCGTGGGCGGCAAGCAGATCGCCCGGCAGCGGCTGGCCGCGTTCGACGCCCGTACCGGCGCCCTGCGGGCCTGGACGCCCACCGCGGACGGCACCGTGCGCGCGCTGGCCGTCGACGGCGCCACCGTGTACGCGGCCGGCGAGTTCGCCACCGTCTCCGGGCAGAACCGCAAGGCCGTCGCCGGTCTCGACGCGACGTCCGGCGCGCTCACCACGTTCAAGCACACCGTCGTGGGCACACCCACCTCGCTCGCCACCGGCAACGGCCGGCTGTACGTCGGCGGCCGGATCACGTCCGTGAACGGCGTGGCCCGCACCAACCTGGCCGCGTTCAGCACGACCACGGGCGCCCTCGACAACGGCTGGAAGCCCACCGCCGACGACTGGGTCAACTCCTTGGCCCTGTACGGCGGCAAGGTGTACCTCGGCGGCAGCTTCAAGAAGACCAACGGCATCAGCTCCACCTGGCGGCTGACCCGCGTGGACGCCCTCACGGGCGCGCTGGACACCACGTTCCTGCCGCGGCCGGAGTCGCAGGTGTACGCGGTGACCGCCGACGCGACCGGCATCTACGCGGCGCACGGCGGGCAGGGCGGCCGGGCCATCGCGTACACGACGACCGGCGCGGTGCGCTGGAACCGGGCGTTCGACGGCGACGCGCAGGCGATCACGACCCTCGACGGCACCGTCTACGTCGGCGGGCACTTCGACGTGGCCTGCACGACCGGCAACAACGGCGTCCAGGGCGTGTGCACCGACGGCTCGGTGCCGCGGGTGAAGTTCGCGGCGATCACCCAGGCCGGCGAGCTGACCGGCTGGAACCCGGCGGGCAACGGCGTCGTGGGCGTGCGGTACATGGCGGCCAGCGCCGAGCTGGGCCTGGTCGCGGCGGCCGGCGACTTCACGCTGATCGACGGCGTGGCGCAGAAGCGGTACGCGTCGTTCCCGGTGAGCGGCACGACGACCCCGTCGCCGACGACGCCGTCGCCGTCGGTCTCGCCGTCGGTCTCGCCGTCGGTCTCGCCGTCGGTCTCGCCGTCGCCCTCGTCCACCGCCACCGTCAGCCCGAGCCCCACTGCGGCGGCGCGGGCGGTCGAGTTCACCTTCGACTCCCGCAACGCCGACGGGTCGTTCCCCGACACCCACGGCGGCGCCCCGCTGCGCCCGCTCGGCGCCGACGGGGGCGCGCCCGTCGTCACCGCCCGCGGCACGGGCAGCGCGCTGACGTTCCCGGGGCCGTGCACGGGCACCACCTGCCCGCGCCTGATCCTGGAGGCGACGGCCACGTCGGCGCTCAACCCGGGCGCGGGCAACTTCGCGTACGGCGCGAGCGTGCGGGTCACCCCGGAGCAGACCACCGACGGCGAGAACGTGCTCCAGAAGGGCTACTCCACCAGCGGCAGCCACTTCAAGCTGCAGGTGGACGGCACGCCGGGCAACCCGAGCTGCGCCGTCACCAGCACCACCGGCACGACCATCTACCTGGCCAAGAGCACCGTGACCGTGGCCGACGGCGCATGGCACACGCTCGAGTGCCGGCGCACCGGCACGACGTTCGCCATCCTGGTCGACGGCGTGGTGCGGGGCACGAAGACGATCCC
Source organism: Spirilliplanes yamanashiensis (assembly GCF_016863475.1). GTDB lineage: Bacteria > Actinomycetota > Actinomycetes > Mycobacteriales > Micromonosporaceae > Spirilliplanes > Spirilliplanes yamanashiensis. The sequence goes on from NZ_BOOY01000042.1 coordinate 98,617, forward strand.
GGCCGACCTGACCGTGGCGAACAGCCAGCCGCTGCGGGTCGGCGGCAAGGGCCTCACGGCCGACAACGACCAGTTCCGCGGCCAGCTCGACGACCTCTGGGTCGACGCCGTCGTCTGACGCCTCACTCCAGCAGGCGGAAGTCGGCGAACTCGAACCCGGGCGCCACGACGCAGCTGACCAGCACGTGCTCGTTCCCGGCCGGTTCGGCGGCCTGCCGCACCCCGGCCGGGACGAGCGCCTGCGGCCGCTGGCCCGCCGCCACGTCCGGCCCGAGCACGACCTCGTCGTCGCCGACGCGCAGGCGCAGCGGGCCGCCGGAGTGCCAGAACCACAGCTCGTCCGAGGCGACCACGTGCCAGGCCGAGCGTTCGCCCGGGTGCAGCAGGAAGTAGATGGCGGTGGCGGCGACCCGGTCGCCGGCGGCGACCGTCGACCGGAACGTCTCCCGGTACCAGCCGCCCTCGGGGTGCGGCAGCAGGTCGAGCCGCTCGGCCAGCGGCGGGCGGTCGCCGGTCACCGCGCCGGCGACCCGGCGGCGAGCAGCGCCCACCAGCCCGCGACGGTCGGCCGCTCGGCCAGCTCCACGAAGCCGACCTGCACGCCGCCCGCGCGCCAGCGCTCGATGAGCGTCATGAGCCGGATCGAGTCGAGCCCGGCGTCCATCAGGTCGTCGTCCAGGCCGATCGCGTCGGCGGGCTCGTCGAGGACGGCGGCGATCTGGTCGCGCAGCTGTTCGGGGGACGACGGCAGGTCGCTCATGCGGTTCTCCTGTCGGTGCGGGCCGGTCGGCGGTCGGCGACGGCGGCGACCACGGAGTCGAGTATGTCGCCCGCCCGCAGCGCCACCGACGACAGCAGCGACGCCGTGACGCCGTGCACGTGCTCGGTGCCGCCCTGCAGGTAGACCCCGGCGGTCAGGGCGTCGTCGGTGACCACCCGGTAGTCGTGGTCGACGAGCAGGCGGCCCTCGTCGTCGCGGCGGCACAGCGCGGCGGTGGCGCCGAGGACGGCGGTGGGGTCGGCGGGGCGCAGGCCGGTGGCGAACACGACGGCGTCGGCGTCCAGCGGGACGACGTCGCCGCTGGCCAGGAACTCGACGGTGGCGGTGACGCCGCCGCCGCGGTCGTCCACCGAGGTCACCCGGGCGGCCTCGAGCAGCCGCAGCCGGTCCTCGCCGGTGACCCGCCCGGCGTAGCTGCTGCGGCGCAGGGCCCGGACCAGCTCGGTCTCGACGCCGGCGTGGTTGGTGGTGCCGTGGTGGTCGAGCAGCATCCGCTTGACGTCGGCGGGGGCGCCGAAGAACGTGTCGACGGCCTCGGGGGCGAACGGCCGTCCCGCGAAGCCGTCGTCGGGCGCGCCCCCGGCGGGGAACGGCAGCCAGCAGACCTCGGCGGCGGGGAAGCGCCGGTGCAGGTACGCCACGGACTCGGCGGCGCCCTGGCCCGCGCCGGCCACGACGAACCGGCGGGGGTCGCCGGGCGCGAGCCGCGCGGCGTGCAGCGCCAGGCCGGCGTTGTGCCAGACCCGGGCGGACGGCGTGACGCCCGCCGGCAGGCTGGGCACCAGGCCGGCGGCGACGACGACGGCGCGGGCGCGCAGCACCCGGGTGCCGCCGGCGTGCCGGGTGACCACGTCGACGACGTCGCCGCCGGGGACGACGTCGACGGCGGTGTGCCCGTAGGCGACCTGCGCGGCGAACCGGCCGGCCACCCACTCGAGGTAGGCGTGGAACTCCTGGCGCAGCGGGTACGCCGTGCCGAGCTCGCCGAACGCGCCGAGCCGGTCGTGGGCGTGCAGGAACGACACGAAGCTGTACTCGCTGGCCGGGTTGCGGGGCGTGACCAGGTCGGTGAGGAAGGGCGTGCGCATGGTGGCGCCGTCGAGCAGCGCGCCGCGGTGCCAGCCGAAGCGGTCCTGACGCTCCACGAAGGACGCCTCGACGCGGTCGGCGTCGCGTTCCGCGCGCGCGTTGTGCTCGGCGATCGCGACGGCGAGCGCCACGTTGGCGGGCCCGAAGCCGACGCCCACGAGGTCGACGACCCTCGATCCCACGGTGTTCTTCCTCTCCCGAGGCCGGCGCGACGCCACCGCCCTACTTAGGCTAACCTAAGCGAGCTGAGCCTAGCCTAATAAGGCCTGGCCACGAAAGGAGTGCCCCGCCCATGTCAGCACCGCCCCCGGCCGCCGCCGCGGCCCCGGACGGCATCGCCGGCACGACCGCCCTGGTCACCGGCGCGGGACACGGGATCGGGGCCGCCGTCGCCGCCGCGCTGGCCGCCCGCGGCGCCCGGGTCGCCTGCGTCGACGTGGACGGCCCCGCCGCCGCGGCGCGCGCGTCCGACCTGGACGGTGCACTGTCCTATGTGGCCGACGTCGCCGACCCGGACGCCGTCGAGCGCGCCTTCGCGGCCGCCGAGCGCGACCTCGGGCCGGTCGGCATCTGCGTCTCCGTCGCCGGCATCCTGCGCCCCGCCACGGTGCTGGACACCACCGACGCCGACTGGCGGGCCACCTTCGACGTCAACGCCACCGGGGTCTTCCACGTGCTGCGCGCCGCCGGGCGGCGGATGGCGCAGCGGGGCCGGGGCAGCATCGTGACCGTCGCCTCCAACGCGGCCGGCGTGCCGCGCACCGGGATGGCCGCGTACGCCGCCTCGAAGGCCGCCGCCACCCTGCTCACCAAGTGCCTCGGGCTGGAGCTGGCCGGCCGCGGCGTGCGGTGCAACGTCGTCGCGCCCGGCTCCACCGACACCGCCATGCAGCGTGCGCTGTGGACCGGCGACGACGGCGCCGCCAGGGTGATCGCGGGCTCCCCCGAGACGTTCCGGGCCGGCATCCCGCTGGGCCGCATCGCCGACCCCGCCGACGTCGCCGACGCCGTCGTCTTCCTCGCCTCCGACCAGGCCCGCCACATCACGATGCACGACCTGTACGTCGACGGCGGCGCGACGCTGCGCGCCTGATCACCCGGGAGACCTGATGACCACCGTCCAGCACGACGCCTCCGCCGACCTGCTCGCCCGGTACGACCCCGCGACCCCGTTCTTCTTCGCCTCGCCGCGCGGCACCCTCGCCACCGAGGGCGAGTTCTTCACCGTGCCCGACAGCGGCGACGTGCCGGCCTCCATCCGCGGGGTGCTCGACCTGGCCCGCACCGACGGGCAGGCCGACCCGATCGTGTGCGGCGCGCTGCCGTTCGACCGGTCGGGGCCGCCCCGGCTGACCGTGCCGGTGCGCACCCACCGGGCCGGGCCGCTGCCCACCCGCCTGGCGCCCCCGGCCGGCCCCGCCGCCGGACCGGTCCGCCGCGCCGAGGTGCCCAGCGGCGCGGCGTACGCCGACGGGGTGCGCCGCGCGGTGGCCCGGATGCGCGCCGGCGAGCTGGACAAGGTCGTGCTGGCCCGGGCCCTGGACGTCACCACCGACGCCCCGATCGACATCGGCCTGCTGCTGCGCCGCCTCGCCGCCCGCGACCCCACCGGCTACACGTTCGCGGCCGGGCTCGGCGAGGGTGCGGGCACCCTGGTCGGCAGCAGCCCCGAGCTGCTGCTGTCCCGGCACGGTGCGCTGGTCACCACGAACCCGCTGGCCGGCTCGATCGCCCGCAGCGCCGACCCGGCGGAGGACAGCGCCCGCGCCCACGCGCTGCTCGGCTCGCCGAAGGACCGCCGCGAGCACGCGCTGGTCATCGACGCCGTCGCCGAGGCGCTGCGCCCGTACTGCGACGACCTGGACGTGCCCGCCGGGCCGTGCCTGATCCGCACCGCGGCGATGTGGCACCTGTCCACCGTGATCACCGGCCGGGTCAAGGACCCGTCGATCAGCTCGCTGACGCTGGCCGCCGCCCTGCACCCGACCCCGGCGGTGTGCGGCACCCCGACCCCGGACGCCCGCGCCGCCATCGCCGAGTACGAGCCGTTCGACCGCGGCTTCTACACCGGCCTGGTCGGCTGGGAGGACGCCCGCGGCGACGGCGAGTGGGTGCTGGTGCTGCGCTGCGCCGTCGCCGAGGGCCGCACCGCCCGCCTGTACGCGGGCGCCGGCGTGGTGGCCGACAGCGACCCGCACGCCGAGCTGGCCGAGACCACGGCGAAGTTCCGCACGATGCTCACCGGATTGGGGCTGTAGATGGACCTGACGCCGTGGCCCGCCGAGTTCGCCGAGCGCTACCGCGCGGCCGGGTACTGGCGGGGTGAGTCGTTCAGCGCGGCGATCCGCTCGTGGGCCGACGCGCACGGCGACCGCGTGGCCGTCGTGGACGGCGACGTGCGGCGCACGTACCGGGAGCTGGACGCGCGGGCCTCGCGGTTCGCGGCCGGGTTCGCGGCGCGCGGCATCGCCCCGGGCGACCGGGTGGTGGTGCAGCTGCCGAACACCGCCGACTTCTTCGACGTGGTGTTCGGGCTGTTCCGGCTGGGCGCGGTGCCGGTGTTCGCGCTGCCCGCGCACCGGGAGAGCGAGCTGTCGTACTTCTGCCGGCACGCCGAGGCGGTCGCGCTGGTGATCCCGGGCGTGCACGAGGGCTTCGACCACGGCGGCCTGGTGCCGGCCGTGCGGGCGGCCGCGCCGAGCGTGCGGCACGTGTTCACGGCCGGCGACGACCTCGGCGCCGAACCGGTCGACCTCGCCGACCCGGGCGCGAGCGGGCTGGCGTTCCTCCAGCTCAGCGGCGGCAGCACCGGCCTGCCGAAGCTCATCCCGCGCACCGCCGACGACTACCTGTACAGCGTGCGGGCCAGCGCCGGCATCTGCGGCCTGTCGCCGGCCAGCGTCTACCTGTGCGCGCTACCGGTGGCGCACAACTTCCCGCTCAGCTCGCCCGGCGTGCTGGGGGTGCTGCACGCGGGCGGCACGGTGGTGATGTGCCCGCGGCCCAGCCCGGACGTGGCGTTCCCGCTCATCGAGCGCGAGCGGGTGACGATCACCGCCCTGGTGCCGCCGCTGGCGCTGGTCTGGCTGACCGCCGCCGAGCACACCGGCGCGGACCTGTCGTCGCTGGAGGTGCTGCAGGTCGGCGGCGCCAAGCTCACCGCGGACGCCGCCCGCCGGGTGCGCCCGGTGCTCGGCTGCGCCGTGCAGCAGGTCTTCGGCATGGCGGAGGGCCTGGTCAACTACACCCGGCTGGACGACCCGGCCGAGGTGCTGGAGGAGACGCAGGGCCGCCCGATCTCCCCCGACGACGAGCTGCTCGTCGTCGACGACGCGGGCGCGCCCGTGCCGCCCGGCGGCACCGGCCACCTGCTGACCCGCGGCCCGTACACGATCCGCGGCTACTACCGGGCCGAGGAGCACAACGCGACCGCGTTCACCCCGGACGGCTTCTACCGCACCGGCGACCTGGTGCGGATCACGCCCGCCGGGTACGTGGTCGTCACCGGCCGGGCCAAGGACCAGATCAACCGCGGCGGCGAGAAGATCGCGGCCGAGGAGGTCGAGAACCACCTGCTCGCCCACCCGGCCGTGCACGACGCCGCCGTGGTGGCCGTGCCGGACGCCTACCTCGGCGAGCGCACCTGCGCGTTCGTCACCCTGTCCGGGGACGGCCCGGTCAGCCCGGCGCAGCTGCGCGCGTTCGTCCGCTCGCGCGGGCTGGCCGCGTTCAAGGTGCCGGACAAGGTGCAGATCGTCGACGCGTTCCCGGTGACCGGCGTCGGCAAGGTCAGCCGCACCGACCTGCGCGCGGCCCTGCGCGCCCACCTCGCGAGAGAGTCCTGAGCCCGATGTCCCTGCCGCAGATCCCCGCCTACCCGCTGCCGACGGCGGCCGAGCTTCCGGCCGGCCGGGTCGGCTGGACCGTCGACCCGGCCCGCGCCGTGCTGCTGGTGCACGACATGCAGCGCCACTTCACCGGCGCGTTCGCCGGCGCCGAGCCGCTCGGCCGGGCGATCGAGAACATCGCCGCGCTGCGCAAGGTGTGCGCCGACGCGGGCGTCCCGGTGGTGTTCACCCGGCAGCCGGGCGGCCAGACCCGCGAGGAGCGGGGGCTGCTGCTCGACATGTGGGGCTGGGGCCCGCCCGCGACCGGGGAGGCGGTCGCGTTCGTCGACGAGCTGGTCCCGGGCGACGGCGACACGGTGGTGGAGAAGCGCCGGTACAGCGCGTTCGTCGACAGCCCGTTCGCCGAGGTGCTGGGCGGGCGCGACCAGCTGGTGATCACCGGCATCTACGCCCACATCGGCGTCGCGGCGACCGCCTGTGACGCGTTCATGCGGGGCATCCAGGCGTTCGTGGTGGCCGACGCGGTCGCCGACTTCAGCCGCGCCGACCACGACACCGCCCTGCGGTACGTGGCGAACCGGTGCGGCCGGGTCGTGACCGTCGAACAGACGGTGACCGCGCTGACGTGACGTTGCGTGATCGGACCGGCCCGCAAACGCTGGCCGATCGGGCAGGTGACCACGCTGCGTGAGGTCCCTAGGCTGCTGAGGTCGCGCCGCTGCCGCTGGCGTCACGCACGTTAAGGAGCCCTATCGGTGAACCTCATGGAGGTCGCGGTCTCGCTCACGGTGGTCATCGGCACGGGCGCGGCGGCGGCCGCCGCGCTGAACATGCCGGAGCTGACCGGCCGGGCGGAGAAGACGGCGGCCCGCGCCAGCTGCCACACGGTGGAGAACGCGTTCGCGGCCTACACCACCGACAACGGGGTGCCGCCGCGCACGATCGCCGACGTCCGCCCGTACGTGAAGGGCGACGTCAGCGAGTACCGGGTCACGAAGACCGGGGTGACCGGTCCGGGCTGTGTCCCGGCCACCCCGTGATCGACTACTTGATCTCGGCGCGCCGCACCCGCACGAGGCCGGCCACCAGCGGCAGGAAGATCCAGACCGCGGACGAGACGGCCAGCCGGGCCCACTGACCGCCGTCGAGCGCCTGGTCGCCGAGCATCGGCATCATGGTGGTGCCGAGGTCCAGCCACTCCGCGGCCGTGCGCAGGCTCGCGATCATGCCGCCGAGCATGCCCCACACCAGTGGCAGCGCGAAGTAGAGCACGATCGCCAGCGGCGAGTTCAGGAACAGCAGGCCGAACGCGGCGCCCATCAGCACGTTGAGCAGCTGGAACAGCACCGCCAGGCCGATCGACGTGGCGTCGACGTCCCAGTCGCCGGCGCCGCCGAGGGCCGCGCCGACCAGGTTGGCGCCCGCCGCGAAGGCGAGGCCGGCGACCACGGCCAGCAGGGCCGCGACCGCCCCGGCGAGCAGCTTCGCGGTGACCACCCGGCCGCGGCCGGGCACCAGCGCGAACGTCGTCATCGCGGTGCGCTGCGACCACTCGCTGGTCACGGACAGCACGCCGAGCACGGGCAGCAGGATGCCGGTCGGCAGCATGCTGGGCACGAAGAACTCGCGGTACGTGTGCTGCTCCGGGTCGAGCACGACCAGCTGCACCACCACGATCGCCACCGAGGCGAACGCGATCAGCCCCAGCAGCCACGCGCCCGCCCGGGTGTCGACCAGCTTGCGCAGCTCGACGGCCACCAGGCGGCCGAGCGGGGGACGGCCGGCGCCGATGTCGCGCGCCGCGGTCGTCGGGGTGGTCTCCAGCACGGCGGTCATGCCACGGCCTCCTTGGTCTCGGTGGCGGTCAGGCTCAGGAACAGCTGCTCCAGGCCGCCGTTGTCGGCGGCGCGCAGCTCCAGCAGCACGGTTCCGGCGGCCGCGGCGGCCCGGCCGACGGCCTCGGCGTCGGCGTGCACCAGCAGCGCCCCGTCGCCGCCCGCGGGCGTCGCCGCCAGCCCGGCGGCGGCCAGCGCCGACCGCAGCGCGGCGGCGTCCAGGCCCCGGACGATCGTGCCGGCGCCGGCCAGCAGCTCGCGCTGCGTGCCGTGCGCCACGATGCGCCCGCCCCCGATCACGACGAGCCGGTCGGCGACCGCCTCGACCTCGCGCAGCAGGTGCGACGACAGCAGCACCGTGCCGCCCCGGTCGGCGAAGTCGCGCAGCAGCCCGCGCATCCAGAAGATGCCCTCCGGGTCGAGGCCGTTCGCCGGCTCGTCGAGGATCAGCACGGCCGGGTCGCCCAGCAGCGCCTGCGCGATGCCGAGCCGCTGCCGCATGCCCAGCGAGTACGCCCCGACCCGGCGCTTGGCGGCCCGCTCGTCCAGGCCGACCCGGGTCAGCAGCTCGTCGGCGCGGGTGGCGGGCAGCCCGATCAGCCGCGCGGTCAGTGTCAGGGTCTCGCGGCCACTACGCCCGGAGTGCATGGCGCCCGCGTCGAGCAGCACGCCGACGTGCCGTCCGGGGTTGGCGAGCCGGGCGTACGGCACGCCCAGCAGCGTGGAGCCGCCGGCGTCCGGCCGGGTCAGCCCGGCGATCATGCGCATGGTGGTGGACTTGCCCGCGCCGTTCGGGCCCAGGAATCCGGTGACGGTGCCCGGCTCGCAGGTGAACGACACGTCGTCGACGGCGGTGTACGCGCCGTACCGTTTGCTGAGGTGCTCCACGACGATCATGCCTCCCAGCGTGGCCGCCGGGGGCCGCCCGGCGCGTCGGTCCGGGGGCGAGGGCGGCACCGACTTTGGTCGGTATCCCGCACCGTCTCCCGGCTCCTACAGTGAGGCCATGGGAGTGACGACCGCCGCCGTCCGCCGGCCGGAGCTGCCGGGGCTGCTGCCCGCCTCGCTGGCCGGGTCGTCCGCCGGCGCGGCGCGCCGCTCGGGCCGCGACTGGTTCGTCGACGTCCTCTGCTTCCTCATCGCGGCGTCCTTCGTCGTGAACTACGGCTTCGAGATGATCAGCGGCGCCGACCCGGTGCCCGACGCGATGATGGTCGCCGACATCGCCGCCGGCGTGCTCGCCACGATCGGGCTGTGGTGGCGCCGGCGCTGGCCGGTCGCGTTCGCGCTGGCCCTGCTGCCGGTCGGGCTGTACGCCGACACGGCGAGCGGCGCGAGCCTGATCGCCGTCTTCACGGTCGCGGTGCACCGGCGGGCGGCGATCGCCCTCGGCGTGGGCGCGCTGCACATGCTCAGCTGCATGCCGTACCTGGCGATCCGGCCGGACCCGCAGCTGCCGTACTGGACGGTCCTGGTCATCGTCTGGCTGGTCATCGCGGCGACGGTGGCGTGGGGCATGTTCGTGCGGGCGCGCCGGCAGCTGATCCTGTCGCTGCGCGACCGCGCCGAGCAGGCCGAGGCGGAGCAGGAGCTGCGCGTGCAGCAGGCCCGGCAGGTGGAACGCACCCGCATCGCCCGGGAGATGCACGACGTGCTCGCGCACCGCATCTCGCTGCTCAGCCTGCACGCGGGCGCACTGGAGTTCCGCCCGGACGCCCCGAGCGACGAGGTGGCGAAGGCGGCCGGGGTGATCCGGTCCAGCGCCCACCAGGCCCTGCACGACCTGCGCGAGGTGATCGGCGTGCTGCGCGACGACCCGGCGGCCGACGCGCCCGTGCCGCCGCAGCCGACGCTGGACGACCTGCCCGCCCTGGTCGACGAGTCCCGCCAGGCCGGCATGCGCATCCGCCTGCACGACGAGGTGCGCCGCGAGGCGGAGCCGCCGACCAGCGTGGGCCGCAGCGCGTACCGGGTCACGCAGGAGGCCCTGACGAACGCCCGCAAGCACGCGCCCGGCACCGCGGTCGAGGTCACCGTCGGGGGCGGGCCGGGCGACGGCCTGACCGTGGAGGTGCGCAACCCGTGGCCGGTCGGCGGCCCGTCCGGCATCCCCGGCGCGGGCACCGGCCTGGTCGGGCTGGCCGAGCGGGTGCAGCTGGCGGGCGGCCGGCTCGCGCACGGCCGCACCCCGGACGGCAGCTTCCGCGTGCACGCCTGGCTGCCGTGGCCCGCATGACCCGGGTGCTGATCGTCGACGACGACCCGCTCGTGCGCACCGCCCTGACGATGATGCTCACCGGCGCCGACGGCATCACGGTGGTCGGCGAGGCGGCCGACGGCGCGGCCGGGCTCGCTGCGGCCCGCGAGCACCGCCCCGACGTCGTGCTGATGGACATCCGCATGCCGACGATGGACGGCCTCGCCGCCACCGAGGCGCTGCGCGCCCGTCCGGACGCGCCCGAGGTGATCGTGCTGACCACGTTCGACGCCGACGAGTTCGTGCTGCGGGCGCTGCGCGCGGGCGCGGGCGGTTTCCTGCTGAAGGACACCCCGCCGCCGCAGCTGGTGGCGGCGATCAAGGCGGTCGCGGCGGGCGAGGCCAGCCTGTCGCCCACGGTCACCCGCCAGCTCATCACCCACGTGGCCGGTCCGCCGCCGCCCGCCGCGCAGGCCCGGGCGGCGCTGGCCCGGCTGAGCGAACGCGAGCGCGAGGTGGCCCTGGCGATCGGCGCGGGCATGTCCAACGCGGAGATCGGCACGCGGCTGTTCATGAGCGTCGCCACGGTGAAGGCGCACGTGTCGCGCATCCTCACCAAGCTCGACCTCAACAACCGCGTCCAGATCGCCCTGCTGGCCCACGACGCCGCCCGCTGAGCGGTGCCATGCTGAGCGCATGGCTGACCCGGATTCCGAACGCGCCGCGGCCGCCGGCGCCCTGGCCCGCGTGCACGCCGCCGCCGGCCCGTACCTGGACTCGCTGGCCGACCGGCCCGTTTACGACCGGTCCGCCGAGAAGCTGCTGCACGAGCTGGGCGGCCCGCTGCCGGAGGGCGGCGCGGGCACGGAGGCGGCGGTGGAGCTGCTGCTGCGGGTGGGCGCCGCCGCCGCGACCACGTCGTCCGGGCCGCGGTTCTTCCACTTCGTGACCGGCGGGTCGACGCCCGCGGCGCTGGCCGCCGACTGGGCGGCGTCGCTGTTCGACCAGAACGCGTTCGCCCGGGTGTCGTCGGCGTTCGGCCACGAGGTCGAGACGGTGGCGCTGGACTGGCTGCGGCAGCTGTTCGGCCTGCCGGAGGGCTGGGGCGGGGCGCTGGTCGCGAGCGCCACGTTCGCGAACTTCACGTCCCTCGGCTGCGCCACCCAGTGGTGGGGCGAGCGGCACGGCGCGGACACGGTGCGCGACGGGCTGTCGGGCCTGCCCCGGATGCCGGTGCTGTCCGGCGGGTACGTCCACGCGAGCGCCCGCAAGGCGCTGCAGATGCTGGGCCACGGCCGCGACGCCGTCGAGGTGTTCGCCCGCGACGCGGTGGGCCGGGTCGACCTGGCCGCGATGGACGCCCGGCTGGCCGAGCTGGGCGGCCCCGCCGTGATCATCGGCAACGCGGGCGAGGTGAACGCGGGCGACGTCGACCCCGTCGCCGACCTGGCGGAGCTGGCCGAGCGGCACGGGGCCTGGCTGCACGTGGACGGCGCGTTCGGGCTGTTCGCCGCCCTGTCGCCGCGCACCGCGCACCTGGTGGCGGGCATCGAGCGGGCCGACTCCATCGCCGCCGACGGGCACAAGTGGCTCAACGTGCCGTACGAGAGCGGCTTCGCGCTGATCCGCGAGCCGGCCCGGCTGGGCACCGCGTTCGGCATGCCGGGGGCGGCGTACCTGCCGGGCCCGCAGGACCCGGGCGGCGGCTACGCGCTCTACGGTCCGGAGTCGTCGCGCCGGGCCCGGGCGCTGCCGGTGTGGGCGACGCTCGCCGCGTACGGCCGCACCGGGTACCGCGCGATGGTGGAGCGCCACCTGGACCTGGCGCAGCACCTGGCCCGCCGCGTCGAGCAGGCGCCGGACCTGGAGCTGCTGGCCGAGGCGCGGCTGTGCATCGTGTGCTTCCGGGCCGCCCCGCCGGGCGTGCCGGAGGACGCCCTCGACGACCTGAACCGGGCGGTCGCCGCCGCGCTGCTCGACGACGGCCGGGTGTACGCCGGCGGCACCGTGTACGGCGGGAGGGCGGCGCTGCGCCCGGCGATCGTGAACTGGCGGACGACCGCGGACGACGTCGACCTGTTCGTCGACGTCGTCCGCGAGCTGGTCAGCCGCCTTCGGCCAGCCGCTTGATGCGCTCCAGGCGGGCGTCCCACTCGGCGGCGCGCGCCTCGAGCCAGCGGGCCGCCTCGGTGAGCCGCTGGGTGCGCACGGCGTAGCGCACCTCGCGGCCGTGCCGCTGCCCGCTCACCAGGCCGGCCTCGTCGAGCACGCCGAGGTGCTTGACGATGGCCTGCCGGGTGACGGGCACGTCGGACGCCAGCGCGGTGGCGGTGGCGGAGCCGCGCGCCCCGATCGCCGTGAGCAGTTCGCGGCGGGTCGGGTCGGCGAGCGCGGCGAAGACGTCGTCAGCGCTTCTCGGCGTACGCACGCAGGTTCTCGCTCTGGATCTGCCAGCCGCCGGTGTTGTCCTCGTGCTTGGCGCGCTGCTCGTCGGCGGGCACGGCGAGCGCCTCGAAGCCGGTCTCGACGATGGTGAGCCGGGTGCCGTCGTCCTCGGGGGCGAGGGTGAACTCGACGAGCGTGCTGCGGCCGGGCGCGGGCTCCTCGCCCGGCTGGAACGCCCACCGCCACGCGAAGACGTGCGGCTCCTCGACCCGCTCGACCACCCCGTAGCCGGTGCCGTGCGCCGCCCAGCCGACGGCGAGGCGGCCGCCGGGGCGCGGGTCGAGCTCGGCGGTCTCGCTGAACCACTGCGCGATGTGCTCGGCGGAGGTCAGCACCGTCCACACCCGCTCGACGGGCGCCTGGATGAAGATGTCGCGTTCGATCCTGTCGTGACTCATACCCGCAACCCTAGAGTTGCACATGTGTTTACGCAACCCTCGGGTTGCACGTACCCCGGACGGGTGTGACGCCGCCCACGGCGCGCCGACGGCGGGAATCCGCCCCGGCCGGAGGGTCTTGGGCCCAGGTGAGGGCCGCGCTTCGCGCGGCCTTCGACGTTCGACTACCGGAACAGGGGAACACCCATGACCACGCTCGCCGACAAGCCGGCCGTCGCCGAAGGGTCGCCCGGCGACTCGTGGACGACCGCGCAGCGGCTGCGGCTCGTGCTCGTGCTGGGTGCGCTGATCGCGATCGGCCCGCTCACCATCGACATGTACCTGCCCGCACTGCCCACCATCACCGAGCAGCTGCGGGCCACCCCGGCCGCCGTCCAGCTCACCCTGACGGGCACGCTCGCCGGGCTCGCCCTGGGCCAGCTGTTCATCGGCCCGATGTCGGACCGGTTCGGCCGCCGCCGCCCGCTGCTCGCCGGCGTCGCCGTGCACGTCGTCGCGTCGATCCTGTGCGCCATCGCCCCGAACCTCGCCGTCCTCGGCACGCTGCGCGTCCTGCAGGGCCTCGGCGCGGCCGCCGCGGCCGTCATCGCGATGGCGATCGTGCGCGACCTGTTCACCGGCCTCGCCGCCGCCAAGCTGCTGTCCCGGCTGATGCTCGTCATGGGCGCCGCCCCGGTGCTCGCCCCCACGCTCGGCGGCGAGGTGCTGCGCTTCACCGACTGGCGCGGCGTCTTCGCCGCGCTCGCCGTCCTCGGCGTGCTGATCGGCCTGCTCGCGCTCGCCTGGCTGCCGGAGACCCTGCCGCAGGCCCGCCGCCGCACCGACGGCGTCGTGGGCACGCTGCGCACGTACGCCTCGCTGCTGCGCGACCGCAGGTTCGTCGGCCTCATCCTGGTCGCCGGCCTGGCGATGGCCGGCCTGTTCGCGTACGTGTCGGGCTCGTCGTTCGTCTTCCAGGAGCAGTACGGCATGGACGAGCAGCGCTTCGCGCTGACGTTCGGCGCGGGCGCCGTCGGCCTCATCGCCGCCACCCAGCTCAACGTCCGCCTGCTGCGCCGCTTCACCCCCGGCCAGATCCTCGGGTACGCCCTGGCCGGCGGCACCGTCATGGCGTTCGTGCTGGTGTTCTTCGCCGCCACCGGCGTGGGCGGCCTGCCGCCGCTGCTGATCTCCCTGTGGTCCGTCCTGGCGTTCGCCGGCCTGGCCTTCCCGAACGCCCCGGCGCTGGCGCTCAGCCGCCACGGCGAGGCGGCCGGCACGGCGTCGGCCCTGCTCGGCGCGGTGCAGTTCGGCGTGGGCGCGCTGGCGGCCCCGCTCGTCGGCGCCCTGGGCACCGGCGCGATCAGCATGGCGAGCGTCATCGCCCTCGGCATGACCCTGGCCGTGGTGGTCCTGCTGGTCGTGGTGCGCCCCAGCGGGCTGGCGCCCGAACCTGCGGTCGCCGTCACAGGCGCTTGATCCGGACCGCCCCCGGCCGACCGTCCCTGCCGTGCGCACCCACGCCGACGCCGGTCCCGGCACCCGCCCCGAGGCGGGCGCCGGGACCGCCCGCGCGTCGTTCCTGCGCGCCGTCGCCGCGTCCCCCGCACCGCCCGCCGTCCTGCTCGTCGACCTGGACCGCTTCGCCGACGTCAACGACACCGCCGGCACCCCGGCCGGCGACGCCGTCCTGACGGAGACCCTGCGCCGGCTGCGCGCCTGCCTGCGCCCCGGCGACACGGCCACCCGCCTGGGCGCCGACGAGTTCGCCGCCCTGCTCCCCGGCGCCGACCGCACCGAGGCGGAGACCATCGCGGCCCGCGTCCTGGCCGCCCTGCGCGCCCCGTTCGACACCGGCGGCACCCCGACCCACCTGACGGCCACCGCCGGCATCGCCACCGCCGGCGACCCGGACACGCTGCTGCGCCACGCCGGCCTGGCCCTGCGCCACGCCAAGCGCACCGGCCGCGACCACGCCGCCACGTTCCACCCCGCCCTGCAGGCCGCCCTGGACGAACGCGTCACCCTCGAGGCGGACCTGCGCCGCGCCCTCGACACCGCCGAGTTCACCGTCCACTACCAGCCCATCGTCAGACTGGGCACCGGCGACGTGACCGGCGTCGAGGCCCTGGTCCGCTGGCAGCACCCCACCCGCGGCCTCGTCCCGCCCCTGGACTTCATCCCCATCGCCGAGGACACCGGCCTCATCGTCCGCCTCGGCGAATGGGTCCTCCGCGAAGCCTGCACGCAGGCCGCCGCCTGGAACCGCCGCCGCCCCGCCCACCTGCCCCCGCTGACCGTCAGCGTGAACCTGTCCGCCCGCCAGCTCGACCGCCCCGACCTGCCCGCCACGGTGGCGTCGGCCCTGGCGGACGCCGGCCTGGACCCCGCCGGCCTCACCCTGGAACTGACCGAGTCCCTGCTCATCGGCAACACCGACGCCACCGTCCGCCGCCTGCACGACCTCAAGAGGCTCGGCGTCCGCCTGGCCGTCGACGACTTCGGCACCGGCTACTCGTCCCTGGCGTACCTCCGCAGCTTCCCCGTCGACGTCATCAAAATCGACAAGTCGTTCGTCGACGAACTCGGCCACGGCCCGGCCGCCTCCGCCCTCACCATGGCGATCGTGCAGCTCGGCCAGTCCCTGCACCTCACCACGGTCGCCGAGGGCGTCGAACAGGCGGCCCAGCGCTCGGAACTCGTCGACGGCAACTGCGAGTACGGCCAGGGGTACCTGTTCGCCCGGCCGCTGACCCCGGCCGCGGTGGAGCAGCTCCTGTTCCCGGCCTGACCGGCTTGCTCGCTGTCCGTCAGGCCGCGCAGAACTCGTTGCCCTCGGGGTCCAGCATGACCCACCAGTGACCGGCCGGGCCGTTGTCGACCTCACGAACCCGGGTCGCCCCCAGCCCTTCCAGCCGCTCGACGAGCTTGTCGAGGCCGCCGGGCTCGCTGTGGATGTCGACGTGCAGGCGGTTCTTGCCGGACTTCCCCTCGGGAACGTCCTGGAACAGCAGCCGCCGCCCCTGCCCGACGCCACTGTTCTCGTCGAACGGGTCGTCGGGGTGCCGGATGCCAGCCAGGCCGCGGAAGGTCTTGCGCCCGCCGTGGTCGTGGACCGCCTCCGGGGGGAGCTGCCCGGCGGCGAGCAGCTGGTCGATGAGCCTGGTGGGGTCCTCGACCTCGTACTCCAGGGCGGCGGCCCAGAAGTCGGCCAGAGCGACCGCATCGGCCGTGTCGATGACAAGCTTCCAACCGAGTGCCATGTAACTGGTTATAGCGGTTACACGACGCGGCCGCAACCCGGTTGAGGTCGGTGACGAGGCCCCACATCGGCCCCGACTGCTTCCCCTTAGCCGCCGGGGGCCCGGGTCGCTCAAGTACCGGCGCCGCTCAGAGCCAGCACCGCAGAAAGGTCGGCGCCATGGCGGCAGAGGCCGTCGGCCAGCGCCGCATGTTGGCCCCACGACCGGCGCTCAACCGCCACGGTCGAGCCGTGGAAAGCCAACCGTGGAGAGCCGCTGGAGAGGGCCGGCCGTGGATGGGCCGGCCGTGGATGGGCCGGCCGTGGATGGGCCGGCCGTGGATGGGCCGGCCGTGGATGGGCCGGCCGTGGATGGGCC
>NZ_BOOY01000043.1 GCF_016863475.1 Spirilliplanes yamanashiensis
CCTCGGACGGGTCACCACCGCAGCAGGGCCGCCACACCGCCCGCCGCCGCGAGCGCCGCGGCCGGCAGGACGGTCACCTCGCCGCCCTGCCGGTAGGTCTGCACGACGAGCCGGTGGGACAGGTCGGCGACGCCCAGCGCGGGCGACGGCGGCGTCTCGTGCGCGGGCCACAGGCGACCGTCGGCGGTGCGCCAGCCCGGCCAGCGCGTGGCGTCGTCCAGCAGCAGGTGCCGGACACGGCCGGCGGCGAGGGCCCCGGTCACGTCGGCGATGCCGTACGCGCCGGCGCCACCGGCCAGTGCGGCATCGCGTGCCTGGCCGGCCAGGGCGGCGTCCTCCCGGCGCCGGGCGTCGGTCAGCTCGCCGGCGACCAGCGCCGCGACGGCGTC
Organism: Spirilliplanes yamanashiensis; assembly: GCF_016863475.1. GTDB lineage: Bacteria > Actinomycetota > Actinomycetes > Mycobacteriales > Micromonosporaceae > Spirilliplanes > Spirilliplanes yamanashiensis. The sequence continues at coordinate 390 of NZ_BOOY01000043.1, forward strand.
GGCCGAGATCCCGTCGGCGGCGACGTGCGTGGCGCGCACCACCCCGGGGTCGGCGCCGCCGGGCAGTCCACCGGCCAGGGCCGCCACCAGCTCCGCGTCGCCGGTGACCACGAGGTGACGCCAGTGGCGCTCGGCCGCCGTCGTCGCGAGGTGCGCCCCGGCGCCGCGCAGGAAGTGGTGGACGTGCTCGGCGACGCGCCGCAGGCGCACGTCCTGCTGCACACCGTCGCGCAGCCCGTCGTACCGGCCCGGGGCGGTGTAGCGGGTGGTGCCGACGTCCCGGGCCAGGCCGAGCCGCACCTCCACGACCCGGATGCCGTGCGCCGCCACGGCCGCGATGCCGGCCGGGCGCCCGGCGCTGTGCGCCGCGACCAGCGGCCGCAGGTGCGCGATGTCGTCCACCGCGGCGGCCGTGGTCAGCGGGAGCTGGGTGAAGGCGACGAGCAGGCCGGGCCGGCTCAGCGGCGCGAAGACGGCGCGGCCCCGGCCCGGCAGCGCGGGGTCCAGCAGGCGGTCGAAGACCGGCCTGAGGTCCCGCACCCGCTCCCGTACCTCCGTCCGCCCCGTCAGGTCGCCCAGCTGCTGGTCCACGGCCAGCCGCGCGGCGTCCGCCGCGCCCGGCCGGACGGTCAGGTAGGCGGACAGGACGCCGAGGTCGTCGGACAGGGTCGCGACGGCCTGCGGCCGGTCAACGCGTCGCGTCGTCACGGCGGTGGCTCCTCCACTGTCGGATGTCGCCCACCGGCACGACGGAGCGGTACGCGCCCTGCACGACGGCGCCGTCCCGGTCACCGGCCAGGCCGGTCGTCCCGGCGGTCCGCGCCGCGACCGGCTCCCGGCCGAACCCCAGGGCCCGCGCCAGCACGACGCCGACGGCAGGGGCTCCGGCCACACCGGCGACCACGGTCCGGGGCGGTTCACCGGCCGTCCGTTGCCGGAAAAGGTGGGCCATGGCACACCTCCCACGCAGTGCCACACCGTCAGTCGACCGCGCCGATCGCGCCCGCGCCAGGGCCGATCGACCTGAGCCGGCGCCCGGCGCCGTAAGCCGGGCCGGAGGACCCTGGCGGACGGCGCCGCCGTGGACCAAGACTGGCCTCGAGGCGAAGACGGAGGTGAGCACCGTGGCACACACCGAGGCGCGGCCCGTGGTGCACTGGGAGATCGGCGGGCGGGACCTGACCACGCTGGGCGCGTTCTACCAGCAGGCATTCGGCTGGGCCATCGAGGACGCCGGCCCCCACTACCGCACGGTGCGGGCGGCCGACGGCGGTCTGGGCGGCGGCCTCATGCACGCTCACGACCAGATGCCGCCGTACGTGACGATCTACGTGCAGGTCGACGACCTGTCCGCGATGCTGCGGACGATCGGGGAGCTGGGCGGGACCACGCTGGTGCCGCCGACACCCATCAACGACCAGGCGTCGTTCGCCCTGTTCACGGACCCGGAGGGCAACGTGATCGGGCTGCTCCAGGCCGCCGGCCCGATCCGCTGAGCACCGCCGGCCGGCCGGCGGCCAGACGTGGGGCCGGGACTTTCGGCCCTGCCGTGGCCCCGGCGGGCAGCGGGACGCTGTGTCCGGACGCCCGCCGGCGGCCCCGGCCGGACCGGGAACGGCGGCGCGGCGGACGTCGGTCACACCCTGGGAGGTCACCATGCAGGCACAGGTAGGCGACCGGCTGGTCAGCAACGGACTGCATGTCGGCGACGTCAAGCGCGTCGGCGTCATCACCGCGCTGCGCCACCCGGACGGCACCCCACCGTACGAGGTCCGCTGGCTCGACAACGGACACACCGCGCTCGTCTTCCCCGGCCCGGAGTCGCACATCGAACCAGCTCCCGCCTGACAGCACAGCCGCGGCCAGGCACCAGGACCCGCGCACAGAGGCGCGGGTCCCACGGCGCGAGCCGGCCGGCAGCGCTAGTGCCGGGCCAGCCGAGCCATCTCCCGGGCAACCTGGTCCTCGGGCGGATCCGCCGGCGAGTAGACGTCCCAGATGTGGAACGCGAGCCCGATGCCCCAGCCGAACAGCGGGAACATCGGCCAGTAGAAACCGCCCGGGTTGGTGAGCAGCCAGATCCCGTTGAGGAACAGGTTCACCAGGACAAAGGCGAGCACGTGCGCCTGCAGGTCACGCTTCTTGCGCAACCGGGTGACGGCCACCTCCCGGAGATCGGCGGCAGGTGTGGTCATGACTCCTCCCTCCTCCACCCCGATTGTGCGGCGCACGGCACCGCCCCCGGCACGGCCGAAGGACCCCTGCGCGCCGCTGACCGCCCCCACCCGCACCCCCGCCGCCGGATCGGCCGGAGGGTCGACGGGCAGGACCTCTGGCGCGCGGCCGGCCTGCATGTGGCGCCGGCGAAAGACGCCAACGGCGCGAACCGGACACCGGTCATCGATGCGAACTGGATCGTCGTGTCCCAGGATCCGAAGGACAGCGACGACTGACCGGCCTCCCCGGCTCACGCCATCGGCTCGTGCGCGAGCGACGTCAGGACCCGTCCTGAGCGTCCTGGTCAGGTGCCCGCACCGGCCTGACGACCACCCGGGCGTTCGGACGCCCCGGTCCGCGGGCTGGGGAGGTTCACGACCTGGACCCGGCTGGTGGCCTGCACCCGGCCGTCGCGCAGGGCGAACACCACGACGACGAACCGGCCCTCGTCGCCGAAGGTCCACGGCGCCGATGTGGTGGATCCGGCCCAGGTGCCCAGCGGCCGCCCGGTGTCCTCGGCCCGGACCACCAGCTGATAGCTGGTGGCACCGGCGTAGCTGTTCCAGGTCACCGTGCCGGCGGGCCGGAGGCCGACGCCTGTCACCCACGCGTCCTCACCGCCGCCGCCGGGCGGGCAGCCGGCGAGCAGGGGGAGCAGCAGGGACGCGGCGACGCCGGTGCCGATGCGCCGGCGTGTCAGTGCGTGTCGAGCCATTGCTCCGCCCCCGATCCTTGCGCTCCGAGAACCCGCGCCAACACGTCCGCGGCGACGGCGGCGCGCGTCATGTCCTGCCGTTGGGCGGTGTCGGCGGTCTGCCACGCCGCCTCCGTCTGCTGCTGCCGGATGGTGGCGCCCTGCTGCGCGGCCACGGCGAGCCGGGCGACGGCGGCCGGGTCCAGGTCGGGCGCGGCCAGCAACGCGGCCAGAGCGGCGTCGACGTCACCGGCGGCCAGGCCGCGTTCGGCGACCCTGACCGGGCTGGCTTCCTCCTGTGCCCGCTGGACCGCCGCGACGGCCAGGTCGAGCTTGGTCACGGTGGCGTCGACGACGGGCACCGATTCGCGCACGTCGCCGGCGGCGGCCGCGGCGTAGTAGCTGTCCAGCACGGTACGCACCGCGGCGGACCGGGCCGAGGCCTCGGACACCAGGCCGGCCACCCGGTACGTGGTGTCCTCCGGCGCCGCCGGCGTGGTCAGCACTGCGGAGAACTGATGCACGCCGGTCTCCGTGTACAACTGGTTGCTGCCGGTGATCACACTGGCCAGCAGGTCGCTGCTGCCGAGGGTCCGCGGGAGCCCGACCGTGCCGTACTCGCGGACCAGCGCGGAGATGCTGGACAGCCGCGCCGTGGTGTCGGCCAGCGTGCCGTGGCGCATGGCGGCCGCCACCGCCTGATGAGCCTCGGCGCGCATCGCGGCGAGCTCGGCCTGCACCGCGGCGTTCAACGGAGCCATGCGCTTCCTCATCTCGTCGCCGAAGATCAACGTGGAGAGGATCGCTCCGCTCCCCCAGGCGGTCCTGAGCTTCGACCACGGAACCCGCTCCAGGAACACCACCGGTGGCGTGAGGAGGACGTGGTCCGGTTGCAGCGACCACTGATCCAGGCCCGCCACCTGGGGTTCTCCGAGCTGCCTGTAGTCCAGGTGGTAGCTGTTCCACTCCCGCTCGCCGACGCGTTCGTGCACGATCGCCCCGGGGTAGCCGCGTGCGGTGACGGCGTACCGGGGGAACGGGTCGGACGGCGAGCGGGGCTGCGGGGTGCTGGTGTACGTCAGCTCCTCCCACACCGGCTCCAGGCGCACGTTCGCGTTCCCCAGCAACCGGTTGGCGGGGTTCCGGTGCTGCAGCACGTGCGCCAGCTGGACGACAGGGCTGTAGAAGTCCGCCGGCACCGGCTTGGCGATCTCGTAGGTGCTGTTGTGGACCGGGATCGTCCTCGACGAGGGCAGCAGGGCGCGCGGCACCTGGGGCAGCGGTGTGAACAGCCACAGCTGCTCCTTCGGCATCGTCGGCACCGGCGCGGAGTGCGCCGCGACGACCTCCTGCGCGCCGGTGGAGAGGGCGGTCAGCTCCTGGTCGTAGCGGTCCAGCAGCGCGGTGAGGAGAACCCTCCCCGCGGGCCCCGACAGGGACGTCACCGTGGCGTTGAGGCCGGTGCCGACCGCGGCGAGGGCTGCGGCCCGGTCGGCGAGCCCCGGGGCACGGGCCGCGTACCCGGGCCAGGCGCGCACCAGGTCCGCCCAGGCCTGCGCCGCCAACGCCCAGCTGACCGGGTTCGCCGCGGGCCGCCCGGCCAGGGCCGGCACCCCCAGCAGACGCGGGATGTCCTCGGCCAGATACCGGATGTTCGCACCCGCCGGGAACCGGGCCAGCTCCGCCTCGACCGCCGCCAGCGCGGCGTCCCGATCGGGCGGGGTCGAAGCCGCGCCGCCGTCCGGGCCGCGCACCGCGGGCGAGGTCGTCGCCTGGTCCGTCGCCGCGGTGAAGAGGCGGCTCTCGATGTCTACGAACCTCTCATAGCTGAATGCGCTCTGTCCGACCGTGCTGGTGGCCCGGTCCAGGTCCCGGACGACGTCGGCGCGCTGCACCGCGACCGCGGTCTCGTACACGCCCCGCTCCACCTGGTTGATCCGGTCCGCCAACGCCAGGACCCGGTCGTGGATCGCGGTGACCCCCGCGCCGACCTGACCCACGGCGTTGAGCAGGGCGGTGAATCCGTTGAGCATGTCGTCCTGGATGTCGCCGAGCTTCGCGTCGATCTGATCCAGCCGGCCGTCCATCTCCTCGCGGAACTGTCGCAGCTCGTCGCGCAGGGCGGTGAGGGCGCCGAGCACCGGGTCGCCCTGGGTGAGGCCGGTGATGACGGTGACCACCGACATCACGGCGCTGAACACGTCGGCGGTCAGCCGCACACCGGACATCAGCCGGGCACCCGCGGTCTGCTGATGGATCTTGTCCAGCAGGTCCAGGGACCTGCTGGCGTCCCGGAACGTCCCTATCGCCTCGACGACGCGGATCACCGCGGTGCCGCTGGTCTGCAGGACCTGGCCGATCTCCGGCTTCGCCAGGCCGACGATCGACGCGAGGAGACCCACGGCGGCCGCGGCGCCCTGCACCCGGGCCTGATACTCCACCGCCTCCGCCGCCTCGATCTGCCGCTTGAGATCCGCGTTGGTCATGTAGGCGAGCAGCGCATCCTGCTTGTCGCTGATCGACCTGGTGTCTGTGCGGATCTGCCCGGCCACGGTGACCAGATCGGAGAGCCGCCCGCCGACCTCGGCGGCGTACCGGTCAAGGTTCGCCTTGATCTCCGCGACGTCGCCCTTGAGCAAGCCGAGCTGGTCGAGCTGACGCAGCAACGGACTGCCGGCAATCAACGTCGGCAGGTCCGCGCGCAGGCTCGGCAGTTCGGCCATCGCACGCTCGGCGGCTTCCAGCAGGGCCGGGTCGTCGCCGGCGAGTGCGTGGAGCAGAGCGAAGCTGTCACCGGAGCCGTTGACGATGCCGGTGCGGTCGACGGTTGCAGCGACGGAGTCGGCAGCGACCCGGTCCCGCAGGGCGGCGTCGGCCATCGCGGCCGGCTCATCGTAGAGCCGCAGGTACTCCTCGCCGACCTTCTTCAGCACCTGCAGGGCGGCGGCTCTGCCGGGCAGCGGTATCTCGTCGACGACCGCGGTCAGCAGGTGGACGACCTCGTACCGGTCGCGGATCCGCTCCGCCGTCGGGCTGCTCGACACCTTCCTCCAGGCGCTGTCGAACTCCAGCGTCGCCGTGTACAACTCGTGCGGCCCCGCCGCCGGATGGCTCTGCCGGTACCCGAGCAGGTACATGGTCTTCAGCTCGACGCGTTCCCGGTCGCGCCAATTCGGCAGCGCCTCGACCGCGGCGGCCTGATAGGAAAGGGCTGTCAACGCCGCCTGGTTCCCACCGCCACCCCCGGCACGAAGAGCACGAGGATTGGCGAAGGGCTGGAGGAGAACCACCAGGACGAGGGACAGCGCTGTCACGAAACCGATGAGCAGACGCCGCTTCCGCCCGGTCATGCCGCACACCTCCCGGCAACGCATCACCTATCACCATGCTGGTTCCGGGACGCTCCTCACAGGGCCCAAAGCCCTCGGCCGTGGACCGACAGGGCCACTGCCGCGGTTCGGCAGAAAGATCACGCACCCGGGTCGACTCGCCGGGCCGTCGGTCGCATTCGGCTGTGGACCGAACACGGCGCGCTCAGCGCAGCGATGCGGGACGCCCGGACGTCCGAAGTGGCCCGGACCGGCGACCGGCGTACACAGGACGGACGCGTGCCGCGCGGGAGTCCACTCGCGAGTGACGGAGGTGTCGACGCCCGTACCGGCGAAGGGGTCATCAGCCGTGACCGCCGTCGGGCCCTCGGTGCCGGTGTTTCGCGGTCCGTGGTGAACCGGCCGACCCGCGGGTGCCCGAACGTCTTGCGGTCGCTGCGGTGCACCGCGACCTCGTGTTCCGCCCACCGGCGCGCGAAGTCGGCGCCGGCGGCGCGCAGCGTCACGATCAGGCCCGGTGACCTCCAAGCCGCCCACCCGCCGGCCGGCCACGGCGCGGGCGGTGTCTTCCCCCGGCGCCAGGTCCAGCGGCGGTTCCCCCGGCCCGGCGACTGGAACGCCGCCGGCCGAGGAGGGCACTTCCCGATGCTGGAGGTGCCGCCCATCTTCGTGACCGAGCGTCGCCATTCCCTGGGCGTCGTCGAGCGGATCTGGTCAGCGGCGGGCAGCAGGAACCGGCTGACAAGCTGGGCTGAGACCTTGAGCGACCGTGCACCCGAGTACAGCGCGCCCCACTGAGCACTGCGGCCACCGGCCCTCCCCCATTCGGGCCCGCGGTCGGCTGGCTCGGGGGACGCCAACTCGTTCGACCACCCCCTACCGTCGACCAGCACGCGGACGACGGAGCCGGCGGAGGGACGATCATGCCTGGTGATCATGAACCTGTACTGATCGACGACCCGGCCTCCGCGCCCGAACCCGAGCGGGACACGACCCGGCCCGCCTGGCTGCTCCCGGTCGGCGCGGCGGCCGCCACGCTCGCGGTCGGGGCGGCGCTGGGACTCACCACCCACCGGACACCTTCGGAGCCGGCACCGGCCCCGGCGACCGCCGCGGCACGACCGGGAATCCCGCCCACCGGACCGGCCGGGCTGATCGTCAGGGACGGTGATCTCGTCGAGGCGAGCGGCCCGGTCGACGACGAGGTCATGTGCTCGCCGGGCCCGGTCCCGGCCATCATCGACCCGCCCTGCACCCCGGGCATCCGGGTGCCGGGCATCAAACCGACGAGGGGCGCGACCCTGCGCGGCCGGTGGCACCCGAACGGGCTGTCCGACATTCAGCGAATGCCCTACTCGCCTCCGTCGACCGGCCTGCTCGGGGAGTACACCCTGCCGGACACCCCGCCGTGCGCGGCGCCGGCCGGTGGCTGGTCGCAGAGCGAGGACTGGCTGCACAAGGGCCTCGACGGACCGGTCGACGACTACCTGAGCGCCCACGCCGACCAGTTCGCCGAACCGTTCGCGACGCACGTCGGCAACGCCCGCATCCAGGTGGTCAGGGTGGTACGCGGCGACGTGGACCAGGCCCGGAAGGCGCTGACCGCCATCTACACCGAGAACCTCTGCGTGGTCGCCGCGCCCGGCGGGCACAGCATCGCCGCGGAGGCGAGGCTGCAGGCCACGACGGGCGAAGCGGTGGGGGCACTGATGGCCGACCGCGCGTCGGGCATCTACACGACCAGCCCGGAGAACGGCAGGATACGGGTGAACATGGTCCAGCTGACGCAGCCGCTGTACGACAAGCTCGCCGCGATCGGACTCGACGACCTGATCATCGACCCGTGGATCCGACCGGCCGCCCTGTAGCAGTCTGCCGCCTGGTCCGCGGCGGCCGGTTCCCGGCCTGCCACGCCGTCGGTCAGCCGCGCCCGTCGTCCTGGTCGGCCACGAACGACGCCACGGAGGCGAGCGAGGCGTTCCAGTTGATGGTCAACTCGTTCGTCGACCAGGACTGGATGTCGTCCAGGTAGCAGAACTGCGCCACGCACCCGGCGAGTCTCTCCTGTGCCACCGGATCCTGGATGTTGGAGTTGGGCCCGCCGGCCAGCGTCCCGTTCGGCGGGTGGGGCAGCGTCATGTCCAGCTGGTTGGCGTACCAACGGCTGTGCTGGTTCTTGGCGAAGAGCTCGCCGTAGCCGGTGACGTACGACTGGTTCAGGGCGTTGCGGCCGAGGATGTAGTCCATCGCTTGGATAGCGCCCGTGCGGTGCCGTTCCTGGCGTCCGATCTCGAAGGCGGCGGCGAGGACCACGGCGTTGTTGAGGATGGCCGAGTTGGAGCCCCATTCCCACACGTTGCCGGCCGGGGCGTACGGCACTCCGTACGGATGGTGCGACTGCGTGGCCAGGTAGCGGTCGGCGGCCGTGAGCACGGAGGCACGGATGCGGCCGCGATCGGGCAGTCCGTTCGGCACCAGGGCGAGGTCGAGGCGGGCCAGTGCGGCGACGTCGCGCCAGAAGAAGCCGCCCGGCTCGAACACGTCGGCGCGGTGCAGCGGCGACGCCAGCAGGTAGGTGCGGAACTGCCGCTCGCCGGTGGTCAGGTACAGCTGCGCGGCCGCCCAGTAGAACTCGTCCGAGACCTCCGTGTCGTCGTACGGGCCGCCGCCCACGGACTCGGCCGGGGCGTAGGCCGCCGGATGGGCCAGCGCGGCGGCCCACGCCGCTCGGGCCGCGGCCAGGTTGCGCCGGGCGAACGTCCGGTCGTGGCGCTGGAAGACGCGGGCCGCCTGAGCGGCCGTCGCGGCCAGGTTCAGAGTGGCGGCCGTCGACGGGGGGTAGAGCTGGCGTGGCTGCGGGTCCTGGTGGGGCATCAGCGGCAAGCCGGTCCACGCGACGTCGTGCACCTTGTGGTGCGCCATCCCGGCGAGCGGCTGCCCGGCCGGGACCTGCATCTTCAGCATCCATTCCTGCTGCCAGCGGGCCTCGTCGAGCACGTCCGGCACCCCGTTGCCGCTCTCCGGCAGGGCGAGGTTACGGTCGCCGAGCCGGCGCGGCTCGCCGGTGCGGGACAGCGTCGTGCGTTCCCACAGGTTCATCAGCTGGTACGCGGAGATGCCGCCGTTCACGACGTACTTGCCGTGGTCGCCGGCGTCGTACCAACCGCCCGTGACATCCAACGTGTAGGCGCAGGCACCGGGGGCACAACCCACGGCCCGGTCGCCTCTGTTCGGCGCGACGTCGACGTGCCCGGCGGGCCGGCCGTAGCCGGGCCGCAGGTCCTCCCGGATGGCTACGCCGCTGCGCTGGGTGTAGTAGAACTTCAGCGCGTCGACGCGCAGCCTCTCGTAGGCGGCGCTGCTGATGTCGAAGGGGTGACTGGTCTCGCCGTCGACGACCAGCGTGTACCCGGCCCCCTTGGCGACGTACCGGGTGAAGTCGACCGAGTGGACGTTCTGACCGGACGACTGGTCGACACCGCGGGGACGCGTACGCCCGGTCGCGACGGCGACGCCCCGCGCGTTGTTCAGCCGCCACGGCAGCGCGGTGACCGCCGTGGTGACCACGGTCGCGTTCTTCGGCCCGTGGGGCAGGTAGGCGACCTGGTTGACCCGGACTCGCGGGCCGGTGTCGGGTTGGTGGATGTCGGGGCCGACGCCGCGCAGCAACGACACGTCGTCGAGGCAGAACGTCCACGCCTCGGCCGCACCACCGAGCTGGAACTGCACCTGCGCCGCGGGGAGGTCGACCGTCGACGTGAACGTGTGCCGGACGTCGACCGGTGTGGCGCCCAGTTGCGGCCGCACTTCGACGTACGGGGTGAACGGGTCGACCGGCAGCTGCACCAGGACGCGCGGCTGGCGCGCGGCGTCCGCCGACGCGGAGAACGTCAGCCGGTACCGCTCACCGGCGACCAGGGGAACGGCATCCAGTCCGACGATGGCGTCGTAGCTGGCCACCGTGCCGGCCGGAACCTCGGCACAGAGACGACCGTCGACGCCGGTGACGCGCACGTTGGGGGTGGACCACCACGGCGCGGTGCCGTCGTCGAACGTGCCGTTGGCGATCAGCTCGACCTCGTCGGCGTGGGCCGCAGAGGACACCACGCCGCCTGACGCCGCCACGGCCAGGACGACGACGCATCCCAGCACGGCGTTCCGGCGCCGTTTCATCGGGCCACGCCCCTTCCGTTCTCCTCGGGTCGCACTTCGGGACCCGGCGGTAGCACTTTCGCTTGAGGTGACAGGGCAAACCACACGTCCTCAGCCGACGGTGTGGGAGCGTTCCCATCGTTCGACATCAGTTCGTCATCCGTCAATACCGTCGGCAGATATATCGAGATTGTTGCCAGCGCTGTGGCAGGCGTGTTACAAACAGCGACCGCACGTCCTCAGCCAGCCACTGCTCGGAGGTTGCCGTGCGCCATGCCCCCGTCGCCCTGCGTTGTGCTCTTGCCGTCGTCCTCGCCGGCGCCGCCGTCGGCGCCGGCGCGTCGCCCGCCCTGGCCGCAGGCGATCCGCTCGCCCTGACCAACGGTTTCTACGTCGACCCGAACACGTCCGCCGCCACCTGGGTGGCGAGCCACCGGGCGGACGGGCGCGCCGCGAGCATCAAGACCTCCATCGCCGACCGGCCGATGGCCCGGTGGTTCGGCAACTGGTCCGGCGACATCGGCCAGGCCGTGGGCGCCTTCGTGGGCGCCGCGGACCAGGCCGACCGCCTACCGGTGCTCGTCGCCTACAACCTGCCCGGGCGGGACGCCTGCGGCGGCCACTCCGCCGGCGGGGCCGGCTCCCCCGCGGCCTACTACACGTGGATCTCCGCGTTCGCCGACGCGATCAAGGATCGGCCGGCGATCGTCATCGTCGAACCGGACGCCCTGGGGGACTTCGCCTGCATGGACGCGGCGGCCATCTCGACCCGCAACGACCTGCTCCGGTTCGCGAGCACCCAGTTCCGCGACCGGTCGCCCAACACCTGGGCCTACCTGGACGCCGGCAACGCCGGCTGGGTCGCCGCGAACGTCATGGCCGGCCGCCTGCACGCCGCCGGCCTGGCCAATGTGCGAGGGTTCTCCGTCAACGTCTCGAACTACTACACCACCGGCCAATCGGCGACCTACGGCTCCTCGGTCAACGCCGCACTGTCCCGACACGGTTACCAGCGCTCCTACGTCATCGACACCAGCCGCAACGGCAACGGCAGCAACGGTCAATGGTGCAACCCGGCCGGTCGGCGGATCGGCACACCGCCGCAGAAGGGCGGCGGTGCGGAGCTGCTGCTCTGGATCAAGGCGCCCGGAGAATCAGATGGCGCCTGCGGCACCGCCCCGGGCAGCCCCGCCGGCTCCTTCGACCCCCAGTTGGCGTACAACCTGATCTACGGCTACTGAGATGACGAGCATCCGCTCCCGTATTGCGCGTTCGGTGGCTCCGTAGGGCATCGCGGTACCGTCCTCCCCCACCGAGGAACACGCCATCAGGGGCCGGCCGCCGCCGGGCGAGCAACGTCACGGTCGCGCAGCTGGACCTGCAGATGCGCGCCGGCGTCGAGGTGTGGAAGTCGGCGCCGGCAGCGCTTCCCGCCCAGGAGGGCTGGGCTGCCGCCGGCCGCGTACGCCCTCATCGCTCCTCAGCCTGCCCGGCCGAGTGACGGTGTCCATCCCGCTGCGCCTCAGGTGTCGGCCAGGGCCGGCAGAGCCGCGTCCAGGTAGTCGCGCAGCCGCTGGCTGGTGTCGGCGGTGGCGGTGATCAGTGCGGCCGGTCCGGCGAGCGGCATCCAGACGGCCGTCGGACCCAGCAGTCGCGGTGCGACCGGCGGTTCGTGCGGTGCCACCCGCAGCAGGGAACCGGTGGCCCGGGCACCACCGAGCACGCCCGGCCCGGACCACCCGTCGGCGCCGGGACCGATCTCCAGTGTCTGGTGCAGCAGGGCGCGGCCGGCGTACCGCACCCGGGTGGAGACGGTCAGGTCGCCGGGCTGTTCGCCGTGGCGGCCGCAGATCAGCTCGTCACGCCAGACCAGCGACGCGCCCTGCTCCAGGTCGACGGTGGCGAGCGCAGCATGGTGGCAGGCGGCCGCCGCGACCGTGGGTTCCGGCAGCCAGTGCAGGACTCCGCCGGCGGCGACGGTGACCGACACCGTGTACTGGGAGCGCTCGCCGCGGCGGCCGGGCAGGGCGATGGAGGCGGCGACCGTGCGCAGGCACAGCGCCGCCCCCGGGCCGACCGCGACGTCGAGGCGCAGGTCGTCGCCGCCGAGCGGCCCGGCGGCGCCGCCGACCAGGTGGACCGTGACCGTCCCGCCCGTCGCGCCGGTCTGCCGCAGCAGCAGGGGGCTCTCGGCCCGCAGCCGGCTCAGCCGGGTACCCCCGCGACCGTCGGCCTCGGCGCTGAGCCGGGCGTGCGCCCGCATCAGCCGACCGTGACCTGTCCGGGACGGCGGTGGCCGACGAGGTGGCGGATCCAGTCGGCGACCGGCTGCGCCTGCCTGTCCTCGGCTATCGACAGGAAGATCGTGGGCAGTGTTCCCCGGCGGGCGCGCGCGTCGCGGTCCATCACCGACAGGTCCGCGCCGACCATCGGGGCCAGGTCGGTCTTGTTGATGACCAGCAGGTCGGCGGTGGTGACGCCGGGGCCGCCCTTGCGCGGTACCTTGTCGCCGCCCGCGACGTCGACCACGAAGATCTGGTAGTCGATCAGGCCCTTGCTAAAGGTGGCGGTGAGGTTGTCCCCGCCGCTCTCCACGAGCATCAGATCGAGCGGCCCGAGGGCGTCCTCGAGGTCCTCGATGGCGTCCAGGTTGGCGGAGATGTCGTCGCGGATCGCGGTGTGCGGGCAACAGCCCGTCTCGACCGCGCGGATGCGTTCCGGCGCGAGCACGCCGTTGCGCTTGAGAAAGTCGGCGTCCTCGGTGGTGTAGATGTCGTTGGTGACGACGGCCAGGCGCAGTTCGTCGCCGAGCGCCCGGCACAGGGCCGCGACGAGGGCGGTCTTGCCCGACCCGACCGGGCCGCCGATGCCGACCCGCAACGCCCGGCCGCCGTCGGCGAGCGGGGCGTGCGGGTCGACGGACGGGTCGGGGTGGCTGTGCGGAACGGTCTCGTCGTGCGGAGTCTCAGGACGCAAAGAGACGCACCTCCCAGGTGGCGTGGTTTTCGGCATGGATGTCGGCCAGCGGTGCGGTGTGCGCGGGCAGGTCGGCCGGCGGCAAGGCGGCGTCGGCGACCGCGGCCCGGGCGACGGCGTCGCAGGCGCCCGCCAGGCGGGCGAGCAGGGCCTGGGTGCCGTACGGGTCGAGGCCGAGCAGCCGGACCGCGGCGCTGGCCGGGCCGGTCAGCACCCCGTACGCGCCGATCAGCGCCGCGTCGGCCGGCGACAGGCCGGCGGCGGCCGCGGTGAGACCGAGCGCGACCGGGTGGTGGTAGCCGTCGGGGTGTGCCGGGACCCGGTTGAGCAGCGGCGCCGGCCAGGTGGCCCGGCCCGCGCGCAGCAGCGCCCGGCCCTGGCGGCGTGACGCCCGCCGCAGCGCCGGGGAGGCGGTACGGGCGTCGAGCTCCTCGTCGAGCAGGGTGACCGTCGCCGCCGGCTCCGGCTCGTCGGCGGCCACCCGCCGGGTCGCGGCGGCGAACGCGGCGGCGACCCGGCCCGCGGTGGCGAGCCGGCCCCGCAGGAACGTCTCCAGCTCCGGCAGCCCGTTGACCTGTCCGGCGGCCACGGCCGCCTCCAGCCCGGCCGAATGCGCGTGCCCGCCGGACGGGAAGCGGCCGTCGGCGAGCAGCAGAGCGGTGGTGTCCATCAGAAGAGGAAGTACCGCTGCGCCATGGGCAGTTCGGTGACCGCGTCCGGGTCCACGACCTCGCCGTCGATGCGGACGGTGAACGTGTCCGGGTCGACCTCGATGCGGGGCATCGCGTTGTTCTCCGGCAGGTCCGCCTTCCCCCGGGAACGCACGTCGGAGACCGCCACGAGCCGGCGCCGCACGTCGAGCCGCAGGCCGGCCTCGATCGCGGCGGGCGCCACGAACGCGACACTGGTGGCGGCGGCCGCGTTGCCGTACGCGCCGAACATCGGGCGGGGCAGGACCGGCTGCGGGGTCGGGATGGAGGCGTTCGCGTCGCCCATCTGGCCCCAGGCGATCATCCCGCCCTTGATCACCACCTGCGGCCGGACGCCGAAGAACGCCGGGTCCCACAGCACCAGGTCGGCGAGCTTGCCGGGCTCGACGGAACCCACCTCGGACTCCAGGCCGTTGGCCATCGCCGCGCAGATCGTGTACTTGGCGACGTAGCGGCGGGCCCGGTGGTTGTCGGCAGCGCCGTCTTCGGCGAGGGCGCCGACACGGGCCTTCATCACGTGGGCCGTCTGCCAGGTGCGCATCACGATCTCGCCGATGCGGCCCATCGCCTGCGAGTCCGACCCGATGATGGAGATGGCCCCCAGGTCGTGGAGCAGGTCCTCGGCGGCCATCGTGGACGGCCGGATCCGGCTCTCCGCGAACGCGAGGTCCTCCGGTACCGCCGGATTGAGGTGGTGGCAGACCATCAGCATGTCGAGGTGCTCGGCCAGCGTGTTCTGCGTGTACGGCCGGGTCGGGTTGGTCGATGACGGCAGCACGTTGGGCTCGCTCGCCACCGTGATGATGTCGGGCGCGTGGCCACCGCCGGCGCCCTCGGTGTGGTACGAGTGGATCGCCCGCCCGGCGATGGCGCGCAGGGTGTCCTGGACGAACCCCGCCTCGTTCAGCGTGTCGGTGTGGATGGACACCTGCACACCGGAGGCGTCGGCCACCCGCAGGCAGGTATCGATCGCGGCGGGCGTCGTACCCCAGTCCTCGTGCAGTTTGAAGCCGCCCGCGCCGCCGCGCAGCTGCTCCCACAACGCCTCTTCCGAGACGGTGTTGCCCTTGCCGAGCAGCAGCACGTTGACCGGGAACGTGTCCATCGCCTCGTGCATCCGGGCGAGGTGCCAGGCGTTGGCGGTGACGGTGGTGGCCTTGCTGCTCTCGGCCGGTCCGACGCCGCCGCCGACGAGGGTGGTCACTCCCCCGGTCAGCGCCTCCGCGACGATCTGCGGGCAGATGAAGTGCACGTGGGTGTCGATCGCGCCCGCGGTGAGGATCTTGCCGTTGCCGGCGATCACCTCGGTGCCCGGGCCGATCACCAGATCCGGGTGGACGCCGTCCATCGTGTCCGGGTTGCCGGCCTTGCCGATGGCGACGATACGGCCGTCGCGGATGCCGACGTCCGCCTTGACGATGCCCCAGTGGTCGAGGATCACCGCGCCGGTGATCACCGTGTCCGGGGTGCCCTGCGCCCGAGTCGCCCGGGACTGCCCCATCGACTCCCGGATCACCTTGCCCCCACCGAAGACCGCCTCGTCACCGCCCGCGCAGTGGTCGGCCTCGATCTCGATCAGCAGGTTGGTGTCGGCCAGCCGGATCCTGTCGCCGGTGGTCGGGCCGTACAGCGCGGCGTAGCGCGCCCGGTCCACGGTGCTCACGGTGCCACCTTCCATCGCCGACTGCGGGCCTCGCCGCGGTCGCCCGTCGCCCTCACAGCGCGCCTCCGCACTCGCCGCGCAGGCCCGGCACGACACGGGAGCCGGCAAGCGGAACCAGGTCGACCTCGCAGGTCAAGCCCGGCTCGAACCGCGTCGCTGTGCCCGCCGGGATGGCCAGGCGCTGCCCCCAGGCCGCGGCCCGGTCGAACTCCAGCCCCGGGTTCGCCTCGGCGAAGTGGTAATGCGACCCGACCTGGACGGGACGGTCGGCGGTGTTGGTGACCGTCACCGTCGTCACCGGTCGTCCGGCGTTGATGACGACATCGCCCCCGCCGAACAGCACCTCGCCGGGGATCATCGGATCGGGTGGTGCACCGTCACCAGCTTGGTGCCGTCCGGGAACGTCGCCTCCACCTGCACCTCCTTCAGCATCTCGGGAACGCCGTCGAGGACGTCGTCGCGGGTGAGCACCTGCTGGCCGGCCTCCATCAGGTCGACGACCGTCCGGCCGTCGCGTGCCCCCTCCAGCAGGAAGGCGGTGATGATGGCGACCGCCTCGGGGTGGTTGAGCCGAAGCCCGCGTTCCCGGCGGCGCCGGGCCACGTCCGCGGCGACGTGAATGAGCAGGCGATCCTGCTCATGTGGGGTCAGAAACACCAGATCCTCCGAGCTCCTACGGGGCGACGCGGTCGCGGATGCCGTCGAGCACCGCCTCCGCCGCCCAGGCGGCGGCGTCCGCGATGTCACGTGAGTCCATGCCGAACTCGCGGCGGAAGGTCACCCAGGCCGCGGCGGAGTCGAGGTGGGACAGCGCCACGACGACCGCCCTGCGCTGCGCCGCGTCGAGGGACGACACCTCGGCGTCCAGCAGCCGTTCGAGCTGCGCCCGGCCAGGCGACGGCGCCGCGCCGCTCACGCCGCGCATCGCCGCCTCGGCGACGACGTGCGCCAGTTCCGGCCGCGCGTCGTAGCGCTGCATGGCGTCGCGGATCGCGAGGGGGATGTCGAAGATCGAGTGCGACTCCTCGCGGGCGAACACCGTCGCGTCGATCCACGCTGCGGTCGCCAGCAGCAGATCGACGCGCGTGGGGTAGTTGCGGAACACCGTACGCTCGGCGATGCCGGCCCGGCGCGCAACGAGCCGGTACGACACGTCGTCGCTGCCGACCTCCTCGATCAGCTCGGCGTAGGCGGCAAGGATCGCCGCTTGCGTGCCGCTCAGCGCCGCCACGGCCGTCGACCCGGTCACGGCTGCGCCCGCGTCCGGTCGGGCAGCCGCGCAAGCACGGCGCCGACGGCGCGATCGAACGCGTCGCAGATCTCGCCGGCATCCAGGTCGAAACCCGTGCGCAGGCGCGCCCAGAACATCGCCGACGAGAAGTAACGCAGGGATGCCGCGACCCGCCGCCGATCCCGTCGGTTGAGCGTCGGCGCGGCAACGTCGAGCATCGCCTCGATCGCACGCGTGATGTAGGCGGGTTCGGCGTCGAGCGTCAGCGAGATCGCGGACGCCCGGGCGCCGACGTAGGCGTAGGCGGGTGAGGCGTCGAAGGCCCGGAAGCGCTCGTGCACGGCCGTACGGAAGTCGGCCAGGGTCACGAACGGCGGCAGCGGGAAGAAGGCCTGCTCGATCCAGGTCGAGAGAGCGGCGAGCAGATGCGCACGCGTCGGGTACTGGCGGTAGACCGTGCGCTCCGAGATGCCGACCTCGTCGGCGAGCGCACGGTAGGAGATGTCGTCGAACGTGTGCTGACGCAGCAGAGCCGCGGCGCTCGCGAGTATCGCGGTCGCGGTGTCGACCGACTCCTCCATCACGTCTCCCTGCCTCGCGCGGCCGCCCAGCGCGGGGGGCCGGTGACTTCCGGCGGAAGCACATAGCGATCGGATTTGTCGAGCGTGAGCGCCAGCGACGAGACGTACTGCACCTCGCCGTTCGGTCCTCGCTGGGCCGACGCCAGCATATCGGGCCGCTCGAACATGTATCCGGTGACGTGGCACCGGAGCCGCTCGCCCGAGGGGTTGCCGTGGGAGTCGAACAGGGGTGAGTCGATGCCGTCGGATCGGCGGCGCAGGTAGTAGCGCCCCCGCGTGGCCACCGCCATGACCGGCGTGGCGACGAACGCGACGCCGATTGCGATGAGCACCGAGAACGGCTGGACGGCGGCACCGAGCAGGCCGGCGAACGCGAGCAGCGACAGCACCGAGGCGAGCCCCACCGACACGAGCCCCACCGGGTTCCAGTCGTGCAGCATGCCGCGGCGGAACTCGGGGAAGCGGGGCGAGATGCGCAGCACCCACTTGTTGATCGCGATGTCGGTGGCGATCGTCACGAGCCACGCCATGACCACGTTCGCGTAGAGGCTCAGCACGAAGGAGATGAACGTGTAGACGTCCAACATCATGAGCCCGTACGCGAACACGAGGTTGACCAGGACGAAGATCGTGCGACCCGGGTAGTGCTTCGCCGCCCGGGTGAAGACGTTCGACCACGCGAGCGAGCCCGAATACGCGTTCGTCACGTTGATCTTCACCTGCGCGATCACGATGAGCACGAGGGCGAGGACGATGGCGAGCCAGTCGGGGACGAGGGTCTGGTACATGCCGACGAACTGCTGGACCGGTTCGGTGGCGCGGTGTCCGGCGGCGCCGTCTACCTCCACGAGCAGGTAGACGGCGAGGAACACCCCGATCACCTGCTTGGTGCCGCTGAAGACGACCCAGCCCGGTCCGGAGACGGCGAACCACGTCCACCACGAGCGGGCGTTCGACGGCGTCCGCGGCGGCATGGCGCGGATGTAGTCGATCTGCTCGGCCAGCTGCGGGGTGAGGGCGAAACACACGGCCGCGCTCGAGACGACGGCGCCGAAGCTGATCGCGCCGTCGGAGTTGCCGGTGTACGACGTGAAGGCGCGCACCGCCTCGGGGTCGAGGATCAGGATCCACAGCAGGGGCAGCAGAGCGAGGGCGAGCCACAGCGGCGTGGTCCAGAACTGCAGACGCTCCAGCGCACGCATGCCGTAGATGACGATCGGGATCACGACGACGGTCGAGACGAGGTAGCCGAGCCACAGCGGCATCCCCGTCGCCACCTGCAGCCCCTGCCCCATGATGGCGCCCTCCAGGGCGAAGAAGATGCAGGTGAAGCCCGCGAAGATCACGGTCGTGATGATCGAGCCGTAGTAGCCGAAGCCCGAGCCGCGGGCGATGAGGTCGAGGTCGAGGCTGTAGCGGGCGGCGTAGTAGGCGACGGGCACGCCCACCGCGACGATGATGACCGACGCGAACAGGATGCCGAGCACGGCGTTGCCGGTGCCGTGGTCGATGCCGATGCTCGCGCCGATCGAGAAGTCGGCGAGGAACGCGATGGACCCGAGGGCGGTCGCGCCGACGGAAGCCGCGCTCCAGCGCCGGAAGGTGCGCGGCACATAGCGGAAGGCGTAGTCCTCGAGGCTGTCCTCCGCGGCCGCGCGCGCGTTGTCCGTCCTGCTCACAGTGGCTTCCCCCTGACGCGAGCTCGCGTGGGGCATCCTCCGGTTCCGGCGTTACGGCAGCATTGCGGACCTGCAACGTCGATGGTCATCCCGGTTCAGATCGCCATGGCGGCTCGCACCGTGGAGGTTGCGGCCGAGCCACCCGAGTCGGTCTGGGTGACGAAGCCCGAGGCGAGCACGACGTAGTGCTCGGCGGCCTCGAGTGCGAAGCCGATGTGCTGCTCGACGAGCAACACGTCGATGCCCTCGTCGGACAGCTGCATGATGGTCTGCTCGATCTCGGCGACGATCGTGGGCTGGATGCCCTCGGTCGGCTCGTCGAGGATGAGGAGCTTCGGTTCGGTGATGAGGGCACGGGCGATCGCGAGCTGCTGGCGCTGCCCGCCGGAGAGCAGGCCGGCCTTGCGGGTCGCGAACTTCTCCAGCGCGGGGAAGCGAGCCAACTGCGCGTCGATGAGGGCCTTGCCGCGCCGGCGCCCGTCGGCGACGAGCTGCAGATTCTCCAGCGCCGTGAGCTGGCCGAACGCCTGCTGGCCCTGCGGCACGTACGCCATGCCGCGAGCGACGCGCTTGTTCGGGGGCAGGGACGCGATGTCCTCGCCGTCGAACACCACGCGGCCCCTGGTGGGTTTGACGAGCCCGATCGCGACCCGCAGCAGCGTCGTCTTGCCGGCTCCGTTGTGACCGAGTACGGCCACGACCTTCCCGGTCGGCACCGTCACGCCGTGCAGCACCTGCGTGCGCCCGTAGCCGGCCTCGATGTCGGTGAGCTCGAGCATGTCAGTCAACCTCCTGCTTCTGCGTCCCGGCCGCCACACCCGGCAGGTCGGGCACGGCCAACATGTCGGCCGTGGTCGCGGCGCCCGCCGTGCCGAGGTAGACCTCCTGCACCTTGCCGTCGGCCTGCACGTCGGCCACCGAGCCCTGCGAGAGCACCCTGCCCTGGTGCAGCACCGTCACGCGCGTGGCGAAGCGGCGCATGAAGTCCATGTCATGCTCGACCACCAGCACGATGCGCTTCGCCGCGAGGCGCTGCAGGAGCTCGCCGGTCGCAGTGCGCTCGTCCTGGCTCATGCCGGCGACGGGCTCGTCGAGCAGCAGCACCCTCGCGTCCTGCACGAGCAGCATCGCGATCTCCAGCCACTGCTTCTGGCCGTGCGACAGGATGCCGGCCGGCGTGGCGATCTCGTCGGCGAGTCCGGTCTCCTCCAGCGCCTGCGCGATTGCGGGGTCGACGCCACGCCGGGTCCGCAGCAGCGAGACCGAGGGGCGATGGCGTCCGGCGGCGATGTCGAGGTTCTGCAGCACCGAGAGCTCGTCGAAGACACTCGCGGTCTGGAACGTGCGGCCGACCCCGAGCCGGACGATCTTGTGCACCGGCCGGCCGAGCAGCTCCTGCTCGCCGATCCTCGCCGACCCGGCGGCCTTCGAGAGCCCGGTGATGGCGTCGATGCAGGTCGTCTTTCCGGCGCCGTTCGGGCCGATGAGGAACCGGACCTCGCCGAGGTGCGCGTCGAAGGAGACGCCGTCGACCGCGACGAACCCGGAGAACTCGACGTGGAGATCCTTGACGACGAGCGAGGCGGCGGTCACGCCTTCACCCCCTCGAGCTCCGGGGCAGCGGTCGCCTCGGCGCTCACGGCGGCGGGCGGTCGTTCGCCAGGGCTGCGGCGCGCTGCCGTGAACCTGCCGAGCACCGACGACAGCCCCTTCGGGAAGAAGAGGATGACGACGACGAACAGCAGACCGAGGATGTAGGTCCAGCCGTCGGGCCAGGCCGAGCCGAGGCTCGACTGCCCCCACCCGACCGCCATCGCGCCGAGGGCCGGGCCGAAGAGCGAGGCTCGGCCGCCGAGGGCGACGCCAGCGATCATGAGGATCGAGGCGGCGGCGCCGATCTCGGCCGGGGTGATGATGCCGACGATGGGCACGAACATCGCTCCGGCGATGCTCGCCATCAGCGCCGAGATGACGAAGGCGACGAGCTTGATGTTGGCCGGGTCGTAACCCAGAAATCGCACGCGCTCCTCCGCGTCCCGCGTGGCGACGAGAAGCTCACCGAAGCGGCTGCGGTACAGCTGCCACACCACGAGCAGGCACACGACGAGCAGCCCGGCCGCGATGAGGTACACCAGGGTCCTGTTCGCCGGGTCGTTCAGCACGAAACCGAAGAAGTACTTGAAGTCGCTGAGCCCGGTGTCGCCGCCCGTCTCGCGGATCGTGGAACTGATCAGAGTGGCGAGCGCGACGGTGAGCGCCTGCGTCAGGATCGCGAAGTACGCCCCCTTCACGCGACGCTTGAACAGCGCGAAGCCGAGGATGCCGGCCGCGATCACCGGGAGCAGCACGACCGCCGCCAGGGTGAACGCCGGGCTGCGGAACGGCTCCCAGAACGCCGGGAGCGGCGCGAGCGGGTCGTAGAGCACCATGAACCCCGGGACGCCGTCACCGGCGCTCTCGAGCGTGAGGTGCATGGCCATCGAGTAGGCACCGAGGGCGAAGAACACCCCCTGCCCCATCACGAGCATCCCGCCTCGGCCCCAGGCCAGGCCGATGCCGACGGCGGCGATCGCCCAGCAGCAGTACTTGCCGAGGTTGCCGAGCCAGTGATCGGTGAGCACGACGGGGGCGACCCCGAGGAGCAGGACCGCGAACACCCCGATGCCGAGAAGGGAGAGCCGGGGCTTCAGCTTCGTCATACGAGACTCCTGGTTCGCACCGTGAACAGGCCCTGCGGGCGCAGCTGCAGAAAGACGATCACCAGCATGAGGGCGAGCACCTGCGCGAGGCTGCCGGTCGTCCAGTCGGCGAAGTACGAGAGGGAGACACCCACCGCCCACGCGGCGATGATGGTGCCCTTGAGCTGGCCGATGCCGCCGGCGGCGACGACGAGGAAGGCCGGGATGATGTACTGCATGCCCATCTGCGAGTTAGTGCCGCCGATGAGCGACGCGGCCACGCCGGCGACCCCGGCCAGACCCGACCCGATGAAGAAGGTCAGGCGGTCGACGGTGCGCGTGGAGATCCCCGCGGTCTCGGCGAGGTCCCGGTTCTGCACGGTCGCCCGGATGCGACGGCCGAACGAGGAGTACTTGAGCCAGGCCCCCAGCGCGGCCACGCAGACCGCCGCGAGCAGGATGGTGAACACCTGCCGCAACGGCCATTCGTAGCCGAGGATGTTCACCTGCCCGTCGAGCCAGTCGGGCTTCTGCACCGGGACGCCCTGGGACGGGAAGACCTGCAGTGCCGCCTGCTGCAGGATCAGGCTGACACCGACCGTGACGAGCAGGGTGTCGAGGGGCCTGCGGTACATCCATTGAATGATGCCGACCTCCAGCAGAAGGCCGAGCAGGCCGGCGACGAGGAACGCGACCGGCAACGCGACCGGAACGGACAGGTTGGCCGAGTGGACGACCTGCTGGACGAGGTAGGCGGTGAAGGCGCCGATCATGAGGAACTCGCCGTGGGCCATGTTGATCACGCCCATCTGACCGAAGGTGAGCGAGAGCCCCAGTGCGGCGAGCAGGAGCAACGCACCCTGTGCGCTGCCGTTCAGCAGCGGTGGGATCAGTGCGTCCACGTGCTCTCGCTCTCTGTGCGTGGGATGGGTATCCGGGTCCGGGTACGCGGGGCCGCCTGTCGCAGGCGACCCCGCGTTAGGAGGGTCAGCCCGCGGACTTCACGAGCTGGTCGCGGGTGGCCGCCGGGAACCAGTCGTAGCCCTTGAGGAAGGGGTCCGGCTCGATGAACTTGCCGGAGGACCAGACGATGTCGAACTGGTTCTGCGCGTTGATCTGTCCGATGTGGCCCGGCTTCGAGATGTGGTGGTTCTCGCCGTTGAGCGTGACCGTGCCCTCCGGCGCATCGAACGTGATCGGCTTCGACCTGGCCGCGGCGTTCACCTTGTCGACGTCGAACGAGCCGGCCGCCTCGACGAGCGCCTTGTACAGGTACAGCGAGATGTAGGCGGCCTCCATCGGGTCGGAGGTGACGCCGCTGCTGTTGGGATAGGCCTTCCAGCTCTGGATGAACTTCGGGTTCGTGGGGGTCTTGAGCGACTGGAAGTAGTTCCACGACGCGTAGTGGCCGGTGACCTCGTGGCCCATGGCCGGCGCCTCCTCCTCGGCGATCGACACCGAGATGATCGGCGTCGTCGCCGCCTTGAGGCCGGCGTCGTAGTAGGCCTTGATGAAGCCGACATTCGACGAGCCGTTGATGGTGTTGAAAATGAAGTCGGGCTTGGCCGCCACGATCTTCGCCACCTGGCTGGTCCAGTCGTCCTTGTCGAGCGGAACGTACTCCTCGCCGACGATCTCGATGCCGAGCTTGGCCGCGTAGAGCTTGATGATCGCGTTCGCGGTACGCGGGAAGACGTAGTCGCTACCCGCGAGGAAGAGCCGCTTCACGCCCTTGGAGGCGAGGAAGTCCATCGCCGGGATGATCTGCTGGTTGGTCGTCGCACCGGTGTAGTAGATGTTCGGCGACGCCTCAAGGCCTTCGTACTGCACCGGGTAGAAGAAAAGGCCGTTGTGCTTCTCGACGACCGGCTTCACAGCCTTGCGGGACGACGAGGTCCAGCCGCCGAAGATCGCGGCGACGCAGTCCTGGGTGAGCAGCTTCCCGGCCTTCTCCGCGAAGGTGGGCCAGTCGGTGGCGCCGTCCTCCTGGACGTACTCGATCTTCTTCCCGAGGATGCCGCCACCGGCGTTGATCTCGTCGGCAGCCATGTGCAGCACATTGGAGACGGTCTTCTCCGAGATCGCCATGCCGCCGGTGAGGGAGTTGAGGAAGCCGAGCTTGACGGTACTGCCGGAGGTGTCGACACAGCTGGGCCCGGCCGACGCGGCGGCAGGCTGCCCGTCGCCGGCGCGCGCGCCGCATCCGGCGAGCACGAGGGCGACGACCGTCGCGATCGCGCCGGTGGCCGCAAGCGAACGCCGCCGGTTCCTGGTGGTGGTCATGTATGGAACTCCGTTCCTGGTGAAGGAGGCGTGACGAGCACCGCGCCCGGTGTCGCAGGCGAGGCACAGCCGGCCGCTGCAGCTGCGAGAAGATTGGGCGAGCGTCATTGCTCTGACATTTCTCGACCGTTCCAGCTCTGTAACCGCGGCCCTGTTGAGGTGCAAAAGCCTGAGCGGTCACCCAAGTTGGACGGACGGCCATGTCAGAGTTCTGTCACCGGCTGCGCGGGTGCGGCGAGCGCGGCACACTCCTGCCATCCAGAGAGGGTGAGTTCGCCCGCGTGGACGGAGGCCCCGCGGGACGCGGCAGTTCGACCGATCGCCGCCGACCCGCGACTACGCCGGCGCATCCTCGAACGACGGCGCACTCACGACCGAGTCGTTGACGAGGTCAGCGTCGACGTGCTCGAAGCCTCCTGGGGCGAGCCGACATCAAACAGCACGCTCCACGGTCGAGTCCCGGCGCGCGTACCGTGAGAAACCGCCACGAGATCACGGCTATCCAGCTGCTCGCCGAGGCACGCGAACGGCGCAAGCGGCCTGCTCTGCTGTCGAAACGGCCGGATTTGCACCACGACCCCTGGACGCCCAGAACGTAAGCGCCGCCGTCTGCCAGCACAGGACGCGTGTGACCGGATGGCTGACGCCTACGTGACCTCGGTGTGTTCGACCTCGCGCATGGCGTGTGGCCCCCACATGGTCCCCGGCGCCGGGAGCCACGACTGTCTTACGTCACGACCGACGCACGGGCGGATCTGGGAAGCGATCGTCGCAGAGCGTGAGTTCCGATGTTCGCCAAGCGCGCAGCTGCCAGCCGCGCCACACCACTCGCAGATCGCCTCAGAACGCTGCCCGGACTCTTCGGTGATTGCGTCGAGTTCGGCTTCCTCATCGGCCGACCAAGTCCGCCGGCCGTCAATCCACGGGCGCGGAACGCCCGATACGAGAGGGCTCCCCCCTCTTGCTTGATCGCAAGCAGCTCGGAGTCGGGAAACGATGCCAAAGCCACTCGTGACAGTCCGCGACAAGCGGCCGCCAGCCCTCGCCAACCCGAGCTACGTCGAACTCGTAGTGACGTACATGGGGTCGGAGCCGACCAATCAAGGAGCCGCTGTTGACCGGATCAAGACACCACTCGACGAGCGCGCCACAGGACGGCGGTGCCTCGTCGTCCTTCCGTGCGCACATGGCGCGTGATCCCCGAGCGATCCCCGCGGCTACGACTTGCGGTGAACTGTCGGCCTCCTCCATGTCTGAGGCCCACACGCCTGCAGCGGCACGACTTGCGGCACACCGGCCTGACATGAATGGCGGACGCTGGGATGCCGGCCGGACCGGCAGTCGATCGATGCCGCCGGTACGGCGTTGAGCCCCCACCTGTCGGCCCGCCGGTCCCCAGATGGTCCCCCGCGGCGGGTGGTCTGATCGACATGCGACCGGGATGCAGGCACGGAAAAGGGCCGCTGAAGCTGAGAATAATCCCGCTTCAACGACCCTGATCTGCTGTCGGGACGGCCGGATTTGAACCGACGACCCCTTGACCCCCAGCCGCGACGAACGGTTCAATCGGCCACTTCCGACCTTGATGTCACGCCGCTAGAGTGCAGCTCAGAGCCTATACATTCATGACGCCTTATGTCTCCGAGGTCCGCGGACGTACGCCAGATCCGGGGTCAAATGAGGGTCAGATGATCTTGGGGGTCCGCATGGGCCAGTCTCGGAAGCGCGTCGGGGTCGACGGGTCGGTCCGTTACACCGCCTACTACGACGACATCCGCGGCAGGCGGCGGTCGGCCGGCACCTTCACGAGCAAGAGAGAGGCCAACAAGGCGTGGCAACGCGCGGAGGCGAAGGTCGCCGAGGGCCGCGCAGGAGATCCGGCGCGCGGCCGCCAGACCTTCCGGCGGTACGTCGAGGACGAGTGGCTGCCCAACCACGTCATGGAGGCAACCACGCGCGAGGGCTACACCTACACCATCTACGCGCACATCCTGAACCACTTCGGCGACATGAAGATGATCGAGATCCTGCCCTCGCACGTGCGCGAGTGGGTTGGCCTGCTCCAGGCACGGGGCATGACACCGAGGACCATCCGGCTCACCAAGACGATTCTGAGCGCCATCTTCACGACCGCCCTCAACGATCAGGTGACGGTGCTCCACCCCTGTAAGGGGGTCAAAACGCCGACGGTGCCGAGGAAGCCGCTGCGCATCATCACTCCGGCAGAGTTCGATGCCTTCTACGGCTGTTTGCCCGATGACATGTCGCGCTTGATGGTAGAGACCGACATCGAAAGCGGTATGCGATGGGGCGAGCTCACCGAACTGCGGCCCCGAGACATCGACTTCGCCAACCGCATCGTCACCGTGAGCCGGACGGTCGTCGAGGTGAACCCGAAGTACCACCCGGTCGGCGGTCGCTTTCTCGTGAAGGAGTACCCGAAGGACAAGGAATGGCGGCGCTTCAGGCTCAGCGGAGCCATCACGGCGAAGCTCCAGGCGAGCGTTGACGATCGGGCTCTAGCCCCCGATGACCTGATTTTCCTGTATCGCGTCCCCGGTCCACCGGCGCGGACCTCGACCGCCATTCCCGCAGACCTCGGCCTCACCGAGCCGAATGGATCGGGACGCCGGTACCGACACGGAACTCTCAGCGCCTACGCGGCCGGGCCATGCCGTTGCGCGTACTGCCGCCGGGCGTACGCCGACTACCGCGCTGAGCGCCGGTCCCGCGGCAAGGACCAACCGCGGCCGCAACGACGATGGGAGACCGACGGCCACATCCCGCGCCGGTGGTTTCGCGATTCGGTCGTCTGCCCGGCGCTGGCCAAGGCAGGTCTGGACGTGGCCATCAGAATGCAGCTCTTGCGACATGCGCACGCCTCGTGGTTGCTCGCCGGCGGCGCGGACCTCCAGGTTGTCAAGGAGCGGCTCGGGCACGGCAGCATCTCCACCACCGAGCAGTACCTCCACACCTTGCCCGATGCCGACGACACGGCGGTCGACGCATTCGCCAGGATCAGAGGCCGAGCAACCTAGAATGGCATCCCGATCAAGGACTGCGCACCCGCTCCCATTTGCTGGCGCCATCGGCCCGCCGTCGGCACCCGCTGGCTCGCGCCGGCATCGCGCGGGACCAGATCGACCGACCGATGTCGAGGCAGAACTCATGACTACGCACCGGCGCTGGACCCGGGCGACGACGACGCGCAACCCGCGACTCCCACGTGCGACACATCGTGATCAATAGCGAGCACTGACGTTGATCTACGTCTGATCTGTAGGTCGGGACCAACCTCGCGGGTGCGCCATGACGATGCACAGCGTGCCAACCGGGCCCCAGAGGCTCGGTACGAACCATGGGCGGTGATCAAGGCCCTTCCGCTCAACAATCCACTGGTTGAGTCGGAACCATGCCCATCCGCCGCTCAAGACGACAAGGCCGTAGACCAGGTCCATCGACCTGCCTTCCCATCGCTGACACCGAAGCACGCTTCTCATCGACAGCGCGATGCTGGCCCTGAGGGTCAGCAGGCAGCGAGAAAGCAGCAAGCGCCTCGGCACATCGGATGGCCTATCCGCCCGCGTGCTGGTCAGGGTCGGGAATTTCCGTCAGCGACGGAAGGTGCCTGAGCCAGAAGTCCGCCCCTTCCGCGTTGGGGTTGTGGCGGTAGTAGGCCGCGATGCTTTCCGGCTTGAGTCCGCCCTGCCGGGTGACGCGCTTGAACAATTCCGGCGGCAACGGCGGCAACGGCTCCTCCTCAGCGAAGCCGCGCCCGATGTCAGCTGGTAGCGGCGGCAGGTCCACCGGGGGCAGCGGCGGAAGGTCGAATCGGTCCCGTACCGCCGCCAGCATGGAGACCACCTCGTCGACCGCGTGGGGCAGCAGGTCGGTCGGGTCGTCGCTGGTGAAGGGCGCCGGGTTGCGGACGAACTCCGCTGCGATGCGCTTGCGGCCCTTCTTGAAAGTCGTGCCGGGCGTGGGAAATCCGGATCGGTCGTGGATCAGCGACAGCTCGCATTCCGGGACGCCCGCGGCCGACCACCACCGTTCCCAGGCCGGGTCATGGGCCAACGCCTGCATCACATGGTCGAGGAGCTGGCCGTAGGCCGGCGGCGGCCAGTCACCGAGCCCCCAGCCACACATCATGGTCAACCACGAGCGGGGCAGGTCGGGCTCGGCCGGTACGAGGACGGCGCCCCAGGCGGAGGCGTTGCTGCCCATCTCATAGCTGACCGGGGTCTCGTGTTCCCACAGCATGCCGGTGGCGCGCTCGAACGCCTCGGGCGCCACCGTCAGCAGCGGCTCGGCGTCCCGGTCGCCGAAGCGTTCCAGCGACTTCGGCTGGCCGGCCGCTTTCTCGTACGCCTTACGGCCAGCGGCCACGGCAGCGCACCGTACGTACAGGAACGAGTCGTCACCGGCGACGAACGGCCGGACGGCGGCAAAGTGCGCCGGCGTGTCCAGCGCATACAGGGCAAGGGCGAGCTGGTCGGCGAAGCCCGTGATGTCCTCCGCGCTCCGGTTCGCCAGCCGGTCCGTGAGCCGCGTGAAGTCATCGTCGTCCGGGTCACGACCCAACGTGCCGATCAGCGCCCAAAAGGCGTCGTCGTCTATCACAACGAAGACGGTATGGCCCACCACCGGATTCCGGGCGCCGGAACACTCCGAACCGTGACCCCAGCTTGACCCCAGCGGACCGCCACGCGCGGCCATCGGCAGCACACCCACCCGACGGCGGCGACAAGGTGAGGGGCGAACGAGTCCGCCTTGCCTGCCTCTACGGATCAGATGGCTGTACAGCCATCAGTACAGCCAAGCCGGTCGACGCGAGCCGGGGGAGGGCGACACCGACCGACTTCCGATGCAGGTCAGCGTCCGCCACTTGCAGTGGCCGACATGGCGCGCGATCTTTCCAAGGCGGGGGTACATCTCTGGCGTCGCGTGTTCGTGTTCCGGCTCCAGCACGTTGGAAAACCTGTACTCGCCGTCCCTGTGCTCGTCGGTCATCGTCTCGTCCATCGTCGTGGTGCTCGCGGTCATGCTCTCCTCACGACAGCGTGGCGAGGATCTGTTCCATGACGTCAAGAATTTCTTCCAGTTCGCTCGTTAGCCCGCGCCCGTTGCGCGTGTGTCGGCGGTGACGACGGTGACCTTCTCGCCGCCGAGCAGCGGCGCATCGGCTGGCCCCTTGAGGTACGGGGCGATCCAGAGCGGCCGGTGGTCGTTGAGCGACGGGTACCAGTGGTTGCGCCAGTGCCCGCGCACCACCCAGCGGTGCCGCCACTCCCGGCCGCCGGCCGCGTCGTGCTCGGCGTCTCGGGCGGCGGTGAGGCTGCGGCGCAGCCGCACGATCCGCACGTCGCGTTCCGGCAGACCGGCGCGCTGCGCCCGGCGGCGTTCCGGCCGCGGAGTGGGCAGCTCTTCGCGTTCAGCCAGGTTAACCTGCGCGGCGAGCTGGAAGGCGGCGAAAACCAGCCGCGCCCAGCTCAACGTGCCGCGGCTGTCGGCCAGGGCCGGCAGCTGGTACGGCTGCGGGTCGGTGCCGTCCGGGCGCCAGGCCATCGTGGCCTCGTTGTCGACGATCAGCCGGGGCAGCAGCCCGCGGGCCCGCCGGGCCGCGGCCGGGTCGTCGAACATGTCGGCGAAGTGCACCGCGGACGCGGCGTAGAACGACATCCACAGCCCGCCGGCGGTCCAGTGCGGGTTGGTCACCGGGCCCCAGGACACCGCGACGATGGCCTCCTGCTCGGCGCGCAGCTTGGCCAGCATCCGGTCGTACTCGGCGCTGCGCTGCCGCGGCGCGAGCCGGTCGGCGAGCTCGTCGTCGTGTGCCTCCTCCCCCGGGTACATGAAGATCGGCTCGGCGAAGACCGCGAAGCCGGTCTTCGAGGGCAGGTCCGACGGGCGCGGGGCGAACACCGGCATGCTGGCGTGCGCGGCGTTGAGCAGCGCGCACAAGTCCTCGTCGACGTACCAGAGGTCGCCCTCGCGCAGCCGGGTCGCCTCGGCGCCGGCCAGCAGGGCCGCGACCTTATCCGGCGGGCCGGGAGGGCGGACCTCCTGCCGGCCGAGCTCGATCGCGTTGCGGTAGTACATGACCCCCTGCGGGCCGCCGTACCAGTCGGCCAGCTCCCGGCGCAGCACCGGTACGTCCGCGGCGTCGAACCGGTAGGCGACGGGCGGGGTGTTGGTGTCGGTCATCGGCAAAGCACCCTTCTGCCGCCGCGAGGTGCGGCCGGTGTGGACCCGTGAGGGTCCGATGTCGGCGATAGGTCACCGCGACGATATCGAAGAGTGTCGTACCGCGTACCTACAGTGCTCGCAGACTGCCGTCGCGACCGAGGATGTGAGTGCTGGTGCCGAAGAGCAAGAGCCGGAAACGGACGCCGGATCGCCGCCGGGTCGCGGCCGCGCGGCGGCTGCGCCCCGCGGTCGACCTGGCCGGGCTGGCCGGGCCGTCGGGGTACCGGATCCGCCTCGCCCAGCCCGCCGATGCCGCCGCCGTCCTGCGGCTGCTCCCGCTGGCCGAGCCCACTATCGGCGAGGACGGTGCCCTCATGCTCGGCAGTCCGATGCTGGCGCAGGGGCTGCTGCAGGCCCACCGCCAACGTCGCACAGAGCCCGTCCTGACCGGCTTGGGCGCGAAGTCCGCCGACGACCTGATGATGGCGCTGTCGTCGCTGCTCGTGGCCGTCGACGCCGACGGCGCCGTGGCGGGCGTGCTGATGTCCCTGCCACCAGTACGGGTCCTCGGCCAGGCCATACAGGCGGGGGTGCCACTGCCGGAGATCCTGTTGGCCGCCCACACCGTAATCAAGATCAAGGGCGTCGCGGTCGACGAGGCGGCCCGCGGCCACGGCATCGGGACCGCCCTGATCAACGCGTGCGTGCAGCTCTACACCGGGCTGGGATGGCACGCCATCTACGGACAGATCGACAAGAACAGCGACCTTGAGGACTACTACACCCGGCTCGGCTTCACGGTGCTCGCGTCCCGGCAAGGAATCAGCCTCGCGCATCTCGTCACGTTCCCGCTCGCGATCCACCCACTCCGAGGAGAACGGTTGTTCGTCCACTGGGCCGACGGCGCCGGCCAGCCGGCCTGATGAGCTGCCTGGCACGCGTCCACGGCATGCGTCGATCGATCAGGCTGGCGAAGGTGTCCAGCGCGGTCTGCAGGGCGCTCTTCTGGGTCGACTGCCGGGCGAGGGTCCAGGCGTCGCGGACGCGCGTCACGGATGGCTGACGAGCCTTGCCGCCGGCTCGGTTGCCCGAGGGCAGCGCTCGGAGGGAGCATTTCTGAGGCCAGCCGCCATCACCTAAGCTCCTTGGGAGCCATGCGACAGTCGCAAGCGGGAGATGTCATGGGACAGCGGCACAACGATGGGCGCAGGGTCCGGGATCGAGGGGTGACGGTGTTCCGACCTGCCGCAGGTTCCCGAGGCTTTTACGCTCATCCGCTCACTGGCGATGGGCGGCCGTCCGGGGATCAGCGCAGCTCACTGCCAAGACGAACTGGGCCAGGGCGCGACCCGACGAGGGCCAGTCCGTGATTCTGAACAACCAAGACTCCATTCCCAGGCTTCGTACAGCTGACTTTGCATGAATCGTCTCTGCGCCCACGCGATCCGACGCTCATCGCGTCCCAGCAACTCACCACAGGAGAAGCCGTGCCCGCCAACAAGTCCAACGCCCGTAAGCGTCCCACCGCCAAGGGCGGCTCCGGCGCGAGCCGTCCAACCGGTGGAAAGCCGGGCGCGAAGGCGAGCGCGGGCAAGGCCGCCCGGCAGATCCGCAAGCCTGGCATGAGCACCAACCTGAAGGTCACCCTCGGCGCTCTCGCGGTGGCGCTGGTGGCCGTCCTCGGCGTGGTTCTGGTGAACCGGGCGACGTCCCCACAACCCTCGGCCGCCGTCGACGCCGCTGTCCGCGCGGACAGCCACCGCCTCTCGACGGCCCCCGACGGCAAGGTGACCGTCGTCGAGTTCCTCGACTTCGAGTGTGAGTCGTGCCTGGCCGCGTACCCGCACGTCGAGAAGCTGCGCGCCGAGTACGCCGACCGCATCACCTACGCGGTGCGGTACTTCCCCATCGAGAGCCACCCGAACGCCTTCAACGCCGCACACGCCGCCGAGGCCGCGGCGCGGCAGGACAAGTTCGAGGAGATGTACGTCAAGCTCTTCGACAACGCGCAGGCGTGGGGCCACAACCAGCAGTCGCAGACCGCCACCTTCGAGCAGTACGCCCAGGAGCTGGGCCTCGACATGGCGGAGTTCCGCGCGGACGTCGCGAGCCCCGAGGTGAAGGCCCGCGTGCAGTCAGACTTCACGGACGGGCAGGCGCTCGGCGTGCAGGGCACCCCGACGTTCTTCATCAACGGCGAGAAGTTCACCGGCGATCCCACCTACGACGGGCTGAAGGCGGCCGTCGAC
Source organism: Spirilliplanes yamanashiensis (assembly GCF_016863475.1). Lineage (GTDB taxonomy): Bacteria > Actinomycetota > Actinomycetes > Mycobacteriales > Micromonosporaceae > Spirilliplanes > Spirilliplanes yamanashiensis. The sequence goes on from NZ_BOOY01000043.1 coordinate 33,018, forward strand.
GAGCTGCTCGCGCAGTGACCGCGACCACGCAGCGGCCGCCGGTCGAGGTGCCAGCGGCCGGACCGCTGACCGACCGGCTGCTCGGCTGGGTCCTCACGGTCGGCGGCGTACTCGGCGCCGCGGCGGCGTTCGTCCTCACCGTGGAGAAGATGGCGCTGCTGAAGGACGCGACCTACGTCCCGAGCTGCTCCATCAACCCGATCCTCTCCTGCGGGTCGGTGATGACGACCGACCAGGCAGAGGTGTTCGGCTTCGCGAACCCGCTGATCGGCCTGGCCGCCTTCCCCGTGGTGGCGACGACCGGGGTGGCGCTGCTGGCCGGCATTCGCCTGCCGCGGTGGTGGTGGCTGGCGCTCCAGGGCGGGGTGCTCTTCGGCGTCGTCTTCGTGCACTGGCTCTTCTTCCAGAGCGTGTACCGCATCGGGGCGCTGTGCCCGTACTGCATGGTGGTCTGGGTCGTGATGATCGTCGTGTTCTGCTACACGACGCTGTACAACCTCGACCGGGGCCACCTGGGCGGCGGCGGGCGGCTGCGCCGGGTCGGCGGGGCCACGGCGCGGGTGCACAGTGCCGTCCCGACGATCTGGTTGCTGATTCTCACGGCCCTCATCGGCCAGGCGTTCTGGACCTACTGGCGCACCCTGCTCTGATCCGCCACCTGCCATCACCTAAGCTGCTTAGGGAATACAGGACTCCAGGCGGAGGGGGCGTGCCGTGGTGAGTCTGGCGCGCCGCTGGTGGCGCTGGCTGACCAGCATGCGGACCGCCCTCGTCCTGCTCTTCCTGCTGGCGCTCGCCGCGATCCCGGGTTCGCTGGTCCCCCAGCGCAACCTCGGCATCGAGAAGGTCGACGCCTACCGGCGCGCGAACCCGGACCTGTCCCGCTGGTGGGACCGGCTCGGCATGTTCGACGTCTACGCGTCGCCGTGGTTCGCGGGCATCTATCTGCTTCTCATGGCTTCGCTGGTCGGCTGCCTCACGCCGCGGATGCGGGAGCACGCGACCGCGATGTTCCGCCGGCCGCCCACCGCGCCGAAGGTGTTCAGCCGGCTCCCCGCACACGCCGAGGTCGGCGCGGCGGCGCTGCCGGCCGCGGAGGCCGCGAAGGTCATCCGCGGCACGCTGCGCGGATTCCGGGTGGACGTGCGCACCGAGGACGACGGCTCGGTGGCGGTGGCGGCCGAGAAGGGGTACCTGCGCGAGACCGGCAACCTGCTGTTCCACTTCTCCGTGCTCGCGGTCCTGGTCGGCGTCGCGATCGGGTACGGCTGGGGCTGGTACGGCAATCGCCTGGTCGTCGCGGGCCCGGACCACGCCTTCTGCACCAGCGTCCAGCAGTTCGACGAGTACGGGTTGGGCCCGCGGCTCACGCAGGCCGACGTGCCCGGCTACTGCGTCGAGCTGCAACGGTTCACCGCCGAGTTCACCGAGGCCGGCCAGCCGACGACGTTCAGCGCCGACGTCGCGTGGTCGGGCGTCGACGGTGAGCAGCGGCCGTACCAGCTGGAGGTCAACTCGCCGCTGCGCCTCGACGGCGCCAACGTCTACCTGCTCGGGCACGGCTACGCCCCTCAGCTGCGCTACACCGACCGCGCCGGGCGTGCCCAGACGGCGGTCGTGCCGTTCCTGCCGGCGGACGGCATGCTCACCAGTGACGGCGTCGCCCTGTTCCCCGACGCGAACGCCGACACCCGCACGGGCGCCCGTTCCAAGGACGCCCAGGTCGGCTTCGCCGGCGTCTACGTACCCACCGTGCCCGCCGGGGGCCCGCCCGGGATCTCCGCTCACCCCACCGAGCGTGACCCGGCCGTGCTGCTCACCGCCTACCGCGGCAACCTCGGCCTCGAGACCGGGGTCCCGCAATCGGTGTACGCCCTGCCGCAACGCGCGCTCGACGACGGCAGGCTCAAGCAGCTCGACACCCCGGCCAAGCTGTTGCGGCGCGGCGAGGCGTGGACGCTCGACGACGGCTCGACGCTCGAGTTCCTGGGCACCCAGCGCTGGATCACCGTGGCGGTCCGGCACGACCCGGGCGAACCTCTGGCCCTGGCGGGTGCGGTCGCGATGCTCGCCGGGCTGACGGTCTCCCTCAGCCTCCGCCGGCGCCGCGTGTGGTTCCGCGTCACCCCTGCTCCGGGCGGATGTCAGATCAGCGCCGCGGGCCTGCCCCGAACCGGCTACGACGCCTTCGAGCAGGAGTTCGCCGGGCTCGTGAACCGTGCGCGTGACGCGACCGGTGCGGCCGGACGTCAGGCCGACAGCCCCACAGCCGCCGCGACGCCATGACCCTCCACCCACGACGGGAGTCGACGTGAACCGCACCCTCCGGGTCCTCGCCGGCGCGCTGACGGTCGTCGCCGTTCTGGCGGGCTGCGCGGGCGGCCCACCGAAGGCCACCGGACAGCAGGGCAACGGACTCGTCCGGTCCATCGATGACGGGCGCGTGCCCGCGGGCGCCGTCGTGACCTACGAGCCGGCGAAGCGGCAGCCGGCCCCCGAGTTGACCGGCGAGGTCCTGGATGGGAGCCGCTTCGATCCGGCCACGGTCGCCGGCATGGTCGTCGTGGTGAACTTCTGGGCGTCCTGGTGCGCGCCGTGCCGCGCTGAGGCCGGCGAGCTCAACGACGCGTACACGGCGACGAAGGACCTCGGCGTGGGGTTCGTCGGCGTCAACATCCGCGACGGCCGCGACCAGGCGAAGTCGTTCGTCGAGGGTCGCGAGCTCTACCCCAGCCTGTTCGACCCGGCCGGCCGGGTGGTGCTGGGCTTCGCCGACGTCTCCCCCAACACGATCCCCGCCACGGTGCTCATCGACCGCGACGGCCGCGTCGCCGCGGTGCTGCGCAAGGCCGTCACGCGGCGCGAGCTGGAGCCGCTCATCCGTTCCGTCGCGGAGGAACCGCGCGGTGGGTGAGATGTTCGCCGGCATCGCCGGCTCGGGGTCGCTGCTACCGGCGATCGGCGTGGCGATCCTCGCGGGGCTCGTGAGTTTCCTGTCGCCCTGCGTCCTGCCGCTCGTCCCCGGCTACGTCTCCTACGTGGCGGGCATGACGGGCGCGGAGGCCACCGGGGAGCGGCGCCGGGCCGTCGCGGGCACGGTCCTGTTCATCGCCGGTTTCACGGCGGTCTTCCTCCTTACCGCAGTCCTCGTCGCCAACGTCGGCCGGCTGCTGTTCGAGCATGCCCGCGCGGTGGAGATCGGTGTGGGGGCGCTCACCATCCTGATGGGCGTCAGCTTCCTCGGCCTGCTCCCGATCGCGCAGGTACAGCGCCGCCCGCGGTGGATGCCGAGCCCCGGGCTGGCCGGCTCCCCGCTGCTCGGCGTCGTGTTCGGGCTCGGCTGGGTGCCGTGCGTCAGCCCGACACTGTCGGCCGTGCTGGGGCTCGCCGCCGTCGACGCCACCGTCGACCGCGCGGTCGTGCTGGCGATCGCCTACTGCGCGGGCCTCGGCGCACCGTTCATGCTCGTCGCGGCCGGCCTGGGCGCGGCGATGAAAGCCATCGCGGTCGCGCGCCGGCACGGCCGGACGGTCAGCCGGGTCGGGGGCGCGCTGATGATCGTCGTCGGCGTGTTGCTGATGACCGGCTGGTGGTCCGCCTTCACCATCTGGCTCCGGGCCACGGTCGGGCCCGGCCAGGTTGGCATCTGACCGGGCGCGGGTCAGGACGGAGCACAGCAGGAACAACCAGGCGCGCACCCGCAGGCGTCGTCGTCGGCCTTCGACACCGCGGGAACGGCACAGCAAGCGTCGCCGCGCCACGCCTCCCGGCCCTCCTTGACGGCCACCGCGGCGATCAGGAGTGCGGCAAGGGGGTCGGCCCACCACCAGCCGAACAGGCTGTTCACCGCCAGCCCCACCAGCACCACCGCGGACAGGTACGTACACAGCAGCGTCTGCTTCGAATCGGCCACAGCTGTCCGGGAGCCGAGCTCCCGTCCGGTGCGCCGCTGCGCGTACGACAGGAACGGCATGACCAGCAGCGACGCCGCCGCCAGCACCAGGCCGACCGTGGAGTGCTCGGCACGTTCGCCCGTCACGAGCGCACGCACGGACTCCACGCCGACGTATGCCGCGAGGGCGAAGAACGAGACCGCGATGATCCGCAGCGCGAGCCTCTCGCGCGTCTCGTGGTCGCGGGCGGAGAACTGCCAGGCGACCGCGAGCGCGGACGACACCTCGATGACGGAGTCGAGCCCGAACCCGATGAGGGCGGTGGACGACGCGATCGTGCCGGCGGTGATCGCCACGATCGCCTCGATGACGTTGTAGGTGATCGTCGCCGCGACGAGCAGGCGGACGCGGCGGGCCAGCTTCTCCCGGCGAGCGGGTGCCGGACCGGCGGCACGGATCTGCAGCAGCGGCTCCCCCGCCATCAGCAGCAGCCCTTCTCGTCCGCGTCCGGGCAGATCGCCGGGTCGACGGCGAGGACGAGCCCGAGCAGGTCACCCAGCGCGTGCCGGATGTTGGCGTCGGCCAGCTCGTATCGGGTCCGCCGGCCCTCGGGCACGGCCACGACCAAGCCGCACCCTCGCAGGCAGGTCAGATGGTTCGAGAGGTTCTGCCGGGTGGTGCCCAGCCTCTCGGCCAGCTCGGCCGGATAGCCCGGGCCTTCGCGCAGGGCCAGCAGCAGGCGGGCACGGGTCGGGTCCGACAGGGCGTGCCCGAACCGAGCCAGGGCCTGACCGTTCACCAGGGTCTCCACGAGGACGACGGTACAGCATATGCTGTACCAATCAACTCGACGACGGCGAGGACTGAGTCATGCATACAGGGCGATACACGCAGGCAACTGGCCGCGGCGGAGCACCGCGATGACGGCACGGGCCATCACGGCGCTCGCGCTGTACGTCGTCTGGTTCGCCTTGGCGTTCGGCCTTGCCACGCTGCGGCAGTACCGGCGTACCGGCGACACCGGCCTGCGCATCGGCCCCCGATTCGCGGCGGGCTGGCAGCGCGCCGCCACGCTGTTGATGGCTGCCGCCCTGCTCACCGGATTGGCCGCGCCCGTGGCGTCCCTGCTCGGCATGCCGACCATCCCGCCCCTCGACGGCACCGCGGCGGCCGCCGTCGGAATCGCCCTGATGGTGACGGGCATCGCGGCGACCGTTCTGGCGCAGACGTCCATGGGCACCTCGTGGCGCATCGGTGTCGATCCCGGTGAGTCCCCGCCCCTGGTCACCGGCGGCGCGTTCCGCGTGGCCCGCAATCCCATCTTCACGGCAATGATGGTCACGGCCGCCGGCATCGCGCTCACCGTGCCGAACGCCATCGCCGTCGGCGGCCTGATCGCGGCGATCATCGCCATCGAACTGCAGGTCCGGCTCGTCGAGGAGCCGTACCTACGGCGGCAGCACGGGCAGGCCTACGCTGCCTACGAACAGCGGGTCGGCCGCTTTCTGCCCGGCATCGGCCGGCGCACCGCGTGAGATCCGCTCGCGGGGTTGCATCCTGTACCTAGGTACGGGCTTACCGTCGAGGCATGACCACGAACGACGAAGCGTGGGTGCCGGAGGCATGCACGCTGCCCACCGCTGACCGTCCGCTGCGGCTGGCCGAGTTCGACGACCTTTTCGCCACTGCGCTGCGGGCGCAGCGGCGGATGGCCCCGACGCGGCTGCGGTGGCACCTCGACCCCGCGGCCGAGACCACGGCCGGCCGGGAGACCGCCTGCTGCTCCTTCTTCACGTTCACGTTCGCCGCGCCCGGCACCCAGGGCGCCGGCGCGCTGCACCTGGACGTGCAGGTTCCGGCCGCGCACGTCGATGTCCTCGACGCGCTCGCCGAACGCGCGGCCACAGGCATGGCGGCATGACCGGATTGCGCAGCAGCCAGGTCGCCGCCGCGGCGGGCGTGAACCTGCAGACGCTGCGTTACTACGAACGCCGCGGCCTGCTCGCCGAGCCCGAGCGCAGCCTCGGCGGGCACCGCCTGTATCCGGCCGAGGCCGTCACCGCCCTACGGGTGATCAAGGCGGCACAGCGGCTCGGCTTCACCCTCGACGAAGTCGCCGACCTGCTCGAAGCGGGCCGCCACCGGCACGGACGACGCCCCGACGCGGGCCTGCAGGCCCGCGCCCGGACCAAGCTGACCGAGATCGAGGCGAAGATCGCCGACCTGCAGGTCATCGCCGGGACCCTGCGGGCCGCCCTCGACGCCGGCTGCGACGACCTCGTGGCATGTGCCGGTGAGCCCTGCTGCCCGATCCCCTTCGCCACCATCGCTCTAGGAGACCCCGATGCCGACGCTCGCTGACCGCGCCCGCCGGGTGCTGCCCTCCGGCCTGACCGGACTCGCCGGCGCCGCATGCGCCGCGTGCTGTGCCATCCCGCTGCTGTTGGCCGCCGGGGTGCTGTCCGGTGCCGGATGGGCGGCCGCCGGGGCCTGGATGCCCGGCATCGCCGTCGCCCTCGTAGCCCTCGCCGGCGCGGCCTGGTGGTGGTCACGCCGGCGCCGCCGCCACGGCGGATGCGGCGGCGGTACCGGCTGCGCGTGCGCCACCACCAGCGCATCAGCATGATCAGCGGCGGCGGCCGGCCGGGTAGGTTTCCGGCATGACCGTCGCCCGCTCCATCCTGCTGTTCGCCGTCGCCGCACTGTTCGAGATCGGCGGGGCGTGGCTGGTGTGGCAAGGCTGGCGGGAGCACCGCGGCCTGTGGTGGATCGCCGCCGGCGTCCTCGCGCTCGGCGCCTACGGCTTCGTGGCCACCTTCCAGCCGGACCCGAACTTCGGTCGGATCCTCGCCGCCTACGGCGGCGTGTTCGTCGCCGGCTCCCTGGCATGGGGCATGGTCGTCGACAAGTTCCGGCCGGACCGGTGGGACGTCATCGGCGCGGCGATCTGCGTCGTCGGTGTCGCGGTCATCATGTACGCGCCACGCACGCCCAGCTGAGCGCACCTCGGCGGCGCAGCTCAACCTGATGGACGATCCCAGCTTCAGCGTTCGGCAACGTCGTCGGCGTGGCGGTCACCGTCGGTACCACGAAAAGAGGTCACGACGAGCACTGTGACCGCGATGCAGAGGGCGGCATCGGCCAGGTTGAACGAGGGCCACCAGCCCAGGTCCAGGTAGTCGGTGACCACCCGGTCACCGATCCGATCGACCAGGTTGGCCAGGCCGCCACCGAAAAGCATCGCGAGCGCCGCCCGCGTCAGCCGGCTCGCGGCCGGTCCGGCGCGCCAGGCGTAGATCCCGACACCGGCCACGACCAGCGCAGCAAGGGCAGGCACCAACCAGGCCGGGCCGTCCGCGCCGAGGCTGAAGGCCGCTCCCGGGTTGAAGCTCAGGTGCAGCCACAGTGGTCCCAGCCGGACCCCGTCGCCGGCCAGAAAAGTCTCGGCGGCAGCCTTGACGCCCAGGTCCGCCGCGACGACGCCGGCGGCGATGCCCGCCATCGACGCGCGCCGCAGCCACACCCGCCGCGGCGCCTGCCGGGCGTTCGGCTCAGTCGTCGTCATCGTCGTCCTCAACCAGCTCACCCTCCCAGGCTTCGCGGCCCTCATGGATGGCGAAGGCGGCGATGACGAATCCGGCGACCGGGTCCAGCCATGCCGCGCCCGTCAGTGCGTACAGGCCGAGCCCGACGAGGGTGGAGATGCTCAGCAGCACGCAGATGCGGGTCTCGGCGGCGTCGGCCAGGATGAGCCGGTCGCCGCCGAGCTGCAGGGCGACGCGGCGCTTCGCGGCAGCCAGCACCGGCATGATGACCACCGAGGCGGCCAGGAGCACGAGACCGACGATCGAGGCGTCCGGCTCCTCGTCGCCGAGCAGGCTGCGCACGCCTTCGAAGACGACGTAGGCCGCCAGGACGAAGAACGTGACGGCGACGGCCTTGAGCGTGCGCCGTTCCTTTGCCTCATCCGCCTCGCCATGGCGGAGCCGGGCGGCCAGGCGCAGGCCCACCAGCACGGAGGCCGCCGACTCGATGCCGGAATCCAGGCCGAATCCGACGAGAGAAACGAGGCCGGCGAGCAGACCGACGGTGATCGCCACCGCGCCCTCGACGACGTTGTAGGCGACGGTGAACTGCGCGAGGCGGAGGCCGCGGCGGGTCAGGCGTTCGGTCTCGGCAGCGCTCAATGCGGTCGGCTGACCCGTCATCGCCCCTCCTCCATGTCGCTTTCGCCGCAGCCGTATGTCGGGCACAGCGCGATGGAAGCGCCTGTGGCGGCGAGCAGTTGCTCGGCGGCGCGCAGCACGTCCAGCAGTTCCGGGCGTGAGAGCGCGTAGAACATCTGCCGTCCTTCCGGCCGGCCGGTCACCAGGCCGCAGTCTCGGAGGCACGCCAGGTGTGCCGAGACGGTGGACTGCGCCATTCCTAGTTCGGCCGTCAGGTCGACGACCCGCAACTCCCCACCGGCCAGCCGTCGCAGGATCTCCAGCCTCGTCTGGTCAGCGAGACCCCGGAAGAGTGCCGCGGCGGGAGCCAAGTCGTCGGCCGGCTGCATCCCCGTCGTGTCGGTTATCATCGCCACCCAGCGATGATAGCGGAGGACAGCGATGCATTGCCACTTCGCGACAGAATTGACGAGTACGTCGACGTCCGCGATGCCGGCCGAGCCAGATCGTCATCACTCAGCCGGCTCCGCAGCACCGTTGTCCGGATCCCCGGACCGCTGCTGGGCGGCAGCGTGCAGCGCGCGCAGCCCACGAATCGCCTCCACTGCGCGCTGGCCGTCGGCGATCTGGACGGCGAGCACCGTGACGACCTCCTCCGTTGTCAGCTGCAGCGAGGCCCACGGCGCTCCCCGGTGGTACCGCACCGCCCGCACCATGGACCACGGCACGGTGAACTCGCGCACCAGGTTCCGCACGTGGATGCCGTCGGCGTCGGCGTCGGCGGCGATCCGGAACGGCGCCACGGCGACCACCGCGGCCAGCAGCAGGCCGCTCGCCGCCTGCGGCCAGCCGGCCCGATCGATCAGCCGCCCGGCGAACGCCGCTTCGTCGGTCAACGTGTTGCTCGACGCCACGAACGCGGCCGCGATGACGACCGCGACGGCACAGGCCACGATCCGGATTGCCCGCGGGCGGACCCGCACGGGGGGAACGTTCGGCGGCGAGGCGGCGGGCATGGTGTCTCCTTGCGGCCGTTGGTGGCGGGGGTCGGTGCTCACTGCTCCCCCACTCTGCGGAAGATCAGCACGGCGGGTTCGATCTCGGGCGGCAGGACCAGCCTGTTCAGCTGGGGATCTGCGAACCGCACGAAGTCGGCCTGGTCCCGGTAGGCGTCCCAGTCGCCGGCGAGAGACTCGTCGCGGGTGCTGACGACGATGTACAGCTCGACGCTGGGAGTCCGGAAGACGTGCTGCTCGAACGAGTTGCCGGGCGGGGGCCAGGAACAGAGCACCACCTGCGGTTGGTGCGCGCGCAGCGCCACCCTGGGGTCCTCGTTCAGGACGTCGTCCGGGTGCTCGGCCGTGCGATGCCGGCTGTGATCGCCGGTGGCCGTGATGCGCACGCCCTCGGCCGCGAGGAACCGCGACAGCGTGCCGTCCCTGGCTGCGATCTCCAGGCAGGGACGGTCGCCGATGAGCCGTGCCAGCCGCCGGACCAGCGCCCTGCTGTAGAAGCAGGTGATGCCCTTCGGCCGCATCAAGGGCATGAGCAGCCGGCGCTGGGTGAGCAGCGGCCACACGAGCCGGAACACCGACGCGTTCACCGGCTTGCGTTCGAGTCCACCCCGGAACAGCAACCTCTGCGCGACGTACCGGTTGACGAGGTTGAGCCGGAGCACACTGAGCGTCGGGCCGGGTTGGACGTCGTCGTGCCGGCGTTCCGTCCTGTTGTCCGTCATCCGTTCCTCGTGCTCAACGTCCGACAACAGCGCCGCGCTGGGCCAGGTAGGACGGCACGTCAGTGGCCTGGCCGTTGACGCGGAGCTCGAAGTGCAGGTGCGGCCCGAATGCCTTGCCGGTCTCGCCGACCAGTGCGATCGGGTCGCCGGGCCGGACCTGCTGTCCCGCGCCGACCAGCAGCCGCGAGGAGTGGGCGTACACCGTGGTGGTGCCGCTGCCGTGGTCCACGACGACGCGTAAGCCGTAGTCGCTGGTGTACCCGGCCTCGGTGACGATCCCGGCATGCGCGGCGACGACCGGCGTGCCCGCGGGCGCCGCCAGGTCGATGCCGTCGTGGTTTCCGCCCCAGCGCGGCCCTACCTGCGACGTCACGGTGTAGTCGGTCAGGGGCACCCGCCACTCGCCGACTCGCGGCGTGGCAGGGGCGGCGGGGGGCCGCGGCCGGGCCTGTCCGCGGGACGCGCTGGCGGCGTCACGATCGTCGAGGGGCGGCGGTGGCGCCGACTGCGCTGGGACGGCGAGTCGATCGCCGTCCCTGGCGGCCGCGACGCCGGCGACGCCTACGAGCCCGAGCGCCGCGACGACCAGCACGCTCACGCCGATCGGCTGGACGTCACGGCGGAGGCGGCGGCACCCCCGGTAGCTTCGAGCGCCCATCACAACATCGACATGTGGACGTGGTCCTTGTGATCCTTGGGGCCCCCGTAGGACTTCCATCCTGTCGCGGGAAACCAGATCTTCTCGTACCAGATCACGTAGAGAATCCCGAGGCGGTCCGCGTTGCGGACGAGGAAGGCGGCCAGGTTGTTGCCGTAGATCTTCTCGTCGGCGTTACGGGCGGCGCTGAAACCCCTGCTGCGCAGCGACCAGTCGCAGGCCCGGCCCTTGGGGTGTTCGAAGGGTCCGCCGGTGCGGTGGCACCCGACGAAGCGGTTGAAGCCGGCCTTCTTCGCCTCCCGCAGGGCGTTGAGTGTCCGCGCGGTGACGCACCCGCCCGTGGTGGGGTCGTCCTGGTTGCAACCCTCGTCGCCGAACTGGCCGTCCGGGCCACGCGGCGCGGCCCTCGCGACCGGTGACGTGGCGGCCACCAGACCACCCGTCAGTTCCTTGCCGCCGACGAGCGCCAGCGCCTTCTCGGCGGCCCGCTTCTGCTCCGTCATGATCTTGAGTTGGCGCTGCTCCTCCGCGACCTCGCGATCGACGTCCGCCTGGGCCTTGCCGGCGGCGGCAACGGCCTCGTTGAGCTCGCGCAGGCGGGCATCGTTGACCCTGTTGATCTCGTAAAGGCCCTGCGCCCGTTCCAGGAAGCCGCCGGAGGTCGAGCTGTCGAGCAGGACGCTGAACGGCGTCACCTTGCCTGTGCGGTACGACTCGGCCGCCATCTGCTGGACGCCGGGGAGCAGGGCGTCCCGCTTGGCCTCGGCCTTCTGCAGCTCAAGACTCAGCGTCAGCTGCCGCTTCTTCGACCGGTCGAGCGCCGTCCTGGCCTTGACGTAGCCGCGTCCGGTGGAGTCCAGCACCTCCCGCAGCATCTTCGGGGCGCCTTCGTCGTCGGTCGTGGAAGCCGCATCGTTGGGTTCGGCGGCGACACCTGGGACCGGGGCGGCAATGGTGGCCACGGCGAGGACGAGCGCGAGGACTGCTGCTCCTCTTCGCTGGGTTGGTGCCAACTGAGGTTCCTCTCGTGCTGGCCGACACGCCGGGGACGATGCGCGCGGCCGTCACTCACCACGTCGCCGCAAAAGCGCGCGTGCGCGGGCCTGGGCGTGATGAGCGCCGGGGGATCGTTCCGTCATGACGGCTGGTGGTTGCGTGGTTCACCGGGGCACTGGACTGTCGGCCCCCGTAGGAGGGCGTCGACGATGGCTGCCGGTGGGCCTATGTACGCAGGACCGTCGAGGACGTCGGCACGGCGAGCAGCTGCGGAACCAGCATGGTCAGCCAGGGCGGTCGGTCATCGGCCGACCCCGGGCCACCACCGGTGCGGCGCAGGCGGAACAGGGCTACGGCGACAGCCGCGAGCATCATGAGGCAGGCCGCCAGAGCGTGCGATGAGCCACCCGTACCGGGGTGCGGATCCGGCTGGGCGGCGGTTCCGGAGCTGTCCGGCACATGGATGCCGGCGGCGTCGCCGGAAGCGAGGACGACCGCGATCGGCGTGGCGGACGCTTCATGAACGACGACTGCCGACCCCGCGCTCGTGGTGACGGTGAGACCGCACTGCGACCCGTGCAGGAGAGCACCGAGGCCGAGAACCAGGAACGCCAGGATCCACCGCGGCGTCAGCCGACGCCCCGCTGCCCCACGGTCGCCCTCCCAGGTCACGGTCGCCACCCTACTGCTCCGACAGCCTGGACTTCAGTTGTGTCAGGGCGTTGATTTCGCTCTGCTGGCCCACCTTGATCGCCTCGGCGAGTTCCCGGACCTCGTCCTCGGGGTCGGTTCGGAGCACGGCGTCGACCATCTCGATGCCGCCCGCGTGGTGACGGATCATCAGGTCACAGAAGAGCGCATCGAACTGGGCCCCGGACAGGGTGCCCAGCCGGGCCATCTCCGCCTCGGTGGCCATGCCCGGCATCGGGGCGTCCTCGGCAGGCTGGTCGGCCATGTCGGCGTCGTGCGACATGCCACCGTCCCGCATCCACGCCATGCGTGGGCCCGTGCCGGTGGGCGGGACGTTCCACTGCTTCAGCCAGGCGCGCATGGTGCCGATCTGCGCCTGCTGCGTCAGCCCCATGTCCAGGGCCATCCGGCGGACCTCCTCCAGACCCGCCTGCCGCACGCCCAGCATGGACATCTCCACGGCCTGCGCGTGATGCGTCGACATGTCCCGGGCGAAGCCGACGTCGCTCGAGTCGTCCGATGGCGCCGTCAGGACCGGCATCGCGAGACCGATGCTGAGGCCCACTGCAACGGCCAGCGCCGCGCCGGCCACGCCCAGCAGGACAACGAGGCCGCGCCGTCGCGGAGGTGCCGGGTCGACGTTCTGATCGTGCACGGCTCAGCCTCCCGCGGAGGGAGGCGGCGCCGTACCGGTGTCGGTGATGCCGCGCGAGCACGGCGCCCCGACCTCAGGGCCGGCATTGATCCGCGCGGCCGACAGGAACGTGTCGATCCTTTCGTCGCTCGCGGAGTCCACGACCAGCTGGTAGCCCCACGCCTGCAGCGAGATCGGGCCGGGCGTGTTCTCCTGCGGGCTCATCAGGGTGTAGTCCTTGCCCCGGACCCGTTCCTCCAACTGGCGCACCTGCTCCGCCGGCAGGCCCGGCCGGTACGTCACCCACACGGCGCCGTGCTCCAGGCTGTGCGTGGCGTTCTCGGCGGCGATGGGCGCCGGGTAGACGTCGCCCGTGCAGTTCTGCCAGGCACCGTTGTGATCGCCCCCGACCGACGGCTTGACCGCGTAGTCGAGCGGACCCTCCTTGTGATCCTGCGTGAGCCATGCGGGCTTCTGCGCCTTGTAGTCGGTCAGGCCGGAGATCTCCGCGAGACGGTCGCCCCACGGACGGGTGCCCCGCCACGACGCGAACGCGGCGTACCCGATGATGGTCACCGCCAGGACCGCTACGGCGGCGACGGTGGCGATGACGCCCCACGGCCGCGCAGCGGCCACCGGGACCGCCTTCTTCTTGGGACGCCTGCCTATTTTCGGACCCCGCGACTGTGCCATTCTCCGCCTTTCTCGCTTCATCGTGCTAAGGGTCTCCGAAATTGCCTGTCGTCATGACGGGCGGTAGTCCGACAATCGCCTTCGTGGGTCAGCGTTGAGCCATTCCAGCATCCTGTTGTATTCGGCGAGCACGGGGTCGTCGGGCGGCGAAGGTGTCTGCGACGGTGCCGCTCTGGACGGCGCACCGGCGTCCTGACCGAACGTCCACACCAGTGGCGGCGGGTCAACAGCGTGTACGGCCTCGTCCGGCTCCACCTTGCTCGCCGCCTTGGCGGCCACGTGTTCGCGGACGAATCGGACCCACAGGAAGACGCCGAACGAGGCGAAGGTGGGCCACTGCGCGGCGTATCCGATACTGATCGTGCTCCCGTCCAGTGCGCTGCGAATCTGCCACCAGCCGAGCCTGCCGAACAACGCGACGAGCCCGATCACGACGATGTGGCCGACGACCAACCGGGGAGCGAGATATGCCCGCACCCGTCGGGCCGACGGGCGCCGCCGAAAGGGATCCTCTACCGTGTGCATGTGCGGCTATCCCGAATTGACACCGATTTCCGGCAGATCGTCTCGCTCGTATTCCAGGACGGAAGTGTGACCGTCGTTCCCACCTCCGCGGGACGGAGCCGGGCGGCGCGTGCCGCCGGCGGGGCCGTGCTCGGGTCCGTCGGCCTGACCGCCCTGGCGATCAACGCCGAGGACAAGGCGAACCACACCTTCGGGTTGATCGTGTGGATCCTCGCCGGGGTCGTGCTCGCGGTGGGCGGCGCCGCGGCGGTGTGGCTGTGGGTGGCCGCGGTCGTGCGGGAGCGGCGGGACGGCCCGCGGGGCACCGTCATCCCGGCCTCGTCCGTCGTGCATGCCGCCAGCAACGCCGACGGCGGCCGGGTGGCGGTGACGATCCAGACGGACGACGGCGCTTCCCGCACGTTCAGCGCTCCCGGCCGCAGCGGCGGCCAGTTGGCCACCCAGTTCGGGAGCCTGCTGGGCGTCGAGGCCCCGAAAGAGGTGAGGGACGAGATCCCGGCGCAGTCCACGGCTCAGGACCGCCCGTCGGCTGCTGACAGGGACAGCGGTTCCACGACCGCACGCTGAGCCGTCGCCCGCCGGAGACGAAGACGGGAACGCGCCACCGCCGCGAGGATGAACCCGGCCACCACGACCGCGGACCATTCCGGCGCGGCGCCGAGGCGGGTGGCCAGCGTCCGTGCCTGTCCCACCGGCAGCGTTCGGACCGCGACGGCTTGGGTGTTCCACGCTGTGGCGTCGTGCAGGGAGCCGTCCGGCAGGGCGAAGGCCGACACCCCGACGGTCGAGGCCATGACCGCGGCCCGTCCGTGCTCGACGGCGCGCAGGCGCACCATGGCCAGCTGCTGCGTCGCTTCGGCTTCGTTGAAGGTGGCGTTGTTGGTCTGCACGGCGATCAGGTCCGCGCCGTTGCGCACGGTGTCCCGCACGAGCCCGTCGTAGGCGACCTCGAAGCAGATGACGGGGCCCACCTTCGTGCCCGCCATGTCGGTGACGGCCGGGCTCTCGCCGGCGACGAAGTCTGCGCGCACGCGGTCGACCAGTGTCGTCACGCGCCGGATGAGCCCGCGCATCGGCACGAACTCGGCGAACGGGACCGGATGCCGCTTGATGTAGGTGTCCGCCGGGCCGCCGTCCGGCAGCCACGTGAGGCTGGCATTGCGGGCCCTGCCCTGCCCGGGGCCCTGCAGGACGGCGCCGACGAGGATCGGGACGCCGATCGCCCGGGCGGCGTCGTCGATGCGCGCGGCGGCGTCCGCATGGACCAGCGGGTCGATGTCCGACGAGTTCTCGGGCCAGATCACCAGATCGGGGCGCGGGCGCACGCCGTGCTTCACGTCTTGCGCCAAGCGCTCCGTGGCGGTCACGTGGTTGTCGAGAACGGCCCGCCGCTGCGCGTTGAAGTCGAGCCCGATGCGTGGCACGTTGCCCTGCACCACGGCAACCACCACCGGACGCCCGGAGTCGGTCCCGCCGACCGGCACCAGCAGCCCGGCGACGGAGACGGCACCCGCACCGGCCACCCAGGCGGCGGACCAGCGCAGGTGCCGGCGACCGTTTCCCTCGACCGCGGTACGCCACACGACCACCGCGAGAACGCCGCCGGTCAGGGCGACCGCGAACGTGACCGCGGGCGCCCCGGCGACGGCCGCCAGCCGCACCGCCGGGGCGTCCGCCTGGCTGAAGGCGAGACGCCCCCACGGGAAGCCGCCGAACGGCACGCGCGATCTCAGCGCCTCCTGCGCGACCCACCCGGCGGCACTGATGAGCGGCCACAGCCAGGCGTGGCGGTCGGCCAGGACGCTGCAGGCCGCCAAGTACGCGCCCAGGGCGGCCAGGAACAGCGCCTGGACGCCCGCGAGCAGCCACCACGGCCACCAGCCGATCTGCAGCCCGGTGAAGCTCAGCAGCGGCACGAAGAACACCAACCCGGTCGCCGCGCCCAGCGAGGCGCCGGCGCGAACGCTGCGCCGGCGCACCACGAGGGCGAGCATGGCCACGCCGACCGGCGCGGCCGCCCACCAGTCGTACGGCGGGAAGGCGACCAGCAGGGACAACCCGGCCAGGACGGCCCCGAATGCGGCTTCGACGGGGCCAAGCCTCCGAGGGGCGACGTGGGACGGCTGCGACATCGTTCGGCCCTCCCTGACTCCGGCTCGGTTGCGGCCCTCGAGGATGCTACCTAACCTCCTAAGGTGTTTAGGTGACAAGGTCCACCGGACGGGGTTGCGCCGCGGCGGGCCGGCTTGTCCTGCCAGCTACTCTTGGCCGTCGTGTCGTGAGCGAAGGGCGCTGCATTGCGAGGGTTCGGGGAGCTGGAAGCAGCGATCATGAGCGTCCTGTGGGATCGCGCGGAGCCGGCGACCGTACGGGAGGTTCTGGAGGATCTCCGGCCTGGACGCGACCTCGCGTACAACACCGTGCTGACCGTCGTCGACATCCTGTACAAGAAGGGCTGGCTGGAACGCAGCCGAGAGGGGCGCGCGTTCCGGTACACGCCGAACGCCTCGCGCAGCGACTACGGCGCCCGCCTCATGCGTGACGCCATGTCCGAGAGCGGCGATCCAGTCGGCTCCCTGGCCGGTTTCGTGCAGCGGCTGAGCGTCGAGGAGAGCGCCGCGCTGCGGGCGGCGCTCGAGGCCTTCGCAGGCGACGAGGAGCGGTCGTGATCGCGATCGCGCTCGTCGTCCTCGCCGGGGCGGTGGCGTTCGCCGCCCTGCGATGGCTGCCCGGCGCCGACTGGGTCTACCGGTCGCCGCGCCTTGGCATCGCCGCCTGGTACGCGGCCGTCGCCACGGTCATCCTGTCGCTCGTGTCGGCCGCTGCGGAAGCAATCGTGCCCATGCGGACGGGCGTTCCCGCCATCTGCACCGCTGTGCTCTGGTGCGTGCAGGCGATGGGTGGCGCCCACGGCGCGGAAGCCCGTGTGATGGCCAACCTGGTCACCGTCTGCATCGGCGTCGTCGTTCTTGTCGCGGCAGCGAGGGTGGTGCGTGGCGGCCGTGCGATGACGGCGCAGCGCCGCCGGCACCGTGACATGGTCACGCTGGCCGGTCGGCGGCACGCTGGGCTGCGGCTGACCCTCATCGACCATCCCCACCCCGCCGCCTACGTGTTGCCGGGTCACGCCTCCCGCTACGTGGTGACGACTGGTGCGGTGCAGCACCTCAGCAGGGCCGAGCTCACCGCCGTCCTCGCGCACGAGCGGGCCCATGCCGACGGCCGGCACCAACTGCTGCTGGACACCCTCGGGCTCCTGTCGCTGATGGCGCCGCGGGCCTCGATGCTGCGAACGGCGCACGCCCAGGTGATGCGGCTGGTCGAGATCCGCGCCGATGAGGTCGCCGCCGCTCGCCATCCCCGGATCGACCTCGCCCGCGCGCTGGTGACGATGGCGACACCGCACGCCGGGCCGGCGGGCGTCCCGGTCGGCTTGGTGGCCGGCGACGGCGGTGACACCGCGGAGCGGCTCGGCCGGCTGCTGCATCCGCCGCGCCGGCTCCCGCTGGCCCTTGTTGCGGGGCTAACCGTCGCGATCGCTGCACTGCCCGTGGTGCCGCTGGTGATGGCCGCGGCCTGCCGGTGGTACCCCGCATTGTCGTCGTGCGTCTGGAGCATCTGATGCGCACTGCCGCCCGCGCGGCTTTCGCCGGAGTACTTCTCGGACTCCTGCTCGCCATCTTGACGCCGGCCTCCCCCGCCTCCGCCCATGCCGTGCTGAAGTCGAGTGATCCCGCCGCGGACGCCATCGTCCCGGAGGCGCCGGCCACGGTGAGTCTGGTGTTCACCGAACCGGTGCAGCTGGTGGCGGGCAGGATCCAGGTGCTCGCCCCCGACGGCTCGCGTGCCGACCAAGGCGAACCGAGCGTGGCGGGCACTACCGTCACGATTCGTCTGCGCGGTGAGGCGCAGGGCACGTACCTGGTGAGCTACCGGGTCATCTCGGCCGACAGCCACCCGATCGCCGGCGCTTTTCCGTACTCGGTGGGCGTAGCGTCCACCCCTCCCGTCGCGGCCGACGACACGTCAGCCGGTGTCGACCCCGTTGTACGCACCGCCATCGCCGTGGCGAAGTACCTGGGATACGCCGGCCTCCTGCTGATCATCGGGCCGGTGATGGTGTTGTCGCTGCTGTGGCCCCACCGGCTGCAGCGTCGTGCGCCAGGCAGGCTCGTGTGGACCGGGTTCGGGCTGACCCTGGCCTCGGCCCTGGCGGCGCTGTGGCTGCAGGTGCCGTACACGACGGGCACCGGCCTGTTCGGCGGTGGTTGGTCCGATCTGCAGGGCGTGCTCGGGTCGACGTTCGGCGCGGTGATGCTGGTCCGGATCGGCGTGGTGTGCGCCGCGGCGCTCCTGGTCCGTCCGCTGATCGCCGGCACGGGCGGCGAGTCCCGCAGCGACCTGGCGGTCCTGACCGTGCTGGGCGTCGCGGCGGTGAGCACGTGGCCGTTGACGGGCCACCCGTCCGCGTCGCCCGTAGCGGCGGTCTCGATCGTCATCGACGCGGTCCACCTCGCCGCGATGGCCGTCTGGCTGGGCGGTCTGGTCATGCTGTTCGGCTTCCTGCTCCCCCGCGCCGACGAACGGGAGCTCGGCGCCATCCTGCCGATCTGGTCCCGGTGGGCGACCGTCGCCGTCGGGGCTCTGGTCCTGGCCGGCACGACGCAGGCGCTGATCGAGGTGGGCACCCTCGACGGCCTCGTGTCGACCACCTACGGCCGGCTGATGATGGTCAAGGTGGGGCTCGTCGCGCTGGTGCTGGCGGTGGCCGCGTACTCCCGGCGCCTGGTGCAACGAGCGGCCGCCGGGGGCGTGACCCGGCCGGTGCGCCGGGCCGTCGCCGTCGAACTCGGCGCTACCGCCGTCATCCTGGCGGTCACCGCCGTACTGGTGCAGACGCCACCGGCCCGGACGGCAGCCGCCGGGCCGGCCGGTGGGCAGGCCGTCACCACGTCGTACGACGCGACGCTGACCAATGAGAGCTTCCGTCTGCAGGTCACCGCCTTCCCGGCGACGGTCGGCAACAACTCGATCCACCTGTACGCCTACAACCCCGACGGCACTCCGCTGCCGGTGGTGGAGTGGGTGGCGACGGCCGCGTTGCCGGCGCAGAACGTGGAGCCGATCGCCGTGGACCTGCTGCGCATCACCGACAATCACGCCATCGGCGAGGTGAGCCTGCCCACCGCCGGCGACTGGGAACTGCGCTTCACGCTGCGCACGTCGGAGATCGAGCAGTCGACGGTGGCGGGGACGGTGCCGATCCGCTGACGCACCAAGGGCACCGGCCTGCGCCGGGCTGGTCGAGCGGACCCTGCTGGCCGACCACAGTCACGTTCGGCACCGCCGGGCCGGCGGGCCCATCGAAGTGCCGGGCACTCGCCTACGCCCGTGAGAGTCAATGCCGTCGACCTCACGGCGCCTCGCGCACTCTGGGCCGAGGTCAGCCGTGACTCAAGCTGCGGCCCGGGCGGTTGTGTTCACCGCGAGCAGTGCCGACAGCTGCGTCAAGGCCTCGGGGCGGATTCGGTAGTACGCCCAGGTCGCGCGACGTTCGACGTCGACCAGGCCGGTCTCGCGCAGCACCCGCAGGTGGTGCGAGATCGTCGGCCCGGACAGGGTGAACGCGTCGGTCAGGTCGCACACGCAGACTTCGTCGGTCGAGGCGATCAGCGACAACAGCCGCAGCCGGACCGGGTCGCCGAGCGCCTTGAACATCGGCGCCAGCTGCCCGGCTGCCTCCGTGGTCAGGGCCTGTGCGGTCAGGGGCGGGCAGCAGGAGCCGCCGGATGGCGCGACACGGCTAGCGTCCACAGCAACCGAACTCGACATGCGTCTAGCTTGACACTCGTCTAGGTACCGTGCAAGTCTCGACATCGAACCTAGATGAGTGTCTAGCAAAGGGGTTGGTCATGTTCGCCTTCCTGCGCCGCCGCCGCACCGCCACCCTCGCCGCCGTCACCTTCTGCGACGCATGCGCGCAGGTCTGCACGGCCGAGTGCCGCGCCGCCGCCCACTACGACCGCATCCGCACTGCCGCGCTGACCCACGTCATCCGCTGAGCCCGTCCTACGCTGAGGAGTATCACCGCCATGAGTGACAAGACCACCGCCGCGGACCCGTGTTGCGGCACCGCTGAGGCTGCTGCGCAGGCAGACGCCTGCTGTGACCCGCAGGCCAAGGCGGGCGCGGTCGCCGACGGCGCTGGCTGCTGTGGCCCGGCGGTCAGCACGGCGCAGCCCGTCGAAATCACCACCACCATCGCCACGACCGCAAGCACCACCGCCGGCGGCGGCTGTTGCGGCGACACCAGCGGCACGACGGCGGCAATCACCATCACCGCCTCGCAGGCCGCCCAGGCGCAGAACGGGCCTCAGATCCCGGTCGTGGTGGTCGGCGCGGGCCCAGTGGGACTCGCGGCCGCCGCGCACCTGCACGAGCAGGGCCTGCTATTTCTCGTCCTTGAAGCCGGCGACAGCGTCGCCGCGTCCGTGCGGCAATGGGGCCACGTGGCCCTGTTCAGCCCGTGGCGTTACAACATCGACGCCGCCGCCCGACGGTTGCTTGACGCCGCCGGTTGGGCCGCCCCGGATGACGAGACCCTGCCGACGGGCGCGCAGCTCGTCGAGGAGTACCTCCAGCCACTGGCCAAGCTCCCGGCGATCGCGCCGCATCTGCGCTTCGGCGCTCGCGTGGCGACGGTCAGCCGGGTCGGCGTCGACAGGGTCCGTACCGCCGGCCGCGCCGACCTGCCCTTCGTCGTGCGCCTCGCCGACGGCACGGACGTCATCGCGAGCGCCGTCGTCGACGCGTCCGGCACCTGGCGCAGCCCCAGCCCGCTCGGCGTCAACGGGCTGCCGGCTCACGGCGAGCTCGACGCCGGCGACCTGATCGAGCACGCCCTGCCCGATGTTCTCGGCGCCGACCGTGACGCGCACGCCGGGGCGCACACCGTCGTGGTCGGCTCCGGGCACTCCGCCGCGAATACCCTGCTCGACCTCGCGCGCCTTGCCGAGACGGCGCCGGGCACCCGCATCACGTGGGCGGTGCGCGGTGGCTCGGCGCAGCGCGCCTTCGGCGGGGAGGGCGCCGACGAGTTGCCGGCCCGTGGCGCGCTCGGCAGCGGCCTTCGCGCTCTGGTCGACACCGGCCGGGTCACCCTGGTCACCGGTTTCGGGGTGCACACCGTGCGCCGCACCGGCGCCGGCGTCGAGCTGGTCGCCACGGACGGGCGCACCGTCACCGCCGACCGTGTCGTCGCGGCCACCGGCTTCCGGCCGGACCACGGCATCACCACCGAGCTGCGGCTGGACCTCGACCCGATCCTCGGCTGCACCCGCACCCTCGCCGACGTGATCGACCCCAACGAGCACTCCTGCGGCACCGTGCCCCCGCACGGCTATAAGGAGCTGGGCCACCCCGAGCCCAACTACTACGCCGTCGGCATGAAGTCCTACGGCCGCGCGCCCACGTTCCTCATGGCCACCGGCTACGAGCAAGTCCGCTCCATCGCCGCCGCCCTGGCCGGCGACTTCGAGGCCGCCGACGACGTGCAGCTCGACCTGCCCGAGACCGGGGTGTGCAGCTCCGACCTCGGCGCGGAGAACGCCGCCCGCGCGATCGCCGCTCGCTTCGGCCTGGCCCCGGACGTGCCGGGCAAGCTCGCCACGGCAACGATGGCGCTGCTGCCGACCGCAGCCAGCACCAGCGACGCCGTGCGCGCCGCCGCCGCGGAGATCGGCCTCGACCCGGACACGGCGCTGGAGATCGCCACCCTCGCCGAACAGCCTGGCGCGCTGCCCACCGTGGCCGGGTTGATCAGCCTCACGCCCTCGGCCGGCGGCTCCTGCTGCTCGTGAGTTCCAGCGCACCATCGGTCGTGCCCGCCGGTCATCACACCGGCGGGCACGTGCCGTCCGGGCGGCCCGCTGCGGTGATGGCCGCGCTGGCGGTCACGCAGACCATCGGCTACGGCACCCTCTACTACGCCTTCGCCGTCCTGCTCACCCCACTCGCCAGAGACCTGGGCGTCACCACGACGGCCGTCACCGGCGCCTACACCGCCAGCATCCTTGTCGGCGCGGTGCTCGCAGTGCCGGTCGGGCGGTGGCTCGACGCCCACGGCGGCCGCATCCTGATGACGGCAGGGTCCGCCGCCGGCGTCCTGCTGCTGATCGGGTGGTCGCAAATCACCAGCTTGTGGCAGCTCTACCTCGTGCAGGTCGGCATCGGGATCGCTGCGGCCGCCAGCCTGTACGAGGCCGCATTCGCCGTCGTCATTGCCCTGACCAGCCCGCAGAGCCGGGCCGGAGCGCTGCTCGCGATCACCGTCGTGGCCGGATTCTCCAGCACCGTGTTCCTGCCGCTGACCGGGTGGCTCGTCGACGTCCACGGCTGGCGCACCACCCTGGTCATCCTCGCCGCCGTCCAGGCCGTGACCGTGCCGTTGCACGCCTTCGTCGTCCGCAGGCCCGCCGAGGCCACGCGAGTCCGATTCGGCGCGGCACCGGGCACGGCGGCAGTCCGGGCGGCGCTCACCGACCGCGGGTTCTGGCTGCTGGCGATCGGATTCACCGCGCACACCGCCGCGATCAGTGCGTTGACCGTCCACCTCGTCGCCGCGCTTGTCTCCTGGGGGCACCGACCGGCGTTCGCGGCAAGCATCGCCGGGCTGCTCGGAGTGCTTTCGGTGGCCGGCCGGGTGCTCACCACCGGCCTGCAACGCCGCTACCGGACCACCACCGTCACCGCCGGCGTCTTCAGCATCCAAGCGCTCGCCGCGCTACTGCTCCCGTTCGTCGGCGCCACCGTCGGCGGAGCGATCGGCGCCGTCATCGGCTTCGGTCTGGGCTTCGGCGTGGCCACCATCGCCAAGCCGGTCCTGCTCGCCCAGCGCTACGACACTCGCCGGTACGCCACGCTCGCCGGGATTCTCGTCGTCCCGATGACCCTCGCCAAGGCGGCGGCACCACTCGCGGCGGCGGCCGCGGCGGCCGCCACCCGGACGTACGGCGTGGTGATGATCGCGGCTGCGGTCTGCTGCGCGGTCGCGGCCATCGCCCTCGCCGCCGGCGCTCATGACGAGCAGATGAACACTTCGGGCACGGCCTTGCTCCCGACCTAGTAGTTCAGCCAGCATTGAGTCAATGGACGCTGAACAGACCTCGGTGCGGGTGCGGGCGCGAATTCACGCCGCGCTCGGGGACCCGGCGCGGCTGGCGATCGTGGACGCGCTCTGCCTGGGCGACTCCTCGCCCGGCGAGATCGCCCGCGACCTGAGCCTGCCGACGAACTTGGTCGCGCACCACGTCAAGGTCCTCGCCGACGCCGGGCTGCTGGAGCGCACCCGGTCGGAGGCCGACCGGCGCCGCACCTACCTGCGGCTGCGGCCGGACGTCCTGGCGTCGCTGCAACCGCCGAGGATGCCAGAAGCGCGGCGAGTGGTGTTCGTCTGCACGCACAACTCGGCTCGTTCCCAGCTGGCCGCCGCCCTGTGGACGCAGCGCACCCAGCGGCCGACCGCCTCAGCCGGCACGCACCCGGCGCCGCGGGTGCATCCCAAGGCGGTCGCTGTCGCACATCGGCACGGCCTACGGCTCGACCCGCACGGCACCGCCCACGTCAGCGACATCGTCCATGACGGGGACCTGGTCATCGCCGTGTGCGATTCCGCCCACGAAGACCTGACCAGCAGCGCGGCCCGGCCGCAGTTGCACTGGTCGGTGCCCGACCCGGTCCGGGCCGGCACCGACGCGGCGTTCGAAACCGCCTACACCGACCTCGCCGGGCGCATCGAGCGCCTGGCCCCCTCGCTCGCGGGAGAACCGTCATGACCGACCTCACCGCCAACCTCACCGATCCGTCCTGGGCGCACTCCGAGCTGTCCATCGACCAGCAGCTCGCCCTCACCACCGCCGCCACCCGGCTGGCCGCCGACTTCGACGGCATCTTCGGCGCCGAGACCATCGAGCGGTTCCTGCACTCCAGCTACACGCAGTTCGCCACGGTCGGCAGCATCCCGCACTTCCTGCCGCTGCTGGCCGAACGCTTCGCCCGCCAGCGGCTGCAGGCTCTGGCCCGGGTGGAGGGTCACCACCGCGACGGCAAGCCGGTCGTGCTGTTCCTGTGCACCCACAACGCCGGCCGCTCGCAGATGGCCCTGGGATTCTTCACCCACCTCGCCCGTGACGCCGCGATCGCCTGGTCCGGCGGGTCCGAGCCGGGGCTCGACATCAACCCGTCCGCGGCCGCGGCCATGGCGGAGCGCGGCATCGACATCACCGGTGAATACCCGAAGCCGTGGACCGACGAGGTGGTGCGCGCCGCCGACGTCGTCGTCACGATGGGCTGCGGCGACGCCTGCCCTATCTTCCCCGGCACCCGGTACACCGACTGGGACCTCGACGACCCGGCCGGGCTGGACCTGCCCGCGGTGCGCCCGATCCGCGACGACCTCGAACGCCGCGTCCGTGCGCTGCTCGACGAGCTGGGCGTACCCGCCCGCTCCTGACATCCCGTCGACGGCCGGCGGCAACAGGCTGCCGGCCGCAGCACCCTGGAGAACCCGAACCTCATGAACACCGTTGCGCCCTGGCGGCGCCTGCTCGCCGAGTACGTCGGCACCGCGCTGCTGGTCACCGCCGTTGTCGGCTCCGGCATCATGGCCACCGAGCTGTCCCCGGACGACGTCGGCCTGCAGCTGCTGCAGAACTCGATCGCCACGGCGCTCGCGCTCGGCGCGCTGATCCTCACCTTCGGCCCGGTGTCCGGGGCGCACTTCAACCCCGTCGTGTCCGCCGCCGACTGGTGGCTCGGCCGTCGCCACGGCACCGGCCTGACCGGCCGGGACCTGGCCGGGTACGCCGTCGCGCAGACCCTCGGCGGCATCGCCGGATCGGTGCTGGCGAACCTCATGTTCGACCTGGCCGCCGTGACGCTGTCCGGCAAGGAGCGCTCGGGCGCGCACCTGTGGCTGGGCGAGGTCGTCGCCACCACCGGCCTGCTGCTGCTCATCTTCGCGCTCGTCCGGTCCGGCCGGGCCGCCGTCGCCCCGGCCGCGGTCGGCGCATACATCGGCGCGGCGTACTGGTTCACGTCATCCACGAGCTTCGCGAACCCTGCCGTCACGGTCGGGCGGGCGTTCACCGACACGTTCGCCGGCATCGCCCCGGCGTCGGTGCCCGCGTACGTCGGCGCCCAGCTCGTCGGCCTGCTCGCCGGCATCGGGCTGATCGTGGCGCTGTATCCGAACGCGGGCGCCGGCGCGGACGACGTCGTCGTCCCGCACGACTCCGCCGAGCAGGCCCGGGGCCGGGGATGACCGACCTCGACGCCCAGCTCGGGGCCATCACGACGACGCTCACCGCCCGGTTCGACGGCGTCATCGACGCCGACACCGTCGCCCGCTACGCCGCCGACTCCTACGTCGCGCTGCACCGCACCGCCCACGCCGACCCGCGGCTGCCCGAGCTGGCCGAGCGGTTCGCCGCCGACCGCCTCACCGCCCTCGCACAGCACACCGGCCGCCTCGCCAAGCAGGCGCCCGAGGTGCTGTTCGTCTGCATCCACAACGCCGGCCGGTCCCAGATGGGCGCCGCCCTCATGGCGCACCACGGCCGGGGAGCGGTCCGGGTGCACTCCGCCGGGTCGAAGCCCGACCCGGCGCCGTCGGCCTCGGCGGCCACGGTCCTGGCCGAACTGGGCGTCAACCTGAACGGCGCATACCCCAAGCCGCTCACCGACGACATCCTGCGCGCGGCCGACGTGGTCGTCATCGCCGGCGGTGGCGACGCCGTCCCCCGGCTGCCCGGCCCGCGGTACGAGGTGTGGGACCTGCCGCACCCACCGGGCAGCGACCTCGACGGCGTCCGCCAGGTCCGCGACACCGTCGACCGCCGCGTCCAAGCCCTCCTCGACCAGCTCACCATCATCCCGTCAGGAGCCACCCATGAGTGAGAAGCCGTCCGTCCTGTTCGTCTGCGTCCACAACGCCGGCCGCTCCCAGATGGCCGCCGGCTGGCTGCGCCACCTCGCCGGCGACCGCGTCGAGGTCCGCTCGGCCGGCTCGGCCCCGGCCGAGACGATCAACCCCGCGGCCGTCGAGGCGATGGCCGAGGTGGGCATCGACATCACCGACCAGAAGCCGAAGATCCTCGAGTACGACACCGTCGAGTCCTCCGACGTCATCGTGACCATGGGCTGCGGCGACGCGTGCCCGTACTTCCCGGGCAAGCGCTACGAGGACTGGAAGCTCGAAGACCCGGCCGGCAAGGGCGTCGAGTCGGTCCGGCTGATCCGCGACGAGATCAAGGGCCGGATCGAGAAGCTGCTCGCCGACCTGGTCCCGGCGGGCTGACCATGAAGGAGGTCCGTAATCTGATCATCATCGGCTCGGGGCCGTCCGGTTACACGGCGGCGCTGTACGCCGCGCGGGCCAACCTGAAGCCGCTGGTCATCGAGGGCGTCCAGTCCGGCGGTGCGCTGATGACCACCACCGAGGTGGAGAACTTCCCGGGCCACCCCGACGGCATCATGGGCCCGGAGTTGATGGACGCCATGCGCAAGCAGGCCGAGCGCTTCGGCGCCGAGTTCATCACCGACGACGTGACCCGCGTCGACCTGGTCGGCGCCACCGAGCCCGGCGCCGAGGCGCTGAAGACGGTGTACGTGGGCCAGACCGAGTACTTCGCCCGCGCCGTCATCCTGTCCACCGGTTCCGCCTGGCGGCCGCTGGGCGTGCCCGGCGAGCAGGAGCTGCTCGGCCACGGCGTGTCCTCGTGTGCCACCTGTGACGGCTTCTTCTTCCGCAACCAGCACATCATCGTGGTGGGCGGCGGCGACTCCGCCATGGAGGAGGCCACCTTCCTCACCCGCTTCGCCGAGACGGTGACCATCGTGCACCGCCGCGACTCGTTCCGCGCCAGCAAGGTGATGGCCGCCCGCGCGCTGAACAACGAGAAGATCAAGGTGGAGTGGAACAGCGTCGTCGAGGAGATCCTCGGCGAGGACGGCAAGGTCGTGGGTGCCCGGCTGAAGAACATCCAGACCGGCGAGACCAAGACGCTCGACGTCACCGGCGTGTTCGTGGCGATCGGTCACGACCCCCGTAGTGAGCTGTTCAAGGGCCAGGTCGAGATGGACGACGAGGGCTACGTCAAGGTCGCCCACCCGAGCACCCGCACCAACGTCCCCGGCGTGTTCGCCGCCGGTGACCTGGTCGACCACACGTACCGTCAGGCCATCACCGCCTCCGGCACCGGTTGTGCCGCCGCGCTCGACGCCGAGCGCTTCATCGCCTCGTTCGTCGAAGCCTGACCCACCCTCGCACAACGCCCGCACCGGACACCCGTCGGTGCGGGCGTTGACGTGCCGCCGGCCGGGGCGTGTGATTAGGCATGACCAGCCGCACCGTGCTGGCAGCAGTCCTGCAAGCTGTGGCCGACGAGCCGACCGTCACGGTCCTCGGCATCCGGGTCCCCGACGCCGGTCCGGTGTTCCTCGCCGCTGTCGCCGCGCACGTCGGCGCCGGCCTTGTCGCCGTCATCGCCGGGACACTCGCCGCCCTGTCCCGCAAACGTCGCGGCCGGCATCCGCGGGCCGGGACCGTGTTCCTCACGGCCGTGGCCGTCATCGTCGTCACCGCCACCGTCATGTCCGCGATCCGGTGGCAGCACAACCGGCACCTGCTCGCCGTCTCGACCGTCACTGCGGTCCTTGCCACCGTCGGCTGGCTGGCCCGCCGCCGCCGGTGGCGGCGCTGGATGCTGTGGCACGGCATCACGATGAGCGGCGCCTTCATCGCCCTGCTGACCGGCTTCTACCTCGACAACGGCCCACAGCTGCCGGTCTGGGACCGGCTTCCTCCGCTGGCGTTCTGGTTTCTGCCCGCCGCCGTCGGTATCCCGCTGACATGGTGGGCGCTGGTGCGCAACCACGCCCTTCCCTGCCCTCGGCCAGAGGGGCGGCGTGCAGGCGCTGCGCGTCCGTAGGACCACTCAGCACGCCACCACGCCATGTCGATGGGCAGGCCGCGGGTCGTCAAGGCTGCCACCCAGCGGCTTGCGGCCGCAGCAAGCCCTCGGCGGCCTTGAGATGGTGCCAGGGCAACGTCTTGCCGGTCAGGCGCCGCAGCCCACGTCGATGCCGCGGGCACGCAGCCAGTCGGTCGGGTCGACGGTGTTCTTCCAGGTGCCCTGGTGCACCTCGAAGTGCAGGTGCGGGCCGGTGGAGTTGCCGGTCGAGCCCTCCGCGCCGAGCTGCTGACCGGCCTGCACCTGCTGTCCCGGCTGCACGGAGGTCGCGGAGAGGTGGGCGTAGTGGGTGAGGTAGCCGTTCGGGTGCTGGAGCAGCACGGAGATGCCGTAACCGCCGTAGTTGGCTCCCGCGGAGACGACCACGCCGGCGGCGGCAGCGGTGACCGGCGTGCCGGCCGCGGCCGCGAGGTCGACGCCCGCGTGCTGTCGTCCCCAGCGCGGACCGAAGCAGGACGTCACCTCGCCGGCCGGCATCGGGTCGACCCACCGGGGCGCGGGCTGCGGCGACGCCGTGCGCCGGACCGCCGCTGCCGCGGGGCGGGCGCCGGACAGCCGCGCGGCGCTGCCGGAAGCGGCGGCGGACGGTGACGGCGACGCGGAGCCGACGGCCGCGCCCGGGGTCGCCCCCGTGATCGGCAGGACGGCGTTGCGCAGCACCGGCTCGACGTGCGCCTGGCCGACCACGTGGCCGGCGAGCGTGCGCGCAGTCTCCTGGCCGGTCAGCGGCGCCACCGCGGCGGCCAGCGCACCGGCTCCGAGGAGCACGGCCGCCGTCGTCGCAGCCGGGCGGTGCCATGCGGCGGCGTCGGCCACGGCGCGGTGCCGGCCCGGGCCGGGAACGCGGCGGTGCCGGCCCGGCGCGGTCGTACCGCGGGCGGTCGACTGTTGCACGACGGGTGCCCTCCTGACCGTCCGATGGCGTGCTGACCTCTGCCTGTCGGCCCGCCGGCGGCGGCATTGAGCGCCGGCGGCGGCATCCGCGCCACGCTCACCGGACCGCTACCGTCCCAGCCACCGTTCAGGAACCGTCCGCTAGCGTCACGGCGTGTACGGATTCCTGCTCAGCCGCCGGTGGCTCGGCTACGCAGTCGTCGGGGTGCTCGCGGCGGCGGCCATGGTGCTGCTGGGCAACTGGCAGTGGGACCGCTATCAGGACCGCAGGGCCTCGAACGAGCGCGTCGAGGCGGGCGGTCAGGCGACACCCGCTCCGGTGGCGGCGGTACTGCCGCGCGGAGACGGCGCGGCGCCGCCCGGAAGCGAGTGGGCCCGGATCACCGCGACCGGGCGCTACGACGCCGCGAACGAGATCCTCGCCCGCGGCCGCACGGTCAACGCCCGGGTTGGGTTCGAGGTGGTGACGCCCCTGGTGCTCGACGACGGCAGCGCCGTGCTGGTCGATCGCGGTTGGATCGAGGCCATACCGGGTGACGCGCTGGCCCGGCCCACCATCCCGCCGCCTCCGACGGGGCCCGTCACCGTCGTCGGACGGGTTCATCTGTCCGAGACCCGTCCGCGCGCCGTCGATCGGCGGGACGGCCGCCTGGAGGTGCGCCGCATCTCGGCCACGCAGCTCGAAGATCACCTTCCCTACCCTGTGCTGAACGGGTACGTCCTGCTGACCGAGCAGACGCCGGCCGCGGGCGGGCAGCTGACGCCGATCCCGATCCGGACCCAGAACGCCTGGCAGAGCGGCGCCTACGCCGTCCAGTGGTGGTTGTTCGCGGCGCTCGTGCCGGTCGGCTTCTGGTGGGCGGCCCGCCGGGAGACCCGCGATCAGGGTGCCGCGGCCGGCACCGACACGGTCGTCGCGACCGTGGCCTGATCGATGTCGGAGATACGGACCGTGAACTTGATCTCCCACTCGCCGGGCACCGGGAATGTGACGGCACCGGTGCCGTGGTGCGGTTCCAGGCCCAGCATCAGCGTGGTGACCGGCTCGATGCCCGCGGTCGGCTGCGCCGCGGTGAGCTTCCATTCGGCCGCCGGGATCGGCTTGCCGGCGGCGGTGTAGATGTACGCGTGCACGGTGTTGTTCTCGCCGAGCTGCACCGGGTAGATGTCGTACTGCAGCGTGAACAGGTCCGTGGTGAGGGTCTGCGCGACGCCCTTCCACTTCGCGGCGGCGGCGGCCTGGACGTCGGCGCTGCGGGCGGGCGTCGTCTGGACGAGCATCGCGCTCACCGCCAGCACGACCGCCGCCGTGGCGGCCTCGAAGCCCACGGTGCGGCGCAGCAGCCGCGGTCCGTCGGCGGACACGGCGGTCCGCCGGCGCACCATCCGGTGCGCGACGGCGGCCGCGCCGAGCAGGGCGGCCAGCAACCCGGTCTTGGCCAGCAGGAACCGGCCGTAGTCGGTGCCCACCAGCTGGCCGGCGGACCGGACCTCGATCAGGGCCTGCACCACGCCGCCGCCGACCAGCCAGACGACCGCAACGGTCGCCCAGCGGGACCACACGGGCAGGATCACGCCGAGCACGCGCGGATGCGCCTTCGGCAACAGGAATGCGATCAGGGTGACGAGGCCACCGAGCCAGACGGACATCGCCGCGATGTGCACGACGGCCGAGAGGACACTGATCGGGGGCAGCGGCGAGGCGCCGGCGTGCCCGGACAGCGGCCACGTGGCCAGTCCCGCGATACCCAGCAGGACCACGGCGCTCCCCCGAGCGCGGCCGGTCCGCCCGGCGAGAACCGGCGGCAGGAGGACGGCTAGGGCGACGAGGACTGCGAGCCGGACGGACAGGGCGACGCCGTAGGTGGACGCGAGGACCTGCCGGAGTTCGGTGACGGAGACGTTCACGGCGGAGGCGCCGCTGCTGTAGGGCGCCTGCAGCCAGAGTCCGGCGAGCGTCGCCACGGCGACCGCCAGGGCTCCCACCCTGACGAGCCGGGTGGGGCCCGTGCGGGACATCCGCCGCGGCCACAGCAGCGCCAGTAACATGGCGGGGCCGATCAGGAGGACCAACCCGAGGTAGCCGATGTACTTGGCCACCGGGATCGCGGCCTCGACGCTGCGGTGGACGTCGTCCGACGGGGCGGTCGGGGCCGTGGCCGAGGGCGCGCCGACGGAGAAGGTGTAGCCGCCGGCGATGGGGTGGCTGTCCGCCGACACCACCCGGTAGCTGATCACGTAGGTGCCCAGCGGCCGGTCCGCCACCCGGATCGGGATCTTCAGAGTCGTGCCCTCGACGACGGGATCCCCGTCGAGGATCCGCTTGCCGTCCGGGGCGAGCACGAGCGTGCGCCCGGGTATCAGGCTGATCGGCTCGCTGAAGGTGACCGTCACGGCGGTCGGCGAGTATCCGAGCACCGCCGACTGCAGCGGGTTGGCCGCGACCACGGCGGCGTGGGCGCTGGCCGGCGCGGCGGGCAGGACAACCGCCGTGACCGCCGCGACGAGCGCTCCCAGGAACGCGCAGCTTCTCCGCCCGAACCTCACCTAAGCTAGTTCGGATTTCACGGCGGAAAGGTTCACCACCCGGCTGGGTGGCATGTTCCCCCGGCTCCGGCGGGCTCGAGCTGCAGGGTGGCGTGGTCGATGTCGTAGCCGTCGTGCAGCGCGGTCCGGGCCGCGGCGAGCACGTCGGCGACGTCGGCCTCCGGCTGCAGCGCGAGGTGGGCCTGGGCCACGTCCATGCCGGAGGTCAGGGTCCAGAGGTGAAGGTCGTGCACCGCGGCGACTCCGGGCACGTCCTGCAGCGTCCGTTGGACCGCCGCGACGTCGACGTGCTCAGGGGCCGCCTGGATGAGGATGCGGACGGCGGAGCGCGCCAAGGCCAGCGTGCGGGGCACGATGAGCACGGCCATGGCCACCGCGATGATCGGGTCGGCGTAGCGCCAGCCGGTGGTGGCGATGACAACGGCGGCCGCGATGGCCCCGACGGAGCCGAGGATGTCGCCCAGCACCTCCAGGTAGGCGCCGCGCACGTTGAGGCTCTCCTTGCTGCCCGCCCGCAGCAGCGCGAAGGCGACCAGGTTGGCGAGGAGACCCGCGATGGCGATCGCGAGCATCGGTCCGGCCAGCACCTCGGGGGGCTCGGTGAAACGGCGCACGGCCTCGACGCAGACCCACACCGCCACGCCGAGCAGCAGCGCGGCGTTGGCGAGCGCGGCGAGCACCTCCAGCCGGTACGCGCCGAACGTGCGCTGCGGATTCCCGGTGCCGCGGGCGGCACGCTTGACGGCGTAGATGGCCGCGAGCGCCATGCCGATGCCGAGCACGTCGGTGAACATGTGGCCGGCGTCGGACAGCAGCGCCAGCGAGCCGCTGATCAGGCCGCCGACGACCTCGAGGACCATGAAGACGGCAAGGACGGCGAACGCCGCCCACAGCCGCCCGGCGTGCTTCTCGCCGGCGCTGCGCGCCCCGTGATCATGGCCGGCACCCATGACGACACCCTTCTTCCGGTCCAGCTGCAGCCACCAACATATGCTGACATTGCAATGTATGCAAACTTGACCCTGGGAACCATTCCCATCGGGCCCTCACACCAGAAAGGGATCGTGAGGGAGCTCCCTCACGATCCCCAGCGGTGCCGCGCCGGCTATGCGGACTTGCGCCGCTGCCGTATCGCGATCGCCGCGCCGGCGCCCGCGACCAGCAGGACCGCGAGCACCCACCACAACCAGGCCAGCGAGCTGCCTGCCTCGTCGCTCACCGGATCCAGCGCCGTGGCGGCGGAGGTCGGCGCCGGAGCCGGCGCGGACGCCGTGGCCGCGGCGGAGGGCGACGGGGCGGCCGAGGTCGGCGCGGCGGATGGAGGCGTGTCGGAGCCGCCCGCGAGCTTCACGGTCGGGGCCGGGTTCTCGGGCTCCGGATTCGCCTTGGACGGAATCTCGATCCACCGGTCGGTGCGCCCGTCGTCGTAGGTCTGCAGCACCCGGAAGCTGATGGTGGCCGACGTGGGCAGCTGACGGATCCGCACCTTGTGCTGAGCGTCCTTGCCGACCGCGAGGGCCGGGCCGGCAACGGTGTAGCTGTCCGCGTCGGTCGTCAGCTTCCAGCCCTTCGGGGCACTCTCCAGCGTGATGTCGCCCGGGGCGATGCCCTGCGGCAGGAAAATCTGGACCTTCGTCACACCGGCGCTGTCCGACTCCGCCTCCGCGTTCGCCGTGGCGAGGGCGTTCTCGGCGCCGGCTCGGGCGGGCTGCACGGTGACGCCCGTGTGGGCCGCTGCCGGAGCGGCGGCGATGAGGGTCGCCGTGACTCCGAGAATGCCGGCGGCCGAGAAGTGGGCGATGCGTCGCCGTGTCGTCGTCATGCTGTCCCGTTTCGTGTAGTTCTCGGTGATAGGTGGGGACCCGACACACGGATCCCCCGTTCGGAGAGTCGCCGCAGCTGCGCGACAAGTTCCCCGAAGTTCCATAGTTTCGTGCGGCACCGCGCCCTGGTGCACAGCGACAACCGGAGCAACTCTGACATCCGTTCCTAGAGCTGACCATGTGACTGTCTTGCAGCGTGCCGCCGCCACAGCCGGCATCGCGCCGTCCTTCACCTCGATATCTCGCCCAGGCTGCACCCGCGGCGGCCCACAGCGACCTCTGCTCGTGGATGCCGGCCGACACCGCCCGGGATCGATATAGGTGTAGGTATGCGCAATAGGTGTAGGTATGCGCAGCGTCGTGGTCGATCACCGCTTGGTGCAGTTGGAACTCTCGGACCGCAAACATCATGTGACGGAACGAGAGCAACGAGTCGAACTCCAGCGGGACCGGGCGCAGGATGTGTCTTCGCTCCGGAGGTGAGGCCACGTCGGCCTACAGCCGCGTCTTCGTAGCCGAGTCCCTCGCTCCGGGGGACGGTCGTGACGAACGACGCTCAGGCCGCGGAACGTCATCGACGACGTCAACTGCCGATGTCGCCGTCATCGTGTACGGCGGCCGGGCATGGCGCCGTTGCGCACGAGCGCCCGCCAGGTCAGCGGCACTCCGACAGCGGCGGGCAGAAACCAGAACGCCAAGGGCGGCAACCGGTTCCAGACCGGCAGCTGTGGGCCGTTGTCGACGTAGAAGCCGGTCAGCACCGCGACGAACGCGCCGCTCATCGCGACCCCGTGCCACAGCATCCAGCGTTGCCATCGGCGGCGGCGGGCCGTCCAGCCGGTGGCGGCGAGGGCGGCGGTGACGGCGGCGACGGCGAGCAGGTGCCGGTTGTGCTGCCACCGGATGGCGGCCATGACGGTGGCGGTGGCGACGATGACGGCCACCGCCGTCAGGAACGCGGTCCCGGCGCGTGGGTGGCGGCCGCGGCGTTTGCGGGCCAGGGCGGCCACCGTCCCGGTGACGACCGCGACGAGGCCGGCCAGGATGTGCAGGGCGAGGGCGGCGAGGAACACCGGGCCGGCGTCGGGTACCTCGACGCCCAGAACCCGCGCGGCGACGGCGCTGGTCATGGTTCATCACACGCCGGGGCTGGCGGCGCGTCAACGCCCGCGCCGGTGCGGTGTCCGGTGCGGTCGTGGTGCTCATGCGCGGCGGCACAACCGGCACTCGGGCCGATGACGGCCTGACGGGGGTGCTCTGCTAAGACCTCGGCGTCATGCGCGACGAGGTTCGTCGAGCAAGCCCACGTCTGTGGCGGGTCTCGATCGACGGCTCCGCGGTGGCGTCCCGGCGGGGAGCACGGTTGCCGACTGCGAATCGGTATCTCGCCTGGCCGGATCAGGTACCGGGGCGCCTGCCGAACGTGTGCACGGTAGCGCCGAGCTGCAGGGCGTCCCACATCGCGACCGCGTCAGCGTGGAGCAGGTTCACGCAGCCGTGGGAGCCGAGCGTCGCGTCGTGGATGTATGTCGTGGTCGCATGAAAGCCGATGCCGCCCACGAACCGCTGCCAGTACGGCAACCACACCTCGTATGGGTCGGACCACTCCCGCAGGTCGCGCTTGTTGATGCGATACGTTCCCGCGGGTGTCGCATACCCACGGAAGCCGGTCCGCACCACCGTCGGACCCACGACAACCTTTCCATCTCGGACAACCCAGGCCGTCTGCTGGGTGAGGTCGACACAGGCGGTCACCCCATCTCCCGCGGCGCACTTCTCCTGTTCGTCAGGTGTTGAGCTGGTCGCGATGCGGCCCGCGACACCGGCCGTTGTGTCATCGGACTGGCCGGCGGCCGGTTGAATGCCGAAGCGCTGCTGGAATCGCCGAATCACCGCGCAGTCACCCGGCGACTGCTTCCCGTCGACCACGACCGCGCTGTAATCCGGCAGGGTCGACAACGACCTTTCGACGTCCCGCTGCCGGCGGCTCGGGGCACAGGGACGAACGGGCGTGGACCGCTCGGCGACGGACCGAGGACCGCCCGAACGGTCGGTGGCGGTGCGTTTGGAAGGCTTCTTCGGCCCTGCGACGACGACGAAGGACCGGCCTTCCGGCGCCGAAGCGTCGGTTCCGCCGGCAGTGCCGGGCGTGGCGGTGCTGTCCCCAGCGGCTGCGACGATCATCGCCGGTGCGTCGAGCGCGTACCCCACTCCACCGATGCCGATCACGGCTGCGGCGATCCCGGCGACGGCCCTGGCGACGCTAGCTGCAGACATTGCAAGAACCTCGGTCTCCGTGCGGCACCCTGACGTCCATTCGCTCCCCTATCGGCACCGGTCTCAGCTGGTTCAGAGGTTCGCTCCGACGTCTTGTCGTGGGGACAAAATCCACGGCGTGCTCATCGCGGGCGTGATAGGCGCCCGGCACGCCTGCCTGATCGAGCCGGACCATCCGTCGCCGCCGCACACTGCCGTTTGGTTGCAGGGGCGTGGTGGGTCGGATGCCGATATTGGCGCGCCGTCACACCACCTAAAGCGTCCTAGGACATTTACCGCACGGCTGCGGCTCCGTGCCCCGCCATTCGCCAGCGGTGCGGCGACGCGGCGGTGTCCGCCGCACTGTGCGGACCTGGCCTGGGCCGCCGGCTACAACGTGGTGCCGAGCCCCCTCCACGGCCTGCGTACTCTCCTGGACGGGGTCACCCTCAGCCGCCCGTCGGTCGGCGGTCGGCGCGGTCCTGATGTCCGCGTCCACCATCGGGCGCGATCAACGCCCAGCTCCTTCGCCGGGTGGCAGCTACGCCTGACCGGTCGTGAAGCGCCGCGCGGGCGCCGGCAACCGCTCGACCGTCGCCCGCGCTGCCGACGTCGGTCGTGGCGCCATACTCCGACTGAAGCCAAGTCCGCCGCGATCCAACCCATCACGGACGCCCGCAGGACGGGCTGCAGCTCACAGCGGCCGGCGCCGCCCCTGCGGTTGCACTACGTCGATTGACCTGCGCTCGACCGCCCGAGGCGGCGTAGACAGGGTGTGGACAGCCACGCAGGCCAGGAAGCGGAGGGCTCCCTCATGTCGAACCCGGGTCACACCGGGGCCGCCCTCGGCGCCGCCGTTCTGGCGGCCGTGTCGCTGGTCGGTCCAGCTGTCGAGGGGGAAGCACCGTCGGCGCCGCCTCCCCCGTCCGCCGCGGGCTGGTGGCGTACCGACCTCGGCGCCGTCCCGCTCGGCACAGCGGAGGACGACAACCCGACCGCGACCGCACTCGCCCGGCAGTGGTCCCACTACGGCCAGGGCCAGGAGGACGACTACGGCCGTCCATCGGTCGTGTCCGCCCGACAGGACGGACTGCCGGCGCCGCCCGCCGGAGGCGACCACACGATCCGGCTGCGGCACTCACCGGGCGACACCGCGACGCAACGCAAGCTGTACAAGTCGTTCAGCGCCGACAGCTGGCCCGTGGGTACCGAACCGTTCAGCCAGCAAGACGGCTCGCCGAAGGACGTTTCCGGCCGCTATATCGTCTACCAGTACATCAGCTCGGCGGAGCTGCGCCTCACAGAACGTGGCTGGATCAATCTGGCGCAGCTCAAGGAGGGCTACGCCACGAGCGATGGCAACCACACGAGCGACCCATCCTGGTGGGTGGTGGTCTACAACCGGGACGGGCGACAATTCCTGGACCTCGCGTACTGGGGCGAGGGCCGCATCAGCGATCCCTTGCTGGACCTGGCCCCGTATCTGGACCGGTGGGTCAAGGTCGAGATGCGGGTGTACCAGCAGGACCGCGTCGAGGTCTACCTCGACGACAAGTTTGTCGACGTGGGCCGCCAGTCGCAGTACCCCGTCGGCAGGATGCACTACGTCGGCAGCAAGGTCGGCGATGTGACGGTGACGGAGGAGCAGGGCTGGATCTTCGGCGCGGGCAACTACTCCAACCCTTCCGACCCTGACTCGGGCAGCCTCGTCCACGTCGGGCCGGCGGCCGTGCTGCCGCTGCCCTGAGGCGGCCAGGCGCATCACGAACGCATCTGTCCCGGCACGACAGCGGTGCACGCAGCGCCGCGTGAATCGTCGTTACCCGACGTGGTTCGCCGTCCGCCGGACGTAACGCAGCCTCGTCATCGCCGACTGACCAGCGCACCGGGCCGTCGGGCAGGATTCCCCGGGAGTCGATCCACGCCGCCGCTATCGTGGCACCCTCCGAGGGCCCGGCCAAGTGCCCGGACAGCAACCGCACGACGCCCTCCATGGCTACGTCGGCGGGACGATCGTCAACTGGCACACCTCGTTCGAGGACAAGTTCGATTCGGGTCCTGCACTCCCACGTCGACCGGCTGTGGGCGAAGTGGCAGCACGACCGGTTCTGGAGCACCTCGAGCCGTGGGCGGGCGGCACCGGTACCCGGCCGGAAGCTTCGCCGGACGATCAGCATCAGACGAACAACCGCATGCATCCGGCCATCGTCGAACCCCGGTACGAGGACTGAACGCGGCAACGCGCTCAATGGATGCGCAATGGCCGGCACTGAACAGGGCCGCGTCGACGGCCTCCATTCCTCTGACCTTTATCGTTCGCACCGAACCGACGAGAGGACCCCTCAGCTGACCGGATGCGCGACCGATGTCACTGGTGGCCGCGAAAGGGGGGCGCCGTGACTCGAATGGCCGGCAAGCGGACCAAGGTCGCTGTCCGCATGATGATCACGCTGTTCATCACGATGGTGGTCGTCGGCGGGGTGCAGTATGTGGCCGTCGACCGGGCGCTGACCAACCGCGCATTGACGCAACTGGCCGCCGGTCACGAAGCGGACGCAAAGGTCATCAGGGGCCTCTACGAGGCGTCCCCGGCACATGACCGGCAAGGTCCGGTCAAGGAGCTGCTCAACCACGTCGCCGCTCGGCCGGGCGTGCTCCGGGTCGCCTTGATCGCCCCCGACTCGACGGTGACCGCCGTGGGCCGGCAGGGACACACTCCTGCAGGTACGACACCGCAAGCCGACATGCCCCATTCGATGCCGGGGATGTCCGCCGCGCCCATGAACGCCGGACATCCGATGCCGGCTCCGACGGACGCCGTGCGCGCGCCCGCCATCACCGGCACAGATCCCGGCCGTTCGGTCGGGGAACGGGTGGACGACTCAGCGGCGCGGACGGTGCAACAGGTCACCGGATCCCTGGCCTCGGACACCCGCCTCAGCGCGGACGGCCTGTCAGCCGTCGTGACCGTGCCCGTCACCCTCGACGCTGCCACCCACGCCTTCGAAGTCGTCCGGTCGACCTCCGATCTGCGGCAGCAGTTGAGCGCCCTGCGGTGGACGCTGCTCGGCACGCTCGGCCTCGGCCTACCGCTCGGGCTCGCGATCTTCTACCTCGTCGGAGCGCGGGGCTACAGCACCCGGCTGAACCGCGCCATCCAGGATTCCACGACGGACGGGCTCACCGGCCTGCGTAATCACCGCGAGTTCCACGAGGAATTGCATCGCCGCGTCGAGCTGGCCCGCCGGCACGGGCGCTCCCTGTCGCTGGCCCTGATCGACCTGGATGGGTTCAAGGCGGTCAACGACACCCTCGGTCACCGTGAGGGCGATCGCGTACTGGCCAAGATGGGCCTGCTGTTGAGCGATGCACGACCCGAGGATCTGCCGTTCCGCACAGGCGGGGACGAATTCGCGTTACTGCTGCCCGAGACTGACGCCGGCGGTGCGCAGATCGTCGCCGAGCGGATCCGCGAACAGGTGGAGGCGCACATCGGCGGCGTCACCACCAGCATCGGGATCGCCGACTTCACCCTGCACGTTCCGGACGCCGAGGCGCTTGTCGAGGCCGCCGACGCCGCCCTCTACGCCGCGAAAGCTCAGGGCCGGAACCGCGTCGTGCGTTCATTGCTGGGACAGGGCGAGCCCGCGGGCGCGTCGAGCATGACCAATCCCTGACGCGGCGATGCCGTCCAGCGATTCATGGCCGGCATCGATTCAGGGTCGGCGCCGCGCCGCGTGTCCTATCCGGCAGTCAGGAGGCGCCGACCGGGCTGCGTCAACAGTGCGAGTGCGACGCCGGTCAACGCCGTCACTGCGACAATTCCTGTCCAGAGCTCGACGGGCCAGCTGATCCCTTCGGCGACGGCCAGTCCCGCCAGGTGAGCCGGCCACAGCAGCCCGGGCAGCAGGGCGCCGGCGAGGGCCAACCGATGACGGGCTTCGGGCCCGCGCCTGCGGTCGATTGCGACGAGGAGGAGATCGGCGGCAACTGCCGCGACGGTGACAACGGCGGTAGCGAGAACCTGCGCATGCGGCAGGCCGACCATGGCGACCGAGAGCCACGCGACCGCACCGACCAGGGCCGTGACGCCACCGAAACGTATCGGGCCCCGCCGGAAGAGCAGAAGCAGCGGAATGACGATCAGAGCCGTGGTGATCACGTAGCGAGTCAGCCCTAGCAGAGCCGGAAGCTCGCCCGCCTCGTGGCCGGGCTGCCCTTCCGGAATCGTCGTCACAGCCTGCGTGGCGTCGGCCGCGGTGAATACCGATGCATAGGCAAGGAAGAACGCTGCCAGCGCTGTCGCCAACACCAGGGCGACGAGTCCTGGAAGCTGCGTGGCAGCCGATGCCGCGGACGGCTCGCCGCGGCCCCACCAGGCGGAGCGTAGAGGGCTCGTGACGATCAGCAGGGCGCCGGCCAGCAGGATGAGGTGACTGGGACTGACGAGAGCGTCGACACCTGCCTCGACCCCGAAGATCTGGTGCCACGTCAGGTCGGCTGCGCCTCCCACGCCGAACACGATGACGCCGACCGCTCCGAGGGTGTATCCGACCGGGGGCTGAAGCCGACGCGCCGGTCGGCTCAGCCATGCGATCCAGCCGGCCAACGCCAGGAATCCGCTGTAGAGAGCCAGGTGCCATGGTGTGAAGAAGCTCTCCAGTGCGGGCACGTTGACATGCGCCCAGCCGTCGGCGAAGAGGGCGCCGATCAGCCACATGCTGAAGACATTCGTGACCGCATCGTCGATCGGCCGCGCGGCCCGCAAGGGGCGGCTGACGAAGCGAGAACGGACCAGCACCGACTCGGCCGAGGTGCCGCTCATCAGCACTCCCCTGGGTACCGTCGCCGTTCTGTCGGCGATCCACCTGTCACTGCTGGGCGATGTCGGGCACGTAGAACCAGGTGAACGGTGCCCACGGCAGGTTCCGCAGCACGGTGGCGTACAGCACGAACAAGACGGCGTAGGCCGCAAGGATGGTGACGACGGTCTTCCTCGACGTCGGCATGGGCAACCTCTTGCCGAACACCGAGACGCCGATCCACCAGATCCACGCATACGCCAGGAACGGGATACCGAGCAGGAACGCGAGATGCATCCGGGCGGCGTTCACCAGGTCACCGTGCAACAAGTACCAGGTCATCCGCGTGATGCCGCACGTCGGCCCGTCGATGCCGAAGAGCATGTGCCAGACACAGCGCCCCGCCGGATCGGGCTCGCTGTCCGTCGGGTCGAAGGCCAGCACGAACGCGAACCAGGTCAACGGCGCGGCGAGGGCCCAGAGCGGCGTGAATCGACGGCGCCCCGCCGGAGGCCGCGTCTGGACGTGCTGTGCGGTCATCGGGTCATCTCCCCCAACACGCTGCGGCGAGGGTGGTGAGGCTCGACGCCCCACCCCGACCTGCTCGAGCGCGTTCCATCGCGCGTCAGCCGTCCTGGGCCACCGGCCAGGCCCATGATCCCGTGCAGCACCAGCAATCCTCCAGACGGCACCGCGGAGCAGGCCCCCGGTCACTACTATGCATCTTAGGAGATAGGCGCGCGCACGTCCATGACGCCGCCAAGGTCAGCGGTCCGGCGCGCCAGCCGGCACCGGGGGCAGCGCCTGCCGTAGGTGACCTGCCCACAGTCGATGACGCCATTACCCTGCCCGGGTATCGTTGCCGTATGAGTGAAGAGGCGACGCTGGGGCCGCACGGCTATTCCGCCGAGAAGCAGGCGCTCATGGGGCGGCTTCGTCGTGTCGAAGGGCAGGTGCGCGGTCTGCAGCGAATGGTCGATGAGGACACCTACTGCATCGACGTCCTGACGCAGATCTCGGCGGCCACCAAGGCCCTGCAGGCGGTCGCCGTCGGCTTGCTCGAAGATCACCTGCGGCACTGCGTCGTGCAGGCCGCAGCCGACGGCAACCCCGACGCGAAGATCAAAGAGGCGACGGCCGCGATCGCCCGCCTGGTGCGCTCCTGACCGGGGCGGTGCGACAGTCCTCACAACGGCCTGGTGCCGTCGCCGACCACGGTCGGCGACGGCACCTGAGCCCAACTCGCCGTTACTGCGCCGTGGTGAACCGGCGCAGCCGCAGGCTGTTGGCAACGACGAACACCGACGAGAAGGCCATGGCCGCGCCGGCGATCATCGGGTTGAGCATCCCGGCCGCGGCCAACGGCAGCGCGGCGACGTTGTAGGCGAAGGCCCAGAACAGGTTGCTCTTGATGATCCGCAAGGTGCGCCGGGACAGCCGGATGGCGTCGACTGCGGCCATCAGATCGCCGCGCACCAGCGTCAGGTCCGATGCCTCGATGGCCACATCGGTTCCCGTCCCCATGGCCAGGCCCAGGTCGGCCTGAGCCAGCGCGGCGGCGTCGTTGACCCCGTCGCCGACCATCGCGACGACCTTCCCGTCCGCCTGCAGGCGCTTCACGACGTCCACCTTGTCCGCCGGGAGCACCTCGGCGATGACCTCGGCGATGTCGACCTCCGCGGCCACCGCGCGGGCCACGGTCTCGTTGTCGCCGGTGAGCAGGACCGGCGTGAGACCAAGCCCCCGCAGAGCCGCGACGGCCTGCCGGCTCGTCGGCTTGACGACGTCCGCGACCGCGAGCACACCGCGGGCGATCCCGTCCCAGCCGACGACGATCGCGGTACGCCCCCGGGACTCCGCCGCCGACATGGCCTCCCGGATCTCGGCCGGTACGTCCAGGCCGGACTGCTCGAGCAGTCGCCGCCGGCCGACCACGACGTCCCGCCCCTGCACGGTCCCCCGTACGCCGAGGCCCTCGACGTTGCCGAAACCGGCGACCTCCGGCAGCCGCCCCGCGGCCGCGGCGGCGGTGGCGACCGCCTGCGCGATCGGATGCTCGGAGGCCGCTTCCACGGCCCCAGCGAGTCGCAGGACCTCGTCCCGGTCCTGACCGTCCGCCACCGCCACGTCGACGAGCGTCATCCGGCCGGTCGTGACGGTCCCGGTCTTGTCGAGCACCACGGTGTCGACCTTGCGCGTCGACTC
The DNA here is from genome assembly GCF_016863475.1 of Spirilliplanes yamanashiensis. GTDB lineage: Bacteria > Actinomycetota > Actinomycetes > Mycobacteriales > Micromonosporaceae > Spirilliplanes > Spirilliplanes yamanashiensis. Next base: position 75,568 of record NZ_BOOY01000043.1, read on the forward strand.
CAGGACCTCCGGCCCCTTGATGAGGATGCCGAGCTGGGCACCGCGGCCGGTGCCGACCAGGAGCGCGGTGGGCGTCGCCAGGCCGAGGGCGCACGGGCAGGCGATGATCAGGACGGCGACCGCGGCGGTGAAAGCCGCCGTGAGCCCGGCCCCGGTGCCGATCCACCAACCGAGGGTGCCGATCGCGAGCGCGATGACGATCGGGACGAAGACGCCCGAGATCCGGTCGGCGAGGCGCTGGACCGCGGCCTTGCCGGTCTGCGCCTGCTCCACCAGCTTGGCCATCTGTGCGAGCTGCGTGTCCGCGCCCACCCGGGTGGCGCGCACGACGAGACGCCCGCCCGCGTTGACGGTCGCGCCGACGACGGTGTCGCCGGGCCGCACCTCGACCGGCACGGACTCACCGGTCAGCATGCTGGCGTCGACGGCCGAGGAGCCGTCCTCGACCTCGCCGTCCGTGGCGATCTTCTCGCCCGGCCGCACCACGAACCGGTCCCCGACGGACAGGTCCCCGACCGGCAGGCGAACCTCGACGCCGTCCCGCAGGACCGCCACGTCCTTGGCGCCCAGCTCTAGCAGCGCGCGCAACGCGGCGCCCGCCCGGCGCTTCGACCGGGCCTCGAAGTATCGGCCGGCCAGGATGAACATCGTGACACCGGCGGCGGCCTCGAGGTAGATGTTCGCCGCGCCGTCGGTGCGGCCGATGTCGAGGCTGAACGGGTGTGTCATGCCGGGCATGCCGGCCGTACCGAAGAACAGCGCCCACAGCGACCAGAGGAACGCCGCCAGCGTGCCCATGGAGATGAGCGTGTCCATGGTGGCAGCGCCGTGTCGCAGGTTGGTCCAGGCCGCCCGGTGGAACGGCAGGCCGCCGTAGACCACCACCGGGGCGGCCAGCGTCAGCGACAGCCACTGCCAGTAGGTGAACTGCAGCGCCGGAACCATGGCCATCGCCACCACCGGCACCGTCAGCGCGACGGACACCCAGAGCCGGGTGCGCAGGCTGCGCAGCTCGTCGACCGGGTGCGCCTGCTCCGCCGGGTCGTCACCGGCGGGCTTCGGCGGCGGCGGGAGCTGGGCGGTGTACCCGGTCTTCTCGACGGTGGCGATCAGGTCGGCGGGCGTCACGCCGTCGGCGAAGTTCACGCTCGCCTTCTCGGTGGCGTAGTTGACCGTTGCGGTGACGCCGTCCATGCGGTTGAGCTTTTTCTCGATGCGCGAGGCGCAGGAGGCGCACGTCATGCCGCCGATCGACAGCTCGATCTGCTCGACGGCCGTCTGCAACGGCCTGGTGACGGATGCCATCGTGCTCTCCTTACCCATGGGTCTGATCACCCTCCCCGTGCTGCTCCCCGGAGGGGGCGGGCGGCGTCGTGGCGGTCTGCGCCGTCGCGGGAACCGTGAACTCGGCGGTACGGACCTTCCCCGCGTGCTGGAAGTCCAGGTACAGGCGGTACGTCCCCACGGACGGCACCTCGGTGTAGAAGGTGATGCCCGGTCCCGGTGCGGTGCGACCGTCACCGGGCGCGCCGTCCGGGTGCACGTGCAGGTACGCGAGGTCCCCGTCGCGCAGCGCCACCAGGTGGCCGTACGCGCCCAGGTACGGCTCGAGGTCGGTGACCGGCGCTCCGTCCCTGCTGACCGACAGCGTCACCTTCGACGACGTGCCGGGGACCAGGTCGCCGTCGAGTGTCACGGTGTAGCCGTCGACGGTCGCGGTCCGCGCCGGCTCGGGCAGCGGGACTGGGCGCAACTCGCCCGGTGCCGCAACGTCGACGCCCAGGGTGAGGGCTGACTCCCGGCCGGCCGGTCGGAAATCCGCGAACACCCGGTACTGCCCGGGCGCCGCAACGGCCAGCGCGGTCGACCAGGTGCCGTCGGTGCCGAGCTGCGGGTGCACGTGCTGAAAGTGGGCGAGGTCGCGACGCACGACGATGAGGTGCAGGTCCTTTTCATGGGTCGCGGTGTACCGGGTCACCGGTGTGCCGTCGGGACCGAGGATCCGGAAGCGGAACTGCTGCGGCTCACCCGCCGACAATTCGGGCGACTCGGGGGCCAGTCGGTAGCCGTCCTGGATGACCTGCAGGCCGACGGGCAGATGGGCATCTGCGCCAGCGCCTCCAGACGGAGCGGCGGTGGCACTGTGCTGCGCGGCGGGCATGCCGTGCGCCGCGGGCGGCGTCCGGTCGGGCCCGGCCACACTGCCGAGCCCGACGGACGTACCGAACACCGCCGCGAGGCCCAGCATGTACGCACCCAGCTTGATCGGGGTTCGCACGGTCACCTCGCCACGGCGTAGCCCGCCTCGTCGACCGCGGCCTCCACCGCCGCGTCGTCGAGGGGCTGCTCGCTGGTGACGGTCACCTGACCGGTGGCCAGATCGACCTCCACGTCGGTCACGCCGGGGAGCTGCTTGATCTCAGTGCCGACGGAGTTGACGCAGTGCGAGCACGTCATGCCGGTCACGGTGTAGGTCTGCGTCGCCATTGGTGCACTCCTCAGGACGTGGCGGAACTTCCGATGAACACTCTACCCCTACCCCCCAGGGGTATCAAGCCCTGGCAGGAGACGACAGTCACACACGGCGCAGATCAGTCCTCGTCGAGCGGCGCGCGCGTCAGCTCCACCAGACGCCTGAGGCAGTGCTCCCGCAAGGGCTGGGGAAAATCGTCGGCAAGCCGGTAGTAGACGATCCGGCCGGCCTTACGGCCGGTCACCAGGCCCGCGGTGCGGAGAATGCGCAGGCCGTAGCCGACCGAATCCTCAGACGCCTCCAGGGCCAGTGCGAGATCGCCGACACAGAGCTCCTCGACCGTGTCGAGCGCGTACAGGATCCGCGCGCGGACCGGGTCCGCGAGAAGGCCCAGCAGGGACGACAGCCGGGCGGCGTCCTCCGGGGAGATGAGCCGCTGCCGCGCAGCCTCGACGCGCTCGGCGTCGACCGGATGCGAATGCCCGCCGGCCGACCGGTGCTCCGACACAGCCACCCCCTTCGACGCAGCATGTTACGCGCACACCCGTACGGGTATCCGGCTGTCCGCCGAGACTCCGGCACACGACAACAGAACGGACGACAGCGTCCCACCGGCACGTCTCCGGACCCGGCGCACCAGCACGACCACCCCCGATGGATACCACCACCCGAGAAGGACCCCGCCATGCGCATGCGCAGGATGTACACGCTCAGCCTGTTCGCGGCAGCCACCTCCCTCGCCCTGACACTCAGCGGCTGCGGCGGTGGCGACGCCGACAGCGCCGGCTCGACCGCCACCACCGGAGCGGCGGCCCCGAGCCAGAGCGCCGCCGCCTCGATGACGGACGCCATGTTCGCCGCCATGATGGTCCCCCATCACGAAGAAGGCATGGAGATCACCAAGCTCGGCGCCGAGAAGGCCACGACGCCCGAGGTCAAGGAGATCGCCCAGCGCTCCATGACCAGCCAGCAGGCCGATCTGCCGAAACTCCAGGCCATCGCCGGCAGCGGCGGCATGGCGCCGCAGCCCATGCAGCCCCCGCTGGCCAGGTTCGGCGACCAGGAGATGACCGAACTCCGCAGCCTGTCCGGCGAGGAGTTCGACCTCAAGTGGCTCGACGTACTGAGCAGCCACCACATGGCCGCGATCATGATGACCGACATCGCCATGTCGGCCAGCGCCGGCGGCGAGGCCAAGGCGCTCCAGCAGAAGATCCGCGACGAGCAGCTCAAGGACGTCGAGGAAATGAACACGCTGCGCGACCAGCTCCGCAAGTAGTCCTTCGCGCGGTTTCCTACCGCGCCGCACGAAAGCGCGTTTTCGGCCGGCCGCCGACCACTCACCCCGGGCCGGCGGCCGACGCATTTCTCGGCTCAATGCCGTTTCCAGGCACCTTCATGCATCGGCGGGACGGTCGCACGCCGACCCCGCCACCGATGTACTATGCCGCCTAGGAGACGACCGCCACCGTGTTGGCGGCAGCGGCCAGCGAACGAAGCGGTGGTGATGGTGTGCAGATGACTCGGGCGGTTCGTCTGCTGCTGCTCGCCGCGCTCCTGCTCTGCGGTCTCGCCGGCTTGCACTTCAGCGGCACCCCCCGGGAGGGCACCGCGGCGACAGCCGCGGCACATGCCCACGCCGACGATGCAGACGCGCCGCGGACGCACCTAGAGACCACCCCCGCCAGCACGCTCGCCATTTTCGGTGGGTCCGAGCGGCCCACCGAGGAGGACTGCCTCACCGTCGCCACGATGGCGGTGCAGCAGGCCGGGTTGTGGGCGGGCCCGTCGACGGTGCGCGAGATTACCGTGACGGACGTCCTCGCCCCACCAGGGGTCTCCGCGGCCGCGTCGGCGACCTTCGCGTCCGTAGGCCTGCGGCTGGCCGACCTGTCCGTGTTCCGGACATAGGGGTCGACGCCGCCCGATCGGAACAAGCCGCCGACTCGACCTTCGGCGCGGTTTCCGTTAGGCCGTTTCTCCATTCCATTCGTCGCCGTTCAGCGCAAACATCATGCACGACCCGCTGACGTCGGTGACGATTGTTATGGCCGCCAGACAAATCTCGTCGACGCGCCGGCACGCGTGCCAGAGCAGCATGACGGATTTCTCCGCGGCATGCCTTCTTCCTGCACGCCGAACGCATCGGAAAGCGCGCCGTCGGACGTGACCGTGAACAATCTGTTGGAGCACTCCTCATGTGTGGATTTGTGGTATTCGTCGGCGGCGGCACCGCCCCGGACCCCCGCCTTTTCGGTGCCATGCGGGCGACCCTGCACCACCGCGGCCCCGACGACGCCGTCGACCTGACCGTCGGGCCGTGCACCTTCGGGTTCCAGCGCCTCGCCATCATCGACACCCACGGCAGCCAGCAGCCCCTGAACTACCCGCCGCACTCCGTCGGCGACCCACGCTGGACCGTCGTCTGCAACGGCGAGATCTACAACTTCCGGGCGCTGCGCGAGGAACTCGCGCTCGAGCACGGTTGCAAGTTCGCCACCGAGGGCGACGCGGAGGTTCTGGCGGCGGCGCTGGACGTATGGGGCCCGGCCGGGCTGGACCGGCTGCGCGGCATGTTCAGCTTCGTCGCCTGGGACGCGACGGAAGGGGTTCTGCACGCCGGCCGGGACCCCTTCGGGATCAAGCCCCTGTTCTTCGCTGAGACCGAGGCGGGCCTGTGGCTGTCGAGCGAGAAGAAGGCCCTGATGCCGGTGGTCGAGACCGCGGGCATCGACACCGCCGCCCTCTCGTACTACCTGACGCTGCAGTACGTGCCCGAGCCGTACACCATGCACGGCGACGTCCGCCGGCTCGCCGCCGGCGAACGGCTCGTGTACCGGCCCGGCGCGTCCGTCGAGGTGCACGGCTGGTCCGTGCCGATCTTCGATCCGCCTGCGGCCACTCCCCCGGCAGCCGGCGACGTGGTGCGGGACATCCGCGACGCGCTGCGGGACAGCGTTCGCGCACACATGGTCGCCGACGTGCCGGTCGGCGCGTTCCTCTCCAGCGGCATCGACTCCACAGCCGTCGTCGCGCTGGCCCGTGAGGTGAAGCCCGACATCAAGACCTTCACCGTCGGATTCGAGGCCACGGGGTTCTCGGAGGTCGAGGCGGCGTCGGTGGCCGCCGAGGAGATGGGGGTCCGCCACTTCGCCACCATGGTGAGCGACGAGGACGTTCTCGAGGCCTTGCCGGTGATCGCGTGGCACCTCGACGATCCGGTCGCCGATCCTGCGCTGATCCCGCTGTTCTTCCTGGCACGCGCGGCGGCACGACACGTCACGGTGGTCCTGTCCGGCGAGGGCGCCGACGAGCTGTTCGGCGGCTACGAGATCTACCGCGAGCCGGCGTCGCTCGCCCCGGTACGGCGTCTGCCGCAGCGACTGCAGAGCGGCCTCAAGGCCGTGGCGCAGGTCATCCCGGAGGGGGTCAAGGGGAGAAGCTTCCTCGACCGCGCGACCACGCCCATCGAGCAGCGCTACTTCGGCAACGCGCGCATCTTCACCGACGCCGACAAGGCGACCCTCATGCGCGGCCCCGCGGCGCCGTACACCGAGGTCACCGCGCCGGTCTACGCGGCGGCCGAGCACCTCGACGACGTCGCCACGATGCAGTTCGTCGACCTGCGCACCTGGCTGCCGGGCGACATCCTGACCAAGGCCGACAGGATGTCGATGGCGCACTCCCTGGAGCTACGCGTCCCCTTTCTCGACTCGCACGTGTTCGGCGCGGCCGCCCGCGTCCCCACCGTGATGAAGCTGCCGCCGGGCGAACGCACCACGAAGGTCGCCCTGCGCCGGGCCCTCGAGGGCGTCGTGCCCGCGTCGGTGGTCGATCGGCGCAAGCTCGGCTTCCCGACGCCGACCCGTCTGTGGCTGCGCGGGCCCATCGGGGAGTGGGCCGCGGCGCTGATGAACCGCTCGCAGGCCGGTGACCTGCTGGACCTGGGGTACGCGCAGCGCCTGCTGGCCGAGCACCGACGCGGCGAGGTCGATCACGCCCGCCGGATCTGGACTGTGGTCATGTTCTGTCTCTGGCACGAGATCTTCGTCGCGGACGGACTAACCCGGTGAGCCGCCTGCTCCCTCGTGGGTGCCGCCGCTCCGCCGGGCGGGTGCACGGAGGTGCAGTTGCCGGCAGCGCACCGTCGTGGCCTCCGGCCCGCGATCGCCGTCGCCTATGCTTCCCGTCAAGCTGGGGAAGAGGTGCGGCAGTGCGTGCGTTCGGCGATCTCGAGGCGGCGATCATGGACAGCCTGTGGCGGCGGTCCGGATCCGCGACGGTGCGCGACATCCTGGATGATCTCGCCTCCCGGCGGCCGGCGTACACCACGGTGCAGACCGTGATGGACAACCTCTACAAGAAGGGCTGGCTCCGCCGGGAACCCGACGGGCGCGCCTACCGGTACGACCCGACAGTGACCCGCGAGGAGTACGGGGCCCGCCAGCTCCGGCACGCCCTCGACGGCGCGGGAGATCCTGCCGAGGCGCTGGTGCGGTTCGTCGAGAAGATGAGCGACTCGGAGACGGCGGCGTTGCGACAGGCGCTTGCCGCCTACGAAGGCAGCGACGATCCGACATGATGGCCTGGCACCTACTGCTGTTCGCGGTCGTGCTCGCGTCCGTCGCTCCGCGCGTCCTCGGCAGGGCCCGATGGGTGTACCGGTCCCCGAAGCTCGGCATCGCCGCCTGGTACGCGATGCTGGCCGGGGTCGTCTCAGCCGTGCTGGCCGCGACGGCCGCCCTGCTGGTGCCGCCGCATCCCGGCGCGGCGGCGGTGTGCGTGGCATGGCGCTGGTGTGTGCAGGCCGCCCGAGGCGAGTACGGAGCAGCCGGGCAGCTGGCCGCTGCCACTATGGTGCTCGTGACCGGGGCACTGGCCGGCCGCCTCCTGGTGTCGGGCGTAGGCTTCGTCCGCAAGCAGCGCGCTCACCGTCACCGGCATCTGCAGATGCTGCGGCTCGCCGGCAGGGACGCCCCTGAGCTGGGCGCGACGGTGGTCACCTGCGCCGAGCCGGCGGCCTACATGGTGGCTGGCCACCACCGGCGGGTGGTGATCACGACCGGCGCCGTGGCCACGCTGCGCGACGAGGAGCTGGCCGCCGTGCTCGCCCACGAACGGGCACATGCCGCCGGCCGGCACGACATTCTGCTCAGCGGCGTGCGGGTCCTCCGGGCGGCATTCCCCTGGCTGCCACTGTTCCACGTCGCCGCCGACCAGCTGGGCCGGCTCGTCGAGATGCGGGCCGACGAGGTGGCCGTGGCTAACCACCGCCCCATCAACCTCGCACGGGCTCTCGTAGCGATGGCCGGCGCCACGTCGCCGCAGGTTCCGGCCGGGGCGTTGGCCGCGACCGGCGGGGATGCAGTGGCCCGGCTCGGGCGGCTGCTCGACCCGCCGGACAGGCTGAGCATTGTCCAGCGATGGCTGATCGGCACGGGCATCGCTGCCATGGCTGCGGCCCCGGCGCTCACGCTGGCGGCGTCGTGGCTGTTCCCGTCGCTGAACGTGTGTGCGGTGCTCCCGTTGTGAACGGTTGCGAGGGCACCTTGAGGTTGCGCTCCGCCTGTCCACGGTCCTGATCGGGCGCCGGTCGACGCCGGACACCCGCGCCCGACGAGCCGGTGTCGCTGCCGTCGACCCGAGTCTCCACCGGTATTGACTCCGCCACCTACTACTCCGCGACGCCAGCCCGGACGCTGCGCTGGCGGCGACGCTCGGGCGGTACCTGACCCGACGGCCTACTAACCGGCTTAGTAGAGTGCACACGTCGCCGAGGAGGTGTGTCATGATCTCGAGCCGCTCCCGTGGGGCGTGTACGGCAGCCGCGATCGCCGCAGCCCTCGCCCTCGCCGGTTGCGGCGACGCGGCGCCGACCCCGGCCGCCGGAACGGCCGACCTCGCCGCCGGGGCGCCGGTGTCGCAGCTCTACCCGCCACCTGAACGCACCACGCCGCAGCCGGTTACCGGCGAGTTGCTCGACGGCACGCCCTTCGACCTGTTGTCTCTGCGCGGCAAGGTTGTCGTCGTCAACTGGTGGGGCTCCTGGTGCGCGCCGTGCCGGGTCGAAACCCCGGACCTCGTGGCCGCGTACGAGGCCACCGAGGAGGAGGGCGTCGCGTTCCTCGGCGTGAACGTGCGCGACACCCGCGATGCAGCCACGTCGTTCTCCACGGACTTCAGGGTGCCGTACCCGAGCGTCTTCGACCCGGCCGGCCGCGTTGCCCTCGCCTTCCGCGACGTGCCGCCCACCGTGGTGCCCACCACCGTGATTCTCGACAGGTCCGGACGGGTTGCGACGGCGTTCCGCAAGGTCGTCACCCAGGATGAGCTGGAATCGGCCATCCGGGGGATCGCTACCGAGAGCGGCCCCACCGGTGGGTGAGGCGTTCGCCGGCGTCGCCGTGTCCGGCCCGATGATTGGCGGCATCGCGGTCGCAGCCCTCGCGGGCCTCGTCAGCTTCTTCTCGCCCTGCATGCTGCCGCTGGTGCCGGGCTACCTCTCGTACGTCACGGGCATCACAGGCGCCGGCATGGGGCCCGGCGCACGCGCCGCTGCGCCCGGCGCCACTGTGGTCCGCACGGAGCGCAGCCGCGCGCTCGCCGGTACCGCCCTGTTCGTCTGCGGGTTCACCGCGGTGTTCGTGCTCATCAGCTCCGCCTTCGGCGCTCTGGGCCGCGCACTCCTCGTCCACGCGCGTGCCATCGAGATCGGCGCCGGGCTGCTGACCATCGCCCTCGGGGTGGCCTTCCTGGGCTTCCTTCCGGGGCTGGCCGGCACGCTGCGCCTCAGCTGGTTGCCGCGTGCCGGCCTCGCGGGCGCCCCGCTCCTCGGGGCCGTGTTCGCCCTGTCCTGGACCCCGTGCCTGTCCCCGACGCTGACTGCCGTGCTCGGCCTGGCGGCGGTGAACGCCTCCGCCGGGCGCGGCGCCGTCCTCGCCGCCGCCTACTCGCTCGGTCTGGGCCTGCCATTCCTGGGATTCGCCGCCGGGTACGGCTTCCTTCTGCGAACCGCGGCCTTCATCCGCAATCGCGGTCCGCTGATCACCCGGATCGGCGGCGCGTTGCTCATCGCCGTGGGCCTGGCACTGGTGAGCGGCGGGTGGACCCTGTTCGTCAACTGGCTCCGGGCCACCATCGGACCCGGCCAGATCGGCATCTGACCATGGGAGGTCTCCTCAGTGAGCTTGACCGCCGTACTCATCACCGGCTTGTTCGCCGGCGGCATCTCCTGCGCGGCGGTGCAGGGAGGGCTGCTCGCGGGACTCGTCGCGCGACAGCACCCCCATACGGCCTCAGCCGCTTCCCCGACTCGCTCGCGGTCCGCTGACCGTCGTACACGCACGGCGGACGACCTCCTCCCGGTGACTGCGTTCCTGGCGGGCAAACTGGCGTCGCACACGATGCTCGGGGCGCTGCTCGGGGCCGTCGGAGCGGCCGTGCAGCTGTCCCCGACGGCGCGGGCGTGGATGCAGATCTCCGCCGGCGCGGTCATCGTCGCCTTCGGATTGGCCCAGCTCGGCGTCGGACCCTTCCGGCGGCTGACGGTCACACCGCCCACGTCTTGGCTCCGCCTGGTGCGCGGCCGCGCCCGCTCCGAGGCGGCGTTCGCCCCGGCCGTGCTGGGGTTCGCCACGGTCCTGGTGCCGTGCGGCGTTACCGTCTCCGTGCAGGCCCTGGCCCTCGCATCCGGCTCGGCCGGGCGTGGCGCGCTCATCATGGCCGTCTTCGTGCTCGGCACCGCCCCGCTGTTCGCACTGCTGGGGTACGCCGCGCGGCGCGCGGTCGGCGCCTGGCACGGACGGCTGGCGGCCGCCACAGGCCTGGTCCTGCTGGCGACCGGGCTGTTCACCGTCAACGGCGGCCTCACCGTCGTGGACTCACCGCTCGCAGCTCGCAATTGGCAGATCGGCCCTGACCGCGACACGGCATCCGCTCCAGCGCCGGCCACGGCGAGCACCGGAGCCGACGGGCGACAGGAGATCGTCGTCGTCGCGGACGCCGAGTCGTACCAGCCGGAAACGGTCACAGCGCGAGCAGGTGTGCCCACCACCCTCGTGGTGCGCGCCCAGGGTGCCCGCGGGTGCGTCCGGGCCTTCGTCATCGAGTCGATGAACCGGCAATGGACGCTGCCGACGAATGGAGACACCCGGATCGATCTCGGCGTCCTCGCCCCAGGGGACCTGCTGTACTCGTGTGCCATGGGCATGTACAGCGGCCAGATCACCGCCGTCGAGACGCAGGGAAGCTGATCGAGATGGGGACGACCGTGACACACATGTTCGTCGTCGACGGGATGCACTGCGCCAGCTGCGGGATGCTCATCGACGACACGCTTGAGGACCTCGCCGGCGTGCGGTCGGCCCAGACCGCCGTCCGGCGCCGAATCCTGACCGTGCGACTGGATCCCGCTGTGATCACCCCTGACGATGTCGTCTCGGCGGTCGTGGAACTCGGCTACACCGCCCGCCCCGCCTCCCACTGAAACCATGGCGAGTCCGCGCACGTGCGGTCTCCATCCGATCGTGAGGAACGATGAGCTCAGCTAAGACTCGTAGGCCGGCACCGGCACGCCGCCCGTTCGGGAATCACACGGTCCTGGCCGTCGTGATCGCCGCGGTGGCTGCCGTCGCGATCGGCGTGGCGGCGATCGTCTGGTTCGCCGGCCGGGCTGAGGAGGGACCCGGCGGCGAGGCGGCGGTCGACCTCGCCCACGTCCACGGCCTCGGGATCAACCCCGCCAACGGCCTGCTGTACGCGGCGGCGCACACCGGCCTCTACCAGCTGCCCACCGCCGCGGCGGCGACGCGCGTGGGAACCGGTGAGCAGGACACCATGGGATTCACCGTCGTGGGCCCGAACCACTTCCTGGCCTCCGGGCATCCGGCCTCGCACGCCGGCGGACCGGCGCATCTGGGTCTGTTGGAGTCGACCGACGGCGGCGTTTCGTGGCGTGAACTGTCGCTGCGCGGCGGCGCGGACTTCCACGCGCTGCGGTACCGCCACGGCCTGGTCTACGGCTACAACTCCACGACCGGGGAGCTGCTCGTGAGCGCCGACAAGACGACGTGGGAGACCCGTTCCACCACGCCCCTGCGCGACTTCGCTGTCGACCCGGCGGACGCCGATGGTCTCCTGGCCACCACCGAGCAGGGCCTGGCGCGCTCTGCCGACGGTGGACGCACCTGGACGGCCACAGGGGAGCCGGCTCTGCTGCTCGACTGGACCGCGACGGGCGCCCTGTGGGCCGTCGCCGTCGACGGAACGGTGCGCCACTCGACGGATTCCGCTCGCGCCTGGTCGACCCGCGGCTCGGTTCCCGGCACCGCTACCGCGTTCGCCGCGGACGGGGAGAACCTGTACGTGGCGGTGGCCGACCGCGGCGTCCTGCACAGCTCGGACGGCGGCCAGAAGTGGACCCAGCTCTACCCTCGGCCCTGAGAGGTTCCAGAACTCCGACGGGGCCGGAGGCCGGCTGTTCCGGCTCCCGGCCCCGTCGCGGCTGTCAGAGCCGGTCGAGAATCTTCTGCAGGGTCGCCACCTCGGCGGTCTGCGCCGTTGCGATCTCGGTGGCGAGAGCCTTCGCCTCGGCGTTGCCGCCCTGAGACTCCTCTGTGCGCGCCATCTCGATCGCGCCGTTGTGGTGGGCGATCATCATCCGGGCGAACTCACGGTCGAACTCGACGCCCTTGGCGGCTTCCAACTTCGCCATGTCCTCCTCGGACATCTCACCCGGCATGCCGGTCATCCCCGGCATGTTGTGACCGCCGGCGGCGGCAGTGGGCTGGCCCCACGCAGTGAGCCAGCCGGTCATCTTCTGAATCTCCGGCTCCTGGGCGTTCTTGATGTCGGTCGCGATCTTCTTGAGCTCCGCGTCGGAGGCGCGGGTCTCCGCCATGGCCGCCATCTCCAGGGCCTGCTGGTGGTGAACGATCATCATCTGGGCGAACTGCACGTCCGCGTTGTTGGAGGCGGCGCCGGACGCCGGCGCGCTGGGTGCCGCCCCGGTGGTGGCCCCGGAGCCGTGCCCCATGCCGGCCATGTCGTCCCCGCCACAAGCGGCGGTCAGGAGCAGCGTTGCGGTGGCGATGGCGCCCAGCACGGCGCCACGCACGGTGGTGCGCTTCATGGTGTGGTGAACCTCTCTGTCGGTTGGCGATCGGTCGTCCGCGGCGACGGGAGCCGGGTTCCGGTCCCGTGCGATGCAGCCGACCTATACGCGCAACACCGACAGCTGAGCGACGACGAGTCCGACCCGCCTGCCCGGCGGCGCCCGCTCCGAGGTTGAACCCGCCTGACTCCGGCCGGCGGCCCGGCCGGGCAGGACCCGGCCGGCGCGGCGACGCCGCGCGAGCCGCATCAGTGCCAGTACTCCGACGGCCGAAAGAACAGCCAGGCAGATGGCGGTGGGGTCGAGCATGAGGGATCCGCCACCGGCGGACACACTCCCCGCGGCCGACAACACCGGCTCAACCGGCATCGCCATGGCAGGGATTTCTGTCGGCGGGACATCGACGGAGTGCGACCCCTGAGGCATGGCGGCGTGCGCCGTGCCGACGTGGCCCACGGTGTGCATGCCGAACACGCCGAAGGTGACCGCCAGGAGCAGGACGAGGCGGAACGCAGCTCGGGCGCAGCCCTGCACGCGCTACCACCTCCGTTCCGCCGATGCCGCAAGCAACGGTACAAGAGCAAACGGACCACCCGCCCACCACCTCACCGGAATGCCTTCGGCCGACATGCGACGCTCTGTGCAGTTTATGTAGGATTTGTCCTCTACAATCCGTCTACACGCCAGGCACCGGTACGAGTGACATCGGCAAGGCAGGGGCATACGAGCAGAGGCCGGCCGACAACCGACCGTCCGGTCCCAAGGAGGTTCGGCACGCGATGCGACGACGCGGCTACGTCGTTCTCAGCGGAGTGGCGGTGGGACTCAGCAGCCTCCTCACGACGTCTCTGGTTTTCGCGCAACCGGATACGGACGCCACCGGCACCCGTACGGTTCCGTCCGCGAGCCAGACTCCCGGAAGGCCGGGAGTGGCCGTCGCCACCGCCGAGCCCCGAGCCGCGAGGCCCGCGCCGCCGACGCTGGCCGCACGCCCGGTGCGGGTGAAGGTCGACGGGTTCCTCACCTGGGCGCTGCTCGACCGGCGCACGGGCGAGATCACCGGCTCGCCCAACATCCGCGCGACCAACTCGACCGAATCCATGATCAAAATCTGGATCGTGGCGGACTTCCTCCGGCGCTCGGCCGACCGGGACACTGAGCCGAGCCGGCAGCGCCTGGCGCAGGGCCGCACCGCCATCCGGGACAGCGACGACAGTGCGGCGCAGAGCCTGTACGTCGCCGGGGGGCGGGACGCCGTCGTCTCCCGCATGATCCGGATGTGCCGGCTGACGGACACGAAGATCGCGGGCCCCCGCGGACTGGGCGACCGCGGGTGGTGGAGTTACACGCGCATGTCCGCTCGCGACGCGGTCCGCCTCGGCGAGTGCGTCAAGAACGGCACGGCCGCCGGCAGCCGCTGGACGGAGTGGGTCCTCGACCAAATGAGCAAGGTGCGCGGCACGACGGCACCGGAGGACCAGCAGGCCCGGCGTGGCGGCGGCCGGTGGGGCATCATCGACGGCCTGCCGAAGGCCATCACGGGCCGCGAGCCCATCGCCATCAAGAACGGTTGGACCCTGATCAACGCCGATGGCAAGTGGCACCTGAACTGCCTCGCCGTGGCCGACGAGTGGGTCCTGGCGGTCCTCATGCGCTACCCCGGCGGGCGGGGCCTCGACTATGGCGCCGGGGTGTGCCGGACGGTCGCCGCGCAGCTCGTGACACCGCAGCCGGCCGCCGCTCCTCCCACCGGCGGGCAGTCGCCGGGGTAGGCCCCTCCCCGGACCCCGAACCCCGGCCGCGAAACTCCTCTACTACCCTGCTTAGGAGATTGACGGCGTCCTCGCTCGCCGTCGCACCCGGCCGGGAGAGGACGAGCGGACGTTGACGGCGCTTCTCCCCACGACGTCGCCGCGGCGCAGATCCCGGACCGGCGGACCAAGGCGACCGCGGGCGCTGCTGCGAAACACGTGGCGCCAGCTGACCAGCATGCGCACCGCGCTCGTCCTGCTCTTCCTGCTCGCCCTGGCCGCGGTACCCGGTTCCGTTCTCCCGCAGCGCACTGTGAACCGCGAGGCCGTGGGGCGCTACTTCGCCGCACATCCCGAGCTGGCACCGTGGCTCGACCGGCTCGGCGGCTTCGACGTGTACGCGTCGCCGTGGTTCTCGGCCGTCTACCTGCTGCTGTTCACCTCGCTCGTCGGATGCGTGCTCCCCCGGCTCATCGAGCACGCCCGGGCGCTGCGGTCCGCTCCCCCGGACGCCCCCCGCCGGCTCGAACGGCTGCCCGCGTACGCCGCGGCCCGGCCGCACCCCACGGAACCGGCCACGACGGCTCGGACCGCCGCCGGGGTCCTGCGCGCCGCCCGCTTCCGCACCGTGCTGAGGGAACATCCCGACGGGTCGTGGACGGTGAGCGCGGAGAAGGGCTACCTCAAGGAGGCGGGCAACCTGCTGTTCCACCTGTCCCTGCTGGCGGTCCTGGCCGGTCTGGCGTTCGGGTCGTGGTACGGGTGGCACGGCAACCGCGTCCTCGTGGCCGGCCGCGACACGGCGTTCTGCAACACGCCGCAACAGTTCGACGACGCCGGCTTCGGCGCGCGCGTCGCCGCGACGGACCTACCGGGATTCTGCCTCCAGCTCGACGAGTTCACCGCCACCTACCAGCCCAGCGGCCAACCACGGTCGTTCGACGCCGCCGTCACGGTCGAGGGCCTGGGTCCGGCACGCACGGCGAACTTCACCGTCAACGCACCCCTGCGACTGGGACCCGCCACGGTCTACCTGCTCGGTCACGGCTACGCCCCCGTCCTGCGCTACACCGACCGGTACGGGCGGGCACAGACGCAGACCGCCGCGTTCCTGCCCACGGACGGCATGATCACCAGCGAGGGCGTCGCAATGTTCCCGGACGTCAACGACGACCCACGCACCAGCACACGGGAACCGGCCGCTCAAGTGGCGTTCGAAGGGCTGTACCTGCCCACCGCGCCGGACGCACCGCCGTTCACCCGCTCGCAGTTCCCTGCGGAGCGGAACCCGGCACTCATGCTCTGGACGTACCGGGGCGACCTCGGACTGGACGTCGGCCTCCCGAAATCGGTCTATCAGCTCGACCGACGGCAGATCGACCGGGGAAAGCTGGCTCAGGTCGGCGAACCCCGGCTCGTGCGGCGCGGGGAGAAGGTGAGCCTCGACGACGGCACGACGGTCGAATTCGTGGGCACCCGGCAGTGGATCGCGATCTCCGTCCGGCATGATCCCGCCCAGCCCGTGGTGCTGGCCGGCGCGACCCTGGCCCTGCTCGGTATG
The DNA here is from genome assembly GCF_016863475.1 of Spirilliplanes yamanashiensis. Classification (GTDB taxonomy): domain Bacteria; phylum Actinomycetota; class Actinomycetes; order Mycobacteriales; family Micromonosporaceae; genus Spirilliplanes; species Spirilliplanes yamanashiensis. The sequence continues at coordinate 91,464 of NZ_BOOY01000043.1, forward strand.
ACGCTGTCCCTGATGGGGCGCCGCCGGCGCGTCTGGTTCCGGATCGGGCCGGCCGACGGGGCGGACTGCCACCGCACCCTCGTCGAGGCAGGCGGGTTGCCCCGCACCGAGCAGGCCGGGTTCGCCGACGAATTCAACGGACTCGTCCGCGCCGTGGACGATGCGGCAACGGCCCCGCCGGGTCAGATCCGGTAGACGACGCCGCCGTCGACGACAACGGGAACCTTGGTCAGCCCGCGGGTGGCAGGCCCTTCGAGCAGGGCGCCGTCCCGCTCGCGGAACCGGGACGAATGCGCGGGACAGGTGATGACCCCTTGTCTCGGTGGGCCGAGGCGGATGCCCTGGTGCGGGCACGCGGCTTCGAACGCCCGGAATCTGCCGGCGATCGGCTGCACGACCAGAACGCCCTTTGCGACCGTGCCGCCGCCGACGGGCACGGCGGCGGCCTCGATCAGCTCCTGCCGGGAGGCCGGATCCACGCTCGGCCCGCTGCTCGGCAGCCGGGTCGGCCCCGATGCGGTGTCGTCGCCAGGCGGGCCCGGCTCAGTGGTCTCGCCCGATGAGCAGGCACTCACCGCGAAGAGCACGCCCAGCCCCCCGACGGATCCGAGCACCGCGCGCCGAGAGGCACACGGGAGCCCGCGCGCGACGTCCAGCGCATTTTCCATCAGTTCTCCCCTTCCGTGGGGGCCATCGCCCGGGGCGAGGGTAGCGACGGCCGACAACCGGACCCTCGCCGTGGTCACACCACCCGCAGCACACCGGCCATCTGGGGATGCACGTCGCAGAAGATCCGGTACTCACCGGGTCCGCGCGGGGCGGCCACGGTGCTCGAGGCGCCGGGTGCCAGCTCACCGGACGAAAAGCCGTCGCCGGTCAAGGTGTGCGACACCAGGTCGTTGTTGACCACGGTGATCACGGACCCGGCGGGCACCGTAGGGGTCCCGTAGTCCGCGCCTCCGATCGCCACCGTGGCGGAGGCCGGGCCGGTCGGCGCACCGTCCGGGCCCACGTCCGACCGCTTCCCCGCACCGGGCAACTCGCAGGCCGCGACAGCGGCGACGACAGCGCCGACGCAAATCAGGCGGGCCACACCGCCTGGCGTCGGCGGGACGGCACGGACCTGGATGGCGCGACTGAGCACTGCACTACTATGCCCGTTAGGAGTTGCTGACGGCCGCACCACGGCACCCGATCGGTGGAACGCCGCGGCCGCCGGCGCTGCCGGCGACGCGCAGTCCACGGTGACATCAGCGGATCGGCACCCGCGCGCCCGCCTCGCAGCATGCTCAATGACAGGACACCGACGCGCACGGCCGGCAGGCGGTTCGGCGCTGACAGCCGGCCCCGGGCCGACGGAGGAACGACATGGGTACGGAGCACAGCCACACCCCCAAGCCGGCGCCGCCGCGCGTCCGCCGGCTGGTGGCCATCCTCGTGCTGCCCCTCTTCGCTGCCACCGTCATCGCCGCGGTCGTCCTGTGGCCGCGCAACGTCCCCGAGCCAGACACAGGAGGCGGTCCCGAGCGCCGGTTCGGGCAGGTCGTCTCGATCGTCGAGGAGGTCTGCCAGGAGACGCCCGACCTGCCGGAGGGACTGCCCACCGGCCCCTGCGGCACCGTCACGGTGCGCATCACCGAGGGAGCGGACAGGGGGATCGAGGTGCCCACCCCCCTCCCGGCCGGGCCCGGACTACCGAAGGTCTCCGTGGGGGACGAGGTCGTGCTGATGGTCCTCAACGCCGCCGACACGACCGAGACCGTGGAGTACAACATCGCCGACCAGCAACGCGGGGAACCGCTGATCTGGGTGGGCGTCGCCTTCGCACTCGCCATCATCGGGTTCGGCCGGTGGCGGGGGCTGGCCGCACTGGCAGGTCTCGCCGCCAGCTTCGCGATCCTGCTCACCTTCGTCCTGCCCGGCATTCAGGTCGGCAAGCCGCCGCTGCTCGTCGCCGTGGTCGGGGCAGCCCTCATCATGTTCGTCGTCCTGTACCTGACCCACGGCCTGACGGTGCAGACGTCGGTCGCCGTGCTCGGTACGCTCGCCAGCCTCATCCTGACCGGGATCCTGGGCACCGTCGTCACCGGCGCAGCCCACCTGACCGGATTCGGCAGCGAAGAGGCGACCACGCTGTCCGTGTTCCAGGAAAGCCTCGACCTGCATGGCCTGCTACTGGCCGGCATCATCATCGGCTCCCTGGGCGTCCTTGACGACGTGACGGTGACCCAGGCGGCCACTGTTTCGGAGCTCGGTTACGCCAATCCGTCGCTGACCCGCCTACAGCTCTACCGGTCCGCCACCCGGGTGGGCCGGGCGCACATCGCCTCCACCGTCAACACGATCGTGCTGGCCTACGCCGGGGCGTCGCTGCCCGTCCTGTTGCTCATCGTCGGCAGCGGTCAGGCGGTCTCCGAGACGCTGACGAGCGAGTTCATCGCCCAGGAGATCGTCCGTAGTGCGGTCGCCACCCTCGGGCTGATCGCCGCCGTACCCATCACCACTGCGCTCGCGGCAGTCGTGACCGCCGGCCCGGCCGCGCGCAAGGAGCGCGTCGCGGCCAAGCGACGGCGCCCGGACCGGTCGGACACGCTGACCGCGCTGGCCGAACGGCCCCGCCACGGAGCCTGGGAGTGACAGAACCGGACCCGCCGCTGAGACCGCCCGACGATGCCGGCCCACCGGCGGAGCCCCGCAGGACCGCCGCACGGGTCCGATTCGGGCTCCTCCTGGCGAGTCTCGCCGGCTTGGTGGTCGCCGCGTTGACCGGGGTGCTGCCCGACCTCACCGAGATGGCCACGGCGTTGCCCACATCCGGCCCGCTGGCGTCCTTCGCCGTCATCGGCGCAGTGGCGGTGCTGCTGTCCGCGCTCGTGCCGCGCAGCGTCCTCGCCGCCGGCGCGGGCCTGCTCTTCGGCGCGACCACCGGCGCTCTGTACGTCATGGCCGGCGCCCTGGTCGCGGCCGTACTCGCCTTCGAGATCGGGCGTTGGCTGGGCCGCGACTACATCCGAGGGCGCCGCCGCGCCGCCGCCGTCGACAGCTTCCTCGAACGACGTGGCATCACCGGCGTCCTCGTGCTGCGGCTGCTGCCGATTGCTCCGTTCGGACTCGTGAGCTACGCCTTCGGCGCGACGGCCGTGCCGCGGTCGGCGTACCTCCTGGCGACCGCCTTAGGCATCGCGCCGAGCACCATCGTCTTTGCGACGTTGGGCGCCCACGCGCTCACCCCGGCCTCCCCTGCCTTCATCCTCTCGACCGTCGCAGCGCTCGGCCTCGCCGCAGCGGGAGTCCTCGGCGCCCGGGCGGCGAGCCGGGCGACACGCTGACCGACGCGTCGTCATCCCCGTACCGCCTCAGCCACGAAACCAACGAGGTCCGCACGGCGACGCCACGGATTCAGGTACAGCTGCGCTCCGCCCACCCGGATCCGCAGCGCCTCTCGCACGATGCGATGCCAGCGCTTGTCGTAGGCGCCGAGGGCGAACTCCGCAGCCTCGGACTTCGACGTGACTCGCCCGGCGGCCAGCGTGTGCCGCAACCGTGCCACACCGAGCACGCCCCAGGACACCGCCCATGGACTCAGGCCGACCGCCCCGCGCGCCTTGCGCCGCAGCCACGGCTCCCAGTAGTCGCCGAGGTTGCGCCGGGTGGTGTCGGCGAGCTCCTGCCAGTCGGTGTAGATGCCGAGGGTGGGAACCGAAGGTCCGCGAACCGCCACCCCGCCCTGCTGGAGGACGTGCCACGTCACCAGGTGCCTCTCGAAGCGCGACACCGGGTCGACGCGCCACTCGTGGACGGCGATACCCGACGGGACCCGCCCGGGGTCGCGCCGCAGGTCGTCCCACCGGACGTACAGGCCGTCGAAGTAGGGTTTGGCACCGGCGCGCCTGAGCTCGGCGTGCACAGTGCGGACGATCCGCGGGTCCGGCGCCCGGCTTGTCACGGCCACGAAGTCGATGTCGCTGACACGTGGGCGGTAGTCGCCGAGTGCGATGGACCCCTGCAGGTAGAGGCCCTCGACCAGCCCGGGGTCGTGCCGGTCGGCCACCGTCAGGAACGCGGTGCACATTCGCTTCACCCCGTCGTTCAACTCTCCGACCACCAGACCTCCCACACTTCATCGGTGAGCGCCGCCGCCGCAGCGTTCCGGCCCCGGCCTGAACGCATATGCGATGCAGAGCGATCCACACCCACCGGCGCGGCGACACACCTCCCGCGCTTACGTGCGTCGAGTGCGCGCAGCGCTGGCCATTGATCGCCGAACATGGTGGCAACGCCGGTCTGCGCCTTGCCCGGGCGTCATCGAAGCTCACGAGGTAGCTCGATCTGGATCGCCACGAAGAGGCGCCACGCGACCTGGCAAACCGAATCAGCCCACCTACGACCGAGGCTGCCGGGCCTCACTGCACTGGAGCGGCCACCTACGACTGTGTCCAGCAGCGTGACACATTGCACCTCGTCGGCGACGTCGAAGAACATCAGGCAGTATCCACAAAGGTCCCGGACGGCCTCCCACCCGGCGTCTCGGCGCTGGACAGCGGCCAAGTGGGCGGCCAACTTCATGCCGATGTATCCGCCGTACTTCTGAGGGTGGGCGTCGCTGTACTTCGCCCAGAAGCCCACCGGATCGATCGGCGGCCCACCTGGGGTCTCGACGTCGACGGGCGGCAACAGGGAAATGAGCCCCATGAGCTGTTTGACGTCCGGGTGTGTGCGGGGTGTGCCCTCCATGCCGGGAAACTACCCGAGGTACGGGCGTTGGTGACCGTCAGATTCTGCCCAAGTGTCGGGTCGTACCAGCACCAAGACCGGAGCGCGGTCACGCCCCACGGAACGCGCTAGCTGTGCGACTCACCACTCGATCATGAATGACCGGCCGAAGGCCTCGCTGAACTGGTGCGTTCCGGGTGCGCCGCCAACTCCCAAACGTCAGAACTGGCCGTTTCACGTCGGTCCCGACCTCAGGGATGTCCGGCACCGTCGCGAGCGAGCGAGGGACCGGGCCGAGTCTCGAAGCAGCACGGCGCTGAACCGACCGCGGGCCGGAAACGTATGACACCACTGTGAGAGCAGCGTCTGTGGGATCGCCGAGCGTCGTCGCGTGGTCCGGCGCACGGCTACGGCGGCTAGGGGCCGCTCTGCTGCTTGTCATCGGGCTGCTCGCCATGCACGGGTCGGTGCACCACGGCGCCGATGGGGCGGAAAGCGCCCATCAGGCGACAGCGGCCGTCGCCGCCGTCGCGGAACCAGGGGCGTCCAACAGCGGATCGGGCGGCTGCGGGTGCACGACCACCTGCGAGGACATGACGGCTGCCTGCCGCGCCGTCCAACCGTCCGGCGCCTCGTTGCAGGGACATGTGAGGGCGGTCCGGGCCGCGCGACCGATCGAGCGAGACCTGTCGCCTGGAGGCGCGGGGGCCGAGCCGGTACCCCGGCATCGCTCGGTGGGGTTGGCGCTTGCCGACCTGGCGGTGACGCGGATCTAGGCCTCGGGCCGGCTGAAAGGCATCCCGTCGTCCATCAGATCCGTGGTCCCCGAAAGGAATCGTCCTCCATGTACAACAACCCCGTCGTCCGCCGTATCACCCTCGCCGCAAGTGCCGCGGGCGCTGCCCTCATTCTGTCCGCCTGTGGGTCGTCGTCGTCGGGCCCTGAGGCCGGCGAGGGCGCCGAGCCCGCCGGCGCCAGCCAGCCCTCGCAGGCCGCCGCCTCGTTCAACGACGCCGATGTGGCGTTCGCGCAGATGATGATCCCTGATCACAAGATGGTGGCCGAGATGGGCGAGCTGGCCGAGAAGAAGGCCGACACGTCTGAACTGAAGGCCCTCGCGAAGGAGATGAAGAAGGAGAGCGAGACGGCCCAGACGCTCGAGGGCCTGCTGACGGCGTGGGGGAAGCCGGCGTCCGGCGACACGGACGGCATGGACATGCCTGGCGCGATGACCGACAAGGACATGGACATGCTGGACTCCATGAGCGGCATGGAGTTCGACATGATGTTCGCCGAGATGATGGTCAAGCACCACGAAGGATCTCTGAAGATGGTCCGTGACGCGCAGACCGCGGGCGCCAGCGCCGAGGCCAAGGCCCTGGCGGACGACATGCTCCAGAACAAGGAGGAGCAGCTCGAGAAGCTGCGGAAGATCGCCGAGATGGATGCGGATGGGTCGGCCGGGCACGAATGAGATCCGTCCGGCTCAGGTCGGAGCAGTTCGTCTCCCGGCATGCGATTTACGGCCACGCCGGTAGCATCGTCGATGGCGTGCCCCACCGGAGGAAGCACCGGCGGGGCACGCCATCAGCCGGCCGAACGTCACGGCAGAGCGACGGCGAGCCAGGCTCCTGAACCGACGCCGAGGATGAGGGACGCCGCCGCCAGGGCATGCACCGTGACCGGTGGTGCCGTGAGCGCCTGCTCCCGCGTCGTCATCGTCCGGACCTCGTGGCCCCCGCTGCCGTCGGCCGCCGGGGAGCCCGTGGGAACAGCCACCGTCGCCGGTGCGATCCAGCGAAGGTAGTAGAACAGGCTGGCGACGGTGTTGACCGCAGCCAGCACCACCAGCCAGGCGAGCCCGCCGTCCCACGCGGCGGTGAACACCGCCAGCTTGCCGACGAAGACGGCGGTGGGTGGTGTGCCGACCAGGCCCAACAGGCATACGACCAGGCCGACAACCAGCGCACGACGCCGACGCGCTGCGGCGGCCCACTCCTCGATGCTGCGGGCGTGCCCCAGCACGGCTGCGGCGGCGAAGGCGCCCAGGTTGGTCAACGCGTACCCGGCGAGGTAGACGGCCAGGGCCGGCACGGCCAGCTCCGTGCGCCCCGCGACGGCGACCACCATGAACAGATACCCGACTTGGCTGACCGTCGAGTAGGCCAGCAGCCGCAGCACCTCGGTCTGCGCGAAGGCCGCCAGATTGCCCAGCGTCATGCTGAGGGCGGCGACGACAGCGACCAGCAGGGGTACGTCGAGCGGCACGTCCGCGAACGGTTCGTCGACCAGCCGGAACGCGGCGGCGACCGCGCCGAGCTTGGGGATCGTCGTGATGTACGCCGCCATCGCCGGCGCGGTCCCGGCCGTGACGTCCGGCACCCAGAAGTGGAGCGGCACGGCGCCCGCCTTGAATGCCACTCCGGCGAACACGCCGAGGACGGCGATCGCCAGCAGCGGGGCGGGCGCCTCAGGGAGCGCGGCCGCGAGGTCGGCGTAGCCGGTGCTGCCGGCGGCGAGCACGAGGGCCGCGGCGCCGACCAGCAGCAACACGCCGGCGAAGGCGCCCATCAGGTAGTACTTCAGCGTCGCCTCGGTGGCCCGTGCGTCCTTGGTGTACCCGGCCAGGGCGTACAGCGGAACGCTGGCCAGCAGATACGCGGCCACGAGTAGCAGCACGTCGGCGCTCGCCGCCAGCGCGACGGCGCCCAGCGCGCCGAGGAGCATGAGGACGTACGCCTCGGTCTCGCGCGGGTGGCCGGACAGCGACGCCGAGACGAGCCACACGGCGACGGCCACGGCAAGCGCGACCGTGATGCGGACGACGCCGGTGGTCGTGTCGATGACCCACAGGTCCTCGAACACTCGCCGGTCTTCTCCGGCGAGGCCGACGGCGGCCGTGACGGCGCTGGCCACGCAGGCGACGAGCACCACGACTCGGACCCGCCACTGCCGGTGCTGCGGCGTCCACAGCCCGAGCAGAAGTCCACCGACGGCGCCGATGAGCAGCAGCAGCTCGGGCAACAGCGCCAGGGCGTCGTCTCCGGCGCCGGTCATGTCGTTCATCGCGCCACCAGCTGCGTGACCATTCTGGCTGCAGGTTCGAACACGTCGAGCAGCACACCGGGCAGGAGGCCGAGGATCAACGCAAGGGCAAGGAGCGCCGCCACCGGAAGCAGTTCGTGGCCGTGCAGGTCCTCTGTGCGAACGCGCGGCGGCGTACGGGCGGCCGTGGCCGTAGCGGCGCTCGCCACGGCATGCGGCGCGGTCCGGGTCGGCGCGTGGTCCGCGCCGTGGCCGGTTGCGGGCTCGACCGTCGCGCCCGTCAGGAGCCGTTGCAGGGCGAGGAGAAACAGCCCGGCGGTGACGAGGATGCCGGCGACCGCGAGGACGGTGGCCACGGGCGCCGCCTGCAACGCACCCGTGAAGATTTGGAATTCGGCCACGAAGCCGGAAAAGCCGGGCAGACCGAGCGACCCGAACGCGGCCACGGCGAGGGCGGCCGCGAAAACGGGCGCAGGGCGGGCCAGGCCGCCCCACCGGTCGAACGCATACGTACGGCCGCGGGACCAGAGCCATCCGGTGAGGAGGAACAGCGCCCCGGTCAGCAGCCCGTGGCTCACCATCTGGTAGAGCGCGCCGACGGTGGCGATGGTGCGCGCTTCGTCGTCCGCCTGCCCCACCAAGCCGGCGGCGCCGAGCCCCAGCAGCACATAGCCCATGTGGTTGACGGAGGTGTAGGCGATCATCCGTTTGAGGTCCGTCTGGGCCAGCGCCACGAAAGCTCCCCAGAGGACGCTGACCACGCCGACGACGACGGCGACCATGGCCCAGCGGCGCCAGGCGTCCGGCAGGATCGGCATCGCGATGCGCACGAACCCGTAGGTGCCGAGCTTGAGCAGCACGCCGGCGAGGATCGCTGATCCGGCGGCCGGCGCGTCGGTGTGCGCGTCGGGCAGCCAGGTGTGGAAGGGGAACAACGGGGTCTTGACGGCAAGTCCGAGCCCGATCGCGAGCAGCACGAGACCTGCGGCGACGGGTGATTCCGTCAGCGGCGGGTTCTTCGCGAGCGTGACCATGTCGAAGGTCCGGTCGTCACTGCCGAGGAACAGTCCGATGAATCCGACGAGCAGGGCGAGCGAACCGACGAAGGTGTACAGGAAGAACTTGAGGGCACTGCGCCGGGCGTTGCCGTGGCCCCACCCGGCGATGATGAAGTACATCCCCACGATGGTGAGGTCGAAGAACACGAAGAACAGGATCAGGTCGAGGGCTGCGAACGTGCCGAGGCAGGCAGTCTGCAGGAACAGGAACAGGGCCGCATACGTGCGTGGCCGGTCGGGTTCGCGCAGGGACCAGACCGCGCACGCCAGGAAGAGGACCGCGGTCAGTGCCAGCAGCGGCAGGGAGAGTCCGTCGACGCCGACGTGGTAGCCGGCATCGACGGTCGGGATCCAGGGCACGTCGACCTCGTAGGCGATGCCGTCGACCAGGCCGGCCGCATCGGACCCCGGGTCGTAACGCCACCACATCCATCCGATCAGCGCCAGGTCGGCGCTCGAGGCCGCCAGCCACACCGCCGCCGCGGCGCGACCGGACAGGCGCGGCATCGCCAGCAGCACGCCTGCCGCGGCCAGAGGCAGAAATATCACCACGGTCAACAGCATGGTCACCTCACCACCAGGAGGAGGACGAGCAGGACGCCGAGGCCGGCGACGGCTTGCACGTAGTACTGGTGCACCAGGCCGGTCTGCGGACGCCGCGCGGCCGCGCCGGCCCACCGAACGGCACGGGCGGTGGCGCGGACCGCCCCGTCGACGAGGTCGGTGTCCGCGCGGCCCAGCGCCACGGCGACCCGGGCCACACCCCGGGCCACACCCCGGACCGCCGCGTCGACGACCCGGTCGTCCAGGAACGCCACGGCGCGCGCGACCGCCATCGCCGGACGGGGCGACAGCAGCCGGCCCAGACCGGCCCACGCGCCGAGTGGGCTGCGGTCGAGGGCGTCGAAGGCGCCCGGCCGCGCCCGCCCGACGGCGACGGTCGCCGCCGCCGCGACGGCGGCCAGAATGCCGCCGAGGATCAGATCGCCGCCGTCAGCGGGGTGTGCCTCGACGCCGAGGACGTCGCCGAGTACGCGGGCCGCCGCCGGGACGGCGAGGACGCCGAACCCGGCGGCCGCGATCGCCAGGACCACCGCGACGACCGTCGCGCCGGCCGGGACCCTGCGGGTGCCCTCCTCCTCTGCGTCGAGTGGCTCCGCCCCGGTCGGGCGCGCGAGGACGACGGCGAGTATCCGGCCGGCGTAGACGGCCGACAGCACGGCAGCGGCCAGGCCGACCATGCGTAGCGCAGCGTCGTCGGTCTCCGCGAGGATGGACTCCTTCGTCGCCCACAGCGACAGCGGCGGCAAGCCGGCCAGGGCGAACGCGGCAGCGGTGGCCGCCACGCCGAGTACCGGATACCGCCGGACGGCGCCGCGCAGGCTCGCCAGCAACTTGCTGCCCAAGGCGGTGAGCCAGGCCCCGGCGGCCACGAAGAGTGCCGCCTTGACGGCGGCGTGCGCGACCAGCTGCCCGGTTCCGCCGGCGGTGGCGCCGACGCCGGCGGCCAGCACGACGAATCCGATCTGGGCCGCAGTGCTGGCGGCGAGCAGCTGCTTGAGGTCCCGCTGGGCGACCGCCACCGCGCCGAGAGCCAGGGCGGTGAGCGCACCGGCCCAGGCAGCCGCGTCGGCCGCCCATCCGGTCGCCGCCAACAACGGCTGAGTGCGGAGCAACAGGTATCCGCCCGCCGCCACCATCGTGGCCGAGTGCAGCAGTGCGCTGACCGGGCTCGGACCTGCCATCGCGCCCGACAGCCAGGCCGAGAACGGCAGCTGCGCGGACTTGCCGAGCGCCGCGATCAGCACTCCGGCCGCAGCCGCATCAGCCCAGCCGCCGTCCGCGGTGGCCAGTCCCCCCAGATACAGGTTCCCTGTGCCGGCCAGTGCCGCGCCGGCCGCGACGTAGAGCCCCAGGTCCCCGGCGCGGGTGGTCACGAAGGCGCGGGTGCCCGCGCCGACCCTGCCCTGGTGTTGCCAGCGGTAGGCGATGAGCGCGTACGACGTTGCGCCCATCACTTCCCAGGCCAGCAGTAAGGCCGGCAGGGTGGTCGCCGTGACCGTGCCGAGCATCGCGGCGATGAACAGCAGGAAGTAGCCGAAGAACCGGGCGCGCGCGGCGGTGGCGGCGAGGTCGACGAGGGCGAACACGGTGATCAGCCCCGCGACGGTGGTCACCATCAGCACCAGCACCGCGGAGAGCCCGTCGACGGCGAAGCCGAGCTCTCCGCCCGGCACGGCGCTGAGGAAGGGCAGCGACAGGCCGGGCCGGGCGCCGGCGACGATCACCGCCAGAGCAAACGCTCCCGCGGTGGCGAACACCGCCGTGGCCCCGGCGATCCGGTCGGCGCGCCGACCGGCGAGCAGCAGCACGGCACCCAGCGCCGCGGGCAGCAGCACCAGGATCCCGAGGGCCGTCCGTGCGCCGCTCATCCGCGCAGATCCCGGGCCGCGTCGACCATGTCGACCTGCCGGGCGCGGTAGATGGCCACCGTCACGGCAAAGCCCATCGCCATCTCCACCGCCATGACCACCAGCGCCATCACCGCGAGCATCTGCCCGTCGGGCAGGTCCGGCGCGATGAAGTACCACGCCGCACCGGCGGCCAGGAGAACACCGTTGAGCACCAGCTCGAGGCCCATCATCACCATGACGATGGACTGCTGGGACAGGGCCCCGAAGAGCCCGACGCCGACCAGTCCCGCCGCCACCGTCAGCAGGATCTGCAGCCCGACATCACCGCTCATCGGGGCAGCCCTCCCGGGATCGGATCGTCAGGCTTGGCGCCGGTGAGGTCCGCGCCGAAGCGGTCGTAGCGGCCGCGGGCGGTGGCCAGAACCGTGCCGGCCAGGATGGTGGCGAACAGACCGACGCCGGTCACCAGCATGACCAGCATGTGACTGCCCATGATCGCCTCACCGAGCTGGCGGGTCGCATCGACGGGAACGGCGCCGCGCCGGACCGGCCAGTCGATCGTCCAGATCCCCCCGACCAGCACCCCGAACACGCCCGCGCCGGCGACCGCAGAACCGCGGGCGTTGTGCACCATCGTCATCGGCATCAGGCCGGCCGGGTTCATCATGAACATGATCATGAAAACGGCCATGATCGCCATCTCGATCGTCATCATGAGGGCCGTGACCACGGCGAGGTAAACAAGATCGAGGACCAGCAGCACACCGGCGACCGCGAGGAACGACGCCAGGAGCGCGAAGGTGGCCCGGGCCATCGAGTCGACGACGAACACCGCGATCCCGCAGGCCACCGAGCAGACGCCGAGGACGGCCACCGCCGTCACTGCCCATCCCGACAGATCAGTCACCACAGCCTCCTCCTCAGCCGGGGTAGAAGCCGGAGATCAGCAGCACCGCGACGACGAGCGTCTGCAGCACCGTCGCCGGCACGAGCACCATCCAGGCCACCTCGACGGTCCGGTCGGGCCGCAGCACGGGCACCCGACGGCCCACCGCGACGAGCGCCACGACGACGGCGATCGTCTTCAGCAGGTGCCACACGGGTCCGGGCAGCCACGGCCCCGACCCGCCTCCCAGAAACAACGCCGCGCCCATCGCCGCGGCGGCGCCGAGGAAGACCGCGCGGCCCAGCTCGAACAGCAAGCGATCGACCCCGGACAGCTCCGAACGCACGCCTCCGGCGATGTCGGGACCCACCGGCGCGGCGAACGGCCCCCAGAACGCGAAGGCCGCTGCGGTGACCATGAACGTCACGAACGCCACCGGCATCGTCACCACGAACCAAAGGTCCGCTTGCGCCGCCACGATGTCCGTCGTGCGCAAGGAGCCCGCGGCCACACCCACAGTGATCAAGGAGAACATCAGGGGCAGCTCGTAGGCCAGACCCTGAGCGAGGAACCGGTATCCGCCTGTCAGGGCGTGGAAAGCGTTCGGCCCCCATCCCACCAGCCAGACGGCGGCCCACAACAGAGCCTCCATCGCGTTGAACCACACCAGATCGGCACTGGTGGACCACAGTGTCTGCCCGCCGATCGGCACGACGGCGAGCGACAGCAAAGCCAGCACGGGCACCGCGACGCATCCCACCCGCCACAGCAACCTGTCCGGCGCCAGCGTGGTCCGCCGCTGCTCCAGCAGCAGGCGCACCCCGGACCGGACCGGCTCGACGAACGAACGCAGCGGTCCCCCGGTCACCGCGAACCTGTCCGCACCGGCCACCAGCCACGCCAGGGCGAGGCCGACCACGACGACCAGCAGGACCGCCGGTCCCTGAGCCTCCTCCGGCGGGGACATGTCAGGCATGGGTCGCCTCCGCCTTCGGGACGGGCGCCGCCCGGCCCAGCTCGACGCTCGCCACGATCAGGCGGACGGTGCCAAGCTCCGCGCCCGTCAGCGCCACTGCCACGTCGTCCAGCGGGACGGCGGTCAAGCCTCCGGCGTCGTCCCCGGCAGCGACGTCGCACCACCGCCGGATCCGATCCAGAATCTCGTCACCGGCGACGCCGTTTGTCCCATGCTGGACTCGTCCGACGCCGCCCAGTGTCCATGCCAGGCTCCTGGAACGGCGTACCCGTCGCGCGACCGCCCGAGCCAGCTCGGCCGCCTCGCCCCGGTGCCCGGAGTCGGGCGAGCCGAGGCTGTCCCGTGCCCGCCGGGCGTCACGGGCAGCCGTGATCCACCCCGCGACCGTGAGGAAGGATGCGAGGCGGTCCAGGGCTGTTCGGCGCGGTTCGCCGGCGTTCCCGCCGCGCCGGTCATCCAACCAGGACAGCTGCGCAGCTACCACCACGTCGCCCTGCACCTCGGCGCGGAGCACCAGTCCGGTCGGCCATCCCGGTAGCACCGGCCCCAGCGACACCCGCAGGACATCCAATTGCAGGCCGTCACGATCCGGTCCCGTCTGAGCCATGGCCAGCCCGGCGACCGTACCGCCGTGATGCATTTCATGGCCCGCGTGCCCGCCGCCACCGTGCGCATCGTGCGCCATGGCGTGGCCGCTTGAGTGGCCGGCGTGGTCCTGGCCCGCCGGGTGCGCCGCATGCTCGGAGTGTTCAGGACCGTGCCGGCGCGACGGGGCGTCCGCGGCGTCATGGCCTGTTGTCCGGTGGGTCGGGAGTTTGGAAGAATCGTCAGCGACGTGGCCCGTGGCGGTGGTGCCCGGCTGGTCGCTGTGGCCGTGCGCCGCGTGGCCCATGTCCTCGTGCGCCGGGTGAACTACGCCCTCGTGCTCACCGCGGGGCACCTCAGGCCTCCCGTGAGCGCCCGCACCGTGACCGGCATGACTGGTGTGACCGGCGTGACCGGCGTCAGCCGCACCGGGTTGGCGCTCGTGGCCCATGCCCTCGTGGCCCATGCCCCCATGCTCCATACCGTTCTGCGGTTCATGGTTCCCGTGACCACTCACGTCGTGACCGGCATGGCCAGCGTGACCCATGCCCTCATGCCCCGCGTGATCCATGCCGTCGTCCCCATGGTGGGCAGCGGTCATGGCGGCCGAGCGCTCCTTGCCCATCGCATCGTGTGCCGTGTCGTCGGCGGATGCCGCGCTGGAGCCGTCGGCGTCCGGCATGGCCTGAGGAACGGTCTCGTCGGGGCTCTCGGCGGCCCGCGCCAGCAGCGGCACAGCGGTGTCCAAGAGGCCTGCTATCTGGTGCTCGTCGGTGACGTCGAGCCGGAGGCGTGGTTGGGGAACTTGTCCCCACAGCACGTCGACGGCGGCGGACAGGTGCGACCCTGGTGTCCCGAGCACCAGCAGGAGGTCAGTTTCGGCAGGTGACTGCGCTAACGGCCAGCTACGTCGGTCCAGCTCGGACTCAACGGTCCACCGCAGCGGGTCGCTGCCGGCACCGTCGACGACGAGGACCCGGGGACGGGCGAGCGCCCAGCCACGGAGTCTGCGGGTCAGGTCCATCGGAGTGCGCCCTCGCGCCAGACGTAGACGACACCGACGAGCAGGATGGCCAGGAACCCGAACATCTCCACCACGGCGCCCGCGCCCATGTCGGCAACGACGACCGCCCACGGATACATGAAGATCATTTCCATGTCGAAGGCCAGGAACAGAATCGTCACCGCATACCAGCGGGCGTGGTAGCGGGAGGCCGCGTGCTGCTGCGGCAGCATGCCGGACTCGAACGGCAGCGAGACGGCCGGCCGTCGCGCCGCCGCCCAGGCGAACGAGGCGGCGTACAGGCCCAGGACCAGCGTGCCGGCGACTGCGAGCAATGACAGGACAGCGGGCACAGTAACTCCCCTTTCCGACCGCGGCAAGGTCGACCAGTTATCTCACCCCAGGCCATAAGTCCTTCCCGTGGCTGCGGGCGACTTACATCGCCGCAGCGGAGGCGCGCAGCCTGACGGCGCCGGCCAGCTTGATTCGCGGAGCGGCTCGCCCACGTACGTCCTACCCAACGGCGGTCGCCCGATCCGGGGGAGCATTCCGTTGAATGCCCGCTCCCGCGGGGCCGCGCAGGCCGACGCGTCGGCCTGCCTGTCTCCACGACGCCTGCGACACCCCCGGACATGGTTCCCTTCCCCCGTGGGCGAAGGGCCGCCACACGCGCACTACACGTATACCATTCCCATACCCGGTACGGGTAGAGGCAGCTGCCCGTCGCCGTGACGTGTCGGCGACGGGCAGCGAGCTTGTGCAGGGCAGGATCAGGTCAGGGCGGCGAGCAGGTCGTTCATCAGGGCGATCTCGCGGGACTGGTCAGCCACCGACGTGCGGGCGAGGTTCACGGCGAAGGCGTTCCGACCGTGCTCGACCTCGTCCTCGGACTCGGCCACCCCTTGCGCGTGGTGCGGGCGCATCATCATGAGGAACAGCCGGTCGACCTGGACGCCGCGCGCGTCACGCAGCATGTCGATGTCCTGCCGGTTCATCTCGCGCACCGGCGCCGGCGGCGGCATCGGCTCGGCGTCATGCTTGCGCAGCCACGCCCGCATCTGCGCGATCTGACGGCTCTGCTCCTCCACGATGTGTGCCGCCAGGCGCCGCACCTGCGGGTTGGTGGCCTTGTCGCGCGCCACGGTGGCCATCTGCACGGCGGTCTGGTGGTGCGGCAGGAACATGGCGATGTAAGTGACGTCGTGGCGGACCGTACGGCTGTCGCCGTGTCGGCTGTCCCGGCTTGGCGTCGCGGCGGCGCCCGCAGTGGGCACCAGTAGAACGCCGGCGGCCAATGATGCCGCCAGCACGCGCAGTACACGCATCGTTCGTCCGTACATGGGGGACTCCTGGGTTTCCGTAGGGCAATCAGCGCAGGTTGCCCCGGGGGTGGGGCCTTGCGGTTCCTGCGGCACGGACCGCTGTCAGCCCAGCGCCTTCAACAGGGTCAGGCAGGCCTGCTCGCAACGACGGCACGCCTCGGCACAGATCCGGCAGTGCTCGTGCATGCCGGCGTGCCGCTCGCACTCGTCGCCGCACGCCTTGCACGCGGCCGCGCAGGCCTCGAGCACCGCCCGGGTGACGTTCGCGTCGTACCCGGTGTGCCGCGACAACACCCGCCCGGTGGTGTCACACACGTCCGCACAGTCCAGGTTCGTCCGCACGCACTTGACGAGTTCGGCGACCATCTCCTCACTCAGGCAGGCGTCCGCACAGGCGGTGCACGTCTGCGCACAGGCGAAACAGGCCTCGATGCACTCGGCCAATGCCTGCTTGTCGACCCCACCGAGATCGGCGGGGTAGGTGTCGAGCATCTGGGACACGTGACTCACGGGATCCTCCTTCATGACGGCCAACTGGGCCAGCTCCTACTTCGCTTAGTAGGTGTTGGCCGCCTTACCCCACCCCCACGACAAGTAACGGCCGGCGTCAGGGAAACTTCATTC
>NZ_BOOY01000044.1 GCF_016863475.1 Spirilliplanes yamanashiensis
CGGGCGCCTGTCGTGCCACGTACGGGCTGACCGCGAGACCACGTTCGTGGCCGCCGGGCCCGGCCCGGCGGCGGGCCTCCCGGATCCGAGCCTGCGCCGCCCCGGCGAGGCGGGGCAGAGGCTGCGGGCATCGCGGTGGGGGACCAACGGCCCTGTCGCCGCCCACCGGCGGGCGGCGATGCTGACCTCGACGCCCGCCGGATGCCACGGCACGACGGGACCGGCCCGGACATCGGACGGTGGCCGCAGAGCCACGAGACCCACCGTCGCCAAGACGGGACCGGCCGGGACCCGGGGCCGTGACACCGGCGGGCGCCGAACCGCCGAGTGACGACACGGCTCTGGAGGTCACCATGAAGGCGCACGTCGGCGACCGTCTGGTCCTGAAGGGAATCCACCTCGGCGACGCCCGCCGCGTCGGCGTCATCACCGGCCTGCGCCACGAGGACGGCACCCCGCCGTACGAGGTGCGCTGGCTGGACGACGGGCACGTGGCACTGGTCTTCCCCGGCCCGGAGGCGCACGTCGAACCGGCCACGGCGCCCGGGCGCGTGCAGCCGTGACGACCGCCCGCACCGCCCCGAGCCGGCCGGCCGGCCTGAGCTCGGCGGAGGCGGCGCGCCTGCTGCGGGAGCACGGGCCCAACGCCGTCGCGCCGCCGCGGCCCCGGCGGCTGCCCGCCCGCGTCCTGCACCAGCTCACCGACCCGCTCGTGGCGCTGCTGCTGGCCGCCGCCGTGGTGACCACCGTGCTGGGCGACCTGACCGACACCGCGGTCATCGCCCTCGTGGTCACCGTGAACACCGTCATCGGCGTGGTGCAGGAGGTCCGCGCCGACCGGGCCATCGCCGCCCTCGACCGGCTGGCCGCGCCGACGGCGCGGGTGGTGCGCGACGGCGCCGACCTCGTGCTGCCCGCCGCCGGGCTGGTGCCCGGCGACCTGGTGCGGGTGGAGGCCGGCGACGTCGTGCCGGCGGACCTGATCCTGTCCGACGCGTTCCGCGCCCGGTTCGACGAGGCCGCCCTGACCGGCGAGTCCGTGCCGGTGGACCACACCGCCGGCGACGAGGCCCGCGCCGGCACCGTGGTCGTGGTCGGGCGCGCCTCGGGCGTGGTGGTGCGCACGGGCGCGGCCAGCGCACTCGGCCGGATCGCCGCCCTGGTGGCCGGCACCCGGCCGGGCCCCACACCGTTGCAGCGCCGCCTGAGCGCGCTGGGCCGTGGCCTCGGCGTGACCGCCGTCGCCCTGTCGGCGCTGGTGTTCGCCGTCGGCCTGGCGGCCGGGCGCGGCATCGTGGAGATGGCCGTGACGGCCGTCAGCCTGGTGGTGGCGGCGGTGCCGGAGTCGCTGCCCGCGGTGGTCACGCTGGCGCTGGCCCTGGGGGCGCGCCGGATGGCCCAGGCGCGGGCCATTCCGCGCCGGCTGCACGCGGTCGAGACGCTCGGCTCGGTCACCGTCATCGCGTCCGACAAGACGGGCACCCTCACCGAGGGACGCATGTCGGTCCAGCGGGCGGTGACGGCCGACGGCACCCGTTACGACCTCGGCGGCGCCGGCTACGCGCCGGACGGCGAGGTGCGCCGCGACGGGCGGCCTGTGCCGGCCCCGGACGCGCTGCGCGAGCTGGCCCTCGCCGGGCTGCTGTGCAACGACGCCACCCTCACGCCGCCCGGCGAGGACCGCCCGGAGTGGACGCCGGTCGGCGACCCGCTGGAGGCGGCGCTGGTGGCGTTCGCCGGCCGCTGCGGGCTGTCCGCCGCCGCCGGCCGCGCGGCGCACCCCCGCCTCGCCGAGCACCCGTTCGACCAGGCGCACCGCCGCATGACCACGGTGCACGCCCACCCGGACGGCCACCTGGTGGTGTGCAAGGGCGCCCCGGAGAGCGTCCTCACCCCGGCCGTGACCGGGGACGACCCGGCGGCGCGGCGGCTGCGCGCGGCGGCCGCCGACCTCGCCGGGCAGGGCCTGCGCGTACTCGCGGTGGCCGCCGAAGTCGTCGCCGACCGGCCGGACCCGGCCGCGCCGGGCGGGCTGCGGCCCCTCGGGCTGGTCGGCATCGGCGACCCGCTGCGCGCCGGCGCCACGGACACGGCCGCGGGGTTCGCCGACGCCGGCATCCGGCTGCTGCTCATCACCGGCGACCACCCCGCCACGGCCGCCGCCATCGGCGACCGGCTCGGCATCCTCGGCCCGGACGGCGAGGTGGTCACCGGCGCCGGGGCCGCCGGCGAGCACGCCCGCGTCTTCGCCCGCATCCAGCCGGAGCAGAAGCTCGACATCGTCGCGGCCCTGCAGGCCCGCGGCCACGTCGTCGCCATGACCGGCGACGGCGTCAACGACGCGCCCGCGCTGCGCCGCGCCGACATCGGGGTCGCCATGGGCGGCGGGACCGAGGTCGCGCGGCAGGCCGCCGACCTGGTGCTGGTCGACGACAACCTGGCCACCGTCGGGCACGCCGTCCACGAGGGACGCCGGATCTACGACAACATCCGCCGGTTCCTGCGGTACGGGCTGTCAGGCGGCGCGGCCGAGATCCTCGTCATGCTGGCCGGGCCGTTCCTCGGGCTCACCGTGCCGCTGCTGCCCGCGCAGATCCTCTGGGTCAACCTGCTCACGCACGGGCTGCCGGGGGTCGCGCTGGGCGCCGAGCCGGCCGAGCCGGGCGTCATGCGCCGCCCGCCGCGCTCGCCGCAGGAGTCGGTGCTCGGCGACGGCCTGCTCCGGGCGGTCCTGACCGGCGGGCTGGTCATCGCGGCGACGGTGCTCGGCGCGGGCGTGCTGGCCGACCGGTTCGGCTGGCCCTGGCAGTCGGTGGTGTTCGTCGTCCTGGGCCTGGCGCAGCTCGGGGTGGCGCTGGCGGTGCGGGCCCGCCGCGCCCCGGGCACGCGCGGCAACCGCGCCCTGCTCGGCGCCGTCGCCCTGTCGGCGGTGCTGCAGGTCGCCGGGGTGCTGCTGCCGCCGCTGCGCGACCTGCTCGGCACCGACCCGCTGACCGCCGGTCAGCTGGCGGCCTGCGCCGCCGTCTCCGTCCTGCCGGGAGCCGGGCTCCTGCTGTCCCGCCGGTGGGCCGAGCGGCCCGGCCGGCCGCCCGCGCACGATCGTGGAGGTGTGTCATGACGACGACGAAGGGCCTGCCGATCCTGGTCGGCGCCGACGGATCCGAGTGCAGCCTGGAGGCGGTCCGGACGGCGGCCGCGGAGGCGGCGCTGTGGCGCCGCCCGCTGCGCATCGTGCACGCCTTCATCTGGCCGACGGTGCGGGTGGCCGTGCCGCCCGGCGCGATCCGGCCGTCCGTCACGGAGCTGCGGCACGCCGCCGAGTCGGTGCTCGCGGAGGCCGCGGACGAGGCGCACAAGGCGGCGCCGGAGGTGCCCGTCGAGACGGCGGTCGTCGACGGGTCCGCGGTGCCCGTGCTGCTGCACGACAGCTGGGACGCGGACCTGCTCGTGCTGGGCGATCGCGGGCTCGGCGGCTTCGGCAGCCTCGTCCTCGGCTCGGTCGCCGTGCACTGCGTGGCGCACGCGGCCTGCCCGGTGCTCGTCGTGCGCGGCGAGCGGCGCACCGAAGGCCCGGTGGTCGTGGGCGTCGACGGGTCCCCCGCGTCGGCGGCCGCGCTCGAGTGCGCCGCCGCCGAGGCGGAGCGCCGGGGCGCCGAGCTGGTGGTGCTGCACGCCTGGCTGCACCCCGTCTCCGCCGGCCCGGGCGACCCGCTCCCCCTGGTCTACGACCCCTCGATCATCGAGGACGCGGGGCGCGGCATCCTGGTCGAGGCGCTGGCCGGGCTGGCGGAGCGCCGCCCCCGCCTCGATGCCCGCCCGGAGCTCGCCCACGGCGCGCCCGGCCGCCTGCTGGTGGACCGCAGCCGCGCGGCGCAGCTGGTGGTGGTCGGCGCGCACGGCCGGGGCGCGTTCGCCGGGCTGCTCCTCGGCTCGGTCAGCCAGTACGTCATCCACCATGCCGCCTGCCCGGTGATGGTGGCCCGCGGCCCGGCCGGCGGGCGGTGAGCGGCATGGTCACCCCGGCGATCGACAGGGGAACGCGGCACCCGGTCACCCGCTCGGCGGCGCCGCATCCGACCGCTCCCAACGCGACGGCCGCCGCGGTGCTGCGGGCACTCCGCAACCGCGGCGACCGGCGCCTCGCGGCGTATCTCGCCGTCGACGGCGACCCGGACGACGCGCTGACAGGGCGGCCACGGCAGGGCGGGCTGATCGTGGTCGGCGCGCATCTTCCGCCCGGTGCGGACGGCGGCGCCGACCACGAGACGTGCCCGGTGCTCGTCTACGGCCCCGGCCGGCCGGACGGCCCGGGCACCGGGCCGGTGCTGCTCGCCCTGGACGACGACGCCAACGCCGCCGCACTGACGTGGTACGCCTCGGCGGAGGCCGCGCGGCGCGGGAGCGTGCTGCGGGTCGTGCACGTCTGGGCCGAAACCGGCTCCCCGCAGGGGCGCAGGCTGGGCCGGCACGACCGGATCTCCGACGCCGACCGGCTGCTCGCCGGCGTCCTGCACGAGAGCGGGCGCCCGGCCGGCCCGCCGCCGGAGCGGCAGATCGTCCACGACCGCCTGCCGGCGCACGCCCTGGACGAGCTGAGCCGCACGGCGGCCCTGCTGGTCGTCGGCGCGCGCAGCCGGTCGGCGGACCGCCACGGCGACCTCGGCGAGACGGCCGGCGCCCTGCTCGGCCGCACCCGATGCCCCCTGGCGATCCTGCCGGCGCGGGACGACCCCGGCTGACGGGCCCCCGGGTCTTTGTGCCCCCTGACGGGGGCCCGGTGTGCCCTGCCGCCCCGGCGCGATCCGGCGGAGGCTGAAGTCGGACACGAGTACGGGAGGCACCGATGACCACCAATGAGATCGTCGTCGCCACCGACGGCTCCGAGCCGGGCACCGCTGCCGTGGCCTGGGCCGCGCGGGAGGCGCACCGCACGAGCAGCGTGCTGCACGTCGTGCACGCCTACGAGTGGGACTGGCCCGGCGCCCGCTTCGACGGCGCCCGGGAGTTCCAGTCCATGGCCGACGCCGCGGCCGAGCAGGTCCTCGCCGACGCCCTGCTGACCGCCCACGCGGTCGACCCGGGCCTGCCCGTGCGCCACACGGCCGACATCGGCGCCCCGGTGCGGGTGATCCTCGACGCGTCCGCGCGGGCCCGCCTGCTCGTGGTGGGCAGCCGGGGCCGGGGCGGCTTCGCCAGTCTCCTGCTGGGCTCCGTCGGGCACCGCATCGCCGTCCACGCCACCTGCCCGGTCGTGGTCGTCCGCGGCCGCGCCGCGGACGAGGACGGCCCGGTCGTCGTCGGCGCCGACGGCTCGCAGGCCGGAGCCGACGCGGTGGAGCTGGCCTTCGCCGCGGCCGCCTCCCGCGGCGCCGAGCTCGTCGCCGTCCGCGCGTACACGCCGCCGGTCCCGCCCTGGGGCCCCGACATGCCGCCGCTGGTCTACGACCCGGCCGAGCGGGAGGCGGAGGAGCGGGCCGCGCTGGAGGACCAGCTCCGGCCGTGGCGTGGCAAGTACCCGCAGGTGCCCGTCGAGGCGCTGGTCACGAAGCACGACGCGGCGCGCGTGCTGGTCGGCGTCTCGCACACCGCCCGGCTCGTGGTCGTCGGGGACCGCGGTTTCGGCGTCGTCACCGGCACCGTGCTCGGGTCGGTGACCTCTCAGGTCCTGCACCACGCCGACTGCCCGGTGCTCGTCGCCCGCGGCTGACCACCGTGCGCGGGGCGCGCCCCCGCGGACGTGAGGAGGACACCATGACGATCACCGCCCGACGGACGATCGCCGGCTGCCGGGCGCCCGAGCCGGCGGAGGGGGCGGCAGCGCCATGACCGGCTACGACCCGAACCAGCTGCACCAGGCCGCGGCGGCGGGGATCCGCGCGCCGTCCCTGCACAACAGCCAGCCGTGGCTGTTCCGGCTGCACGCCGGGGCGATCGAGGTGCTGCTCGACCCGGCCCGGACCCTGCGGGCGACGGACCCGGACGGCTGGGCGGCACACATCGCCTGCGGCGCCGCCGTCCTCAACGCCCGGCTCGCGCTCGCGGCCGCCGGCGTCCCCGCGGAGACGACCCTGCGCCCGGACCGCACGGAGCCCGGCCTGATGGCCCGGCTGCGGCCCGGCCCGCCACGCCCGGCGACCTACGCCGAGGAGAGCCTCTACGCGGCCGTGCCCCGCCGGCACAGCAACCGGCGCCCGTTCTGGCCCACCCCGGTCCCGGCGGATGCCCGCGCCGCCCTGGCGGCGGCCGCCCGGGCCGAGGGCGCATGGGTGGAGCTGCTCGTCGGCATGACCGCGCTCAGCGGCGTGGTGCAGATCGTCGACGCCGCCGATCGGGTGCTCCGGCGCGACGCCCGCTACCAGGCCGAGCTGTCGGAGTGGGCCCGGACGGACGACGCGCCGGACGGCGTGCCGGTGCGAGCGGCGGGACCCGTCGCCGAACCGCACGACCTGCTCCCCCAGCGCGGATACGGCGGCCGGGTACGCGCGCCGGGCCGCGACTACGAGCCCGAACCCCTGGTGGCGGTCCTCGGCACGGCTGGCGACTCACCGGTCGATCGCCTGGTGGCGGGCCAGGCGCTGCAGCGGTTGCTGCTGACCGCCACCGCGAGCGGCCTGGCCACCTCGATGATCTCGCAGCCGATCGAGGTGCCGGCCACCCGCGAGAAGCTGCGCCTGGCGCTGCGCACCTACGGCGCCCCCCAGATGCTCGTGCGCATCGGCTACGGCCAGCCCGGCAGTCCGACGCCCCGCCGGCCCGTCGACGATGCGCTCGCCGCCCCACCCCGTCCGGAAGGAGAACAGTCATGACCACCAGCTACCTCGTCGTCGTCGGCATCGACGGATCCGACGGCGGCCGCCGCGCTCTCGAGTGGGCGGTGCGCGAGGCCGCCGCCCGTGACGGCGCCGTTCAGGCCGTCATCGCGTGGCACTGGGACGGCGTCGAGATCGGCCCCGTCCTCGCCGTCAGCGCCGCCGACGCCGAGGAGCACGCCCGCCGGGTGGCGCAGAACGACGTGGACGCGCTGCTCCGGCGCTCGGAGGGACTGCCGCCGGTGGCCGTCGAGGCGATCCGGGGCCGCCCGGCCGACGTCCTCAGCCGCGCCGCGCAGTCGGCGAGCCTGCTCGTGCTCGGCAGCCACGGGCACAGCCACCTGCGGCACACCGTGCTGGGCTCGGTCAGCGAGGAGTGCGTCCGCCGCGCCACCTGCCCGGTCGTCGTCATCCCGGTGCCGGCCCCGCAGCCCGTCGACCTGACGACGGAGGCACTGGCGCAGCGGTGACGGCGCGGAGGGGCCGGACCGGACGGGCCCGGCCCCCACGCCGGACGACAGGGAGGCCGTCGTGAACCATGACGAACCCGTGGACACCCGCACGACGGACGGGGCGGCCATCCGGCTGCGTCCGGCGGTCCCGGCGGACCTGCCCGCCGTCCGGCACCTGTACGACCGCGCCTCCACGGCGAACCTGCGGTCCCGTTTCCCGTCCCTGCCGAGCCGTCCCGAGATCGAGGCCGACGCCCGCCGGATCTGCCGCGCCCGTGCCCCCGGGCGGCACACGGTGGTGGCGGACCTGGCCGGCGAGCTGGTCGGTGTCGGGTCCTACGAGCGGTGCGGGTGGCGGCGCGCCGACTTCTCGGTGTTCGTGGACGAGCGCCACCACGGCCGCGGCATCGGGGCCCTGCTGCTCGAGCAGCTCGCCGCCGCCGCGCGCCGTGACGGCGTCGTCGAGCTGACCGGCGACGTGCTCGGCGGCAACAGCGCCATGCTGTCGATGGCCGGCCACCTGCCCCCGGGCGCCCGGACCTCGATCGAGTCGGGGATCGTGACGGTGGAGGTTCCCACCTCGGCGCCGGGGCGGCCGGAACCGTCGGCCGCTCCACCGGCCCGCGCCGTGCCGCGCCGGCGCGGCTGGGTCTCAGGCCGCTGACGACGCCGCTGACGATGCCGACGACGCCGTCGGCGCCGTCGACGCCGCGCCGGGGCGGGCGGGCGCCGGGTCACCCACCAGCAGCACCGGGCAGGCGGCCCGGACCACCAGCGCCTGCCCGAGGCTGCCGGCCCAGTGGTCCCGCTCCGCCCGCACGACGACCAGACCGGCGGTGTGGGTGGCCGCGGACACGACGACCGCGGCGTCGACCGACCGCCGCACCACCAGCTCCACCGGGACGGCCGGGTACCGCTCCGCCCAGCGCTCGACGAGCCGGCGCGGTTCGCCGTCCGGCCCGGCCCCGGCGGGCCCGGCGAACAGCGCCAGCAGCGGCTGATGCCGCCGCTCGGCGGCGCGGAACGCCGCCCGCACGGCGGGTTCGTGATCCCCCGCCCCGGCCAGCGCGACGATCACCCGCGCCGGCGCCGGCGCGGCGGCCGCGCGGCCGACCAGCACGGGCCCCGGGACGTGCGCCACCAGGTCGGCCACGATCCGGTGCGGCGCCCGGCGGCGGGTGTCCTGGCCGAGTACCACCAGGCCGGCGTCGGCGGCCCCGCGACGCAGAGCGGAGGCGGGGCCCAGGACGACACCGGCCTCGACCGGGCCCCCGGGGTGGCGGGCGGCGGCGCGCCGCAGCACGGTCGCCAGCCGCCGCCGGGCGCGCGCGGCCCTCGCCGGATCGGCGCAGCGGTGCACGATCCGGAGGCCGGCCCGGGCCCGGGACGCCTCCTCGATGGCCAGGTCGAGCTGCGGGCACCAGGCCGGTCGCTCGATCGCCACCAGCACGGGGGCAGGGCGCTGACTCATCCGGCACCTCCTCAGGCGCGCGTGGACGCCGCCGCGCCGTCAGGAGCGCGGCGAGGTCCGGGTGTGTCACGTCGTGGCGACGGTCTCCAGGTGGACGGCGCAGACGCCCGGCACCGTGCGTGCCAGCACCGCGATGACCCCGCGTTCCGTCTCGTCCAGGTAGCGGCCGGACACGGTCACGACCCCGGCGTCGACCGCGGCCGCCCAGCGGCGGGCGCCGTCGGCGTAGGCGTCGAGCCGGTGCTGCACCTCGTGGGTGAGCGTCTCGTCGTCGCGCACCATGGCCCGCAGGATGTCGCGCCGGCTGACGATGCCGATGACGTTGCGGTCCTGGATCACCGGGACGCTGCGGACGTCGTTCTCCAGCATGATCTCGGCCACCTCGGCGACGTCGGCCTCCGGCGTGGTCGTCAGGGGGTACGGCGACATCACGTCGGACACCATGCCGGGGCGGTCGCCGCCGTCGGCGTCGGGATGCCGGCGCATGTGGATCGTGGGGTCGGCCGGCACGCGATGCCACAACAGGTCGCTCTCGCCGACCATGCCGACGAGCAGGCCGTCGGCGTCGACCACCGGCAGGGCGGTCACCCGGTGCGCGGTGAGCAGCTCGGCGGCGCTCTCCACCGGGGCGTCCTGCCAGATGACGTGGACCGGACTGCTCATGATGTCCTTCGCCCGCATGACGCACCTCCGTTGCCGCTCGACTGTCTCCTATGGTCGGCGCGCACGGAGGCGCCGGGCAGGGCCGTTGGTCCCGCGTCGGCGGTCCCGCCGGCCCCCGGGGGCCGTCCGGCTCCGGCCCGGCCCCCGTTCGGCCCGGTCCCGCGTGACCGTCGGCCCTACAGCCGCCGGCCCGGCCGCTGGTACCCCGGAGTCAGAAGCGATTCCGCGACCTGGGAGGCCGGCCATGGGCAGGTACGTCTACGACTTCATCGAGGGCAACAAGGACCTCAAGGACCTGCTCGGCGGCAAGGGCGCCAACCTCGCCGAGATGACCCGGATCGGCCTGCCCGTACCGCCCGGCTTCACCATCACCACGGATGCGTGCCGCGCGTACCTGCGCACCGGGTCGGTCCCGGACGGCCTGTTCGCCGAGGTCGAGGAGCACCTGCAGATGGTCGAGGCCCGGATGGGCAAGCGGCTCGGCGACCGGCACGACCCCCTGCTGCTGTCGGTGCGCTCGGGCGGCAAGTACTCCATGCCCGGGATGATGGAGACGATCCTCGACATCGGCCTGACCGACGCGAGCGTCGCGGGGCTCGCCGCGCAGAGCGGCGACGACCGGTTCGCGTGGGACTCGTACCGGCGGCTGATCCAGATGTTCGGCCGCACCGTGTGCGACGTGCCCCCGCGTGACTTCGAGGCCGAGCTGGACGCCGCCAAGGCCGCGGCCGGGGTCATTGCCGACACCGGGCTGGCCGCGGAGCAGCTGCGCCACCTCGTCGAGGCCTACAAGAAGGTCTTCCATGCCCACACGGGCCGCGACTTCCCCCAGTCCCCGCACGAGCAGCTGTTCCTGGCGATCGCCGCGGTGTTCCGGTCGTGGAACTCCGAGCGGGCCCGCGTCTACCGCACCCAGGAGCGCATCCCGCACGAGCTGGGCACCGCCGTCAACGTGATGGCGATGGTGTTCGGCAACCGCGGCGCCGACTCGGGCACCGGGGTGGCGTTCACCCGCGACCCGGCGACGGGGCGGCGCGGGGTGTACGGCGACTACCTGCCCGACGCCCAGGGCGAGGACGTGGTGGCGGGCATCCGCGACACGATGGGCCTCGCCGAGCTGGCCACGCTCAACCGGCCCGCCTACACCCAGCTCATGGCGCACATGGAGAAGCTGGAACAGCACTACCGGGACCTGTGCGACATCGAGTTCACCATCGAGCGCGGCAAGCTGTGGATGCTGCAGACCCGCGTCGGCAAGCGCACCCCGGGCGCCGCGTTCGTCATCGCCGCCCAGCTCGCCGACGAGGGCGTGATCACCCTGGACGAGGCGCTGCGCCGGGTCTCCGGCGACCAGCTGGCGCACCTGATGTTCCCCGCGTTCGACACCGCCGCGGCGCCGCCGCCGCTGGCGTCGGGGCTCGCCGCGTCGCCGGGCGCCGCGGTGGGGCGCATCGTGCTCGACTCCGCCGCCGCGGCCGCCGCGACGGGACCGGTGATCCTGGTCCGCCGGGAGACGAACCCCGACGACCTGCCCGGCATGATCGCCGCCCGCGGGGTGCTGACCAGCCGGGGCGGCAAGACGTCGCACGCCGCCGTCGTCGCCCGCGGCATGGGCAAGCCGTGCGTCTGCGGCGCGTCCGACGTCGTCGTCGGCGAGGACCGGATCACCGTGGGCGACACCGTCCTGCGCGCCGGCGACGTGCTCTCCATCGACGGCACCACCGGCCGGATCTACCCCGGTGAGGTGCCGGTGCGCCCGTCCGAGGTGGTCCGGTACCTGGAGGGTGAGATCGGCGCGGACGACACCCCGGTCGTGGCCGCCGTGCACCGGCTGCTCGCTCACGCCGACGCGGCCCGGCGGCTCGGTGTGCACGCCAACGCGGACACCGGCGCCGACGCCGCCCGGGCCCGCCGGTTCGGCGCCACGGGCATCGGGCTGTGCCGCACCGAGCACATGTTCCTGGGCGACCGGCGCGCCCTGGTCGAGCGGCTGATCCTGGCCGACGGCGACGCCGAGCGCGACGCCGCCCTGGCCGCGCTGCAACCGCTGCAGCGGGCCGACTTCGAGGAGATCCTGGCCGCGATGGACGGTCTGCCGGTGACGATCCGGCTGATCGACCCGCCGCTGCACGAGTTCCTGCCCGCCCTGGAGGAGCTGACCGCCCGGGTGGCGACGGCCGAGGCGCGCGGCGACCAACCCGGCCGCGACGGTGTGCTGCTGGCCGCGGTGCGCCGCCTGCACGAGCAGAACCCGATGCTGGGCCTGCGCGGCGTCCGGCTGGGCCTGGTCGTGCCCGGGCTGTTCGCGATGCAGGTGCGGGCGATCGCCGAGGCGGCCGCCGCGCGGGTGCGCGCCGGCGGCGACCCGCGACCGGAGGTGATGGTGCCGCTGGTCGGCGCCGACGTGGAGCTGCGGACCGTCCGGACCGAGGCGGAGGCGGTGCTCGCCGGGGTCGAGGGCGCTCCCCCGATCCGGATCGGCACCATGATCGAGGTGCCGCGGGCGGCGCTGACGGCCGGCGAGATCGCCCGGGACGCGGAGTTCTTCTCGTTCGGCACCAACGACCTCACGCAGATGACGTGGGGATTCTCCCGCGACGACGTGGAGGCCGCGTTCTTCTCCCGGTACCTGGAGCTGGGCGTCTTCGCCCGGTCGCCGTTCGAGACGCTCGACGTGGACGGGGTCGGGCGCCTGGTGGCGCTGGCCGTCGAGGAGGGCCGGGCGGCCCGGCCGGGGCTGACCGTCGGCGTCTGCGGCGAGCACGGCGGCGACCCGGACTCGATCGGGTTCTTCCACGCCGCCGGGCTGGACTACGTGTCCTGCTCGCCGTTCCGGGTGCCGGTGGCCCGGCTCGAGGCCGGCCGGGCCGCCCTCGACGAGGGGGACGGCTCGGGCGACAGCCGCTGAACGTCCCGATCATCGCTGACCTGCGCCTCTGCCGGGCGGTGCCCGTCCGGCAGAGGCTGGGGCGGAGGACATCGAGGAAGGAGAGAGCCATGCGAGCAGCCGTGGTGCTGAGCTTCGGCCAGCCGCTCGAGATGCGGGAGGTGCACACGCCCCGGCCGCAGCCGGGCGAGGTGCTCGTGCGGATCGAGGCCAGCGGGCTGTGCCACACCGACATCCACGCCGCCCGCGGCGACTGGCCGGTCAAGCCGGTCCCGCCGTTCATCCCCGGCCACGAGGGCGTCGGCATCGTGGAGCAGGTCGGCGGGGGCGTCACCGAACACGCCGTCGGCGACCGGGTCGCCATCCCGTGGCTGGGCCACGCGTGCGGCACCTGCGAGTACTGCATCACCGGGTGGGAGACGCTGTGCGAGGCGCAGCGCAACACCGGCTACAGCGTCGACGGCGGCCACGCCGAGTTCGCCGTCGCCGACGCCCGGTACGTGGTGCGCGTGCCGGCCGGCATCGAACCCGGCGAGGCGGCGCCGCTGACCTGCGCGGGCGTCACCACGTACAAGGCCGTGAAGGTCGCGGGCGTCACGCCCGGCGACCGGGTCGCGATCTTCGGCATCGGCGGCCTGGGGCACCTGGCCCTGCAGTACGCGCAGATCTTCGGCGGCGAGACCGTCGCCGTGGACGTGACCAGGGACAAGCTCGCCCTGGCCGTCGAGCTGGGCGCCGCGCACGTCGTCAACGCGGCCGAGACCGACCCGGTCGCGGCGATCGAGGCGCTCGGCGGCGCGGACGTCGCCGTCGTGCTCGCCGCCGACCCGCGGGTGATCGAGCAGGCCCACGCGAGCCTGCGCCGCGGCGGCCGGCTGGTGCTCGTGTCCCTGCCCCGGGACAACGCGATGGCGCTGCCGATCTTCCAGACGGTGCTCAAGGGCATCTCGGTGATCGGGTCCATCGTGGGCACCCGCGCCGACCTGGCCGAGGTGTTCCGGCTGCACGCCGCCGGGCGCACCACCGTGCTCTACGAGGACCGCAAGCTCGACGACATCAACGACGCGATCGAGGACGTGCTGGCGAGCCGGGTCCCGGCCCGCCTGGTGCTGCGGCCCTGAGGAGGTCACCATGGGCACCCCGTACACCGTCGTCGCCGGAGTGGACGGCTCGGCGGGCGGCCGGCGCGCGCTGCGCTGGGCCGCCGCCGAGGCCCGCGCCCGCGGCGGCGTCGTCCGCGCCGTCATCGCCTGGCAGGCGGGCGGCTACGAGGACGGCAGCCTGCCGCCCACCCCGGCGCAGGCGAAGCGGGCGGCGATCGCCGCGCTCACCAGGGAGATCCGGAACCTGCGCGCCCGGATCGGACCCGCCCAGCCCATCACCGCGGAAGCCGTGCGCGGCCCGGCCGCCGAGGTGCTCACGATGAGCGCGTTCGAGGCGGACGAACTCGTCCTCGGCAGCCACGGCAACGGCGCGCTGCGGCACCCCCTGGCCGGCTCCACCGCCGCGGCGTGCATCCGCAGGGCGCGCTGCCCGGTGGTCGTGATCCCGGCCCGGGAGCTGGCGGCCGCCGGGTGATCGAGGTCCCGGCCGGTCGGGTCTTTGGACCCTGACCGGGCGGGCCGCCGCCCGGAAGGCTGGGGGTGGAACGATCGAGGAGGAGTCATGGCGCAGCACCACACCAGCACCGCCGTCCGGCCCGACCCGTGGCGGGGGTTCCGCGGCGGCGGCTGGCGCGACAGGATCGACGTCGCCGCCTTCGTGCACGACAACGTCCAGCCGTACGCGGGCGACGCCGCCTTCCTCACCGGCCCGACGACGCGCACGATGGACCTGTGGGCGCGGCTGCGCGGCATGTTCGCCGAGGAGCGCCGGCGCGGCGTGTACGACGTCGACGCGCGCACCCCGTCGACCATCACCGCGCACGCGCCGGGGTACATCGACCGGGACCGCGAGCTGATCGTCGGCCTGCAGACCGACGCGCCGCTGCGCCGGGCGATCATGCCCAACGGCGGGCTGCGCATGGTCGAGGCGGGCCTGACGGCGTACGGCTACGCGATGGACCCCGAGGTGCGGCGCATCTTCACGCTGTACCGCAAGACCCACAACGCCGGGGTGTTCGACGCCTATCCCGCCGACGTGCTCGCCGCCCGCCGCTCGCACGTCATCACCGGCCTGCCCGACGCCTACGGCCGCGGCCGCATCATCGGCGACTACCGCCGCGTCGCCCTGTACGGCGTGGACCGGCTGATCGCCGAGCGGCTGGCGATCAAGGCGGGCCTGGACGACGAGCCGTGCACCGACGACGTCATCCGCGACCGGGAGGAGCTGGCCGAGCAGATCCGCGCCCTCGGCGAGCTCAAGGAGATGGCCGCCGCGTACGGCCACGACATCTCCGGCCCGGCCGCCACCGGCCGCGAGGCGGTGCAGTGGCTGTACTTCGCCTACCTCGGCGCCACGAAGGAGCAGAACGGCGCCGCGATGTCGCTGGGCCGCACCTCCACCTTCCTCGACGTGTACCTGCAGCGCGACCTGGCCGAGGGCCGGCTCACCGAGATGGCCGCCCAGGAGCTGATCGACGACCTGGTCATCAAGCTGCGGATCATCCGGTTCCTGCGCACCCCGGAGTACGACGAGCTGTTCTCCGGCGACCCCACCTGGGTCACCGAGGCCATCGGCGGGATGGGCGCCGACGGCCGGCCGCTGGTCACCCGCACCAGCTTCCGGTACCTGCAGACCCTGTACAACCTGGGCCCGGCGCCCGAGCCGAACCTGACCGTGCTCTGGTCGCCGGCGCTGCCCGACGGGTTCAAGCGGTTCTGCGCGCAGGTGTCGCTGGACACCAGCGCCATCCAGTACGAGAACGACGACCTGATCCGCCCCGCCTACTCCGACGACACCGCCATCGCCTGCTGCGTGTCGGCCATGCGCGTCGGCAAGGACATGCAGTACTTCGGCGCCCGCGCCAACCTCGCCAAGGCGCTGCTGTACGCGATCAACGGCGGCCGCGACGAGGTCACCGGCGAGCAGGTCGCCCCGCCGACGGCGCCGATCACCGACGACGTGCTCGACTACGACACCGTCCGCGCCGCGTTCGGCACCACCCTCGACTGGCTGGCCCGCACGTACGTCCGGGCGCTCAACGTCATCCACTACATGCACGACAGGTACGCCTACGAGCGGCTGGAGATGGCGCTGCACGACCACCCGGTGCACCGCTTCCTGGCCACCGGGATCGCCGGGCTCTCGGTGGCCGTCGACAGCCTGTCCGCGATGAAGCACGCCCAGGTCAAGGTGCTGCGCGACGCCACCGGCCTGGCGGTCGACTACACCGTCGACGGCGACTACCCCGCCTTCGGCAACAACGACGACCGGGCCGACGCGATCGCCGTCGAGCTGGTGCGCGACTTCATGGACAGGGTGCGGACGCAGCCGACCTACCGCGGCGCCGAGCCCAGCCTGTCGGTCCTCACGATCACGTCGAACGTGGTCTACGGCAAGCACACCGGCAACACCCCCGACGGGCGGCGCGCCGGCGAGCCGTTCGCCCCGGGCGCCAACCCGATGAACGGCCGCGACACCCACGGACTCGTCGCCGCGGCGCTGTCGGTGGCGAAGCTGCCGTACGACAGCGCCCGCGACGGCATCTCGCTCACCACCACCGTCACCCCCGACGGCCTCGGCCACACCCGCGCCGAGCAGATCGCCGACCTGGCCGGAGTGCTCGACGGCTACACCGACGCCGGCGGCTTCCACCTCAACGTCAACGTGCTCGACCGGGCCACCCTCGAGGACGCCATGGCGCACCCCGAGAAGTACCCGCAGCTGACGATCCGGGTGTCCGGCTACGCGGTGAACTTCGTCCGGCTGACCCGCGAGCAGCAGCGCGACGTCATCAACCGCACCTTCCACGGGACGCTGTGATGGTCGCCGGCGCGGTGCACTCCTGGGACCTGTCCACCGGCGTGGACGGTCCCGGGACCCGGTTCGTGGCGTTCCTCGCCGGGTGCCCGCTGCGCTGCCGGTACTGCCACAGCCCCGACACCTGGTACCAGCGCAACGGCACGCCGACCACCGACGACGAGCTGCTGCTCCAGATCCGCCGGTACGAGCGCTTCATCAAGGTCGCCGGCGGCGGCGTCACCGTCAGCGGCGGCGAGCCGCTGCAGCAGCCC
The DNA here is from genome assembly GCF_016863475.1 of Spirilliplanes yamanashiensis. Lineage (GTDB taxonomy): Bacteria > Actinomycetota > Actinomycetes > Mycobacteriales > Micromonosporaceae > Spirilliplanes > Spirilliplanes yamanashiensis. The sequence continues at coordinate 16,458 of NZ_BOOY01000044.1, forward strand.
GCGTTCACCGCGGCGGTGCTGCGCGGCGCCAAGGACCTCGGCCTGCACACCGCCCTGGACACCAGCGGCTTCCTCGGCGACCGGGCCACCCCCGAACTGCTCGACGCCACCGACCTGGTGCTGCTCGACCTCAAGAGCTGGGACCCGGCCACGTACCGCCGGGTCACCCGCACCGGCGAGCTCGCCCCGACGCTGCGTTTCGCCCGCCGGCTGGCCGAGCGCGGCATGCCGATGTGGATCCGGTTCGTGCTGGTGCCCGGCCTGACCGACGACCCCGCCGAGGTGGACGGCATGGCGGATTTCCTCGCCGCGCTGCCCACGGTGCAGCGGGTGGAGGTGCTGCCGTTCCACCGCCTCGGCGCCCACAAGTACCGCGAGCTCGGCGTGCCGTTCCTGTGCGCCGACACCGATCCGCCGTCGGCGGACCTGCTGGCGCGGGTGCGGGGCCAGTTCGCCGGCCGGGGCCTCGTCACGACGTGACCGTGGGTCCGGTGGCCCGGGGCGGCGCAGGCCGGCCCCCGCGACAGGGCCGTCGGACCCGGCCCGGCGGCGGCGACATCGGGTCCGGCGGCCCTGCCGGCTGCCGCGCGGCGGCGGCAGGCTGGCAGGAGAGGAGCCCGCCATGTCCAGCACCCAGCGCCTCAGCCTCCGGCCGGCGGCACCGGACACCACCGTCCGGGCCCTGCTCGCCTGCGGCATCGTGTCGTCACTGCTGTACGCGGTGGCCAACGACGCGCTGGCCGTCGCCCGGTACCCGGGCTACGACCCCGTCTCGCAGGTGGTCAGCGAGCTGACCACGACCGGGACCCCGACCCGCGCGCCGCTGCTCGTCGTCGGCCTGGTCTGGGCCGTGCTGCTCGGCGCCTTCGGCGCCGGCGTGTGGCGCGCGGCCCGCGGCCGGCGCGGACTGCGCGTGACCGCCGGGCTCCTCATGGGCTACGCCGCCGTGCAGCCGCTGTGGATCCCGTTCCCCATGAGCCCCCGCGGCGAGATCCCCACCGCGGCCGGGCCGGCCGGCGCCGTGCACGTCGCCCTGGCCGCCGCGACCGTCGCGATCATGTTCACCGCCATGGGGTTCGGCGCCGCGGCGCTCGGCCGCCGGTTCCGGCGCTTCACGGCCGGCGCCGCCGTCGCCGCCCTGGTGTCCGGGGCGTACACCTTCGCGACCGTCCCGAGGTTCCAGGCCGGCGACCCGACGCCGTGGGCCGGCCTCGCCGAGCGGGTCACCATCGCCGCGTGGCTGCTGTGGATCGCCGTGCTCGGCGCCACGCTGCTGCGCGAGCGCACGACCGAGAGGGAGGAGACGGGCTCATGAGCGTGCGTGTGGACGTTCCGCCCGGCATGGTCCACGGTGACGTGGACGAGGGTTACGGGCCGGTGGCCGACGCGTTCCGCCGCAACTTCGCCGAGCGGGACGAGGTGGGCGCCGCCTGCGCGGTGTACCGGCACGGGCGCAAGGTCGTCGACCTGTGGGGCGGCTACCGCGACGGCGGGCGCGGCCTGCCGTGGGAGGCCGACACCGTGGTCGTCATGTACTCCACCACCAAAGGGGTCGCGTCACTGGCGGTCGCGCTCGCGCACGCCCGCGGCCTGTTCGGGTGGGACACCCCGGTCGCCGACTACTGGCCGGAGTTCGCCTGGCGCGGCAAGGAGCGGATCACCGTGCGGCAGCTGCTGGCGCACCAGGCCGGCCTGCCCGTGCTCGACGTCGGGCTGACGGTCGCCGACCTGGCCGACCCGGATCTGGTGGCGGCCGCGCTGGCGCTGCAGCGGCCGCTGTGGGAGCCGGGCACCCGGCACGGCTACCACGCGATCACCCTGGGCTGGTACGAGAGCGAGCTGCTGCGCCGCACCGACCCGCTGCGCCGGTCGCTCGGCCGGTTCTTCGCCGACGAGATCGCCCGGCCGCTGGGGCTGGACTTCTGCATCGGCGTGACGGACGACGAGGTGCTGCGCCGCCGGGCGACGATACACGGCGGGCGCACCGGCCTGCAGATGCTGCTGCACCTGCGCGACTTCGGCCCGCGAACGCTCGCCGCCATGCTCAAGCCGGGCAGCGCCACCCGGTTGTCGGTGAGCAACCCGCCGGAACTCACGTCGGACACCGCGCTCAACACGCCCGAGCTGTTGCGGGTCGAGATTCCCGCGGGCAACGGCATCGGCCGGCCGAGTGCGGTGGCGGCCGCCTACGACGCCGCCCTCACCGGCGCGCTGGGGCTGACCCCGGCGACGCTCGAGGCGCTGGTCCGGCCCGCCGAGGTCCCGGCCGGTGGCGACGAGGACGTGCTGCTGAAGGTTCCGGCCCGGTTCTCGCTCGGCTACCTCAAGCCGACACCCGCGGTGCCCTTCGGCAGCGCGTCGGACACCGCCTTCGGCACCCCGGGCAGCGGTGGCTCGTTCGGGCTGGCCGACCCCGACACCGGGATCGGGTACTGCTACGCGCCGAACCGGCTCGGGTTCGGGCTGCTCGACGAGCGCGAGATCGCCGTGCGGCAGGCGCTCTTCCACGACGTGCTGGGTGAGCGGCCGCAGGCGGCCCGCCACTGAGGCCCGCCGCCCGCGGCCGATCGGTCACCGGCCCGGGTGGCTCCCGTCGCCGTACAGCTCGGCGATGCGGCGGCGGGCGGCCTGGAGCCGGTCGACCATGACGGCCATGAACCGGCGATCCAGCTCGCGGGCCAGCTCGGCGTCGTCGTCGAGCAGCCGGCGCACCCCGGCGGCCTCGAACTCGATCGCATGGACAGGTTCGGCGGCGACGGCGCCGAAATGCCACCGGTACGGCGGGAACAGCCACGACCAGCCGAGCACGCCGCCGGCGCCGATCGACTCGATGACGATGTCGCCGCGGCCGGGCACGGTGATGTCGAGCGCGACGCGGCCGGACTGGAGCAGCCAGAACCGCTCCGCGGGACGGCCCTCGTGGAAGAACCGGTGCGTCGGCGGGCGGTACGCGGGGCGGCTGAACGACGACAGCCGCCCGAGCCAGGTGACCGGCAGGCCCGCGAGGAACGGGTGCTCGGTGAGCAGGTCGAGCGTGGTGGGGGGCATGGCACACCTCTCACGGGTGAGGCGGGACCCGGCCGCGGCCGGGTCCCGCTCGGACGGCTCGGTCGGCGGCCGCCGGGGCTGTCACGACGTGAGTCGCGCCGACCGGTGGGTGACCTGCTCGATGTCGCCCGCGGCCGCGTCGAGCAGCCGGTGGGCGAGGTCGGACAGGGCGCGGGCGGCGGCGATCTCGTCGCCGATCTCGGGCACCTCCGGATCGAACGGGTTGCGCCGGGCGGTGCCGGCACCCGTCAGCCGGGTGGGCGCATCGGTGTGCAGTCGGGCCTCGGCGCGGGTGAAGCGCTGGTCCTCGTGCTCGCCGATGAGGATCTCGACGGTCCAGGTACGGGTGTGGATCATGACGGCTCTCCTCCTCGGACGGTCGCGGACGCGGCGCGGCGGGCGGCGTCCGCGGCGGCGGTGGCCAGCGCGGCCCGCATGATGTGGCCGACGAACGGCCGGATGACCAGCCAGTAGCGGGAGATCGCCTGCCGGGACTGCGGGTCGGTGCCGGTGACGCGGCAGTCGAACGACAGCACGCTGCGCCCCGCGCCGTACGGCCGGACCGAGAAGTTGCACGCGATCTTGCCGTTGCCGGGTTCGGCGAACGTGGCGAAGGCGGCCGGGTCGACGTCGCGCCAGCGGATCTCACCGCGCCAGAAGACCCCGACGGCGCCGAAGGCGATCTCCCGGCCGGGCACCTGCCCCAGCAGCGACCAGCCGGGCAGGCCGGCCCCGGGGCCCCCGGTCAGCCGGATCTGCGCCGGCGCCGGCTCGAGCCGCCCGCGCAGCCGGGCGGGCAGGGTGCGGACGAAGAACGCCGCATCCAGCAGCGGGGTGTGCACGGCGGCGAAGTCGAGTTCGCGGGCGGCGTCGTAGGCCGACTCCGGGTCGGCGTCGACGATGCGGTGCTCGGCGATCGCGATGTCGCAGACCGGCATCACCTGTTCGATGATCATCGGCTCGTTGGTCATGGCTCTCTCCCCTCGGATCCATTGCAGCGCGGCAGGACCGGGACGGTCAGAGGCGATGGACCCCCACCTGCGGACCACCCGGCCGGGCCGCGGCTCACAGGGCGGTGTAGCCGCCGTCACTGAGCAGGTAGGACCCGGTCGTGTTCGAGGCCCGGTCGGAGGCCAGGAACGCCACCAGCTCCGCCACCTCGGCGGCCCGGCCGAGCCGGCCGATCGGGTGCAGCGCGCCGATGCCGGCCAGGATCTGCGGGTCCGCGGCGGCCAGCAGCGGGGTGTCGATGAACCCCGGGCCGACGCTGTTGACCCGGATGCCGCGCTGGGCGTACTCGACCGCCGCCGTCTTGGTCATGCCGACGACGCCGTGCTTCGCGGCGACGTACGCGACCGACTGGGCGAACCCGACCGTGCCGAGGATCGACGCCATGTTCACGATCGAGCCGCCGCCGGACTCCAGCATGGCCGGCAGCTCGGCGCGCATGCAGTAGAAGACGCCGCTGAGGTTGACCGCGATGACGCTCGCCCAGCCGTCCAGCGGGTAGTCGCCGGTCGGCTGCTGCGGCCCGCCGATACCGGCGTTGTTGACGGCCACGTCGAGCCGGCCGAACGCCTCCACGGCCGCCCGCACCATGGCCTCGCACGCCTGCGGGTCCGCCACGTCCACCTCGAAGGCCCGCGCCGCGCCGCCGATGTCACCCGCGACCCGCTCCGCGCCCCCGAGGTCGCGGTCGGCGACGAGCACGTGGGCGCCGCGCGCGGCCAGCAGGCGGGCGCACGCCTCCCCGATGCCGGAGCCGCCGCCGGTCACCACCGCGACCTTGCCCGAGAAGTCCTGATCCACGGCTCTCCCCTTCCTCACCGGTGCCTCACCTCAGCGTCGGCCCGGCCGCGACGCCGCGATACGGCCGGAGTCCCCCGGCGGACGAGCCGTTCGGCCCTGCGCCCGGGCGCGTCGCAGGCCGACGATGACGGATGGAGGTACCACGACGGGAGGGCCATGATGCCCGGGGTGCGCGACGTGCTGAACCGGTTCCGGCCGACCGGCGTCCCCGGCCCGGCGGCGGCGGCCGCGGTCCCCGCCGACCGGCGCGCCGCACTGGCCGCGGAGCTCGCGCCGGTCCTCGCCGAGCTGGCCGACACGAGGGCGGTGGCCGAACGCATCGTCGCCACGGCGCGCCAGGAGGCCGACCGGCTCCGCGCGGACGCCGCGGCCGCCGCCGCCCGGCTGGTCGCGGACGCCGACGCCGGCCGCCCGGCGGCACGTGCCGCCGCGTTCGCCGCCGCGCGCACCCGCGCCGAGCGGGCGGCCACCGACCGCCTGGCCGCGGGCCGCCGGGAGGCGCAACGCATCGACCGGCTCGCCGCCGACCGCGCTCCGGCGCTCACCGACCGGGCGGTCGCCGTCGCCGACGAGCTGCTGCGCGGCCCGGCCGCCGCGGCGGTGCGGTGATGGGCGCCAAGGAGGTGGCCGGGGCCGTGCGGGGCCGCGCACTCGCCCGGCGCCGGCTCGGCCCGGCGCTCGCCCGCCGCCTGGCCGGCCACGCCGGGCTGGACCCGGCGCTCGCCGATCTGGCGACCGGGCCCTACGGCCGGTACGCGCGGCCGGGACAGGACCTCGCCACCGCGGAACGGGCGATCGCCCGCACCCTGCTGTGGCACCTGCGTGTGCTCGCCGGCTGGCAGTCGCCGGCGGCCACCGAGCCGGTCCGGTTGCTGGGGGCGGCGTTCGAGCTGGCCAACCTCGGCGACCACGTGCGGCGGATCACCGGTGGCCCGGCCGTGGAGCCCTACGAGCTGGGCGCGTTCGCGTCCGCCTGGCGGCGGCTCGGCGCGGCCGCGACCACCGCCGAGGTGCGGGCCGTGCTGGCCGCGTCCGGCTGGGCGGACCCGGGCGCGGACACGCCGTGGGCGCTGACCGTCCTGCCGCGGCTCGGCTGGCTGCGCCGCGTCGCGGACCGGGTCCCGGACGCGCGGCCGTGGGCGGCCGGCGCCGCGCTGCTGCTGCTCGCCCGTGAGCACCTGGTCCGCGGCCGGCCGGTCGGGGACGCCGCCGCGGAGCAGCTGCGGCCCCTCGTCGGCGCGGGCTGCCTCGGCGCGGCCACCGTGCCGCGGCTGCGGGCCGCGGCGGCCCGCCCGGCCGGCTGGGTCCTCGACGGCATCGACGAACCCGACGCGCTGTGGCGTGCCGAGGTGGCCTGGTGGCGGCGGGTGGACTCCGACGGCGGGCGGCTGCTGCACGGCTCCGGCTTCGGCCGGCCGGTCGCCGTCGGCTGCGCGGCGGTGCTGGCCGCCGACGCGTGGCGGGTGCGGGCCGCGCTGGAGAGCGCCGCGCACGGGCACGGGACGGAGACCTTCGATGCGCTGGCGTGACGCGGTCGAGCCCGCCCGGATGACCCGGATCGCCGTGGTCGCGCCGGCCGACCGGTGCCGCGACGCACTCGTCGCGGTGGCGGAGCTCGGCTGTGTGCAGCCCGACGACCCGGTGGAGGGCCCGGCCGGCGGTCCGGCGGCCGACGCGCTGCGCGGCCTCGGCGGTGCCGCCGCCGCACCGCAGCTGGCCCGCGCGGCGGCGGACCCGGCCGCGCTGGCCCGGGCCGGCCGCACCGACCTGCTCGCCGGCGAGTCCGAGCTGGAGCGCTTCGCCGCCGCCGCCGTCCGCGACGCGGGCGTGGTGGCGTGGGTCGGCTGGTGCCCCGCCGACCGGCTGCCCGCCGTGGGCGACCGCCTGGCGGCGGTGGAGGCGGCGGCCGTCCCGCTGCCCCACCCGGACGGCGCGGAACCGCCGACGTTGCTGCGACCCGGCACCGCCGTGCGGCGCGCCTTCGCCCCGCTGGTGCAGACCTACGGGACCGTGCCCTACGCCGACGTCGACCCGACCGTGCCCGCCGGGGTGGCCTACGTGGTCATGTTCGGCGTGATGTTCGCGGACGCCGGCCACGGCCTGCTGCTGGCCGCGTTCGCCGCGCTGCTGGCGGCGGGCCGGCCCCGGCGGCTGTCCCGCCTGCACCGGATGTGGCCGTTCGTCGCCGGCGCCGGGCTGGCCAGCACCGCCGCCGGAATCCTGCTCGGCGAGTTCTTCGGGCCCACCGGGGTGCTGCCGGTGCGCTGGCTGTCCCCGCTGGAGGAACCGGTGCGGCTACTCGCGGCGGGCGTCGGGGTGGGCGCGGTGCTGCTCGCCGCCGCGTACGTCGCCGGCGCCGTCAACCGGTGGCGGGAGGGCGGCGCCCGGCTGGCCCTGTACGCCCCGTCCGGCATCGCGGGGGCGGCGCTGTTCGCCGGCCTGGCCTGCCTGGCGGGCGGGCTGTACCTGGGCCGCTGGGCACTCGCCGGGCCCGGCGCGGCCCTCGCGGCGGTCGCGCTGGTGCTCGCCGCGGCGGGTCTGTGGGCGGCGTCGGGCGGCGGTGCCGCCGGCGCGGTGCAGACCGGCGTCCAGCTGGTCGACCTGGCCGTGCGGGTGGCCGCCAACCTGGTGTCGTTCGCCCGGCTGGCGGCGTTCGGGCTCACCCACGCGGCGCTGGGCGCGCTCGTGTGGTCCGGCGTCACGGGCCTGTGGCAGCACGGCACCGCGGCCGCCATGGCCGGGGCGGTGGTGCTGTTCGCGGCCGGCAACGCCCTCACGTTCGCGCTGGAGGCGCTGGTCGCCGGCGTCCAGGCGCTGCGCCTGGAGTACTACGAGCTGTTCTCGCGGGTGTTCGACGGCGAAGGCCGCCCGTTCCGCCCGTGGCGGCTCTCTGTCGAGGAGGTGTCCCCATGACGGTGTGGATGGCCGCCCTGCCGGCGCTCGCGGCCGGCGTGGCCGGTGGGTGGCTGCTGGCGCGCGGACGGCGCCGGCTGCCGGTGCGGTTCGCGCTGATGGTCAACGCCGGGCTGCTGATCGCGGCCGCGGTGGTCGCGGCCCTCGCGGTCAGCGGCGGGGTCGCCCAGGCCGCGGCGCCCGCGGGGTCCGCCGAGGGCGGCGGCAACTGGGCGGCGCTGCTCGGCGCCGCGGTCGCGGTCGCGGGGTCGTCGATCGGCGCCGCGATCGCGGTGGCGTACACGGGAGCGGCCGCGCTGGCGGCGATGAGCGAACGGCCGGAGCTGTTCGGGCGGGCCATGGTGGTCGTCGGCCTGGCCGAGGGCATCGCGATCTACGGCCTGATCGTCGCCATCATCCTGATCGGGCGGGCCTGACCGTGGCACGCGTGGCGATCATCGGGGATCCGGTGCTGATCCGGGGCTGGGCGCTGGCGGGAGTGCTGCCACTGCCGGCGGCGGACGCCGCGGCCGCCCGGGCCGCGTGGGCGGCGCTGCCCGCGGACGTGGGCCTGGTGGTGCTCACGCCGCACGCCGCGGCGGCGCTGGAGCGGGGCCCCGACCGCCCCGCCGTGCTCCGGGCGGTGCTGCCGTGACCGCCCGCCCGGCGCCGGCGGCCGTCCGTGCGGCCCTCGGACCGGTGCGCGCGGCACTGGTGCGCCGCGCCAGGGCGGAGGCGGCGCGGCTGCGCGCGGCTGCGGCAGCCGAGGCGGCCGAACGGCTCGCCGCGGCGCGGGCGCGGGCCGCGGAGATCACGGCGGAGGCCGAGCGGGGCGGGCAGGCGGACGCGGAGACTCTCGGCGCGGCGACGGTCGCGGCGGCCGGGCGCGACGCGCGCCGGCTGGCGCTGGCCGCCCAGCGCCGGGCCTGGGACGGCCTGCGCGCCGCGGTGCGGCGGCAGCTGACCGTGCCGGGATCCCGGGAGGCGCTGGCCGCCCGCGTCGTCGCCGCGCTCGGACCGGCCGCGACGCTCACCGAGATCCCCGGCGGCGTCGCCGGGGAGGTGCCCGGGCGAAGGGTCGAGCTGACCCTCGACGCGCTCGCCGACGAGGCCGTCGGCCGGTTGGGCCCGGCGGTGGCGGAGCTCTGGCGGCCATGACCGCCTCGACCGTCACCCGCGTGGACGGCCCGCTGGTGGAGGTGACCCACGGCGGCCGGATGGCCATGTTCGACCTGGTCGAACTCGGCCCCGCCCGGCTGCCCGGCGAGGTGGTGGCGATCCGCGACGGGCTGGCCACCGTGCAGGCGTACGAGTACACCGGCGGGCTGCGCCCCGGCGACCCGGTCCGCGGGGAGGGCACGCCGCTCACCGCCCGCCTCGGCCCCGGCCTGCTCGGCGCGGTCTTCGACGGGCTGCTCCGCCCGCTCAGCGGCGGCCCGGTCTGGCTCGTGCCCGGGTCGTCGGCCGCCGGCGCGGACGGCCGGTCGTGGCCGTTCACCCCGGCCGTCCGGCCGGGGCAGGGCGTGGCCGCGGGTGACCTGCTCGGCACGGTGCCCGGCCCCGGCGCGGTGGACTACCGGATCCTGGTGCCGCCCGGCGCCGGCGGCCGGGTCGGCGCGGTCGCGCCCGCCGGGCCGCTGACCGGCACCGGCGTGGTCGCCACGGTCGGCGGGACGCCGGTGCCGCTGTGCGCCCGGTGGCCGGTGCGGCGCCCGCGGCCGTGCCGCCGCCGGGTGCCCGCCGGCACCCCGCTGCACACCGGCCAGCGCGTGCTCGACCTCCTCTTCCCCGTCCTCAAGGGCAGCACCGTGGCGGTGCCGGGCGGCTTCGGCACCGGCAAGACGATGCTGCTGCAGCAGATCGCGAAGTGGTGCGACGCGGACGTGATCGTCTACGCCGGGTGCGGGGAGCGCGGCAACGAGATGGCCGACGTCGTCGCCGACCTGTTCGCGCTGCCGGACCCCCGGACCGGCGGCCTGCTCGCCGACCGCACGGTCGCCATCGCGAACACGTCCAACATGCCGATGATGGCGCGCGAGGCGAGCGTGCACACCGCCGTCACGGTCGCCGAGTACTTCCGCGACATGGGCCGGGACGTGCTGGTCATCGCCGACTCGACGTCCCGGTGGGCGGAGGCGCTGCGCGAGTTCGCCGCCCGCAACGGCGCGCTGCCCGCCGAGGAGGGCTACCCCGCCGACCTCGCGTCGGCGCTGGCCGCCTTCTACGAACGGGCCGGGGCGGTGGACACCCTGGGCGGCCTGCGCGGCTCGGTGACCATCGTCGGTGCGGTCTCCCCGCCCGGCGGCGACCTGACGGAGCCGGTGACGGCGCACACCCAGCGGTTCACCCGCAACCTGTGGACGCTGGACCGGGAGCTGGCGTACGCCCGGCACTACCCGGCGGTGTCCTGGGCGGCGTCGTTCTCCCAGGACGCCGGCGCGGCCGCGGCCTGGCACGGGCGGAACAACGACGGCGCGTGGGTGGTGCGCCGGGCGCGCGCCCTGACCCTGCTCGCCGAGGCCGACCGCCTGGCCGCGCTGGCGGACCTGGTCGGCCTCGGGGGTCTCGCCCCGGCGGAGCGCGTCTCGGTGCACACCGCCCGGCTCCTGCGCGACGCGGTGCTGCGGCAGAGCGCCCTGTCGGCGAACGACGCCTCGTGCGGCCCGGCGAAGGGCGCGGCCCTGGTGGAGGCGGTGCTGACCGTGGGCGACGCCGCCCGGCGGCTGGTCGACCGCGGCGCCGACCCGGCCCGGATCGACGCCGTGGACACCGGGCCCCTGGTACGCGCCCGCGACGCGGCGGGCGCCGAGGACACGGCGGCCGTCGCGGCCGCCCGCGACGCGGTGCTGACCGCCCTGGAGGCGACGACGTGACCGGGTACGGGGCCGTGTCGTACACGGCGGTGCGGGAGCTGTACGGCCCGCTGGTGGTGCTGTCCGGGATCGGCGGGGTCGGCTGGGACGAGTCGGCCACCGTGCGGCTGGCTTCGGGCGAGGAGCGGCACGGCCTCGTGCTGGCCGTCGACCGGGACCTAGCCGTGGTGCAGGTGCTCGAGGGCACGGCGGGGATGGATCCGGAGGCGACCGCCGTCACCTTCGCGGGCGAGCCGCTGCACGTGCCGGTCGGGCCGGGCTGGCTGGGCCGCACCTGCAACGGCCGCGGCGACCCGATCGACGACGGCCCGCCCGTGCTCGGCGAGCGGCGGGCCTCGGTGGCGGGGGCACCGCTCAACCCGGTCTGGCGGGACCCCCGGCCGAGCCGGTGCTGACCGGCGTGTCCGCGGTGGACGCGCTGACCACCCTGGTCAGGGGGCAGAAGCTGCCGGTCTTCTCGCACGCGGGACTGCCGCACCTGAGGCTGGCGACCCAGATCGCCGCGCAGGCGACGGCCGGCGGTGCGCCGTTCGCGGTGATCTTCGCCGGGATGGGCCTCACCCACGCCGACGCCGACGCGGTTCGCGACACGCTCGACGCGCGGGCCGCCGCGGGCGAGCTCACCCTGCTGATCAACACCGCCGACGACCCCGTCATCGAACGGATCCTGACGCCGCGGCTGGCCCTGACGGTCGCCGAGGACCTGGCCTTCGCCGAGGGCCGGCACGTGCTCGTCGTGATGACCGACATGACCAGCTACGCGGAGGCGGTCCGCGAGGTGTCCGCCGCGCGCGGCGAGATGCCCGGCCGGCGCGCCTACCCCGGCTACCTGTACAGCGATCTCGCGTCGCTCTACGAGCGCTGCGGACGGGTCCGCGGCAGGCCCGGGTCGGTCACCGTGCTGCCGGTGCTCACCATGCCGGGCGGCGACATCACCCACCCCGTGCCCGACCTCACCGGCTACATCACGGAGGGGCAGATCGTCCTGTCGCCGGACCTGCACGCCCGCGGCGTCTACCCGCCGGTGGACGCGCTGTCGTCGCTGTCGCGGCTGATGCGCCACGGCGCCGGGCCGGGCCGGACCCGCGACGACCACCTGGATCTGGCGGCCCAGGTGCTGGCCGCGCTGGCCCGGGCCCGCCAGGCCGCGGAACTGGCCGATCTGGTGGGGCCCGCCGGGCTGAGCGACGTCGACCGCCGCTACCTCGACTTCGAACGGGCGTACCGGTCGGGGCTCGTCGCCCAGGAGGAGGGGGCACGGTCGCTGGCCGAGACGCTGCGGCTGGCCTGGGACGCCGTGCTGGTGCTGCCGCGCAGCGAGCTGGTGCTGCTGCCGGACCGGCTGCTCGACGCGTACGGACGGCCGTCGTGACCGCCCCCGTGCCCGGCGCCCCGCCCGGCCGGGCGGGGGTGCTGTGGCTGCGCCGCCGGCTGGCCGCGGCCGACGCGGGTGCCGGCCTGCTGACCCGCAAGCTGGTCATGCTGACCGCCGAGGCGCGGCGGCGCGACGCCGAGGCGCACGCCGCCGAGGACCGGTGGCGCGCCCTGGCCGCCGAAGCGGGCCGGCGGCTGGAGCGGGCCGGGATGATCGACGGCGACGCCGCCGTCACGGCGGCGGGCGGGCCGGCCACCGTGGACGTCCGCTGGGCCACCCTGCTCGGGGTGCGCTACCCGGCGACCGCGACCTGCGCCGCGCCGGCCCGGCCGCCCGGCGCGGCGCCGGCCGGCGGCAGCGCCGCGCTGCAGGCGGAGGCGGCCGTGCGCGCCGCGCTGCCCGCCGCTGCCCGGTGCGCGGCGGCGGCCCGGGCCGCCGCGGAGATCGACCGCGAGGTCACCCTCACCCGGCAGCGGCTGCGCGCTCTGCAGCGCCGCTGGATCCCCCGGCTCGCCGCCGCCCTGCGGAGCGTGCAGGCGCAGATCGAGGAGGCCGAGGCCGCCGACGCGGTGCGCCGCCGGTGGGCCGCCGGCGCGAGACGGTCCGGCGGATCGGGACCACCGGCCCTGTCGGCCGCCCGGCGGCCGGCGCAGCGTGAGGGGTGAAGGGAAGGAGGCCGCCATGACCACGCGGCTGACACTCGACCAGTGCGGGCTGAACACCGGGAAGAAGACCCGCCTGCACCGCATCCTCTACCGGCACGGACTGGGCAACGGCACGGCGCTGTTCCTGCCGTACGACCAGGGCCTGGAGCACGGGCCACGAGACTTCTTCGCCAATCCCGACGCGGCGAGCCCCCGCTACATCATCCGGCTGGCCCTGGAGGGCGGGTTCAACGGCATCGCGATCCAGATCGGCCTGGCGGAGAAGTTCTACTGGGACTACGCCGGCGAGGTGCCGCTGATCCTCAAGCTCAACGGCAAGACGGAGATCCCGTCCGACGCCGAAGCCCTGTCACCGCTGCACGCCACCGTCGCCGACGCCGTGCGGCTCGGCGCCGACGCCGTCGGCTACACCCTGTACGTCGGCACGCCGGCCCAGGAGCGCGACTTCGCCCAGCTGCAGGCGGTGCGCCGCGACGCGCAACGGCTCGGCATGCCGCTCATCGTGTGGGCGTACCCGCGCGGCGCCGCCATCGCCGCCAAGGGCGGCAAGGACTCGTTCTACGCCGTGCACTACGCCGCCCGCACCGCCGGCGAGCTGGGCGCGGACATGGTGAAGGTCAACTTCCCGCACCCGGAGAAGCGCACCGCCGTGCCGGCCCCGTACGACCGGGAGTACTCCACCGGCAACGCCGTCGAACAGGTCGTGCGCGCGGCCAACCGCACCTTGCTGCTGATCTCCGGCGGGGCCAAGGCGGGCGACGACGCCATGATCGAGAAGGCCTCCGAGTCGATGGCCGGCGGCGCCACCGGGCTGATCTTCGGTCGCAACGTCTGGCAGCGTCCGTGGCCGGAGTCACTGCGGTTCGTGACCCGCCTGCGCGACGTCCTGGCGAAGTACCCGACGGTGTGACGCGAACGCGAGAGGGGGCAGACCCATGCGGGTGCTGCTGGTGTACGAGTCGATGTTCGGCAACACGGCGCTGATCGCCCAGGCGGTCGCGGACGGGATGAGCGGACGCGTGCACGTGCGCGTCGCGGACGCGGCCACCATGCCGGAGGTGGCCGGGATGGACGCCGTCGTGGTGGGCGCGCCCACCCACGCGTTCGGCCTGAGCCGGCCGTCCACCCGGCTGGGCGCGGCCGAGCGGGGCGCGCCGGCGCCCCCGGACCGGCCCGGCACGAGGGAGTGGCTGGCCGCCCTGCCGCACGCCGCGCTGCCCGCGGCCGTCTTCGACACGGTGTTCGCCAAGCCGATCCTGCTCGGCTCGGCGGCCGGCAAGGCGGCACGGCTGCTGCGCCGGGCCGGGTACCGGTTGATCGTGCCGCCGGAGAGCTTCTGGGTCACCGACACGGCCGGGCCGCTGCGCGCCGGTGAGCTGGACCGGGCCCGCCGCTGGGGCGAGCAGATCGCGGCCGCCGTCGCCGCGCCGCAGCACACCGGCTGAGGCAGGCGCACGGGGAGGACGACGGGCCCGCCGGCCGCCGGTTTTAGGCGAAGCGTTCGTATTCGGACGGACTGGGCTTCCCAGCCGGCGAGGCGCCGCCTACGGTGAGCCGTCGACGTTGCCCGTCGCCGAGCACCGGGAGGCACGGTGGCCCTGCGATGCCTGCCCAGGCGTGATCTGACCAGCGGCGTCACCACGGTCCGGCTCACCGGTGACCTGGATGCCCGGACCGCCTCCGACGCCCGCGAGGCGATCGAGGGGCAGGCCGCCGAGTGCCCGGCGGCGGTGATCGTGGACGTCGGCGGGGTGCGGGCCGCCGACGCGGCGTCGTGCGACGCGCTGATCCGCGCCCGCGACACGGCCGCCGACCGGTGGGGCGTGCCGGTGCTGCTGTGTTCCGCCCCGCCGGACCTGGCCGGCCTGCTCGGCGCGGGGCGCCGGCGTGCGACCGTCTACCCCGACCAGCACCGTGCGGTCCGGGCGGTGGCGGCGACCGTGCCCCGCTGGCAGTACCTGCAGCTGCCGCCCGTGCCCGAGGCGGTGTCCGACGCCCGAGGGCTGGTGGGCGACGCGTGCCTGTCCTGGGGGCTGACGCGATTGCGCGACGCCGCGCGGCTGGTCGCCACGGAACTCGCGGCCAACGCCGTCCGGCACGCGCGCACGGAGTTCGCGGTGACGACGTCGCTCAGCGACGTCTACCTGCGGGTGGGGGTGCAGGACGGCAGCCCGGTCATACCGCCGGGCCCGACCGGGCGGGGGCTGATGATCGTTGCCCGCCTCGCCGAGCACTGGACGACGGTCCGGCTGCCTGCGGGCAAGCTCATCCTGGCTCTGTTGCGCCGCCGGGGTCCGGCCGGGACCCCCGGTCACGCGGCGACGTCGATGAAGATCCTCCCGGTCAGCTCCCCGACCCGGTAGCCCACGACGTCGTCGAGCCCGATGGCGACCGACACGTGCCCCTCGAAGTCGCCGGCCACCGCGTACCCCCGCATCATCGACAGGTCGAGCCGGCGGGCGCCGGACAGCGTGGCCGTCCCGTCGTCCTCGTGCGCCTGGGCCGGGCTCAGCACGACCAGCAGGAAGCGGCGGCCCGGGACCGCCACCGGGCGGTCGGACGGGTCGGTGCGGACCTCGTCGACGTAGCGGACCGTGTACCCGGGCAGGGCGCCGCGGATGTCGAACACGAGCCGGTCGAAGCCTTCCCGCGGGTGCGCGGCGGCGCGGATCCGCAGCACGACCGGCACGGGCGGCACGGCCGGCCGGTGCACCACCGTGGTCGGCCCGGAGGTCCACGGGGAGACGGTCCAGTGCGCCGCACCCGGGGCCGGGGTGCCGACCGGCGTGCTCGCTCCCGGCGTGGCGGGACGGGCCGACGGGGGCGACGACGGCGGCGACGGGCGCCCCGACGGGCCGGGTGACGGCGCCGAGCTCGACGTCCCCGGTGCGCCCGGCACCGGCCCGGGGGTGCCGGGGGTGCCGGCGTCGCCTCCGCAGCCGGCCGTGGCGGCGACCGTCACCGCGGCGACCACGATGCCGAGCCGGGACAGGTGCAGGTTCATGACGACTCCCTCCGGCGAGCCGGCCGGCCTCGGCACGGCCGGGCCTCACCTTTCACGCTGCGCCGCCCGCCGTCGCCGGGGCAGGGCCGGTCGGCCCGCGGCGGGCGCCGTCGGTCCCCGTCACGCGGCGCGGGACCTTCGGCCCTGTCGATCGGTCGCCGCGACGGGTCAGCCTGGCCGGGGAGGGAGGGGGCCATGCGAGGGTTCCGGCACGCCGGCAGCACGATGCGGACCGGCGGCACGGTCGACGCGACCGAGATCCTGGTGCGCGGCCCGGTCACCACCGACGACATCACCCGCGGTCCCGCGCTGATCGCCGCGATGGTCGCCGGCCGGCCGGTCACGGGGTTGCGGCTCAAGATGGCGGAGTACCGCGACGTACCCGCCGTGGCGCAGGTCAACGTCGAGCTGGCGGGCCGCCTGGTCCGCGGGCAGGCCACCGGCGCGTCGGTGCGCCAGGCCGTGCAGCGGGTCGCGGCGTCCCTGCCCGAGCGGCTGAGCCGGCTGGAGCAGCGCCTCGCGGCCGCCGGGCCGGGCCGGCCGTCGTACGCCGGCGAACGGTGGGAACGGCGTGCCTGCCGGGTCGTCAGCCCGGCGGTCCGGCCGCTGGGCGGCCGCCGGGCGGTCGTCCGGCACAAGTTGGTGCCGCCGGCCGTGCTGGAGCGCGACGCCGCGGCGTTCACCATGGACCTGCGGGACTACGACTTCCACCTGTTCGTCGACGCCGCGACCGGCTGCGACGGCGTGCTCTACCGCGCGGCGCCCGGCTACCGGCTGACGTTGCGGGGGCCGGCGGCGCCGCCGGTCCGCACGGCGGCGCCGATCGGCGTGGACGCGGAGCCGCCACCGGCGCTGACCCTGGCGGAGGCCGTCCGCCGGCTCGACCTGACCGGCCACCCGTTCGTGGTGTTCGCCGGCCTGGCCGGCGGCCGCACCGAGGTGCTGTACCGCCGTTACGACGGCCACCTCGGCATCGTGACCCCGCCGTCCTGAGCGGCCAGCCGGGCCATGGCGCGCCGGTAGTGCCCGGGCGTGACGGCGCCGTCGATCAGCCCGCGGGCCAGCCTCCCCTCGGTGGACTGCGGCGGCGCGATGATCGGGCCCAGGCACGGGTCGACGCGCGGAGTCCGGCCGGCCGGTCGTGCGGCGCGCCGGCGGGCCCACCGGTGGAACCAGGCCTGGGTGAGCACCAGGACGACGAACAGGATCACCCACCACATGCCCTCACCCCCTCGACCGCCATCGTCGCCCGGCGGCGCGGGGCCGGGCAGGGCCGGACGCCCTGTCCCGGCCGGGCCTGAGGCCGGGTCGTGCGGCGGGGCCCGGCCGGCCGGTCGCCCCTACCGCCGGATCGGCCGCGAGCGGCACCGTGGAGGGTGGGGAGGACACCATGGACGACGAGATCGTGGTGGGTGTCGACGGACGGTTCCGGACCCGGGCCGCGGTGTGCTGGGCCGCACGGGAGGCCGCGGCGCGGCAGCTGCCGGTGCGGCTGATCGCCGTGTACCCCGGCGGGCCACCGGCCGGGCTCACCGGCGCGTTCGACCGGGCGGCGCGTGCCCTCGCCGCGGCGGAGCTGCTCACCCGCGGCGAGGCGCCCGGGCCGGCCGTGCGCCGCACCGTCGCCCGCGGCGCCGCGGGCGACGTGCTGGTGGCGGCGTCGCGCGACGCGGCGCTGCTGGTCGTCGGCGGCCGCGGGCGGCCCGGCTCGGTCGGCCACCGCGTCGCCGCCCACGCCACCGTGCCCGTCGCCGTCGTGCGCGGCCGGGACGCCGGCGGTCCGGTGGTGGTGGGCGCCGACGGATCACCCGCCGGCGAGCGGGCGGTCGCGGCGGCGTTCGAGTTCGCGGGCCTGCACGGGTGCGGGCTGATCGCCGTCCGGTCGTGGGTGCCCGAGGCTCCGGCCCTCGACGACGACGGCCTGCCGCTGCTGTACGAGCCCGAGGAACGCCCCGCCGTCGAGCGCTGGGCGCTCGGCGAGACGATCGCCCGGTGGCGGGACAAGTTCCCGAACGTGCCGGTCGAGCCGGAGGTCTCCGGCCGGAACGCCGCGGACGCGCTGATCGCGCTGTCGGCCGCGGCCCGGCTGGTGGTGGTCGGCCACCGCACGGGCCCCGCCGCCGCCCGGACGCTGGGCTCGGTCAGCCTCCACGTGCTGCACCACGCCCGCTGCCCCGTGCTGATCACACACGGCTGACCTTCGGCGGCGCGGTACGCCGTCCGGCACGGACGAGGACGTGAGAGCGATGCGACAGACGATCCGGTTCGGCCGGGTGGCCGGCATTCCCATCGGCGTGCACTGGTCGGTGTTCGTCATCCTGGTCCTGCTCACGGAGGGGCTGGCCGCCGGCGTTCTGCCGGACGGCGCCCCGGGGCACGGCGCCGTGGCCTACTGGGTCACCGCCGCGTTCGTCGCCGCGGCGTTCCTGGCCGCGCTGCTGGGTCACGAGCTGGCGCACTCGCTCGCCGCGCGGCACTACCGGGTCGGTGTCCGACAGATCACGCTGTGGCTGCTCGGCGGAGTCTCCGAGCTGGACGGCGACCCGCCGCACCCCAGGGCGGCCCTGGTCATCGCCGGCGCCGGGCCCGCGGCCAGCCTGGTCGCCGCCGGCGTCTTCGCGGCCGGCGCCACCCTGGCGGCGGCGACGGGCGTGCCCGCGCTCGCCCGGGTGGCGCTCGCCTGGCTGGCCCTGGTCAACCTCGTGCTGGCGGCGTTCAACCTGCTGCCGGGCGCCCCGCTGGACGGCGGCCGGGTGCTGGCGGCCGTGGTGTGGTGGATCCGTGGTGACCGTGCCCAGGCGCTGCGGGCGGCGGGCACGGCCGGCACGGTGGTCGGCGGGGTGCTCGTGGCGGCCGGGTTCGCGGTGGTGCTGGTGGCCCGCAACCTCGCCGGGCTGTGGTGGATCCTGCTCGGCTGGTTCCTGATCGGCGCCGCGCGGACGGAGACGGCGCAGGCCGCCCTGGCCGGACCTCTCGCCCGGACGACGGTGGGGCAGGCGATGGGCTCCCCCGCGGTGTGCGGGTACACCTCCCAGAGCGTGTCCGCCTTCGTCGTCGGCGTGGTCCGGCACCAGCCGCACCGGGCGTACCCCGTGCTCGACCTCGACGGCCGGGTGGCCGGGACGGTGACGGTCTCCGCGCTGCTGCGCGTGCCCGCGGCCCGGCGCCCCGGCACGCTGCTGTCGGCGGTGCTGAACCCGTCGGCGTCGCGGCGGGCGCTGAACCCCGGCACCACGCTGCCGGACGCCGCGGACCAGCTGACCGCCGCCGGCGGCCTGATCCCGGTGCTGGCCGAGGGGCGGCTGTGCGGCGTCCTCACCGCGACGGATCTCCGGCATGCGACCGAGGTGGCGGCGCTCGGCGGCATCGTCGACCGGACCCGGGCCGACGGCATCCACCCGGCCGCACCCACCTGAGGACAGCGCGGGCCGGCGGCGGACGTCACCGCCGGCGGCGCGGCCCCGCGGCCGGCACCGTCGGCAGGGCTGCGACCTCGTCGTCGGTGATCCGCCGGAAGTCGTCGGAGTACCGGCCGACCGCGCCGAACGGCTCCGATGGCGCTGCGGCGGGACGTGTGACGGCCACGCCGTCCATCGGCTGACAGGTTGTTCGACGGCCCGCGGGCAGGGGCGGCGTGCCGCCACCCCTGCCCCTTGCGTTCAGCCCACCGGGCCGAGCTGCGTCTGCGGGTTGAGGAAGGGCTGCCACCGGGCGCCTCGAACAACCCGGTCCTTCAGCTGGAAGGTGTTGAGTCCCTCGGTGATGTTCGTTTCGAAGATGCGGCCGTTGTACCAGTAGCTGCCCCAGGCCCCGGCCAGCGTCAGGTTGGCGGGATCCTGCGGGCGTGGGTCCGACCAGGCGACCGTGCGCGGCCTTCGGGGATCGGTGAAGTCGACGACCCAGGTGCCGGCCTGATAGGCGCCGGTGACGAGGACGTCGCGCCGGGCGGTGGGCACGATGCCGTAGTTGTGGATGGTGCAGTTCTCGGTGGCAGCCTGCGGCCTGGGCAGCACCCAGGTGCCCAGCAGGCGACCGGTGGCGGTCTCGAAGAAGAAGATGCTCTTGTTGATCGCCGGGTCGGTCGCCTCGCACTCGGGCGCCACGCCGCCGCCCGGCTCCCAGCCCATGACGGTCACGCGGCCGTCGTAGCTGAACTGGCCGGAGTGCCACGAGCTGACACCGGGAACGGTGAAGCTCCGCAGGAACCGGGGCCTGGCGGGGTTGCTGATGTCGAAGACCACCGAGACGTCACCGGCGCACACGGCGAGCCGGCGGCCGCGGTTGATGAGCACGCCGATGTCGTGACAGTCGTTCGCCACGACCGCGCCTGCGGACCGGCCGAGCGGGACGTCCGCCACGACGCGCGCCCGGTGCGGCGCGCGCAGCGGCACCTCGACGATCTGGAACTTGCCGTGCTCGGCCGCGCAGCGGTTGCCGAACCGCGTCCTCGGGTACTCGGGTGCCGCGCCGCTGCTGGACACGTAGATCAGCACCCGGTCGTTGCGCGGGTCAGGAACCACGGTGTGGGTGTGCGAGCCGCAGTCCGTGCCGACGACCGTGACCAGGTCGCGGGCACTCGCTCGCCGGGTGTCTCGGACGCGGAAGATCTGGATGCCCTCGAAGCCGCCCGTCTGCGAGAGCACCGCGGGACTGTCGTTGTTGCAGGTCCCTTGCGCCGTCGTTGCGGTGACGGGGGCGTCGACCGAGCGGAAGACCAGGTTGCCCCACACGCCGACGTCGCCCTGGAACACCCCGCAGTCCACCTCCGACAGCACGCGCGGGGAGTGGGGCCGGGACACGTCGATGATCCGGAATCCGCCCCACCACACGCCCTGATAGGCGAGCTTCCCCCAGAACGCCACGTCGGTGAAGAAGGGCTGGAAGAAGTCGGTGGCCGGTCGATTGTCGGCGGTGTGTCCGGCCGGCTGCAGGTTACGGGTCCCCGGGTCGCCGTCGTGTCCGGCACTGCCGGGTGTCGCCGGTACCAGCAGGGCGAAGATCGCCAAGACCACAACCGCCAGACGTCTGCTCTGTACCATGCTCGCCTCCCCGAGCCGGGATCGCTTTCCTGTCACGTTCCTCCCGGTCGAGCACTGAGGACATCGGACGACAAGCGGCGTCGTGCAGCCGGAATTCGCTCAGTGCGTCAACCCGCCGCGCCGCCTGCCTGGGCAGCCGGCCGGAGGCCGTCGAGGGTGACGGCGACCAGGCGGCGCACGGCGGCCTCCGACGGCAGGTCCGCGGACGCTGAGAGCGCGTGGATGCAGTAGGCGGCGAGTTAGGCGGGCGGGATGTCGTCCCGCCCGTCGCCGGTGACGATGCCGTCGGCGAGCAGGTCTCGGATGAGGTGCTGCAGGTGCCGCGTGGCGTGCGCGACGTGATCGCCTCGATGGAGGGCTGCAGCCACGTCGGCCGAGCGCTGGCCGCGCCGGATGCCGGCGTACGCCGTCAGGACGGCAGCGATCCGCCTCCCCGGCCCGCGGTCAGTCCTTGGCCGGCGACGATGTCCGCAACGGCGTCGAGCGTCGTGTCGCGGACCGAACGGCGGTGCTCCTCAACCGTGTCCTTCCAGAGCCTCGGCAGTCATGACAGGGGAACCGCCTGACGGCATCGCGCCCGGCACCGCGAGCCCCCCGCCCACCGCGAGGTCGCGCCGCGGCGAATCGTGATGGCCGAGACACAGCACAGGGCCTTTACCGGTACCCCCAGGGGGTATAGTCTCGGATCGGAGGGAGCCACCATGCGACACAGCGACACCACCCATGACACGTCCGGCCACCACACCGAGCAGCATCACGGACATGGCGACGACCACGGGCGCTCCGCCGGTCCGGCGACCGCCGCGATGCCCGAGGACCACAACGCGCACGCGGGTCACGACATGGACGCGAGCGGCGGCCACGGAGCGCACGGCGGCCATGACAAGCACGCCGGCCATGACCCTGAGGCGTTCCGGCGCAAGTTCTGGCTGAGCCTGGTCCTGACCGTCCCGATCGTGGTGACGAGCCACATGGTGATGGACTGGTTCGGCTACAGCCTCGACTTCCCGGGGATGAGCTGGGTCGGCCCGGTTTTCGGCTCAGTCGTCTTCTTCTACGGCGGCTGGCCGTTCCTCGCCGGCGCCGTCAGCGAGATCCGCGACCGCGCCCCGGGCATGATGCTGCTGATCTCGATGGCCATCACGGTCGCCTACGCGGCCTCCCTCGCCACCAGCGTCGGCGCCTTCGACCTGGACTTCTGGTGGGAGCTCGCCGCCCTGGTCACCATCATGCTGCTCGGTCACTGGCAGGAGATGAAGGCCATCGGCCAGGCGCAGGGCGCGCTCGCCGCGCTGGCCGCGCTGCTTCCGGACGACGCGGAGCGCATCGCCGGCGACGGCACCGTCGAGCGGGTGCCGGTATCGGCGCTCCAGGTCGGCGACACGGTCCTGGTCCGCTCCGGCGGCCGGGTCCCCGCCGACGGGCGCATCGTCGACGGCGCCGCCGAACTCGACGAGTCCATGATCACCGGCGAGTCGCGGCCGGTCTCACGCAGCGTCCGCGACCGGGTCGTCGCCGGCACCGTCGCCACCGACTCGGCGATCCGCGTCCGCGTCGAGGCCATCGGCGAGAACACCGCCCTGGCCGGCATCGGCCGGCTCGTCGCCCAGGCCCAGGCGAGCAGCGGCCGCGCCCAGGTCCTCGCCGACCGGTTCGCCGCCATGCTGTTCTACATCGCCACCGCCGCCGCGCTGATCACCTTCGCGGTGTGGTGGGCGCTCGGCGACGTCGACCAGTCCGTGGTGCGGACCGTGACGGTGCTGGTCATCGCCTGCCCGCACGCGCTCGGCCTGGCCATCCCCCTGGTGATCGCCCTGTCCACCGCCGTGTCGGCCAAGGCCGGCATCCTGGTCAAGGACCGCCTCGCCCTGGAGCGCATGCGCACCGTCGACGCGGTGCTGTTCGACAAGACCGGCACGCTGACCAAGGGCGCGCACACCGTCACCGCCGTTGCCGCCACCGCCGGGCACGACCAGGGCGACGTGCTGCGCTTGGCCGGCGCGGTCGAGGCCGACAGCGAACACCCGCTCGCGCGGGCGCTGGTCGCCGTGGCGCACGACCGCGGGCTACACGCGACCGCACACGACTTCCGGTCCCTGACCGGCCGCGGCGTGCAGGCCGTTGTCGGCGCCGACACGTACGCAGTCGGTGGGCCGTCGCTGCTGCGGGAGCTGGGGGCCACCGTCCCGGACGACCTGGCGCAGACGGCGCAGGGCTGGTCGCCGCGCGGCGCCGCGGTGCTTCACCTGGTCCGGATGCAGGCGGGCCACGGTCCCGAGGTGCTCGGCGCCTTCGCCCTGGAGGACGAGGTCCGTCCCGAGGCGCGCCAGGCCATCGCCCAGCTGCGCGAGCAGGGCGTCAAGAAGATCGTCATGATCACCGGGGACGCCCGTCCGGTGGCCGAGGCGGTCGCCGCCGATCTGGGCTTCCGGCCCGGCGTCGACGAGGTCTTCGCCGAGGTCCTGCCCGCCGACAAGGACCGGGCGGTCGCCGAGCTGCAGGCCCGCGGACTGACCGTCGCCATGGTCGGCGACGGCGTCAACGACGCCCCCGCCCTGGCCCGCGCCGACGTCGGCCTGGCCATCGGCGCCGGAACGGACGTGGCGATCGAGTCCGCCGGCGTCGTGCTCGCCTCGTCCGACCCGCGCGGCGTCACCGGCGTGATCCGGCTGTCCAAGGCCTCGTACCGCAAGATGATCCAGAACCTCGCCTGGGCCGCCGGCTACAACGTGATCGCCATCCCGCTCGCGGCCGGCGTGCTCGCCTGGGCCGGCATCACCCTCAGCCCGGCCATCGGCGCCGTGCTGATGTCCGCCTCCACCATCGTGGTGGCGCTCAACGCCCAGCTCCTGCGCCGTGTCCGGCTGACGCCCGACCAGCGATGAGACGTCCGGGGCCCCGGTCCCTCCTGGGGCCCCAACGCACTGGCCGCTCCCAAACGCGCGATCAGACTCCGCTAGTCGTCGCCCGCAGCTCGGCGCCGCAGGTGATCGATATAGTCCGCACGGAGCACGCTGCGGCACCGAGGGCGCTTCCCCGCGTTGATGTCCTGGACATAGCCGGCCAGACGCACGGGGTTCTTGCCGGACCACCCGTGCGCGAGAGCCCAACCCTGCATCGCCTCACCGTTCAACCTGATGCCGGCGTCGTGAAGCGCCAGCAGGGTGCTGACGACGTTGTCCTTCTCGAAGCCGGCCGAGATGGTGTTGTTGTGATTCATCGTCCGCGTCAGGCTTTCCACCGCTTGGACGACCACCGGATCGATGTCGAGGGCGGAGTCGTCCCACGCCGATCCGTCACCGAGAACCGCTGGCCTTACGGCTGACACCCAGGGCCTGATCGCTTCATCGTTCCAGGTGATGACACACAGCGCCCGGATGCCGTGCCCGCCGTACTGGATCAGCTTCCCGATGTCTTCCATGTCCGCCCACGCCAGCAACACCGGACCCTTGCCACGTGTGAATCCGCCGCCCCTGCCGGTCACATGCTCAACGTCGGAGTGCTGCGCTACAAGGCGCTCCAGCGGGGCGCAATTCCGCAGGTTCGACTTCTGATAGGTCCAGACGGTCAGCGTGTCGCCGTTCTCCATGTGCTGGCAGCACCAGTCGATCGCCGCGTCTACTCCCTCGTCGTCGTAGCTGGCGATCGCCGTCGGGTAGTCCACGTGCCGATCAAACATCTCGCTCCCCTGCTCATCGGGCCTGGAAGGAGACTGTTAGCGCACCCACCGACAGCATCTGGCTACGTGGCGTTGCAGGGCGACACCTCATTCGCATGGTGGTTGGTCGTAGCGGCCGGCAGACGGCTGCGCCGCGCGGGCCCGGCTCACGACGCCCGCGCGGCGTACCCGACAAGGACTACTTGCTGGTGAGGAGCGCTTGCATCTCGGTGATCTCGGCCGCCTGATCCTTCTCGATGGTCGCGGCGAGGGCCTTGGCGTCGGCGTTCACTCCCTGCTGCTGCTCGGTCTTGGCCATCTCAATGGCACCCTTGTGGTGCTCGATCATCATCTCGAGGAACATCCGGTCGAACTCCGCGCCGCCGGCGGCGGCGAACTTCGCCATCTCCTCGGCCGTCATCATCCCCGGCATGGCGCCGCCGTCGTGACCACCGCCGTGGGTCTCCCCCGGCGGCATCGACGCGGCTGCGGCGCCCCAGTTCGCCAGCCACGCCGTCATCTGCTCGATCTCGGGCCCCTGGGCCTGCTTGATCTCCGCGGCGAGGGCCTTGATCTCGGGCCTGGATGCCTTGGTCTCGGCGGTGGTCGCCATCTCCAGGGCCTGCTGGTGGTGCGGGATCATGGACTGGGCGAAGGTGATGTCCGCCTGGCTGTGCTGAACGCCCGGCTGGGCGGACGCGCCGGCCGAGGGGGCGCCACCGGTGTTGTGGCCGCCGGTGGAGCTGCTGTGGTCGCCGCCGCCGCACCCGGTCGCGACGGCCAGGACTGCGACGGCGGTGACGGTGACGCCGGTCAGGCGGCGGCCGGACAGTGATCGCTTGCTCATGGTGAAAGGACTCCTCAGTTCATCAGCGGTGATGGACGCGCGCATGCCCGCACCGCGGGGCGCGCGGTGGGTGAGTGCGGGGTGAGGAGTCGGCCTAGATGCGCCAGACCGCGAGTGCGGCCCGGCCTGGCGGGCCGCAGCCGCTGCCGCCGCGGGCGTCCCGGTCGGCCGTCGCCGGGCTGTTCGCCGACGCCGCCGCCGGGATCGGCGGAAGCGCGACGAGCGGAGGCGGGGGCACCGCCGCGGCGGTGCCGGGCTTGGCCTGGCAGACCTGCCCGGGATGGCCGTGCGTGTCATCGGGGCAATCACCGGGGTGGTCACAGACCGGCTCGGTGGCCTGGTGCTGCGAGGCGGCGACGGCCACGTCAGCCGCGGCCGCGTGGTGAGCCGACGAGCCCACGGCTCCGGCGAACTGGTGCATGGTGACCAGCCCGACCAGGGTGGCCGAGAGCAGGAGCATCCGGGACCACCACGCCGGCCCGCGACCGCGGAAGCGGGCGGAAGGTTCGGAGCCGACGTGGGTCATCATCCGCAGTCTAGCCACGGGTCGCGCTCAGCCGAGGGACGCGAGCAGCTGCCCGCACGCCTCCCCGCAGACGCGGCGGTGCTCGGGCACTGTCGCGGCTCTCCGCCCCCGTCGTCGCCGGCACTGCAAACGGTCGGGCAGTCGCGTCGCAGCGCGCTGGCCTCTGTCGCCTGACCGACGAGTTCTGCGAACACTGCGGGACCACTGCCTCGGTGGCTGGTCGACCTGACCCCGCGTCGCAGACCACGAGGAGTGACTCCCGCCCCGTGCCGCCCGTCACGGCGACCCGCTCTTGATACCCCTGGGGGGTACGGGTAGAGTAACGTCAGCGGCGCCTCTCGAGCGCCCGCACGACCGCATCGAAGGGATGATCGTCATGGCGACGAAGACCTACACCGTGACTGGCATGACCTGCTCGCACTGCGTCAACTCGGTCGGTTCCGAGGTCAAGCAGATCCCCGGCGTCACCGATGTCCAGGTCGACCTGGGCAGCGGCGCCGTCACCGTCACCAGTGACCAGCCCCTCGACGATGCGGCCGTCGCCGCCGCCGTCGACGAGGCCGGTTACGAACTCGCGAGGTAGTCATGCGCACCCCCATCCGCCTCGGCGCCTTCGCGCTCGGGCTGGCGGCCGTGTTCGCGGCCTCGGTGGGGCTCGGCCGGCTGGCCGGGCCGACCCGGGCCGCGCCGGCCACTGACAGCCACAGCGGCGCCGCCGCCCACGGCGCCGGCTCCACGCCATCCGGCGACCCCGGCGCCACCCACCTGCCTGGCGGCCTTCAGGTCATCCAGGACGGCTACCGCCTCACCCCCGTGTCGGGCACCCTGGCAACCGGCGATCCGGAACCGTTCCGCTTCCAGATCCTCGGCCCGGACGGCGCCCCGGTCACCCGGTACACCACCACCCACGACAAGGACATGCACCTCATCGTGGTGCGCCGCGACCTGTCCGGCTTCCAGCAC
The DNA here is from genome assembly GCF_016863475.1 of Spirilliplanes yamanashiensis. Taxonomy (GTDB): domain Bacteria; phylum Actinomycetota; class Actinomycetes; order Mycobacteriales; family Micromonosporaceae; genus Spirilliplanes; species Spirilliplanes yamanashiensis. Next base: position 43,157 of record NZ_BOOY01000044.1, read on the forward strand.
GTGCACCCCGCCCTCGACGCCGACGGCACCTGGTCGATCCCGTTCGCCGTCGGCGCGCCCGGGCAGTACCGCGTCTTCGCCGACTTCCAGCCCGCCGGCCACGCCGACGGCCTCACCCTCGGCGTCGACGTGCCCGCACCCGGCGACTACCAGCCGCAGCCCCTGCCCGCCGCCGCACGCACCGTCACGGTCGACGGCTACACCGTCACCCTCGACGGCGACCTGACGCCGGGCAGCTCGTCCACGCTCACCCTGTCGGTCAGCAAGGACGGGGCACCGGTCACGGACCTGCAGCCCTACCTCGGCGCCTACGGTCATCTCGTCGCGCTGCGCGACGGCGACCTGGCGTACCTGCACGTGCACCCCGACGGCACGCCGGGCGACGGGCAGACCGCCGCCGGTCCGCAGGTCACCTTCCACGCCGAGGTTCCCTCGGCCGGCACGTATCGGCTGTTCCTCGACTTCCAGCACGCCGGAACGGTGCGTACCGCGACCTTCACCGCGGTGGCGGGCACACCCGTTCCCGCCGCCGAGGCGCCCGCGCCGAGCCCGTCCGGGCACGGCGAGCCGGGCCACACCCACGGGTAAGGAGAGCTCCATGGCATCCGTCAAGCCGTTGCAGGCGGCACCGAACCTGATCGAGCTGTCGATCGGCGGCATGACGTGCGCCTCCTGCGCCGCGCGGATCGAGAAGAAGCTCAACCGCATGGACGGCGTCACCGCCACCGTCAACTACGCCACCGAGAAGGCCAGCGTCACCGTCGACGGCGACGTCACCGCCGACGACCTGATCGCCACCGTGGAGAAGACCGGCTACACCGCCGCCCTTCCCCCGCCACCGCAGCGCGCCGGCGACCCCGCCGAGCAGGCCCAACCCGCCGATGAGCTGCACAGCGTACGGACCCGGCTGTGGGTGTCGATCGCGCTGAGCGTCCCGGTGATCCTGCTGGCGATGGTGCCGGCCTGGCAGTTCACGTACTGGCAGTGGCTGTCGCTGACCCTCGCCGCGCCGGTCGTCGTCTACGGGGGGCTGCCGTTCCACAGGGCGGCGTGGACGAACCTGCGACACGGCGCCGCGACCATGGACACGCTGGTGTCGCTCGGCACGCTCGCGGCGTTCGGCTGGTCGCTGAGGGCGCTGTTCCTCGGCACCGCCGGCACGCCCGGCATGACGCACCCGTTCAGCCTCGACATCGGCCGCACCGACGGCGCCGCCAACATCTACCTCGAAGCAGCGGCCGGCGTCACCACGTTCATCCTGGCCGGCCGGTACTTCGAGGCCCGCTCCAAGCGCCGCGCCGGCGCCGCCCTGCGCGCCCTGCTCGAACTCGGCGCCAAGGACGTCACCGTGCTGCGCGACGGTACCGAGGTCCGAATCCCTGCCGACACGCTGGAGGTCGGTGACCGGTTCGTGGTGCGGCCGGGCGAGAAAGTCGCGACCGACGGCGTCGTCGAGGACGGCTCCTCGGCCGTCGACGCCAGCATGCTCACCGGGGAGTCCGTGCCGGTCGAGGTTGGCGTCGGAGACGCCGTGGTAGGCGCCACCGTCAACGCCGGCGGCCGGCTGATCGTGCGCGCCACCCGCGTCGGCTCCGACACCCAGCTGGCGCAGATGGCGAAGCTCGTCGAGCAGGCGCAGACCGGCAAGGCGCGGGTCCAGCGCCTGGCCGACCGCATCTCCGGCGTGTTCGTGCCCGTCGTCATCGCTCTGGCAGTGGGCACGCTCGGCTGGTGGGTCGGCAGCGGGGCGGGCTGGACGGCCGCGTTCACCGCCGCCGTCGCCGTCCTGATCATCGCCTGCCCGTGCGCCCTCGGCCTGGCCACCCCGACCGCGCTGCTCGTCGGCACCGGCCGCGGCGCCCAGCTCGGCATCCTCATCAAGGGGCCCGAGACCCTGGAATCGACCCGCACGGTCGACACCGTGGTGCTCGACAAGACCGGCACCGTCACCACCGGCCGGATGACCCTGGTCGACGTCACGCCCGCCGACGGCGAGGACGGCGAGGAGCTGCTGCGGACGGCCGGCGCGGTCGAGGCCGCCTCGGAGCACCCGATCGCGCAGGCCATCGCCCGCGCCGCGGCGGACCGCCACGGTTCACTGCCGGCGGTGGACGGCTTCGCCAACGCCGAAGGGCTCGGCGTACGCGGGACCGTCGCGGACCGCACGGTCGTCGTCGGCCGGCTTCCGCTGCTGCGCCAGGACGGGCTGACGATCCCGGCCGCCGTCGAACGGGCTCAGCAGGCCGCGGAGGCCGCCGGGCGGACCGCCGTGGTGGTCGGCTGGGACGGCCGGGCCCGCGGGGTGCTGGCCGTCGCCGACGTCGTCAAGCCGACCAGCCGGCAGGCCATCGCCGGCCTGCGCCGGCTCGGGCTCACCCCGGTGTTGCTCACCGGCGACAACGAGACCGTGGCCCGCGCGGTCGCCGCCGAGGTGGGCATCGACGAGGTCATCGCGGAGGTGCTGCCCGCCGACAAGGTGGACGCCGTCAAGCGGTTGCAGGCCGACGGCAAGGTCGTCGCCATGGTGGGCGACGGCGTCAACGACGCGGCCGCCCTCGCCCAGGCCGACCTCGGCCTTGCCATGGGCACCGGCACCGACGTGGCGATTGAAGCGTCCGACCTGACCCTGGTCCGCGGCGACCTCATGGCCGCCGTCGACGCGATCCGGCTGTCCCGACGCACGCTGCGGATCATCAAGAGCAACCTGTTCTGGGCGTTCGCGTACAACGTGGCCGCGCTGCCGCTCGCCGCGGCCGGGATGCTCAACCCCATGATTGCGGGCGCCGCGATGGCGTTCTCGTCGGTGTTCGTCGTCGCGAACAGCCTACGGCTGCGCCGCTTCACCACCGTGCAGTGACGGACCTGCGCCGCCGCCCCGCCCTGGGGGCGGCGGCGCGCCGGTTGTCAGGAGCGCACGAGACGCGCGATGGCCGTCGTCGCTTCCTTGATCTTCGCGTCCGGGTTGCCCTCGGCCGCCGCCTGCACCACGCAGTGCCGCAGGTGATCCTCCAGCAGCCCGACGGCCACGGCCTGCAGCGCCTTCGTCGCCGCCGAGATCTGCGTCAGGACGTCGATGCAGTACGTGTCCTCGTCCACCATCCGCTGCAGCCCGCGGATCTGGCCCTCGATGCGCTTCAGCCGCGCCAGCAGGGCCTGCTTCTCCGCGGAGTACCCGTGTGGACCCGCAGACGCCTCGTCACCCATGCCTCCGATGGTACCCCATACCGGTATCGGCTCAGTGCCGCCGAGGTCATCCGAGCTGTCCCCGCTCGGCGTACGATCAGGTCGAGGAGGCGCAGTCGCGAGCAACCGTTGGCCGCCGGGAGATCCGTCGACGGCGATCGCGCACGAGGTGACGCTCGCGAACGAAGGTGAAGCTACGGACGCGAACCCGCGCGGCAGCGGCTGCGGTGCTGACCCTGCTGGGCGCTGGATGCACCGGACAGGACGACGCTGCCCACAAGTCGGGCAGCGGAGGACGGGCGGCCAGCGCTCCGGCCGCCCCGTCGGCAGAAGTCGACCGGTACGCGTCGGTGCGCCGACCATGGGCGGTCGCACCACTGGCCGCCCGCGAACGCTGCCCGGTGACCCGCCACCGCGCACAACCAGATCCACGGCTCGCCGGCCTGTGGGGTGACGGACCCGCCCGGCCGGCCGGCCTCGGCCCGGGCGCGGTCCTCGAGTACATGGCCGCAGCCGCCTGGAAGGACGCGACCTGGGGCGGGGCGAAGGTCCTCTGGGCCGTCGACCCGGCGGTGACCGGGCTGGTGCTGATCCGCGGCAAGCGCCTCGACGCACCGGGCCAGGTGGCCTTCGAGGATCCGCCGACACCGGAGTTGGGCATCGACGTGGACCGGTATCAGGGGTTGTCCGGCGGCTGGAAGGACTACCCCAGCTACACGCGGCTCCGGGCACCCGGGTGCTACCTGTACCAGGTGGACACCGCGCAGGGCACGTCGACCGTCGTCTTCACCGCCCGCGGTCCGCAGATCTGACCTGCGTCGAGCCGAACATCGAACGCCCTGCTCGCCCGCGGTACCGACCGCGACGCCGCGCGGCGTGCGACTTCCATGCGCGAGGGCGTCCTCGCTGTCGCAGCGCCGGTCCCGACGGCGGCCTCTCCCCCACAGGCCTCGTGAGTCCACCGCATCAGTGCTGCGGCAGGGCGCGGCCGCGGCTGCGGAGCTCGGCGATGACGCCGGGCCGCTCCGGCCGCCACCCGCCGAGTCCGGGCCGGCCGGGCGCACCGACCTTGCGCACCACCGCCAGGGCCGAAGGTGGCACCCGCGGGCGCCGTCCCGGACGACGGGCCGGCGTCAGGCGGTGCCGAACCGGGTGCCACGACGCAGCGGATCCGTGTCGGAGAACTCGTACCCGACACGGTCGACGACGTCCGTCACGCCCGCGACCGTCGCCGCGAGCTGCACCACCGCCTCGGCGGTCGTGCGCCGCTCGACCCGCCCGTCCAGGGTGACGACACCGTCGGTGACCGTCACGTCGAGTGCGCCCGGTTCGGGCACGACGTGCCGCACCAGCTCCGCCACGTCCGCGCGGATGTCGGCATCGCCCCGCAGGTGGATCTTCAGCAGGTCGCTGCGGGAGACGATTCCCGCGAGCCGGCCGGTGTCGTCCAGCACGGGGAGCCGCTTGACCCTCCGCCGGTCGAGCAGCCGTGCCGCCGCGGAGATCGGCGTCCCGGTCGTGACGGTCACCGCGGGGCGGGTCATCAGCTCGCCGGCCGTGCGAGCGGCCGCCCGGGTCCGCCCGGCGCGCCGGTGCCGGCTCTCGAACAGCCGGGGGCGCTCCCCGCGGCCCGCCAGCTCCACCCGGTGCAGCAGGTCCGCCTCGGAGACGACGCCGACGACCCGGCCGGCCGCGTCCACGACCGGGGCCGCGCTGATGCCCCCGCCGGTCAGCACGTCGACCACCTCGCGGTACCGCATGTCCGAGGGGACGGTGCACACGTCCCCGGTCATGACGTCGGCCACGGTCCACTCCTTCATGACGGACCTCCTCTGGCGTGTCCTTCGTCAACCGTGCGCCGGGACGCCGGCGGCTCGCACCGGCCACCCGTCACGACGTGCGGGACCTCCGGTCCCCGGCCGGCGCCGCCGGAACGGGCCGTTGGGCCCTGGGCAGGGAGCTGCCCGATGCGTTCCGATGGGGATGACCCGTCCGCCGACGACTGGAGACGGCGATGAGCAGCCCGTGGAAGCCCGTCCTCAAGACTCCCGCGGAGCGGGCCCGGGCCAACCTGAGCCTGTACGCGTGGGCCCGGCACGACTTCACCTGGGAGCACGCCCGGCGCGACTGGCTGCACGGCCTGCCCGGCGGCGGCCTGAACATCGGCTACGAGACGGTGGACCGGCACCTGGGCACCGAGCACCGGTACAAGACCGCGCTGCGCTGCCTCGACCGGCGCGGGGTGACCACCGAACTGACCTACGCCGAGCTGGGCCGCAGCACCGGCCGCTTCGCCAACCTGCTCGGCCGGCTCGGGGTGCGTCGCGGCGACCGGGTCTTCCTGCTGCTGCCCCGCGGGCCCGACCTGTACGTCGCGGCGCTGGGGACGCTGCGCTTCGGCGCGGTGCTGTCCCCGCTGTTCCCCGCCTTCGGCCCGGAGCCGGTGCGCGAGCGGATCGATCGCGGCGACGGCGTCGTCCTGGTCACCACGCCCGAGCTGTACGCCGCCAAGGTGGCGCCGGTGCGCGACCGGCTGCCGGGGCTGCGGCACGTCCTGGTCACCGGCGACGACCGGCCGCCGGCCGGCACCCTCAGCCTCGGCGCCATGCTCGCCGGCGCCGACGAGCGGTGGGTCGTCGGCGCCACCGACCCGGGTGAGATGGCGCTGCTGCACTTCACCAGCGGCACGACCGGCCGGCCGAAAGGCGCGGTGCACGTCCACGAGGCGGTGGTCGCCCACTACGCGACCGCCCTGTACGCACTCGACCTGCACCCCGACGACGTGTTCTGGTGCACCGCGGACCCGGGGTGGGTCACCGGCACCTCGTACAGCATCGTCGCGCCGCTGGCCCACGGCCTCACGGTGGTCGTCGACGCCGGCGAGTTCGACGCGCAGCGCTGGTACCGCACACTGGAGCAGGAGCGGGTCACCGTCTGGTACACGGCGCCGACCGCCCTGCGGATGCTGATGCGCCACGGCACCACGCTCGCCCGCGGGCACGACCTGTCGGCGCTGCGGTTCGTCGCCTCCGTCGGCGAGCCGCTCAACCCGGAGGTCGTGGTCTGGGGACAGCAGGCGCTCGGCCGCCCCGTGCACGACAACTGGTGGCAGACCGAGACCGGCGCCATCATGATCAGCAACTTCGCGGGCCTGGAGATCCGGCCCGGCTCGATGGGCCGGCCACTGCCCGGCGTCGAGGTGGCGCTGCTCGATCGCGGCGAGGACGGCCGGGCCCGGCTCACGGACGGCCACGTCGGCGTCATCGCGGAACCCGGCGCCGTCGGCGAGCTGGCGCTGCGGCCGGGCTGGCCGTCGATGTTCCGCGGCTACCTGCACGAGCCCGAGCGGTATGCCCGGTGCTTCGCCGACGGCTGGTACCTCTCGGGCGACCTGGCCCGGCAGGACGCCGACGGCTACTTCTGGTTCGTCGGCCGGGGCGACGACGTCATCAAGTCGGCCGGGCACCTGATCGGGCCGTTCGAGGTGGAGAACGTCCTGATGGAGCACCCCACCGTGGCGGAGGCCGGGGTGATCGGCCGGCCCGACCCGGTGGCGGGTGAGGTGGTCAAGGCGTTCGTCACGCTGCGGCCGGGCGTCGAGCGCTCCGACGACCTGCGCCTGGAGCTGCTCGGCTTCGCCCGGCGCCGGCTCGGCGGGCTGGCGCCGAAGGAGATCGTCTTCGACGACCACCTGCCGCACACCCGCAGCGGCAAGGTGATGCGCCGGCTGCTGCGGGCGCGCGAGCTGGGGCTGCCGGAAGGTGACCTGTCCACACTGGAGAGCACACGATGACCCGGACCCCCACCGTCGCGGCCCGCACCGCCGGGCCCGGACAGCGACTGACCCTGCTGCGCCGCATGCTGCTCATCCGGCGGTTCGAGGAGCGCTGCGTCGAGCTGTACAGCGCGGCGCGCATCCGCGGCTTCATGCATCTCTACATCGGCGAGGAGGCTGTCGCCACGGGGGTGATGGCGGCGCTGACGCCCGACGACGCCGTCGTGTCCACGTACCGGGAGCACGGGCACGCGCTGGCGCGCGGCGTGTCGGCCGACGCGGTGATGGCCGAGATGTTCGGCCGCGTCGACGGTTGCAGCCGCGGTCGCGGGGGTTCCATGCACCTGTTCGACGCCGGCGCCCGGTTCTACGGCGGCAACGCGATCGTGGGCGGCGGACTGCCGATCGCCGTCGGGCTGGCGCTGGCGGACGCACTGACCGGCCGCCACGCCGTGACCGCGTGCTTCTTCGGCGACGGCGCGGTCGCCGAGGGCGAGTTCCACGAGTGCCTGAACCTGGCCGCGCTGTGGCGGCTGCCGGTCCTGTTCTGCTGTGAGAACAACCAGTACGCCATGGGCACCGCGCTCGACCGGGCGCAGGCCGTCACCGACCTCGCCCACCGCGCCGGCTCGTACGGCATGACCGCCCGGGCGGTCGACGGCATGGACGTCGAGGCCGTCGTGCAGGCGGCGCGCCAGGCGGTGCGGGCCGTCCGCGGCGGCCACGGCCCCCGCTTCCTGGAGCTGCAGACCTACCGCTTCCGCGCTCACTCGATGTACGACTCGGACCGCTACCGGGACAAGGCCGAGATCGCCCGCTGGAAGCTCCGTGACCCGATCGAGCTGCTCTGCGCCCGGATGCGTGGCGACGGCCAGCTCGAGGCGGCCGACCTCGCCGGACTCGACGCGGCCGTCACGGCCGACGTGGACGCCGCCGTCGCCTTCGCCGAACGGTCGCCGGCCGAGCCGGTCACCGACCTGACCCGGTTCGTCCACAGCGAGCGGCGGGGAACGCGATGACCACCATGACGTACCGCGAGGCGATGCGCGAGGCGATCCGGCAGGCGATGCGCGCGGACGACCGTGTCTTCCTGATGGGCGAGGACGTGGGCCGCTACGGCGGGTGCTTCGGCGTCAGCCTCGGCCTGCTGGAGGAGTTCGGCCCCGACCGCATCCGGGACACCCCGCTGTCGGAGTCGGCGTTCGTCGGTGCGGGCATCGGCGCCGCCCTCGGCGGCCTGCGGCCCATCGTCGAGATCATGACCGTCAACTTCAGCCTGCTCGCCCTCGACCAGATCCTCAACAACGCGGCGACGCTGCGGCACATGTCCGGCGGCCAGTTCGGGGTGCCGCTGGTGATCCGCATGACCACCGGCGGCGGCCGGCAGCTCGCCGCGCAGCACTCGCACAGCCTGGAGGTCTGGTACGCGCACATCCCCGGCCTGCGGGTCGTGGCGCCGGCCACCGTGGCGGACGCCCGGGGGATGCTCGCCACCGCCCTGGCCGACCCCGACCCGGTGATCGTCTTCGAGCACGGCGGGCTGTACAACGTCTCCGGTGAGGTGCCGGACCCCTCCCCCGCCGACCTCGACCGGGCGGCGGTCCGGCGGCCGGGCCGCGACGTCACCCTCATCGGCTACGGCGGCACCGTCCCCACCGCCCTCGCCGCGGCCGACCTGCTCGCCGCCGACGGCGTGGACGCGGAGGTCATCGACCTGCGCACCCTGCGCCCGCTCGACGACGCCACGCTCGTCGCCTCGGTGAGCCGCACCCACCACGCCGTCGTCGTGGACGAGGGCTGGCGCACCGGCAGCCTCGCCGGGGAGATCTCGGCCCGCATCACGGAGCAGGCGTTCTACGAGCTGGACGCACCGGTGGGCCGGGTCTGCTCCGCAGAGGTGCCGATGCCCTACGCCGCGCAGCTGGAACAGGCGGCGCTGCCGCAGCCGGCCGCCGTGCGCGCCGCGGCCCGGCAGCTGGTGGGCGTCGATGGTTGAGTTCCGGATGCCGTCGCTGGGCGCCGACATGACCGACGGTGTCCTGCTGGAATGGCTGGTCGAGCCGGGTGCGGCCGTCCGCAGGGGCGACGTCGTCGCCGTGGTGGACACCGACAAGGCGGCCATCGAGGTCGAGTGCTTCGACGCGGGCACCGTCGGGGAACTGCTCGTGGCTCCGGGCACCCGCGTGCCGGTCGGCACAGCACTGGCGACCATCGTCACGGACGGCGAGCCCCCCGCCCCCGCCGCCGCCCCGCCGCCCGCGGCACCCGCGGCACCCGCGGCACCCGCGGCAC
>NZ_BOOY01000045.1 GCF_016863475.1 Spirilliplanes yamanashiensis
CCCCGCCGCCGCCCCGCCGCCCGCGGCACCCGCGGCACCCGCGGCACCCGCGGCACCGCCCCGCGCGCCGCAGCCGCCCGCCCCGGCCGGCACGCCGGCCACCACCCCGGCGGGCCGGGCCGGGCGGTCGCCGGTCCTCTCCCCGCTGGTGCGCCGGGAAGCGGTGGCGCTGCACGTCGACCTGGGCTCGGTCCACGGCACCGGCCCGGGCGGCCGGGTGACCCGCTCGGACGTCGACCACGCCGGCCACCCGCCCGGGCGGCGCAGGATCTCGCCCCGGGCCCGCCGGCTGGCGGCGGCCGCCGGGGTAGACCTGTCCGGCGTGACCGGCACCGGGTACCTGGGCGCCATCCGCGGAGCCGACGTCGAGCGCGCCCAGCCGCCCGCCGCGCCCGCACCCACACCCGCGCCGGCGTCCGATTCGCGCGCCGCCGCGATGCGCGGTGTCATCGCCGCGCTCATGGCCCGGTCCAAGCGGGAGATCCCGCACTACTACCTCACCGAGACCATCGACCTCACCGACGCGCTCGCCTGGTTGCGGGAGCGCAACCGGCTGCTGCCCGTGCCGCGCCGCATCGTCCCCGCGGCGCTGCTGCTCAAGGCCGCCGCGTCGGCCGCGGCCGAGGTGCCCGAGCTGAACGGTTTCTGGCGGGAGGACCGGTTCGAGCCCGCGCCGGCCGTCCACCTCGGCGTGGCCGTGTCGCTGCGCGGCGGCGGCCTGGTCGCGCCTGCCATCGCGGACGCCGCCGCCCTCACCCTGCCCGACCTGATGGACCGGCTCCGGGATCTGGTGGCGCGCACGCGCGCGGGCCGGCTGCGCGGCGGCGAGCTGACCGCACCGACCATCACCGTGTCCAACCTGGGCGACCAGGGCGTCGAGTCGATCATCGGAGTGATCTATCCGCCCCAGGTGGCGCTGGTCGGGTTCGGCACGATCGCCGACCGGCCGTGGGCCGTCGGCGGACTGCTGGGCGTACGCCGCCTGGTGACGGCCAGCCTGGCGGCCGACCACCGGGCCACCGACGGCGCCACCGGAGCGCGCTACCTGCGCGCCGTGAACCGGCTGCTGCACCGACCGGAGGAGCTGTGAACAGAGACGACATGACCCTGCTGGTGCGCCGCGCGCTGCACGAGGTGGCCCCGGAGGCCGACCTCGACCGGCTCGCGCCCACCGCCGACCTGCGCGAGACGCTCGCCCTGGACTCGCTCGACTTCCAGCAGTTCGTGGAGTTGCTCAGCGAGCGCACCGGCCGCCGCGTCGACGAGGACGACTACCCCTACCTGACGACCCTGGCCGACACCGTCACGTACCTGTCGGCGTAGCCGGCGGCCGCGCACCACGGGGCCGGGGAGCCGCCAGGATCGTCAGATGAACAGGAGCTGGGCGCCGTCGGTCTTCTCGATGAAGTCGGCAGCGCTGATGATGCCCTCGACCTCCGCACAGAGGTCGCCCTCGTCGAGGTGCAGCATGTCCGCCGACATCCGGCACGCCCACAGGTGCCCGCCGGAGTCGGCGATCTGGGCCAGGAACTCCGGCACCTCGGGCACCCCGGCCTCGGCGATCTGTCGCTTCATCTGACGGGTCGCCACGGCGGTCATGCCGGGCAGGCCACCGAGGCCCTGCGGGAGGTGGGTGGCGGTGTTGCCGAGCGGCGTGAACTTCAGGTCGCGCATGCGGGACTTGGTGATCATGTCGAAGCCCCAGAACGTGAAGAACAGGTGCGTCTCGACGCCCTCGCCGAGGGCGGCGTTCGCGAGCACAAGGCCCGGGTAGGCCATGTCGAGGTTGCCCTTGGAGCAGATGATGGCGAGCTTGCGCCCGGCGGTGCCGCCGTCGAAGTCCGGGATCACCGCGGGTTCGGCGTGAACTGTCATGGCAGGTCTCCGATCACACGCAGCCGCGCGGCTTGGGCAGGCCGGCGATGTAGGCCATCTTCTTCGCGGGCTTCTTCGGGAACAGGGTGAACAGTTGCCTGGTGGGAATGCCGCCGACGACGCTGACGCGCCGCAGGGTGGCGGTCTCCCCCTGGGAGCGGTAGTCGTCGCGCAGGAAGCGCAGCGCCTTCCAGTGGGCGTCGGTCAGCTCGATGCCGATCCGGGCGGCCAGCGTCTCGGCCAGGTCCTCGTCCCATTCGCCGTAGACGGTGAGGAAGCCCTCGTCGTCGACGTGGACGGCGCGCCCGGCGATCGTCGCGACCTTCATGGTGTCACTCCTCGGTGTGCTTGCCGGCCATCGACATGTGCGCCGGCAGTGGTATCGGGCGGCCGGGCAGCAGCAGGTGCCAGTAGGCCCAGCGGAACGCGAGCTTGCCCCAGTGGTTCACGGCGCGCTCCTCGAGCAGCCGGAACGGGCCGACGCCCGGCAGCGGGTACGTGCCCGGCAGTGGCTGCGTGTCGTAGTTGAAGTCGATGAGCAGACCCTTTCCGTCGCCGGACTCGACGAAGCAGTTGGCGTGCCCGTCGAACCGGCCGGTCATCGGCCGGCCGGCGATGTGCTGGAGGAAGTTGCCGACGAAGACGTCCACGGAGAAGTGGGCGACCGACCCGGCCTTCGACGTCGGGATGTCGTTGGCGTCGCCGAGGGCGAAGATGTCCGGGTGGGACCGCGACAGCAGGGTGTGCCGGTCGACCGGGACCAGGTTCAGCTCGTCGCCCAGGCCGGACCGGGCGACGAACTCGGCGCCCATGTTGAGCGGCACGGTGACCAGCAGGTCGAAGGGGATCCGCCGGTCGTCGTAGGAGACCAGCGTGGTGCCGTCCACCCGCTCGACGAGGAAGTCGGGCTCCACGGTGACGCCCCGGTGCTCGAGCATGGTGCCGAGCCGGCGGGTCGCGACCGGCTGGGTGAAGGCGCCCGGCAGCGGCGTCGCGTAGACGAGGTCGGTCCGGTCGCGGATGCCGCGCCGGCGGAGGTGGGCGTCGGCCAGGAACGTGAACTCGAGCGGCGCCACCGGGCACTTGATCGGCATGTCGACGATGTGGGTGACCAACCGGCCGCCGCGGAAGTCACGCAGCGCCGACGCGAGCTGGAGCGCGCCGTCGTAGGTGTAGAAGTCGAAGATGCTCCGCCGCCACTGACCACCGTCGAGCATGCCCGGCGTCTGGTCGGGTCGCGGCTCGACCCCCGTCGCGATCACCAGCCGGTCGTAGGGCAGCCGCCTGCCGCCTGCCAGCCGCACCTCACGCAGCTCAGGCATGACCTGGTCGATGTCGGCGCATATCACGTCGACACCCTGCGGCAGCAGGGGCCGGGAAGGCTTCGCCACCTGCTCCGGCCGGTACGCGCCGAACGGCAGGAACAAGTATCCGGGCTGGTAGTGATGGACGTCGCTGCGGTCGACGACGGTGATCCGCCAGTCGCGCGGCAGCCGGCGGTGCAACCTGTTCACGACCATGGTGCCGGCGGTGCCGGCGCCGAGCACGACGAGGTTTCTCACGACGCCACCTCCACGGTGATGGCGACCTCGGGCGGCCGCGCCAGGCTGTTGTGCACCGTGCAGTGCTCGACGACGGCCTGCAGGCCGGGCCGGCGCCCGGGCGGCAGACCGGCGGGGGCGGTCACCGTGATGCTGATCGCGGCCACCCGGGCGGGCCGGTCGCCGGCCATGGCGAAGCCGGCCTGGATCGCGAGACCGTCGCGGGCGACACCGTGCCGGGTGAGGTAGCGACCGGCGTAGAACGCCACGCATGACGCCAGCGCGGCGACGAACAGCTCCGTCGGCGTCGGTGCCGCGTCCCCGCCACCGGCCGACGGGGGCTGGTCGACCAGCAGGCGGTGGTTGCGGACGGCGATCTCGTAGCTCTCGCCCCCGGCGGGCCGGACCACCATCTCGTCCGCGACTGTCATGGCGCACCTCCTGCGCCCAGCGTGGGCGCACCACCGGGCCCGGCACAGAGGACACCGGCCCGATCGGACGGGTCCGCCGGACCGGATCCGGGTCCGATGCCCTCGCGACGGGGGTATCCCGGCCCTGCCCCGGTCGCGACGGGCGGCGCGATGCTGGCACCAGGACCCCACAGCGGGAGGCTCGTCATGAAGAAGCTCCTGACGCTCGTTCAGCCACGCGAGATCGTTCCGGCGATCGACGTGCGCGAGGATGCGACGCCGGTGTGCCGCCCCGACACCCGGTCGCGGCGCCGCACCCACCGCGGCATGCGGACGCCCTCGTCGCAGCTGCACCGGTGACCGGGCGCGCCGGGGCTCCGCCGCGATCCGTCAGGGAACGAGGACGGCGGCCCCGGTGACGCGGTCGGCCTCGAGGTCGGCCAGCGCCCGGTCGGCGGCGTCCAGCGGGTACGGGGTCACCGCGACGCGCAGCCGGTGCTCGCCGGCGAATCGCAGCAGCGCCCGGCCGTCCTGCCGGGTGTTCGAGGTGACGCTGCGCAGGGTCCGCTCCTGGAACAGGTGGCGCTGGTAGTCCAGCGCCGGGATGTCGCTGAGGTGGATGCCGGCTACGGCGAGGGTGCCCCCGCGGTCGAGGGCGGCCAGCGCGACGGGCACCAGGTCGCCGACGGGCGCGAACAGCACGGCGGCGTCGAGCGGCTCGGGCGGCGCGGCGTAGGCGTCGCCGGCCGAGGACGCGCCGAGGTCGAGGGCCAGCCGGCGGGCGCCGGCGGAGCGGGTGAGCACATGCACCGTCGCGCCCTCGGCGAGGGCCACCTGGGCTGTCAGGTGCGCGGAGGCGCCGAAGCCGTAGATGCCGAGCCGGCCGCCGGGTGGCAGGTCGGCGCGGCGCAGCGCGCGGTAGCCGATGATGCCCGCGCACAGCAGTGGCGCCAGTTCCGCGTCGCTGTAGCCGGGCGGCAGCCGGTAGGCGTACTCCTCGCCGACCGTGGTGAGGTCGGCGTAGCCGCCGTCGGCGTCCCAGCCCGTGTAGCGCGAGTGCGGGCAGAGGTTCTCCGCGCCCCGGCGGCAGTAGGCGCAGGCGCCGCAGGTCTCGCGCAGCCACGCCACCCCGACGCGGTCGCCGGGCCGGAACCGCGACACCCCCGCGCCGGTGGCGGCGACCTCGCCGACGACCTCGTGGCCGGGCACGACGCCGGGCCGGTGCACCGGCAGGTCGCCGGTCACGACGTGCAGGTCCGTGCGGCACACCCCGCAGGCGGCCACGGCGACGAGCAGCTCGCCCGGCCCGGGCGCCGGCTGCGGGCGCTCCGTCAGGTGCAGGGGGCGCCGGGACAGCGGCCCCGGCGCCCGCGTCTGCCAGGCGCGCATCGTCGCGTCACCGCGCCCGGTCGAACTGCCGGG
>NZ_BOOY01000046.1 GCF_016863475.1 Spirilliplanes yamanashiensis
CCACCATGATCGCCGGGAGGGAGTGAGCCGGCCATGCCCGCCGCGCTGCTGGTCGTCGTCGTCCTGCTCGTGGTGCTGATCGCCGCCGGGCCCGCGATCGAGCGGCTGATCGACCGCCGGTGGCCGCCGCCGGACGGCGATCACCGGGGGCCGTTCGCCCCTGGGCCGCACCGCACCGGGACGATCGAATGGAGGGGCAACCAACGCGAGAAGGAGGTGGCTCATGACGACACTGGTCCGGACCCCGTTCGACCTCATGGGCCTGTCCTGGCTGCCGACGCTGGGCGCCGGCATCAGGATCGAGGAGCGACTGGACGGTGACCGTTACGTGGTGCGCGCCGAACTGCCCGGCGTGGACCCGGCCAAGGACGTCCAGCTGACCGTCGAGCACGGCGAGCTGCACCTGCGGGTGGAGCGCAAGGAGACGCACGCCGAGAAGGGGCGCTCCGAGTTCCACTACGGCTCGTTCTACCGCACGGTCCCGCTGCCGGCCGGAGTCAAGGCGGACACTCTCACCGCCCTGTACACCGACGGCATCCTCGAGATCAGCGCGCTCGTCGGCGAACCCGCGCCGACGGCGAAGGCGATCCCGATCACCATCGGGACGGCTGGATCCAGCTGATGTCCCGGACGGAGCCCGGCCCGGTGGGCCGGGCTCCGTCCGCTGCCGGGGCGCCGGTTCGCCCGCCGGATGCCGAGGTCCCACAACGGGACCATCGGCCCTGATGAATCGGCCGGTGACGCGGTCCACTGGAGGTGTGGCACGACGCGGGAGGTGTGCCATGACCGACATCGAGCGCGAACGCATCGAGCAGGAAGCCCGCCGCCGGGCCGGCGCCGGCGGGCCGCCGACCCGGTACGGGGAGGTGGTGAACCGCTACCTCGGTGTGGCCGGCTACACCGCCACGGCGCCGCACCGGATCACGCCGGCCGCGCACCCCACCGGCTCCGCCCCGCCGGCCGTCCCGCCGACCGTCCCGCCGTCCGCCAGAACGGTGGTCGTCGGGGTGGACGACTCCCCGGCCAGCTTCGTCGCCGTCGACCACGCGGCGATCGAGGCCGAGCTGCGAGGCTGGGACCTGCGCCTGCTGCACGTCCAGCACGGCGGCGGGTCCGCCCGCCGCGACCGGGGAGCCGCGCTGCTGACCGAGTTCACCGACCGGGTCCACGCGCGATCCCGGACCGTCGCGGTGGCCGGCCGGCTCGTCGTCGGCGCGCCCGCGACCACCCTGCTCGCCGAAGCGCACGGCGCCGGGCTCGTCGTCGTCGGCTCCCGGCACGGCGCGGTCGGCGCGGCGTTCGGCCGCACGGTGGGGGCCCGGATCGCCGCGGACCACGACGGCCCCGTCCTCGTGGTCCGCGTGCCGGGCTGGCCGCCCGGGCCCGAGTTCGCGTCCCGGCCGGTGGTCGTCGGCGTCGACGACTCACCCGACTCGACGCCCGCCGTCGAGTTCGCCCTCGCCGAGGCCCGGGCCCGCGAGTGCGACGTCGTGATGCTGCACGCCACCGGCGAGGCCCCGGCAGCCGACGAGCCGGCCGGCCGCCTGGCCGACGCGGACGGCGTCCGGGTCCACCACCGCCGGGTGCCCGGCACCGCCGTCGCGGCGCTGGTGGCCGCCTCCGACAGGGCGGCGGCGGTCGTCCTCGGCCGCCGCGGCCGGGGCAGCCGGGCCGGCGCGGCCCCGCTCGGCTCGGTCAGCCGGGCCCTGGTCCAGCGCGCGCACTGCCCGGTGTTCCTGGTGGGCTGACGCGAGTGGCCCGACGGGCCGGTGGCGACCCGCCCGGTCCGCCGGTCCCGGCCGTTTCGGGGCAAAGGACCCTACGGCCGGGCGGCCGCCGGGGCGACAGTCGTGGCATGTCCACGATCGTCTTCCCCGACCGGGCGGCCAGCGCCCGGCACGCCCGCGCCGAACAGTGCCTGGGGCGTGCCGCGGCCGCCGCCGCCAAGGCGCCCCTGGTGGGCGGCGCGCGCCCGTGGCGGTGGCACCTGGCCGGCGACACGGCGGCCCTGTACCTGGTCCCCGGCGGTCCGGCCGCCGGGCCCGACGCCCACGTCCGCGACGTGGTCGACTGCGGATCCGCCCTGCACCACGCCCTGACGGCGCTCGCCGGCGAGGGCGCCCGCGCGGTGGTGTGCCCGTTCCCGCACCCCGGCAGGCCGGACCTGCTCGCCACGGTCCGCGTCTCGGACCTCGGCACCGCGACGCCGGCGGCGGTTCGCGCCTACCAGGCGGTCTCGCTGCGGACCCGCACCGCGGCGCTGCCGGGCCGGGCCACGATGCCGGCGACCGTCCGGTCCACACTGGAGGAGGCCGCAGCGGTCCAGGGCGCCCGCCTCCGGGTGCTCGGCGCCCGGCCGGACGGCAGGCGCTCGCGTGACGCGCTGATCGAGGCGCCGGACGACACCGCCGGCGGCTGGCTGAGCGCCGGGCGCGCGCTGTCGGCGGTCGCGCTGGCCGCGGCGATGGACCGGCTGGTCGTGACCGTCGCGGCGCACCTGACGACCGGCGCCGGGGCGCACCCGGCCGTCGCGGTCCGGGTGTCCGTGCCGGGGCCCGCCGGCGGCTGACCCGCGGCGGCGCAGCCGCCCGACGGGACTTCCGGCCCGCACCTTCGGGACCCTGGACACCACCGGCGCCCGGTGCCGGGACGCGACGATCACGGTGTGACCGGACGGCAGCGCCGGCACCGACGATCGGAGCGTTCCGCCATGACCACCGCCACCGCGACCACCCCCCTGCCCGCCGAGCCGGGCGTGGCCATCGAGACCCTGGTCGGCAACGGGCTCAAGGCACTGGACGACTACGCCGGCTTCACCCAGGAGCGCATCGACGAGATCGTGGCGAAGGCGTCCGTGGCGGCACTCGGCCGGCACGGCGACCTGGCGCGCTCGGCGGTCGCCGAGACCGGCCGGGGCGTGTTCGAGGACAAGGCCGTCAAGAACATCTTCGCGTGCGAGCACGTCACCAACCACATGGCGGGCCTCAAGACGGTCGGGGTGATCGCCCGCGACGAGATCAACGGCATCGTCGAGATCGCCGAGCCGGTCGGTGTCGTCTGCGCCGTCACGCCGGTGACCAACCCGACGTCGACGACCATCTTCAAGGCGCTGCTGGGACTGAAGACCGCAATCCGATGATCTTCGCCTTCCACCCGTCGGCCCAGCGGTGCAGCGCCGAGGCGGCCCGGGTGGTCCGCGACGCCGCCGTCGCCGCGGGCGCCCCCGAGCACTGCATCCAGTGGATCGAGCAGCCGTCGGTCGAGGCCACCGGCGCGCTGATGAACCACCCCGGGGTGTCGACCATCCTGGCCACCGGCGGCAACGGCATGGTGCGGGCCGCGTACTCGGCGGGCAAGCCCGCCCTCGGCGTGGGCGCCGGCAACGTGCCCGCGTACGTGCACCGCGACGCGAACCTGCGCCGCGCCGTGCACGACATCGTGCTGTCGAAGTCGTTCGACAACGGCATGATCTGCGCCTCCGAGCAGGCGGCCATCATCGACGCCGCCGTGTACGACGCCGCCCTCGCCGAGTTCCGCCGGCTGCACGCCCACGTCGCCACCCCCGGCGAGAAGCGCCTGCTCGAGGAGCTGATCTTCGGCGCCGCCGCCGGCGGGTCGGACTGCGCCGGGGCGCGGCTGAACCCGGCCGTCGTCGGGCGCAGCGCCGCGTGGATCGCCGAGCAGGCCGGCTTCACGGTCCCGGCGGACACGTCGGTGATCCTGGCCGAGGTCGACCACGTCGGCCCGGCGGAGCCCCTGACCCGGGAGAAGCTCTGCCCCGTCCTGGCGGTGCTGAGCGCCGGGTCCACCGACGAGGGCATCCGCCACGCCGAGCGGATGGTCGAGCTCAACGGCCTGGGGCACAGCGCGGTCGTGCACACCGAGGACGAGCGGCTGGCCGAGGAGTACGGCCGGCGGCTCAAGGCGGTGCGCATCATCTGGAACGCGCCGGCGTCGCAGGGCGGCATCGGCGACATGTACAACGCGTTCCTGCCGTCGCTGACCCTGGGCTGCGGCAGCTACGGCCGCAACTCGGTGTCGAACAACGTCACCGCGGTCGACCTGATCAACGTCAAGCGGATCGGCCGGCGCACCAACAACCTGCAGTGGTTCAAGGTCCCGCCGAAGATCTACTTCGAGCCGAACGCGATCCGCTACCTGGCCGACATGCCCGACGTGCACCGGGTCACCGTGGTCACCGACCACACGATGACCCGGCTCGGGTACGTCGACCGGCTGATCACCGTGCTGCAGCGGCGGCCGGAGCGGGTGGCGCTGCAGATCATCGACGACGTCGAGCCCGAACCGAGCGTCGGCACGGTCGACCGCGGCGCGGACCTGATGCGCTCGTTCCGGCCCGACACGATCGTCGCGCTCGGCGGCGGCTCGGCGATGGACGCCGCCAAGGTGATGTGGCTGCGCTACGAGCACCCCGAGGTGGTGTTCGCCGACATGCGCGAGAAGTTCTTCGACATCCGCAAGCGGGCGTTCAAGTTCCCGACCCTGGGGGAGCGGGCGCAGCTGGTCTGCATCCCGACCACGTCCGGCACGGGCGCCGAGGTGACCCCGTTCGCCGTCATCACCGACACCGTCACCGGCAAGAAGTACCCGCTCGCCGACTACGCCCTGACGCCGAGCGTGGCCGTCGTCGACCCGGTGCTCGCCGCCGACCTGCCGCCCGTCATCACCGCCGACAGCGGCTTCGACGCGCTCACCCACGCCACCGAGTCGTACGTGTCCGTCTACGCCAACGACTTCACCGACGGCCCGGCGCTGCAGGCCGTGAAGCTCATCTTCGGCCACCTGGAGCGGGCCGTGCGCCACGGCGCCGCCGACCCGGAGGCCCGCGAGAAGATGCACAACGCCGGCACCATCGCCGGCATGGCGTTCGGCAGCGCGTTCCTCGGCATCGTGCACGCGATGTCGCACACGCTGGGCGCGACGTTCCACATCGCGCACGGCCGGACCAACGCGATCCTGCTGCCGCACGTCATCCGGTACAACGGCTCGACCCCGGCCAAGCTCACCGGCTGGCCCAAGTACGAGAACTACCGCGCCCCGGAACGCTTCCAGGACATCGCCCGCATGCTCGGCCTGCCGGCGGCCACCCCGCAGGAGGGCGTCGAGTCGTACGCCGCCGCGGTGGAACGCCTGCGCGACGCCGCCGGCATCGAACCGTCGTTCCGGGCCGCCGGCGTCGACGAGGACGCCTTCCTGGCGGCCCTGCCCCAGCAGGCCGTCAACGCCTACGAGGACCAGTGCGCCCCGGCCAACCCCCGCATGCCGATGCTCGACGACATGCAGGATTTGATGCGCGCCGCCTACTACGGCAGCCGGCGGGCAGCCGATCAGCGACACACCGCGGACGACCCCGCGCCGCCGCACCACACCGGCCGGTGAGCCGGACCCGGTACGGGTCCAAGGGCCCTGGCCGGCCGCGGCCCGCGGCGCGAGGCTGGGGGGCGCCGGCGGTGCGCGGACGTGCGCGCCGCGGCGGAGGCCACAGGAGGCGGACGACATGACACAGCAGACTGCGCTGGCCGACGTGGTGCGCGAGGCGATCGGGGACGCACGGGCGGATCGCGCGTTCGGCACCCCGGTGGTGCGGGACGGCGTGGTGGTCCTGCCCGTCGCGCGGGTCGGCGGCGGAGGCGGTGGCGGCAGCGGCACCGGGATCACGGCGCCCGCCGGCGCGGAGGCCCGGGGGCGCGGGGCCTCCGGTGACGGGTCCGGAGGCGGCTCGGGCAGCGGCTCCGGCGGCGGCATGGGGATGTCCGCGACGCCCCTCGGCGTCTTCGTCCTCAAGGACGGCACGGTGCGCTGGCGTCCGGCGGTGGACGTCAACCGGATCATCGCCGGCGGCCAGCTCGTGGCCGTCGTGGCGCTGCTGGTCGTCCGGGCCCTGGGCACCGCCCGCTCCACGCAGCGCGTTCACCGGGGCCGGTGGACCGTCACCCGGCGCCGCCGGGCGGGCTTCCTGGCCCGGGGCACGGCACGGTGACGGCGGTCAGCGCGTCCAGCTCGGCGCGCAGGGCGCGTGCCAGGACCGGCACGTCGGGGAAGGCGTCCGGATCGGTCAGCGCGGTGACCGTCAGCGTGCCGGCGTACGACAGCGCCTCGAACCGCACCGTGAGGTTGCCGGCCTGGCTGACCGCGAGCGGGATGACGGCGCGGATCGGTGCGCCGGCGAAACGCAGCGGCACGTCGGGGCCGTGGACGTAGCTGACGACCGTGTGGATCCGGCGCTGGCGCGTCATGTACCAGCGGTAACCACCCAGGCCGGCGGCGATGCGGAACGCCGCGCCGAGCAGGGCGATCGGCGGCGGACCGGTCGCGAGGCCGCGGCGTGCGCGCACGGCCGCCGCGACCCCGGCGACCTGCTCGGCGGGCCGGGCCGCCGTGGGCACCGCCAGCACCAGCGGGCTGACCTTGTTGCCCAGCCCGCTGCTGACGGTCTCGCGGCGGGCCGCCACGGGCACCGCGACCATCACCCGGCCGACCGCCTCCGCGCGGTGCCGCAGCACCGTGTGCAAGGCCCGGGCGACCACCGTCACGAGGGCGGCGTTGACGGTGCCGCCGAGCCGGTGCGCCGCCGCCCGCACGGCGGCGACGTCGGCGTGCACCACGGTCATCCGCTGGCGTGGTCCCGTCGGGCGCAGCAGGGAGCACGGCGCCGCCCGCTCGGGACGCAGACCGCCCCCGGCCGCCATCGACGCCCGCAGCTGCCGCCACGTCGTCCGCGCCCGCCGCACGGCGTGCCGGCGCGCCGCCCAGGCGTCCGCCGCGAGCTGCCGGGCGCCGGGCCGCGGGCGGGGGACCCGGGCGGCCGGGGCGACGGCGGGCCCGGCGGGATCCGCGAGGTCACGCAGGACGGCCAGCCCGCCGATCCCGTCGGCCACCGCGTGGTGCAGGACCACGACGAGTGCCACCCGGCCCCCGGCGAGGCCGGTCACGAGGGCGGCCCGCCACAGTGGCCGGTCCCGGGGCAGGCGGTCCACGACCAGCCGGACGGCGGTGTCGACCAGCGCCTGCTCGTCGCCCGGCGACGGGCAGGCCAGGCGGCTCAGGTGGCGCCGTGGATCGAAGCGGTCGTCGTCGGCCCAGACCGCCCGGCCGCATCCGGGCGGCGGCCGGAACAGCCGCTGACCCAGCCGCGGCACCGCGGCCAGCCGCTCGGCGAGGAGCCGCTCCGCGCGGGCCGGGTCGAACTCGCCGCCCGGGTCCAGCAGGACGGCCGCCCCGAACTGCTCCGGCACCGGCCCGGCGTCCATCGCCAGGAACGCGAGATCGGCGTCGCTGGCGCGGTCGACCGGGATGGTGCCCACCTCCGCATCGTCCGTCCGGCCGGGCGGTGCCGACAGGGCCGGACGGCCCGTCGGGAACGCCGGTAGGAGGGCCCCGCGCGGCGGGGCCGTTCGGCTCTGCCGCCCCGGGCGCGCGCTGAGCAGGCTGAGGGGAGAGGAGGGGGGTGTCGGCGGCCGCCGAGGTGCTGCTCGCCGGTGGCTCGACGCCGACGGCGCCGCCCCGTCACCGACCATCCCGCGGGGGCAACGGGAGGACGCGTCGCCACAGGAGGCCGTCATGTCCACCACCACACAGCTCCGCCGGCGACCGAATGTCGCCTCCCGGCGGGCCGGCTACACCGTCGCCGCCGGCGTCAACGTCGTGCTGCTGTACCTGCTCAACGGCGCACCGGGATGGGAGGCGGTGCCGTTCCTCACCGGCGACACCACCCGGGTGCTGCTGCTCGTCAACCTGTCCATGGCCGCCGCGGTGGCCACCAACATGGCCCGCGTCCTCTACGACCCGCGCTGGTTCGTGGCGCTCGGCGACATCGTCAGCACCGGCATCGGCGTGGCGGCGCTGGTGCGGATCTGGCAGGTGTTCCCGTTCGACTTCTCGGCCTACGCGGTCGGCTGGGCGCTCGTGACGCGGGTGGTCCTCGGCTTCGCGCTGGCGGGCAGCATCATCGGCATCGTGGCCCAGGTCGCCATCCTGCTGAGTGCCGCCGCGGGCGGGAACCGGGGCGACGGGAGGGTCCGCTGACATGGACCGGACCACCGCCCTGGCGCTGCTGCCCGTCGCGCTGCTGCTCGTCGGGCTGGCGGCCTACGCCCTGGTCCGGCTGGCCCGGGCCGAGCGCGCGCCGTACCTGCCGAAGTGGGTGTGGGCGCCGCTCATCGTCCTGTCGATGCCGTGGGGGGCCGTGGCGTACCTGCTGCTCGCCCGCGGCTCCACCGGTCCGGTCACCGCGGGCGGCGCCGTGCCGCCGACGACGCCGCCCGCGCCACCCGTCCTGTCGCCCGGTCCGCAGTCCGGGACCGACGCGCCGATGGTCGCCACCCACGGGCTGACCCGGGACTACGGGGCGGGCGCCGGCCTGTTCGGCGTCGACCTGCGGGTGCCCCGCGGGGTCGTCTACGGGCTGGTGGGCCCGAACGGCGCCGGCAAGAGCACCCTGCTGTCCATCCTGACCGGTACCCGCCGGGCCGACAGCGGCACGGTGGAGCTGGGGGTGCCGCGCACGGCGGTCGCGGTCTGCCCGGACGTGCCGGAGTTCGAGCCGTGGCTGACCGCCTACGAGGTCGTGGACCTCGCCCGGCACTACGTCGCGCCGCGGCTCGGCCCCGGGGCGGTGTGGGACGCGCTGCGGCTCACCGGCCTGGGCGACGCCGCCGGCCGGCGCGTCGGCGGCTTCTCCCGCGGCATGACGCAGCGGCTGGGGCTCGCCGCCGCCCTCGTCGGCGACCCGGAACTGCTGCTGCTGGACGAGCCGACGTCCGCGCTCGACCCGGCCGGCCGGGCGGAGATGCTGGACCTGGTGGCCGCCATGCGCGGCCGGCGCACCGTCGTGTTCTCCAGCCACATCCTCGCCGACGTGCAGCGCGTCGCCGACCACGTCGGGGTGCTGCGCGCGGGCGTGCTGCTCTACCAGGGCAGCACCCGCACCCTCGTCGACGAGCACCTGGCGCCCCGGTGGCTGATCCGGCTGTCCGGGGCCGCCGAGGACGTCGCCGGGAAGCTGCGCGCCCAGCCGTGGGTGCGGCGCGTCGAGCTGCGGGACGCGGGCGAGATCCGCGTGGACGCCGACACGATGCGGCACGGCGAGCGCGGCATCCCCGAGGTGCTGGCCTCCTGCGGCGCCGGCCTGGTGGCGTGCGAACCCCTCGCCGCCGACCTGGAGACCGCGTTCCTCGCCCTGACGAACGGACAGGAGCCGTCATGACCGCCACCCGCGAGATGAACCCCTGGCGCCTGGAGTGGCTGCGGCTGACCCGCTCGCCGCGCGGCGCCGTGGTCATCCTGGTCTACGTCTTCTTCGGCCTCGCCGGACCCCTGATGGCGAAGTACATGGCGCAGATCGCCGCCTACGCCTCGTCCGAGGTCACCATCGTCGCCCCGGTGCCCGAGCCGGAACACGGCCTGGTGAACTTCGTCAGCCAGGGGAGCCAGACGGGCATGATCGTGCTGCTGGTGGTCGCCGCGGGCGTGCTGTCGTTCGACGCTCGGCGCGGGCTGGCGACGTTCTACCGCACCCGTGTGACCGGGCCGTTCGCGCTGATCTGGCCCCGCTTCGTGGCCACGGCCGCCCTCGCCGTCACCGCTTACGTCCTCGGCACGGCGGCCGCCTGGTTCGAGACGTCCCTGCTGCTGGGCGGGCTGCCCGCCGGCCCGGTGCTGTGGGGCGTCGCGCTGGAGACGGTGTTCCTGCTGTTCGCCGTCGCCGTGGTCGCCACGGCCGCCACCGTCGGCCGCAGCACACTGTCCACCGCGGGCGTCTCCGTCGTCGTCCTGCTCGTCGTTCTCCCGGTGGCGGGCCTCGTGCACGGCGTGGGGGACTGGTTGCCCACCCGGTTGCTCACCGCCCCGGCGGCCCTCGTCACCGGGGCCACGACCGCGGATCACCTCGGCCCGGTGGCGGTCGCGCTGGCCGCGACGGTGGCACTGCTGGCCCTGGCCGTCCGCCGCGCCCGGGCCCGCGAGCTCTGACCGCCGGGTCCCGCCGGGTCAGCCGGTGATGGTGCGGGTGTCGCCGCCCTCGGTGACGGTCAGCCGGAAGGCGGCGTCGGCCGGGCGGGTCCACAGGTCCGCCCGGGCGCCGGCCGCGTGCCAGGCCATGCGCAGCTCTCCCGGCGGCGCGTCCGCCAGGGTGAAGGCGCCGCCGAAGGCCGGATGGGCGTTGCGCAGCCGGATGAGCCGGGTCAGCGCCCGGACGACCGGCCGGTTCAGCGCCTGCGTCACGTCGGCCTCCGGGTAGGCGCGTCGGTTGATCTCCCGTGCGTCGCCGTCCGGGGCGGCGAGCGGGACGTTGTGCCCGGCGAGCAGGCCCACGTAGTAGATCTGCGGGATGCCGGGGACGAACAGCTGGAGCAGCCGGGCCAGCGTGTAGCGCCGGTCGTCGCCGCCGACGGCGTCGTACGCGGTGCAGCTGATCTGGTAGTGGCCGTCCACCCGCCCCGGAACCGTGCCGGTGCGGCTCGTGCCGCCGCTGTTGGCCGAGACGGTGGACACCAGCGCGTCGAGCTGGGCGCCGGACAGCAGGCCGGTGTCGGCGGGCTCGGCGCCGGGTCCCGCGTCGACCAGGGCGATGCCGTCGTGGGTGTCGAGCACCGTGACGCAGCCGGCCGGCCGCCGCAGCAGCCAGGCGCGCAGGGGCCCGCAGTCGCCGGTGAACACGGCGTGCAGCACGAGCGGGGCGAGCACGAAGTCGTAGACCAGGTCCACCCGGCGGGCCATGTCCGTGGCGTGGCGGCGGTGCGCGTGCACCTCGGCCAGGACCTCCAGGCCCAGCCGGTGGGCCTCGGCGGTGAGATCCCGGACGAAGTCGACGGTCTCCGGCGTCAGGAAGCACGACGTGCCGGCCGTCTTCACCGCGTAGCCGACCGCGTCGAGGCGGACCGTCGTGACGCCGTTGCCGGCCAGCCGGCGCAGCACCTCGCTCAGGTACCGCCGGGCGGCCGGGTGCCGGACGTCCAGGTCGACCTGGTGGCTGGTGAAGGTCGTCCACACCAGACGGCGGCGGCCGCCGAGCAGGACCGGCGTGAACGGCAGGCCGGGCCGCGGCCGCACGACGCGCGCCAGGTCGTCCTCGGTCGCCCCCGCGGGGAACACCCGTCCGTAGGTCAGGAACATGCCCGCGTACGGCGACCGTCCGCCGCGCTCGACGACGTCGCGGAACTCGGCGGAACGGTCGGAGACGTGGTTGACCACCAGGTCGGCCACGACGTCCAGCGACCGGCCCAGCCGCCGGACGTCCGCCCAGTCGCCGAGGCGGGGGTCCACCGTGCGGTGGTCGACCGGGTCGAACCCGGCGTCCGCGCCGTCGTAGGGCAGGTAGAACGGCAGCACGTGCACGCCGCCGAACAGCCCGGCGAGCGGACCCTCCAGCAGCCGGGTGAGCGCCGGCAGCGATCCGCCCAGCCGGTCGGCGTACGCGATCAGTTGAACCTGATTTCGCACGCGTTCACCGTAACCGGCCGCCTCCCGCGGCGGTACGCTGACGGGGGGAGGCGCTCGTGTCCCGGACGTTGCTGCTGGAGGGCCCGCGCCGGCTGCGGCTCGCGGATCAGCCGTCCCGGCCGCTGCGGCCCGGTGAGGTGCGGCTGCGCTCCCGGATGAGCGGGGTCAGCCACGGCACCGAGCTGAACCTCTACCGCGGCACGTCGGCCTTCGCCGACCGGGTGTTCGACCGGGGCCTGCGCGCGTTCGTGGCGCCGGCCGCCGGCAGCGCCTCCTCCTATCCGGTCACGCTCGGCTACGAGATGGTCAGCGAGGTCGTCGAGGTCGGCGCGGAGGTCACCGCCGTCCGGGTGGGCGACCTCGTCCACACCGGAACACCGCACCAGGAGGAGACGGTGCTGGACGTCGCCGCGTCGCTGCGGGCCACCTACCCGCTGGTGGTGCTGCCGACCGGCGAGCGCCTGGAGCGGGCCCTGTTCGTCAGCCTGGCGGCGGTCGCGTTGCAGGCCGTGCACGACGCGGAGATCAAGCTCGGCGACTCCGTCAGCGTGCACGGGCTCGGCGTCATCGGGCTGCTGACCGTCCAGATGTGCCGGCTGGACGGCATCCAGACCGTCGTCGGCGTCGACCCGGACCCGCACCGCCGCGAGCTCGCGCTGCGCCTCGGGGCCGGTCACGTGCTCGACCCCGCCGGCGAGGGCCCGCTGAGCGTGCGGATCCGCGACCTGAACGAGGGGCGCGGCATGGACGTGGCGATCGAGGTGTCCGGCACCGACAGCGGCCTGCAGGGCGCCCTGGCGGCGGCCGGGCTGGGGGCCACCGTCGTGGCGGCCGGCTTCTACCAGGGCGGTGCCGCGCATCTCCGGCTCGGCGAGGAGTTCCACCACAACCGGCTCTCGCTGATCGCCTCCGTGGGCGCCTGGGGTGCGCCGGACCGGCACGCGCCCCTGTGGGACCGGCGCCGCGTCCTGCAGACCGCGACCCGGCTGCTCTACACCGACCGGGTGTCGGTCGAGGGGATGCTCGAGCGGCGGTTCCCGTTCGGCGACGCCCCGGCCGCCTACCGCTGGCTGGACGAGCACCCGCAGGCGGCGGTGAAGGTGGCGCTCGACTACGGGGCCGGCGGGCCCGGCTGACGCCGCAGGTGCAGCACGACGCTGGCCTGGTCGCCGGCCGGTAGCCAGAGGTCGAGTCCGGCGTGCAGGAGGACCGCCCCGTCGTGGTCGGCCCCGCTGTCGACGTCGCGGTACCGGGCCCCGGGGTCCAGCCCGCGCAGGCGGACGATCGGCACGTCGACCTCGCCGGGACGGTTGACCGCCCGCCACGCCAGCACGACCGTCTCGTCCGCGCCGGCGGTGACGTACTGCACCACGGTCGTGCGGTCCACCGCGGCCTCGGTGAGCCGGTAGAGGTCCCCGTCCTGGACGATGTGCCGGATGCGCCGGTACGCGGCGATCAGCTCCGCCGACTCGCGCCGCTGCTCCTCCGGCCAGGCCCGCAGGTCACCGCTGACGCCCAGCGCGCCCGCCATGGCGACGTGGAACCGGAAGCGCAGCGACGCCACGCGCCCGGTCACCCGGCTCGGGCTGTCGCCGGCCCAGGCGCCCATGGTGCGGCAGGGATAGACCTGGCCGTAGCCGTCCTGGATGGCGATGCGGTCGACGGGGTCCGTGTTGTCCGAGGGCCACGCCTGGTCGGCGCGCCGCAGCATGCCGAGGTCGACGCGGCCGCCGCCGCTGGCGCAGGTCTCGACGCGCAACCGCGGGTGGTCGGCGCGGAGCCGGTCGATGATCGCGTACACGGCGCGCGTGTGGTCGGCGAAGAGCCGCTGCGCGTCGTCGGCCCCCGGCCAGCCGGGCTCCGTGAAGGGCCGGTTGGAGTCCCACTTCAGGTAGTCGATCGCGTTCTCGGTGAGCAGCCGGTCGAGCCACGCGTGCGCCCACCGGGCCACGTCGGGCCGGGCGAAGTTGAGGACCAGCTGGTGCCGGATCTCGGTGCGCCGGCGGTGCGGCATGTGCAGCACCCAGTCGGGATGCCGCCGGTAGAGGTCGCTGTCCGGGTTGACCATCTCGGGTTCCACCCACAGCCCGAACAGCATGCCCAGCCGGTGCACCTCGGCGATGAGCGGGCGGAGCCCGCGCGGGAACCGGTCCGGGGCGGGCCACCAGTCACCGAGCCCGGCCCGGTCGCCGGTCCGGGCGCCGAACCAGCCGTCGTCCAGCACGTACAGCTCGACACCCAGCCGGGCGGCGAGGCCGGCCATCTGACGCTGACCCGCCTCGTCGACCGCGAAGCCCGACGCCTCCCACGAGTTGTAGAGCACCGGCCGCGGTTCGTGGGGCGCCGGCAGCACGTGCCGGTTCGCGTACGCGTGCCACTGCCGGCTGGTGGCCCCGAACCCGCCGGTGGTGCAGAGGCCCGCGAACACCGGCGTCCGGAAGGTCTCGCCGGGCCGCAGGTGCCAGGCGGGGCCGTCGTGGCCGAGGCCACCGGTCACCGCCACCTGCCCGGCCAGCGTCCGGCGCGCGGTGATGCGCCAGCTGCCGCTCCACGCCAGGACGACCGACCACACGTCGCCGTGCTCCTCCGTCGCGTCGCCGCGGTCCACCATCAACCACGGGTTCGTCTCGTGGCGGGTGATCCCGCGCCGGCTGGTCAGCGTGACCTCGCCGGTGGCCAGCGTCATCCGCTGCAGCTGGAACTCGGCCTTCACCTCGCCGCCGACGTAGCTGAGCCGGTGCCGGGGGTGGGCCGGCACCGTCCAGCTCGCCGCGTCGACCCCGTACACACTGATCGGTTCCCCGCCGCCGGTGTGCCGCAGCACGGTCCACCGCTCCACCACGTCGCTGTCGGCGTGCACGCGGTAGTGCAGCTCGATGTCGAGCGGGTAGTGACGGTCGGCCAGGGAGACGCACAGGTGGCCGCCGTCGATCCGGTGCCCGGCGAGTGCCCACTCGACCGCGCGAGTGCCGTCGGCGAAGGCGACCTGGAGCGACGGGGGACCGAACCGTTCACCGCCCTCGCCGGGCAGCTCCTCGCCGAGGACGTCGTCGTGGTCGCGCCGCGGCAGCGGCAGCGCGGCGACCTGGGCGAGGGTGAGCGCGGGCCCCCACCACACGTGCCAGACGCCGTCGGCCGCGAACCGCAGGCCGTAGGCGGTGGCGCGCCCGTGCAGGACCCAGGTGCCGGTGCCGGCGTCGTGTCCGACCGTGCCCGGTCGCCGGCCGCTCACGGCCGGGGCCGGTCCGTCCCGGCGAAGCCGACCCGCACCGACGTCGCCTTGGTGACCGCGCCGTCCGCCGCCGACCGCTCGAAGGCGATGACCCAGCCGAGGCCGGCGCCCGGCGGGGCGAAGCTCACGGTCCCGGTGAACGGCCGCATGACGTCTCCGCCCCCGGTGACCTGCCCGGCGCCCAGCTGACGCACGCCGGTGCCGGTCGCCTGCACCACCCGCACCGACACGGTGCCCTCGAAGGCGAGCGCCGCACCGGCCACCACGACCGGCGACGTGACGACGGCGAGGTCGGTGGGGCTCACGGCACTGCGCGGCGTGTCGACCCGGATGGTGCCGGTCACCGTCTCCAGCACGGTGAACGACGTCCGGCCCTTCCCGAGCACCACCGTGGTGACCGGCCCGCCGGGCCGCGGCGACCGGTCGCCGGCCGCCCGGGGCCGGAAGTCGACGGTGGCGACGGCGTCGCTGCGCCACCGCGCCGCCCGGTACCCGGGATCCGTCATGCCGACCACCCGGACCAGGAAGTCGCGCGCCACCCGCTGCGCCTGGGCCAGGGTCGGCGTCGTCCCGGCCGGCGGTTCCATCTGCAGCCACTCGTAGAACAGCCGGACGTCACCGTTGAAGGAGTACACCGTCGCCCGGACCGTGCTGAACTGCCGCAGGGTGTGGTCCAGCTCCGCCAGCAGGGCGGCGCTGCCCGCGCTGGCGCTCGCGTTGGGGATGATGCGCCGGAAGTCGCGGAAGTCGGCCCGGGCGACCCCGCCGCTCACCCGCACACTGCGCAGCATGCCCGCCGTGGCGGCGGAGAAGTGCGACCAGTGGCCCCGCTGTCGTTCGGCCGCGGTCGGGCCGGAGAGCAACTCCCGCAGGGCGGCCGTGGCGATCCGGGCCGTCCGCGGAACGGTCCGCCGGACCGGCACCACGACGGCCGGATCGGCATCCTGCCCGCGGTGGAAGAAGATCGTGACGGTCATCGTCGCCGGCCCCGGCGACGGCGGCACGCTCGGCATCACGGTGGGCGGCACGGCCGGTTCCACGGTGGGCGGCCCGGCCGGCGGGGCCGTCGGGGCGCCGCCACCACGGTCGCGCACCACGAACCAGATGCCGCTCACGACGAGCGCGATGGCCACGAACACGCCGGCCACGGCGACGAACCGCCGGCGCGTCGACACTCGATTCATCGTTGCCTCCTCCGGTGTTGGAGAGGCGGGGTCCGGTGCATGCCGTGCACCGGCGCGGTGCACTCACCTCAGGAGCCGGGTGCGACGCCTCCCTGCCGCCGACGCTACGGCGGCCGGGGCTTCCGCCGGCAGCGTCCGAAGACCCGTACCGCCGGGCCGAACGCCACGACTGCGGCCCGGCGCCGGTCAACCGGCGGGCGGCGGCGCGAACGGGATCACGTCCGGCCCGCACACGGTCCCGGCCGGCGGCGGGCGGGTGGTCAGCAGGTACCGGCTGGTGTGCCGGTCGACGCAGGCGGACCGGGCCATCCGGGACGTGTGCCCCCAGCCGTGGTTGGTGAGCAACCGCGCGTTGGGCAGCAGCCGGGACACGATCACCGCGTTCTGATAGCGGGTCTGCCCGTCGAAGCGGGTGCCGACGACCAGGACCGGGTGGGCGGTCGCCGCGGACCAGGGGCCGGTGTAACGGTCGCGGTCGCGTCCCGGCCACTGCGCGCAGATGCTGGAGTACCAGGTGACCGGCCGGCCGACGTAGGGGTGGCGACGGTCGGCGGCGCGGGCCGTCCGCGCCCAGGCTCCGGCGTGGCGGGGGTTGTCGGTGTCCGTGCACAGCACGGCGGGGCCGCCCTCGACCACGTTCGGGTAGCCGGCCCCGCCGGCCGGCCCGGCGCGCAGGGCGTCCAGCGCCCGCCGGGCGGCCGCCGGCCCCGCCGGTGCGGAGGCGGAGTCGAGCGCGTCGAGGAGCTGGGCGAGCAGCGGCCAGAACTCGGGGAACGACATGGCGGCCGCGGTGTTGTACACGAGCTCGTTGTAGGTGTACGCCGACCCGTCGGGCAGCCGGACCGGGGCGGCCCGCAGCCGGGCGGCGAGCCGGGCGAACCGCCGCCGGGGATCGCCCGCGGAGAACGCGCACGTGGCCCCGCCCAGGTCGCACAACCGGAAGAACTCCTGCAGCGTCTCGTGGACGCCCTGGTCCTGGCGCTGGCGCAGCTGGAACGGCACCGTCCGGCCCTCGCCGGCGCGGCCCGTCGCATAGCCGACCGGGTCGATGATCCCGTCGATCACGATCGCCCGTACCCGGCCCGGGAACAGGTTGGCGTAGGTCTGGCCGAGGTACGAGCCGTAGGAGTAGCCGGCGAAGGTCAGCTGCCGGTCCCCGACGGCGCGCCGGAGCAGCTCCAGGTCGCGGGCCACGTTCGCGGTGGCCATGTGGTGCATGATCGGCCCGCCGCGTTTCGCGCACGCGTCGGCCAGCGCGCGGTCGTGGCGCACCCAGGCCCGTTCCTCTGCCCGGGTCACCGGCGTGGGGATCGGCGCGCGGCTCGCGAGCGCCTGGTCGAGGGTGTCGAAGCAGCGCAGCGGCGAGCTGGCGAGAACGCCGCGCGGATCGAAGCTCACGAGGTCGAACCGGGCGCGCACCTCGGCCGAGTACAGGGCCGGTCCGGCGGCCCGCAGGAACTCGACGCCGGACTCGCCCGGCCCGCCGGGATTGATGAACAGCGAGCCGATGCGCCGGGCCGGGTCGGTCGCGGGCAGCCGGACGACGGCGAGCCGGATCGTGGGCCCGGCCGGGCGGTCGTGGTCGAGCGGCACCCGCGCGGTCGCGCACTCGAAGCCGTCCTGGCAGTCCACCCAGGCCAGCGCGGGTGCGGCGGGCGGCGCCGTGCCGCGCGCCGGGGCGGGCGGCGCCGCTGCCGTCGCCGCCGCCACGGCGGTCGCCGTGACGATCGTGGCGAGTCTCCGGATCATCGCTGGCCACCGTCCGTCCAGGGGGGACCGCACGGACGCGCGGTCGGGTCCACGATGGGCCGCATCGGTCGCGGTCGACAGGGCCGAAGGTCCCGGACCCCGGCGGTCCGGGAGTCGGGACGTCTGTCGCGGCGGCGCGGTCGCCCGGCCCTGGGCGGCGGCCCGGCCGGCGCGAATGCTGAGGGTGAGGAGGTGTGTCATGACAACGCAGACACCAGTCGGTCCGATCGGACCGGCGCCGGAGGTTCGCATTCTGCGTCGCAGCCGCACGGATCGGGTGATCGGCGGTGTCTGCGGCGGCCTGGGCCGGTACCTCGGTGTCGACCCGGTGCTGCTGCGGATCGCCGCGGTGGCCCTCGCGCTGTCGGGCGGCGTCGGCGTGCTCGCGTACATCGTCGCGTGGATCGCGATTCCCGAAGCCGTCCCCGGTGACGAGCCGGTGGGGGCGCCGATGGCCCCGGCGGCCCGGTCCGGCTCGGCGTCGCTGGTCGTCGGGGCGGCGCTGCTGGTTCTCGGCACCGTCCTGTTCGTCCGGCAGGTCGTGCCGTGGTTCGAGATGGCCGTCGTCTGGCCGATCCTGCTCCTTGTGGTCGGACTCCTGGTCATCGTCTCGACGTTGCGGAGGGGATCCCGATGACCGCCGTCACCGACCGGCCCGCCACGACCGCGGCGCCGGTGCCGAGCACCGCGACCCGCCCCCGCGAGGGTGTTCGCTGGAGCCGGCTGATCGCCGGCGTGCTGATCGTCGCGGTCGGCGCCGGCTGGTTCCTCGACCAGCTCGGCGTCTCGGTACCGTGGCGGCTCGCGCCCGCGGCCGGACTGGTGGTCGTCGGAGCGGCCCTGCTGGTGGCGCGCGAGGGGCGCGGCCTGCTGATCGGCACCGGAGTCGTCCTCGCCGCCGCGGCCCTGCTCGCCCCGCTGCCCACCGGCCACTTCGCCGGCCCGGTCGGCACCCGGGCCGTCGTGCCGGCCGCCGCCGACTGGCCG
The DNA here is from genome assembly GCF_016863475.1 of Spirilliplanes yamanashiensis. Lineage (GTDB taxonomy): Bacteria > Actinomycetota > Actinomycetes > Mycobacteriales > Micromonosporaceae > Spirilliplanes > Spirilliplanes yamanashiensis. The sequence goes on from NZ_BOOY01000046.1 coordinate 18,613, forward strand.
GTCGAGGCCACGATCAGCGCCGGCGAGCTGACTGTCGATCTCACCCGCAACCCGTTGCCGGCGGGTGGCCGGGTCACGGTCCGGGTCGGGGTCGGCGACCTGCGCATCGTCGTGCCCGCCGCCGGCGTCCGGGTCGACGCCCGGACCGGGCTGGGCGACATCAGGGTCGACGGCCGCACCGCCGACCAGGGGTACGCCCCGGTGTGGACGGAAGGACCGGACGACGCCGACGCCGTCCGGTTGGACGCCGACGTCGCGGTCGGCTCCATCGATCTGCGCCACGGGTGACCGGTCCCGGCGGCCGGGCCGCCGTCCCGTCCCTCGATCCCCTCGCCGGCCGGTGGGCCGCCGGGGGGATCGCCGCGGCCGGGCCGGTCCGCCGGACGGGCCGCGTCACACCAGCACGCGCTCGGCATCCCGGGGGGTGACCGCGCACCAGCCCAGCTCCCGGTCGATGCGGGCGGCGAGGGCCGCCGACGCCGCGGGTTCGCCGTGCACCACGTAGCAGGTCCGCGGGGCGGCCGGGGCCCCCTTCAGCCAGGCGACGAGTCCGTCGGCGTCGGCGTGCGCGGACATGTCGCCGACCCCGACCACCTCGGCGCGGACGGGCACGTACCCGCCGTACATCTTCAGGGCCCGTGCGCCGTCGCGCAGGGACCGGCCGCGCGTGCCGGCGACCTGGTACCCCGGCAGCAGGATCAGGTTGCGCGGGTCCGGCGCCAGGGCGGCCAGGTGGTGCACCACCCGGCCGCCGGTGGCCATGCCGGAGGCGGACAGCAGGATGCAGGGCGCGGGCGGGTCGTTGAGCCGGGCCGACTCGTGGGCCGTGGACGCCAGCCGCAGGTCGCCGGGGTCGAAGGGGTCGGCCGGCAGAGCGCGGATCCCGGGGCGGATCTCGGGTGCCCCGTCGCGCACGGCCTGGCGGTACACCTGCATCGCCGCCAGCGCCATGGGGCTGTCGACGAAGACGGGGACCACGGGCAGCGCGCCGCCGGACATGAGGTCCCGCAGCGCCATCAGCAGGACCTCGGTGCGGTCGATCGCGAAGGCCGGGATGATCACGACGCCGCCGCGGGCGAGGGCCCGGCGGATGGGGGCGGCGAGCCGCTCCGGGTCGCGCGGCGGGTGCGCGCGATCGCCGTAGGTGGACTCGACGACCATGGCGTCGACGGCGGGCGCCGGGTCCGGGCCGGCGAGCAGCGGGTGGTCGTCGCGCCCCAGGTCACCGCTGAACCCGAGACTGCGGTCGCCGGCCCGGACCCGCACCGTCGCCGAGCCGAGGATGTGGCCGGCGGGCTGCAGGCGCACCGTCAGCCCGGGCGCCACGAGCCGGTCGCGGTGGAAGGGCACGGGCCGGAGCAGGGCGACGGCCCGGTCCGCGTCGGCGGTGTCGAACAGCGGCAGCGGCTCGCGGTGCCGGCTGTAGCCGTGCCCCGCCGCGTGCCGGGCGTCCTCCTCCTGCAGGTGGGCGGCGTCGCGCAGGACGATCGGCGCGACCCTCGCCGTCCAGGGGGAGCAGAACACCGGCCCGGCGAAGCCCTGCCGGACCAGCCGGGGCAGCCAGCCGGTGTGGTCCAGGTGCGCATGGGTGAGCAGCACGGCGTCGATCCGGTCCGGCGGCACCGGGAACGGCGCCCAGTTGCGCCGGCGGAGCGCGCGGTCGCCCTGGAACATCCCGCAGTCGACGAGCAGCCGCGACGGGCCGGCCGTCACGAGGAACCGGCTGCCGGTCACCGTGCCGGCGGCGCCGAGGAACTGCAGCGACACCGGGCGGGACGTCGCGCTCACGGCTCGTCCAGGAAGCGCAGGATCTCCCGGGTGGTGCGCTCGCGGGTCAGCACGCCGGCGTGGCCCGCGCTGCGGTGGAGCAGCAGGCGTGCGCCGGGGATCCGCGCCGCGGTCAGCCGGAACAGCTCCGGCGAGTAGAAGCGGTCCCGGGCGCCGGCGACGACGAGCGTGCGCGCCTCGACGCGGGCGAGGTCGTCCTCGATGTCGAAGGCGTCCTCCGCCTCGATCGTCGCGATCAGGTCGGACGGGTCCGGGTCCGCCGTCGACGGCCCGACGGCCCACATCAGGGCGCCCAGGAACCGGCTTCCGGCCCTGCCGGCGGCGAGCGCGGCGCCGGCGCCGGCCCAGGCCCGGCGGACGTCGCCGGCCTCGAGGCGCCGGGCGAACGACCGCTGGACCGCCCGGCCGTGCGGCGACAGCCGGCAGGCGGAGCAGAGCAGCACCAGCCGGCGCACCAGCCGGGGACGGGTCACGGCGAGCTGCTGGGCGATCGAGCCGCCCGTGGACACACCGAGGACGTCCACCGGTCCGGCGAACCGCGCGGTCAGGGTGGCCGCGCAGTCGTCCGCCAGGGCCGCGATGGTCGTGCCCCGGGCGAGCCCCGTCCGGCGGTGGAGCACGTGCAGGGCATGATGCCGGGCCAGCGGCCGGAACGGGCGCAGGTCGCCGGTGAGCGCCGCGTCCCGGCGGGCGGAGCCGGCCGGTCCGAGGCCCGGCAGGATCACCAGCGGCGGGCCGCTGCCGGGTCGCGCGTCCGGGGTGCCGGGCGACATGGCGCCCACCTCCTTCGGATTCAGCGCCGGCCGGACCAGCGGAAGGTGCGCACGGCGACGAAGCCGGCACCGACCAGCCAGGCCAGCAGGACCGCCGGCGCCGTCCACCCCGCGGTGGGGCCGCCGGGATCGAGGGCCGCGGCCACGAGCGTCACCAGGTGCCGCAGGGGCAGGACGGAGCCGGCGGCACTCATCCACGCGGGCGTGGCGTCGATGGCGAAGACGTCGGAGAAGAACGCCACGGGCAGCGAGATCCCCAGGGCGACGGCGGTGACGGTCCTGCTGTCCGGCAGTGCCGACGCCAGCGCCAGGCCGCACGCCGCCAGGGTGGCGGTGCCGACCACCACCCAGCCCGCGGCCCACAGCAGGCCCGCCGCCGTCGGCCGCACGCCGAACCACGAGACGCCGGCCAGGACGACGAGGCCGCCGGTGAGCAGGGCGATCCACAGCACCGCGACGATCCGGCCCGCCACGTGGACGGCCGGCCGCAGCGGGGTGCCCCGCAGACGCTTGAGGACGCCTCGGTCACGGGCCCGGGCGACCGCCTCGGGCATGTTCACGAACGCCGTCACCAGCGCTCCCCAGGCGATCATCCCGGCGGCGAGCCGGGTGGTGCCGCCGGGGCTCGCCGGCACGACCGCTGCCGTGAACGCGTAGAGGCCGACCGGCATCGCGACCGCGAAGAACACCCAGCCGACGTCACGCACCGCCGCGCGCGTCGCCCAGCCGGCCTGCCCCAGCAGCAGAGCGACGCCGCCCGGCCGCGCCGTCACGGTCACCGCCGGGCGGCGCCGCGCCGCCGGTCGCCGGGGCGGCGGCGGGTCCGCACGGCCACCGCGGGCTGCGGGGTCCCAGCGGAACGCCCGGGCGGCCAGCACCCCGGCCCCGACCGCCCAGGCCGCCATGACGGCGAGCGCGCCCGGGTCCCAGCCGGAGCCCGCGCCGCCCGGGTCGAACTGGGCCTGCAACGCGTCGTTGAACGGCTTCAAAGGGAAGAACGCGGCGATCCGGTCGGCCCAGCCGGGCATGTCGCCCCACGCCAGCACACCCGACACGAAGCCGATCACGACCGCGCTGCCGATCGACGCCGCCTGGGCGACCGCCGCCGAGCGGGCGGTCGTCGCCACCGCCATGCCGGCCGCGGCGAAGCACACCAGCGCGACGACGACGGTCGCCAGGCTCGCCGGCACGGTGCGCCACACGATGCGCACGTCGTAGACCAGCACGCCCGCGGCGAGCATCGTCAGCACCGAGCCGAGAGCGAAGACGACCGCGGCGCCGACGCGGCCGGCCAGGTACACCGCCGCGGGCACGGGAGTGCCGCGGACCCGCTTGAGGACCCCCCGTTCGCGGGCGTCCGCGAGCGAGACGGCGACGGTCGGGTAGGCGCCGTACAGCACCCCCATCACCGCCGCCGTCGGGGTGACGTACTGCATCACGGGGACCCCGCCCGTGCCGTCGGCCGTCGCGTCCCCGACCAGGAAGCCCAGGACGACCAGCCAGGTGAGGGGGAACAGGAACGTGAAGATGAACACGACGCGGGTGCGCCACAGGTCGCGCAGCGCGAACGCCGTCTGCGCGGCCAGCAGGTCCGCGACGCCCGGACGGCGCGCGGCCGGCAGGACGGTCATCACGACACCCCCGTCCCCACCACGGGCGCCTCGTCCGGCGTCCCCTCGGCCCCGATCAGCTCGAGGTAGACGTCCTCGAGGGACGGCCGGGTGACCCGCAGGTCCGCGAGCACGATCCGCCGCTCCAGCGCCCAGCCGGTGAGCCGGTGCAGCGCCGCCGTCGGCTCCCGGGTACGCACCTGCCAGCCGGCCCCCTGTGCCACCAGCGGGCCGCCGAGGTCGGGCAGCCCGGCCACGGCCACGCCGTCCGGCAGGCGGAACGCCACCTCGGAGCTGGCCCGTGCCTGACCGCCGATGCCGTCGGGAGCGCCGCAGGCGATCAGCCGGCCCGCGACGACGACGCCGACGCGATCGGCGAGGTGCTCGGCCTCGTCCATGTAGTGGGTCGTCAGCAGCACCGTCTTGCCGAGGTCGCGCAGCGTCTCCACCAGGTCCCACGCCCGGCGCCGGGCGGACGGATCGAACCCGGTCGTCGGTTCGTCGAGGAACAGCAATTCCGGGTCGCCCACCAGCCCGAGCGCGAGGTCCAGCCGGCGTCGCTGCCCGCCGGACAGCGTCTGCACCCTCGCGTCGCGCTTGCCGCCCAGCCCCACCAGGTCGATCACGTCGTCGACGACCAGCCGGCGCGGATACCCGCCCCGATAGAACCGCACCAGCTCGCGAACGGTGAACGCCTCGTCGAAGCCGGCCTCCTGCAACACGATCCCGATGCGCTCCCGGTACTCCCGGCCGCCCGTCGCCGGGTCGTACCCCAGCACCCGCACGTGGCCGGAGGTCCGGCGGCGGTGCCCCTCGAGGATCTCCACGGCGGTGGTCTTGCCGGCGCCGTTCGGGCCCAGCAGGGCGAACACCTCGCCGGCCGCGACGGAGAACGACAACCCGTCCAGCGCCCGCACCGGCCCGTAGTGCTTCCGCAGCTCCTCCACGGCGATGGCCACCACGTCGATCACCTCCGGACCCCCGACGCTACGTCCGGGCGCGCGGCCGCCGACAGGGCCGAACGGCACGTCCCGTCCACGGGGGACCTGCGGCCCTGCCGCCGCCGGCGGGACCGGCGGATGGTCGGGGGTGAACCGTGGCGGCCGCCGTCGGAGAGGTGGGGACGTTGCTGGAGTTCGCCGGTGTCAGCAAGAGCTACGGCAGTGTCCGGGCGCTGGACGGCTGCACGTTCACGGCGGCGCCGAAACGCCTGGTCGGGCTGCTCGGCCCCAACGGCGCCGGGAAGACCACCCTGATGCGGTGCCTGCTCGGCCTGGTCGAACCGGACGCGGGGACGTTGCGCTGGCGCGGCTCGCCGGTCACGGACGAGGTGCGGCGCCGCTTCGGGTACATGCCGGAGGAGCGCGGCCTGTACCCGTCGATGCCGGTCGACGAGCAGGTCCGGTACTTCGCCCGGCTGTCCGGCCTGTCCCGCTCCGCGGCGGCGCGGTCGGCGCGGGCGGTGACGGACCGGGTCGGCCTGGGGCCCGAGCTGGCGGGCCGCCGGGTCGAGCAGCTGTCGCACGGCAACCAGCAGCGCGTCCAGCTGGCCGTCGCGCTGGTGCACGAGCCGGAGGTCGTCGTCCTCGACGAGCCGTTCGCGGGGCTCGACCCGCTCGGTGTGCAGACCCTCGGCGGGGTGCTGCGCGACCTGGCCGACGAGGGCACCACGCTGCTGTTCTCCAGCCACCAGCTGGACCTGGTGCAGCACCTGTGCCAGGACGTGGTGACGATGGACCGGGGCCGCGTCGTGCTGGCCGGTCCGCTGGAGGAGCTGCAGCAGGCCACGCGCCGCCGGCACATCGACGTGACCTTCGGCCGGCGTCCCGCGCCCGGCTGGTCGACGGCGCTGCCCGGCGTGGCGGGCGGACCGGCCGCCGAACGGCGGGTCCGGCTGACCCTGGCGGCGGACGGCGACCCGGCGACGGTCCTGCGTGCCGCGCTGGCGGCGGGACCGGTGCTGCGGTTCGCCCTCGAACCGCCGTCGCTGGAGGAGATGTTCCGGGAGGCGGTACACCGATGAGGCAGCACCTGAGTCCGGTGTGGACGATCGCGCGCCGGGAACTGACCACCCGCGCCCGGAGCAAGGCGTTCCGGATCGCCAGCGCGGTGCTGCTGGCCGGGATCGTGCTGGGCATCCTGGTGCCGGCCTGGGCGATGAGCGGCACCGCGCGGTTCACCGTCGTGGTCGCCGGGGGCCCGGCCGGCCTGCCCGCCGCCGTCTCCGCCGAGGGTGCGGCCGCCGGGCTGGCGGTCACCGCCCGCCCCGCCGGTGACCGGGCGGCCGCGGTGCGGCAGGTGGAGACCGGTGCGGCCGACGCCGCCCTGGTGGCGGCCCCGGCGCCGGGGGAGCTGGTCTGGCGGACGACCGAGGAGGCCAGGCTGGCGCCGGTGCTCACCGCGGCGCTGGACCGGCTCGCCGCGGCCCGGCACGCCGAGGAGCTCGGGCTCACACCGGCCGAGCTGGACGGCCTGCTCGCCCCCGCCGATCCGCGCGTGACGCGCCTGGACCCGCAACCGGACCGCTCGGCACAGCTGGTCATCGCGACGGTCGGCATGATCCTGCTGTTCGTCGCCCTGAACTTCTACGGCTCGTACGTGCTGACCGGCGTGGTCGAGGAGAAGTCGAGCCGGGTGGTGGAGGTGCTGCTGGCCCGGGTGCGGCCGGCCGATCTGCTGGCCGGCAAGGTGCTCGGCATCGGCATCCTCGGCATCGGCCAGTTCGCCGTCCTCGCCGCGGTCGCCGCGGTCACCCTCCAGGTCGCCCGGCCGCCACGCCTGCCCGGCGGCACCGTGTCGCTGATCGCCGCCGTCGTGCTCTGGTTCGTGCTCGGGTACGGCTTCTACAGCGTCCTGTACGGCGCGCTGGGGGCGCTCGCCTCGCGGGCCGAGGACGCGCAGGTCGCCGCGGCCCCGCTGACCGGCTTCCTGATGCTGGCCTACTTCGGCGCGTTCACCGCCGTGGCCGACCCGGCACGGTGGTGGATCACCGCGGCGTCGATGTTCCCGCCGACGGCCCCGATCTACATGCCGCTGCGCTCCGCCCTCACCGACGTCCCGGCCTGGCAGACCGGCGCCGCGGTGCTGCTCATGATCGTCGCGATCGGCGTCCTGGTCCGCGTGGGCGGGCGGCTCTACCGGGGCGCGGTACTGCACACCGGCGGCCGGCTCCGCATCCGGCAGGCGTGGCGAGGCGCGGTTTAGCGCGGGGCCCCTCGCGGGGCCCTCGCGGCGCCCTCGTCAGGACGGGCTCGTCGCGCGGACCACCGCCACGGGGCAGGTGGCGTGCCGCAGCAGGTGCTGGCTGACCGAGCCGAGCAGCGCCCCGCGCAGGGCTCCCCGGCCGCGCGATCCGACGACGAGCAGCTGGGCCCGCTCACCGGCCGCCGTCAGCGCCTGGGCGGGATGCCCGGCCACCAGCTCGCTGGTCGTGGTCACGCCCGGGACCTTCTGCCGCCACCGCGCGGTCACCTCGTCGAGGGCGGCGCGCTCCGCCGTGGCGAGGTGTTCGGCGATCACGGGGCCCCGCTCCAGCGGAGGCGCCGGCGGCTTCCAGGCCCGCACGACGTGCACGGCGGTGCCCCGCGCGGCCGCCTGCCGGTACGCGAACTCCAGGGCGAGCCGGGCGCAGTCGGAGTCGTCGACGCCGACCACGACCGGTCCCGCCGGCGGGGTCCCGTCGCGGACCACCACCACCGGGCAGTGGGCGTGCGCGCTGACGGCGACGCTGACGGAGCCGATGCCGGCGACGGCGTTGTGGCCGCGGCTGCCCAGGACGACCATGGCGGCGCCCTCCGACCGGTCGCGCAGCGTGGCGGCGGCCGGCGCGTTCTCGGTGAACGTCCGGACCTCGACCTGCGGGCTGGTCCGGGCGGCCTGGGCGACGACCTCGTCCATCAGCCCCTTCAGGTGACGGGCCGCCTCGCCCTCGGGCCAGACGGGTGGCGCCCCGATCGTGCGGGTCGCCGGGGCGTACGACGGCCATTCGAGCGCGTGGACGAACTCCACCGGCGCACCGGTGCGGCCGGCCTGGTCGAGGGCCCACGCCGCGGCGGCGCGGGACTCGGCGGAACCGTCGTAGCCGACGATGATCGTCGAGGCGGACATCGTGGTCTCCTTCTGTGCGCGGGCGGCTCTGCCGGGGGCGCGGCCGGGTAAGGCCCACCATCGCGCCGCGGCGGGACGACCGGCAGGGCCGGCGGACCGTACTGCCCGGGACCAACGGCACCCGGGACCTCCGGCCCGGGCGGGCGGTCGTCCGGCCCTGCTGCCCGCGGCGCCGTCGGCCGCAGGATGGGATGAGAACCGACCGTCTGGAGGCCGTCATGAGCAAGCCGATGCGGATCGCCGCCGGCACGGCGCTGGTCGCCGCGGCCGCTGCCGCCGCGTACCCGGTGCCGATCCGCCGCTGGTGGCTCTACTGGGGCGCCACCGCCGAGGACAGGGTGCGCGCGATGCCGGGCGACGAACTGCTGCCCGAGCCCGACATGGAGACGACCCGCGCGGTGACCGTCGCCGCGCCGCCCGGCGCGGTGTGGCCGTGGCTGGTGCAGATGGGCAGCGGCCGCGGCGGCGCGTACACCTACGACTGGATCGAGAACCTGCTCGGTCTCGACATGCACAGCACCGACGAGATCCTGCCGCAGTTCCAGAATCTCGCGGTCGGCGACGGGCTGCCGGTCGGCGCCGACGGCCCGGTGCTGACCTGTGCGGTGCTCGAGCCCGGCCGTGCGCTGGCGTTCCACTCGGACGACGGCCGGTGGCTGTGGAGCTTCCTCCTGCTGCCCGTCGCCGACGGCACCCGGCTGATCAGCCGCAACCGGATCACGACCGACCGGCCGACGCTGCTGCGCCGGTTCGTGAACCGGGCGGTCATGGAGCCCGGCAGCCTGATCATGGAGCGCAAGATGCTGCTCGGCATCAAGCGGCGCGCGGAGAGCCTGGCCGCGACACCGGACGCGGTGGGGGACCGGGAGCCGCAGCCGGCGGGCAGCCCGTGAGTGCCGCCGGGACGGCGGCCGCCTCGACTTGCGGCGGGCGGGCGATGCGGGGATAACCACGGGTGTGAGCCTTCTTCGCACCGTCCCGGCCGAGCGCCGGCCGATCGCCGCGCTCGAGTCGGTCGTGGGGCCGGAGCGGTACACGCGCCTGCTCGCCGCGGCCCACGCGCTGCGCCCCCGCCTGGCGGGCCGGACCATCTGGAACGTCAACTCGACGGCGGTGGGCGGTGGCGTCGCGGAGATGCTGCAGACCCTCGTCGGGTACGGCCAGGACCTCGGCATCGTGATCCGCTGGGTCGTGATCTCCGGCGACCCGGCCTTCTTCGCCCTCACCAAGGGCCTGCACAACGCCCTGCACGGATTCGCCGGGTCCGGCCCGCCGGCCGGGCCCGCCGAAGCCGCCCACTACGAACAGGTCCTGGCGGACAACGCCGCCGAGCTGGTCGACCTGGTTCGGCCCGGCGACATGGTCCTGCTGCACGACCCGCAGACGGCGGGACTGGCCCCGTGGCTGCGCCGCGCCGGGGCGCACGTGGTGTGGCGGTGCCACATCGGCGCCGACGAGCACTCCGCCGTGACGCTGGCCGGCTGGGAGTTCCTGCGCCCGTACCTGACCGGCCTGGAGGGCTACGTGTTCTCCCGGCGCCGCTACGTGCCGCCCTGGTTGCCGGCCGCCGCGGTGGAGGTCATCCCGCCGTCGATCGACCCGTTCTCCGCGAAGAACGAGGACATGTCCGACGGCACCGTCCAGGCGGTGCTGCGCCGGATCGGCTTCCTCGACGGCGCGGTGGCCCCGCCGCCGTTCGTGCGCCGCGACGGGCACCGGGGCGAGGTCGTGCGGCGGGCGGCCGTCGTCGCCGACCGGCTGCCGGGCCCGGACGAGCCGATGCTCCTGCAGGTGTCGCGCTGGGACCGTCTCAAGGACATGGGCGGCGTCCTGCACGGCTTCGCCGCGCACGTCGCGCCGGAGGCCGACGGGTACCTGGCCCTGGTGGGCCCGTCCGTCGCCACCGTGGCCGACGACCCGGAGGGCGCCGCGGTGTACGCGGAGTGCGTCCGGCAGTGGCAGGACCTCCCGGCCGCCGTCCGGGCCCGCGTCATGCTCGTCACGCTTCCCCTCGACGACGTCGACGAGAACGCCGCGATGGTCAACGCCCTGCAGCGGCACGCCGCCGTCGTCGCGCAGAAGAGCCTCGCCGAGGGCTTCGGGCTGACGGTGGCCGAGGCGATGTGGAAGGGCCGGCCGGTGGTGGGTTCGGCGGTGGGCGGCATCCCGGACCAGATCGCCGCCGGCACGGGGGTCCTCGTCGGTGACCCGGCCGACCTGGCGGCGTTCGGCGCGGCCGTGCGCGACCTGCTCCGCGATCCCGCGGCCCGGGAGGCGATGGGCGCCGCCGCGCACGAGCACATCCGCGCCGAGTTCGTCGGCGACCAGCACCTGATGCGGTACGCCCGGCTCTTCACCCGGGTCGGCGGCTGGTCCGGCTGAGCGCCGGGCGCACGTCACCGCATCGTCGGGCGGGTCCGCTCGCTCTGCCCGCAGCGCCGGCACGTGTGCACCTGGGGCGAGTCGAACGCGGTGGTGGCGTAGAGCCAGGGACCCCAGTCGTGGTCCGACCGGGACTCCGTCGCTCCGCACCGCCGGCACCGGCGGGTCTCGTCGCACCGGTCCACTCGCCGGAGTGCCGCCCCACCGCGCACCGCATCCTCGCCATGATCGTCATCTCGACGCGCCTCCTCCCGTGCGGCCCTCAGCGGTGGGCCGCGACGACCGGACGGTGCGCCCGGGACAGCCGTGCGCCCAGGACCATGACGACCAGGCCGACGACCAGGAGGACGGCCTGCAGGATCATCTGCGGGCCGATGACGGCGACCTGGCCGGCCACCCACGCCGTCAGCACCGCGCCCGCTCCCACGGACGCCCGGGGACCCCAGGGCCGCGCCAGCCACAGCCCGGCGGCCGCTGCGCCCATCGGCAGGGCCACGGCGAGCAGCAGGGCCACGCCCGGGAGGACCCAGCTGTGCAGGGGCAGTGGTCGCAGGTCCGCGACGGGCAGGTGCCACGCGTCGGCGATGAGCATGACTCCGCCGTACACGGCGGAGAGGCCGACGACGGCTTCCAGCGCTGCCAGCGCCGTGCCGAGTGCGGTGCGGCGGGTGCCCGGTACCCCGGGGTGACGAATGGCCATGACTCCTCCCTCCGTCCCCAGTCTTCGCCGCCGCGGGTGCGGGCCGTCAGGGGCGGACGGCCGGACCGCTGGGGCCCGGGGTCCCGGTCAGTAGGAGGTCAGCGCGCGGATCAACCGGTCCGGCTCCGTGCCCGCCGGCTCCAGCCGCAGCTTCGCGTCCACGACGGTGACGCCCCCGGGCCCCGCCATGACCGGGTTGAGGTCCAGCTCGGCCACCTCGGGGTGTTCCTCGGCCAGCCGGGCGACCCGCGTGAACAGGTCCTCGACGGCTGCCGTGTCCACGGCCGGCGCCCCCCGGTACCCGGTGAGCAGGGGCGCGCCGCGCAGCGATTGCCACATCGCCCGGGCGTCGACGTCGGTCAGGGGCACGAGGCGGAACACCCGGTCGCCGAGGACGTCGGCGCGGACGCCGCCCATCCCCGCCATGACGAGGGAGCCGAACTGCGGGTCGTGGACGACGCCGGCGGCCAGCTCCACATCGGCCGGCACCGTCCGCTGCACGAGCAGGCCCTGCCCCGGGCGCCCGGCCGCGAGGACGCGGGCGGCGGCCTCGCGCACCTGACCGGCGCCGGCCAGCCCGAGCGCGACGGCGCCGGACTCGGTCTTGTGCACGAGCTCGGGATCGGCACTCTTCAGGACCACCGGGAAGCCGATGCGCTCGGCGGCGGCCACCGCCTGGCGGGGGCCGCCCACCCACGCGGCGTCCACGAGCCGGATCCCGTAGGCGTTCAGCAGCCGGGACGTGACGTCGTAGGCCTGCCAGCCGGCACCGGCGGTCAGGCCGGCCTGCACCGCCGACCGCCCGGCGGCCGGGTCCACGCCGTCCGGGGTGACCCGGTCACCGTGGGGGGCCCGCCGCCAGGCGGCGTACCGGGCGGCGTGGCCGAGGGCGCGCATCGCGCGTTCCGGCAGCTCGAACACCGGCGCCCGGCGGGCGCCGCAGGTGCGCGGCGCGTCGCCGCGGCCGACCACGACGACGGCGGCGGGCACGTCCGGCCGCTCGTCGAGGGCGGCGCCCGACGCCTCCAGCAGGCCCGGCAGGTCGTTCGCGCGCGTCGCGACGAGCACCACGAGCAGCGCGTCGACGGCGCCGCCGCCGGCCAGCGCGCGGATCGCGGCGGCGCAACCCTCCGGTGTGGCCCCGGCGCCCAGGTCCACCGGGTTGACGGTCGCCTGCCCGGCGGGCACGAGCAAGCCGGCCGGCTCCGCGACGTCGGCGGCGAGGACGTTCAGCCCGCCCGCGTTGCCGACCACGCCGACCCGGTTGCCGCCCGGCAGCGGCTGGGTCGACAGCAGCCGGGCGGCGTCGACCAGGTCGCCGAGCGTGTCGACGCGGATCACACCGGCCTGACGGAACAGGGCGTCGACGACCACGTCCGACGCCGCGGCGGCGGCGGTGTGCGACAGGCCGGCCCGGCGGCCGGCGGTCGACCGGCCGCTCTTGAGGACCAGGACCGGCTTGCGGTGGGCGACCGCCCGGACGAGACGCGAGAACCGGCGCGGATTGCCGAAGGACTCCAGGTAGAGGGCGACCACCGCGGTGTCCGGATCGTCCAGCCACCAGGCCAGCAGGTCGTTGCCGCTGACGTCGGCCTTGTTGCCGAGCGACACGAACGTGGAGATCCCGGTGCCGTCGTGGGCCGCGTTCTCCAGCAGGGCGATGCCCACCGCCCCGGACTGCGACGCCACCCCCAGCACTCCCCGCGCCGGCTCGCCCGGCGCGAACGCCGCGTTCAGCCGGACGGCCGGGTCGGTGTTGACCACACCGAGGCAGTTCGGGCCGGCGAGCCGCATCCCGTGGGCGCGCACGAGCCGGACGAGCTCGGCCTGCCGGGCCCGTCCGGCCTCGCCGTCGTCGGCGAAGCCGGCGCTGAGAAGCACCACCGCGCGGACGCCCGCGCGGGCGCCGTCGGCGACGACATCCGGGACGGCCTCGGCGGGCACGGCGACGACGGCGAGGTCGACGCCGCCGGGGACGGCGCTCAGCGACGGGTACGACGGATGCCCGGCCACCGCGGCCGCGTGCGGGTTCACGGCGTACAGCGGGCCCCGGAAGCCGTACTCGGCCAGGGCCCGCAGCACCTGGTGACCCACCCCGTCGTGACGGCCGGCGCCCACGACGGCGACCGAGCGGGGCGTCAGCAGGGGCGCCAGCGACCGGCGCTCGGCGTGCGCCTCGCGCCGGTCGACCAGGTGCTCGCCGATGCCGCTCGTGGTCGGGACGCGCACGGTGACCACACCGGAGTCCACCGTGGCCCGGGCGCCGACGGTGAGATCGCGGGCGACCGTCAGCATGGCGTTGTTGTCGCCCAGCACGTCCCCGGTCAGCTCGGCCAGCCCCCGGCGGCGGGCCGCGGCGGCCAGCTGCTCCAGCAGCAGGGTGCCGATGCCCCGGCCGTGGTGCTCGTCGTCGACGAACACGGCGAACTCGGCGCGCTGCCGCCCGCGTCGCTCGTAGGAGGCCACGCCGACGATCCGGCCCGGCAGCTCCGCGACGACCGCGTGCCGGCCGGCCCCCGGCGCCCGGCACACCCGGCGGGCGTCCGCCTCGAGGCTCAGGCGGCCGGGCAGGTGGAAGAAGCGCAGCCGCAGGTTGTCGGGTGAGGCGCGGTCGTAGAGGTCGAGAACCGCGGGCAGATCCGCAGCTCGCGCCGGCCGGAGGTGGACGATGGCGCCGTCCGTGGTGAGCGCGTCGACGCCGTCGGTGTGCACGGTCATGGCGATGCCTCCGTCGGTGGGTGGCGATCGGCCCCAGCACACGCCCGTCCGGCCGCCGGTCGGCAGGGCCGATGGTCCCGATCACGCCGGGCGTTCGGTGCCCGTGACGTCCCGCCGGAAGGGGTCCACCGGCCGTGCCCGGCCCGTCGGGTGCGCGCCTAGCGTCGGAGGTATGCCGAGTATCGCGCCACTGCAGGTGCGGGCCGGTCTCAGCGCCGCCGAGGCCGCCCGCCGGCTCGCGGCGATCGGGCCCAACGCGTTGCCCGAGCCGGGCCGCCCCTCGCCCTGGCTGCTGCTGGCGCGGCAGCTCACCCACTTCTTCGCCCTCCTGCTCTGGGTGGCCGCGGCCCTCGCCGTGGTCGCCGGCATGCCGCAGCTGGGCGTCGCGATCGCCGTCGTCGTGGTCGTCAACGGGGTCTTCGCGTTCGCGCAGGAGTTCCGCGCCGACCGCGCGACCGAGCGGCTGCGCGGCATGATGCCCGCCACCGCGTCGGTCCGGCGCGACGGGCACCGCGTCACCGTGCCCAGCGCGGACCTCGTGCCGGACGACGTCGTGCTGCTGGAGGCGGGCGACCGGGTCAGCGCCGACCTGGTCGTGGTCGAGGGGCACGGCCCGGCCGTGGACGAGTCGATGCTGACCGGCGAGAGCGTTCCCCGGCACCCCGGCGACGGCGACCCGCTGTACGCCGGGACGTTCGTCGTGGAGGGTGCCGCGACCGCCCTGGTCACCGCGACCGGGCCGCGGACCCGGATGGCCGGCATCGCCGCCCTGACCGGCCGCGCCCAGCCGCCGCCGTCGCCGCTCGCGGTGCGCCTCTCCCGCGTCGTGAAGATCATCGCCGGGACGGCCATCGCGGTCGGCGTCGTCTTCTTCGGACTGTCGCTCGCCCTCGGCATGGCGCCCGTCGCCGGCTTCCTGCTCGCCATCGGCGTCATGGTCGCGCTCGTGCCCGAGGGCCTGCTGCCGACGGTGACGCTCGCGCTGGCCTGGGGCGCCCGGCGGATGGCCGCGCGCCGGGCGCTCGTGCGCCGGCTCGAGGCCGTGGAGACGCTGGGCTCGGTCACGTACATCTGCACCGACAAGACGGGCACGCTGACCCGCAACGAGATGGCGGTCGTCGAGGTGTGGACGCCGGCGGGCACGGCCACGATCGACGGCGAGGGCTACGCGCCGGCCGGCAGGATCACCGCCGCGCCGGCCGTCCGCGAGCGGGTCGACGAGCTGGCGTACGCCGCGGTCCGCGCCTCCAGCGGCCGGTTGAGCCGCAAGGGCGGTGACTGGCACCCCACCGGCGACCCGATGGAGGTGGCGCTGCACGTCCTCGCGCTGCGCGCCGGGGTCGACGTCGCGGCGCGGGAGGCCGCCGAACCCGCGACGGCGACCTATCCCTTCGACTCCCGGCGGCTGCGCTACTCGACCGCCGCGGGCGACACCCTCTACGTCAAGGGCGCGCCGGAGACCGTCCTCGCGCGCTGCACCTCGCCCGGCCCCGACGCGGCGCGTGTCGCCCACGTCCTGGCCGCCCGCGGGTTGCGCGTGCTGGCCGTCGCGGAACGCCGGCACGCCGCACTGGGCGCCGGCGCGGACGCCGACGAGCGCGACCTGCGGCTGCTCGGGCTGGTCGGTCTCGCGGACCCGCCACGCGCCGACGTGGCCGAGGCGATAGCGGCCTGCCACGGGGCCGGCATCCGCATCGCCGTCATCACCGGCGACCACGCCCTGACCGCCGCCGCGGTGGCCGAGCAGGTCGGCATCGGCGCCGGCCGCCCCCTGCTCACGCTCGAAGGCCGCGACCTGCCGGCCGGCGACGAGGAACTCGGCGCGCTGCTCGACCGGGACGGGGTCGTCGTCGCCCGGGTCACCCCCGAGGACAAGCTCCGGATCACCACCGCCCTGCAGGCGCGCGGGCACGTGGTCGCGATGACGGGTGACGGTGTCAACGACGCGCCCGCGCTGCGCCGGGCCGACGTCGGCGTGGCCATGGGCGCCACGGGCAGCGACGTGGCCCGGGAGGCCGCCGACCTGGTGCTGCTCGACGACCACTTCGGCACGATCGTCGCCGCCGTGGAGCTCGGCCGGGCCACCTACACCAACATCCGCCGGTTCCTGACCTACCACCTGACCGACAACGTCGCCGAGCTGGCGCCGTTCGTGCTGTGGGCCCTGACCGGCGGCTCGTTCCCGCTCGCGATCGGGGTCCTGCAGGTCCTCGCCCTGGACATCGGCACGGACCTGCTGCCCGCCCTCGCCCTCGGCGCGGAGCCGCCCAACCCGCGAACCCTGAAGGGTCCGGCGCCGACCGGTCAGCTGATCGACCGCGGCGTCGTGGTCCGGGCCTTCGGCGTCCTCGGTCCCACCGAGGTGCTCGTCTCGCTCGGCGCCTTCACGGCCGTCCTCGTGGCGGGCGGTTGGCGGTGGGGCGCCGAGCCGGGCGCGGCCCTGCTGGGCACGGCGTCCGGTGCGGCGTTCGCGGCCATCGTGCTCGGCCAGCTGGCGAACGCGTTCGCCTGCCGCAGCGCGAGCCGGCCGGTGTGGCGGCAGCGGTTGCTCGGCAACCGGCTCCTGCTCGCGGCCGTCGCCGTGGAGCTGGCGCTGCTGGTCGCCTTCCTCGCCGTCCCGCCGGTCGCCGGCCTGCTCGGCGGCACCCTGCCGACCGCCCTCGGCTGGGCGGCCGCCGTCCTGGTCGTGCCGGCCGTCGTGCTCGCCGACGCGGCCGCCAAGCGTTCGGTTCTCACCCGCCACCGATGAAAGGGGTCCGCCATGCCGGCAGGAGTTGACCGTCCGGTCGTGGTCGGCGTCGACGGCGTCCGCGGCCGCCTCGCCACGATCGACCTGGGCGCCGCGGAGGCCCGGCGGCGCGGCGCCGAACTCGTCGTGGCGCACGTCTGGCCCGGCCGGTACGCGGGCCCGTTCCGCGGCGGCTCCGGGCCGCTGCCGACCGAGCAGGACGGCGCGCACCTGCTGGAGCTGGCCGCCCAGCGGGCGCGCCGCACCGGCCCGGACGTCCGGATCCGCACGGCGCTGCTGCCGGGTGCGCCCGCCGACCAGCTGGCGCGGCTGTCCGCGCAGGCGCAGCTGCTGGTGGTGGGCCACCGCGACGACGTGCTGACCCGGCACGGCTGGGGGTCCACGGCCGCCTACCTCGCCCACCACAGCGCCTGCCCGCTGCTGGTCGACCGGGGGCACGAGCACGCCGACGGGCCCGTCGTGGTGGCGGTGTCGGCGCGCGAACCGGCGAGCCCGACCGTGGCCTGCGCCTTCGAGGAGGCCGACCTGCGCGGGGCCGCGATGATCGCCGTGCACGTGTGGGCCGCCCCACCGGGTGGCACCGGGTCGGCGCTGCCGCCGCGGCCGACCGGGTACGCGGCCGCGCGCGACGAGGCCGAGCGGATGCTCGCCGAGGCGCTCGCCGGGTGGTCGGCGCAGTACCCGGACGTCACCGTGCAGCGGCTGACTCTGCACGACCTCGACGTCGCGTACACCATCGACCGCGCCTCGCAGCGCGGCAGCCTGCTGGTCGCCGGAGCGGGCCGCACCCGGCGGATGGCCGAGCTGCTGTACGGATCCCTGGGGCGGGCGCTGCTGCGCACGTCGTCCTGCCCCGTCCTGCTGGTGCCGCCCGGCCGGCCGGCGGCGCTGGCCGGCTGACGTGCCCCGGCGTGCCGCGGCACGGCCGGCGGGAGCCGGCCG
>NZ_BOOY01000047.1 GCF_016863475.1 Spirilliplanes yamanashiensis
GGCCGGCGGGAGCCGGCCGTGCCGCGGCGACGGGCCTCAGGGCAGCCGCTCGATGACCTCGTCGGGGTCGCGCCGGGGCGCCGGTGGCAGCGGCGGCGCGGTGTCGTCCACGTAACCGAGCCGGACGACCAGGTACGGCTCGCCCGGGCGGCCCAGCAGGGTCCGCAGCAGCTGCCGGGGTGCGGCCACCTCGACCACGTCGCTCAGCGGGGCGGTGGCGACGCCCTCGGCGGTGGCCGTGAGCAGCAAGGCCGAGGCGGCCTCACCGCCGCGCAGCCAGTCCTCGGGCGCGTCGCCCCCGCCGTAGAGCACGACGAAGGTGGCGCCCTCGTCGAAGGACGCGCCGGCCGTCAGCCCGGCCGTCTCGCCGGGAACGTGATCGCGGACGGGCACGCGGCGCGGTGCGGGCCGCACGGCGGTGGCCGCCGGCACGCCGTCGCCGGCCTCCGGCGGCCGGTGGGTCCAGCGTTCCAGCTCGCGCAGGTACTCCGCGTCGTCGCGCTCGGCCGCCGCTGCGCGGGCCGTCGAGACGGCGAGCATGGGGGTCTGCGCCCAGCGCACGCGGTGCAGGTGGGCGCCCTCGGCCTCGACGACCTCGGCCAGCCGGTCGAGCAGCGCGTCGGGCAGGCGCCGGGCGCCGTAGGCCCGCCGGTCCGTGCGCCGGCGCGCGATGGCGTCGGCCATCGCCACGGTGCCCGGGTCCGCCGCGACGGCTTCCCCCAGCGCGAGGCGGGCCAGCAGGTCCGGTTCCCGCGGGTCCGGCATCCGGTCCACCCGGGCGGACCGGCCGGCGGCCGCGAGCGCGACGCGGGCGTGGTGCAGCGCCGCGCCGCAGCTGAGCATCTGCAGCCGGTGTTCCGGGTCCGTCGCGGTCAGGGACCGCCCCGGGTCCGCCCGCAGCTCGAGGTGGCCGGCCGTGACCCGCCACCGCCACGGCTGCGTGTTGAGGACCGACGGGGCCCGGACGGCCTGCCGCGCCGCGGCATGCAGGAGGTCGGCGTCGCTCATCGCTCCGCTCGTCCCTGACCCGGCAGGTCGCGTGCGACGGCCACGGTGCACCGGCTGTGCTGCAGCAGGTGCCGGCTGACGGAGCCGAGCAGCAGGCTGCGGAAACCGCCCCGGCCCCGGCTGCCGACGACGATGAGCTGGGCGTCGCGGCTGGCGTCGGTGAGCACGCGGGCGGGGTGGCCGACGACCACGTCGGCCGTCACCGCGACGGCGGGGAACTTGTCCCGCCAGCCGGCCAGCTGGTCGGTCAGCGCCCGCCGTTCCGCGGCGCTGACCTCCTCGCGGTCGGGCACCGGCGGCCCGATCCAGGGGTCGGGCGGCGGCATCCAGGCGCGGACCGCGTGCACGGCGGCGCCCCGGGCGGCGGCCTGGTCGAACGCGAAGCCTGCCGCCACCTCGGCGCAGGACGACTCGTCCAGGCCGACGACGACGGGGCGGTGGTCCTCGCCGTCCGGCCGGTCCCGGACCACGACGACGGGGCACGGGGCGTGGGTGGCGACCGCGCTCGACACGGAGCCGATCAGGATGCCGGCGACGGCGCTGTGGCCGCGCCCGCCGACGACCAGCTGGGTGGCGTGTGCGGCCCGCTCGACGAGGACGAGGGCGGCCGGGCCCCGGATGAACGCCTGCGTCACCGGCACCTCGGGGTGCGTGGCGCGGGCCCCGGCGACGGCGGCGTCCAGCAGCTCGCGCAGCGCCTCCAGCGCCTCACCGTCCGGCCACACGCTGGTGGCCGGGATCATGGAGGCCGCCGGCATGAGCGCCGGCCAGGTGCACGCGTGCACCAGCTCGACGGCGGCGCCCGTGCGGCGTGCGTCGTCGAGGGCCCAGTGCAGTGCGGCCCGGGACTCATCGGAGCCGTCATAGCCGACGACGGTCTTCAGGGCGTGCATGGTGTCCTCCTCAAGCCTGTGGTCCGCGCGGACGCGCGGCCCGGGACGTGCCGGCCGCCCGGCGGGCGTTGCCGCCGAGGGCGCCGACCAGGTCGATGGCCAGGCAGACGAAGAGCGCGACGCCCCAGCTGTTCCAGGGCCCCCAGGACTCGATGCCCGGCGTGCCGGCGATGAGCCACACCACCAGCCAGATGACGGTCATGACGAACACCCTCCGTTGGCCGCGGCGCCGCTCAGGCGCGGGCGATGAGCACGGGGCAGTCGGCGTGGTGCAGCAGCTGCGAGCTGACCGACCCGAGGACGGTGCCGGCGAAGACGCCGAAGCCGCGGTTGCCGACGACGAGGAGCTGCGCGGTGTGCGAGACGCCGACCAGGACGCGGGCGGCGTTGTGCTTGGTCACCAGAGCCTCGACCGGCACCTGCGGGTACTTCTCGCGCCACGGCGCGAGCAGGTCGGCGAGGGCCTGGCGCTCGGTGGCGTCGCGTTCGACCGGGTCGTAGATCAGCGGCTGCATGTCGTCCCCCCAGGCCGGCACGGGAGGGGACCAGGCGCGGACGGCGACGAGCTCGGCCCCGCGGGCGGCGGCTTCGCCGAAGGCGAGCTCCACCGCGTGCGCGCCGGCCGGGGAGCCGTCGGCGCCCACGACGACCGGCCCCAGCGTCGTGTCCACCCGGCCGCGGACCACCGCCACGGGGCAGGCGGCGTGGGCGGCGACCCGGTGACCGACGGACCCGAGCAGCAGACTGGCGAAGCCGCCGCGGCCCCGGTTGCCGACCACCACCATGCGGGCCGACTCGGCCGCACGCAGGATGACCTGTGCGGGCGCCCCGATCTCGGCGGTGCGGCGCACCGGCAGGCTGGGCGCGATCTCGTGGGCCGCCAGCCGGGCGTCCGCGACGATCTTCTCCGCCGCGTTCGTCGCCAGAGCGAGGATGTCCTCACCACCGTCGAAGCGGGCGCCCTGCCAGTTCCACTCGTAGGCGTGCACGACGTGCAGCACGGCGTCGCTGCGCTGTGCCTGGCGCGCGGCCCACCGGACGGCGGCCCGGCCGGGTTCCGACGCATCCGTGGCGACGACGATCTCATTGGCGCTCATCGATTCCTCCTGATGGTCTCGTCCACTTCGAGCGTCCCGCCCCGGTGGCGGCACCGGCAGGGCCCTGCGGTCCCCATCGATGGGCCCAAAGGCCCGCCGGCCCAGAGGTCCCGGCAACGGGTGCCGGTCGGCCCTGCCCGGCGGCCGGAGCCGGGCCTAACGTCCGCCGTGGACGCCTTCGAAGGAGGACGCGATGAAGACCTGGACCGTCGACGACGTGATGACCACCGACGTGGTGACCGCCACGCCACAGATGGCGTACCGGGCGGTGGTCGACGAGCTCATCGGCCGGCACGTGAGCGCTCTGCCGGTGGTGGACGACTTCCGCCGCGTCACCGGCGTCGTGTCGGAGGCCGACCTCCTGCGCAAGATCGAGCATGGTGACGACGACCGGCCGCCGCGCCTGTTCGAGAGCCGGCACCGCCGGGCCTCGCGGATCAAGGCGGACGGTCACACCGCCGCCGACCTGATGACCAGTCCCGCGGTCACGGTCCTCATCGGGACCACCATCCCGGCGGCGGCGCGCGTCATGGACGCCAAGGGCGTCAAGCACCTGCCCGTCACCGACGACCTCGGCCGGCTGGTCGGCATCGTCTCGCGCTCCGACCTGCTCAAGGTCCACCTGCGCCCGGACGCCGACATCCGCGCCGACGTCGTCCAGGAGATCCTGCGCCGCGTGCTCGGCGTCGAGGAGGGCAAGGTCCGGGTCCGGGTCGGCGACGGCGTCGTGACGCTCGACGGCCGGCTGGACCGCCGCTCCGCGACGGAGATCGCCGTCCGGCTGACCCGCCAGATCCCCGGCGTGGTCGAGGTGGTCACCGACGACCTGACGTACGACTTCGACGACAGCGACCTCGTCGCCAACCGCGGGCTGCCGTTCGGCGTCGCCTGACGGCTTTTGTTCGAGCAGAGGAGGACACCATGAAAGGACTCGTCTTCGGCGGGCCCGGCCAGAAGTCGTGGACCGACGTCCCCGACCCCGGGATCATCGACCCGCGGGACGCCGTCATCCGGGTGGACACCGTGACCATCTGCGGCACGGACCTGCACATCCTCGGCGGCGACGTCCCCGAGGTGGAGTCCGGCCGGGTGCTCGGCCACGAGGCGGTCGGCACGGTCACCGAGGTGGGTGACGGGGTGACGGGCCTGGCCCCGGGCGACCGGGTGCTCGCCTCGTGCATCTCCGGCTGCGGGGTGTGCCGGTACTGCCGCCAGGGCAGCTACGGCCAGTGCCGCGGCGGCGGCGGCTGGATCCTCGGCCACCTCGTCGACGGCGTGCAGGCCGAGTACGCCCGCCTGCCGTTCGCCGACCTGTCCACGTACAAGCTGCCCGACTCGGTGTCCGACGAGGCGGCGGTGCTGCTCGCCGACATCCTGCCCACGTCGTACGAGGTGGGGGTGCTCAACGGCGCCGTCCGCCCGGGCGACACCGTCGTCGTGGTCGGCGCCGGGCCCATCGGGCTGGCGGCCGTCACCACCGCACGGCTCTTCTCGCCGGCGCACATCGTCGCCGTGGACAAGGCGGAGAGCCGGTTGCAGGCGGCGAAGGTCTTCGGCGCGGACGTGACCGTGCAGGCCGACGGCGACCCGCTGGAGGTCGTGCGGTCGCTGACCGGCGGGCTGGGCGCCGACGTGGTGATGGAGGCGGTCGGCACCCCGGCGACGTTCGAGTTGTGCACCGCGCTCGTGCGTCCCGGCGGCCGGGTGGCCAACATCGGCGTGCACGGCAAGCCCGCCACGCTGCACCTCGAGGAGCTGTGGATCAAGAACGTGACGATCACGACGGGGCTGGTCGACACGTTCTCGACGCCGCGGCTGCTGGACATGCTGGTCGCGGGGCAGCTGGACACCGGCCACATGATCACGCACCGGTTCCCGCTGGACGCGATCATGGACGCCTACGACGTCTTCTCCCGTCCCGCCCAGACCGGCGCGCTCAAGGTGGCGCTGTCGCGGGAGTGACCCGTGCCGGGCGGCCTCCCGTCAGCGGGAGGCCGCCCGTGGCGCCGGCGGCAGGTAGCGGACCGCGACGAGCTCCGTCAGCAGCCGCCGGGTGCGCCCGGCGTCGCCGTGCGTGGCGAGGTCCCGTTCGGCGGTCCGGATCAGCCCGGCCAGCAGGTGATCGCGGTAGACGTCAGCCACCCAGCGGGAGAAGTCGCCGTTGAGGGCGTGGTGCCGCACGGTCGCCGCCGGCACCCCGGCCAGGGCCGCCACGAACTCCCGCAGGCTGCCCGCCTGCACGCCGTCCGCGCCCGGCCCCCGGAACACGAACCGTTGCCCGGCCGGCAGCGGGCTGTCGGCGTACTTGTGCCAGTGCCGGACGTGCTGCGTGAACCGCCGGGCGAGGTCGATCGGGCGCGGCTCGCCGGCCGGCGGGCTCAGCAGGGCCCGCCGCCCGCCGGGCGACAGGTCGATCCGCCACCCGATGCGCCGCAGCAGCTCGGGGGACACCCGTTCCGGCTGGTACGAGACCAGGCACAGGCCCCACGGATCCAGCAGCGCGGGGCTCACCTCGGAGGACCGGCACCACGGGACGTCCTGCGCCTCGTCGATGACGACCCAGTGCGGCAGGCCGGTCGCCTCGCGGCAGGCGGCGAGCGGCGCCCCCAGGGTGTCGGCGCAGGCCTCCCGGTCCCGGCGCTGCAGCCGGGACATGTCGAGGACCACGCAGGACGCCCCGCGTTCGAAGGCGCCGAACACGTCGGCCGCGGCGGGCGGCTGCGACCCGGCCACCACCGCGACGCCGGGCAGCGCCCCCAGGCAGACGTGGTCGCCCTCGGGGTCGAGGACGAGGACCGCGTACTCCTGGGCGACGAGCTGCTCGACGAGCAGACCGGCCAGGTACGACTTGCCGGTGTCGCTGCCGCCGCTGACGAGGACGGTGGTGTGCACCGCCGGCAGCAGCGCCGGCCGGCCGTCGGCGCCCTCGCCGACGACCAGCTGCCGGCGGCCCGGGACCACCCGGCGTTCCCCGGTCAGCACCGGGCCGGCGAGCAGCTCCGCCACCGCGTCGCCGTCCTGGTCCGGCAGGACGAGGTCGGCCCGCCGGCGCAGCGACTCCACGGCGTTGCCCACGGCCACGCCGAGGCCGGCGAGCGCCAGCATGGGGTGGTCGTTCTCGGCGTCTCCGACGGCGACGGTGTTGTGGCGGGACACGCCCGCCGCGGCGAGCGCCGCGCGCAGGCCGGTGCCCTTGCTGACGCCCGCCGGGAGCAGCATCAGCGCCTGGCGGTTGCGCACCAGATGCACGTCCAGGCCGAGGTCCTCGACGGCGTCCAGCGCCACGTGGTCGGCCGCCGCCGTGCTGGCCAGCAGCACCTCGCCCCGGACCACGGGGTGGCCGGCCCGGCGCAGCCGGTGCGCGAGCGCGGCGTCGACCGGCTCGGCGAGCCGGCGGGACCAGTCCGCGGTGCGCAGGACGCAGCCGTTCTCGGCGACCACGACGTCGAACGCGTCGGCGAGGCCGGGGAACTCCGCGTCCAGCTCGGCCAGGATCCGGCCGGTGACGAGCGCCGCGACCACCCCGTCGTCGCGCAGCCGGGCGATGCCGTCCAGGACGGCGGCGCCCGGCCGGCCACCGCTGGTGAGGGTGCCGTCGAGGTCCAGTGCCACCGCCCGGTACCAGCGCACCGCGTCCACCTCCTTCGTCGCGGCCGGCACGGCGCCGGGGGTCAGCGGGCGGGTTGCCAGGTGGCCAGCAGCGCGGCCACCTCCGCGCCCCACCGGCGCGCGCGGTCCAGTTCGCCGTCGCGCAGCGGCCCCGCGGTGTCCTCCACGAGGAAACTCTGCGCCGGCGCGACCAGCGGGCAACCGGCGTGGCGCAGGGCCTTCGCCGCCGTGCGGGCCGCCGAGCCGGGTAGGAACGGCTTGCCGATCTTGGTGTCGAACGCCGTGGCCGGGACGCCGGCGTGGCCGAGCGCGGCGAGCCACTCGCGCAGTCCGGTGCCCACGGGCCCCGGCGGGGCGCCCCGGTTCTGCGCGTCCCGGCGGGTGGCGGGCCGGCTCAGCCCGAAGGCGTGCGTCGGCCCGCCGACCACCAGGGCGTCCACCCCGGACAGGCCGGGATTCGTGCCGACCTCCGCGGTCCGGACGCTCACCCGCCCGGACATGCCGTCGGCGACGGCGTCGGCGATCCGCGCCGTGTTGCCGAACATCGATTCGTAGACGATGAGCACCCGCATGACGGAGCCTCCTTCTGCTCTGTCCTCACCCTGGCCCGCCCCGCCGGTTCGCGGCAGGGCCGGTGGTCCCGCGTCCACGGGACGCCGGCTCCGGTCACCCCTGCCGGTGCCGGCCCCACCCCAGGTAGGCCACCGGCCCGACCGGCTGGATGAAGAGCACCGGCCACCAGGCGGCCTTCGGGCCGCGGATCTGCCGCTGCGGGCGCCGGGCGAGGTCGACGGCTGCCACCGCCGTCAGCACCATCTCGACCGGTGCGAGAACCATCGTCGCGACGCGCTGCCCGCGGGGCAGCTCGTTGAAGCGTCGTCGTGCCATGTCGCTGTCCTCCTCTTCCTCTCCGTCGTGCGCGGCGGTCAGCCCGCCAGCGCGCTCGCCAGGAACGACGTCACCCGCTCCTCCCACGCGGCCGGCGCCGTCGCCAGGCCGGCCGTGTGGCCCGCGTCCCGCACCGTCCACACCTCGACGCGGGGGGAGCCGTCCTGGATGAACCGCGCGGCCAGCGCCTCGTCGTCGACGGCGCCCGCCGTGATCAGCAGGACGGGCGGTCCGGCGGCGGCCGCGGCGCGCAGGCTGCCGGGCGGGCGCGCATCCGTCAGCAGATCGGTGCAGCCCGTGGTGAGCCGGTCCACGACCTGCTGGAGGCGCCCGCGGACGCCGTACGCGCCGGCCAGGAAGGCCTTGTCGGCGGCGACCCGGCCGGTGGCGCCCTCGGCTACGACCGCCCTGATCCGGTGGTCCGTGGCGGCGGCGCCGATGGCCTCCTCGCCGCCCATCGACAGCCCGGCGACCGCGATGCGCGTGTCCGCCACGTCGTCGCGTTGCTGCAGGTAGGTCACGCCGGCCGCGACGTCGACGTCGCCGTACCAGCCGAAGTCCATCGCCCGGCCGCCGCTGAGCCCGTGCCCGCGGGCGTCGAGCAGCAGCACGCCGTAGCCGTGCCGGGCCAGCACCGCCGCGTGCGGCAGCACCGCCGAGCGGGTCGAGCCCGCACCGTGCCGCAGCACGACCGCCGCCGCGTTGCGGGACGGCACGTACCAGCCGGACAGCCGGACGCCGTCGGCGGCGCGCACCTCGACGTCCGTGTAGGCCAGGCCGCTCGAAGCGGGCGTGGCGCCGCCCACGGCCGTCGGCGGCACGTTCGTCGCCGCGACCCCGTGGATCCCGGCCCACAGCACCACCCACGCGACGACGAGCAGGGCGGCGGCGGCCGGCACACCCGCCCACCGGGGCACGGCGGCGACCACGGTGGCGGCTCCCCGCATCAGCAGCACGGCTCCCGCGACCAGCGCCACCAGGCCGGCCACCGCCACCGGCGTCCACCCGGTCCGGTCGAGCCACCGCGGCCCGATGCCCGCGCCGAGCGCCGCCGCGGCGAGGCCGGCGCCGCTGGCCACCGCCGCGTGCAGCCACCGCGAGCCGTGCCGCAGGGTGATCACCACACCCAGCGCCACCGCCAGGACCGCGGCGACGCGCACCGCCTGCCAGCCGGGGGCGCCGTCCCGCCCGGCCAGGTAGCCGGTCGCGGCGGCGCCCGCCGCGACGGTGAGCGGCACGAGCACCGGCCGTCGCGGCGCCGTGGCCGCGGTTCGGGTCCTGGGCACGTCCCGGGTCTGGGTCATGACGCCGCTCCCAGGACAGCCGGGCCGAGCCGCAACCGGGCGAGGGCGTTCTCCACCGAGTCGTCGGGGGTGCCGTCCGTCGGGACCGCAGTCGCCTCCGGCCACGGGTCGGCCTCGGCCGCGAGGGCGGCGGCGATGACGGCGTCGGCGTCGGAGGCCCGGTACGTCTCGCCGGCGCGCCGGGCCAGCCGCTCGGCCACCTCCGCCGGCCCGGCGGTGCACCGCAGCTCGGCGAGGGTGCTGCGGGTGTCGGCCGCGAGGGCCCGCGCGGCCGCCCGGTGCGCGGCCTGCGTCCACGAGGCGTCGAGCACCACCGTCTCGCCGCGCTCCAGCAGGCGCCGCGCCCGGGTGAGCATGAGGTCGTAGGTCCGCCGGGTCCAGTCGGCCGTGTAGATGCCCTGCCGGTACGGCGCCGCCGCGGCCCGGCCGGGATCGACGCCGGCCAGCTCCTTGCGGAGGCGGTCGCTGGCGAGCACGACGGCGCCGAGGCGGTCGGCGAGCCGGCCGGCCAGCGTCGACTTCCCGGTGCCCGGGGTGCCGCCGACCAGGACGAGGCGCACGGTCCCGGCCCGCAGGTGCCGCAGCGTGAGAGCGGCGTAGTCCGCCGCCTCCGCGGCCGCCGCGGCGTCGCCCTGCGCGTGCCGCAGGCAGGCGACCTTGGCGCGCACGTACGCCCGGTAGGCGACGTAGTGGTGCCGCAGGGCGGCGGGGGCCGGGTCCGCGGCGAACTCCGCGTACCGGTCGAGGAAGTCGGCCGCGAGCCCGGCCGCGCCGAGCCGCTCGAGGTCCATCGCGAGGAAGGCCGCGTCGTCGAGGCCGTCGACCCAGCGGAGCCGGTCGTCGAACTCGATGCAGTCCAGCACCCGGGGGCCGTCGTCGAGACAGAAGATGTCGTCCGCGAGCAGGTCCGCGTGTCCGTCGACGATGCGGCCCGCCGCGACGCGCCCGGCGAACAACGGGCCGCGCCCGGCCACGAAGTCGTGGGTCAGCTGCTCGATCGCGGTGGCGGTGGCGGCGGGCAGCACCGCGCCGTGGAACGGCCGCAGCTGGGCGAAGGTGGCGTCCCACCGGCCGAGCAGCGCGCCGGCGCCGCCCTCGGCGGAGATCCGGGGGCCGCGGCGTGCGGTGGCGTGGAAGGCGGCGAGCATCCGGGCCAGCCGCCGGAGGTCGCCGGCGACCGGCGCGCCGGTCCGGACGAGGGTGGACAGCCGCCGGTCGGCCGGCATCCGCCGCATGACGACGAGGTGGTCGCAGACGCCGCCGTCGGGCGCGTGGACGTCGGCCACCCCGAGGTAGACGTCCGCCGCCATCCGCCGGTTGAGCTCGACCTCGCGGTGGCAGACCGCCTCGCGGTCGGCCCGCTCGCGGAAGTCCAGGAACCCCAGGTCCACCGGCTTCTTCAGCTTGTACGCCCGGTCGCCCACCAGGAACACGACGGCGGCGTGGGTCTCGAACGTCGCCGCGTACGGAGTCGATCGCATGATTCACCTCGCGGGTTCGCTGCCCTGCTTCCACCGTCCGCCGCGATCGCGGCCGGCGGTAGGGCGCAAAGTCCCGCCTCGCGGGACGCGGACCGCGGCCGGGCGTCG
>NZ_BOOY01000048.1 GCF_016863475.1 Spirilliplanes yamanashiensis
TAAAGTCACACCGGCCCGTCACGGTGGACCCGGGCCGGTGACCCGAGCCCCGACGGGCGGGTCGACCGGCCCGTCCATCGGGGCCGTCGGCCTCTGACCGGTCCGCGGCGCGCCGGCCGACCATGGGACGGGTCGAGAGGTGGTGGGCGTCATGTGGTGGGCCGTCGGACTGATCGCCGTTCTGACCGCGGGCGGAGTGCTGCTCTGGTGGGGCTGGCGGCACATCGACGAGGTCGTCCCGGTTCCCGTCTCCGGGCCGCTCATCGGGTTCGTCCCGTGCCTCGGCGCCGTACCCGCACCCGTACCGGCCGGCGAGTCCGGCCTGGCGGCCGAGCTTCTCGCCGGCCGGCTGACCGCCGACGCCTACCGCGCCGCGATGGAACGGCTCGCCGCCGCGGACGTCGGCCGCCCCGTGCGGGTGCCCGACTGAGCCGTGCGGGACCGCGTCAGTTCACCGTGCGGATGCGGGCCTCCGCCGCGTTGTCCCACCCCATCACCTCGCTGAGCGGGGCTCCGCGCGCCGACAGCGGCTCGGCCTCGACGACCATGCTGCTCGCCGTGGCGCCGATCGGGTGGCGGAACGCGTACCGGTAGGTCACCGTGCCGCGTGACGGCGGCGCCTTGACGGTGATCGTCACCGTGCCGTCACCGCGGACCGTGGTGGCGGGCCATGCCGTGCCGATCGGTTCCAGGCGGTCGACGGAGAACGCCAGCCGCACCCGGTCCGGCCGTGCGCCGAACCCGTGCCGGAGGGTCACGGCGAGCGTGCCCGTGCGGTACCCGGCGCTCACCGGGCCCAGCACGAGGTCGCCGGTCGTGAGCCGGGTCTGCGTCACGGCCGGGTTCGCCGGCATCGCGGTCGGGCCGCCGGCCTGGGTGAACCGGCCGCCGGTCCACCGGTAGCGGCGCGTCTGCCAGCGCGTCGGCGTGGTGTCGCCGCAGCAGCCCTGGTAGTCGGCAACCCGCACGGTCACGGTGCCGGTGCCGCCGACCCGGACTCCGGTCGTATCGATGTCGCGGACCTCGCCGGTGGTCGACACGACGGTGCCGAGCGTGATGATCCGGCCGTCGGAGTCGCGGTCGAACGCGACGAGCTGGATGCTGCCACCCTCGATGAGGCACTCGACGGGGGCGATCGTCTCGGCCCGCCCGTCGTGGTCGACGTCGCCGTAGGTGGCGGACCAGAGGACGACGTGCGCGCCGTACGGCGCCTCGCCGGTGCGCACCTCGTGCGGCGGCACGGTCACCACGCCGTCGCGGAAGCGCAGGGGCCCGGAGGGGCCGCGCAGGTTGTCGGCCGGCCACGGCGGAATGACAAGGGTGCTGTTCTGCAGGGTGCCCAGGGCGATGCGACCGTCGGGTGCGGCGGGCGCCGGCGTCGGCGACGCGTCCGGGGGCGTGCTCGGTGGCGCGCTCGGCGCCGGGCTCGCCGGGGCGGCCAGTGGTGGCGTCACCGGGTCGGCGCCGTCGCCGCCGCGCAGCACCAGGATGATCGCGGCCGGGACGGCCAGCGCGAGGGTGACCAGCACGGCGATGAGTGCCGCCCGCCAGGGGTTCGGAGTTCTCGGGGCCGGCCCCGGCCCGTCGCCACCGACGGGCAGGACCAGGGTGGGCTGGTCGGACATCACGCACCTCCTGTGCAGGTCCGACACGTCTCTCAGTCCACTGTGCGCGCCGCGCGTCCGCACCGTCAGGGCCGACAGTCCACGGGTGAGGACCATCGGCCCTGACGGCGCCGCCGTCGCCGGGGCTAGCGTCACTCCGCACCGGCCGCTCGGCAAGGAGATCGGCAGGATCGCGGTCAACGCGTACGAGCGGGGGGTTGCTGACGTCGTCGCCCTCGAGAAGGAAGCGGCCGCCATCACCCGCCCCCCGTGGGCGAAGTCCGCGTTGACGCTGCACGCCGGTCTCCTCGAGGACATCGGCGCGGCATACGTCAGGACGGCCCGCGCGGCGCTGCGGTGACCGCTCCACCGGCCGGCCCGGAAGACTCCCGGGCCGGTCCGCCGTCACGCCGCGGCGAGCGGCGCAGCGGTGCTCGGAAGGGATGCCGTCGGCACGGCGACGGCGCCACGTCGTGACTTCCGGCGCCCGGGTGGTGACCTTCGCCGGTGCCGGCAGGGCCGCCGCCGGCGAAGACTGGCGGTATGGGAGGGAGGTGAGTTCGATGAGACTGCGGATGAGAGACCTGGTCGCGACCCTCCTGGTCGTGGCGATCGGCATTCCCTACGTCGGGTACCTGATCGACGGCGACATGCCGTTCGTCAAGGACCCGCGAGGCATGTCCGCCGTCGGCCTGATCCTGGGGACCGCGGCGTACCTGGTGATGCGCAGCGGCGATGCCGCCGACCGGACCGGCAAGGTCGAGATCGGCGTGGCGGTGCTGGCGCTGGCGCTGGGCTTCACGGCCCTGGCCCTGGCGGAGACCGCCGCGGCGGAGGTGCTGCTGGCGGTGTTCATGGGGTCGATCCTCGTCGTCTGGGTCGTCGAGCTGATGGACCACGCCGGGTTCCTGCCCGGCAGGGCCCACCCGACCGGCCCGAGTCACGCCTGATCGAGCCGATGCACCCATGAGGTGCGGGGCGGGCGCCGCCCGCCCCGCACCTGCGGACTTTCGGCCCTGCCGCCACCGCGCGGCCGGGCCGATGCTGGGCGCATGAGCACCACTGTCCGGTCCACCCGCGACATCGCGGCGCTGCTCGACCGCTGGGCCGCCGACGGTGTCGTCACCGCCGACCAGGCGGAGCGCATGCGCGCCGACCTGCGCGCTCCCGGTCGCGTCCCGGCCCGTCCCCTGGTGGCCGAGGCGATGGGCTACCTCGGCGGGGCGATCGTCGTCGCCGCCCTCGGCCTGCTGGCCGGCTGGTTCTGGGCCGACCTGACCCTGGCCGCCCGGCTCGCCCTGGTGGGCGCCGCGGCGTTGCTGGTGGGCGGCGCGGGCGCCGCCGTGCCGCGCCGCCTCGGCGCATCCGGCGCCCGGCTGCGCGCGGTGCTGTGGCTGGCCGCCTGCGTTGCCCTGACGGGGTTCCTGGCGCTGCTCGCGGCCGACGGGTTCGGCTGGCAGCGCGACGCGGTCACCGCGTTCGCCGCCGCCGTCACGGCGGCCGTCGCGGGCGGGTTGTGGGCGGCGCGCCCGCATGCCGTCCAGCACGCGGCCTTCCTGCTTCTGGTGATCGTCGCGGCGGCCGCGTGCGCGGCGCTGCTGCCCGGCAACGGCACGGCGGCCGGCGTCGCGGTGTGGGCCGTGGGGTCGGCGTGGGCGATCCTCGGCTGGGGCGCGCTGGTGCGCCCGGCCCGGTTCGGCCTCGTCCTCGGTGCGGTCGCCGCCATGGCGGGCGTCGCCGGGCTCGTCGGCGAGCCCTGGGGCGCCGCCCTGGCGCTCGTGACGCTCGCGGCCGCGGTGGCGGGCGCGGTGGCGTTGCGTGACCTGGTCCTGCTGGCCGTGGCGGCGGTCGGGACGCTCAACCTGCTGCCGGCCATCGTCGTGCAGTTCTTCCCCAGCGTCCTGGCCGTCGCGCTGGTGCTGCTGCTCGTCGGGCTGCTGCTCGTCGCGGCGGCCGTCCTGATCGGCCGCCGCCGGTCCGCCGTCCGGCACCAGGACAGCCGCGGGCTGCCGGTCGTCCCGCCGTCGGTGGCGGTGGGCGCGGCGGCGTTCGTCGTGGTGGCCGGCGGTGTCCTGGCGGTCCTCAGCTGACGCGGGACCGATCCGGGACTTTCAGCCCTGCCGGCTCGCCGGGCGCCGCGGCACGATGAAGGTAGCCCACCGGTGCGGGAGGCACTCCGAGTCGGCAGGGGCGGAACGCGGGACGGCGGCCGGTGAGCCGCAGACCCACCATCGTCAAGATGGGCACCGCCACCTGCGGAGCCGCCCACCCCGGTGGGCGCCGGCGTGCCCGCCGTGCAGGGCGGAGCGGGACCGTTGCCGGCCGCGGAGGCAGGCTCAGCGAGGGGTGGACGGCGATGACGACGCGCACGGGAGCGACCGCTGCCGCGCTGGCCCGGGCGGCGGCCCTGGCGGGGTACGCCCCGTCGCTGCACAACACCCAGCCGTGGCGCTGGACGGTGCTCGCCGACCGGATGGAGCTGCACGCGGTGCGCGAACGGCAGCTGCCCGCTTCCGACCCGGACGGCCGGCTGCTGCTGGTCAGCTGCGGGACGGCCCTGCACCACGCTCGGACGGCGCTGACCGCGACCGGCTGGGAGTGCACGGTGCAGCGGCTGCCCCGGCCGCGTCAGCCGGACCTGCTGGCGGTGCTGACGCCGACCGCGCACCACCCGCCGGGCGCCGCGGCCGGGCGGCTGGTGCGGGACATGGAGACGCGGCGCACCGACCGCCGGCCGGTGAGTGACAGCCCGCCGCCGGCCGCCGCCCTGACCGCGCTGGCGGCGGCCGCCGGGACGCACGGTGTCGCGTTCGGCCTGCTGACGCAGGAGCAGGTCTACGACCTCGCCGCGGCGGCGTCGCGGGCGGCGGACATCGAGCGGGCCGACCCGGCCGTCCAGGACGAGATCGCGTACTGGACCGGCCGGCAGGACGACCTCGGTGTCGCCGAGCGCTCCCTGACCGGTGCTCAGCCGGAGACCACGGTGCCGGTGCGGGACTTCGGCCGGCCCGGAACGCTGCCGTCCGGACCCGGCCACGACCGGGCGGCCCGGTACGCGGTGCTGTCGGTCGAGGAGGACGAGCCGGAGGCCTGGCTGCGGGCGGGCGAGGCATTGTCCGCGGTGTGGCTGACCGCCACCCGGCACGGCGTGTCCGTGCTGCCGTTGAGCGCCGTGGTCGAGGTGCCGGTGACCCGGGCGGCGCTGCGCCGGTCGACCGGGGACCGGGGCTGGCCGGTCATGGTGCTGCGGATCGGCGTGCCGGACGCGGGCGCGGGCGCGCCGGCCGCGCCGCGGCTGTCCGCCGCGCAGATCGTCGACGTGGACGAGGTGCGGCACCTGCTGGACCGGGACTGACCGGCGGCCCGGTCGGTACCCGCCGTGGCCGGCCACCCGGGACCGGAGGTCCCGGCACGGGTGACGCTCGGCCCTGCCGGAGCGGCCCGGAAGGCGCCTAGGGTCCGTTCTGAGGGCTCCGAGGAGGGACGCGATGAAGACCTGGATCGTGGACGACGTGATGACGACCCACGTGGTGACGGCTACTCCGCGCATGCCGTACCGGGCGCTGGTCGACGAGCTGGTGGACAAGCGGGTGAGCGCCCTGCCCGTGGTGGACGCCCGCAACCGTGTGATCGGCGTGGTCTCCGAGGCGGATCTGCTGCGCAAGATCGAGTATGCGGAGGACGACCGTGCGCCGCGCCTGTTCGTCAGCCGGCACCGCCGCGCCGACCAGGTCAAGGCCGACGGCCGCACCGCGCGGGAGCTGATGACCACCCCGGCGGTGACCGTGCCGGCCGGCACGCCCGGCGCCCGCGCCGCGCGGCTGATGAACGCCCAGAACGTCAAGCGGCTGCCCGTGGTCGACAAGCTGGGCCGGTTGGTCGGGATCGTCTCGCGCAGCGACCTGCTGAAGATCCACCTGCGCCCGGACGCCGACATCCGCGCCGACGTGGTGCACGAGATCCTCGAGCGGATCCTGGTGGTCGAGGAGGGCCAGGTCCGGGTCTCCGTGCTGGACGGCGTCGTGAGCCTCGCCGGCCGCGTCGACCGGCGCTCGGCCGCCGCCCTGGCCGCCCGGCTGGCTCGGCACATCCCCGGCGTGGTCGAGGTCGTCAGCCACCTGTCGTACGACTTCGACGACACCGGCCTGGTCGCGAACCGCGGCCTGCCGTTCGGCGTCGCCTGAGCCGTCCCGGAGGAGATGCCGGATGACCAGCTCGCTCTGACCACCGCCGCGACCCGGCTGGCCGCCGAGTTCGCCGGCAGCTACGGCCGCGAGACCGTCGAGCGGTTCCTGCACTCCAGCTACGAGCAGTTCGCCACCATCGGCAGCATCCCCCACTTCCTGCCGCTGCTGGCCGAACGCTTCGCCCGGCAGCGCCTGCAGGCCCTGGCCCGCGTCGAGGGCCACCACAGCGACGGCAAGCCCGTGGTGCTGTTCCTCTGCACCACAACGCCGGGCGCTCCCAGATGGCGATCGGCTTCTTCACCCACTTCGCCGGGGACGCCGCGGTGGCCTGGTCCGGCGGTGCCGAGCCCGGAACGGAGGTCAACCCCTCCGCGGTCGCCGCCATGGCTGAGCGGGGCATCGACGTCGTGGTGACCATGGGCTGCGGCGACGCCTGCCCCGTGTTCCCCGGCACCCGCTACGAGAACTGGGACCTCGACGACCCGGCCGGACGCGACCTCGCCGCCGTGCGTCCGATCCGCGACGACCTCGAGCGCCGCGTCCGCGCGCTGCTCGGCGAGCTCGGCGTGGCCGCGCTCCGGGGGGCGCCCGGACCCGGCCGGTGAACAGGCGGCGTCACCGTGGTGGTGTGGCCGCCACACCGGCGGCGATCTCCGCCCGGACCGAGTGCGCCGCCACGAAGCGGTTCCGCGCGGCCGTCAGCGCCGCGGTGGGCCGTGCCGCCGGCACCGCGGGGGAGCACAGCCGCCGGACCTGCGGCGGCAGCGCGGCGACGTCGGCCGCGCGCCGGGCCCGGGCCGCCCGCACGGCGGCCGCCGGGGTCTCGGGGCACAGCACGCGCCCGCCGCGCATCACCGGCTCGAGCAGCGGCCGGTACCCGGGCGGGGCCGGCTCGGCGCGCAACGCCAGCAGGTCCACGGCGCCGTCCGCGCGGTACACCTGCTTCGCGCCCGGCCACGTCGCCTTGCCGGGCGACAGCTTCCCGACCGGGCGTCCAGCGAACTCCACCAGCTTGTAGGCGCTGTCCAGCGACGGCGCGTCCGCCGACACCCCCATGCGGGTGCCCACACCGAACGCGTCGACCGGCGCGCCCCGCATCGTCTCGATGCCGTGCTCGTCGAGCCCGCCGCTGACCATGATGCGGACCCGCCCCAGCCCCGCGGCGTCGAGCATGCGCCGCACCTGGGTGGCGAGCCGCCCGAGATCCCCGGAGTCGATGCGTACCCCGCCGCCCGTCCGCGGTTGCAGGGCGGACAGCGCCTCGATCGCCGCCCGCGCGCCGGCGATGGTGTCGTAGGTGTCGATCAGCAGCACCGGGCTCTGCGGGCAGTCCACGACGAAGGCGTGGAAGGCCGCGCGCTCGTCGCGGAACGCCTGCACGTACGAGTGGGCCATGGTGCCGACCGGCCGCAGGTCGTAGTGGCGCGCGGCGGCGACGTTGCTGGTGGCGTCGAAGCCGCCGACGGCCGCGGCCCGGGCCACGCTCATCGCGGCGGGCAGGCCGTGGGTGCGGCGCATCGCGAAGTCGACGAGCTGGGCCCCGCCGGCGGCGAGGCGGCACCGCGCCGCCTTCGTCGCTATCGCCGTCTGGAACGTGACGACGTTCAGCAGCGCGGTCTCGACCAGCTGCGCCTCGGCGACCGGCGCGGTGACCTCCAGCAGCGGCTCGTCGGCGAACACGACCCGGCCCTCCGGCACCGCCCACACGTCGCCGGTGAACCGCAGGCCGCGCAGCAGGGCCGCGGCGCGCCCGTCGAGCACACCGGCCGACCGCAGGTAGCCGAGTTCGTCGTCGTCCAGGCGGTAGCGCTCGAGGACGTCGAGCGCGTCGGCGAGCCCGGCGGCGACGAGGAACCCGCGGTCGGCCGGCAGCCGGCGCGCGAAGAGGCTGAACGTGGCCGGTGCGGTCATCTCCCGGCCCCGGTACGACGCGGCCATCCGCAGCTCGTACAGGTCGGTCCACAGGCCGCTCACCGCCGCAGCGCCACAGCCGGCGGGGCCGGCGCTCACCGTCATCCCCCCACCGGTTCGGGCCGCCGGTGCGGCAGGATCGTGGCGGGCACGGCGCCGTCCGCCTCGGGCTTGCCGCCGGTGCGGTCGAAGTAGCGCAGCAGCTCGACGGGGAACGGCATGACGAGCGTGCTGTTCTTCTCGGCGGCCACGTCGACGACGGTCTGCAGCAGCCGCAGCTGGAGCGCCCCGGGGGTGCCCGCCATGGCGCGGGCCGCGTCGGCGAGGCGCCGCGACGCCTGGTACTCGCCGTCGGCGGCGATGATGCGGGCGCGCCGTTCCCGTTCGGCCTCGGCCTGGCGGGACATGCAGCGCTTCATCGAGTCGGGCAGGGCGACGTCCTTGACCTCGACGCGTTCGATGAGCACGCCCCACGGCTTCTCGGTCGGGGCGTCGATGACGGACTTGAGCTCGCTGTTGATCCGTTCCCGGTCGCTGAGCAGGATGTCGAGGTCGGCGCGGCCGATCACCGAACGCAGGGCGGTCTGCGCGACCTGCAGGACGGCGCGCGGGTAGTCGCGCACGTTGACCAGGGCCCGGATCGGATCGACGACGCGGTAGTAGACGACGGCGTCGACGGTGAGGGTGACGTTGTCGCGGGTGATGGCGCCCTGCGCCGGCACCGGCATGACGACGGTCTGCATGGTCACCTTCACCATGCGGTCGGCGAGGGGGATGATCAGCCGCAGGCCGGGTTCGCGTACCCGGGGGACGACGCGGCCGAACCGGAACACGATGCCGCGTTCGTACTGCTGGACGAGCCGGACCGTCGACACGAGCAGCAGCAGTGCGGCGCCGGTCACGGCGCCGGCGATGATCCAGGCGTTCATGGTGGTTCCTCGATTCGTGCGGACGCCCGCCCGGCCCGGTCGCCGGGCACACCTCCACTGTGGGCGGGTGCGCCGCGCCGGACCAGGGTCGACCGACCCCGCCGTGCGGGGCGCGCGGTCGGCCCGGGAGCCGTTCGTCCTGGGACATGCCCTGTGCCGCCGTGCCGGCAGGGGCCACAGGTCCCCGGACTCCGTGCCGGCCGGCCCTGCCCGGACGGTGGGCGCCGCGCGAAGGTGGGAGCCGGAGGCCGCCACCGGCCCGGGGCGCCGCTCCGCGGCCGGCCCGTGCACGCGGCACACGACGCCTCGG
>NZ_BOOY01000049.1 GCF_016863475.1 Spirilliplanes yamanashiensis
GTGCTCGCCGCGCAGGTACTCGTAGACGCGGCGGCCGATGCGGACGCGGCGGCCGGTGCCCTCGCAGCAGGGGCAGAGCCGGAACGACTTGCGCGAGACGGGGCTGTAGAGCTTGGCGGTGCCCTTGCAGCGGCGGCAGTGTCCGAAGGGGAAGATCGCGCAGGCGATGATGTAGAACGCTGCGTAACCGAGCAGGGCGAGGCTAGCTAGCAGGGCCGGGGAGTCCACGGAACGCCTCCTGAGGGCTGTTTCGGGGTGCGCGGGGGTGGCGCCGCTAGGAACTAGGGCGCTGATCAGGAATCGGATGGGGCGCTAGCGAGGCCGCTAGGTCTAGCGGGTGGTGGCGCTAGACCTAGCGGCCGATCGCGGCTATCCGGCGCGGCGCTGGCGGTCACGCTCCGCGATCGCATCGGTGATGTGCTGGCGGTCGATGCCGCGCCGGTTGGCGCCCTTGCCGGTGGCGGGGTCGGTGCCCCAGACCTGGCCGGTGGTGATGCCGTAGGGCTTGAGCGCGGCGGTGAGCTGGTCGCGGGTGAGGTCGGCGTACGCCTCGGGCCGCAGCTCGGTCAGCCGGTCCACGACGGTGTCGGTCCACACCTTCGCGTCGGCGGCCGGGATGACGGCGAGCACGTCATCGAGCAGCGTGTCCCGCCGCACCGCGGGCGTCTCGGGTGCCTGGCCGGCGGCGTGCCCGATCAAGGTTCCGGCGGCCTCCCTTGCCGCGTGGGCACGGGTGATGATGGCCTCGACCGTCGGGCCGTTCAGGTAGTACGTCTTGGTGATCTGCGCGTCGTCGGCCGAACCGACCAGGTAGCCGAGGCCGAGGTCCCGCTTGGTGAACATGGTGGCCCGGACGCCGTTCTTGTAGGCCGACGTACCGAGGATCATGTCGTTCTCGAGCTGGCCCATGACCCGCAGGCAGAACCGCGTCCCCGCGTTCGCGGAGACGCCCGTCGGCAGGCTCTTCGCGTCCGGGCGCTGGGTGGCGATGATGAGGATGACGCCCAGCGCGCGGCCGAGCTTGATGATCTTCTCGGCCAGCTCGCCGGCCTCCTTACCAAACTCCGGGTGGGAGAACAGCTCCTGCACCTCGTCCAGGGCCACGACCAGCCAGTGCAGGCCGAGGCCCTTGCGTCGGGCCAGCTCGGCGGTGACCTTGTTGTCCGGGCAGACGTGCTTGGGCAGCCGCTTGATCGTGGCGGCCCGCTTGGCGCACTCCTTGCGCAGCTCGCGCAGGGCGATCAGCCCTGCCTCGGCGGTCTCGTCGTCCTGGCCGGAGGCGTACCGGGCGCAGACGCGCTCGATCGGGTCGAGCCCGCCGGTGCCCTTGAAGTCGAACGCCCAGATCTCGGCGTACGGGTCGAGCGCGGCCACCACGAGCGGGAGCTGCGTGGCGGCGGTCTTGCCGTAGCCGGGGATCGAGCCGATCAGCACGTTGGTGTACAGCAGCTCGATCATGACCGGGCGCCCGCGCGGGTCGGTGCCGAACGGGAACGCCTTGCCGAGGTTGAACGTGGTGGCCTTGAGCAGCGGCCAGGGCGCGGGCTTGCTGGTCGCCATGTCCTGGTCGCCGACCCACAGCACGAGGCGGCCGGGGTGGACGTCGGGGCGGCCTTCCGGCCATACGCAGCCGAGCGGGCGGGACAGGCCGGAGGCGAGGCGGGCGCGGTCCTCGATGACGTCCGAGGCGGTGACGCCGGGCGGGAGGTCGACCTCGGCGCGCCACCCCTTGCCGTCGCGGGCGATGGGTGCGGGGAACGCGATGGCCTTCGGCCCGTCGCGGCGAATGGCCTGGTTGATGCCGGCGATGCCCATGACGGACAGCGCGCGCAGCACGATGTCCGACGTCAGCGGCGGCACCGGCGCCGTCACCACGGCCGTGTCGAGCAGCGGCTTGTCGGCCGGCGACCCGATCACGCCGAGCACCCCCACCACCGCGGCGAGGACGCTCCACTGGATCCGGGGGGCGGCGACCAGCAACGCGCCGACGGCCACGAGGAGCCCGGCGGCGAGGCCGATCGTGACGAGACCGCGCCAGCGGACGCGGCGGTCGCGCTTGGTGCTGAGTCGGTCGTACATCTTGGCCTCGTCGGGCCGGTCGATCGCGGCACGCACGATGGCGTGCCGGACCGGGTCGCCTTCCATGTCCCACAGCCAGCGGTGGTAGCCGACGCACACCCGGCCGAAGCCGCGCGGCGACCGGACGAGCAGCTTGGCGGCGTACTTCGGCAGCCGTACGAGGTGGTAGCCCAGGCTGTGCCCGGCGAGCCCGGTCGCGTAGGCGAGATTGCCGACGAACTCGGCGCGCGAGCGCAGCCACGGCGGGATGATCGGGCGCCGCTCGGCGTCGCGCAGCGCGGCGAGCGTGAGGCGGGGTCGGCGCTGCGCGGCGGCGCTGTCGACGAGCAGCGTGCCACCGTCGTCGTCGGTGTCGTCAGCGGCGGTGGTCGCTGTCGCGGTCGTGTCGTCAACGGTGTCGCCGGGTCGGGGCGGGTTGTCGCGGCGGTGGCGGGCGGCGTTCAGGTCGACCACGTCAGCCTCGGCGGCGGCCCAGTCGAAGTTGTCGCCAGCGCCGTGGTTGGGCGTCGTCATCAGGGGCGCTCCTTCCAGGAGACGGGGCAGGTCAGGTGGCCGTCCTTGTCGAGCTGCCAGGGCAGCTCCCACGTCAGGTGGCGGGCGGTGAGCAGCCGGGCGGCGGCGTCGAACTCGGCGTCACCCGGGCGGCCGTAGAGGTCGGCGGCGCGCGAGCGCGGCAGGTCGAGCCACTCGCGGCCCTCGGTGTAGTCGATGAGCAGGCGGTAGCCGCCGTCCGGGTGGTTGGCGATGGTGGCGCGCTGTGGCGTGCCGAGGATGAGCGCGACCGGTCCGACGGCCCGTAGGCGACAGCAGAGCGCGCGGAGGGATGGGAACATCTGGGGTCTCTCCAGTCGGTTGGTGCCGGTTGGGAGGGCCGGGGCGCGGCCGATGGTTTGCGAGGCCGTGAGGCCGCGCCCCGGGCGAAGTCAGGCCGCGGTGGGGAGCGCGTCCGGCGTGGTGGT
Source organism: Spirilliplanes yamanashiensis (assembly GCF_016863475.1). GTDB lineage: Bacteria > Actinomycetota > Actinomycetes > Mycobacteriales > Micromonosporaceae > Spirilliplanes > Spirilliplanes yamanashiensis. The sequence goes on from NZ_BOOY01000049.1 coordinate 3,039, forward strand.
CGGGCGGGGCCAGTACCGCTGGACGGTGCGTTCGGAGACTTTGAGCCGGACGGCGATCTGTGCCGGGGTGGCGTCCGGGTGCTTGCTCAGTGCCAGGGCGACCCGTTCCGAGGTGCTCCCCTGCGCTGTCGTCGTGGCGGGCTTGGCGGTGGGGTTGGTGGTCTTGCGGGGTCGGGTCGGGGCGGGTGTCGGGGCGGCCGGCGGGGTCGGTGTCGGGAGGGTGCCGCGCAGGGCGGCCCAGGCGGTGGCGATGCGGCCGGACGGGTAGGCGGCGCGGCGGGCGGCGCGGGCGGTGTTGTAGCCGGTCCAGGCGGCGGCGGGGTCGGTGATGTTGTGGTCGATGGACCAGCGGCGGGCGGCCCATGCGCGGATGGGAAAGGCGCGGATGCGTTCGGCGGAGAAGGTGGCGCCAGCGCCGTCGACCACGCCCCGGTCGAGGAGCTGCACGTGCTGAGCGCGGCGGGTGTGCAGGCCCCACAGCCACGGCGAGAGCAGGGACAGCAGCCCGAACGCGACGGCAGCCGCGGTGGGCCGCATGCCGTCGTGAGCGAAGTGGGCGTAGTTGATGCCGGCCACCGCGGCGGCGATGGCGTAGGA
>NZ_BOOY01000050.1 GCF_016863475.1 Spirilliplanes yamanashiensis
TGGGTTGTTGTTTCGGTGCCAGGCATCCTTCTGTGTATATACCGCGGTCTGTGGGCCGGCTGGTGTGCGCGGGTGGGGGATGGGTTGGTTGTGGGTTGAGAATTGTATAGTGGACGCGAGCATCTTGTTTTCTGTTTAATGCCGAGAACAGTTTGTTGTGGTTAAGTTGTCAAGGGCGAACGGTGGATGCCTTGGCACCAGGAGCCGATGAAGGACGTGGGAGGCCGCGATAGGCCTGGGGGAGCTGTCAACCAAGCTGTGATCCCAGGGTGTCCGAATGGGGGAACCTGGCACCAGTTATGTGGTGTCACCCGCACCTGAATGCATAGGGTGTGTGGAGGGAACGCGGGGAAGTGAAACATCTCAGTACCCGTAGGAAGAGAAAACAATTGTGATTCCGTGAGTAGTGGCGAGCGAAAGCGGATGTAGCCTAAACCGGTGGCGTGTGATACCTGTCAGGGGTTGCGTTGCCGGGGTTGTGGGACCCACTCACGTGTGCTGACACGCACGTAAGGAGTTATAAAGTCGCATGTTAGTCGAACAGTGTGGGAAAGCTGGCCGTAGACGGTGAGAGCCCGGTAGACGAAAATGTGTGGCCTTCTTGTGGTGTTCCCGAGTAGCGGCGGACCCCTGTAATCTGCCGTGAATCTGCCAGGACCACCTGGTAAGGCTAAATACTTCCTGGTGACCGATAGCGGACGAGTACCGTGAGGGAATGGTGAAAAGTACCCCGGGAGGGGAGTGAAATAGTACCTGAAACCGTTCGCCTACAATCCGTCGGAGCCTTTCGGGGTGACGGCGTGCCTTTTGAAGAATGAGCCTGCGAGTTAGTGGCATGTGGCGAGGTTAACCCGGGTGGGGAAGCCGTAGCGAAAGCGAGTCTGAAGAGGGCGTCTGAGTCGCATGTTCTAGACCCGAAGCGGGGTGATCTAGCCATGGGCAGGCTGAAGCGCGGGTAAGACCGTGTGGAGGGCCGAACCCACCAACGTTGAAAAGTTGGGGGATGACCTGTGGTTAGGGGTGAAAGGCCAATCAAACTCCGTGATAGCTGGTTCTCCCCGAAATGCATTTAGGTGCAGCGTCGTGTGTTTCTTGCCGGAGGTAGAGCACTGGATGGTCGAGGGGCCCTACAAGGTTACTGACATCAGCCAAACTCCGAATGCCGGTAAGTGAGAGCGCGGCAGTGAGACTGCGGGGGATAAGCTTCGTAGTCGAGAGGGAAACAGCCCAGATCACCAGCTAAGGCCCCTAAGCGTGTGCTAAGTGGAAAAGGATGTGGGGTCGCTTAGACAACCAGGAGGTTGGCTTAGAAGCAGCCATCCTTTAAAGAGTGCGTAATAGCTCACTGGTCAAGTGGTTCCGCGCCGACAATGTAGCGGGGCTCAAGTACACCGCCGAAGCTGTGGCATTCACATGATAACTCCGCCTGCCGGCTTGACTGGTGGGTGCAGGTGTGTGGATGGGTAGGGGAGCGTCGTGTGACCGGGGAAGCGCCGGAGTGATCCAGGCGTGGAGGTTACACGAGTGAGAATGCAGGCATGAGTAGCGAATGAAGGGTGAGAAACCCTTCCGCCGGATGACCAAGGGTTCCAGGGCCAGGCTAATCCGCCCTGGGTGAGTCGGGGCCTAAGGCGAGGCCGAGAGGCGTAGTCGATGGATAACGGGTTGATATTCCCGTACCCGCGAAGGAACGCCCATGATGAACCTTGTGGTGCTAACCACCCGAGCTGCCGGCGACCTTCGGGTCAATGGTGGTGAGCGTGGGACCCTCACTTGTAGTAGTCAAGCGATGGGGTGACGCAGGAAGGTAGCTGATCCCGGCCGGTGGTTGTGCCGGGGTAAGCGTGTAGCCCGTACCATAGGCAAATCCGTGGTGCATATAGGGTGAGACGTGATGCCGAGCCGATTCAGGTGAAGTCAGTGATCCTATGCTGCCGAGAAAAGCCTCTAGCGAGTTCCGAGCGGCCCGTACCCCAAACCGACACAGGTGGTCAGGTAGAGAATACCGAGGCGATCGGGCGAACTGTGGTTAAGGAACTCGGCAAATTGCCCCCGTAACTTAGGGAGAAGGGGGGCCGGACGCGTGAAGCCCCTTGCGGGTGGAGCGTGGTATGGCCGCAGAGAGCAGGGGGAAGCGACTGTTTACTAAAAACACAGGTCCATGCCAAGTCGTAAGACGATGTATATGGACTGACGCCTGCCCGGTGCTGGAACGTTAAGGGGACCTGTTAGCTCTTCGGGGCGAAGCGGAGAACTTAAGCGCCAGTAAACGGCGGTGGTAACTATAACCATCCTAAGGTAGCGAAATTCCTTGTCGGGTAAGTTCCGACCTGCACGAATGGCGTAACGACTTCCCCACTGTCTCAACCACAGGCCCGGCGAAATTGCAGTACGAGTAAAGATGCTCGTTACGCGCGGCAGGACGGAAAGACCCCGGGACCTTTACTATAGCTTGACATTGGTATCCGAATCGGATTGTGTAGGATAGGTGGGAGCCGGTGAAGCTCGGACGCCAGTTCGGGTGGAGGCAATCTTGAAATACCACTCTGTCAGTTTTGGGTATCTAACTTCGGGCCCTTATCGGGTTCAGGGACAGTGTCTGGTGGGTAGTTTAACTGGGGCGGTTGCCTCCTAAAGGGTAACGGAGGCGCCCAAAGGTTCCCTCAGCCTGGTTGGCAATCAGGTGTTGAGTGTAAGTGCACAAGGGAGCTTGACTGTGAGACTGACAGGTCGAGCAGGGACGAAAGTCGGGACTAGTGATCCGGCACTTGCGAGTGGAAGCGGTGTCGCTCAACGGATAAAAGGTACCCCGGGGATAACAGGCTGATCTTCCCCAAGAGTCCATATCGACGGGATGGTTTGGCACCTCGATGTCGGCTCGTCGCATCCTGGGGCTGTAGCAGGTCCCAAGGGTTGGGCTGTTCGCCCATTAAAGCGGTACGCGAGCTGGGTTTAGAACGTCGTGAGACAGTTCGGTCCCTATCCGCCGTGCGCGTAGGATACTTGAGAAGGGCTGTCCCTAGTACGAGAGGACCGGGACGGACGAACCTCTGGTGTGCCAGTTGTCCCGCCAGGGGCATGGCTGGTTGGCTACGTTCGGAAGGGATAACCGCTGAAAGCATCTAAGCGGGAAGCTCGCTTCAAGATGAGGTATCCCACCCCTTTGTGGGGTAAGGCCCCCAGCTAGACGACTGGGTTGATAGGCCGGAGCTGTAAGCCTAGTAATGGGTTGAGGTGACCGGTACTAATAGGCCGAGGACTTACCTACAACATTTGCCACGCGTCCACTATACGATTCACAGCACACAAACAACCCCGCACAGCTTGGTGTAGTGAGTGTTGTTTGATGTTGTTGATAGGGTTACGGCGGTTATAGCGGAGGGGAAACGCCCGGTCCCATTCCGAACCCGGAAGCTAAGCTCTTCAGCGCCGATGGTACTGCACTCGGGAGGGTGTGGGAGAGTAGGACACCGCCGGACATCTTT
>NZ_BOOY01000051.1 GCF_016863475.1 Spirilliplanes yamanashiensis
CGGCTTGCATCCAATCCCCTCTTGCTCACCACCTTGCTTCTTGTCCGGCGCGGCGTTGGGCAGCTTCCGCGTAGGCGCTCCATTCTTTACGGCAAAGCCGTCGAAGTGCTTCTGATGACTTGGAATGTCGAAGGACACACCCCTGTGGATCCCGACGAAGCTCTCCCTCAACTCGGCTTCGTCGCTCACTGGATGATGACCAACGGAAAGCAGACCATTACTGACGCCGAGCTTCGCCGACTGCTCCGGCAGGCACGAAGTGAAATGCCGGACCTGTTAATGCACGCCAAGCTCGGGATCTCAGAGATGATTGCGAAGATCGAAGAGCGAAGCAGTCTGCTCACTCTAGCGGGACACGAGGTTTACGACGGAACGCTACAACCGTTCTATGAATTTAAGCACCTTACGTTCCAGGAGTATTTGTGTGCGCGGGCCATCACTGAGAAGTGGCTTCCTCAAGCGCTTTCGGCATCCTCAACGCTTGACTTAATCAAGCCTAGACTTGGGGATTCGACATGGCGCGAGGTCGTGGTTCTCACGGCGGCTCTCCAAGGTAGAAGCGCATCTGCAGTCGTGGCTGAAGTAATCAAGAAAATTAGGGCCGTCCCACGGCCGGCGCGCAACACGGCTGATGACATAAACCGTTATGACGATCGCATCTTTCCTCTTGTTAGCAATCTCGTTGGTTGCCTGGCTGACGACGTGCCTGTTGCACCGGAGCTGCTTGACAAAGCGCTCTATCACGTCGTGTACATGTTCGAGGGCGACGTGGCCTTGGAGGTGCTCGGATCTCGTTATGAGGACAGTCTGCGCGCCTACGTGCAGAGTAGGGCAAGCATTGCGAAGGACCTGGATCCAGCAGTAACTCTGTTTGTAAGCTTGGTAGGTTCCGAGTTCGTTGATCAGCCCGTTCACAAGATCCTAGATGCTTGTGCGGTCGAATTGCGGCGTTCGGACGAGTCTGGCGTGTTGCGCGGGTTTGCTTTATTGGTTTTCGCCTGTCTATATGATGGCAACGCATTGGAGCCGGAGGTTCCTAGGCCCATAGGAAAAGTTCATCTGTCCAAGTGGCGTAAGTCCTTCGAGATCGCCGCCTCGGTCTTGTGTGCCGATCGACTGAGTCCGGCCAGCAAGGTCCTAGCGATTTGGGCCATAGGCTGGCGTGGTCTGAGCGTGCAGAGTCCTGAACTCGTTAATCGTCTCCAGCAATGGCTCCTGCGCGCTTGGGTGAACGAGCCCGACCGTAGCAGTGGTATCCCTTGGGCGCTGATGACCACCCGAATCGTTGGCAGGTGGGACATAGGAGACTTGAACATTGAACCCACCGCGCTCGATTCCTTCTTTAGCTATCAACTCGAAGTGCGGGGAGAATCCCCGCGCGTAATGTGTGCCATCTATCTCTGTAGCTATTACCTTGACCTGCCCTGGAGGCGGGAGCGAATTGCGGAGGTTATGCAGGGGGATCAGGAACTCGGCGATGCTAGAAACCGCACCGAGGTCGAGTTCGCCGTCCGCATGTTCGAGGCGCTCGGTGAGCCAGTCCCAGACCCGTTCAAAAAACGAAGCAAGCTTCTGCGATCCCGAGATCGCTAACCTATGGGCGCTGAGCGACGGCTAACAGGAGAGGTGCTTGCCTTCATCTGGCCGGCAACGGTGCCCGCGACAGTGGGCGCGCGCATCTGAAGCTATATCCTTGGCGCTGGGCGATCGTTAACAGGCGCGCGAACCGCGAAACGATAGGACCGTCGTGACCGGTCCTTGCCTTGATCGCTCAATTCGACGGCCGGTTCTTGGCCCGCGACAACGCCCGCGCGACGTCAGCCATCGATGTGACCACCGCATCAGCGATGCCGAAGCGCACGACCTTGCTAGGCTGGTTTGCGTAACCGACCACGCGTACGCCAGCGACGCGGGCTGCCTCGATGTCAGTAAGCGAATCTCCAACAAGGACACAGCGCGCTGCCTGGGAATGTAGGGCCCGTACTGCAGCGAGGATCATCATTGGATTCGGCTTCATCAGCTCAGGCCGACTGTAGGGACGGCCGAAGATATGGTCTATGTAGTTGGATAGCCCGTGCGCAGCCAAGTATGCCGAAACGGCTTCGCTCGAGTTGTTGCTGACGATGGCGACCGGCAGGCCGGCGGCCCTGACTGCCAGGATCGTCTCATGGCCAAACGGTGTCGGCGTTGCAGTAGCCACGGCACGCAACTCTAAAGCGGTGAGCGCGTCTTCAACGGCGGTCGTCTCGTCGTGACTGCAGTGGTAGCCGACCCACCGCATTACCGCAAGCGGGTCCGCCTCCGTCGCGAGGTCGTTGGGAAGGGCGACCCGCTGAGCGCGTAGCAGCTCAACTAGCTCGGCTGCGACTTGGGGGGCGGGCAGACCCGCAAAAACTCCGCACACCGGTCCGTCGAAGTCGAGGAGTAGGGGACCTGAGCCGACGAGGCTGACGAGTTGGTCTGCGCTCACGGGCGATACTCCCGCGCGATGGTGTTCCAGATCGAGTCGAACCAGGAACGTGCGGACTCGACGAACT
>NZ_BOOY01000053.1 GCF_016863475.1 Spirilliplanes yamanashiensis
TGAAGTGACTCCTATCGGCCGGACACCTCGATGTCTGTCACGGTGTCGTGGTGGCGGGTTTCGTAGGTGGCGGGGCTGACGTTACCTAGGCGGCTGTGCCGGCGGCGAGGGTTGTAGAAGCCTTCGATGTAGGAGAACACCTCCATTTCGAGTTCGTGGCGGGTGGGCCAGGAGCGGGTGTAGACCAGTTCGGTCTTCAGCGTGGCGAAGAACGTTTCGGCCAGGGCGTTGTCGAAGCAGTCCGCGACCGAGCCCATGGAGGCCAGGACGCCGCAGGAGCGCAGGGTGCGGCCGAACTCGAACGACGTGTACTGCGTTCCGCGGTCCGAGTGGTGGATGAGCTGGTCGCGGGCCGGGCGGCGGGCCTGGATGGCCATGCCGACGGCGTCGAGGATCAACTCGGTGCGTAGGTGATCGGCCATCGCCCAGCCGACCACCCGACGGCTGAACGCGTCGACGACCACGGCGAGGTAGAGGAACCCTTCCCAGGTGCGCAGATAGCTGATGTCAGCGACCCAGAGCCGGTCCGGGGCGGTGGCGGTGAACCGGCGCTGCACCAGGTCCGGCGCCGTCGCGGTCGCCACTGCACGGCGCCGCGGCTTGCCGCGCCGCCGCCGGTGGGCGCCTTCGATGCCGGCCAGGCGCATCAACCGGGCGACGGCTTTGCGGTTCCATCGGTGGCCGCGTTCGTGCAGTTCGGCGGTCAACCGGCGGGCGCCGTAGACGCACCGATGCTCCGCCCAGGCCTGTCTCGCTGCCGCGGCCCGCGCCTGATCGTCTCGAACTCGCTGCTCGGCGCGGTCGCGGCCGCCGCCGAGCCAGGCATAGAACGCGGAGTGGCCGACGCCGAGGACGTGGCAGAGCAGACGGACCGGATAGGTGGTCTTCTCCGCGGCGATGAACCGGTAGATCTCGTGCCGGTTCACCGCTCCGTCTCGCGTGCGAAGAAGACCGCGGCTTTTTTCAGGATCTCCTTCTCCAGCTGCAGCTGCGCGACCTGCCGCCGCAGCCGGGTCAGCTCGGCGCGTTCGTCGCTGCTCAACGCCTGCGGTCCACCGCCGGCCGTGGTGGCTCGGTCCTGCTTGGCCTTGGTGACCCAGTTGCGCAGCGTCTCGTGGTTGACGCCCAGCTCCTTGGCCACGTCGCGGACCGGACGGCCGGAGTCCAACACCAGCGCCACGGCCTGGCGCCGGAACTCCTGCGGGTACTTACTCGGTGGTGCCATGCGGTTCCTCCTCCTCGGCAGGATGCCAAGTCAGGAGGTGTCCGGCCTCAGGGGGTCACTTCA
>NZ_BOOY01000054.1 GCF_016863475.1 Spirilliplanes yamanashiensis
TCAGGTCGGCGAGGCGGTTGAGGTAGCCCCACTCGTTGTCGTACCAGCCGAACACCTTCACGAACGTGCCCGTGGCCTGCGTCAGCCCCGCGTCGAACACACACGACGACGGGTCACCCACGATGTCACGCGACACGATCGGCGCCTCGGTGTAGCGCAGGATCCCGGCCAGCGCACCGGCGGCGGCCTCCGCCATCGCGGCGTTGATCTCACCCCGCGTTGCCGGCCGGGTCAGCTCACACGTCAGATCACTGATCGAGCCGTCCTCCACCGGCACCCGCAACGCCACACCGTCGAGCCGGCCGGCCAACTCCGGCAGCACCAGCCCGACCGCCTTCGCCGCACCCGTACTCGTCGGAATGATGTTCACCGCCGCCGCGCGGGCCCGACGCGGATCCTTGTGCGGGGCATCCAGCACCAACTGGTCATTGGTGTAGGCATGCACCGTGGTCAGATAACCACGCTCCAGCCCGAACGCCTCGTGCAACACCTTCACCATCGGCGCCACACAGTTCGTCGTGCACGACGCCGCGGACACGATCTGATGCGCCACCGGATCGAAAAGGTGCGCGTTGACACCCGGCACCAGCGTCGCGTCGGCGCCCTTGCCCGGCGCCGAGATCAGCACCCGCTTCGCGCCCGCCTTCAGATGCAGCGCCGCGTCGTCACGCGACCGCAACTTACCCGTCGACTCGATCACCAGATCCACATCCAGATCGGCCCACGGCAGATTCTCCGGGCTACGCTGCCGGAACGTCGCAATGGTGTGCCCGGCCACCGTCAACGCGCCGTCGCCCACGACCACGTCATGGCCCAGCCGGCCGAACGTCGAGTCGTGCGCGAGCAGGTGCGCCAGCATCCCGGTGTCCCACAGGTCGTTCACGGCGACCACGTCGTACCCGGCACCCAGCAACCCCTTGCCCAGCAGGCAACGCAGGTAGTTACGACCGATCCGGCCGAAACCGTTGATCGCGATCCGATACGTCATGGTCGTCCTCCGCTCGTGATGAGGGGGTCCGCCGCCGG
>NZ_BOOY01000055.1 GCF_016863475.1 Spirilliplanes yamanashiensis
GGCCGCCGCCTGCTGATCCAGCGTGTCGTCGGCGACGGCCGCCCGGTGGCACACGTCGTCGCCGAGCTGGGCTGCTCGCGGGCTACTGGCTACAAATGGCTGGCTCGGTGGCGCGCCGAAGGCCATGCCGGGCTGCACGACCGGTCCAGCACCGCGCACCGGCTGCCCAGCAAGACCTCGCCGGAGATCGAGGCCCGCGTGTGCGCGTTACGAACCCGGCTCAAGCGCGGCCCACGCCGGCTGGCTCCACTGCTGGGCATGCCCGCCTCCACGATCCACGCCGTGCTGGCCCGGCACGGCTTGCACCGCCTGGCCTGGCTCGACCGGCCCACCGGCACCCCGATCCGCCGCTACGAACGCGACCGCCCAGGCGAACTGGTGCACGTCGACGTCAAGAAGATCGGACGGCTCCGCGACGGCGGCGGCTGGCGCGTCCACGGCCGCGACAGCCTCGAACGCCGCCGCGCCCGCGACGCCGTCAGGGTCGGCTACGAATACGTCCACGCCGCGATCGACGACCACACCCGCCTGGCCTACGCCGAAATCCACCCCGACGAGAAAACCGCCACCTGCGCCGGGTTCCTGCACCGCGCCGCCGCACACTTCGCCGCCCTCGGCATCGCCCGCATCGAACGGGTCATGACCGACAACGCCCTGGCCTACCGGCGCGGCCGAGCCTGGCACCACGCCCTCCAGCAGCTCGGCGCCCAACCACGATTCACCCGCCGCTACCGACCCCAGACCAACGGCAAAGCGGAGCGCTTCAACCGCACCATGTGCGACGAATGGATCTACTCCCGGCCCTTCACCAGCGGCCAAGACCGAGCCGACGCGCTGCCCGGCTGGTTACATACCTACAACCACCACCGCAGCCACACCGTCCTCGCAGGACAGCCACCCATCAGCCGCGTCAACAACGGTCCTGGCCACTACAGCTAGGC
>NZ_BOOY01000056.1 GCF_016863475.1 Spirilliplanes yamanashiensis
AGCGGAGCAGCGAGAGAACGCCCTGCTGCGACTGGTTGGCCTGGGACAGCATCGAGGTGCCGGCCTGGGACAGGATCTGCGAGCGGGTGAAGCTCATCATCTCCTGGGCCATGTCGGTGTCACGGATGCGCGACTCCGAAGCAGACAGGTTCTCGACCGACACGTTCAGGTTGTTGATCGTGTGCTCGAGACGGTTCTGGTACGCACCGAGGGTGGCCCGCGACGTCGAGACCGCCTTGATGGCGGAGTCGATGGACGCGATCGCGGACACGGCACCGGTGGTGGTGCTGATCGCCGCCGAGGTCAGCGACAGGGCGGTCGCGTTGACGCCCTGCGTGATCGCGACGGTGAACTTGCCACCGGTGGTGGTGGTGTCCTTCCAGTCGACCTGGAAGTCACCGGAGTAGCTGCCGTTGAGCAGCGACTGCGACCCGAACTTGGTGGTGTTCGAGATGCGGTCGAGCTCCTTCTTCAGCTCACCGAACTCGGTGTTGCTCGCGGCCTGGGCGTCGGTGTCGTTCGAGCCACCGGAAGCCGCCTGGACCGACAGGTCACGCATGCGCTGGAGGATGCTGTGCACCTCGGTGAGGGCACCTTCAGCGGTCTGCACGACCGAGATACCGTCCTGCGCGTTGCGGACGGCGACCTTCAGGCCACCGACCTGCGAGCGCAGGCCCTCGCTGATGGACAGACCCGCCGCGTCGTCGGCCGCCCGGTTGATCCGGAAACCGCTGGACAGCTTCTCCAGCGACTTGGACATCTGGCCGTCGGTGACGGACAGGTTCCGGTAGGCGTTCTGCGCGGCGATGTTCTGGTTGATCCGCAGACCCATGA
>NZ_BOOY01000057.1 GCF_016863475.1 Spirilliplanes yamanashiensis
GTTCGACGCGACGTAGGTCTTCGCGCCGTTCTTGGTGAACACCTTGGCGAGGGGGTGGTTGGCGGTGACGTTCTTGTCGACCAGGCCCAGGGCCGCGAGGTTGCGGATCCAGTGGAAGGTGTGGGCCTTGCTCTCGCCCTCTTCGGAGGTGAAGGAGCTGTTGGCGCGGAACTTGGCCAGGGCGGCGTCGGGGTCGCCGAGGGCGAGGTACTGCCAGTGCATGTCGCGCCAGATGGTGGGTTCGCCGCCGTTGTTGCGGACGAGTTCGGCGTAGGTGGCCCGGACGGATTCCGGGTTGTCGCCGTAGTAGAGCTGGCCGCCGGTGATGGGCAGCATGTTGATGCCGACGATCATGGCGTGCTCGGGGGAGAACCAGGTGGCGTAGGCGCCGCCGGAGCCCCAGACGATGGCGGCGTAGTTGTGCCCCCACTGCGACGGGAAGTTCTCGCCGGTGACGTCGAACCAGTACTCCTGGATCGCGGCGGCCTGGGTGGTGTGGATCCAGATGCCGGCGTCGCGCACGGCGGTGTTGCCGGTGGCCTGGCCCCACTGGATGAGGGCGTTGGCGAAGTTCTGGCCCTCGCTGCTGGACTCCTGGTTGTTGCCCGCGCCGAACGCGCCGTGCCCGGAGGCCCAGTCGTGACCGGCGTAGATGTCGAAGTCACGCAGGTACGGGAACCGGGTGTCGTTGCGGTCGTAGTTGTT
>NZ_BOOY01000058.1 GCF_016863475.1 Spirilliplanes yamanashiensis
CTCAGTGTGGGTGTTCGGCGAGGAGTTTGGTGGCCAGGACGGCGGCTTGGGTGCGGCGTTCGAGGCCGAGTTTGGCCAGGAGGCTGGAGACGTAGTTCTTGACGGTTTTTTCGGCGAGGAACATGCGGGCGGCGATTTCGCGGTTGGTGAGGCCTTGGGCGACGTAGTCGAGGATGCGTTTTTCTTGTTCGCTGAGGGTGCGTAGTTCGTCGGGTTCGTCGGCGCCGTGGCGGATGCGTTCGAGGACGCGTTGGGTGACGGCGGGGTCGAGCAGGGATTGGCCGGCGGCGACGCGGTGGACGGCGTCGATGAGGTCGGTGCCGCGGATTTGTTTGAGGACGTAGCCGGCGGCGCCGGCCATGATGGCGGCGAAGAGGGCTTCGTCGTCTTCGTAGGAGGTGAGGATGAGGCCTTTGATGGTGGGGTCGATGGCGCGGATGTCGCGGCAGACGTCGATGCCGCTGCCGTCGGGCAGGCGGCCGTCGAGGATGGCGACGTCGGGTCGTAGGGCGGGGATGCGGCGGGTGGCTTCTTGGGCGGAGGCGGATTCGCCGATGATCTCGATGTCGCCGGTGTGGGTGAGGAGGTCGGCGATGCCTCGGCGGACGACTTCGTGGTCGTCGAGGAGGAAGACTCGGATCATGTCTTGTGTGTACTCGGTGGGGGTGGGGTGGGCACAGGGCC
>NZ_BOOY01000059.1 GCF_016863475.1 Spirilliplanes yamanashiensis
CAAGGCTTGACTTGGAACCTGAACATGGAGGTCATATGCCACCGCGGATGCGCAAGCCGCAGCTGCCTCCAGGGCCAAGAGCGGATTTCCACGGACCTTTATGGGCTTTGTACTCGCGGGCAGGGAGGCCGACAGTCCGCAACTTGGCTGGGTGGATCTGTGCCCAGAACGAGTCATCCGACGGAGGGCTCACGGGCACCGCTAGCCACGAGACAATACGGAGGGTTCTCGCTGGCCAGGTTCTACCTCACGAAGCCGGCACGGTTGAGGCCATCGTTCTCGCTCTCTGTGCCGCTGCCGGCATTAATGTGGACGAGCGAAGCGAGAGGGTGGCCGACACGCTCAAGACCTGGGAAACAGCGATCGATGCTCCGCCGGTGTCTACGGCGACGCCTATGCCAGACCAGCATGCGTCTTTCGACCTCCCTCCCTCGATGGCTACTCCGACACTGGCGGCGGCGCCTCGCGTCGGTCCTGTACCGGTGACCCGTCAGGCCCGAGCAGTAATCCTCAGCGAGCCCTTCTGTAGCGGTCACCAGATCGTCGAGGAGTACAAGGTCACGGTCGGCAACTACGGCGCGGAGCCTG
>NZ_BOOY01000060.1 GCF_016863475.1 Spirilliplanes yamanashiensis
CCCCCCCGGAAGCGGCAAGTCTACGCTCGTTAAGCGGCTCGCGGTTGCCTATGCTGAACCGGAGCGGCGAGTTCGCGTCGCCGACGGTCTTCCTGATCTTCATTGCCTTCCAGTGGTCGTCCGATGCCGACAGCTCAGGGACGCCGGCCAGTCGGTCGTGGAAACGCTTTTTGAACAGATCAACCGGGCTGAACGGCCTGAGCTACGAGAGCCATTCGGCCTGGCCGTGGCCAGCGCGCTCAGGGATGGCACGCTATTACTGCTGCTAGACGGAATGGATGAAATTAGGACTGCTGGCGATAAGATTGCATTCGCTAAGCAGTTGCGGATCTTCCTTTCGGTATATCCCGCAGTGCGCGTCGTGGTTACATCACGCGAGGCGGGCTTTCGCCCCATCGCAGGCGCGGTTACTGAGGTTTGTACGCCGTTCTACGTTGCCGATCTCTCGGATGACGACATTGAACGACTATCGGTGGCATGGCATCAGGTAACGGTGGGTCGAAGTGCGGAGGTAGAGCGCGAAGCTCGTCGTCTCTCTTTCGACATTTGCAATATAGACCGTGTTAGG